>JAJREF010000001.1:0-752625 GCA_047459655.1 Rhabdochlamydiaceae bacterium
GAACCGATAGTGTAGCGCGAAGCTTCCAAGAAAAAGTTTCTAGTTTTACCGAAGGTGACCGTACCAAAACCGACACAGGTGGGTGTGAAGAATATTCTCAGGCGCGCGAGATAACTCTCGTTAAGGAACTCTGCAAATTATCCTCGTAACTTCAGAAGATAGTTACATCTCGCGTATAGACTTCGCGTCTAGAAGCAAGAAGTGGTCGAAGAGAAATGGCCCAGGCGACTGTTTAACAAAAACACAGCACTATGCAAACTCGTCTAAGAGGAAGTATATGGTGTGAAGCCTGCCCAATGCCAAAAGGTCAAAGGAGATGTCAGCCGCAAGGCAAAGCCTCGAATTTAAGCCCTGGTGAATGGCGGCCGTAACTATAACGGTCCTAAGGTAGCGAAATTCCTTGTCGGGTAAGTTCCGACCTGCACGAATGGCCTAACGATCTGGGCACTGTCTCGACGAGAGACTCGGTGAAATTGTAGTAGCAGTGAAGATGCTGTTTACCCGCGACAAGGACGGAAAGACCCCGTGAACCTTTACTATACTCTGATATTGGCTTCTGACTTTTCATGTGTAGAATAACTGGGAGACAGCGAAGGGCGCTCGTTAGGGCGTCTGGAGTCAACGTTGAAATACCAGTCTTGAAAAGTCGGAAATCTAACCTCGTCCCGTGAATCCGGGTGAGGGACAATGTCAGACGGGTAGTTGTGACTGGGGCGGTATCCTCCTAAAAAGTAACGGAGGGGTTCAAAGCTTGTCTCATCGTGGTTGGCAATCACGAGAAGAGTGTAAAGATATAAGACAGGTTGACTGCGAGTCCAACAAGACAAGCAGGTACGAAAGTAGGACTTAGTGATCCGGCGGTAGAAAGTGGAATCGCCGTCGCTTAACGGATAAAAGGTACTCCGGGGATAACAGGCTTATCGCCACCAAGAGTTCATATCGACGTGGCGGTTTGGCACCTCGATGTCGACTCATCACATCCTGGGGCTGGAGAAGGTCCCAAGGGTTTGGCTGTTCGCCAATTAAAGTGGTACGCGAGTTGGGTTCAAAACGTCGTGAGACAGTTTGGTCCCTATCTGTTGTGGGCGAAGGATACTTGAGAGGAGCTGCTTCTAGTACGAGAGGACCGAAGTGGACGAACCAATGGTGTGCCGGTTGTACTGCCAAGTGCATAGCCGGGTAGCTATGTTCGGAAAGGATAAGCGTTGAAAGCATCTAAACGCCAAGCCTCCCTCAAGATAAAGTATCCCATGAGACTCCCGGAAGATGACCGGGTTGATAGGTTGGGAGTGTAAGCGTAGCAATACGTTGAGCTAACCAATACTAATAGGTCGATTGACTTGATCTTAAAACATTGGCCTAGTCCTTAATTTAAGGATTAGGTCAATGTAGACAAAGCGTAAATGTGAGGGAAAGTCCTCAGGCGCCTTTTTATTTCAGTGGTTCTCTTATTCAGACAAATTTGCCTGGTGGTCATAGAGAAGGGGAAATACCTGATCCCATCCCGAACTCAGAAGTTAAGTCCTTCCTCGCCGATGGTACTGTACACAAGAGTATGGTAGAGTAGGTCGCCGCCAGGTCTTTTTTTTACTTCCCCAATACTATTTAATTAGTTTGCGAAAGAGCCTCACAATTTTCCAAGGACTTACTTGTTGAGCAGATTCAGCCCGGGCAGCGTTGATCTCATCTTGGCTAAGAACAGTAATACCATTATCTTCTGGCATTTCAATAACTGTTGCTACTGGGTCTTGAACAACATCAAAGAAATGGTCTTCTTCTTCTCCATCTATTTGAAGAATCGTTGATTCTACCTCTTGAACTGGTGCTTGACTGGTGGTTTGTTCTGAAGGCTCTGCTGGTTGAGCAGGTGCAGCCTGGACAGCCTCATCGATGTCAACTTGGCTAAGGACAACCACACCATCATCTTCTTGTTCTTCAACGGCATCAAAGAAATGATCTGATTCTTCAATGGTTTCCCAATTATGATGGAGGCTGTTTCGGCTACGCGATTCAGAAATAGCAGCTTTCATTCCTTCTCGTAACCATGTAAAGGCGAAGGGTAAGGTATTACTCATCGCTCCAATGACAGCTGAATCTGGAAGGGTTCGATCATAGTGGTTTAAAACAAGTTTTAATAGCCCTTCGATGAATCGTAATTCAGTTTTTTTATCTATGCGATTTCCCTGGCCGCTAGCTTGTCCAAAAACTGTTCTCAAGAAAGCTCTTCCTGTATGTGATACAATAGATCCTGTGTTCATACTTAAGAAAAGCTGCATATGAATAGATGCTAATGCTTTTGCGGCATATGCGTTTCCAGGATCGGTTAAAGGAAATCCAATTAGAAGGGTTTCAAGTTCGTTAACCTCTGGAAGGGTGCCTATATGAAACGAAGTTATGTCTTCAATATGTGAACCTGCCGACCATTTTAATATGCGGTTACTAAACGTTAGTTTTTGACGAGCAGCATTGTCCAAAGCTATTACAAGATTATTTTTTACTCGATTTTGTTCAGACGTATATCTTGCTAAACACTCATCCTTGAATATGCTCGGGTTTTGTGCAATTTCAGGATTAGCTTGTACTGCTTGTCTATATTCATCTGTTGATTGAATGCCTCCTGTTCTCACAGCGTTTTCAAACAATTTTGCTCTTCTATAGATTTCTATAAATTCTGCTTGTGCTGCTCCAATAGCGTCTGATTCTGTTAACATTTTTTGGTAATCGACAAATGACTGAAAGCCTAAGCGTATAAATTCATGCATGTTTGTATAAAGAGTTTGCATTACAGTAGACTGATTTGTTAATTCAGAAATACGCGCTTCATATCGTGTTAGATTCCTTTCCCCTCTTGCACTAGCGGCGTTCCTTTCTTCAATAGCGGCTTGCAGTTCAGCTGCTTGTAAAGCGTTAAAATAGTTTTTAATTTTGAGGGCAAGGTCCGCTTCGCTTGTAGTCATCATTCTGTGAACTGTTTTTATAAGGTCTCTAATAGGGGCGGCATTATAAGCGATTATTCCTACTGTTAGGTCCCAGGGCATTTTTACCCAAGGGTTGGGTTTAAATGCAGCGTCAAAAACTGTTACAGCCCCTACTTGTTGGAGGTTTCTTTGGAGGTATTCTTGGAAAGAAAGTCCTGAAGAGAGTCTAGATACTTGGTATCCAGCAATAATTGAAGCAATCAGAGACCCTAGTTTTTCAAAAAGAGCGCCTCCTAAATTTTGTCCTATTTCTTCTAGATCTTTTGCGTGTTGGAAGTATAGAGCTATCAATGCAGATAATCCTAAAATCATTATAATCCCTTTGAGCCCAGATAATTCTCTGAAACGTTGAAATAGCTTAGCTGTAGATGTGGGATTAGCGGCCGCAATGAAAGCTGCTGATGCAGCTGCGGTTGATAGTACGGATACAGGTCCGAGTGCGCTGGCACCTACAGCCGCACCAAGGCTTCTAGCGGGTAATGCTGCAAGAATGGCTGCTGCCTGACTGGCAGCGACTTCTGCTACGGAAAGTTTTGTTGTCTTTGTGATGGCTTTTCCAATAAGGCCTTCTTTAAAAAAAGCTAGCGCTTTTCTTGCTGCAGAAGCTGCCTTTGCGCGCGTTTTTTTGCTCCTTCTGTAAATCTTTCCCATCTAGTGCGTTCGTTTGGTTGAATTGGAACGTTATTATTTATATTATCCATAAAACCTTCTTTTTGTTTATAATACAATCTTAACACATTCTTAATTATATGTAAATTATTTTTTTATAATACATATTCTGTTGGAATAGAGTGACTTATACCATTTATCCAAAATAACCTTGCATTTAAGCGCGTCAAAGTACTGCAATTTAACGATCGTAAGTTGCGTATTATTAAGCAAATACAACCCAAGTTACGATCGTTGAATTGGAGCAGCTTTCACGCAGCTGAAAATACGAGGTTATTGTAGTTGACTTTGTCGTATAAATGCCTAATTTGAAACACTCCATGAGTCATTTTTTTTGCGTAAGGAGGGTTTTTAATTTTTAAAAAATTTGCGAAAAAGTTTGCCAGCTTTCGAGGAATTTGCTGGTTGAGCAGGTGTAGCTCGTACAGCCTCATCAATCTCCTCTTGAGTCAGGAAATCTATATCATCTAGAGCTTCTATAGGTAAAGACCTTCCTAGACCATCGTCTTCTTCAGAGGGCTCTGCTGGTTGAGCAGGTGCAGCCTCGTCGATCTCCTCTTGACTTGGGAAAGCTATATCATCATCTTCTTTATTGGTTAAGATTTCTACCCAACCAGCATCGATTTCTTCGGCGCCTACGCCGTCATCTTCTGGTATTTCAGGATTCGTTGGCTCTAGTTGTTCAACAGCATCAAAGAAATCATCGTCTTCTTCATTGGTTAAGATCTCTACCCAACCAGCATCGATTTCTTCGGCGCCTACACCATCATCTTCTGGTATTTCAGGATTCGTTGGCTCTAGTTGTTCAACAGCATCAAAGAAATCATCATCTTCGATCTCTTCATGTTCTACTATCACAGGTTCTTGATTCCGGGTATACCATTCAGAGATAGCGGATTTGATGCCTTCTCTTAAAGATGTAAAGATAAAGGGTAGGGCCTTATCCACCATCCCAATGATAGTTGAATTTGGGAGGCTTCGACTGTAGTGGTTCAAAGTAAGCTTTAGCAGCCCTTCGATGAGTTCTAAGTCAGTGTTTCTATCTAGGGGTTCTGCTTCAGTGGGGGCTTGTCTCGTGACTTCTCGAGCTACAGCAACTGCTGCCTCTGAGACAATAGGCGCTGCACTAATAGCTAAGAAATGCTGCAAATGAATAGATATTAATTCTCTTGAGATAGATGCATCTACAGGATTGGTTAAGCGACATCCAGTTAAAATATATTCAAGTTCGTTAATCTCTGGAAGGGTGTCCAAATGGGGTAGGACTAGGTTGCTAAGGCGTGAACCTGCGACCTGATTTAGTAGGCGGCTGCCAATATTTAGTTTTTTCCTAACAGCATTGCCCAAAGCTCTTGCAAAATTATTTTTTACTCGAGTTTGTTCAGATGTGTGTCTTGCTAAGCACTCATTTTTAAATCCGTTTGGGTTTTGTGCAATCTCAGGATTAGCTTGTAATGCTTGTCTATATTCATCTGTTGATTCAATGCCTCCTGTTCTCTCAGCGTTTTCAAACAGTTTTGCTCTCCTATAAGTTTCTATAAATTCTTCTTGTGCTGCTGCGATAGTGTCTGATGATGTTAACATTTCCTGGTACTTAAGAAATGACTTAAAGCCTGAGCGGATAAGCTTGTCCAAGTTTTTTAAAACAGCTTTCGTTGCGGTAGGCTGATTTTCTAATTTACGAATACGCGTGTCATGTGGCGTAAGATTCGTTTCTCCTCTTGCTCTAGCGGCTTCTCTTTGTGCTCTAGCGACCTTAAGTTCAGCTTCTTGTAAAGCTGAAATATAGTTTTTAATTTTGGTGGCAAGGTCCCCTTGCCTTGTAGTGATGCACTTATGAACTATTTTCATGAAGTCTCTAATAGGAGCGGCATTATAAGCAAAAATTTCTACTGCTAGATTCCAGGGATTTTTACCCAAGGATTGGGTTTAAATGCAGCGTTAAAAACTGTTACAGCTCCTGCTTGTTGGAGCTTTCTTTGAAGGTATTCTTGGAAGGAAAGTCCTGAAGAGAGTCTTGCGACTTGGTATCCAGTAATAATTGAAGCGATCAGAGACCCTAGTTTTTCAAAAAGAGCAGCTCCTAAATTTTGTCCTATTTCTTCTAGATCTTTTGCGTAGTGGAAGTATAGAGCTATCAATGCAAATAATCCTAAAACCGTTGCAATCCCTTTGAGTCCAGATAATTCTCTAAAGTGTTGAAATAGCTTAGCTGCAGATGTGGGATTGGCTGCTGCAAGGGAAGCTGCTGACACAGCTACGGTTGATAGTACGAATGCAGGTCCGAGTGCAAGGCTGCCTGCAGCCAAACCAAGACTTCTAGCATGTGATGCTGCAAGTATGGCTGCTGTCTGGCTGACTGCGGCTTCTGTTATGGAAGGTGCTACTGCCTTTTTGATAGCTTTTCCAACAAGGCCTTTTTGAAAAAAGGAGAGCGCTTTTCTTGCTGCAGAAGCTATCGTTGCATGCGTTTTTTTTGCTCCTTCTGTGAATCTTTCCCATGGAGTGCGTTCGTTTGGTTGAATTGGAGTGTTATTATTTATATTATCCATAAAACCTTCTTTTTATTTATAGATATAATCTTAACAAATCCTTAATTATCTGTAAATTGTTTTTAATCCTATATGTAGTTGAAATATAAGAAGTTATGATATAATTGTGAGAGTTCGGCCTTTTTTGCATTTACGTTCACATCCGAAGCTGCCCTATCTGTTTTTTTCTGATCTGAGGTTTCTCCAGGATCTCTTTTTTTAGATTTTGGCCGAAGCTTTTTAATCTAAATGTGAAAGAGGTCGCTTAAAAATTAAACGTTTTTTAAGGTTTTGATATTCAATGTGTTATTGTTTTTCTGTTTGTAATGACTGAACTGGAGTTTTGTAAACACCTCTTTAAAGAAAATCAACATATCTGTAAAATATTGGTATCTATATGAGAACGGAACATCCAATTAGAAGCGATCTTTTAAGTTTTAGGCCCTCCCTGCTTTCTTTGGGTTTGCCAAAATCGCTAGTCCCAATTTTTCGAAAACATATCTCCTTTAGCGCCTCCCTCTTTACATTTCGTAATGTTTTTATTTTGGGTGCGCTCTCACTCTGTGTCTTTGTTTTTTATAAGATGATTCTTCGATATAATGAAAATTGGGAAAAACGTTTTATAAGAGTAAGGCCTCTAGCATTTTTGATTAGTGATTTAAACAGTTCTAATCTGCATCCTTACAATGCATCTATTGACGTAATAAATGACATAATAAAGAGAAGGAGTTGGGATCTGGCTGAGGAAATTATTGATTCGTTAGACCGTGGCAGCACTAGCGCAGAAATAGAAGCGGCGT
This sequence comes from Rhabdochlamydiaceae bacterium, assembly GCA_047459655.1. Lineage (GTDB taxonomy): Bacteria > Chlamydiota > Chlamydiia > Chlamydiales > Rhabdochlamydiaceae > CANJJB01. The sequence goes on from JAJREF010000001.1 coordinate 6,979, forward strand.
ATTGTAGCTATCTCACTTTTGGTCCACTTCAGAAACATATAAAAGAACAACAACGCGATTTAGGAAACGGTCTCAAAGAGAGTTTTAAAGAATGTCTATTACGAATTATCTCAACTTTCCAGACCAACTGAGCTTGGTGCGTAAGGTTGAGAAATAATCTCGTCTAAATAGATTCACTAGGCGAAATTTCTTGGGGCTGCAAGAGATATTGAATACGGCACCTGTTTGCAGGGTGTGGTGAGATAGCCCGTCAGCAGAGACCTCTACTGACTTATAACTACTCAAATACTGAAGCTGAATTTTTTGTCCTGATGTCAAAACAATGGGGCGATTAGAAATAGTATGGGGGCAAATGGGTGTGATCACAACGGCTTCGAGCGTAGGGCTTAAGATAGGGCCTCCAGCTGCAAGGGAGTATGCTGTTGAGCCATTGGGGGTTGCAATGATCATTCCATCTGCTTCGAAGGTATTTAGGTACAGTCCATCGACGTGGATGCCGATTTCAATGAGATTGGGGTTTTTTGAGCGGTGGATCACAAAATCATTCACGGCAAAATATTTTTCTCCATCAGAAGATTCTCCCTGGAGAATGAGCCTTTCCTCAACATTGTAATTGCCGTTGAGGAGGTCTTGCAAGCTAGGATAAACATCGTCAAGCGGTACATCTGCCATAAAGCCAAGGTGTCCTAGATTAATCCCTAAAATAGGGGTATTGAGATGGCTGTAGTGGTGGATAAGGCCTAAAATAGTCCCATCTCCACCTAAGGAAAGAATGAAGTCGATCTCTTTTGGATCGATGCTAGAAAGGGGAGCTGCGCCAATCTCTTTAGCTTCTTTATCTTCTACGACTACCGTGACTTTGTGTTGAACCAAAAACTCTTTAACGCTTTTTGCTAGTTCTTTGGAATGGTGGACGTGAGCGCCCGCATAAATGAAAATAATCATCTGAGTCCTGTTGGTAGAGTCCCCATCTCAGAATGTTTGAGAATTTGTTTAGCGACACTTTCAGCATCTAGTCCGATCTCTTTAGAGAGTTCTTTGTGGCTGCCTTGTTCTACAAACATGTCGGGGATGCCCAAGTTAAGAACAGGGATGTGGTTGAAGCCATTTCTCAACATGAAGGAGTTAAAAATCATCCCAAGACCGCCTGAAAGGGAGTGCTCTTCTAAGGTGACGACAAATTGATGGCTAAGAAGAATCTGGCAGAAAAAGTCAGTGTCGAGGGGTTTTACAAAGACAGGATCAACAACAGTGATGGAGAGGCCTTCAAGCTGGAGAAGATCTTTCACCTGGAGAGCGACTTGGCACATATGTCCTAAAGCAATAATCACGATCTCTTTTCCTTGTGCGAGGAGTTCAGCTGTTCCGAGTTCTCTTGTTTTAAGAGGGAGCTGTGGGTCGTCTGTTGCCATATTGGGATAGCGTATTGCTGTCGGTCTTCCCCATAGGAAAGCGCTTTCCATGAGCTCTCTTAGCACAAGGCCGTTTCTAGGTTGGCAAATGATCATGTTTGGCATAGCATGCAGGAAAGAGATATCGTAAATACCGTGGTGAGTAGAGCCATCAGGCCCTGATATGCCGGCTCTGTCGATTGCAAAAACAACTGGGAGTTCTTGGAGGCAAACATCGTGGAAAAGATTATCAAGTGCTCTATGGAGAAAGGTTGCGTAGATGGAGGAAACAACTTTCATTTTTCTGCCATACGCAAGTCCTCCTGCAAATGTCACCGCATGTCCTTCAGCAATCCCGACATCGAGGCAGCGTTCAGGAAATTTTTCCATGAAGGCCTCTAGGCAAGATCCAGCTGGCATGGCAGGTGTGATTGCCACGAGGCTTGGATCGTTTTCTGCCATTTTTAAGATATGCTGTCCAAAAATTTGTGGGAAAGAGAGCTTGGAAGGGGAGGCATGAAAGGTTTCAGTGGCTTTATCAAAAGGTTTACAGCCGTGCCATTTGATGGGATTGGCTGCTGCAATATCCATTCCCTTTCCTTTAACAGTCAGAAGGTGAAGAAGAACGGGTTGATTACTTTCCTTGAGCGCTTCAAAAACTTGGATAAGTCCTTCGAGGTTATGTCCATCGACAGGCCCTATATAAGAGAGCCCAAATTGCTCAAAGAATGGCGCTGTGCTTACGAGATTTTTCACCGATTCACGGATTTTATGAGCAAGAGTCTTTCCGTTGCCTGGAATTTTTGCAATGAGGTTTTCAATATCTTGGTAAAGCTTATTTGCTGTCGGGTTGTTAATCAATCGGCTTAAAATATTGGTAATGGCTCCTACATTGTTAGAGATAGACATCTTGTTGTCATTGAGCACGATGATGAATCTTCTTAAATCTTTTGGGATATTATTGAGCGCTTCCAATGTAAGGCCACAGGTTAAACTCGCATCTCCTAACACAGGAATGACAAATTCTTTCCGCTTGGTGAGTTCCCTGTTTTTGGCAACGCCTAAGGCTAGTGAAAGCGCAGTCCCTGCGTGGCCTGCATAAAAATGGTCATGGGGAGATTCTTTGGGATGCGCAAAACCGCATAGGCCTTTGAACTGCCTGATCGTATGAAAGTCTTTCTTTCTTCCTGTGAGAATTTTATGGGCATATGTTTGATGGCTGACATCGAAGATAAATTTATCGTCAGGAGAAGAAAACACATAGTGAAGCGCTAGGGTTAACTCTACGGATCCGAGGTTAGAAGCAAGGTGTCCGCCGTTGACAGACATCACGTCGATGATTTTCTGACGGATCTCATCTGCTAGGTGCTTTAGCTCATCTATCGATAAGTTTTTGAGCTGTGATGGATCTTCCAAAAGATCTAAAATCATAAAGAGCCTTTGGGAGGGATTGAATTCTTCTAAAATAGGTTCTCCTGCATCATCGAGCACAAGATCACCCGATCTCGTTTTGAGCAGCATTTCGATCTTTTTCTCAGCTTCATTGAGACGTTTATTGCACGAAGCAATCAATTTGTCTGCTTCTTCATACAGTTTCAAGGATTCATCAAGGGATACTTTTCCTGAGTTCATTTTCTCGAGTATTTCTTCTAGGCGAGCGTAGCTTTCTTCAAAGATCATAAACTTCCTTGACTATAGTTTTGATGTTTCCATCATGGAGTCGGATATGGATCGTATCTTCTTCTTTTAGTTCTTTACAAGAGAGAATAACGGAATCATTTTTTTCGTGGAAGAGAATGCAATAACCTTGTGTCAGAAGAGTTCTTGGATCGATTGCTTTCAGATGAGCAGAAAGACTCCTTAATTTTTCTTTCAAAATTGCAATATGATGGGTTGGTTTAAATGTAAGCACTTGTTTTGAAAGAGAAGAAAAGCGGACTTTCTTGGATTCAATTTTTTGCTTTACGCACAAAGTTATCTGCGCGCTAAGATCGTCGATCTTTTGAGAGATCGTTCCTAAAATAGCATAGGGAGAAGAAGAGGGGTTGCCTTGCAATCCCATTTAACTTATGCCTATGCCCTTGGATCAGGTGCAGGGCAGTCTGCGCCATCCGCTTACCTGTTTGGGCAAGGTAATCGAGGTGATGTTTTTTTTCTGCAATGACAATTTCAGCTGCTGCAGATGGTGTGGGGGCTCTGACGTCGGCGACATAATCAGCAATTGAGAAATCTGTCTCGTGACCGACAGCTGAAATAATGGGAATTTTTGAGTGGAAAATAGCAGATGCAACGATTTCCTCATTGAACGCAAAAAGATCCTCTAGGCTGCCTCCCCTCTTCCAACAATTAAAACATCTGCTAGATGATATTTGTTGAATTGCTCAATGGCTTTAGCAATCTCTGTAGCAGCTCCCTCTCCCTGGACTTTTACAGGGCTCAATATGATGTGAACAGAGGAAAATCTCCTGTTGAGGATATGCAAGATATCCTGAATCACTGCGCCTGTTGCGCTTGTCACAACTCCGATTGTTTTAGGCATATGGGGAAGGGTTTTTTTGCGGCTTTTATCAAACCATCCTTTTGCTTCTAATTTAGTTTTGAGCTCATGGAGCTTTAAAAGGAGCTCTCCCACGCCAGCATACTGGAGTTCTCGAATAATGATTTGGTAGTTTCCCTTAGGGGGGTAGACATTGATTTCTCCTTTGACAATCACCTGATCGCCTGCTTTAGGAAGCCTGGTAAGTCCCCTTGTATTACCCCGAAAGAGGACGGCAGAGATCTGAGAGGTTGCATCTTTCAGTGTAAAATAGAGATGTCCTGAGGCTTGTTCTTTAAAATTCGAGATCTCGCCCTGCACAGAAATAGATGGGAAACGTGACTCTAATTGTTTTTTGATTGCTGTGGTTAACTCAGAAACCGTTAAAATTTGATCCATTAGGCCTTTATTGCTTTTAGTCTTCAAAGATGGTAGAGTAAATCATTTATACCATTTCCGGAAAGAGGTCTCATGACAAAGAAAATTGTAGGCAATTGGAAAATGCATAAAACAATTGCTGAGACAAAAGATTTTATTAAGCGTCTGATTCCGCTGCTACCAGGGGTGACTTCCGATGTGTGGCTTGCTCCTCCTTTCACATCCATAGAAACTGCAGCGGCAGCTGCCAAAGGATCAAAATTGAAAATCGGGGCTCAGACGATGAGCGCGCAAGACCCGGGTCCCTTCACTGGTGAGATCTCAGGTGTTATGCTTAAAGAGGCGGGCGCTCAGTTTGTAATTCTCGGGCATTCTGAAAGAAGAATGCTATTTCAAGAAAAAATGAACAGATCCATCAAAAGTTAAAAAAAGCTTTAGCCGTTGGCCTCAAACCTATCCTTTGCGTAGGAGAAACAGAGCAAGAAAAGAGGTGGAAAAACCACAAAAATTCTTCACGAACAACTAGAAGGATGTTTACAAGATATTCCCCCTTTGAGATCATACTAGCTTACGAGCCTGTATGGGCTATTGGGACTGGGAAAGCGGCAGGGCCACAGGTCGCTTTAGAAGCGCACCAGGTCTGTCTTGATTTTTTAACCCGAAAGTGGGGGCCTCTAGCAGCGAAAAAGGCCTGTTTGTTGTATGGGGGATCTGTTACAGGAGAGACCGTAAAAGCCTTATTAGAGCAGCCTGTTATCCATGGTGTGTTAGTAGGCGGGGCATCGCTAGATGTCGATAAATTTGTTGCGATATTAGACCTCTTCCGCAACTAAGGGTTCGTCGGTTTTTGGGTCTGCAATAGAATCTTGATTGCGGAAGAGGTCCTAAAGGGAGTGCAAAAATGAGTGTTTTATTCTATATATCAATATTTACCTTTATGTTTTTCTCAGCCATTTTGTGCTGTGTGATTTTAATCCAAGAAAGCAAGAGTTTAGGTCTTGGAGCCTCTTTTGGAGGAGATCCAGGTGAGTCAATTTTTGGAACATCGACAGCTGATGTTCTGAAAAAGGTAACTGGTTGGATGATTGTGATTTTTATGGTGTCATGTGTCCTTTTGTCAATTTGGTCGAGTTCTATAGGTAAGGGCCACATAAACCCTATCTCCAGTAGCATTGAGGAGATTGAACCGTGAAACTCCCAATCTGCTATTACGGCCATCCTGTTTTGCGTAAAAAAGGGGAGAGGGTGGATGAGATCACAGATGATATACGGAAGCTCGCGGCTGACATGATCGAGACATTTGATGACAAAAATGGCATTGGGCTTGCAGCGCAGCAGGTAGGAAGACCTCTCGCTCTTTTTGTTATGCGGCACTACATCCATCATGAGGACGGAAAGTGGGATGTCACAGAGCCTTTTGTCTACATCAATCCAAAAATTTTAGAATATTCTGGTGAGAAGTGGGTAGAAGAGGAGGGATGTTTATCGATTCCTAAACTTAGAATGCCTGTTGAAAGGCCTTTTCGCATTAAAATCGAGGCAACTGACTTAGAAGGGAAGCGCTTTACCCAGGAGTTAGAGTGGCACAATGCAAGAGCTGTTATGCACGAAAATGACCATATTAATGGAGTTTTATACATCGACAGAGTTGAAGATAAGTTTAGAAAGCCTTTTGAGGCAGCTCTTAGAGAAATCAAGAAAAAACGGAGCTGGCATGATCCGCAGCATGACCGCTTTTGGCTCAGCGAAAAAAGGAGCTCTCCGGGTAGAGCTTCATTCTGTGAATCGCAAGACCCTTGAGATGGCTATCTCGCTGCCAAGAAATATGCTCTCATTTGATCTCCAAGCGCGTAAGCTGTTATCACAAGAAATTCATAGAGGGCAAGTGACTCTCCGCGTGACATGTGATAAGGAAGAGGATTTTTTGCCTAAAATCGATTCCTTTAAACCTTTAAAGGTCAAATGGGATAAAATCGCCCTTGAGCTGGGTTTTGATTCGAAAAAAGAAGTCAGCTTAAGTTTTCTCGTGGGAAGGGAGCAAGAAGAACAATCCTTGCCAGATTCCCTCTTAGAAGAAGAGATAAAGCCCCTTCTTTTAGAAGCTCTAAAAAAATTTATCGGAATGCGAAAAAAGAAGGTGAAAACCTTCTCAGAGATTTTCAAATACAGCTAAAGGGTATTACTTCGCATCTCAAAGAGATAGAAGCAAAAATTCCTGCGTACGCAGAGAGATACACAGCCAGGCTCAAAGAGAAATTAGCGACTTTTTCAGGAGTGCAGGATGAAGATAAAATCCTAAAAGAGACACTCAGTTACATCAAGAAGATCGATGTCCATGAAGAGATCGTGCGTCTTTACTCTCACATTGGGCAAGTAGAAGAGTTAATAGAGGAAGGGGAAACAAACATCGGAAGAACGTTAGATATCCTCATGCAAGAAATAGGAAAGAAGCAAACACATTAATGGCTAAGATGGAAGATACAGAGATCACCAAACTTGCCATCAAAATGAAAAGTTGTCTGAATAAAATGCAAGAGCAGGTACAAAACATCGAATGACAAGGCTTATTGGAAATTTATCAGAAGGGTTATTGTTTGTCATCAGCGCGCCTGCAGGGACAGGGAAGACAACGCTTGTCCATATGTTATGTGAAGAATTTAACTGCGTAAAAGAGAGTATCTCTTGCACGACAAGGCAGCCACGCCCTGGGGAGATGAATGGCTTACACTACACTTTTCTATCGAAAGAAGAGTTTCAGCTAAAGATCAAGCAGGGAGCCTTTTTAGAATATGCAGAGGTTTTTGGACACTTCTACGGCACTTTGAAAGAAGCTGTCGATGCCGAAAGGAAAAAAGGATCTCATATGATCCTTGTTATTGACACACAAGGAGCTATGCAGCTCAAGAATAAAGTAGAAGGCACATTTATCTTTATCTCTCCACCCACATTAAGCGAACTCAGAGAGAGACTAGAAAAAAGAAAGACAGAGACTGAAGAGACCATTGAGAAGAGGCTCGCCTGGGCCGAAGAAGAATTGAAGATGGTTACGCACTATGATTACCACATCGTGAATGATAATTTAATTGTAGCCTACGACGTTTTGCGTAGCATTATCATCGCAGAAGAGCACAAAATTAGGAGAACATAATATGCAAAAAGACACATTGACAAATGAGCAGCTTAAAAAGCATTTCAAGAACAACTTTGAGCTTGCCAATTACCTCATCAGCGTTGCTCATCACCTCATCAGAGCAGGCCACGAATTTGATTTGGATACTATGCTCAAAGACGTAGCTAAAAATCCCAATCACTACCGTTTAGAAGAATTAGAGGCTCTCGAAAAAATCGACGAGTGATCTATGGAACGTAAAGTACTCATTACATCTGCGCTGCCCTACGCAAACGGCCCTCTCCATTTTGGGCACATAGCAGGAGCCTACCTTCCAGCGGACTGCTATGCGCGTTTTGAGCGTCTTTTGGGCACAGATGTCCTCTACCTCTGTGGCTCAGATGAGTATGGTTTTGCAATCACCATCTCTGCCGAACAAGCCGGCAGAACACCTCAGGAGCATGTTGATCTCTACCATGCTATCAACAAAGAGCTCTTTGAAAAGCTAGATTTTTCATTCGATTGTTTTTCCAGAACTACAAACCCCTACCACGCAGAATTTACTCAGCAATTTTTCTTAGACCTTCTAGAGAATGGCTACATAGAAGAAAAAGAGACGAGCCAACTCTTTTCCCCTCAGAAAATAAGTTTCTTGCAGACCGCTATGTGAAAGGTACCTGCCCTAAATGTAAGTATGAAGCAGCTAGGGGAGATGAGTGTGGCAAGTGTGGCGCAAGCTTTGAGGCGATCGATCTCATCAACCCTGTCTCCAAACTCACCGATGCACCTCTTGTTTTAAAACCCACCAAGCACTGGTTTCTAAAGCTCGATCTTTTTAAAGATAAACTCTCCACTTGGCTCTCGAAAAAAGATTGGAAAAATAACGTCTTAAAATTTATTCAAAATTACGTCGATGACCTCCGTCCGAGAGCAATCACCCGCGATGGCTCATGGGGCGTTCCTATCCCACTGCCCAACACAGAAGGGAAAGTCTTGTACGTCTGGTTCGATGCTCCGATTGGGTATATCTCGATCGCAAAAGAGTGGGCTGCCTCCCAAGGAGATCCTGACCTTTGGAAAAAATATTGGTGTGATGACAAAACCTCCCTTGTCCAGTTTGTTGGCAAAGATAACATCCCCTTCCATGCTGCCTTTTTTCCTGCCATGACCATGGGGCAAAACCAACCCTATAAACTCGTAGACGAGCTTCCTGCCAATGAGTTCTACCTTCTCGAGGGCAGACAGTTTAGCAAGTCTGATGGGTGGTTTATCGACCTTCCCTCTTTCTTTCAGAACTTCACATCTGATCAAATCCGCTATACGATTGCTGCCAATGCTCCTGAAAATCATGACTCTGAGTTTACCTGGAAAGATTTTGCCAAGCGCTGCAATGGTGATCTACTCGGTAAATACGGCAACTTTGTAAACCGCACACTTGTCTTTGTAAAAAACAAATATGAAGGCAAGGTTCCCCCTGAGCATGCTCTCCAACCGATCGACCAAGCTTTCTTAGATAAAACCAAAGAACTCAACTCTGCCATCAAAGCTGCTTACCAATCTTTCCAGCTTAGAAAAGCCTCTCAGCTCATCATGGAACTAGCAGCAGAGGCTAACACTTATTTCGATGCAAAAAAACCCTGGCATAGCTTTAAGCAAGAATCAACCAGAGCAGATACAGACACAACCCTCCATCTCTGCCTTCTCGCTGTCCAACTCCTTGCCCTCGTCTCTTTTCCCATCATTCCCCAAACAGCTGAAAAAATCTGGTTCTTCCTTAATCTTTCTCCCGCTCTTGCCAAGCAGCGCTGGGACCACCTTCCTTCACTCCCAGCAGGGCATCTTCTCTCTGAGCCCGCCCATCTTTTCCAAAAGATTGAAGATACGCTCATCGACTCTGAAATGGAGAAGCTCGTGCATTTAGGGGTTGTAAAACAATAAAATGAACGATTTTACGCTGGTCAAATCGTTCATTTTATTGTTTTACAACCCCTTAGGTATGGGATTGATCAAATAGCTCATGCAAGGATCTTACTTCTTCTTGGGATAGTCTTCATAAAGCCATTGAAAAATATGAGGAAGCTGCTCCCAAAAGATCTCAAAAGGTTTTAACATTGGGAGTTGATGACGGAGCATGTTTTCCCATTCAGAAGAGAGAATAGCCCTTTGAGGATGTCTTTCGATTGATTCAAGGCTGGGCAAAGGCATTTTTTTAAAAGCACATTTCTGTTTGAGTGCTTCAAAAAATTTGGTTTTTTCTCCAAGCCTTTGACGTTCTTGATAAAGATGAATGATATCATAGAGATCACGCGGCCTAGCTCTTTCTGCTAGAGCGCGCAACTTTTCAGCAAAGATTTCCTCATAACCATAACAAAAGGCCTTTGGAGCAGTTAGGGGTTTATCTGAATAGTGGTGAAAAATTTCCCTCTTCTCTGGAATTAGCACGACTTTTTCATGGGGGGTAAGATCAAATTTGATGGTAGGAAGATTGCTTCTCTGCTTTTGTTTTAAGGGCCCAAGATAAGAAAATTTGGCTTGAGCTGAAAGAGAACCTTGCAAGTTTGTATGAAATTCTACAGAGAGGCTTTTTGGGGGAATTTCAATCCCTGCTTCTTCATAGACCCATTCGGCGAGTTCTTTTAAAATATTCATGAGAAAAAAATCATCCATCTGTGCAGCGTCTACCAGTGTAAAATCCAAGTCTTCCGAAAAGCGATAGTTATCGAAAAAGCATTTTTTAAGGCATGTACCGCCCTTAAAAATCCATGAGTTGCTAGTCTTGGTGTTGTGTTGGATGCCCATTAATATCCATCCCAAAATATAGTCTTTTTCAATGGTGGAATTTTGCAATCCCAGTTTGTTGGCTAATTGAAGCACTTCAAATTTATCAATCATGTTCAGTCCAATTCATTTGTTTTTCAAAATTTTCAGGGATCCAGAGTCCCCATTTTTTATCAGGCGGCGCCCCTTTAAGTTTGGATCCAGCTGAGAGTTTCCCTGGCTTATATTCTGTTTGCAATGCTCAATTAGTGCAGTTGTATCAGGCTTGATTTTAGATAACACAAAACCTAACCGTTTAAAAATAGTTCTGTTATCCATTTTAGAGGCATATTCAAGAAGAGTATCGGCATTAAAGTGGGAGGAGGAAAGGTATTGTTTAAAAAAATCTATCACTGAACGCATTCCACCTCCGATGGAGGGAGTATCGAACATATCTATGATAGTTTTATGAGGGTCAGATACCTGTACTTTGAGCTGCTCTTTCCATACAGTCTTAAGACCAAACATTTTTTCGGTCTTAAGTTTCTTGACCATAAAAGTTAAACAGCCGGCTGTTTGTTTTTTTCTATTGATATGTTTTGATGTAATGATCAATATTGATTCGAAGATTTGCTCAGTAAGCCCCCAATACCCAGCTGCAGACCACCCTCCAATGTAGCATGGCGTAAATAGTTCGTTCGCAACAATCCAAGGGTCTATTAAAGACTGATCGGAAGAGGTGGCAGCGATATCAATAGATGCATAGACGCCTTGCCGCACTCGATATAACCACCCATTTGCAGACCAGTTAGATAGAAATGCGCGAGCCTGAGAGGTGGAAACATTGAGAAATTCCGCTACGTTCTTAGAAGTAATGCACCCTCCTTTAGCCTTGCCAAGAACCTCAGATAGGCGCCGTCTTGAAAGCTTTCCAATACCTGCTAAATTATTTTGTTTCATAGAATCCCAGTACATTATATGCGCAGATTAACATGCAATTACATTCATTTTCTGACTTTAATGTACTATCTTGGGTATATTATATGCACCGAAAATCAGCTTAAAGCATATAAATTATGTATTTAATGTACCATTCAGCAAGAGGCAATTGGATATGCGGTTGAAAAGTAGCTTGTTTGTATGGATGTCATAAAAATGATAACATTCAGGATATAAATATCTCATATATAGTAGGTTAAATTATAAGTTATGTAATGCAAACACCCATTTGGCATATTTGGGTGTTTGTATTACAGGAATCTATAAAAGGATTAAAGCGCTTTAAGCTGGCATAAAGTTTGTAATCGTCTTCTTTAAGCCTGTATAACGCTTAAGCACTTCATCATTTTTGATTGCCAGCATCAGAGCTTTTTTTGTGCCGATGAGGATGACCAGCTTTTTTCCACGGGTAAGGCCTGTATAGAGAAGATTGCGGTGGAGCATCTTGAAGTGTGTTGTGTGTACAGGGATGATGATGCAAGGGCATTCGCTCCCTTGGTATTTGTGGATAGAAACAGCATAAGCAAGCATGAGTTCATCCATTTCTGAAAACTCATAGCTAATGAGTTTTTCATCAAAGGCAACCGTTAGTGTTTGCTCAATCAGATCGATGGCAGTGATTCTTCCAACATCCCCATTGAAGATGAGCTTTTGGTAGTTGTTACGGATCTGCATCACCTTATCACCTACATGGAATGTTCTTCCCATACGCGAGAGGGGAGTGGGGCTTGGATTGAGTTCTTTTTGCAGAACAATATTGAGATTCTCTATGCCGATAATCCCTCTTTTCATGGGGGCTAGGACTTGGATATCTTCAAACCGATGAAATCTGTGACTTTTAGAAAGCTTAAAAGAGACAAGATCGAGAATTGTCGTCAAAATCTCTTCCGGTGTTTCTTTTTCAATGAAATCAAAATCACTCCGGGGCTGGTACGAAATATCAGGAAATTCTCCCTGGTTGATTTTATGCGCATTCAGAACAATACGAGAGCTAGCTCCTTGACGGAAGATCTGCGTTAACATCGTAAGGCTGATTTTTTCCGATTGGAGCATGTCTTTTAGGACATTCCCAGGGCCTACAGAGGGGAGCTGGTCGATGTCTCCAATAAAAATCACACGCGCTTTTGTAGGGATTGCTTTTAAGAGGTGGTACATCAAAAGAGTATCAATCATGCTCGCTTCATCAATCACAATCAGGTCACAGTCTAGGGGGTTTTCTTTATTTCTTTTAAAACCTCCCTGCTTGAAATCCATCTCTAAAAGACTGTGGATGGTCGAGGCCTTTTTCTTCGTAATCTCTAGTATGCGCTTAGCAGCTCTACCTGTCGGTGCTGCTAGAATAATATTCGTCGTGAGCTTTTCTGTGATCGTAAGGATGGCTCTTGTAATCGTGCTTTTGCCCGTTCCAGGACCGCCGGTGATAATGTGTATTTTCTCTTGCATGCATGCGGAGACGGCTTCTTTTTGTGCAGGTGCCAGTTTAAGCTGCAATTTTTCTTCTACCCATCCTAGAGCTTTGTCTACCTGAATAGCTCGCAGCGTAGAAGTATGATCATGGATTCTACGCAGCTCCCTTGCGATTCCTAGCTCAGCCAGATAAAGTGGCTTTACCCAGACAAAACCATCCTCTCGAAAAATCTGCTCTTCTCTGAAAAGAGCATCAATCCTACCCTGCACCAGCTCTGCGCTCACCGTTAGCATATCTGCACATACAGTCAGTAGTTCTTGTTCTGGAAAGCATGTATGACCTTGGTTAGAAAGATCCCAGAGCGCATGCTGAATACCTGCATCGATCCGCACTCCTGCTTCCGTAGGAATCCCCAGATCTTTTGCAATTTGATCAGCACTTTTAAATCCAATGCCGTGGATATCTTTGGCAAGACGGTAAGGATCAGACCGTACTTTTTCAATACTCTGATCGCCGTATGCCTTATAGATCTTTTGTGCATAGGAAGGACTGACCCCATGCGATCTAAGAAAAATCATCACATCGCGGACAGCTTTTTGCTGCTGCCAACACGACTCGATCAAACCCACTCTCTTATCACCAATGCCATCAATCTCAAGAAGTCTTCCCGGTGACTCATCGATCACTTTTAGTGTATCGATCCCAAATTTTTTCACAATTCTTTCAGCATAGACAGGTCCAATTCCTCGGATCATGCCCGACTCTAAATATTTCTGAATCCCAATCACATCTGCTGGAGCTTTCGATTCAAAACTTCTCACTTCAAACTGCTGCCCATGTTGAGGATGGTGCTTCCACAAACCCTTACAACGCAGCGTCTCTCCTGGCTGAATCAGTGGCAGCGGGCCCACAATACAAGTGAGCTCCATTTTCCTCGGTTCTTTCAGCCTGGCAACTGTGAAATTATCACTCTCAAAGACAATATTTTCGACAAAACCGTAAATTTCTTCTTCCATAAGAGGAGTTTATCCTTTCTTTCACCGAAAAGTAAAGAATAATGGCTCAGCTTATTTAGGAACCTCTGGACAAGTCATTTGCCGAATCTTGCCACCAATTTTTGCGAATACTAGATTTTTCGAACTCGCTAACATTCTGCATGTTAGCTGCGCTTCCCAAAATCGTCGTCTTCGAAAAATTGATCAGCAATCTCCGACAAAGCACTTATCCAGAGGCTCCTTTAGGAGCCTCTGGATATTTGCACACCTTATTTATCTGCCAACCCAAAGTTAAAATGTCACCCCTATAAATTCCTATCTGCAGGGGGATATCCTTAGACTATTCTTCAGGTCATTTATAGATCCCAGTATTTTACCGCATTAGAGAATGCTTCTTTAGAGCAAAATATCCCGCCTTTTATTCCTATTTGTCAGAGATAGAATATCTTGGAATGCAGTATAAAAGATCTACACATCAATTATCATCATGCGGCACGGTTTCTTTAGGTCCAGCAATCGTTAACCTCGGCAGGGCTTTCCAATTAATATCTTTCACGATATTCCAGTAGTCTTGCAAAGAGGCCTGCGGAATATGATCTTGTAAATGTTTCAGCTCAATACTAAAATTAACCTGGTGTTCACTGACATCTGTCACTAGCCTGTAGAGAAGAGATTCATGGTTCTGTTCATAGGTATCTTTAAATAACTCCCATCGAATAAAAGGATTTTCAATACGAATATCTTCCTTAATCCAACAAGGATATTTAATTTTACAAGGAGAGCCCCTCAAAGGGCTGATTTGACTGTAAACATATTGGTTAAGAACATAAGAAAAAATCTCTAGAACTCTTTTATCTCCAAGTTTTTGCATAGGCAGATGATAAGATTCAATGGATCTAAAGATGTTATTTTCTCGATCATCCAAAACTATCATAGGATTATCTACAGAAACAGCTCCATAGATTGTTTGCATCCCCGCAAGACAGTCCTCAGAGATTTTTTTACTCCCAGCCGTTCAACCCAACTTCTACCCATCTCAGCTTCTGAATCACGCAAAACCGTCTCTATTTTTAGATAAGCTCTATCTTCTGATGTTAAAATGATAGACGTCTCAATTGTGATAGGCGTGACCATCGAAGGCTCTGGGAGGGGAGTCAGCTCTTTGGTGTTTCGATCTAGCAAAAGTCCCCATCCATAATTAGGAAAATAATTATTTTCCAGAGATCCACCTTGAAGGTTGATGGTAGGATCAACAAAATAGAACTTTCCATTGATTTTAAGCTGAAGCACAACATGATCAAACAAAAATGGCATAGGCAATGCTTCAGGTAGCCTGCCTCCTCCCTTTGATTGCACAAGAAGAGGTGTAGAATCGATATCCATCAAAGCAAGCAAAGCATGGAGTAGAACGGTCTTATCCTTACAATCCCCAAATCTACGTTGGAATGTAAGCCTAGGAGGCCTTGGTTCCACAGCGCCCGCACCCTCTTCAATCCCCAGGTATCTAATTTTATCCTGAACAAAACGTAGTGCAAGCAAGGCTCTCGTCTCACTATCTTGCGCTTTATCCATCCACTCTTCCACTAAAGCTTGCATGTCTAAAGGAATAGTCTCAAGAAAATCTGAAGGAAGGCGATATAACAGGCACTCTTTTTGCGCTACCTCTCCCCAGTTTGCAAACTGGCTAATCTGGATCTGAGAAATAGGATTATGCCAAATAGGTTGGCCAGGTTCATAAACATAAGGGGGCGTTTCAGCAGATTCCCATATCCATTCACGCACAAAAGGAGAGATGTCAGTGATCTGAGGTTCGATGTCTACATTCATAGACTTTGTTCTAAAAGAGAAAGAAGGAGAGGCCAAAAGACGATAGACCATCTTTTCAATCGACTCCTCTTCCTGAAAATAAAAGATATTCGTGTAGTGAGAGGCATGAAGAGGATCTTCTCCTAAAATCGAATAGGCATACTCGACAACATCTCCTTCTTGGATATCATTGAGAAAATAGACAAGCGTAAGATTCCCATGATAAAGATTCTGATCTAGACCCGTTTCCCTTTGTAGGATGCTCTGTTTGGCATCTTCTAGCCGATCACTCCAGTTCCCATTACGCAATACTCGAATCGCATGCACAACCACTTGGTAATACGCAGGATTAAAATGAATTTGTAATTGAGAGATATTATCCACTCCACTTGGCGACAGGGCTTTCACAGCCATATGATGGTAAGACGTTTTCGCATCCCTGTTTTCTTGATAATCAAATAAAATGCACTGTACATTGATTTGAGAAGGCTTAACGGAAATCTCATTTACAGGACACTCATATGGTTTTACCCACTCAGGAATCTCTCCTACAGAGTGTTGCGCATTTCCTTCTCCCACTAACAAAATCGCAGGCAGACACAAAAACAGAGTAAGCTTTGCAAACATAGATTAAGCCCTTCTAGTAGTTGCAGAGCATACTAGACCATCCTTTCTTTTGTGTTAACTGAAAGTTTTAAAGTCAGCATGCAGGTAAGCAGTCGTTTTTTTGATTCGTTAGTAATTGCAACATTTAATATATAAGCTATTTAGCCTTAATCTAAGGTATATGTATGGAACAAAAAAATCTTGCAGCAGCGATTTCAAGAGTGCATGCAAAAGCTGAGCAGTTTGGAGGGGGAATAGTACCTTCAGCTCACATTTAAATCTGGACCCATGACCTCTTTCAGTGATTTCTTATGTTGTCTTTTAAAAAAAGAGGGCCAGGAACCTACTTGGCCCTGACAAAAAGCCAAAGTGTCACCAAACAGCCCACCAAATGAAGCAAGCTTCATTCAGAATTGCTCGATTTTTCAGCCTTTCTTTGTTTTTATTTTGCAAAAATAAACATTTAATTGGTAATATCCACGCTTGATCTTTAGTGGTGCACAGTCCGTAAAAGACTATCTTAAATTTCCAATCGGAGGGATATATGGATCCTACTCGAATAGTGAGAAATGAAGCATATCTTCCTGGTTTTCCTTCTAAAGACGAGCCAGATGACTCATTCGGATTTGATCCCAACCCCCATGGGTATCTAGTACCAGGCAGCAATGAAGAAGAAGCTGTGTATGCTCCTGTAGAGGCTCCTATTGTTTCTTCTCAAGTCCCTTTTCCTCAGCTTATGCCCCATGATTTAAAGTTTGCTGCTGCAACCCATCAAGATGGGAGTTTGCGCGTTCGATGCGTAGAGGGAGATCGCGTAGTTTTTCAGGGTGCCCTACCTCCAGTTGGAGGAGTAGCTCAGAGAACTGCACACCAACAATTCGTTAATGAACTTTTACGTAGAGGGGCCGGTTTAGCCTTGCGTCATTTGCTTGTTTATGATCATAAAAATCCATCAAGCCCCCTAAAAATGCAGCTTGTAACCATTCCCCATCGCGAAGATAGCGGCCTTGGCTATTCTGAAGTGGGGGAAGAGCCAGATAGTGTTTATGCTCTAGGTAATATGCCTGATCCCCAACCTGATGAAGATCTGTACGTTCTTGGTAATATGGATGGGGAGGAAGCTGTTTATGATATGGCTAGCGATGTAAAAGATCCTGTGTATGATCTTGCAAGCGGAGCTGATCCTAGATCACGCCCCTTCATAAATCCCACAGAGCCTCTCTTTCTAGAAACAGACGTTGACGGTCTCCCTTCTGGATATTTAGTTGTTTCTCCAACTCCAGAAAGTGCAGCAACTAATAAATCCCCTCCACTTTCACTCCCTGGAGAGGTTGTTTATCAAGCACTTCCAGGAGCTAACTCAAGTGCCAAGTCTCAATTGGTTCCAGAAGGTCTTTACTCTGTACCAAATCGAACATCAGCATCTGCTCGCCAGAAAATTGCTCTAAGTAGAGAGCCTCAAGTAACTCTAGATGAGGGTATTTACGATAATCAAGAAGACAATACGTATGAATCACCAGAAGAACATCGCAAGCCTTCTCAAACAGGGCTGTTACACGCCTCTCCGCCTCCCCTGACAATCCAATCAGAGATTGGTAATAGATCCATTTTTGTTTTCCCATGTGGCCATATGAGCCCTTGTTCAACAAGTTTCCCTTCTAACTGTGGGCAAAATTGTCCTCCTCCTAGCCAAGTTTTAAAAGTAACATTTCCTACAACCGCTGACAAAGAAGAACCTTCTTTTAGAGCGAGAGCGCATAGATTCTTGTGGGGCAAGGGTGGTTGGGGTGCAAATGTACAAAGAAGAGCAGCAAGCATGGCTTTGGCAGCTGCCGGCGCTGCTGCAGTAGCGATCCCTGTCATTTTACTCACTCAAAAAGAAGGTTCCCCTGGTTCATCAGCGCAGTCTTCTTGTCCCGATCTTCTTTCTCCAACTTTCAATGGCGATCCTGAAACACAAAATGCTTATCAAAATTTAACAACAGCAGTTGAAACTTTGCCAGGTGTACCTTCCGGTGCAGATTTCTTGGCTAGTGGAGTCACTGGAGTTTGTACAATGGCACAAGTTCTAAGAGATGTTTCAGATTTTGTACAAATAGCAGGGGTGGGCTTCACTTGTCGCACAGCGCTTACAGCTGCATTATCTTCATTACAGAACACTTCGTTTATTCCCTTCAACCTTAGACAAGCAAGACAAGTTGTTGTAGACACTGGGAACTCGAATAGCTGCAAGACAACAACCCCAAAAACTTCAACAACCACATCCACTAAGCCAACCACCTCCAAAGGTCCCTCTACTAAGCCTGCAACAACTTCAGAGCCCTCAACAAGGACATCCACAACTCCAGAGACTTCCATAACCACACTTAAAGCAGAACCCTCAACGAGTACCACAACAACTGCTCCAGGAACCTCAACAATCCCAGAGACTTCGACAAGTACATCTACATCGACACCTGTGGTTACTTCCACAACAACGTCCCCAGATACTTCGACAAGCACATCTACTAGTACCTCGACTTCAACGAGTACGTCTACAACTACTCCAATGACTTCGACGAGTACCTCCACAACAACAACGTCCCCAGATACTTCGACAAGCACATCTACTAGTACCTCGACTTCAACGACTACGTCTACAACTACTCCAATGACTTCGACAAGCACGTCTACATCAACGAGCACCTCTACCAGCACATCGACATCAACAAGTACGTCTACAACGACGCCTCCAGTTCAAGAAACAGTAAAAACTACCAAAGGGCGTACCTAAAAAATATTAAGAGAGATGATTTTTGAAGTTACTAAAAAAAGTGCGCATCCTCAAATTTTTTCTATTAAGGAAGGACGGCTTTTCCTAAATTATCCGAGGCAAAATTAATATCTAGTTGTGATGCGCTTGTTGAGGTGTTTTGTAGTAAATATGCAGGGGTTATAGGATTGTAAGTTGTAACTTGATTGTGTCGCAGCGTTCCTGAGAGAATAGATGTGCTAGAAGAGTTTGTATTGGCTCTAATTCCAGCTAAAGGATTTGACATCCCAGCAGAAATATTAACGATATTATCTGTAATTAAAAATTTACTTGGGAAGTTATCAGATCCACTGACGCCTACACTAATTGCTGCTGTATTAATTGTACTATTAGTTTGAGAGTTGAAGTTATTTCTTGTAATATAAGCTTGGAAAGCTGATCCAGATTGTGATAAATCTATTCCTCGACTCCATCCGCTATTTGGATTGGCACTTGTAAATATATTATTGCTGATAAGATAGTTGGATAGGCCTCCGTTAAATCTATAAATTCCAAAAATATCGCTACTATCTCCAGCAATGAATGTGTTTCCTACAATAGAAATATTTCCAGTTCCTGAACCTGTTGTTACAATTCCATTGCCATCATCTGATACTATAATGACATTGTTTCTAATATT
Source organism: Rhabdochlamydiaceae bacterium (assembly GCA_047459655.1). Lineage (GTDB taxonomy): Bacteria > Chlamydiota > Chlamydiia > Chlamydiales > Rhabdochlamydiaceae > CANJJB01. Next base: position 26,395 of record JAJREF010000001.1, read on the forward strand.
GTAATTTCCGCTTTTGCTACTAATGAAGATTCCAGTCCCGGGTGCTAAGATTTTTAATCCTACAATGTCATTGCTATTTGCACCCGTTATAACATTGCCACTAATATTGGTTAAAAGTGGCATCGTGCTGGCTAGAGGTTTAACGGTAATATTCCCTAGTGTTGTTGGGATCTTATGCGCGATGCTCATTCCCCATAGCTTCTGACCATCTTTTAGAGTAATCCCATTATTCATCCCTCTATCTGTTCCATCACCTGGTAATACCGCAATGATGTCATTCGTACGAGAGTTTGTTTGAGCATTAGCGAGAGTGCTATAAGGAGACTCGTAGGTACCTTGTGAGTTGCTTGTGTTATCTACAAACCAGAACACATAGGGGAGGCCCGTTGCAGGATCAACTGCTACGCTTGTTTTCTTCTGGGTTGTGATAACAACGATCTCTTGTTTGTCAACGCGTTGGAAAGCTCTATCACGCACAAATCCATGGAATGAGCAACTACCTTTTTTCTCTTTACGGCTTATTTTTTTAGGAGTGAAAGCATAGGAAAGACTAATCTGCCCTTGCCCGATCCATTTGAAGAGATGATCGTAAGAGGTATTGCCTTCAATGCGTAAAATATTAAGAACATCCATCCCAATACGGAACTCTCCACCGAATGTCTGCTTGGAGCTATTGGTAAAGTAGTAAGGACCAAGAGCGCTGTAGAAGTCAATTCCTTTCACTTTAGCAATGTGAACTCCAACTTCTGCGTTGGTACCTTTAAGAGCCAGTTCTCGTTTGCGAGAAATATAGAGAGAATGTCCTGAAAAATAATCAAACTTAGCATCCGAGTAAGAACCTTTGTCTTTGCCCACAGGAAAGTAACCATTAATACGGTAGTCAAGATATCTACCTAGGGACTCAAATCCAAAAGAGACTTGATTATAGTTACGCTCAGATGTCTTGCGGTAGTCGTAATAGACATTGCCGCCCCATACTCTTGAATCGATGTAACGAAGACCTATACCACCATTAGCAGCTGGCTTACCATCATTGAAGATATGGCCTCTCAGATCCAAGAAAGGAACCCATCTATTATTTAAGCTAGAAAGGGGAACGAAGAATCCCTCAAGAGTAGTATACCCTTTGTTATAACCGATGCCTTTTGATTCTATATGACGAATAGAGATGCGGTTAAGATCATGTGCGCTCTCACAAGTGTTAACCTGATTTTGTGAAGGACGGGGTTTCCCTTGGCTTTGCGAAGAGGGGGTCGCTGCATGAAGGAGTAAAGGTGATGTAAGAAGCAGATAAGTTAAGTGTTTATAGTTCATGAACAATCCTTTTTTTGCAGTATCTCTCAGGAGCCATTCCGAGGTATATCTCTGTAAAATAGCAACCTAATATAAAATGAAAAGGCTTGTCAAGTTTTTTTTAGGATGCTATGTGAGTCCAGCCGTATCATTTGCGGAAAACAGCTTTTAACCGCTATTAATAATCCTAATTAGTGACCAATAGTATTAAATTTAGAATCTTTAAAAAAATAGCCATATTTGCTATCATCGTACCAATATTTAACTTAACAACCTCTTGGATTTTAATATTATGGCCACACCAACGCTCAAGTCCGGCTCTTTAAAAAGAGAAAAGCGGCATAACCATAGTTTAATAGATAAAAATCCTGAAAGTAATCACCTTGTTAACGTTGAATTTATCGAGGGTCTCTCAAGTGATCAGGTTATAACAACCATCAATCAACTAACAAATCCTCAATTAATTATTTGGTATATAGGGTGTTACGGTCTCCGAAAAACTGCTGCTCAGTTCTATGAAAAATTTTTAATATCTCCTATCCTTGCTAAAAACATAGGCGCTAAATTTTGGTTGCTTGATCTCACAGCCTGGAATGCTCTTAAAACCACTCTATCATCAATTCATAAAACTAGTAGTTGTTGCGATAAAATAGACAGATTTGGAGATGATCGAATAAAATGCATTTCATCGGCTAGTATTTTTAATAAAATGCAGCAAATCTCTGATCTAAGTTCTGTCAGCTATTTTAGAGAAGCTCTTCGCAGAAAATTTATTCACCGAAAAAGCCAGTTTTTCCCTGATCGAAATTTCTGTGTCCGTGATATCTTTTTAGACGACTGCCCAGTGATGGCAGATTGGTATGCTAAAGATGTTAGCAAAGCTTATTCTATTCTTCAATATCTCGAAGGATGTTTGCTTGTAGATGAAATCTTTACACGCGAAGCTACTCATGAGTCGACAAATGAGCTGGAAATAGTTTTCGCTCTTCCTAACGATGAGCTGAACTATTATAAAGATGCCCTAGGATCCTTTCAAAAAGACGTACAGTTTCTAATTCGCAAAAGAGCCATAGATTCTGACATAAAATACTTTACACTAAAAATTAAGTTTATCTCCTTTAAATATGGCTCAAAGTTAGAAGATCGCCCATATAATGCTCCTGGGCCTGTATTAAAAGCGCATAACCTATCTTATCAAGATATAGCACGATATTCTAAAGAAACAAAAAATCATTTGATAATTTAAATATGAAAAAAGCACAAATCTGCTTGTCCTTTACTTCGAATACTGTAGACGTCAAAATAAAGACAGAAAGGCTAGCCATCCACTCTTATATAGATGATGATTTTGAAAATTGTGTGCTGCTGTATGGTGATGATAAAATTACTCGATATTTTGATCATGGTAAACCTAGATCGCGTGCAGAAGTAGAGGAATACATTCGAGAAAGAGGACGAAAGCACTTTGATAAAGGAAGCCCTTTTGGGTTATTTTCTATTTTCGATAAACAAGATGGAGCTTTTATAGGACAAGTAGATCTTTTGCCAACCACCGAGGCTGGTATTTTTGAAATCGGATGTATTTTACATGCTAAATATCACAACCAGTGGGTAGGAACGGAAGCAGTCCAGGCCCTAATGATAGAATATACAGAATACTTGAATACTAGTTATCTTAAACATCCCAACCCTCTAATTCTTAAAGTAATGGGGACTGTTCATCCTCAAAACAAAGCATCTAAGCAACTAATTGAAAATCTTGGAATGATTTTTAGTAGAGTAGAGCCACGCTTTGGACATCCCCGTTTATGGTACTATTATACACCTCCATCTTCTCTAACTATTAATAAATAGGTAGTCAATGTCCTACTTACTAGATAAGCATGTTTGGCAAGCAGCAGAATACCATGAAAATTCTTCTGCTCAAAAAGAAGCGGCTCTACACCTTTTGCAGTTTTGTAAATTTAGAAAAAACGACCATGTTCTTGACATAGGTTGTGGTGATGGAAAAATAACAGCTTTAATTGCATGCAAAGTAAAACAAGGGCGTGTTTTAGGAATTGATATTTCTCAAGAAATGATTAATTTTGCCCAGGAAGCATTTTCAAAAAACCAATTTTCGAATCTGCTATTCTTCAGTTAAAGATGCTCAGTTTATACCGTATATAGAAGAATTCGATGTAGTGTTTTCTTCCTTTGCACTCCAGTGGCCTCCGAATAAAAATGCTGTTTTTCAAGGCGCATATAAAAGCCTAAAAAAAAATGGAGTACTAGCAATGACAATACCTCTTGATATTTCTCATGCACTAGAAGCAGCTGTTAATATGACTTCATGTTTACCGCAATGGCATCCATATTTCCAAGCATCCCTTCCCTCTCTAAATCTCACAAAGCGCAATGAATTTAAGTGTCTTCTCGAAGAAAATTCGTTTCTTATAACTCAATTTACAGAGGTCTTGCAAGCAACAACTTTCTACTCAAGATTAGCTCTTGAGAAATAATATTCTTGCCTGGTTTCCATATTTACATCTTTTGCCAAATCATCTGAAAGAACGAATATTTCCAACAAACCATGGATAAATATTTTGAAATAGAGCCCTGTTCCTTTAGATGGTCAAGCAGTTTTTAAATTTCAGAGGCTTGACGTACTCGCTAAAAAATCATAATTTGATTCTTAAATATGCTAGTAAAGATACTATAGAACAAACAAGAATAAACCAGCAAAATGCTGCGGGATTCCCTGTCCATTCAACTAAAAACAATGCTATTGCTGGAGTGAAGCCTCCGATAATCCCATCTGATAAATTAACTGATAAGCTAATACTTGTATAGCGTACGGATGTGGAAAATAACCGAGCAAGCAAGTAAGGCAGAAGAGCTGATATACAAGTGATGGGAATTATATATAATACGCTTATTAAGCTAATCCAAAACAAATTATATGCATCCATAGACGCATAAAGAGGATAAATCAAGGCTATTATCATAATCGCGCAAAATATAAATATTTTTTTGTTGCATATTCTATCTCCTAACTTACCAAAAAATGGAAGCGTTACAGTTGTCAGTGTTAAAATAGTTAAAGCAATAATCGTGTTAACTTTAGGGCTTAGTTGGAGAACATCTTGAAAGTATGTAGGAAGATATGTAGCAATTAAATAAAAAGTGGCTGCATTTACCACTCCAAATGCAACCCCTATCCCAATTTTTTTTTACAATTCATAATAACCGTAGAAAAAGTCTGTTTATCTACTCTATGATGTTCTTTTAATGCCTTAAAAACCGGAGTTTCATATAATTGGGATCTCAAGTAAATTCCAAAAAAACCTAAAAAACCGCCAGACCAAAAAACAATTCGCCATCCCCAGGATGTTAAAAAATCTTCAGACATAAATTGATCCATTAAAAAAGATTGAGCTATTCCTAAAATTGCCCCTATTTGATTCCCAACACCTGTCCAACTTGTAATAAATCGTCTATTTTCAACTTGAGAATTTTCATATAAAAAACAAATCGCTCCAGGAACCTCGCCAGAAGCAGGGATCGATTGCAAGATTCTTAGCAATCCTAGACAGATAGGAGCATAAATTCCTGCTGTTGCATAAGTAGGCAAACAACCCATACACAAAGTACATCCAGTTACACCAAACAAAGAATAAATAAACGCTTTTCTTCTTCCTAGAAGGTCTCCAATACGACCAAAAACAATCGAGCCAAACGGGCGAGAAATAAAACCTGATCCAAAAATTATAAAAGCTCCTATTAGATTAGCTAAAGCAGAGTCAAAATTAAAAAACACTTTTGCTATCATCGGAGCTAAATATGCATAGGAATAGATATCAAACCATTCCAAAATATTGCCGAAAGTAACAGACCAAATGACTTGTTTTTGCCCTCTTGTAAGGGATAAGGGAGACCCGCTCATAATGCGTTAACCTGTTTTTTTCTGATTCTGACAAAACTAATGGATAATTTTTTACCTACCAGAAAATTAGCCCTTTCTAAAAATATCCATCTTAGTCCTACTTAGAGGACCCTAAATGCAAGCTATCATTATTTTTACAAAAGGACTATACAAAAATTTATGATGCATAGAAAAATTAATTACATTTTCTATTGAAAAATCTTCTTTTAACGCATAAGATATCTTCATGTCTTATTTTAAAAACTTGCTAGCTTTCCTTTTTGTCTGGGTGACTATTCCACGAATATTCCTCCGAGCAGAAATAATCGATGAACAGCACGAGCCTCTGTATGCTGGTACTATTCTTGCCTTCTATGCACAGAACGCTGCATCTGGAAGGCTTGCTTTTCAGCCTTACTTTTTTGCCACAAGACAATACGGTTTATATAACAACGATTGGGCTGGACCTAAACAAAAGCATAGCAGCGATCAATTATCTCTACTGCTTGCTCTTGAAACAGGCATTACAGAATATATTGATTTCACACTCGATCTATATGGAGCCTATAGCCATTTCAATCAACACCATTCATGGATTTTTGGTGATACCACTACTTTATTGGGTTTTCAGATTCTGCGTGATCAGAAAAAAACAACCACTCCAGATTTTCGTATTCTAATCGGAGAAACATTTCCTACAGGGAAATATGAATATCTCAACCCCCATAAAAATGGAACTGATAGTCTAGGAAATGGAGCATACGCCACCTCTTTGATTATCGTTTTAGCTAAGACCTTTTACTGGGCTCATACACATCCTATAAACTTCAACATAAATTTCTATTACATTTTCTCTTCTCTTACAAAAGTGCATGGGTTCAATCGGTATGGTGGAACATTTGACACTCAAGGTAAAGTAAAGCCTGGAGATCAGTGTATTACTAATTTCTCCATACAATACAGCCTTGACCGTAGATGGGCCATAGGAACTGATATCCGTTACAACCATCAAAATCATTCTAAATTCTCTGGAAAAAAAGGAAATCTTTCAGATGGAACTACCTCCTCTATTGGTCTTCCATCTTCTGAACAATTTAGTCTTGCCCCCTGCCTAGAGTATAGCTGGAGTGAAGACTTCAGTGTTACACTCGGGTCATGGTTCACAGTTGCCGGTAGAAATTCTCCAGAATTTATGAGTACAGCAGCAACTCTCTTTTACTATTTTTAGCAAATGTATGTTTTTAAGTCTTAATAGACAAAAATTAAGATTATATTTTGAAAGCCGTAGATTAATAATGAGATTTTTTGCTTCCTGGGATCGAAATTTATGGAGCATGTCATCACTACGCTTTCTTTAGGCTTAGCCCAACCTACAAATAATCTTTCTTACGTTTATCTTAAAACCTTGTTATCATCGTTATTTTATTAAGGAGGTGAAGATGGATTCACTGAGTTCTTTAGATTTGCCAGATTCTTGCTTAGACTCCATTAGCTACGATCCTTTGGATGATGCGGTTACTCTTGTGCCTTGTGGCCATTCTTTTAGTAAAAAGACAGCAGATCTCTTAATAAGCAGGAGAGATAAGTGTCCTTTTGATAGAGCCGACATTGAAAGTTATGTGATTGCTTATAAGGTTCGAGAGCTTGTTGCAGAAAGAATGGAGGCAGAGCCAGAAACCAATAGAGAGCCTTCCCTGGAGGCTGTAGCTCATGTTAGAGAAGCAAGCCAGTTCTATAACACCTTTAATTACCCCCGAGCTATCGATGCGTGTATCAAAGCAATGAACCTGTGTCCTAATTACCAGAAGGCTCAGGTTCTTCTTGAGAGTAGTTTATTGGCACAGGGAAGAGAAGGTTCCTCAAAGACCAATCTTGATCCGGAAGACTGCTCTTGTGTTAAAGTGATTCCTAGTGCGCCTCCCTTAGAAGAGCCTGTTACGCCTAGTGCTCCTCCGCTAGAAGATATCCAACCCGCAAGTAACCCGGTCCCAAAACGTCGATTATTTGGAGATAAGAAATCCGCTGCTGTGTCAGATTGTGCAACAAGACTAGGGCTGTTAAAGGTTCGAGATGAGGATGCATTTGGCTGTTTGGTCTTTTTATCCTATCTATCTGCTGAAAGCATATCAGAATTTTGGTTGCAGATTTTGTTAGTGGAGCAATATGAGATTTCATTAGCGGAGGCAATGTCTAGAGCACGATCAATTTTAAAGCTTTTGGAGCAGTTCCAGTTCATTGTTTACAATGAAAAAACAAGTACATTTTCTCTTACTCAAAAGCTTCCAGAAGACCAACAAACATCTCCTATTTATGAGCAGACATTTGCTTTTTTTCAAGAGTTTGGAGAGCGGTGCATAACTAACCCCGCATTAGCTTTACAAAGAGGTAAAGAGTGGATTTTACACATGGAGAGAATACTTCAGCATCCCTTAGCAGATAGGCAGGTGATGCTTTCCAAAGCAAAATCATATAGCCTTATGGGTACTATTTATCGAGATTGTTCCCAGGGCGGCATTTATGCGGTGGAATCATTTAGGCTATGTGTGGCGTTAAAAAACAAGCTTATGGAAATAATCCTTCAGCAGATTTGGCTGGTTCTCTATATGACTTAGGTCAGGCTCTTTTTAAAGCAGGGGATTCTGCTGCATCTTTAGAACATCATCAACAGGCTTTTGAGATGCGATGCATTCTATATGGTAAAAGGCCGCATGTCGAGGTATGGGAATCCTTACATAGTATGGGATCTGCTTGTTGTAAAGTGGGTCGCTGTCTCGACTCTGTTAAGTATCATGGCCAGGCATTAGAAATGGGCCGTCTTTTACCAGTATCGCTAGCCTATTCTTTGCAGCAAGTAGCTGACAATTTCTATGGTTTTGGTCTGTATGAAGAAGCCGTGGAAGTTTATAAAGAGTTGTTACAGATTTTGGAAGAAGGGGGGCTGAAGAGCTCATAGAGAAAAAGGCTTATTGTTGGAATCAGGTAGGTAATTGTTATTATTATCGATGGCCTTCTGATAGCGAGGATTTTTTAGGAGAGGCTATGGGCTCTTATGAACAAGCTTTGAGTATGTACCGGTCTATAAAGGTGAAAAAGGTTAGACAAAATATAGTAAGATACTTTTTTAATATGGGGTGTGTTCTTTATAAGCAAAACAAAATTGCGGAAGCTTTAGCCTCTTTCAAGGAAGGGCTACTTATAGAAGAGGCTATTGCTACTCCATCAGATAAAGATGCAGCTATGGAGCGCCTTGCTTTTTTAGGTGAGTTTTTTCCTATAAATAGTTTTCAAAATTTAACGCCTCTCCTGCATCAGCAACAAGGGCTTGTCCTACAGAACTTTTTGTTAAATAAGAAGACACATCTGAATATTGCAAATTTTCTTCGAGATGTAGGGAGTCGGTTTTATGAGCTTAATTCTTATGATCTTGCACTTATTTCTTTTGAACAAGCTCTTAAAATGTATCGAGCTTTATCTAATCAATCTAATCATATAAACGTTGCCTGCACTCTTAGAGCAATGGGGATAGTATATCGCTTAATTGACCAACATGAGAAAGCGTTAGAACATTTTAGGCAGGCTTTAGCTATATTTTATTTGCTGTATGGGAAAGATCCTAAAAGCCGTACTTTTGGTATAATAACTCATATTTCAGCTACGCTGATCTCCCTTAAACAGTATTCTGAAGCTGTCGAGCTTAGGAAGCAAGCATTGGCCATGTGCCAAGTACTTTATGGGAGTGGTCCTAATGAGAAAATTGCTAGTGAGCTCCAGGACTTAGGGCAAACAATATCTTGGGTAAATAGAACAGAAGCTATACGTATGATAGAACAATCGCTTGAAATGTACATTCAGGTATACCAAAATAAACCTCATTTAAAGATAGCTGAAACGCTGTATTTATTAGGAAAGTACTATGCGGTTTCAGAAGATTCTGCAAGAGCGATTGTTTTTTGGAGACAGGCTTTGGCAATGGCTCGAGATCCTGCGGTATATGGCAATAATCCGTCTGAATTAGTTGATTGGATAGACAAGGTTGCTTTTTCTATTATGGGGGAAGGATCTAGTTCAAATGAAAAATGTTATAAAGAAGCTAGGAGCCTATATTTTGAAGAATACAACATCCTTTCCGAGTTGCATAAAGGACCTCATTCAAACAGAGCAAGAATTCTTAGAAATATCGGCGTATGTTATTCTAAGCTTGATGGAAATAGGGCTGGTGTTTTGTGGTTTAAACAATCATTAGACATGTATCGCAGTTTATACGGAAAAGATGACGCCCATCCAGATATAGTAGAGATTTTAGCAAACATTCAGAGCTTGGGGGGTAGTGACTCCTGTGTTATTTCTTAGGGGCTTAACATAGGGGCGACATCATCTCTAGAGTCTAACAACGAACTTGATTGGTCTTTTTTCGCATAAGGTAAGCTTTAAATACTGACGATGGCTGGGTACCTCCATTGAATGTTGTCATATTCTTTCCATAATTTCTGAGCTGCTGGTGTTCCTATCTGTAACAGATAAACGGAAATGTTCTGTTTGCAAGCAGTTTCTAATACATTTTCATGATCGACAATTGACAATGAGCTGTAAACCTGAGAAATAGTATTATCTATGATTTTTCGACATACATCTTTGAGGATTTTATACTCCCACTCATCGGCTTCTCCATTGGCTTGTTCTAGTTGGGAATTAGTGAATGAATTTCCTCCGTTTCCTCCATCCCCTCCATGTCCCCAATTGCTATTACCCCCGTTTCCGCCATTTCCACCATTAAGACCATCCCCCCCATTTTCTCCATCCTGTACCGTTTTTTCCATGACGACCTTCCTTTCCATGTTGAGCCATGGAATTTAGCCCGTTTTTCTTTTCAGTTGTATTAGGACTAGCGCACGATACAAGTGCAATTGGTAAAGCAAGCAAGGGTCCAATCAAAACTTTAAAAATCTTCATATTTTTGAACCTCACTTATTTTGTTTTTCCATTTTTCCCACTTTTCCCATTTCCTGCAGGCCCTTTGCCTCCAGAGCCCCCCTGTCCGCCTCCGGCCCCTCCATTACCCCCATCACCACCGTTTCCACCTTTACCATGCTGACTATTGCCGCCGTTGCCACCATTACCCCCTTTTCCCGAAGAACTATTTCCTCCATTACCGCCGCTACCACCCGGGCCGAAAGTACTATTTCCACCAGGCCCGCCATGTCCGCCATCGGCATGGATGTTAGCTGACCCAATCAACATGAATATAACTGAAATCGAAAATAGAGTTCTAAAAAAATCCTTTTTTCTCACTTCTATCCCCCGTGGCCACCATTTCCTCCGTTTCCTCCGCTAGTTCCTCCATGTCCACCTTGTCCTCCATTTCCCCAGTACCGCTTGTACTATCTCCGCCGCGCCCCCATTTCCACCGCTACCCGCTGAATGTCCTCCATTTCCTCCATGACCCCCATCACCTGCATGCAAATCAGTCGATACAACGAACAAAGAAATGATCGCTACTAATCCAATTTTTTTTAACTTCATACTTATCTCCTATTTATGTTCTGACTGTGTTATGACATGGACTATGAATGAGTCATGGAATATTTTTTATAAATGTTTAATCTTTTTTTGCGGAAGCTATAAATTACTCTCTCTTTTTGTGAAGTCTCACAAAGTAGTTCATTTGACTTATCATGCGCACAGAAGTCTGAGATATGTACCGCAGTTTATACGGAAAAGATGACTCCCATCCAGATATAGTAGAGATCTTAGCAAACATTCAGAGCTTGGGGGATAGTAACTGTGTTGTTTCTTAGGGGCTAACATAGGGGCAAAGTCATCTGTAGGGTCTAGCGAATTTGATTAGTCTTTTTTGCATAGGGTAAGCTTTAAATACTGACAATGGCTGGATAGCTCCATTCAATATTTAGAGACCTCTGAATAACTCTATTGGGGTGAAAAAATCGAAGATTTTTTTGCAGATTTTTGTTTTTATATCGAAGACATACTCTAGAGGGTAGGCGAGATGTGAAAATAAACATGTGCAGAAAAAGCACGATTTGAGCGATTTACCAGAATTATGCAGAGGTCTCATTTATTAAAGCGAAGAAAATTACCTAGACACAGCCTCTTGACCTTCTGTTTCTTGGATGCACATGCCGAATCCTACGCTTTTGCTAATGCTGTGTTAGCCTGTGTAAGGGTATACGTAGCCCTGTGTTTTTCAGGAACAAAAATTTCTATTTTGGAAAAATAGGGAATCTCTAATTTAGTGCTGCATATTTTAACTTTGGATTGACTTAATCTGTTTACCTCAATAAATTAAATATTTTATATAAAGAATGGGAGGGTTTATATATGAAGAAATTATTAATATTAGTTGTTTGTGTAGTCTGTTTTATATTCAATATATCCATGGTGGGCGTGGATGTCATAGAAGAGCGTAATGGTTATGCTGTCCTGTCTGAAAAAGAAATGAGGGTTGCGCTTTCTAATACTTCTCATCAAGCGTTTACTAGGGGATTTAGATTACCAAAAATTCGCGTGTCTAAAACACCAGCTCCTAAACCTAAAGCAAAACCGTCAAAGCCGCAACCTAAAGGTAAAGAAACAGAAGCTCCTAAGGCAGTCACGTTAATAATCAAAAAGAAAGTAATCGAGAAAAGCATGAGAATGCCGATGCAAGAAGAGCAAAGGAACAGAAGAAAGCTGAAGAAAAAAAGAAAAAAACAAAAAGAAAAAGAAATAGGTCTTTATGGGAATAGTTTTAGCAGTTAAAAAGAAGGGTGTTATCTGTATTGCTGCGGACTCTATGACCATTTCTGGGGGATCAAGAAAGCAGACTGCAGGGCATGTTGTCAATACTGATAAAATCATTAAATGGGGATCTTCTTACATTGGGACTCCAAGTCATCCTTCGTGGCTCCTTGTTTTAGAAAGTTACATTAGTCATGCAAAAGGCAAGCCTAGTTTGAAATCAAAAGAAGAAATCTTTGAAGAACTATTGAAAATGCATGGTGTTTTAAGGGAGAGGGTATTATTTGTCATCTTGTGTGGATGAAGATGATTTATTCGAGTCTTCTAAGATGGAGTCACTGATTGTAAATTCTCATGGAATTTTTAAAACCTATGAGCTCCGATCTGTTCAACAGTTTATTTATTTTGCAGCGATTGGATCAGGGGCCCAGTATGCCTTAGGAGCCTTATATGCTCTATACGATCGATTTGATTCAGCAGAAGAGGTTGCAAGAGAAGCTTTAAAGGCAGTGGTAGAATTTGACGATAGCTCAGGTCTTCCTGGAAGCTTTTATACGGTTAAATCAAAATGACCACTATTACAGCTGTAAAGAAGGGTAAGCGTATATGTATTGCATCTGATGCACTGACGCTCTTTGGCTCCAGAAAAGAGATAGGTGGAAGACATGTTCATGGGGAGGGGAAAATCATCCAAGTAGGATCAAATTATATTGGTACGGCTGGTCATCCAGTTTGGGGTTTGATCTTGGAGCACTATTTTCAAAAACAGAAGAAGATGCCGGAGTGGAAGACATCTAATCAGGTTTTTGATTTTTTTCTGCGATGCATCCACTTTTAAAAGACTTATATTATCTGGCTTGTAAGCAGTCATCTTTTCTCCCATTTGAAGAGTCGGGCTTTGAATTCCTAATTATTAACCTCCATGGCATCTTTGAAGTTGAATACTCAAGGGTAGTGCGTCAGTATTCGAAGTTTTCTGCAATTGGGACAGGGGAAGAGTATGCTTTAGGAGCTATTCAAGCTATCTATGATAAAATAGACGATCCTCAGGTAATTGCCCAGATAGGGGTGGAAGCTGCAGCTCAATTTGATCGTAAGACCGACCTTCCTATGTATGCATGCTGTGTTGAATTAGATAGGTGAGATGTCTTCAAAATAGCAGGATCTAAGTTAGGTTATATATAGAAACAATTTCCGTTGATGTTTTTTCAATTTTTCTTGCCTGTTTTGAAAAATTCTCTAGAGAAGGTGTGATAAAAAACTTATCTTAAATAGGTAGGGGTTGGGCCAGAGCAATCACATATCGAAAAATACTTGAATTTAAGTCAATCTTATCTGCACTATTAAAAGGATAAATTTTTAACGTAAATTTGATATAACCAAATAGGTCGTCAACTACTACCGGCCGAGGCCGGTATTAGGTAGTAGTTGACAAATGTTTAATCTTTTTTTGCGCAAGCTATAAATTACTCTCTCTTTTTGTGAAGTCTCACAAAGTAGTTCATTTGACTTATCATGCGCACAGAAGTCTGAGATATGTACCGCAGTTTATAAGGAAAAGATGACTCTTCCCCAGATATAGCAGAGCTCTTAGGAAAAATTGAGAGCGCGGGGTTTAGATTACGGATCACTGGCGATTCTCCTTTCAAATCAGTAAAAATAAAATGTTGGTTTCTTTTTCTGAGTGGGATTAGACAACTTGTAGCTTTTAGAAAAATCTCCAATGGTTCTTTTGATAGCTTCAATATAGATCTCTTCTTTAGTATTCCCAAAAGTATTCTCTACAAAATCATTGATTGCCCATACTCTAGGAAAACAATTCAAGTTAGTTTTTTGCATAAGGGCAAAAGCTTGAATGCTAAGAGTTGTTCTTAAGAAGGGGAGTTCTGTTCCATTCCATTCACAAACCCTTCCTGACTGGATGTTTAATATAACGCCTGCTCCAAATCCTCTCATGTCCTCGACTTTTAGTTTCACTACAGCACCTAGAAAGCCTAATTCCTTTTCTATGATGCTCGCTATCTTTTTGTTCATATTTTCATTTTCAAATTTTGGAACAAAAACATTAAATTCGATTAATCCTTCCAAAGGACTGCCTGTAGAAAAGAAAGGAACATCTTGGGGATTTAGCTGAAGTGCAGGATTGTTTTCTGTGTCTTGGGCGACTTGTTTTTCTGCACAAAAAGCAGAGGCTAGAAAGAAGATAGATGCGAGCAGCGCAGATACATTTTTCATAACAACCCTTTTTGAGCGGTATATAAATCAAGGAAGGAATTTTTCTTTACATCATAATTTAAAGAAGATCACTTTTTGGTTTAGTACTCCTCGACTTTGTACAATGCGGGATAGGGCAATTAATATTTGAACAAATTTAGCCGATCGCTTAACGTGCAGAAAATATGTTAAAACGTCTGTGCTCCAGTTTTTCTATGCTTTTCAAAGGTTCTTACAATTTATTGCTATGGGCGCTTCTTTTGCTGTTTATCCTTAGGCCTTATGATCGGGGGATTGTTTATGAGGGGATTTGGAAGTTCACCTTACTGGCAGTCTTGGTGGGGGCTATTTTTAACTGTAACCACTCTAAAACAGTTCAAAGGTTGATTCTAGCGCTTGCAATCCCGACGTGGATTTTTAGCTGGACCAATCTGCTGTTTGTTGAGGAACTGGTATTTGTTTTGAAAGCTGTTACCACGATCCTCTTTATGTTGGTATGCACTAGTTCAATCATATATGATGTGCTTCTTCGAGCTAGAGTCACTATTGAGACGCTAAGAGGGGTTATCTGTGCTTATTTTATGGTGGCCTTTGCATTTGCTTATATGTATTGCTTGATCGAATATGTAAGTCCAGGATCAATTCAACTGACGAACATCCAGGTAACGGTGGGCTCATTTGCTCATTATCTCTCCGAGATGCTTTATTTTAGCTTCATCACATTGTTGACTATTGGCTTTGGAGATATTGCTCCAGCTAGCGATGTTGCTCAGACAGCTACAGTGATCGAAGGGATGATTGGTCAGTTCTACATCGCCATCTTGGTTGCAAGGCTTGTCTCTGTATACTCGTTTGTTTCAGATAAGCGATTGCGGAGTGCTTTTGAAAAACAGCGGCTGGTAAAGGGTTCGAAAAAATCAGCTGTTGAATAAAAAAATGGCAAAACTTAACATGGCAAGGGTTTTTTTTAAGGCCTGTTATGAAACAGTCGGTTGCATTTTTACTGTTGCTGCTAACGGCTTCTATTCATGGAAATGCTGCTTCTTCTTTTGCTATTACAGAGAGTCTTCCTGCGGCGATTGCAGCAGGCTCTGTCAATGTGATCACGGGTGATCATTATTTTACAGAAGAGGATATTGTTGTTCAGGGGGCTTTTCCACTTAGGATACCCCGTACATATATTAGTAGTAGTAAAAGCTGGAAACATTTTTCCCATTTTTTTGCTTATTTCGGGACTGAATACTACAGAGAGTGTGAATCTGATGATCAAGATAGGGTGCGTTGGATAATTGAAATTACAGAGCCAAATGGAACAGTTTTGGTTTTTGAGGGAAGTCCCTATGGAAATCAAAAAAAGAAGCACCCGATTATGTTCTATTTGCAGTCTGATCGCTTTAATCAAGGTCTTACCAATACAGGGAAGGGGGAGATTTCAGCGAGAACTAATCTTAAAAATGTTCGTATTGAAATGGAGTCAGGAAAGAAGTCATTTCTTTTTACGGCTCAGATGGATCTATTCGATACTATCAAAAGGTGAAGGGGAAAACTTTAGGGGAGACCTACCTTCTTCAATGGGAAAAGATGCCTAACAGAAGTCTTATCTGTTATGGACATGATCAACACAACCGACTGAATGTTGTTCGGGTAGCCAACGCAAGTAATACTAAAACCTTTGCTTCGGCAAATATCGTATACCATGCAGATAAGCCAGGCAAAAATCCTAACTATGACATTCACACAAGTGATGGGAGGGTGCTTAACTATCGCTTTGAAATACTATCAGACTTTCCTCTATTAGTGAGTGCTAATACACCTGCTTATCCTAAAGAATTTATCAGTTATCACAAAGTCAAAGATGGGACTGGTACATGGGGATACCTTCTAGGTCATAGAAATATTTCTTGTAACAGGCACTATAATGTTGATTACTACTGGGAAGGCCGCCATCATGTGGGTGGGCAAGATCTTAAAATAAAGACAAATGACCCTAAATGGTTACGAGTTAAAACACTAAGTGCTCCTGTAGGACATGATCACACCTCTCATGTGACACATACCTTTACTTATAACACAGATAGCCGAGTTACTTATATGCGGGAGATTGATCAGACTCTCACAGAGTATCGCTACTCTCCTAATTTTCGGATGGAACATATTCTGCGCTATGGAGAGAGAGATCAGCTACATCATAGTGAAAAGTATGTTTGGGGAGAAGGCGGTTCTCTAGCAACCAATCTTCTCTGTCATACCTTTCTAGATCATCAAAATACCCCTCTTTTTTCTAAAAAGTTTCTCTATGACAATCGTGGTAATGTCATAGAAGAAAGGCTTTACGGAAACATATCAGGACGATCGGGTGTTGCCCTTTGTGTATCAAGAGAGGGAATCCCTCAAGATAACGGCGTTGAAACGTACATCATTAAAAGATCATACTCCCAAGATGGACTTAACCTCTTGCTTAGAGAAGAGGAACAAAATGGGAAGGTTACTCTCAACAACTATCTCTCAGGTTCTTCTCTTTTAACCTCACAATTTATCTGTGATCATCATGCGATTAAAATCCGCCATTTTTATGAGTACAACGGGGATGGTTTGCTTGTAAAAGAGATCATCGATGATGGAACTTCCTCTGATAGATGCAATCTTTTTGATGTTAGAACTCGTCTCATCAAAGAACTAGATCTTATTCCCGATGGACAGACTTACCAAGGTATGCCTCGTGCTATTACTGAAAAATACTGGGATGGATCAACAGAAAAACTCTTAAAAAAAACGCTTCTTACCTATACAACAGGGGGATATCTTGCAAAGCAAGACATCTACGATGCTCAAGATATTTATTGTTATAGTTTAACTGCAAAGTATGACTTAGCTGGGAGGATTCTAGAAGAAACAAATCCTCTTGGTCAGACGGCTTTTTACGCTTATGATTCGGTGGGCAACCAGACCCTTCATAAAGAATTTAGCAACAAAAAAGAAAATCATAAAGAATACGATTTTTCCAATCGTTTAACAAGAATGTCTGAAGTGGGGATAGATGGTGTTAAACACATCACCACTCACAGGTATGATGGAAGGCATAACCGGATAGCGACGCAAGACTCCTATGGGAATGAGACACGGTTTGATCCTGACGCTTTTTGCCAAATTGTAAAAATCCGTAGACCTTCTATTATAAGCCCGAATGGTTCTGCTCTCTTTCCAGTTGAGCAGCATAACTACGACTCTCTTGGAAGAGAGAGCCGCAGTGTTAATCCCAGAGGATATGAAACTTATCGAAGGTTTAATGCTAGGAATCAAGTGATCTCTACGGAATATCCAGATGAGGGGCATGAGCATTTTATCTATAATCTTGATGGAACACTTGCTTCTTATACTAATCAAGAAGGCTCAAATACTACCTACACCTATGATTTTCTCGGAAGAATGACCTCTGAAACTGATGCCTTAGGAAATGTGACCACCTATACCTATAGCGCATTTAATCTTCTTTCTATTAAAAATGCTGAAGATAGTCTTACTAGTTATACCTATGATGGTGCAGGGAGGAAAATACAAGAAGAGTTAGCTGGAGAAATTACAGAATACTTCTATGATGATCTGGGTCGCGTTTACTGTACAAAAAAAGGCTCTGCTTGCCACATTATCAGCTATGATTTTTTAGATAGGGTGATTGAAGAGCGGCATGAAGATACAGATCAAAATGTTTATAAACAGATCAGTTATGCCTACGATGAAGCTGGGAATAAATCCTCTGTAGTAAGCTACATCGATGGGAAAGAGGCTTATGAGCACTTCAAATACGATAGCTTTAACCGTTTAATCGAATACAAAGATGCTCTTGGTTATACTACAACCACGCGATATGATGAAGAGCATCAAAATACTCAAAAACAGACGGTTTTAAGAACGATTGTGGTAGATCCTCTCGGGCTTGAGGCAATTACTATCTATGACGCCTATGGGCAAATATCCTCCGTTGAAAAAAGAAAAGCTGGCAAAATTTTAGACTCAGAAGAGTTTTTCTATGATGAAAACGGCAATCTAGCCTTTCACCTGAAAAACCAACTCCACAAAACAGCATGGAAGTACGATCCGATGGATCACCCAGCAACACTTCTGGAAGGAGATTCTAAAGCGACCCATTATACCTACACAAAAACAGGGCATTTGTTGCAGAAATGCAAGCCCGATGGGACCCTTATTACAAACTCCTATGACCCAATTGGTCTCCTGAAAGAGATGAGCTCTTCCGATTTTTCTATAAAATATACCTTCAGCTACAATAAAATCGGACAGCTCATAGAAGAGAAAAATGAGTTAGATGGAACAAAAACAATAAGATGTCTTGATCCTCAAGGAAGAATTATAAAAGAGCGACTTGCAAGCGGCCTTTCTTTAATCTCAGATTACGATGAGCAAGGTAGAAAAAAAAGACTCACTTTGCCAGATCAGTCAGAGGTGTTTTTTGACTACGACCCTATTTTCTTAAGAAAGGTCATTCGTAATCAAAAAAATCACGATTTTACTCATTATGACCTCAGCGGACACTTGTTAGAGCAAACATTCATGGGGTCACTAGGATCTATGAAAATTTCCTATGACCTTAATAGACGCAAGCAAGCTCAAAGCTCCTCTTTCAATAAGCAAGAGGCTACATTTGATCCCGTCGGTAATTTGTCTGAACTCATTACTAACAATCATTTGAAAACATACGGTTATGATGATCTTTATCGCCTCACGCAAGAAGAAGGGTATGAATATAAGTATGATTCTCATGGCAATAGAATTTATAAAAACCACGAAGAGTTTCAGTATAACGACCTGAATGAGCTCTCCTCTCATCAGGTCACCGACCTAAATGGTAATCCTTCTAAAGATGGTGAGACACGCTACATCTACGATGCCTTAGACAGGCTCACTTCTATTCAAAACCCTCAAGAAACTGTTCAGTTCATGTATGACTATCAAGGGCGACTCCTTGCAAAAACCACTAACAATAACCCCATATTTTTTATCTATGATGGATTTAAAGAAATTGGCACTACAGATGCCTCAGGAAACCTCCTAGAGCTCAGAGTCTTAAATCCGACATCTCCTTCGGAACGAGGCGCAGCCGTTCTTCTAGAATTTAACCACAAACCCTATATCCCTCTTCACGATCTTTTTGGCAATGTGATTGCGCTTTTTGATCTTGAAGGCCATCCAATAGAAACCTATCATCATAGTGCTTTTGGTGAAGGGATACAACAAACCCTTAACCCCTGGATCTATGCTTCTAAGCGGTTATTTTCCTCCAATGAAGGATTAGTGTTTTTTGGCAAAAGATTTTACAACCCCAAATATGGGAGGTGGCTAACACCTGATCCTGCAGGCTTTTTAGACGAGTGCAACCTCTATTCTTTTGTTGCAAACAACCCCTTAACCAACTTCGATCATTATGGGCTATTTACGCTTCCCATGAGCGGCCCAACGCTTTCTCTTATCAGTCCAACCGAACAGATAGCTCCACACCCAGCAATTGAGGATGGGAAGATAGAAGAAAGTAGCTCCCTCAATAGTGCGAATTTCAAAATTCCTTCTAGCTTCAGTCAAATGATCCATAGTGCCAATTCGCTTGCCTCTATTTGCACGAATAAGGGCTTTACAGGTTCACATGCATTTGAAATGGGCTCATTTGACTTGTCTAATGGTGCAATCGGATTTATGAATGGAATTAATAATGAGAAAGAACAGGCTTTAATAAGTACAGCCCAAGTAGGTAAATATGCACAAGGTACCAAAGTCCACTCTATCTATAACAGTACAAATTCTACTTTCATTGATATTTTAGAATGCGGGCTAGGAAAGCTTGGCTTTTGCTCCCCACCTTCCCGATTATTACAAAAACAATGGGGTGATTTCGTTGCTACTTATCCACCCGAGGCCAAGTTTCTTCAAATCTGTCACAGTGGAGCTGCTACTCATGTACAGAATGCATTAGAATCATCTTCAGAATCAGTTCGACAACGTATTATTGTGTTAGCGATTGCCCCCTCAGTTATTATTCCAAAAAAATTGTGTTATGCAGCGGACAATTATATTAGTCGACGAGACTTTGTCACTCACCTTGATATTTTTGGCAGGATAAAGTATGGAAGCGAGTTGCATGTTCTAGATCCTCATCCGAATGCGAAGTTATGGGATCATGAATTTTTAAGTCCTACTTTTCATCCGATATTGAAGGACCAAGTTCAAAATCATATAAATAATTATGGATGGAAAAAATGAAATATCTTTGGATAGTGTTAGCTTTCACTTCCTTTTTTTTTAGTTGTTCTTCTTTTTGGTATTCAGGACCAAATTATGAAAAAAT
The DNA here is from genome assembly GCA_047459655.1 of Rhabdochlamydiaceae bacterium. Lineage (GTDB taxonomy): Bacteria > Chlamydiota > Chlamydiia > Chlamydiales > Rhabdochlamydiaceae > CANJJB01. The sequence continues at coordinate 46,896 of JAJREF010000001.1, forward strand.
AGCAGACAGAATTACTGAAAAGACTGCCAAAAAATTGGAAGAGCAAAAAAAACTCTACCTCATAGGGATAGGTGGGAAGATGATGCATGATATCCAAGCCATGCATATGAGCTTTCAGTTCTATGAGGTCGTAGATATTGGCACTGCAAGACAATTGTTAGTTGATGCCACTCAAGAATATCTACTGGCAATTAATAGTAGTAAAGAAATAAGACCTTATCTTCATACCTATCCCTTTACAGTTGAAAATGTGGAAATTGCGATCTACTTTTATAATCCAGATGGTTCAACAGTATCTACAAATAAAATTGAAGTTGGAGCAGTCCGACAAGGAAAATTAGTTTACTACATTGACTACCCTGAAAAACATACCATCAAATCCATCCATGAAGAGACATACGAAGAGGCTTTAGAGATTGTAAATGCGGAAGCGAGACTTTCTGCTTCCTAAGGTCCCCGTTGTCTCTGTTGCTCTATCGTTCTTAGTTTTACAATTCTCTCATGTTGCAGGAAAATATAATTTTATTTTAGGACCTAAGATGCTTCTTGGGCTGAGCAAACTCTCACAAACTGTGTATAAGCTAGTACCCCGATTGTTGTTTGGCTTTTGTTAGCTCTCGGCCTGGGTCATCGCAGTAGATGCCGTGTGTTTGGACGTCTTCTAGAAATTCAGAGAGGGAAGTTTCGTCTGTTTGGTTATTTACCTGCACAATCGTGATTTGCCCTTTTCCTTTTGGGGGTAAAATCATGAGAGCTCCTACGATCCAAAGCTTTCCAGCGGTTACAAGATCTTGATAGATTGTATAGGCTTTGTTCACTTGGTCATGTAGATTAGAGAGAACGTTTTCTGCGATTTGTTGATCAGTGGGGTTGGGAGTTTGGTGTATGACGTGCATGGGGGCAAGTTCTCTTCGGATTGACTCTTCCAATTCTTGTGTTCCTTTAGTAACAGCTATAACAGCCCCACAATTTGAGTGTGCTAAAACTAGAAGCAAGGGTGTGTGCAAATGCTTAATGCCGTAATCGATAGACCCTTGGCAGGTCTCTAGCTGATTTCCTATGTTGCGAACAAAGAAAACATCTCTCAAAGGATGAAGGTCAAAACTGGAAGTGTGGACGCGAGAATCTGAGCAAGCAACAAGCGTTGTGCGTGGATGCTGAGTTTGAGATTGTCTTTTAAAAAACTCTTCATCGTGTGAGGGATCATCTCTAAAGAGCTGGTTATCCACGAGGATGTTTTTCATCATGTTTCTCATTTGTTGGATAGGAGTCTCTTCTGCTGCTTGTAAGGCTGCTCCGGTGAATCCAAGGAGAAAAATAAAACACAGTTTTCCTGCAATTTTCATCATGAACCCTCCATTTAGGTATGTTTCTCATCTGTAAGGGGCCTATAATAGGGAAGGGTAAAAGAATTATTGATTTTGAATCAACTGATAATTTAAGACGTGGGGGTGTAGGCATCCCAGAATGTGGGGTCTGAGCTATCGATGTATTGATAGTGCTCGTTTACTTTCAGGAGTATGGGTAAAGTAGATCGTTCTTGTTCGGTTAAATCTTGAATATTAAAGCCAGCAGCGTCTTTGTTGATATAGCGGCCTTGCTGGTTTGGTTGTACAATGAGTAAGCGGTTGCGGAAGAGATGTTTGTTGAGGTAGCGGATGGCGTATTGGTCTAAGTAGGCTTTTGGAGTAGGTGTTAAGAGATAATCTTTGTAGGCTTGCCCTATGACTGGGTTCCAAGCAATTGTGGGGGGATCTCCGATGAATACATTGTTCATATTGGGTGTGAAGAGATGGCTAAAAGGTAATGCGTTTGTTTCATTGGCTTGGGTAGCGATTTCTCTTGCATGTGCGATGTCGTGTATAATGGCCTGTTGCTCTAGTTGATCTGCGGTTATTAGTGCGGCGTTAGCGATAGTTGTTCTGAGTTTAAATGCAGCCTGGGGATCATAGAACTTGCGGTTAGTCTGGATGTGTTTTAAAGCAGCATGGAGTAAGCAGTCACCATCTCCTGGGGTGTCTTCAATATAGGTGGGGGCTGATTCTGCTTGCTCTTCAGGATAGGTGGCTATTCCTGAAAGGGACTCAATGCCATACACATAGGTGATGAAGACAAGAGATAGGCCGATCAGTGCGCATTGGGGCATGATATAAAATAAACAGAAAGAAGAGGCTTTGGCAGTGGGAATTGGAGCCCAGATGGTACAGAGATTGAGGCCTATTTTAGCTCCTGCGGCAGCTCCACCCAAAAGGCTGAGGGGGAAAGCATTATTCCATAGGGATGATAAGACTTGGGTTCCAATTGCATTCATGGTTTTTATTATCCTTTATTAAAGTATGAATTATACCTTAATAAGGGTTTAAAAACAATTAATTATTATGTTATTTTAATATTGCAATATTTTGGTTGTTAGTAACTTCAGGGGTGCTGTGCAGAGGCTAGTGTATTCAACTTGCTGCCATCTAAGGAAATAACAAAGGCTTCTGCCTTACTAGAGGCTGCATCTACAAGGGTCAAACTAAATGTGTTAGGGCAGCTGTTAGCGGGCACAAAGATAATTTTGTTGAAATAGGAATGCGCAGAAATCATCTGGTCTGAGGCTGCTTTATCTAGAAAATCTTTATCTAGAGATTCATTGGCTTCAGATGATTTGATTCCATCTACGACAGCTGGAATGAAGAGAGGCCATATAAGCAATCCTCCTACTCCGTACCCAACGGCTCTTCCTACGGTGGATGTATGAACTTGGGTTGCGACATCCGATGGGTTTGCGTGGGTAAGACCTACTTGATCGAGTGAGAAGAAGTAATTTTTGTCTGTGTTATTTTGGATAAAGAGTTGAATGGGTTGATAGCCTTTACGGATAACGTCTCTATCTAGGAATTTTTTGCAATCTTGTGCATTAAACTTTTTAGCGATGATGGTGACTTCTTGGGTAGAGGTTGATGTCATATTGGTCAGCATAGGTGGTATAGGAGCTGCGTTATAGCTTGCGCACCCAGAAAAGAGTAGGATAATGGCTGAGAGTGAACCAATGGTTAAACCAAACTTTTTCATAAAAATCTCCTTAAATTTGTATATATCATAGTAGAGTGTGGGGCTTTTAAACAATGGAATTGATTTTTTTAGCCCTGAATGGGGTATGGTAAGTTTAGTAGTAATGTGTATAATAAGCCTACGTGGGCTTGTCCAAAAATAAGTTGAGCCTTTAGATCATGTGAAAGCTCTCTTGGCTTTTTATTTGTGGTCATCTTAGGGTTTCTTTACTACCGTGATTTCTACGTTTTCATCAAAATACTTTTTAGTGAGTTCGGTAACTTTATTCCTCCATTTCTCATTGCTGATTTCAACGCTTTGTACTGGTCGGTACATAAAAAGCTTTAAACGCTTTACTTCCTCATCAATTTTTGGAAAAATTTCGTTTGCAAAAGCTGTTCTAACTTTTTTTAGAATCAAAGGAGAGCGTTTTTTTAAAGCGTCCTTTACCTTTTCGATAAATTCTGCAACTTGGGTTGGATGGTGTAGGTCGCAATGGCATATAACTACTGTAGGAGCTGAATCCACCAAAGGAAATGTAGGGCTCAAAGGACGAGGTTTAATGCGGCATATTAGTCTAAGGCGTGGCATATTTAATTGGCCTACGGCTGATACCCCGCTTTCCGCTGCTGCTAATGCGGGAGGCTTTTTAACTGCTGTTGAAAGAGCTGGCATGGCAGTTTGAGATCTTGCAAAGCTTTCGCTTGCTTTTGGTGGAAGAGAAGGGAGCAAGGGGGAACAGGCTAGCGTGACGCGGTTAGCAAGTTTTCGCAATTCTTCTATATTGGCGTTAAGGTTTTGATATTTATCTGGCAAAGGGTTTTCAAAAGTATCTAATAATGAAAGTGAAAATGGGGGTTTTGTAGATTGGTAAAGTTTATCAAGCTTCAGAGCTGTAGCTAATACGCGATCAAGCCAAAATCTCAAAGTATCCGAAGAAGCCTGGTTGAATACCCCGTAAAGCACATATTCTAACTTGTATTGCGCACCATCATATTCTGTCTCTGCAGCTTGTACAAGGCGATAAGCCTCTTTCACATTTAGAGTCTTTGGGTCCAAAGGCTCCTCTATTTTTATTTGAGGAGGAAAATGCCCATTTTCCAGAAATAGCGGAGAGAATCCAATTTTTTCCTCAAGTTTTCGAATGGCTTTGTCTGCAAAATGCCTTTCTCCGTTTTTTGCCCACAGATGACATTCATGATTTTTGGGCACATAGTAAGCAGTGTTTGCCTTCCCTCCGTAGAAAAAAGTCTCTACAAACACAGCTTCTGGAATAGGAACACTTGCATCAATTATTTCAGGAGAAAATCCATGGAGGGATAGCTCTCCATAGGCGCCGTCTATTGATTGCGTGTTTTTCATAATGTGCGCGCGCAAAGTTCTTGCCCAACACACCGGTGGCTCTGGTTGGAAGTTTTTAATAAAGACCGTAGAACTATCCGGGTCATTGGGAGAACCCAAGGTATCGTGATGATCGATTCCATGCCCTGCCCAATACGGTTTGGGTCCTTTTTTAAAAGAGACAACTTCTTTCCTTGCTTTTGCAGGAAATCCCTCTATTCGCGCCATTGCAAACACGTGCGTGCGAACTTCTTGGCTAGAGATTTGCTGAGTTACAATGTATTGAATACGTTCCTTCTGATCTGGACCAAAAATATAAATTCTAAAAGGTGATGGTGAAGCACATTCGTGCCTAAGGATGTATAGATCATTTTGATTTTTAAACCAAAGATGCCCCTCTGGCAAGTGGGGCAGTTGCGTATTAGGAAGTAGTTCCAGGACTTGGATAGCAGTCCTTGTATCTTCGGGGAGATGCCATTTTCTGTATAAATGGGTCTCTACTACGATAGGTTTGTAATCTGCTTGCCACAATTCGGCTGGCGAATTTAGAGGCGATACTCCCGTGGCCATATTTCTCTTCTCAACTCAGCTATTAAAAATCTACCAAGAGTTTATAGGAAGCTCTTTCAAGAATCAACTTTAAAATAGACTGCGGAAAAGAGTCCTGCAACTCACTCCGCTGGAGCTCCCAGGCAGGTAAACTGTAATTATTGCTAACGGAGAAGACGGTGTTTTGTATATATCGTTAAACCAAATTTTTCATAAAAATCTTCTTAATTATGGCTGTCTCATAGAAATTTATGTCCGTTTTACGCAATGGAATTGATTTTTTTAGCCGTGAATGGGGTATGGTATGTTTTGTAGTAATGTGTATAATGAGTCTCTATGGGCTTGTCCAAAAATAAGTTGGACCTCTAAATCATGTGAAAGCTTCGAAGGTTTGACACGGTCTAGATGCCCAACCTATTTTTGGACAGACCCTATGAATAAAGAGACAGATTTGCGTGAAGAGATAGAAAAGAGGCGGACGTTTGCAATCATTAGCCATCCTGATGCGGGGAAGACGACACTAACTGAGAAGTTGTTGTTGTATTCAGGGATGTTATTAACAGCTGGGATTGTAAAGGGGCGTAAGGGAAGGAAAACGGCTGCTTCTGACTGGATGGCGATGGAGCAAGAGCGGGGGATTTCGATTACTTCGTCTGCTATGCAGTTTACTTACAAGGGGACTATCATCAATGTTCTTGATACGCCAGGGCATGAAGATTTTTCAGAAGATACATATAGGACTTTGACGGCAGCTGACTGCGCAATCATGGTGATTGATGCATCGAAAGGGGTAGAAAGGCAAACCCGGAAACTTTTCGAGGTGTGCAGGCTTAGAAAAATTCCTGTGTTAACATTTATCAATAAGATGGACATGCCAGGAAGAGAGCCTCTTGATCTTATGAATGAGGTGGAGAATGTGCTGGGAATTCAGTCGTATGCGATGAACTGGCCTATTGGGACTGGTAGGGATTTTCAGGGGGTCTTTGACAGAGCAGCGCAGGAGTGGATCTTTTTTACAAAGACATCGCATGGAGGCGCTCAGAAAGCTGCAGAGATGCGCTACGCGCGGGATAGCCAAGAGGTTAAAGATAGGTTGGGGAGAAGGAGTGTGCGCTTTTTTTAGAGGAGCTGGGGCTTCTTGAAATGGCAGGGAATGCGTTTTCTGAAGAGGCATTTTTAGCGGGAGAGGTGACACCGGTCTTTTTTGCTTCTGCTTTGACAAATTTTGGGGTGGAGCCTTTTTTGATGCATTCGTTCACTTAGCTCCTTGTCCTCACGCGAGACTCGCGAATCGCTTGGATGGAACAGAGGTCGAGATAGATCCTGTAAAAACGCCTTTTTCTGGGTACGTGTTTAAGTTACAGGCAAACATGGATAGAAGGCACCGTGACAGTATGGCTTTTATTCGGATTTGCTCAGGGAGATTTGAGCGGGATCTGACTGTAAAAAATCATCGCCTGGGAAAAGAGATCCGTCTTTCTCGTCCTCACAGTATGTTAGCGGGTGAGAGAACAACGCTTGATTTTGCCTATCCAGGAGATATCATTGGGGTGATCAACCCTTCTCTTTTTGCAATAGGAGATACAATTTCTGTAGTGGGGGGATTTAATTTTAAACCTCTTCCTCAATTTCAACCGGAGCTCTTTGCTAAGCTTTACCCAAAAGATGTGGGTAAAAGAAAAGCATTTGATAAGGGTGTTCTGCAGCTTGCTTCAGAAGGAGCCATTCAAATGTTAAGGCCCTATGGGAGCGAAGGGGAATCTATCTTTGCGGTTGTCGGGCAGCTCCAATTTGAGGTGATGCAATACCGTCTAAGAGATGAGTATGGGGTGGAGACAAGCCTTTCAATTCTTCCTTATCAATGTAGCGCTTGGATTTTAGGGGATCCGAAGACTTTTTCTAAGTCAACAAGCTCTCTGATGGTTCATGATCGGCAAAACAGGCTGATGGGACTTTTTACAAGTCAGTGGGATAAGCAGTATTGCATGAAGCAAAACCCTAAGCACGAACTGGTGGATATTGTTGCATAAAAAATAGCAGACAGGTTGCGGTAGCCTGTCTGCTTCTTTAGATCCAGAGGTTATTTCTTGATATGTTTAGAAAGTAATCCGGCCATTTTGAGCATATCAACCGATTTTTTCCCTAGGACTTCTGAGAGCTTCTTATCAGGGTTGATAAGGCGTCTGTTTTTGCTGTCCTGACATTTGTGGGCTTTGATGTAGACCCATAATTTTTTGACAACTTGTGGACGTGTAGATTTTTTTGTCCCTACAATAGCTGCTAGCTCAGGAGACAAATCGTACATGAGTTTAGTTAAGCCAGAGTTGCCGGCTTTTCTTTTCTTTGCTACTTTTTTCTTTTTTGCCATAAATAATCCCTTTCTAGATGTTTGAGAAAAGAACAATACATTGATCTCTCTTCTTCTAATAACTATGTAAGCGCTTTCCAAAATTCATGCAAGACTATTTTTAAAAAAAGTAAGCTAGCTGACAAAAGATCTAATCGAAAGTGGCATTCCGTGCTTTTAACAGTTGTTGCAACCAAGCTCCTGCAGGGCGGAGTTTGCTCTCACCTGTAGTTTCATCGAAGCTGTACAGGCCAAAGCGGGAATTAAAAACGACTTCCCACTCTAAGCTGTCACCTGTTGCGCTCCAAAAGCATATAGACCTAACAGGGATGCCGGCAGCCCTTGCTTTCTCAATCACTTGGAAGATACGTCCAAAATACTGGATTCTTTCGAGATCTCTTTCGTCGTGATTGATGCCTGTGTCAATACCAATTTCGGTGAGATCGATGGGTATGGGGGATCCATCAGGGGTCTTTAGGTGACTAAATTCTTCCAATGCGGAGGCAAGACCTTGTGGGTATGCGCGGTATCCACGGGAGGTGACCTTTTCTCCTTCTACCCGAGTAACGGATTCTCCCCCTTTCAACAAAGAGAGTTTAAGAAGAGGGTCACTGTAGTATTGTAGTCCAATAAAATCAAGGGGTGGGGGGGATTCTAGTTCAAAGCTATAGTTAACATAAAAGGGGACATTGAGTGAAAACTTTCCTGTTTGAAGGAGTTCTAAAAAAGCGGTGTGATTAAATCTGGTTAAATAGTAGCAGATGACTTTTTCAATACCTGTGAGTAGGGGATTATATTTATGATAGTTGCGAAAGCGCATAGGGTCTTGTGCAAGACCGATTTGAAAATCACTGTGGAGTTGTTTGAGAGCTGTGTATACTTTTGTATGGGCACGGATCATATTTTCTAGGACGTGAGCTGCTCCTTCAAAGTCATTGGTGTGGTAAGGGGAAATGCTCCTCGAATAAAGCCTTGAAAAGCAAAAACGGTAGGCTCATTGATTGTTACAATTTGGCGCACTCCCGCATCGTAGAGGGGGGCAGCGATGGTTTCTGCGAACTTAACAAATCCTTCGATGTCCTCTGCATTTTCCCAGCTGAAGTAAGTGGGTTCTGCAAAATGGCTTAAAGTTACCATCGGTTCAATGTTATTCTTTTTTAGCAAGAGAACGAAGTTCACATAGTGTTCTATGGCACTTTGGTCAAACTCTCCAGGTTTTGGTTCGATTTTGTCTCGAGCAACAGAGAAACGGAAGGAATCCATGCCAAGTTCACTTAGCTTATCGATGACACGCTCAGGATGGTTCCAAATGTCTGGGACGTGTGCGGGGAGGATGTTTTTAGATATATAATCTTGTCCCCAATTTGTATTAGGGTGTTCTTTCGCTCCATTCTCTTGAAAGTGGCAGGAAGCGGAGCCAACTTTCAAACCTTGAGGAATGGAACTTGTTTCCTCCCATACAGGGCGTTTAGCAAATTCAATTAGAGGGTTGTTTTTTTCTTCAGCATTAAGAGAAGAGAGTGATAAAGCGGCAATCAGTATGTAGCCTAATTTCTTTTGCATAAACGATCTCCTGTGAAGTGCCGATTATAACTTAGGGTTATAAAATAGAAAACATTTTTTTGAGTTATGAGGCAGTTGCAAAACAAAGTGATAGAAAAATTTTTCGGTCAACGGTTAAAGGGCTTTCCGGGCTTTGTCAAAATATTTGGGGTCATAAGTCCAGAGTTTTTTTTATTCAAGTTAAAAACATAGGGAAATGGAGAGGTTGAGATCCATACCTGGCCATCGTTATTTGTCCATCCAAACATGCACAAATTTTGGTAGACGGAAGAAGATATTCCATAGTAGTAAAAAGAGGAGGGAAGGCCACCATCTTCTACAATTTTTACAGGATCCTCCCAGGTAGCCCCATTATCACCTGTAAAGCGAGCCCATCCAGCAGAAGCTCCATCAAACCAAGTTAAAACAAACCCATAGTCATTTCCACTGATAGGATACACAGCATTTCCGCATGTGGCATTAGAAGTATAGGGAACCACTACGACCGGAGAATTCCAATGGATTCCATCAGATGAGGAGATGGTTTTCACATTGCCAGCGAGGTCAAGGTAAGAAATTAAAAATCCAGAGTTATTAGCACAGCAAAAGGAAGATGCGGATGCGGGAGCTGCTCCCCCTAAAGAAAGAATAGAGGTAGGAAAACTCCAGCTGAGACCTTTATCTTGAGAAGTTGAGATATAGAGTTCACCATTTGAATTATCTATCCAGGTTGCTAGGTAGAGAGTGTTATTTCCGCATGCTGAAATTGAAGAAACAGCGCCATTAAAGCTTGAATCGAAAATTTTGACAGAAGGAGAAAGCCAAGAGGTTCCATCGGAAGAAATGTTTACATAGCCATTTAAAGAATCATCCAAAAGTGCGGCTACGAACCCTCCAGGTGTTTTATTAACAAAAATAATTGAACTATAGCTTTGAACGTTGGGATCAATGGTGCTGATTGGAGTCTCAGCAGTCCCCCATTTTTCTAAAATGGTATTGTAAAACGTGGTGTGAGGAAAACCATCTTCATACCCAAACCATGGGATTAAAAATCCCTGAGAAGAAGAGGGAGTCGATCCAATCGGGCAAGATGCATATTGTCCAAAAAGAAGTTGTCCAGTACTCCATGTTTGTCCTTTGTCTGATGAGAAAGAAGCTACAGCTCCTTCGTTAGAGTCAATCCAAGTCATCATTATTTTTTGAGAAAGGTTCGTTGTTGCAATGGGAGTTCCATTATTGCTATCAGCACTTCCTCCAGGAGAAACTTGCACGGGGATCGAAGGGGTTAAGTTAAATCCAAAGCAGAAAGAGGTACAAGATAGAAAAATAGCTGCTAATTTAAGTTTAATAGACATTTATAAAATCTCCTAAAAGTCAAAGCGGAATCCAGCATTTAATCCTTGCAATATTAAATTATCGTCAGGAATAGAGGAGCTGTGTTGGTTTTGAGAAAACCAAACCTGAGCTTCCCAAGAAAGTTGAATTTGTAAACGATAAAGGTTAGCAAAAAGCCAATTAAAGAAAGCCCCAAGACGCACTTCAGCCATTGGGCTTAAGGTGTTTGGGCGATAACGCTGATTTGCAATTAATCGATCGGTATAATGGTTTGCCACATTTGTGTCGTAGGATCTAGACCGCGCATTAAATTTACTCCAAAGAAGGGCAACCGCAGAGTCTCCAAAAAGTCCTAAATGTGAACAACATTCCCAGTAGCTGTTTAGTCCTATTCTAGGCCCAACTCCCCAAAATGTTTGTTTAAAATGAACGCGATTTGATCCTATTGATAGTGCATCATTTGTTGTAGAGCTTACGTTATACTGTACCTTTAGATTTTGTGATTGCCAAGATCCTTGAAGCCCAAAGTGGGGATGCAGCATCGTGTGACGGGTAAGGGGGATAGTTTTACCAAGTTCGAGGTTCATATTATTATAACGAAATTCCCAAGATGCTTTTGCAGAAGAGACAAAACCTGTACCACCCGAAGAAGCAAAGGCTGTCGTAGACGCTAAGATTCCATTGTTGGATGTGTAAGCAAATAGGGGTAGAATGCCTGTATTTAAGGAGTCGGAAGAAACAGAGCTTTTTTGAGTTCCTCCAATATGAGTATAATCCGTATAAAGTTCCCATGCTTCATATGCTAAATTTAACCCTATTGCTACGCGGAAACCTGATTTTGGGTTTGCTGAAAGAGGATAAGCTTGACCTGTGTTAGTTATTTCTAGAGGTGTAAGCCCGGTGTTCGGGTCAACAGTGCCTGGGACTGTAATTGCGGTTCCCGTTGACGCGTAGTTATTCCCTTCTTGCTTTACGGACCAATCAGAGATATTCAAGAGAGATGAAGGGGTGGTTATTACTTACGGGAAGATAGGATAAGGGTGCAGGTTTAGCAGGCTCTTTTGTTTTAGTTGCCGCAGTAAGCGCTGAACAAGATAAGCAGAAGGAGCCAAAAATCAATGATAAGATTTTACAATTCATACGAAATCCTGTTTTTTGAGGTTATAAACTCACCTTCCTTTTCGCAACTGCCTCTAAGGTGAGATGTAAAATTAACACTTTAATTGTCTTTAGGATTTTTTCATATAAAAATTTGATTATTTGTTAGCCCAAAATGATAATGTCCTCTTTCTGCTAAATAGAAATGTCCTCTTTTGAAGATACTGACCTCATTCAAATTTGTTTTTGAAAGGAGGTGAGAGTGAAGGAGTTGATAACTATGAGCAGAAGAGAATTAGAAAGAGTTGAAATGATGCGCAATTTAAAAAGAAAAAGCTTTTCCCAGATAGAAGTGGGACAACGTCTGGGGATAACAGCCAGACAAGTTAGACGTTTAAAACAAGCTTACGAACTGCATGGAGAAGCTGGCTTAGTTTCCAAAAAGAGAGGGCAGCCTAGTAATCGCAGGTTAACAGAAGCTTTTAGATCACAAGTCCTAAAGCTGATTTCCGCTCATTATGCAGATTATGGCCCTACGTTAGCTCAAGAAAAGTTAGAGGAAAAACATAAGCTTACATTGTCTATAGAGACGCTTAGGAAATGGATGATAGAAGAAAATATTTGGTCTCCTAAAAAAGCTAAAAAGGCAGTTATCCACCCGATGAGACCAAGAAGGAGTCAGTATGGAGATCTTGTACAAATAGACGGATCTCCCCATGACTGGTTTGAAAATAGAGGACCCAGGTGTACCCTTTTAGTATACATTGATGATGCAACTAGTAGACTTGTCGAGCTGTTTTTTTCTCTTGGTGAAACAACAGAATCTTATTTTAAAGCGACAAAAAGGTATCTAAAGAGATGTGGAAAACCACTTGCTTTCTACAGCGATAAATATGGAGTTTTTAGAGTCAACCACAAAGAAGCTGTATCTGGTAATGGAGTGACAGAGTTTGGAAGAGTCCTAAAAAAACTCGATATCAAGCTCATTTGTGCCAATACACCCCAGGCAAAAGGAAGAGTTGAAAAAGCCAATCAAACATTGCAAGATCGTTTAGTCAAGGAGATGAGAGAAAAAAATATTTCAACTATTGAAAAGGCAAATGAATGGATTCCCGAGTTCATAGAGAAGTATAACAAAAAATTTGCCGTAGCTCCTAGAAACGCAGAAGATGCTCATCGAGCTTTAAAACCAGAAGAGAACTTAGAAGAGATTTTCAGTTACCAGGAAATCCGATGTCTCTCTAAAAACTTAAGCTTCCAATACAAAAACAGTCTTTATCAGATCGATAGTGAAAGATCATCATACACTCTAAGGAAAGCAAAAGTCATGCTTCTAGAAGATCTCAATGGACGGGTAAGAGTGCTGTATAAGGGCAAGGAGTTAAAATACAAGATATATGGGGAAGAACCGCAAGGGAAAATTGTGATGTCCAAAGAAATAGATTTAGCACTTAATTGGATAAACAAAAAACCTCAAAAACCTTCAAGGAGTCACCCGTGGAGATAAGAGAAGAGCTTTTGAAAATGGGTATTTTAGATAAAAAACGGACAAGTCCAATGAAGATCAGAACATCCAAAGAGGACATTTCTAAATTGGAGAAAAGCGGACATTTCTATTTTGCGTTGACATAAAAATTTGATTATTTTTTGAGTTTTCCAACCGCCTTTTATGATTTTGTTTCTAGGTGCTCTGTAAAATTGCTCGAGCAATTCTTTTTTTCAAACTTCTCACCAGTTTGTAAATGCTTTGTTTGCCGCATTCTTTCCTCTAAATGAGGTAGATATACGGGAATATTATTTTGCATATACCAGATCAAGTCATACCAATCTCTTCCTTTAATTCTTTATGTCTGCCAATGCTTTTTCAGGGGTTGCCATCAAGAATCCACTTGCAAAGTCAGAAGAGGTTTTCTGAGTGATTCCAATATCATAACTATCTTGTGACAAGCTGTAGTAAGCGAAATCTCCTACAGGGGTATGATATTCTTTGTTTCTGCCTAGCGTCATGCTACTTACAAGATGCACTCGTTCTGGAATCATGCCATAGAAGGATAACGCCCATTCTAGACTTACGTAGGAAGGTCCATAGAGTAGATTAGCGACTTGTTCATAGGGGATAATTGTATGGGTTCCCTGTGTGATTTTATCGGCAATGAGGTAAAAGCCATTTTTAAGCCGAATAAGTTCTTTATTTTTTACCATGCGTAAAATGTGTTCTCTGGGTCTGCGATAATTAGCCAAAAGGTTAAGAAGTGTTTGCGCATCGATATAGGGGGTCTCGATTGATTTTAATAAAAATATTATTTTTTCAACCAGAATTCCTATCTTTTATAGGAATTCTGGTTACTCACCTTATAGGAAGCTGAGTTAGTTAGAGCCGGCGATCCAGCTGGTTGTCCAGGCGTTTTGGAAGTTAAAGCCGCCTGTGACGCCGTCGATATCGAGGATTTCACCTGCAAAATAGAGGCCGGGGCATTTTTTGCTTTCCATGGTTTTAAAGTTCACCTCGTCTAGGGCAATACCTCCGCAAATCACAAACTCTTGCTTGTAGGTGGTTTTGCCTTGAATTTGATAGATGTCGTTTTGGAGAAAGCTTGCCAGGTTCAAGAGGTGTTTGTCAGGGAGATCTTTCATTTTTTTGTGGGGGTCGATCTGGGCTTTAATGAGCAGTTCTTTCCATAATTGCTTAGCAATGGTTGGGGGGTTGAGAAGAGAGATGTTGTGGTGGGGGGTGTCTGCTTTAAGACGGATAAAATAGGCGGAGAGGTTTTCTTGTTTGGGGAGCCAATTGACAGATAAGTTAGCTTTGTAATCCATCTTGTGCAATATGCGCGCTCCCCAGGCAGAGAGCTTAAGTGCGGCAGGGCCGCTAAATCCCCAATGGGTAATGAGCAGTGGGCCTTGCTGTTTGAGGTTGGTTTCTTCTATTTTGAGAAGCACAGGATCTACACTGATGCCTGAGAGCTGGAAGAGGGGAGAGTCTGGGATATTAAAGGTAAATAGGGAGGGAACAGGAGGAACAATGGTGTGTCCGAGAGACTCTGCTAGCCGGTAGCCTTCTTGGCTGCTGCCAGTTGCAAGAAGGATTTTGTCGCACGTAAGTGTTTCTCCTGAGGAGAAATGAATGATAAATCCTTCCTCTTTTTTTCGATTTTTTCTATTCGATTGCTGCAATCGAATGTCTACACCGGTTTTTTTAGCCTCTTCTTGCAGGCAGTTGATGATGGTTTCTGAGCTGTCCGTGATAGGAAACATCCGGCCATCATCTTCAGTTTTGAGAGTTACGCCGCGCGCTTCAAACCAATCAATGGTGTCTTGGGGCTGGAATTGATGGAAGGGTCCTAAGAGTTCTTTACTGCCTCTGGGGTAATTTTTTATTAATTCTTTGGGGTCAAAGCAGGCGTGTGTAACGTTGCACCTGCCTCCGCCAGAGACTTTGACTTTGGTAAGAAGAGATCTTGTCTTTTCTAAGAGGATCACTTGGCTATGGGGGTATGTTTTAGCGCTTGTAATAGCTCCAAAAAACCCCGCAGCTCCTCCACCTATGATGACAATGACTTTGGTCATGAAGGATATCTGACTCTCCATTCATTAGGCGTGTTTTCACTTCTAAGTTGTGAGAAGTGGTCATAGATGTAGCTCTTCTCGGAAAAATCATGGGATTTTATAATCTTGGCAAGCCCTCTGGCAATCATCTTTCCGCCTGTTACGCTAGGCTCAATTTGGGATGTATATAAAGCACGATCAAGAGGATTGAAAACATTCGGTAAATCAAGGACGGGGATACGATCTTTTGCCGCTTGCTGTAAGATAGGTCTGTAAAACCGTTCCATCAAATCACCCAAGAGGGCTATCCCTGCCTGTTGCCCTTTCCAAATACCTGCTGTGGTTTTTAGTGACATCACTTGCGTGGTTAAAATTAAACCAAGGGTTCCGATAAGAGTGAAAATGAAAGCTGAGCGTTGCGTGATTTTATGGGCTAAGAGAGCAATCGCAGAAATGCCTATGGTTCCTATACTGAGTGATTGTACTGCGGCTAAAAATAGGCCAGCCACTTTAAGGATGGTGTAAATTCCATACGGATCGGGAGTAAAGCCCGGGCGATATTGGAACATAAGGATGGGATGAACATTGGTTGGTGATAGGGCCTTTACTCTGTTTACTATCTCTAGATAGCGTGCTCGGATGTTTGGGATTTCTCTGAAAAGAGAAAGTGGGGTACTAAGAAGCTCTCTAAAGTCGTTGCCTCCGACGCTAATGACAACATAATGTTTAGATTTAGAATTGAGTTTTACCCGCTCTTCTAAAGAATCCAACGGCCGCCTTTCTCCAAAAGCAGTAACATTTTTGTGGGAAAAGTAGTTTTGCAATTGGAAGGTGAGGCCCCCTTGAGGATGGTGAAGGATTCGAAGGCAATAACCAACAACGCCCTTTTCAAGTACGTTACGGGTTGTAAATCCATCGTAGGCATGGCTCACGACTTTATACGACTGACCTTGGGGATCTAAGGCGTTTTGCAATTGCCCTTCTACGGATTCTGCTTTTGCTTTCTCTATATTAGCGTCCTTGGAGTTGCTGAGCATCCAGTAATAGTTGTCGAGGGTTGAATCGCCTAACGTGTGGACAAATGATCGTCTTTGATTCACTTTTCACCTTTTTTCAAGTATTTTTTTAAAATTTCAAGAAAAATTGTAGCATTTTTGAGGGGTTATGGGCAAGGGGATAGTGGATCTGCATATATAGCCCCTCGCAAAAAAGTCCAAAATAGGCCAAAATAATCGATAAAATCGAAGAACCCTTAATACGCAAAAGGTGTATTATTAAAAAACCTGAATCACTCCAACCTTTAGTTGGAAAAGAAGATTGAAAAAGTGGAAAATGAACAGGCCTACTGGACTATTTGTCCGAAATGTTGTGGGCGCGGCAAAAGAAACTTGAGGCTCCGCAAGAAATCGAAGCTCCGCTACCAAATAGCAATGAAGGAATTTGAAAAAAATCAGGCTGAAGGAAAGTTTTCGGTTCGCCCTAAGATTTCTCAATATTTGTGCAATAACTGCAGTGGATCTGGCCTGATTCCTGCTTCTAATTACCCTCCAGCAGATTCAGAGAACTATCCCCATGTAGCAATTATTGGTGCAGGGATAGGGGGTGTGGCACTAGCTGTAGCTTGTTTGCATCGGGGTATTCCATTTACCCTTTATGAGCGCGATAGCAGCTTTGATGCGCGAGCTCAGGGTTACGGACTTACCTTGCAACAAGCAAGTAAAGCAATTAAAGGGCTGGGTCTTTTCTATTTAAAAGATGGCATTCATTCTAAACGCCATGTGGTGCATACAACAGAAGGGAAAGAAATTGTTGAATGGGGAATGAGAACGCATTTAAACATTAACAAGTCTCCAAAGCGTATAAATGTGCATATCCCGCGGCAGGCCTTGCGTTTAGCGTTGCTTCAGCAATTGGGCGTGCATAATGCCGTGCAGTGGGGACACCGTTTAGTTGGTTTTAAACAATGTGAAGACAAAAGTGTTGAGCTAAGCTTTCAAGTTAACGGAGAAATGAGAAGTACTAGGGCAGATTTGTTGGTAGGTGCCGATGGTATTCGTAGTATTGTCCGCAGCCTGTTCATTGGAGAGGATATGACTCCTTTACGTTACCTGGGTTATGTGGTCATTCTGGGTATTTGTTCTTTAGAGGCTCTTAAGGGCGTTGAGAGTTCTTTGCTCGATTCAGCCACCGTATTTCAAACCGTCAATGGTCATGAGCGAATGTACATGATGCCCTACTCATCAGACTCGATTATGTGGCAATTTAGTTTCCCCATGCCTGAAGAAGAAGCTAAGGCATTGAGTATACGGGGAGCTCTGGCGCTTAAAGAAGAAGCATGTCGTAGAGCAAAGTGGCATACGCCCATCCCTCAAATTTTATCAGCAACCCTGCCGGCGCAAATTTCAGGTTATCCCGTATATGACCGAGAATTACTCAAGCCGGAACTGTTAAAAAAAGCTGGGGCAGTTACTTTAATTGGAGATGCAGCCCACCCTATGAGCCCATTTAAAGGGCAAGGTGCAAATCAGGCTCTCTTAGATGCACTGGCACTGGCCCGTAACATTTCAACGGCCTGCACTCCTATGTCTAAATGGAGAGAAATCGGAGTTAGAGAGATTGTACTAACTGAATTTGAAGAAGAAATGCTAGGGCGTAGTGCTTCTAAAGTGAGAGATTCAGCTGAGGCTGTGGAATTTCTACATTCCAAAAGTGTACTACGTGAAGGGGATGGGCCTAAAGGACGGTCTTTAATATGAGCAGATCTTACTAACTCACCTTACGCAAAAAGGACGGCTCATGGACTATTTGAAAGCTGTTAGTCAAGATTCAAAAAAATGTACTTCTTTGCATTGCTACATGCTTTTTCTTATCAATGGATGGTAGACTCCTTGATCAATGATTTCCAACAGACGAAGAGCTGCATGATTCGGGTTTCTATCTCCAGATTCCCAAGCCTGCACAGTTTTTAAACTCACATTCAGGACTTTGGCAAAAATGCCTTGTGAATAATTTCGCTTGCTTCTTATTTTTTTAATTCTTTTTGGGCTATATTCTATGGGAGGTTCTGGAATTTCAATGAATTCTGACTTCAAAGTAATCTTGCCTTTTTTGTGAGCAATAGCTTCTTTAAGGCCTTGTTTTAACTCCTTGAATAATTTTCCCATTGTTTACCTCCTTTTTAGAACTTCGGCTATTTTTTTTAATTCTTTTTTTCATCGGCTGTTATGTCTTCTTGTTCATTTTTAGGATAGAGGGTAATTAAATACACTCGTCCCATATCAACATCATGAAAATAATAACACACTCTAAATCCACCACTTTTGCCCTTAGAAGCAGATTTTAATCGAGCTTTCCTTATACCTCCTGTTCCCTGAATGGTATCTCCCATCTCAGGGTTCTCAGCAATGACACGTTTAAAGACTTCAAAATCTTCACTTTTAAGTTTGTGAGCTTTTACAAGCTCTACCACTTTCTTAGAGAATACCTTGGTTTGTATTATTTCTCTTTTTTTATCATACCACAATGTAGGGTATTATAATCAATACGAGTTATATTTCAAGAAATAAGTTTCTCAACTCTTTGAGCTTAATCACTCACCTTACGCAAAAAGGATAGGTCATGGAGTATTTGAAAGCTGTTGATAAATCGAATTCCAGAAAATGGGTAGTATTGAATGAAATACAACCCAATTTCTGCAATTTGATTTTCAACGCTTTGAAACACTCCATGACCTATCCTTTTTGCGTAAGGTGAGTTAATCAAAAACTTTCTCATTATGGGAACGACAATCTCCATTGTATGAGTTTCTGCGAAGCGGGAATACCTGACAGTTTATTTGTTATTAATTGTTATAAAAGAGTAGAAAAATCAGGCTAGACTTTGACTGCAATCTGTATAGAGAATCTCCGGATGTAAGATTCGAACTTACGACCAATGGATTAACAGTCCACTGCTCTACCACTGAGCTAATCCGGAATAATAAGGCAAAGGCATTTCGCCTGCGATTCTGAAGGTAAGGAAGATTCTAAGAATTGTCTTATTTAAAATCAACCCCCACTAGGAAGTAGTGAGGATTATAAAAAAAATTAAGCTTTAAAAGAGGCGTTTTGGAGCTGCCAGTTATTGAGCTGGACATTTTGATCATCTCGGCGCTGTTCATCTCTTTGCTGCTGAAATTGCTCATCCATCATGATCTCTTCTTGTTTAATATAGTAGGCATCGTTGTCTGCAGCTGCTACAGCTCCAACTCCAGCACCTGTAGTACCGATGCTATTTTCCTCATCATCTAGCTTAGCTTTTGCAGTTTCTGCTAAAGAGATATGTGAATATTCTGCAGGGTTCACGACTTTATTGAGGTCCATAATGTTTTTCCTTATTTTTCTTAATACTATCTTAACATTAAAGAGGGGAGGTTGTCAATAGCGTGTAAGTGACTTAAGTAGAGGGGGATAAGATGTCTTTGATGAGGGTTTCTAGGGAGAGGGAGTGTTTTGAGAGGGATTGGAGGTTTTGGAGAGCTGATTGGGAGAGGGTATTTGCATAGGCTTTGGCTTTTTCATGACCAAGAAGGGTGACGGCAGAGGGTCTATTTTTGGTGAGATCATCGCTATCTTCGAGGTCATCGAGTATTTGAAAGGCAAGGCCTACTTGTGTGCCGATCGTGCGTAGGAGCTCCATATCAGGGCTATTGCCGATAATTCCGCCAAATTCAATAGCAGCTGTGATGAGTGCGGCTGTTTTGTTTTTATGGATAAGGAGGAGTGTTTCCCAAGAGATTTCTTGTCCGACAGAGGCTAGATCAATCTCTTGCCCTCCGATCATGCCATGGGCGCCAGCTTGGGTGGCAAGCGTTTTTATAAGGGCTATTTTTTGATCAGGTGAGAGGAAGGGGGCATCTGCAAGAACTTCGAAGGCGTAGGTGAGAAGGAAATCGCCTGTTAAAAGAGCGTGCCCTTCGGGATAGGCTTTATGCAGTGAGGGTTTCCCTCGGCGAAAATCATCATTGTCCATACAAGGGAGGTCATCGTGGATGAGGGAGTAGGCATGGATGAGTTCCAATGTACAAGCAGGGTGGAGTGCATGCTCAAGGGGGACATTATAGAGTTCGGCTGTTGCAATCACAAGTCGGGGGCGCAGGCGTTTGCCACCAGCAAGCGTAGTGTAGCGAGCTGACTCTCCAAGTTTTCCTAGGGGAAAACGGGCAGGAGAGAGAAGATCGGCAAGGGTTTGTTCAATGAGGTTAGTGGGAGGGCACTCCAATGCCATAATATTGAAATCCTTTTGCTTGCATCTCTTGTTTTTTATATTGATTTCTTCCGTCAAAGAAGGCGGTTCCTTGCATTTCTTTGAGAATTTTTTCAAAATCTACAAAGCGGAACTGTTTCCATTCGGTAACGAGTGCAACGGCATCGGCTCCTTGGGCTGCATCATATTCATTTTCACAAAAGTGGATGGAGCGATGAGGTTGTAGATATTTATGGGTTTTTTCCATGGCAACGGGATCATAGAGGCGTAGGATGGCTCCCTGTTTGAGGAGCTCTTCAATGAGCTCTAGGGCTGGGGCTTCTCGTATGTCGTCTGTATCTGGCTTAAAGGAAAGGCCCCAAATAGCGATGGTTTTTCCAGAGACATTGCCCTGAAAGTGGGAAGTGATTTTTTGTCCGAGTATTTTTTTTTGTCTTTTGTTAACGGTTCCAATGGCTTCCAAGATGGGCATTGAGTAGTTTGATTTTCCTCCCATTGCTTCAAGAGCCCTGATATCTTTAGGGAAGCAAGAACCTCCAAAACCAATGCCTGCATAGAGAAAATGGTAGCCGATACGGTGGTCAGATCCGATACCAATGCGGACATCGTTGATGTTAGCACCTAGCTTTTCACAGAGGCCTGCGAGTTCATTCATGAATGAGATCCGGCAAGCCAGCATTGCGTTGGCTGCATATTTGGTCATTTCGGCAGAAGGGATATCCATGAAGAGAATACGGTCATGGTTGAGAGTAAAGGCGCTATAGATTTCTTTCATGATGAGAAGGGCTTTTTGGCTTTCTACTCCAAGGATGATCCTGTCTGGTTTCATGCAGTCTGCAAGGGCGCAACCTTCTTTAAGAAATTCTGGGTTAGAGACGACATCGAAAGGGATAGGCTTTGATTGGGAAGAGAGGATGGTTTCTCTGACTTTGCCTGCAGACCCAACGGGCACAGTCGACTTATTGACGATGACGCGGTAGTCTGTCATTTGCGAGCCAATTTGCTTAGCTGCACTTAGGACATACTGGAGATCACATGATCCATCTTCGTCGGCAGGTGTTGGGACAGCGAGGAAGCAGACAAGCGATTTTTCGATCCCTTCTTTGTAATCAGTAGTGAAAGAGAGCCTTCCTGCTGCCACGTTGCGTTTAACCATCTCTTCTAGGCCAGGCTCAAAAATAGGGATGATGCCGTTTTGGAGATTTTCAATTTTTTTGGCATCGATATCAAGGCAAATGACGTGGTGCCCCATTTCTGCAAAACACGCTCCGGTTACAAGGCCGACATATCCTGTTCCTATGATTAAGATATTCATTGCAGTATTCCATTCATGAGGTGATAAGTGGTATCGCACAAAGCGGCGAGTTCTTTGTCGTGTGTGACGATAATAAGAGCTTTGTTTCTTTTTTTGCACTCCCAATTAATAACGCATGGATGATGCAGGAGTGGGCGTGATCTAAATTGCCCGATGGCTCATCTGCAAAGATGATGTCGGGGTCGTTGCAAAAGGCCCTTGCAATCGCAGCGCGTTGTTTTTCTCCTCCTGAGAGGAGTTTGGCAGGAAAATTAGCTCTCTCAGATAGGCCGACTTCTTCAAGGAGCGCTTTTGCATGCGCGTAGGCGGGGCTTTTGGGAGCGGTGTCTAATCTTCCTATTTTGGCTGGCATAAGGACGTTTTCAATTGTGGTGTAATTTTCAAGAAGGTTGAAGGATTGAAAAATAAAGCCAATCGATTTATTGCGCAAATGGCTGACATTTTGTGGGGTGGGGTTTATGTTACAGATTTCAAGGTGTCCAGAAGTTGGCTTTTCGAGCGTTCCTAGGATATGTAGAAGTGTGCTTTTTCCTTCTCCTGACTTTCCTGTGATTGCAACTGTTTCACCTTCGTGGATATCCAAAGAGATGTCAGATAAAACTTCCACTGGGGTGGGGCTGGTATAGCGTTTTGCGATCTTTTTTGCAGATAAGATTTTTTTCATTCAGCTCTCAAGATTTCAGAGGGTTTTAGCCTGCAGGCTTTAACAGCGGGAACGAGACCAGCTAAGAATGAAATAATGGGCGTTGCAATGAGAATCATAACGAGTGCCTCGTGGCTGAGGGTATTTGGCAGATTTTTTCCAAAGAAAGCGGCATTAAAAGCATCATGCCCTTGTGCAAAGCTTAAGACATGCACCAGCGTGTCTAGATGTTGTAAGGTTAGAAGCGCAGCTCCTACACCGATGATGCTACTGAGTATCCCAATAGCAGCTCCACACCCACCGAATATAAGTGCAATGCTGCGCGGCGTAGCTCCCATCGCTTGCATGATCCCAATTTCTCTTTTTTATCGTTTACAAGGATGACGAGCATTGAGATGATGTTACAGCAGGCAACAATCAAAATGATGACGCCTACCAGCGTAAAGAGATACCGGTCACTTTGAAATTGCTGCAAAAGGTCTTTGGCAAAATCGTACTCTTGGTAGGTGGAGACTTTCCAGTAGTTTTGTATTTCATGCTGTTTAAATGCTTGGGCAATTTTGGTTTTGAACTTATCTGCATCTTTGATGTTTTTGAACCAAACTTGGATCCCAGAAGATTGTGTTTTATCTAGGTATTGATTGTGGGTTGCAGCGTTGATCAGGCTAACAATTTTTGGGTGGGTAAGGATGCATCTATTCCCAACGGGCATAATGCCTGGATCGTAAAAGCCGGTTACATGGATGGGGAGTCTTTGTTCTTGGACAGAGCCAGCTGTTGCAGCTTCATAAGCAAGAAAGCCCTGATCTCCAATGAGAACGCCGCTATCTTGGAAGTTTTTAGATAATAACACTCCACGCTCTTCAGGGCCAAAAGAAGGAAGTTTAATAGGATCTTTTTTTCTATTTCTGCAATTTCGAGCCCATCCCAAGGGATATTTCCTTCAAGAGTGTGCCCTTGCAAAGATGCCCTTACATGAAACTTCAGCTCTTTAAGGGTTTCAGGAAGTTTGTATGTTGTGAATGTCATTCCTTCTTCAATGAAAAGAGGAATGGGTTTTAAAAGAGGCTTATTTTCAAAGATCAGTTTATTTCCTTCTCTGATGATGTAGCCTGCTTGGAGTAAGCTAGAAGAGGAAGCTTTTTTTGTGTCTTGTGGAAGGGTGAGGTGGACAATTTCTCCATTTTTTATGTAGGCAAACGCAAGAAAGGCGGTTTTCTCTGGAAGAAGATGGGGGGGTACTCGCCAAGTATTTAACTTGGTTTTCAGCTTGAGAATGGGAAGGCTATGGGCAAGGTTTAAAAGGCGGGCCTGAGACTTTTCCAAAAAGAAGAGGTGATTTAAGTCTTTCAAAGAAGGCTCTAAAAGTAGAGATTTTACAAAAGGGCTTTTATCTGAGCGAGACAAAAGATAGGAAGCTTGCGTGAGAAGTGTCTGAGACTCTCCTTGGAGAGAAGCTTGAGGGCGTCTGAGTTCAAGTTTTAGCATCGCTCCCGAGATCTCATAATCTTGGTAACAGAAGCTTTCATCCTCTTTTTTAAGCTGTCGAGAATTTGGTAGGCAGTTTTGACGGGATCAACGAGGTGGCCATGTCCATCTTTATGGGGAGAGGGCCAGTAAGGGGAATTTCTTGATCGATATCGGGGTTATAGGGATCTGATTGGAGTGAAGAGGCTTTTTGCCCGATATTTTTTGGAGCGTAATGGGAAGAGGAGGAAAGAGAGTCAGATAAGTAGTAATAAGAAGAGTAGTAGGCAGGTGTAGGGGTAATGCGTACAGGAGCATTGAGAGAAGTAAGTTTTTCAAGCCAATTTCTTTCAATGCCCTCGGTGACTGATAAGAAAATAAGAACGAGCCAAACAACTAAAGCAATGACTCCCACCGACATCGACGCTATCAACGCGACGGATAGTTGTTTCCTTTGTGGAACTAAGTATTTCCTAATAACGGAAAATTCAAACACTTACTTTGCTTCTTTAAAAATAACGTGCTTACGTAATTTTTTATCGTACTTCTTTAGTTCTAAACGCTCTGTAGTATTGCGTTTGTTTTTATTTGTCCAATATACTTCGTGACTTTCTGTGCTTTTTAATTTGATATTCTCGCGTGCGCCCTTTGCCATATATTTCCTATTTGAGGGTAAAGAGACGGATTTTAAGGTATGCTTTCCTTAAAAACAAGTCTAAAATTTATGTGTGTTAGCCCAAAATGATAATGTCCTCTTTCTGCTAAATAGAAATGTCCTCTTTTGAAGATACTGACCTCATTCAAATTTGTTTTTGAAAGGAGGTGAGAGTGAAGGAGTTGATAACTATGAGCAGAAGAGAATTAGAAAGAGTTGAAATGATGCGCAATTTAAAAAGAAAAAGCTTTTCCCAGATAGAAGTGGGACAACGTCTGGGGATAACAGCCAGACAAGTTAGACGTTTAAAACAAGCTTACGAACTGCATGGAGAAGCTGGCTTAGTTTCCAAAGAGAGGGCAGCCTAGTAATCGCAGGTTAACAGAAGCTTTTAGATCACAAGTCCTAAAGCTGATTTCCGCTCATTATGCAGATTATGGCCCTACGTTAGCTCAAGAAAAGTTAGAGGAAAAACATAAGCTTACATTGTCTATAGAGACGCTTAGGAAATGGATGATAGAAGAAATATTTGGTCTCCTAAAAAAGCTAAAAAGGCAGTTATCCACCCGATGAGACCAAGAAGGAGTCAGTATGGAGATCTTGTACGAATAGACGGATATCCCCATGACTGGTTTGAAAATAGAGGACCCAGGTGTACCCTTTTAGTATACATTGATGATGCAACTAGTAGACTTGTCGAGCTGTTTCTTTTCTTGGTGAAACAACAGAATCTTATTTTAAAGCGACAAAAAGGTATCTAAAGAGATGTGGAAAACCACTTGCTTTCTACAGCGATAAATATGGAGTTTTTAGAGTCAACCACAAAGAAGCTGTATCTGGTAATGGAGTGACAGAGTTTGGAAGAGTCCTAAAAAACTCGATATCAAGCTCATTTGTGCCAATACACCCCAGGCAAAAGGAAGAGTTGAAAAAGCCAATCAAACATTGCAAGATCGTTTAGTCAAGG
Source organism: Rhabdochlamydiaceae bacterium (assembly GCA_047459655.1). Taxonomy (GTDB): domain Bacteria; phylum Chlamydiota; class Chlamydiia; order Chlamydiales; family Rhabdochlamydiaceae; genus CANJJB01. Next base: position 71,981 of record JAJREF010000001.1, read on the forward strand.
AGATGAGAGAAAAAAATATTTCAACTATTGAAAAGGCAAATGAATGGATTCCCGAGTTCATAGAGAAGTATAACAAAAAATTTGCCGTAGCTCCTAGAAACGCAGAAGATGCTCATCGAGCTTTAAAACCAGAAGAGAACTTAGAAGAGATTTTCAGTTACCAGGAAATCCGATGTCTTCTAAAAACTTAAGCTTCCAATACAAAAACAGTCTTTATCAGATCGATAGTGAAAGATCATCATACACTCTAAGGAAAGCAAAAGTCATGCTTCTAGAAGATCTCAATGGACGGGTAAGAGTGCTGTATAAGGGCAAGGAGTTAAAATACAAGATATATGGGGAAGAACCGCAAGGGAAAATTGTGATGTCCAAAGAAATAGATTTAGCACTTAATTGGATAAACAAAAAACCTCAAAAACCTTCAAGGAGTCACCCGTGGAGATAAGAGAAGAGCTTTTGAAAATGGGTATTTTAGATAAAAAACGGACAAGTCCAATGAAGATCAGAACATCCAAAGAGGACATTTCTAAATTGGAGAAAAGCGGACATTTCTATTTTGCGTTGACAGTCTAAAATTTATGTGTTTTAATGGACCATACTCCGGAAATATGAAGCATTTCCTTAAGGAACCTCTGGATAAGTCATTCGTCGAATCTTGCCACCACTTTTTGCGAATACTAGATTTTTCGAACTCCCTAACATTCTGCATGTTAGCTGCGCTTTCCAAAATCATCGTCTTCGAAAAATTGATCAGCAACCTTCGATAAAGCACTTGTCCAGAGATTTCCTTAATCATTTAAAATAAAAATTATTCATTCTTTTTAAAAGATCCGCTCAATGTTGCTTCTAAGCTTAGAATTCTCCACAGCCTTTTTGAAGAGAAGAGATGGTATCCCAGGCCTGCGATCATCGCTGCGTTGTCGAGACTCAAATCAGGAGGAGGCCAGTAGATAGGAACGTGAGAAATTGTTTCATGTAGAAGTATTCTGAGTCTTTGATTATTTGTAACGCCTCCACCTAAAAAAATAGCTTTGCAGGGAAACGTCCGTGCAGCTTTGGCTGTTTTACTTACAATGTCCCCGAGGGCTGTTTCTTGGAAGCTTGCGGCAATATGGGGTTTTTCTGAGGGGGTAGGATGGGCGGAGCGCTCTTATCTTGATTTTGTCCTTTGACAGTATATAAAACATTTGTTTTAAGGCCGGAAAATGAAAAACTCCAAGGAGAGGTTTTGACATGGCCTGGCTTGAAGGGATAGCGATTAGGATCTCCTGATTTGGCGAGGCGCTCAATTTCAGGTCCTCCTGGATAGGGGAGCCCTAGCATGACGGCTACTTTATCAAAAGCTTCTCCGATCGCATCATCCACGGTTTTTCCGATGATAGTGTATGATCCAAAATTGAGGATATGGATTAAAAAGGTATGCCCCCTGAGACAACAACGCCCAAAGCTGGGAATTCTAAATTATCGCAGTTCATCATAGCGCTGTATAGGTGGGCTTCAACGTGATCAACGCCAATGAAGGGTTTTTTCCAAGCAAGAGAAAGCGTTTTTGCGGCATGGACCCCCATGAGTAAAGGTCCAATAAGACCTGGCCCTTTAGCAACGGCAATCAGATCAATTTTTTCTGGATGGGTATTGCCTAAGGCTTCTTCTATGATAGGGATGAGAACTTCTAGGTGGCGTCTGCATGCCATCTCTGGAAACACCCCCCATAGATGGCGTGTAGGTCGGCTTGAGAGGCAATCACATTGGTAAGAATGTGTTTCCCGTCCTCAACAAGAGAGCATGCCGTTTCATCGCAGGTTGTTTCTAATCCTAAAACTAACATAAGACTTTCAAAAGAGATTTCTAAAAATAATTTGTATTTCTCCATTTTATCCCTTATATAAGATAAATATCTAGAGAGAGTTTATGGTGGGTCTAAGTTGCAAACAAGAGAAATCTTAAAAAGGCTATAGCTTGGACTTGTTTTTGGATATCTCTTGCCCTTGCATTCAATTGCTTTATTTATGTTTTTCAAGGTAAGGAGCTGGCTCTTGAGTTTTTAGCCGGTTATCTGATTGAAAAGTCTTTAAGTGTAGATAATGTTTTTATTTTCTTTATGGTGTTTTCATTTTTCAAAATACCACCTCAGTATCAGAGAAGGGTTCTTTTTTATGGCATATTGGCAGCCCTTATTCTTAGATTTCTCTTAATTTTTTTAGGTGTAGCTATTCTTAAAACTTTTTTTTGGGCTATTTATATCCTGGGGGCTTTTTTGCTCCTTACAGGTCTCTATGTTGTCTTTAAAGAGCATGCTACAATTAACCCTGGAAAGAACTTTATTGTTAGGTGGATTTACAGAAAATTCAACGTCACTCCAACTCTTGAAGGAGAACGTTTTTTCTTAAGAAAAGGGGGAACTTCTTTTTATTACGCCTCTTTTCTTGGCTCTTCTTACAATTGAAGGGCTAGATATTCTTTTTGCGCTCGATTCAATACCGGCTATTTTTGGTGTTACTACGAACACCATGATTATTTATACATCGAATGCTTTTGCTGTTCTAGGGCTCCGCTCTCTCTACTTCGTGGTTATGGAGTATTCATCGAGACTTCAGATATTTAAGCGAACAATTGGGCTTATTTTATCTTTTATAGGTTTAAAAATTCTGATTTCCCCTATGTATTCTATTTCAGTGGGAGTTTCTCTCGGAGTTATTGTCGGACTAATCCTAGCTACCGTGCTAGCTTCTTTCGTTCTTAAAAAAGCAAAGTAAAGAGATCTTTGCTATTATTGAGCAGGTGATTGAGAAAGGAGAAGATGGCAGCTTTAAGTTGACCGATGCGCAGGTTCAAGAATTACTTGCAGCTTTTGATCACAAGTTTAGCTCATAGCTCCGGACGGTGTTGGCCATAAGCATAGCAATTGTCATGGGGCCGACACCTCCGGGTACGGGAGTGATGTAGGAGGTGAGGGGAGCTACGAGGTCAAAGTCTACATCGCCGACGATTTCTCCGCCTGATTTGTTGATGCCAACATCGATGATGACGCATCCTTTGGGAACCATATAGGGTTTTACAAAGAGGGGACTTCCTATGGCGGCAATGAGGATATCAGCTGTCTGGGTTATTTTTTCAAGATTGGGGGTTTGGCTGTGCACGAGAGTGACTGTTGCATTGCAGTACTCCTTTTTTTGCATCAAAATAGCTGCAAGGGGTTTTCCAACGAGGTTACTGCGGCCTAAAATGACGACGTGTTTACCTTCAGGGGAGATGCAGTAGTGCTGGAGTAGCTTGTGAATGCCAAGAGGGGTGCAAGGGATGAAAAGAGGGTTTTCACCGAGGAGCAGCTTCCCCACATTGAGTGGGTGAAAACCATCGACATCTTTCTCAGGGGAAATTGATTCCATGATCTTGGAGGAGATGAGATGTTTGGGAAGTGGAAGTTGTACTAAAATCCCATCGATTGTGGGTTCTTTGTTCAGGGAGACAATTTTAGCAAGGAGTTCTCCTTCCGTGACGGTTTCAGGGAGTTCATAGTCGGCAGAAAAAATGCCAATTTCTTGGCATTTCTTTTTTTCATTTTGACATAGGTTTTAGACGCAGGGTTATTGCCGACAAGGATAAATGCAAGACCGGGAGGGCGCGTGAAGGTACCCACTTTATGTTTGAGCTCATGCTCTATTTTTTTGCTACGTGCTTGCCGTCGATTAATTTTATAGACATAGTTTTTTGAGCATCGCGGGGTGTAGATGGGAGTTCGTTGCTAAGATAGGGCCTCTAACAAGAGGATCTGGGGAAGTACCGTCATAACGGGTCACAATTCCACCTGCTTCTGTAATAAATAATGCACCAGCTGCCATGTCCCAGGGCTCTAAAACAACTTCCCAAAAAGCATCAAATCTGCCGGCGGCTACATAGGAGAGGTCGATGGCTGCAGAGCCAAGGCGTCTGATGGGAGATCCTAACTTAGCAATCGTCGCAAAGGCTTCAATGCAATGGAGCGGATTTTTGTCGACGTTGTAGGGAAAACCGGTTGATAGAAAAGCTTCTTCGATAGAAGAAGTAGAGGTAACTTGGAGGCGAGATCCATTGAGGAAAGCGCCTTTGCCTTTTTCTGCAAAGAAGAGTTCTTTTGTAATGGGGTGGTAAACAACTCCACAGACGACTTCTTTATCTATGCAGGCTGCAATGCTAACAGAGAATATCGGGATTGTTTTAGCAAAGTTGACTGTTCCATCCAAAGGATCGATGATCCATGTGACAGGCCCTCCGGGAGAAGAGATTCCACTTTCTTCTGCTAAAAAGGAGTGGTCAGGAAACTCTTTTAAGATGGTAGAGATGATTGTTTTTTCTGAGCGCTTGTCATATTCGGTAACAAGGTTATGTTTGCCGGGTTTCGAGGAGATGTCAAATAGGGTTCCAAAGCCACTAGCAAGTATATGGCCTGCTTCAAGAGCAGCTCGTATGGCTAGGTTCAATAGTTGTGAGGGGTTATTCTTCATGTGCTTCTATTTTTCTCCACCCTCTTTTTTGAATATAAATATACAACTTCATGGGAGATGTAAACCATAAAAAAGCGTAAAGGCCATCTAAAATGGACATGAATATGACATCACTAAAAAAAGTTTTCCATGATAGAGGAAGCCCTTTATCAAAAACTTGAACTAAGAATATCTGTAAGAGGATAGAGAGGGCTGCAATGATAGCAGAAAATAGAGAAAGGGCTACTTCTTTATCCTCAAAGAAATGTTTCCTTTGTGGATAAAGAAGGATCGTGATGATGACAAAGTTTAGCCCGTAGATCCCAAGGCGGGAGTATGAGCTAATCAAATCAATGATGAGTCCACAACTAAAGGCAATCCAGAGTGTCTTAGAAATAGGAGCGCGGTTATAAAGTATTGCTAGAAAAGGAGCAAAAGCAGAGAGGCGGAGATAAGGGAAAAAGATGTTTCCAAATAAAGCAAATGAAAGGGCTAAAAGAAAGGGGAAGTACAAGGGGACTTTTCTCATCACATTGGGAGCATTGCAAGTTGGATAATATTAAGCAAGGTTGTTAGTTAAACCTTATAGAGACCTTTGCATAACTCTGGTAAATCGCTCAAATCGTGCTTTTTCTGCAGATGTTTATTTTCATATCTCCCCTAATCTCCAGAGTATGTCTTCGATGTAAAAAAAATCTGCAAAAAAATGTTCGATTTTTTCGTTTTACCAGAGTTGTGCAGAGACCTCTTATACTACTCACTTTTTTGTAAGTTCATGCTGATAGATTTTATATCTTAGGTAAGAGGCCTTGGTTTTTACTTGCAAAAGTTAAGGCGTGAAATTCTCCTCAAGGGAGTTATTCATGCCCAAGCATTTTTAATAGTTTTAAAATGTGCATGCTCACAATGCCTGACACATCTCCTATTACACTCCCAATGAGTGTTAGTTCCTCACTTAATTTGCGTCTAAAATCGTCCCGAAGGTTTGTGGAAAAAGCTTCTTTAGGATTGTCAAACAGTTGGACAAAGAATTCTATAAATAAGATGCAGGGTAATCGGTTAGTTATTGAGTTCCGTCCCCTTTGTAGCTGTTCATCACATGGACAGAGCTGTCTAAAGCCACTTCCATGTAATGAAGTCCTTATAACCTGTTCTATGCCTGCTCCTTTGCGAGTGAAGTCATAAGGCCCAAACAAATCCTTGTCAAGCTCTCTTGTTTTATTTTTTACTCCAGTTATTTCTTGAGTATAACGATAAAAAGCCATAAACATCATGGGATTCTTTACAATCATTTTAAATTTATGTTCGTTAACCTTTTGTTCTTTTTCAGTGTTACAAATCAAGCAAACAAGATAAAGAGAAAGCAGAATACAATCTCTCCCATGGTCCAAATTTTGAATAGCAAATTCTTTAAATTCTTTCTGTATATTGAAACATTTATCGTCTGACATTTTGTAAAGATATGTATCATCATCATGATCATTTAGACGTTCTTTTTTTCGAAGAATTCTATCGTCACCCATTGTACCATCATAATCTCTATATTCTCTATATTCATAGGAGCCTTCATTAAGTGCCCAACGTGTTGCAAGACAATAAAATACTGTAGGTACAGCCCACTGTTCGAATTCTTGGGCCCAGTTTGCCAAAATGTTTTTTTCTTTTTCATAATTTAAAAAATAATCTTCAGCATCAAAAGGCACAAAATTATCATCAGGAAATGGTTTTAATCCTCTTACACACAATACAGGCTTTTTTCCCTTTGCCTCATAGTACGCTGTATTAAAAAGACCATTGGGAAGTGTTTCATCAAGAGTCTTTAATTTTTCAGTAATTTGTTGTTCTAGTTTTTTGAGATAAGAGGCAATAAATTTTATTTGTTCTTGATTTAATTCTATTTTCGGAATTTGAAAAAAATCTATTTTACTTAATAATGAATTTATATACTTTCTCTCATTTCTGACCCCTAATTTTTTCAGCGTATCTTCTAATTGTTCAAATGAAGCAGGAAATGTAGCAGTGTTTTCTTTCCCTGCAGCTTCAGCAGCTGCATCAGAATCACCAGTTTCACTAGCTGCATCAGAATCATCAGTTTCACTAGCTGCATCAGAATCATCAGTTTCAATAGCTGTATCAGGAGCGCTAGCTCGAGTAGGTTCAGTAGGATTATGAGCTCCATTAGCTCCAGCGATTGAAGTTACTGACTTAGATAGGCAAAAGCGGAGGGTAGCCAAACATCCGATCCCAGCAGCAACGCTAGATAAAGGATTGTTTGTAAGTGCTTGCGTAATTAAACCTGCCCCTAAAGCAACGACCGTATGAAATTTCCATCCTGAACCTTGATTTGGTCGGGCTGTCAAAGCAATAGCTGCAAATCCAGCAACAGCTGCAGTCGGAATTAGTGTGGGTAAAATTAATGTAGCCCGAAATGCTTTAGCCCCATTTAGAAAAGGGTAACTACTTAGTATATAGGGTAAATTACATAGAAATGTTCTCATAAAACCACCAATTTAGTGCAGAAGATTATATCCAATGTCTTCTTTTTATTCTAACATAATCAGGAGCTTTGAGAGGGTGTTGCATAACCCACACAAGCTAATCTATAAAGGAGTTTCTGGACAAGTGCTTTGTCGGAGATTGCTAATCAATTTTTCGAAGACGACGATTTTGGGAAGCGCAGCTAACATGCAGAATGTTAGGGAGTTCGAAAAATCTAGTATTCGCAAAAATTGGTGGCAAGATTCGACAAAGCACTTGTCCAGAGGTTTCTAAAGAAAACCCTTGATGAGCCTTTTTCTAAACAGGCCCCTAATGATCAACGAGATAATAGATGCACAAAGCGTGCCTAAAGGCAAATTCCAAAGGAAGATGGGTTGCTAATTTAAACTTGGGGGGGGGTATGCAACACACCCGCTTAAACTCATGCGTTTTCTTTTATCAAGGATTTTCTTTATAGATTAGCTTCTAGTGAGTTATGCAACGCACCCCTAACATTCTGATTTTCTAAGAATCAAAAATTGATTTAAATTACAGTTCCATAAAAATAGAACGTGAGTTTAATTGGAATGGGTGTGCCATCTCCAAGCGGTTCCAATGATAGTTTCTAGGTCACTGTATCTAGTTTGCCAGTTTAATAATGAGGAGGCTTTTTTAGCGTCTGCAACTAAAACAGATGGATCGCCTTTGATGGCAGGTTTTGGCTTTACTGCTACAGTTGTTCCTGTAACAGACTGAATGGTGTTTAAGACATCTATTAAAGAGTAGCCTTTGCCACTGCCCAGATTCAACGTCAGTGCTTGTTTTGGGTATCCTAACAAATAGAGCAACCCTTTGACATGGGCCTCAGCGATGTCTGTTACATGAATGTAGTCTCTTATTGTGGTTCCATCGGGTGTTGGATGATCAGTACCATAAATAAGAAAGGGTGTTTCTTTTTTAATCAGGGTTAGAAGAGCGCTTGGGATGAGGTGGGTTTCAGGGGTATGGGCTTCACCGATTTCTCCTTCGGGATCTGCTCCGGCTGCGTTGAAATATCTCAGGCAGATATAGGAGAGGGAATGGGCTGAAGAGAAGTCTTCAATCATGCGCTCTCCCATGAGTTTGGAGACGCCATAAGGATTGAGAGGGATGGGGTATCGGTTTCTTGGAGGGGCGTTTCCTTCCCATTTCCATATATAGCTGCGCTGCTAGAAAAGATAAGATTAGGGATGTTTTCTTCGATCATTGCTTCCAAAAGAGAAAGTGTGCCAAGTAAATTATTGCGGTAGTATTTTTCTGGATGAACAAGCGATTCTCTTACGTTAATATGGGAGGCAAGATGGATCACACCTATGGGAGAGAAGTTTTGAAAAACCTCTTTTAGAAGAGGTTTGTCGAGAATATCTCCGAAAACAAAAGGACCCCATTGAATGGCCCACTCATGTCCTTGCTTTAGGTGATCAACGACGACAGGGTTAAATCCTGCTCTTTTTAACGCCTTACAAACGTGGCTGCCGATATAGCCAGCACCGCCTGTGACAATAACGGCGCTCACTAGAAGGCTCCCTTGGGAAGAAGAGCATCGGGATGGTTTTACAAATAATACGGAGGTCAAGAATAATGGAGCGCTTATCAATGTAATGTTCTTCGAGCTTAATTCTTTCTTCAAATGTGATTAAATTGCGTCCCGAGGTTTGCCAGATGCCTGTGAGGCCTGGTCTTACCGAGAGAATTTTTTTTGCTTTGTTTCCAAAGTATTTGGTGATTTCTACATCTGTTACAGGTCTTGGTCCTACAAGGCTTAAGTCTCCTTTTAAAACATTCCAAAACTGAGGGATTTCATCGAGGGATGTTTTACGGAGGAATTTTCCTACGCATGTCACGCGGGGATCTCTTTTAAGCTTGTAATAGGTGTTCCATTCTTTTTGGAGAGCAGGATCTTTCTCCAAGATTGTGCTTAATCTTTGTTCTGCGTCTTGGTACATCGTACGGAACTTCCAGCAGTAGATGGAAAGGTTGTCTTTTCCTCGGCGGTGTGATCTGTAGAAGACTGCTCCTTTCGAAGAGAGCTTAATTAAGATAGAAAGGCAGAGGCCAACTGGTAGAAAAAAAGGATTCCAAATAGACTGAAGATAATATCGACTGCGCGTTTCATAGAAGCCACTTTGCATCTTATGTAAATATTTTTTCAAGTCATTTTTTCAGCTCTCTTGTACAGCCATTTGCCGTCTTCTTTAAGGAAGGAGCTTTTTTCTGTGAAGCTGACATCGCGGCCTGCTTGTGCAAGGTGGGCTCTGAATGTGACATATGCTTCTTTTTGTCCATCGATAAATTCTAAAATAGTGAGATCATCAAAGTGGGTACTCTTAGAGAACTCGAGGATCTCTTGTTTTGTCTTAGGAGGGAACAGGGTGGTTGCAAGGATATAGTCGGCAAGACCCAAGGCATAAGCACTGTACCTTGATCGCATGAGCTTCAAAGCGTTTTCAGGAAGCATCCCTTCGTGGTAGGGTTTGCAACATTCTGCGTACGGTTTTTCGCTGCAGCAAGGGCAATTTAGTAGGTTTTTATGCGGTTTATCCATCCGGGAAGCCATTTTTTTTCATTTCTTTCGGGGGGTGAGAGGGCCACTCTTTCCGTGAGTATCGTTTCTGCAGCCTTTCTAAAAGCTGCGACCTCATCACCAGAGGATGACATCGTTAAAAGAACTTGCAAGAGGCCCCATCCTTTTCCTTGGTAGGTTTCTAGGTTAGAGGTTCCAGCTCCTTTGAAATTTAAATAGTCCATCAAAGCGTACATTCCTCTCGGCGTTTTTGCAAGCTTATGGAACTGTTGCATTGCTTTTTCTTTCTTGGGTATCTAGGTGGGCAATCATTTGAGGAAATCCTTCCTCTAAACGCTCAGCCATAAAGAGCGTTTGCAGCTGCTTTGTCTTCAGTAGGAAATTTCTCAGAGCAACCATTCTGGGGCTTTGAAATTGCTCATAGAATTCCTCTCTTGTGTTCCAGGGGCAGGGGATGATTTTTCAACCATTCAGGGAGGGTTTCTCCCTGATTTTCCAAAAATGTTAAAAGCGCGGGAATCTCTCTTCGAAACGCTGTTGCTTGTTTTCTGAGTACCAAATGAAGTGTCCAATGCCAAAAGAGGCAAACTCTTCTCCTGTTCCCCAATGCGTGAGATTTTCCGTAACACCACTGCACTCATTCATCCAGATTTTCTCTGCAATCTTTTCAGTCATTGGAGCAGTCAAAAGGGAAAGGCTAGCAAGAAAAGAGGAAATAAACATGCGCCCAGTCTAATTAAAGCAGGAGATAAATTTCAAGTTGCTCGCATAAACCGTTTTGCGTTATTGAAAGATTAGAGGTGCTATGATGCATTGGGTAGCGAAGTTAGCGATATTGTTGTGGTTAATGTCGGAGCAGGTAGAAGCGTGTACAGCGTTTCAGCTGAAGTCGCAAGATGGGGCTCTTATCTATTGCAGGTCGATGGAATATGAGTTTCCAATGGACTCTAATATTTTGATCGTTCCTAGAGATGAGCCGTTCAAAGGAACGGCGCCGGGAAAAAAAACGGGTTTGCAGTGGAAGTCAAAGTATGGGTTTGTAGGCTTGAACCAAATCATGGACCGGACAACTGTTTCTGATGGGATGAATGAGAAGGGTCTTGTGGTGGGGTGTCTATATCTGCCGGGCTTTGCCAAATATGAGGTGTTTTTAGATGCGCAATCGAACAAAGTTTTAGCGCCGTGGGAGCTGACGACTTTTCTTTTAGGCTCATGTGCGTCGGTAGAAGAGGTGCAAGCTATTCTACCTACTGTGATCGTAGTGGGGCAAGGGACGCCGGGTATGGGTGATTTTGTGCTTCCTCTTCACTACTATGTGTCTGACCAAAATGGTAACTGCGTAGTGATCGAATATGTGGGCGGCAAGCGGTTTGTGTATGATAATCCTTTGGGTGTTCTTACGAATTCTCCTCCATTTCCTTGGCATCTCAGTAATTTGACGAACTACATGAATCTATCTCCTGTTAACGTGCCACTTCTGCAGCTTGGTCGTCTAAAAATGCGCAGCGTTGGACAGGGCAGTGGATTGTTAGGGCTTCCAGGAGATTACACTCCCTCCTCTCGCTTTGTAAAAGCAGCCTTTTTTCTCAAGCAGCTATTGCGCCAAAATCGGCCCAAGATGCGGTGTGTACGGGATTTCACATCCTCAATACCTTTGATATTTTTGAAGGAGCAATACAGCGTTTACCTTCTATGAAAGATGGCCAGGTAGAGAACCTTCCTCCGAATCAGGAAAATCTAGAGACTACGCAATGGACGGTTGTGCATGATCGAACAAACCTAAAAACATATTTTCGTAGTTATGGAAGCTTGCACGTGCAAATGGTTGATTTAAAGAAGATCAACTTTATGATGCCCGGCAGATCGCAAATACTCATGAAGAAAGAGTTCGTAGCAGAAGATGTGACAACGAAAACTATAGGGTTTTCCCCGCAGACTTAAATAATCGACTGCGAAAACTCCCTAGTACAATGCAGGCTGCGACAATCATTGTGCTTCCACCTACCCACATAGGAAGTGTTGGGTTGATCCCTACAATAGATCCAGCAAAAAGAGGGCTTAACATGAGAGCCGCTGCATTCACAGAACTTAATATGCCAAGGGCTTCTCCCTGATTTTTTTGAGAGGCGTTATTGGAGATAAGGGTTGTGGAGGTTGGTGTGACAAAAGAGACAAAATAACAGATCACAAACATGATAGGCCATATCCAGTAAGAAGAAGGGAGAAAGGGAAGTGCAAAGAGAGTTGCCCCTGTTAAAAGGATGCCGCCAAAGAAAAGTGTTTCAGGTTTTAAACGTTTGATCAGTGATCGAATCAACCATCCAGCGCTGAGCGCATAGTAACATCCGCCTGCGGCAAAGAAAAAGCCGAGTTCTTTGGGTGCAAAGTGAAAGCGTGCTATCAGATAGACCGGCGCAAACTCAAAAAAGTATGACCATCCAAAATTATGAAAAAATGAAGCAAGCAGAACCGTTCTTGAACCTTTCAAAAGAAAAGCTTTTTTAAGTTGTTTAATTCCCATATCCCAGCTGAGTTTGCTTTCAAAGAGGAAGAGGTGCGTCTCTTTAAAATATCCCATTGCAAAAATTAGGTTGAGTGCAACAATGATAGAGGCAAACAAAAAGGGGATGCTGTAGTTCCATGAGGCAAGAACACCTCCGAAAAAAGGGCCCAAGGTAAATCCTAGGCCGAGCGCCATGCTATAGAGCCCAAAATTTTTTGTTTTCTCTGAAGGTAGGCTAATATCTGCAATAGCTGCCTGCACAACAGAGATATTACCAGCTGCGAATCCCACAATCACTCTTGAAATCAAAAGAAGCCAGATATCACTGAAAAATACTCCACATAAAGCAATGAGGTACCCTACAAGAGCAATGCTTAGGCTGAGAATTAGAGGTGTTTTACGTCCTTTGCTATCAGAGATGGCTCCCCATATCGGAGAACTAAAAAATTGCGCAAGAGGCATCAAAGCAAGCAGTATTCCTAGCCAAAGGCCCCGCATCTGTTGTGACGTCTCTGCATGCAAAAGGGGTAGATCGATATCAAATAACATGGAGGAGAAAGAGGGTAGATGAGAGCAAATCCCATGTAGTCAACGAAGGCAACGCATAAGGCAACATAAAAAGAGGCTTTTGAGTTATGCATTCCTACTATCTCGTTGTTATAAAAATCTGCCCATCATCATCTATTAAAACAGAATTTTCTGCTTGTGCTACAATTCCATGGGCTTCTTCAACAAGAGGGGCGTAGCTTGTGATGGCACCTGCTGCTGTGAGTTCGGCTAGCCCCTTTTGCACATCTACAAGAGAGTATTTATCTGATAATACGTCTTGGATAGCGAAAGGAAGGCCTTGAAACGTTTTGATTTTTTCTATAAGGGCAAGGCAAATTTGAGATCTTACCGGACGGCTGGCTAGAAAACAAAAAATGGCGGGCTCTCCTTCTTCATAGATCAGACCCTTACCGGTTGTTGCAAAAGGTTCGATGGCAAAAGTCATGCCGGTTGTAAGCTCTCCCTTAGACTTATCCTTGTAGTTAGGAATAGAAGGTGGCATGTGGATTTTGTAGTAGCCCAGTCCATGTCCTGCCAGATTTTTAATCGGTTGAAAACCATACGAGACAATGGTTGTTCCTATAATCCCTCCAATGTCAGAAAGGGGTTGTCCTACATGCAGGCTTTGTTCTGCTTTCAAAAGTGCTGATTCTGCTGCCTCAATGAGTTTCTGGTATTTACCCGATAAATCAACAGTCAGAGCGCAATCACCAATTGCCCCATTGTAGCACACGCCTATATCGAGTTTAACCACATCATTATTAAAAATGATGTCTTTGTCTGGCTGTGGTAGGAAATGCGCAGCTGTGTCATTTAAAGCAATCTGGGGAGGAAAGGCGGCTCTTGCACCTAATTCTCTAATTTTCCAATTAACCTTTGCCACCACATCATTGTAGGAAGCACCTTTTTTAATGAGCTCTTTCCCAAAAGCGCGTACTTCTTTTGCAATCGCCCCTGCTCTTATAAAATCTTTTTTGTAGGATTCCTTCATAGATTTAATGCCATGTTTTTATCCACAGATCGTATTCTGCAGGTTTTAGTCGAAATCTAGCAATGTTCCCTTTATGCAAGCTCATTAATTCAGTTTCAACAACTTCAATAAATTTAGCCAGATCATTTTTTGGCACCACTTCATTTGCCTTTTTTTTGATTGCAGCTACAGCCTTCCGTTTATCCATACATTTACGGATAATTTCTCCTATGGTTGTTATGATAAGGTTACGATATCTCAAGCGAAAAAGATCAGGCTCTCCTAGTTCTTGACGGGTTGCTGAATAAAGAAAGCAAGAGCGCTCGTAGGCCCACACAAATACTTCTCGCAAGAGATCAACACGATTTAATTCATATATACCCAGAAGTGCATTGATATAGAGTTGCTCAGGTACGTCTACAAATGACAAGGGGCAAAGATTTTGACAGATGAAGGGAATATTAGCAGCAAGCCTTGAGGTTCTTTTATTCACATCTAAAAATGGTTGTAGATAAGGCAGGTGCACCATTACAAAAAATGATTGCTCAAAAGGATCTGTAATAGCCTGGGCAGTATCCAAGATCTGTTCAAAATATTCACTAATCAATTGCGGAACCGTTAGTGGTTGATAGACCGATTTAGCTATTCCAACAGGTATTAAGCGGAGGCATCCACAGGCTCGTGGATCGTGTAGTAAATTATCTGACAAAAGAGCATGTAGATTAAAAATGGTGAAGTTATTGAATTGCATTTGATTTGCAGATTCTACCATAAATTCAATCGCTGCTTTATGGTTTAAAATCATCTGGGCTTCTGTTCTGTTTTTGCCCTCTGATGCTTCTCCCAGTTGTAGTAAGCGTTCCGTTTCGAGAAGAGAGTAAGTGTTTCCCTCTAACCTGCTTGAATTCCATGATAAATCAATCAACAGACGATTGAAGATTTGCCGGGCATAAGTTCCCGCTGGGCGCTGGCTATCTGGAGACTTGCCAATCGCAAGCAAGTGATTACGCTCTTTTTCAGAAAGGTAGTGCGTTTCATTGGGTCGGTAATTATTTAAAAAATCTCGGTTGTACCCAACAGGGTGGCGAGCTTGGATAGGCCTACACACATTTGCCCGAATGGATAAAGCTGCTGAAGATAGAGGAATTAGATTGTCTTCTGTAGGAGTCTCTAAGAGGAAAAGCGGGGATTACTTCATTTACAATAAGAGGCAAAAGATATCGTCTAGAGCGTGCCTTACCTAAAGTGGAAAGCTTACCTTCCCTTGATAAAAAGGCCAAGTAACGCTGCAAGGAGCGCCTAGGTACAGGAGATTTCAAGGTTTGTGAAATATCTGTTAAAGAGGCTCCCTCAGGGAAACGTATAACAACATCCAGAATGCTCTCAAGAATTTTATTAGATATAAGCTTTGGCATAGGTTTCCTTTGCTTGATCTGGCGCGATTTTTTTAATCGCGCCATTTTAAGTCTATTTATATCAGGGGTTTCGTTAATTGCGCCACAAAAAAATAAGGGTGGTGGCGTAATACCATAGGACAAAAATCTATCCTCTGGTATACACTCTATTCTTATGGAGACTACGCCTATGGTTTCTTATAAGGAGTTGATCGGCTTTGTATGGCAGTTTATGAAACCCCAGAAATGGGTGTTCATCCTTATTTTTGCGATCGCTTTTTTTGGGCCATGGAAGCTCAGCTGTGGCCTTACATTCTTCGGTTGGTCATCGATGTTTTTACAGAGTATGAAGGGAATCGACTTGCTGCTTGGAGTGCCCTTACAGGACCAATTATTGGTGCTCTTGTTTTAACAATTGCTACTGAAGTAGGGTTCAGGGGTGTTGGCTTTTTACAGGCAAAAGCCCTTCCTAGGCTTGAAGCAGACATACGGATGACGATGTTTGACTATATCCAGCGCCACTCTCCCAGATATTTCAATGAACGGTTTGCTGGGAGTCTTGCAAATAAAATCACGGACATGATTACGCAGGTGGGGTCGATTATTCAGGCGCTTCTTTGGCCTATTATTCCAGCGCTTTCTAGCTGTATTTTAGGGACTATTTTTCTCTGGTTTGTCAATCCTCTTTTTGCTTGGATAATGATGGGATGGATCGTTGTTCATTTGAGTGTGTGTATAATATTTTCTCGCGCATGCGATGCCTACGAGCATAAGCATGGAGAATCTAGAAGCATATTAAGTGGGAAAATTGTCGATAGTCTCACCAACAATTTCGTGGTTAACCTCTTTTATCGCTTTAAAGAAGAAAGAAAGTACGTGGATGTTTTTCAAAAAGATGAGGAAGGAACAAACAGAAAAGCTAAAACCTATGTTGAAAAGCTGCGCTGTGCTTTATCAGTTATTTATTTTGTGGGCATTATCCTTGGGACCAATGGTTCTATGATCTATCTATGGGTACACAGTCAGATTTCTACAGGCGAAGTTGTTCAAGTCTTTCAAACAGGGTGGAGTATTACCCTACTTCTATGGAGTCTAGGGGCAACACTACCTAGCTTATTTCAATCTTTTGGTATTGCTAAACAAGCCTATTCTGTCATGAAAGATCCTGAGGATATTAAAGATGAGCCAGGAGCTAAGCCGCTTGTGGTTTCTTCCGGTGAGATCGTTTTTGACAATGTCTCTTTCCGCTATGGAGAAAAACAGCTCTTTCAAAATAAGCATGTGCGGATCCGCGGAGGGGAAAAAGTGGGGCTCGTTGGTTATACGGGTGCTGGAAAATCGACATTTATTAACTTAATACTTCGTCTTTTCCCTCTGAATAGTGGAAAAATCACCATCGATGGGCAAGAGGTTGCGCAAGTGACTCTCGAATCAGTCAGAAGGCAGATTGCGCTAATACCGCAAGATCCCATTCTTTTTCATAGAGAACTTTTTGAAAACATCCGCTACGGGAATCCCGTAGCATCACAAGAAGAAGTAGAGCAAGCTGCTAAACTAGCTTACTGCGATGATTTTATCCGCAACATTCCCGGAGGCTACGGAGCAAAAGTAGGTGAAAGAGGAACCAAGCTCTCTGGAGGAGAAAAGCAGCGGATTGCCATTGCAAGAGCTATTTTAGCTAGCGCTCCTATTCTTATTTTGGATGAGGCAACCTCTGCGCTTGATTCTGTCACCGAGCGCTATATTCAAAGTAGCCTTGAAAAGCTCATGGAAAATCGCACAACACTTGTGATTGCCCACCGCCTTTCCACCCTTTCTCGCATGGACAGAATATTGGTGTTTGATCAGGGCAAAATTGTGGAAGAGGGCAAACATACAGATCTCCTAGAAAAAGGAGGATTATACTCTCGCATGTGGAAAATGCAGGTCGGCGGCTTTTTACCAGAAGTTGCTACCTAGAGCATCCCATCCATACAAACTTAAAATTCGCCTAGCCTTTATTCCAAGAACCTATCCCGATAATAGGTTTTGTCGATTTCTTTTTCTTTGGCCAGAAATCGGAATCCATAAAATAATATTTACAAAATTTATTAATAGTTCAATAATAGGTGCCTAATTTTAAATGGAGGCGTAAATGAGCGCAACAGCATGGCCAAAATATCGATCACTTGGTATACCTGACTTAAGCGAGTATTGTCAAAAAGTTAACCAACGTTTGGAGGAGCGGGAAAAACGCTATCTTGATCTTCTAGAATTATTAGAAAGAGCGATAACAACCTCTTTTAAAAAAGAAGATCTAAAAACATCCGCGCTTTCCGGCAAAATAATTTTTCAAAATATTCCGGCAGACGTGAAAGAGCTTGAAAATATTGCAAAAAAATAAAATTTTGTAAATTGGTCTTTAAAAATCAAAATAAAATATTGGATCTGCGTAACAAACTAGGGAAAGACGTTTCGTATGGTGATTCAGATATTCTCAATAAAGTGGATCTACTTCGTTTTGCTTCTCACCACCATGTTTCATTAGGTGATGATTCTGTTTACGGAGGCGATTGTGCAAGGGTGCGGAAGGAAAGAAAGATACATTCCATCCTATCAATAGATGGGGGAGGGATTCGAGGAATTATCCCTGCTTCTATGCTTGTCAAGATAGAAGAAATAACAAGCAAGCCCATTTCAGATTTATTTGATTTAATTGGAGGAACTTCAACAGGAGGAATTTTAGCTTTAGGATTAACCGTACCTAGTTCAGGAGATCCTAAAAAGCCTCGGTACACAGCTGACAACCTTTTACGTCTCTATACTGATGAACACGAGAGCATTTTTCTCCAAACCCTAATTATTGTCTTCCTTCTAAGAGTCTTTTTTTCTTTGAACAACAAGATTTTAAGATTAAGAATCCCAAATATGTATGTCCAATGCCTTTATTTGATACGAAATTTCATTCTTCTTATATGTCCTCTGCTTTGACTGACGTACTCATTACAACAAATAGAGAGGAAAAAGTTATTCAAGAAATGGGTACTATTATGATTGCTGGTATCGGTTCTATATTCACACTTATAGCTGACAGAACTGTTATCAGCAATCATAGCTTCCCTAAAGACACACATTTTTTTACAAAAACAGGGCTGAGCAGGCTTTCCTATAGTTTAAAAGGGTTAGAAGATTTTTATAATGGAGAAATTCCATCCGAAAAAGCAAGTAGTTTCCCCTATGCTGTTTCCCCTGAGGAAGAAAATGATTTTAAAATGGCTTTTGTTGCTAAATCAACTTCTGCTGCCCCGACTTACTTTCCTCGTAGTATTCTTTATGAAAAAAGGCTTCTAGATGGGGGCCTTCTACAAAACAATCCTGCAGTTCCTTGTGTCTTAAGCGCTCTTGAGAAGCATCATCGAAATAATCTTTTTATGGTCTCTTTAGGAACAGGGGAATTATCGGATAAAAAATTATCTTATGGAGATCCTCTTTCTTTTTGGTTTGATCTTACACAACCTAGCGAGAGAACAGAAGATCTTCTTGAAGATATACTTCCAATCGGTGGGTATCATCGATTCCAGTATCGCTTTACAACTACCCCTCCTGATCTTGATGAAGTTGGTGCAATTCAAGATCTTGTAGAAAAAGGTAAGGAATTGGTTGAAGAGAAGGCAGATTATTTGCGTTATGTATGCAAAGTTTTGGCCCCTGACTCTATCTAGTTTGTAAAAATAGAGTAGAGAGCTCCACTTTTTATGTTTTACATATCGTAGCAAGCGTGCGGAGGCCTTCGCGCGCGATAGCTTGGTCGCCCGAATGAGTACCAAATAAAACCAGAAGGGTGCTTCCATATAGCGCTCTTAGTTTGGCAAGCGCCCAGGTTTCTGGAGAAATTTCTCCGTAGGCTTTTATAAATTGTTCGTGGGCTTCGATCGGCAAAAAACTGTGAGCAATGGCAAGATCAATCGCAGGATCGCCGGTATGCACATCGCCCCAGTCAATCACACCAGCAAGCTGCCGTTTTTCATCCACGAGGATGTGCCTCACATAAAAGTCTCCGTGAACAAGGTGGGAAGCAATAGGGCTTCTAAAATGTTGAGAGTTATCAAGAACTGACATCAGCTTGGCTTCATTTTTTAATAAACCAAGCTGAGATAACTCTTTAAAATTATCTATGATTTTTTTTGTTAAAAGAGAGCCATCGATGCGGTCTTTATTATTTCCCTCGATGGCGCAGTTATCTATAATGGATAGAGGTAGTGCGTGGAGTGTTGCAAGAAATTGACCTAGAGGTTGTGCAAGAGTGGCTCTTTCTTTTTCAGAAAGATTGGCATGGCAGGCAGTAACCCCAGGAAGCATGCGGTAGCCTATGAAGGACCATGGGAAAGATGGTGAGGGAGTTCCTTTCCATGTAGGAACAGGAATGGGTAAAGAAACAAGAGGTGCAAGTTTTGGCAAAATACACCATTCCGTTTCAAGTAGGGGTAGAGCTATTTTTCTTCTGGGAAAACGGAAAATTAAGCTCTTATCTACAAGAAAAGCGCTATTGTCCCACCCTGCTCCTAGGAACTTAATTTTATTGGCTCCAAGCTCAGGAAATTGTTGTTGAATCAGTTGGAGAGCCATCTCCGGCTCAATTGTTGCTTCTGCTTCCCACTGATGCGCCATGTTTTATTTCCTAGTTAATCAACGGTCCCTAGAGATATGAAAGAGGTTTTTTTACTAGATACGGAGTAATTTCTTGGATCTATTGCTTACAAAAATCTGGTAAATGATTTTGAATAGTGATCCAAATAATTTATTTATCCACATCAAAATAAGCATGAATTAAGCGATTACGCATACCTACGAGCTGTTTCCAGGGAAGGGTAGGAAAGGATTCTTGTATCTTAGGACTGATTTTCCCTGCGGCCTCGCCCAGAATCTGGAACTCTCGAATTATTCCTGACAGCAGCAGACGATCATGGTCCAAGTCATTCCTTGTTTTACCTCGTATAAAATCCAAAATTGCTTGTGTGGAATCCAACATATGCTTCAGGCGAATTAAGTCCTTACCTTTCATAAATGACTTCCGCTTGAGCAAGCACCTCATCTCGAAAATAGCAACTTAATTCATTGGGAGTTTTTAAATCTACCTGACGCCCTACAATTGAACATAATTCTGATTCCATGTCGACAAGATCAAAAAGAGAAGGGGTATGGGTTTTTTCAAATTTCACTAAAAAGTCAACGTCGCTAGAATCTGTAAAATTAGGAGTCAAAATGGACCCAAATAAAGCCAAAAAAGCAATATGATACTTCTTGCAAAATAGGCTAATCCTGTTTTTATCTATGGCAATAGGAAGCTTTTTCATTGAACCCTTCTAGGCTCAAGATTATCTGATTTCTTATTTTTTTGACAGATTTGTATTAAGTCAGTTTAGACGCCGTCCAACTTCCATTAGCTCCAATAGAAAAGTGAACCAATGCACCATTGTTAATCATCCATTCATGCTGATCGATTTTCATGAGACAACAAAGTGCCCAGTGGACTCCACCATGGGCTAAAATAAGTGAGGGGCCTGGGAGTGAGAGAGCTTGATTGATGCCATTTTTTACTCTTTCAATAAAGAGGCGTGCTTCTCCTTCTGGCGGAAGGGGAGAGTACATCCCTAAGGGCTCGTAAAGAAATAACTATGGCATTTAAGCTGAGTCAAAGCCCCGGGGTTTGAAGCGTAGCAAAGGGGGCTAGTATTGACCAATACAACCCCCTTTGCTACACTCGAACCGCGGGAGCTTTCACACAGCTTAAATGCCATAGTTATTTCCTTACGAGCCCTAAGGAAGACATTTCTCTCCAAACATCCATAGAACATTCGCTGAGATCATCGATTGCATGATGGGGAGCTAGTAGTCTTGCTGCAACGATTTCTTTTGTTTCTTGGACGCGTTTTAAAGGACTTGCGCAGATGGTCTGAATAGGCAAAAAAGCAACCAGGGGCTCAATCAGCTTCGCCTGAGTTCTTCCCGTATCATTCAGAGGTATATCTATAGGATGATCAAGATCTTTTTTATGTTTGGCAATATGGTAGTCGGTTTGCCCATGACGTACAAAATAAAATTCCTTTTTAAAATCAATCATCCCATCCTAGTTCAGAGTAAAAGGTTCCTTCTGAAATATGCTGAAAGGCGCGTTTGTTAGCCAAAATCGTATTCTCAGGCAAGGCATCTAAAGAGAAAAATGCTAATTTTTCACACTTGTTAGGTTCCATGTTTGTGATTTCCCCTTTCCATGTGTTGCAATCAAAAAATATGTCGATATTGAATCTGGCTGTCTTACGATGGACTACGTGGACAATCCGGAGGTCTGCAGGGGATATCGTGATCCCAATTTCTTCCTTTGCTTCTCGAATCATCCCAGCTGTCGCGGCTTCTCCATCTTCGACATGGCCTGATATTACTCCCCACATTCCATCAGAGTAGCCTGTGTTTTTTCTTAGGTGAAAGAGGACTTGATTGTTTTGTCGTAAAATGAGGAAAGCATTGACGCTAGCACCTGTGCGTTTTGGACTATTGCGGTAGCTTAAAACAGCTGCTCCACCTGTTATCAATGGAAGTTTTTCTATCTCTTGTGGTGTTGCCCACATATAATCTTGGCTTTCATCAGACAAAAGAACAGGGGGCGCTTTATCTAAACAAACACGGAACATGTGAAAAACAAAACTGGCTCCCGGCTTTTGTATGTATAATGAGCGCGTATAGCGAATTTGAGAGGCATGCTCTACTACAATACCTGTTTCTTCAAAGAGCTCACGAATAGCTCCTTGTTCAGGTGTTTCACCTTCTTCTAGCTTGCCCCAGGGAGGCACCATGTACTGGGTTCTTGGCAGTGTTCAGCTCTTTTCACTAAAAGAAGCTTACCATCTATTTCAATATGGCAAGCCGCAACTTCCACCATTGCTAAGAAACCCTCGGGTTCTTTTTCGTGTACTGCGACAGACATATTTACTCCATTGCCATTTTTAGTTGTGTGGTAACATTTTCCATTTCTTCTGGAGAAATGGGGCTTTTAGCATTTGCAAGGAACATTTTAAACAAAAAGACCAAGGTAGAGGAGTCTCCTGCTTTTCGTGGAATATAGTGAAAATGTACATGGGGAACTGTTTGTCCGACTTCATAGCCGTTTTTTTGCAAAAGAAGGTAAGAGGATGTTCCAAAGACTTTCTGTGCAGCCACATCTACTTTTTAATAACTCGAAAGATCTGTAGAGATTCTTCATCAGATAGCATTTCAAAGCGTTCCACATGCCTTTTAGGAATAATCAGGCAATGCCCTGGCATTACAGGTTTATGGGTGTAGAGTGCAATGACTAGATCATCTTCATAGAACTGTTGGTAATCAAGGATGGCAGGATTGCAAAATGCACAGGGGGCGCTTTCTTCCTTGTCAGCAAAAAGAGGTGCGGCAGCAAGGAGAAGGGTAAAAAGGAGGTGGATTAATCTAAGCATCCTATTTGCTTCCGGGTTGTTGCTCCACAAGAGAGGCGGGATTAAGTAAAATTTCTTCGAGGTTATGCGCCCAGTCAGGTTTACTCCCTAAGGATGCGAGAACCTCCTCTTTTTAGAAGCTTGATCAGCTACTAACTTGTCCCAATCTCCAATGACACTTTGAAGCTGAGCTGATGTAGTTACAGAAGGGAATCCTATTCTTATAAGACTATCTTCAAAGGTTTTATGTGCCACCTGAACTGTTACAACGTCTTCTAGTAGGGCAAATTGAGCGTTCATACTCGTTTGGTGATACAGGGCTCCATCTGCGACGACTTGCGCGTCATCGGATCCAAACCCAGATATGAAAAACTTAGGGGCGTAAGGATTTTGACGGTTTTGCTCTTCCCATGTTGCAACAAGCTTATTTTCAAGTTCTTTTGGTTTAGCGCCTGGATGTTGTTGTATCACAAAAGCCAAGTGAGATAAGTCGCTGCTGGCTGCTGATTCTGATAATAAGCGAAGAAAAGCAGGAAACGCACCCTCATTGTCCTTCCCATTTCCAAAATATTCCTCATTATTTCCACCAAAGTATACGATGACTTTTTTGTCTTTGAAATCTGAAGGAAGGAGTTTTTCGCGTAGAAAAGACTGCTCGGCTTTACGTCGTTTGTTAAGTGAGTCTGCTTTTTCAATGATAGGAGAGTATCCAAGAGGAATTACTTTCTTTCCTCTAAGATCCATTTTTTTGTCTGGTTCACTCAATATTCCTTCTTCTGCAAGTTTAGCATTAGCAAATATGACGCCTGTAGCTTCTGATATTGCTTCGCAAGCTTCTCTAGAGTATCCTCCTGGAACGTAGGATTCTGGATTATCGTAATAGACCAAGCAGGGAACGATTCCTTCCAACTGTCTGGTTATTCTAGTCGCAAAAGGATGTCCTATGTCAATCACAGCAATTGTAGGAAGGTCGGTGTATCCTCTCAAAATTGCATCAGCAACTTCTTTGGCTTTAGCATTTGTGTCTTGGAAGTCAAAGGGGGTAACGGTAATGTTCCGCCCTTCGAAAGTTTTTAGCGCAGGACCTGCTGCATAAACCTGAGTATGAACACTTGGGGAAGCTTTTCTGCGAAAGTTGCAAAATGTTGGCTAGGGCCTGCGTGACAAGTTATAAATACAGCTGCAGCTACAAAATCCATCTTTTATTCTCCCTGGGTTATTTGTTCAATAGAGCAAGGGTGATTCTCTCAATTTTATTACTTCTATTCAATTAAAATAGTTAATGGGTGAAAATAGAGGGAAAATGCACAGCTCACGTGGTGTGAGCTGTGCAGGGGGAGGTTACGATTTTTTTCTGCAGAGCCTGATAGAGGTAGCTACAAGGAAAGCCTTGGCAGCATCACCAAGAATAAAAGGGAAACAACCCAACAGGAAGCAACGCTCAAGTCCTACAAATCGAGAGAGCCAAAGGGATCCGATAGAGAGTTGCAGGCAAATAGAGAGCGCCATGACACTGACTAATTTGAAAAGGTTTGCTTGCGGGAATTTTTCAACAAACCAGCCAATCATGTAGACTTGGATCACGTAAGCCATGAGATAACCACCAGTAGGCCCGAGTAGGTAAGCAATCCCTCCACCAGCACCGCCTGCCCAAACAGGCAATCCTAAGGCTCCTTGGCCTAAATAACAGAGGATGGCTAAAGCTCCTTTGCGACTGCCAAGGACTGCTCCGACAAGCATCACGGCAATGCTTTGCACTGTGAAAGGAACAGGGGTAAAATATAGAGGAATTTTGATCTGCGCGCAGATGGCAATGAAGCAAGAGGCTAGTATCACCTGTATAATGGGAAAGCTTTTTACAAATGAAAAAACTATCTCAAACGGCTTTTTCTTAACGAGCGACTTCTCTATTAATGATTTTTTTAACATACATCTCCTCTACGGGTTTAAGAACCTATTTTGGTTTTCTTTTGCGAGGGGTAATATTCACTGCGTATATAACCCCTCACAAAAGAGTCCAAAATAATCCCAAAAATCGACGAAACCTTATTATCAGGATAGGTTCAATCGAAGTAGGAAGTATATGAGGATTTTATTCTATTTTCAACAAAAATTCCTATCCTAATTCCACGCGCTAAAACTAGAAAATGGTTTATAAAAAATCATATTTGGGTTAAAAACGAGCTTTTTTCAAGGTGTTTGGCTGGAAACTTTTTTTTAGTTTATAAGATGTAAAAGAGGGGTTGATTTTTTTATGTTACAAGGGTTGTGTGGGAACAAAAAATATCCAAAGGATTCTCATTTTTCTATTCGTAAACGGTAGATGTTATGGGACTCAGCTTCATAGATCTCTTGGTACCCCGTTAACCCCTCTTCAAAAAGCTCTGACGCGCCTGGAGAAAGGGGGTCTTATTACAAGCTATTCTGCAGGGAAGACAAAGCTCTATCAGTTCAATCCTTCTTACCCCCTAATAGGAGAGCTGGAACACCTTCTCAAAAAAGCCTATACCTTATTGCCGGCTCATGAGAAAAAAATTATTACGTCGTTAAAGAAGGGGCTGAAATGGGCTCTACAACTCCTGCGCAAACGGTCCAGGTTCTGCTCTCTTTCTGGGGGCAGCTCCAGAAAGTAAGGCATCTGACCTTTAATGCCAAAACAAAATCAAAAGAGGAAAGCGGCTGGAATGGAAAGGGCACGGGAGAGGTAATAGTAACAAAAGAGGGTAGTAATATCTTGGTTTTTCAAGAAAAAGGTGCATGGCAGGGGAAGCAAGGCTCTGAGCTAACTTTCAGTAATGTCTTTCGCTGGACGCTTGACCGCGCCTCTGGGGTAATCTCTCTAGAGCACTTGCGGAGAGGCCCTGACCGCCCCGTCTTTCTCTTTCACCTTGCCCCTGCAGGTAAAAGCTCTTTATCTTCTGTCGATTCCCACCTCTGCGAAGGGGATACTTATTTCGGCCAGATCCACTTCGACCACTATGGTCTGCGCTTAAACTGGCGGGTGATTGGCCCTAAGAAGAACGAAGAGATCGATTATTACTATTCTTAAAATCTATATAGATGTTTTATGCTAAGTTGTATAAAATGCTCTCCACATTATGAACAATAAAATTCCTTTATTCTCTCTTGTACTCTTGATTGTAGCGGCTATCGATAGCATTCGAACGCTGCCTACAACCGCCTTTTTCGGCAGTTCTCTAATATTTTTTTACATCCTGTCAGCTATTATTTTTTGATTCCGATTGCTTTGATTTCTGCAGAGTTTTCATCTCGCTACTCCAAAGAAGGGGGGGTGTTTCACTGGGTGCGTCATGCGTTTGGTAATAAGACGGGCCTTTTGGCTGTCTGGCTTCAGTGGATCAACACGATGGTATGGTATCCCACGATGCTTCTTTTCATTGCAGGAACGGCTACGCATTTGGCTTTTCCTTCTTTAGCACATGATCGAACCTTTCTCTTGGGCGCTTCCCTTGTTACTTTTTGGGCGCTGACTCTTTTAAATTTGAAAGGGATAAAAGTGTCGGTGAGGATGAACTCTTTTTGTGGTCTCATAGGAACGCTTTTGCCAATGACTTTTTTAATAGGTCTAGGCATATGGTGGGCTTGTTCTTCGAACACCTTGGCAATTGGCTTTTCTTGGAAAGAGCTGATCCCTTCTTTTAACTTACTCGATAATGGGGGTGCCTTAGTGACCATTATGGCTTCTTTCCTAGGAATGGAGCTAGCAGGCGTGCATGTGGGCGATATTGAAAATCCTCAGAAGAACTTTCCTAAAGCGATTGCATATTCTGTGGGGATCTTGTTAGGAACGCTTGTTGTGGGGTCACTGGCTGTTGCGGTTGTAATTCCGAAGGGGGATATCAACTTTGTAGATGGTATTATGCAAACCTTCACGATGTTTCTGACCTCTTTTAACATGCCGTACTTGGTTCCTATTTTGGCTTTATTGATCGTCATTGGTAGTACGGGGGGATCGATCAACTGGCTCCTTTCTCCTGCCAAAGGTCTTTTACAGGTGGCGGAATTTGGGTTTCTTCCTTCATTTTTCCTAGTGAAAAATAAACATGGGGTTCCTTTTAGAATTCTCATAGCACAGGCTATTCTTGTTTCTGTCTTTGCTTTTTCTCTTCAATTTGTCCCTAACGTGAATGCTTACTACTGGTTTTTAATGTCCCTGAGCACTGGTCTTTACATGCTCATGTACGTTTTACTCTTTTTAGCGGCATTAAAACTCAAAAGACCAGACAATAGCTACCGTATTCCGAAGGGGATACGTACGCTTTCTTGTATTGCTGGTATTGGCGCATGTCTTCTGACGATTGTCATTGGCTTTCAGCCCCCTTCAGGAATGGAAATGGGGAGCAAGATGCAGTACGTATTGATGATCGGAGGTGGCTTTGGATTAATGCTTTTACCTGCTCTCTTTTTCTGGAGATACCAGAAAAAGCATCAACTTATTTTACAGTCCCTTAGCAGTGATAAGGTAGCCCATGACGTTTCTTAGTCAAGACGGCAAAAGACGTTGTTTTGGAGGGGATCTTGGGAAAGAGTTTTATGGAGAGTACCATGATAGAGAGTGGGGTATTCCTGTCCACGATGATCAGCTCCTTTTTGAGATGTTAATTTTAGAGGGCGCCCAAGCAGGGCTTAGCTGGGAAACCATTCTGAAAAGGCGGCTAGGCTACAAGAAAGCTTTTCATAATTTTGATCCTGTAAAAGTAGCTTCTATGAAAGATGAAGAATTAGAAGCTCTTCGCCATAATGAAAATATCATCCGGAACCGGTTGAAAATTTACGCAGCACGCAAGAATGCCCTAGCCTTTTTACAGATCCAAAAGAATTTGGTTCGTTTGATGCTTATCTTTGGAACTTTGTTAAAGGGAAGCCCCTAAAGGGTAAATGGAAGAGCTTTAAAGATGTTCCTACAAAAACGCCTCAAAGTATTGCCCTATCGAAAGATCTTAAAAAGCGAGGAATGACCTTTGTAGGTGCAACTATCATGTATGCCTACATGCAAGCTGTAGGCCTTGTGAATGATCACTTAGTCGATTGTTGGTGCCACCATGTCAAATAACACATTAAAAAGAGGCCTTAAGGCGCGCCACATTGCGATGATCGCGATTGGAGGCTCAATTGGTTCAGGAATTTTCATCGCAAGCGGTACGGCGATTCACATGGCAGGTCCAGGGGGCTCGCTTCTTGCTTACGCTGTGATTAGTCTCATGGTTTATTTTTTAATGACCAGCTTAGGGGAGATGTCAACGCTGATTCCTTCCACAGGTAGCTTTTGTGATTATGCTAGCAAGTTTGTGGATCCCGCTTTTGGTTTTGCGATGTCTTATAACTACTGGTTCAATTGGGCAATTACCACAGCTGTAGACCTAGCTGCTGCTGCTTTGATCATGCATACCTGGATTCCCGAGATCTCTTTTTTGCTGTGGAGCATTATCTTTTTCTTCATGGTTCTTGGGCTTAACTTTGTATCCGTCGGTTTTTATGGGGAGTCGCAATATTGGTTTTCAGGCATTAAAGTGATGGCTGTGATCTTATTCATCATTATCGGCTTACTTGTGATCTCTGGCTTATTGGGGCATGAGAAACCTTTTAATTTAAGCAATTGGACCGTGGGCGATGGACCTTTCCACGCTGGGTGGGTGGGATTCACCGGAGTCTTAATGATCGCTGGCTTTTCATTCCAGGGGACAGAGATTTTTGGAATCACGGCAGGAGAAACAAAAGATCCCAGCACGAGCATTCCTCGCGCCGTTAAGAGTGTTTTTTGGCGCATTTTGCTGTTCTATCTTTTATCGACGGCCATCATCAGTTTTCTTATTCCCTATAATGACCCTCTGCTTGTCAGTGCTTCTACAACGAATGTAGGCGCTAGCCCCTTTACGATTATTTTATCCATGGCAGGGTTGCGCTTTGCCGAGATGACCATGACCATCGTGATCTTGCTTGCCATCCTATCGGCTGCCAATGCAAGTCTCTACACGGCCACAAGGACTCTCTGGCACATTGCCCAAGAGGGAACGCCCCAAGGTGTTAACACGCACGACAAAAAGCGGCATCCCTCTACTAGCGCTCCTATTTAGTTCCATCATTGCAGGTGCCGTCTTTTTATCCTCTCGCTTTGGTCAGGGACAGCTCTTTGTCTGGCTGCTCAATATCTCAAGCTTGTCGGGCTTTATTGCCTGGTTTGGAATTGCCCTTTGCCACTACCGTTTCCGCAAAGCTTATCTTGCGCAAGGTCGCAAGCTCAGCGATCTACCCTACCAAGCCAAAGGCTTCCCTTTCGGGCCGCTATTTGCCCTTTGTCTTTCTGTTTTGGTAATCCTAGGTCAGCAGTTCGACGCCTGGATCCTCCACAAAATCAATATCGATAATCTCATTGGCACCTATATCGGTTTGCCAGCTTTCCTCATTCTCTACCTCGGATACAAGCTCTACCGACGCACGAAGCTCATTCCCCTCAACAAGTGCAAATTCAATTAGAGGGCTTTTCAAATTATTTTATGGTTTGTGAAACTTTCTCATAAGATATAAAAAACTAACTTGGTCTGTACAATATATTGTGCGCCAAATATAATGTTGAATGTGATAAAGATAAGAAAAACTCCTGAATTTGAAAAGTGGATCTCTGAGTTGACTGTAAAAGAACGTGGACAAGTCGAAGCTCGGTTGTTCAGAATCCAAGAGTTTGGCCATTTCGGAGACTGTAAGCTGTTAGAGGGATTCGATCATCCTATTTTTGAGCTGAGATGGAAAAATGGTTGGCGTATCTACTTTTATAGGGAAGAACGAGTAGCGATCATGTTGCTCATAGGAGGAAAGAAAAATGACCAGAAAAAAGACATCAAAAAAGCAGAGGTATTGTTTAAGAGATATGCCTATAGTAAAAAGTAAAAATAACAATAAGTTGCAATCTCATGATCCAAAAGGTTTTTTTAAACATCATGGAAAAGTAGCCAATGCTTTACTTCAAAGTTTAGAAGAGAATGATGCTCCAGCTTTTCTTGAAATTTTAAATACCTATCTTTACATTAACCGCACAAAAGCTGCAAAAAACGCAGGACTTTCTCGTACGACAGTGCAAAACGCTTTATCTAGCAAAGGAAACCCAACAATTCGTACCATTGCCAAAATTGTCCATCAAGGGGTTGCATAACTAGGGTTCTGTCCATTTAAGCTCTCAGCAATTGTGAATGAAGCAAGCTTCATTCAGAAAAAGCACACATATTGAAAATATGTCATCTTCAAAGTAACAAGCGTAAATAAAATTTTTTAAACGAAAGCAAAAAGACGTTCCTCCCCATTCACTATTTCTGAATCGTTTTTAACTTGTTTTTTTATGTTGTCTGTCACCTCCTTTTTTTATGTTTCTCTATCTAGGATGAATCAAATCGATACCGAAATTGAACTTTTTGTTTTTTGAGGATGGGTGACTGGGAAATAATACCCCAGCTCATATGAACAAGCTGTTCAAACAGATTTTGAGCAAATCGTTTGAGAGAGCGATTTTTAAGAGCTGTTAAAGCAAAAGTTGTATGTTGAAAAAGCTCGAACAAAAAGTAAGCTATAAAACTGATGGTCTTCCAAGCTATGAGAAGATGGGGCCGTGTTCTTGCCATATCGTGTGTCATCTCGTACCCTCTGTTTTTGCCTGTATTGTGAAAATCTTCCTGATTCCAACGCATGCGTCCGATCTTTGTTTTCTTAAAGCAGTTGGTATTTTTTATTTTTTGAGAACTAATCCAAGCTCCTTCATAACCTGCTTGAGATGCGCCATTGCTCTTATGAATAGTCTCTTGATATTTCAAAACATTCGTAAAGACCTCTTCTCCAGCTGCCACATTATTAAACCAGAAGGCCTCTCTATGGAGAGTTCCTTCTTTGCAAGGTAATTGGTCTCTAAATTGATAAGATTTTTGATAGATGTCCGTTTTAGAAAGCTCCTGGCATTTGGAATTGAGCTTCTTCAAGTTATTGTCTTTGAGAACAATCAGGTAGTCGATATTAAGGTGCTCACAAAGACGGATTATCGGTCTGTTGGCATAAAGAGCATCTCCTAAGAATGTTATTTTAGCTCTGGGAAACTTCTCTCGAATCAGGGGCAAAATCATATGAGCCGCTTTGAGCTCAGACTCTTCCTTTAATTTTTCATCTGATTGGCAGGGATCTACTTCTCCTGCTTTTAAAGGATGCACAAACAACGGTAAAGTGAGTCCTTGGCAAATGAGAACAAAGGTGATCATCACATGAACCCACCTAGTTGTCTCTTTGTCCGTTCCTTTAAAATAGGTTCTTGGTAAACAGTAGGGACAAGCATTCAACCCATCTTCGTTAGCCGCATGAGGATGATCGTAGGTATGTAGCCAAAACCCATCACAGCCGATGGTTAGAGAATTATTAGGAAGAAGCTCGAGGTGATTGTAAAAGAACTTGCCTTCTTCTAATTGCTTAATGAGGGTGAAAGGGATAGCCTGTAGTTCTTCCAAAGAAGTGTGTGAAAGAAAATGGTCAACTGTTGATGAATGGGGGAACCTTTTGTTATCAATCTCCAGACAGTTAAACATGCCTTGGCTTTGTTCTGAGGAAAGGTGGTCTAAACTTGTTTGTAGAGCATTTTTAGACCCCAGTCTAAAAGCACAAGCCGAAAGAGCCCAGTGCATCAGAGAGGAAGATGAATAGCAGATTTTTCCTTTTTGTCTTTTATCGGTTAGCCTTGCAAATATTTTCGAGACCTTCATTTGACGAAGAAATCTTATCCAACCAGCTACATCGGCAGAGTTAGCTGGAATAGACAAAGTAATTTTTAAGAAGTTGCTTTTTTTTGACTGTTTGGTAACATGAGATGAGCCAGGCATAAGGGTTGTCCTCCATGATGTAAGAGCTGTGAGGGATATTTTTACTCTTGTGACTGGCTTTTGTCTATAGAAAGTAATATTCTTATTTTTAAACAGAAAACCTCTCTCGTATTGCTTCTTCATTCGGAATTGCTGTTAAGCTCTTTAACATCATACAAAACCCTTGCATCCTAAATTGACAAGATAGTAGATTCTTCATCCACCATGTCTATTTTTTCTGTCAGAGACCTTTCGAAGTCTTTTCGCATCCCCAGACGCCAAAAGGGTTTCTGGAGGCAGATTGCTGCACTCGTTTCTCCTACATACGATACAAAAGTAGCGCTTGATCAAATTTCGTTTGACATACGAGAAGGGGAGCTGGTGGGATATATCGGTCCTAACGGAGCAGGCAAGAGCACCACTGTTAAAATTTTGTCAGGTATTTTAGTCCCAGGTAGTGGGGAGGTGAAGGTCTTTGGAAAAATACCCCACCTGCACCGGATCGAGATTGTACGCCAAATTGGAGTGGTCTTTGGCCAACGAACGCAGCTGTGGTGGGATTTACAAGTCATGGAGTCGTTTGAGCTTCTAAAGGCGATCTATGAGATTCCAGAAGAGGAATATAAAGCAACTGTAGCAGATCTCATTGAGCATTTAGATTTGTCTAAGCTTTTGCATGTCCCTGTCAGAATGCTTAGCCTTGGCCAGAGGATGCGCTGTGATCTCGCTGCTTCTTTGCTCCACTCTCCCAAAATTCTTTTCCTAGATGAGCCCACAATTGGCCTTGATGCAGTGAGCAAGCTGGCTGTAAGAGCCTTTATCTATCGTCTAAACAAAGAGAAGAAAGTGACGATTTTACTTACAACACACGATATGGATGATATTGAGGCCTTGTGCCAACGTGTTATTGTCTTAAATGATGGGAAGATTTTTTTTGATGGAGCGCTAAACCGTCTTAGGAAACAAATCTCTCCAGAGCGTTACCTCGTGATTGATTTTTTAAAAGAGGATGAGATCTTGGAAGAGAAAGACGTTGAGATCATGAGGCGAGAGGGAAGTAGAGTGTGGCTAAAGTTTGATCCACTTGTTGTTGCGGCCTCTGAGCTCATTGCACGCATCGCGTCTAAGCATGCTGTGAGTGATCTGTTTGTAGAAAATCCTCCCATTGAAGAGACGATCGCTAAACTATACCGGTAGGGGAAGACCCCTTTGCAACTAAGGGGTCTAATTATGAGAAGTTACTTGGCTATCCTAAAGATCCGGATGAAGATGTTGTTCCAGTATAGAGCTGCTGCTTTTGCAGGGATATGCACCCAAGTTTTTTGGGGCATCATTCAGGTAATGATTTTCCAAGCTTTCTACTCAGGAGTTTCAGGAAGAGAGCCGATGTCTTTAACGCAGACTATTACCTTTATTTGGCTAGGCCAGGCCCTTCTCCAACTACTTCCCTGGTCAATTGATAAAGAAGTGGGAGAGCAAATCAGAAATGGGCATGTTGCCTATGAACTCATTAGACCTATCCATCTATACCGCCTCTGGTATGTGAGATCTTTTGCTATGAGCTTTGTCCCTACTGTGCTTCGGTGTGCCCCGATTTTTATATTAGGTGGCTTGTTCTTAGGCCTTGCAGCCCCTGCTTCGTGGCTAGGTGGCTTTTTTTTCTTTCTTTCTGTTATTTTTTCTTTTTTTCTATCAGCCGCGATTAAAGCGCTTGTTATTAGTTCCCTTTTTTGGACTATTTCAGGAGAGGGGATTTTGCGTCTTTTGCCACATATCACCGTGCTCTTGTCAGGGATGGTCATTCCACTGCCTTTATTCCCGAATTGGCTGCAACCCTTCTTAAGCGTCCAACCTTTCAGAGGGATCATCGACATTCCGAGTCGTCTGTATACAGGCATTATTCCCTCTAGCGAAGCGATCTACTACTTGGGATTTCAGCTCGGCTGGACAATTTTATTAATAGCTTTGGGGCAATTTCTACTTAAGAAAGCCCTAAGGCAATTTGTGGTGCAAGGAGGATAACTCTAATGCTTTTTTTTAAACTAGTGATGGTTTCCCTTAGATCACAAATGCAGTACCCCGCCTCATTTTTGATGCTTGCTGCGGCCCATTTTGTAAGTACATTTGTAGATATTTTAGGAGTATGGGTGCTTTTTGATAGATTTAACATGGTGCAAGGCTGGACGCTTTTTCAAGTAGGGCTGGTATATGGCGTTATTCAAATGGGATTTGCCTTAGCAGAAGGTTTTGCAAGGGGCTTTGATACTTTTAGTCAGATGGTCAAATATGGCGATTTTGATAGAGTCCTTCTTCGTCCGATCAGCCCTCTTTTTCAAATGGCTGTTCGTGAAGTACAGGCGCTGCGTGTTGGGCGATTTTTACAGGGGTTGATTATCTTAATTTGGAGCGTTTCTCAGCTGTCTCTCTCTTTCTTTTCTATTCACCTGATAGTGATCATTTTTTCTATTTTAGGATGTGCTAGCTTGTTTTATGGTTTATTTGTCATCCAGGCAACGCTCTCTTTTTGGCTCATTGAAACCCTTGAACTCATGAATATCACGACCTATGGGGGCCTTCAGCTGGGGCAGTACCCCATGAGCATTTATGCCAAATCCTTCAGGCTAATCTTTACGCTTCTTATTCCCATCGCTTGCGTCGCTTATTATCCCATGGCTACATTGCTCCAGCATGAAAACATCCCTTTTTGGCTAGGAGTGCTATCTCCCCTTGCAGGGATTATTTTTCTCTTTCTTGCCTGCCAGTTCTGGCGCTATGGAGTCCGCCATTACAGTTCTACAGGAAATTAAATATCTGTTGCTATTTTAGAGGTTGCTTCCAGTAGTATTTTGTCAATTAATGCCTGATCTAAGCAAAGAGGTAAAGTAAGCTCTTGCCTTTCTTTTTTGATCCATTCCCTCACGATGTTCATTTGAGCGTGAAGCGCTATCCACCGGCTCTGTAATACAGGATTTTTTGCTAAATCAATATCAGGGGTTGTAAGATGGTACCCTTGCCTTTCGAGTTTTGAGTGATAGGCTTCCATCTTTTGTAGCCGTGCTATCTTGCGCTTTCTGTCTTTTGAAATTTGTTCTGCAGTTGCCAGCGCAGATCGTTGCTCTGTGAGTTGTTCTATGAGTGAAGTAATACGTGTATTACTAGGGTCGTGCTTATAATTCACCAGCTGTTGTTCGATCTCTTCTATTTTCGTTCTTAGGGTCAACATCTCGTCTTCAGGCTCTTTTTGTGCGGTAGACTCCATTTCTTCGATTGCACGATCTAGGAGTGAGTACGCCGCATCGACCAGTGATGTTTGACGATTAAATGCTGGAGCTTTTCCAATGATATAATCGATAACGGATGGTTCAAAAGTAATGTTAGCATTTTTGTATGCTAAGTGCTGGGATAGGGAAGTCCTGATTTCATCTGTTTCCATAGAAGATATTTGAATGTATTCAAATCTACGACCATCAATGGCTGGTTGATTTTTGACGTGCTTTTCATATTCTTCCGTGGTTGTAGCAGCAATGATATACCTATAATCATCCCAAAAAGTTTTGAGTAGCTGGCCAGTTCCATTTCCAAAGAGCTCTTTTTCGGTACCAAATAATGCATGAAATTCATCCAAGCAAAGCACTAATTGATCGGAATGATCTTTAAAGCGATCTGCAATAGAGGATAGAGATGTTTGCGTATCAGCCCCAATTTTTAATGTAGAGGCGTTGCATGTAAAGACTTGGGGGTTGTTGAGGAAGGCGCAAAAATTTCCTGTTAAGATTTGTTCTGCAAAAGACTTCATAATTTGGGATTTCCCTGATCCAGGATCTCCCACTAGGATTACACTTTTGCGTGCCTTGAAAGCTTTTTCAATTTTTGCCAAAATATTTCTTCGAGGGTAGATAAAGTCATGTTTTTGTAACATTTTGATCGAGAGGTTTGTAAGTCCCGGATGAGCAATAGGGCATGGCTTCCAGTAACGGTTATAGGCAATAATCGCTGTTAATAGCACAATAATCCCCAGACCTGTAAGAAACTTTGCGAGAATTGGGCGTTCAATACGATAGTAAATCACCCCAAATATAAGAGAGGGAAGGGCTACAAGCTGCCAATACATCTCTATTTTTGCTTTAGCCTCGTAGCTATTTGTGTGTCCTCCTCCTTCTTCTCTATTGCCTCTAATCACTTCATTAATACCCGTAAGGCTAATCAAGATTTCCACAAAGTTATAAAAAAAGCACCTTGCTTCCACCAAAAACTCTCGCTGAATAGCTTGACTTTCTTCTTCTAGCCCACTTTTTAAAGCTGCTGACTTTGTAAGCTTCCATGTTTTAAACGACAAATAGGCAATCTCTTGAGTCTTAAATCCTGAGATGTCAAGCTTATTTTGCTCTCCCAGCAATCCAAGGCAGCATGCAAAATAATAGTTGAGTTCTCTTTCGGTAGAGGCTTGCATGAGTTGGAACATGAAAGTTTTAAGGGTTTCAGTAGGAAGAGCTCTAAGATGTGCTTGCATATTTCTGGCAGCAAGAGACCGGCTGCTCGCGAGCTTAAAAC
Source organism: Rhabdochlamydiaceae bacterium (assembly GCA_047459655.1). Taxonomy (GTDB): domain Bacteria; phylum Chlamydiota; class Chlamydiia; order Chlamydiales; family Rhabdochlamydiaceae; genus CANJJB01. The sequence continues at coordinate 107,743 of JAJREF010000001.1, forward strand.
TTCGTTTGAGATCTCCAATTCTTTCGATTGATAAGAGATCTCGGGCATTTCTTGCAATCTTATCAACTCGTTGCTCTAGATCACGATGATGGTAGGGGTTTAGCCATTCAAGCCAGGTTATAGGTCTTATGGGATTAGGAGCAGTAGATTCCATGTTTATAAATAATAATTAAATTGGAAGCTATTATCAGGTTAATTTATATTAAAAGCAATTATTTTTTTATCTATATTGCTAAGCTTGGTTTAAAATTTATTATATAGATTTTCTAGCTAAAATGGTGGCAAAGATATGGGCAGTGTCTATTTCGATTGCATTGAATCCCGCTGCCTCAAGTTGAGCTTTAATTTACTCATTTTGAGGCCTTTTTTTCGAATAGAATGCCTCGACTGGTACGAGGCATTCCTGTTTAGGACTGTCCTTTAGAAAACAAATCCCGCTTCAAGAAGCGTCTGCTCGGCTTTTGGACTGAATCTACCAACTTCTCTTAGCCTTTCAATGGCACCCGATTGAACAAAAAACTCCACTAAAGAGGGAGAAACAATGCCTAAATCAATAAGTCTCTCTGCAAGTAGTTCAATTCTATTAATATTTGCATACTTTCTGATCCCTCCTGTTTTTTCTACAAATGAAGGAAGGGGGTCGAGGCGATCCTCATCTCGAGGATGCACAAAGAAAACAACAGAATAGCGCTCTTTTCCTTCACCTGAATCCATTACACGATGAACTGCGCTCTTAAAATAGCCATTCGTTAGATTTTCCAACATATCCCCGCAGTTAACGATAAAAGCTCCATCAGGAACAACGACATCAATCCAGTTGCCTTCTTTATTCAGAACCTGAAGTCCTTTTGCTGTAGAACGAGGCAAAATCGTGAAAAAATCAATATCTGTATGAGCTCCAGCCCAAATTGCACTAGCTGGCGGGTTTGCGGGGTAATGACTTGCTCTCATTAAACAATCCCCATCTTTGATCATGTCATTGATATAGCCCGGTTCTTTTTGAAGGGCCGCAGTGATTACGTCTCCCAGGGACGCTTGACATTTTTCCAGGGCTTGGAAGAGATTGATCATAGCCGGTTTAAACTCATCAGACGCACCTTCGGGCCACACATTTTTAAAATATCTGGGTCTTGCTAAGTCCTCTTCTTCACTAAGCTCCCGACCAACATGGAAAAACTCCTTGAAATCCATGCGTGTTTCCCCTTTTGCTGATTCCCCAGGAATATATCCTCGTTGCCCACTATTTCCTTTCCAAGCCATTTTTACGTTAATGTCTTGATTAAAATATGCCATAATTTGTTCGTAAGAACGATCAAGAAAATCGGAGTCGACACCTGTACCGGTGAGACCAAAAAAACCGACTTCAGAAGCCGCTTTTTCAAAATCATTTAAAAAGTTCTGTCGTGTTGACTCATTATAGAAATCAGGCAGGTGAAGAACGGGGATTGTCGAATCAAATGCATTTAAAACTGAAAGAAACGAAATCGATATCGCGATAGCTATTTTTCTCATTGCAACCTCACTGTTAGGAAAAATGAAGTTTTAGCTTATCTATTAAAATTTGACAACAAATTGTTCTTGTTTTTTCTAAAAAATGCTTTTGAGTGAAAAAAATATAAAGGTAAAAAATATTAGAGTAATGAGGGATGCTAGATAACCTAAAAGGACAAAAAGTTCATCGCTTTCTAGCGCTCCCAGACTTATTAAAAAGATTGAACAGCCTGCAGATAGATTAGTAAAAGGAATAGGTAAAGGTATAGCAAGTAATATGCCAAGAAAAAAAATCAAAATCCCATTGGCAATTTTTAGAGGGCCCTGGTCGCACAACCAACCAAATCTTGGACGCATAAAGCGCCTCATTTTCTTTATGATCTGAAGACCCTTTTTTGTAATTTTCTGAATTGCAGTTGAAGAGACATTTTTGGATAAAATAGTCTTTGGTAGCCACATGCGTTTTCCAAATGCCATCCGCAGGCCGATGAAGGCGATCATAATTCCAAATGGAGTTGAAAATCCAGGGATTTGCAGCGGCTGGCAAAAGGGAAGAGTGAGGAAAATAAGGATCAACACACGGCCTTTTCCTGATAAGATCTCTAATATTTCTCCTATGGATAGAGTGGATCTCTTTTGAGACTTTTTTAGCAAAATGCTAAGGTCTTTTTCTAACGTTTTCTCTTCTATATGCTTCATTTTTTGGAAATGGTATAAGCGTCAAGCGCCTTTTTTGCTGCTTTTTGATGATTGGTCATTGGGGCTGGATATTTTTTTGATTCACCGTGATATTTTTCCTCATCCCATGCGTGAATAGCTTTAGAAGGGAAATCAGAAAGTTCAGGAACCCATTTTTTTATATAGAGGCAGTCAGGATCGAATTTTTTCTGCTGGTTCCAAGGATTAAAAATGCGAAAATAAGGCTGGGCATCGCATCCGGTGCTAGCAACCCACTGCCAATTCCCATTATTTACAGCAGGGTCATAATCGATCAAAGTTTGAGCAAAATATTTCTCCCCATCTCCAATCGATATGTAGGTCTTTTACAAGGAATGAAGCTGCAATCATTCGAACGCGATTATGCATAAAACCTGTCTTGTTCATCTCTCTCATGCCCGCATCAACAATGGGAAATCCAGTAGAGCCTTCACACCACCGCTTATATGCTTTTTGGTCATTAGACCACTTGATCTTATCGAATTTGGAGTGGAACGCGCCCTTAAAGACGTAAGGGAAGAAAAATGCAATTGATGTAAAAAAGTCTCGCCAGTAGAGAGAGCGGATTAGGTCATGGTTCGGTCTTAAATGGCGGGAAATGGCGGCATAAACTTCACGAGGGGAGCAGACGGTGAATTTTAGGTAAGGAGAAAGATGTGTAGAATACTCTTTTGCTGGAAAGTCCCTCTCTTTCCCATATTGACTAAAAGAGCTCAATTTTTTAAGAATTTTAAGGGCCTCTGATCTTCCGCCAGTTAATCCGTTTTCTACAGCTTGTTCGAGAAAGGTTGATTTGTCTTGTGCAAAGGGAATTGATCCATGGAAATAATTTTTCCCTCTATTTTGCACAGGAGGTAATACTGTCAATTTTGTAGCATTTCGAAAATAGGGCGTAAAAATCGTATAAGGCTTTCCATCTTTCTTTAGCGTTTCTTCAGGAGGATGAAGAAGGGCGTCATTGAAAGAATAAAAGGGGATATTGCCTTTTTTGCAGACATTTTCGAGTTTTTTATCTCTTTGCACGCTATAGGGGGTATAGTCTTGATTAACGATCAAAGCTTCGACATTGAGCTTATGGATGCATGTAGCTACAATTTCTTCCGGCTTTCCTTTAAAAAAAAGAGCTTTCCGTCTTTTGCCTTCAACTGGTTTTCGAGGTCTTTGAGAGATTCAATCATAAACTTAAGGCAGTGATCGCTTCTAAAAGGGTTATTCTCGATTTGCTCTTTTGTAAAAATAAAGGCAGGGATAACGATTTCTGAAGATTCTAATGCAAAAATGAGACCTGTATTATCCTCAAGTCGCAGATCACGCCTGAATAAAAATAATGACTTTTCGAATTTTTTTTTCATTTTTAGAGGTAGTTGCAAGTCTCAGGTTCTACCCATCGACCGTATTTTTTAATGAGATCAACTAAGCGATCATCAGCATCTCCAAAGTTGATATCTTTTTCAACACATTGTTTACCTACATAGAGATCAATCATTCCCGGCTTAGATCCTACGTACCCAAAGTCAGCGTCAGCCATTTCTCCTGGTCCATTCACAATACAACCCATAATTGCAATTTTTACACCTGGAAGGTGTGAGGTTCTTTCTCGGATCCGCTTGGAAACATCTTGAAGATCAAATAGGGTTCTCCCACAGCTAGGGCAAGAGATAAAGTCTGTTTTGGAGGTTCTCATCCTGGCTGCTTGCAAAATGTTAAAGCTCAGATTGCGAAGGAACTCAATGTCATAAGGGGCTTGGATCCAGATCCCATCACCTAGTCCGTCGCAAAAAAGGGCTCCATATTCTGCAGCAGATTGAATAATAAGATCCTCTTTTGAGCATTCATACTGAAAGGCAAGGATTACAGGAGTGGAAATGTTTTTGGTTTTTAACCAATCAAAAAACTGGCGCGCGTAGTGAATGCGGTTTTTGGAGGGGATAGAAAGATAAGCCCTGGTTTAATAGTTTCAAGAAGAGCCCACTGATCTGTAGGTTCATCTTTAATGATCACTGCTGGTGGAGTGAGCGGTTCGATTGCAAGGATAAATTGTAAAGCAAGGGCTTTCTGTAAAGTTAATATGGGAACCGTAGCGGTTTGCTCAGAATTTATTGAAAAAGGGGTAATGCCTGTTTCTATCAGGTTTTTAAGCACCTGATGGGCTTGGTTAGTGTCCGTTTTTTCTTTTAGAATAATACAGTCGCTACTAGAAACTTTGAGTTTAGGTTTGCCTAACTGGGTATCACATCCTATTTTTTTATAAAAATCGGACTGTTCAAGATCCTGTAAGCTACAGCCCACCATGACCGTACCATCGCGGTGCAGTGCAATGTTTTTTGGAGCTTTAACCAAGCGACGCTCTATAGACTCAATACAGCGATGTTTCTCTTCAAATGGATCAACACCTGTTCCTTCGCGAGATTTGGCAAAAGCAACCAGCCTTTTGCAGGGGTCTATTTCGTTCCAAGCATCCTCTGTCAAAGAAACGCGGATGGTATCCCCAATTCCGTCTAACAAAAGAGAGCCTATTCCCATCGCAGACTTAATGCGCCCATCTTCTCCTTGACCCGCTTCAGTCACTCCCAAATGCAAGGGATAATCCCACCCAAGAGACATCATTTCAGCGACTAAAAGACGATAGGCAAGAATCATGACTTGAGGGTTAGAAGATTTCATAGAAAAAATAAAATCATGGTAATCGTTTTTGCGGCATATTCTGGCAAATTCTAAGGCAGATTCCACCATTCCACGCGGAGTGTCACCATAGCGATTCATGATTCGATCAGATAGAGAGCCATGATTGGCCCCTATGCGCATTGATCGTTTGAGCCTCTTACATTTCTCAACAAGGGGTGTGAATTTTTCTTCGATTTTTTCAATTTCTTTGGCGTAAGAGTCATTATCATATTCAATTGTTTTAAAAGAGGCTCGCTTATCGACATAATTGCCCGGATTGACTCGTACTTTATCTAAAAAATCAACCACGCGCATAGCTGCTGGTGGAAAAAAATGAATGTCAGCAACTAGGGGAATCTTATATCCACGCTGAAGTAACCCATTTTTAATCCCTTCGCATGCATCTGCTTCTTTGATGCCTTGCACGGTTACACGCACAATTTCACACCCTCTATCGGCAAGGCGCACGATTTGATCGATGGTAGCTTCAATATCTCGAGTATTAGATGTTGTCATCGATTGGATGCGGACAGGATTATCCCCTCCCACTCCCACATGACCGACTAAGACCTCTCGTGTTTTTCGCCGCTGGGTCTTAAATATAGATTCACAATATTTTATCATTTAAACCAACGCTTTCATAGAGAATTCAGGATAGCGGGTTATGTGTAAAAATACAAAGATAATCATTAAAAATTCTCCTTACCATCCCTCTTATGCCAACCCTAACTATTTGTGAGAGAATGATTTAAAGGATGGAGCGGAGGTGTCGAGGCGTTTCCGTCATTTAAATTTTAATCGACTATATACCATCCCGTAACAGGCCCTGCCCTGTTCGAGGTCAGAGAAAAAAGTTCGTTGAATCGGGTGTGGACTGTGTGATATAAATACGAGGAATATGCAACGCTTGTTTTTCTTTTTGATTCTTTCTACTTTGCTTAATGCGAGTGGCATCGAAGATGCCAAGACTTATCACGGCAATTCTTCATTGCAATGGCGGATCGCCATAGAGCTCATTGACTCGATCCCCTTAATGGAATCTGAGCGCATCCTTGATATTGGTTCTGGTGATGGGAAAGTCACGGCTCTTCTAGCAGAAAAAACATCCAAAGGATCTGTCCTTGGTATTGATATTTCTCAATCAATGATCGATTTTGCCTCATCCCACTATCCTCAAACCAATTATCCGAATCTTGCCTTTCAACAACGAGACGCGGCGGAGCTATGTTTTGAAAATCAATTCGACAGGGTTGTCTCTTTTTCAACCCTTCATTGGGTGTTAGATCAGGAAAAAGTGCTAAAGGCGATCTATCGGGCCCTTGTGCCGGGTGGGGCAGTTTCTATTCATACCTATGGCAAAAGCCCGATGAATGTGACCAGCGTTGGTGAGGCCTTAGTTCATACTGAGAAATGGGCGACCTACTTCCCTTCTTACAGCAAACAACGAGTTTTCTTTACAGAGCAAGAATACCAAGCTCTCCTTGAGCAAGCGGGGTTCCAACAAGTACGAGTTGTTGGATCCTGGGATGATACCCTTTTTCCCAATCGGCAAGCCCTCATTGATTTTGCAAAACCCCTTCTCAACTTTATTCGTCACCTTCCTCAAGATATGCAGCAAGCCTTCGTTGAAGAGGTCACAGATACAATTATCTCAATTGCAAATTCATCAAAGGAGGAGCCTATCTACTACCGGACCTTCAGTTTGCGGGCGCAGGGGTACAAATAGACCGGGTTTCCTTGTCCAAGGGTATAGCTTTCTCAAAACGTTTTAATGTTGTTGTTTTTCCTGATCCAGAAGCTCCAATTACGAAATAAATTTTATTTTTCATTTAGATTAACTTGGCTTTTTATAACGCGAAGAATCCTCTTTTTTAACCTGTTGCATGAAGCTTAGCATTTCTTCTCGAGTAGTAAAATCCATTACAATAGCATCTTCTCGTTCAATACCCTCAATTCCTTGTAAATGATCATACTCATGTTGGAACACTTTGGCAGCGAATCCAGCTAGTAATTTTTCTACTTTCTCTCCCTTTGTATTCAGATATTGAACTTGAATCGTTTCGTAACGGGGAATTTTTGCAAGTTTCCACGTTCCATTACTTAGCATCACTGAAAAACACCCTTCCCATCCCTCTATTTTTGTATTTCCTACAGGGAGGAAGGAAGGATTGACCACACCTTCCAGGTGATTTGGATCCCGATCAAAACTAAATATAAATACAGATCGGCTAATACCAATCTGAGGAGCCGCTAATCCTGCAGCAGGAAAATGGGGTTTGAGAGCTAAAAACAGCTTATCCACAATCTCTTGAGCAAGAGGCAATTCATCGATTTGTATATCTTCTGTTTTGGTTTCTAGGATGTGTTTTAAAGGGCTATCGATGGTCACAATGGGTATATTTTCTGCATGACCTTGGTTAAAAAAGACATAAATCCAACTCCTAGAATTATTCTCCAAATCATGGATGTTTTCTTATTCATAGCCGCCTTGCCTATTAACGATCGGTTTAGAAGCATAGACTTCGATTAGGTGATCTCTATTATGGGATAATTGCGTGCGCTGGAAATCAACGCACAATTGCTCATCATACGTCTTTACATATGTGATATCAAATCTTCCATTGCTTAAAAAATTACAGATGGAATCCTGACTATGGAAGTATCTACTATATGTTTTCCCATTTTTCGAGGCATAAGTGGTCATGCCGCTTTCAGCCTTGTAATAACCTGTTTGAGCCTCTAAACAACCCGTAGAACGGACTACAACAAATATTTTACCATTTGTCTTTAAAACTCGATAGAGTTCTTGCAGGGCCTTTTCCAGGTCGTTTTTAGAAAGGTAGTGAAGAACTAATCTAGCATAAACAAAATCAAAGCATTCATCCACATAGGGAAGAGGCTTTGAAATATCTTCTATTTTTACTTCAATCTTATCAGATAGCAAGGCCTGATCGATGTGATTTTGAGCAAAATTTGCTCCTTCAAGGTCAATTGTTGTTGCAATAACACGTCGGCTTGCAAGGGCTTTTGCCATGCGAATTTCAGCAATTCCTCCAGTTGATACGCCAACACTATAGATATTTCTATGTTCGTCAGAAATAAGAGATAATCCATTATTTTCACTAATAGAGCTCAACATGTCAATTGTCCAGACCTACTTGATAGCAATGTAAACTTTTACGTTTGGATTTTGTTGAGGATCAAAATCACTTGGGTACACCTCAAAGTCGCTGGTGTAAGAGCGCGGTAAGCTTGACTGCCATATATTTTGCCACACAGCAATTAATCCTTGCGGAAACTCTCCTTGAGTCGTAAATACGGTATACTTTGATGCAGGAATTTTTTTGCCTACAAGGCCCTCAGGTACTTGGTCCAAGCTAGATACCTCACACCCAAGAATCCACGAATAGGGCTTTGTATAGTCTCCTTCGTAATCAGTATAAAGTGCGAGGATATTCCCATTGATCTTGTTAGGGATTTTCGCAAGAATATTTTCTTTGAAAAACCTGTCCTTGTGAGCTGGCATAGCTACAGAACATTCTTCATTATTGGTCCTCAACTCGAGTCCAATAAAAAACTTCTCTTTTTGATGTTCGATATGATGCATATCCGTCCCTTGAATTTGGCTTTTATATTTTGTCTCCGCATTGCAATTACCCCAGGAAAAAGTAACAATAAGAGAGGAAAGAAATAGCTTTTTAATTTTCATTTTTTTCTCCGATGGCATTGATTGGTGAATTATAGCAAAACTTGACTTGAAATCTAGTTTAAATTCTTAGGGAGAAATAGGGATCCCTGTTTAAGCTTTAGGGGCCTAGTAGCCAATTGAAAGGCCATCTAAGCGTGAATCAGATGCACCAAGGATTAGATGTTCATATTGAACAGAAAGGTCTTAATTAGCCTTGAGGTCCGTTAGAGAATCTCAGGGGAGTACCATTAAAATATGCAGGTATTCATTTGGTTAATCTTAGTTTTTCTGTTTTATGTTTTTTGCTCTTCTTCTCTTAGAGCGTTTATCATAGCTGCATCAGATTTTAGAACGCATTGGACAAAATTGTTATAATCTTCCGCAGATGGATATGTGAAAGCAAAAAATAACTTCCAGCCACGTAAGCCTAATTCTTCGCACTTTAAGAAAAACTGAGCGCGCTCGTTTTGATTTTTAATTATTTCAAAAACTTTTTCAACAACTTGGGAAGCACCAAGATCACACATACGTGGATCTTCTTCGGTGCTACTCAATCTGACACAAGCTGCTATTTGACCAATAGTTGCCCATGTTGCAATGCTGCTAAAATCCATAAAATTTACGTCCCCTTGAATTTTTTGCCACATCATATCTACAGGGCTATTTTTCTCTCTATCACTTTTTATTGTGCTGCAGCAACAAAAAGTAACTTGAAACGCCTAAAAAATTAAGCTTACGAGGGAGAAAAAATGGGATAACTAAGGAAGGACATCAATCTTGTGTCCTTCAGGGAAAGTCGATACTTATGAAATGGAATCACGGGGATATTTACTTTATCCCGAAAGCTTGTCTCCATCATATTGAACCTCTAAAGTTGTCTGAGCTCGACTTTCTTATTTTCTTTGATCAATGTAAAAAAGAAAAATCCTCTAGATCGATAACTTTTATGTAAGATGAATATTTCTGGCGATACCCTCTAGCCAGGCCTTACATAGTTTGCTTTCTATCTTACAGATATGTTCTGCGTGGACAAATCCTGACGGAAGTTTCGCTAGCCCCTCCTTCATTTCATTGAGATGTTCTTTTTCTTCTAACAAGATAGATTTAACAGCGACGCGAGAACCTGCTTGACGAAGGACCTCATCGTAGATGGGGTATAGCTCTTCTGCTCGGAGTTCAATGGCATAGGTAACAAGCAAGTAGGCTGCTTCTTTAATAGAGTTTTTAGACAAGCCTAAAGTTTTCAGATAGCGAGAGGCTTTTATGTCTAAAGCTGTTAAATAGTGTAGGGTAGTTGTTTCTCCGAGCATATAGGAAAGCGAGTAGGTGTCCATAGAGTTAGGGGAAACTCTTTCAATTTGACGTTTTAAATGATGAGCATGACGAAATTCTTCTGCTGCGTGCTTAAGCATTTCTTCTTTGACTAATGTTGGATGCTCACAGGCAGCAATTTTTCTAGCTCCGCAGTTTTCAAGAAAGGAAAGGGTATTAAGCCATTTGGCATGCAGTTCATGGGAAGCGACAATGGTAGTGAGGACTCCATGGGTCTCTTTTGCAAAAGAAATGAATGAATTCATAGGTCTCCTTCAAGGGTAAGAATGATGTGATCGTAAATGAAGTGAAGTTCATCTACTTGGATGCAATAGGGCGGCAAAATATAAAGAACATTGCCTAAGGGACGAAGTAAGATGCCTTTACTTAAAAAAAAGTGATAAAGAAGGTCACGTAACGAGTCAAAATAAGAAGTGGTTTTTACGCGATATTCTAAAGCTAAAATGGTCCCAAGGCTTTCACATCGTTTTAGCTTTGGATGTGATTGCCATTTTTGACAAAAGCTGTGATGGGAATCTTCAATCATCTTTCTTTTAAGAAGGATGTGTTTTCCAGCAGAAGATCAAGACTTGCAAGGGCGCTGCTGCAGGCCAGCGGATTAGCTGTATAGGAGTGGCCATGTAAAAACGCTTGAGTTAATTGATTTCCTAGAAAAGCGCTAAAAATTTCTTCAGTACAAGCAGTGACTCCCAAGGGTAGAAAGCCTCCTGTTAATCCCTTGGATAGGCAAATAAGATCAGGTTTCTCTTGGAGCTGTTCACACGCAAAAAGGGTTCCTGTACGACCAAACCCTGTCATCACTTCATCGGCAATCGTTAAAACTTGATGTTCCTTGCAACATTGGATAAGGCGATCTAATCCATTTGGCGGGTAGATGATCATGCCTCCAGAACCAAGAACCAGGGGCTCAAAAATAAAACAAGCCGTGTTGCCTTGATCTAGAATCGATTGGAGTTGAGATAAAGATAGTTCTTCTTGTCCCTTCAGGGGTGGATCGATTGACTCAACATCAAAAAGTTTTTGCCAAAATGGTTTATTAAATTCATTCCTTCCTGCAGCAGACATAGCTCCAAAGGTGTCGCCGTGGTAGCTGCTTTTGAAGCAAATGACTTTGCTTTTTGGGATTTTTTGATTATGCCAGTATTGTAGGGCTATTTTAAGGGCAACTTCAACTGCTGTTGAGCCATTATCAGAATAGAAGACTTTTGACATAGCTCTAGGAAGAAGTAGAATAAGCCTAGATGCTAACTCAACAGCAGGTCGGTGGGTGAAATCTGCAAAAATGACGTGCTCTAATACTTCAGCTTGGGATTTGATTTTTTGAGCGATGTAGGGATGAGCGTGTCCGTGGAGATTGACCCACCATGAGGAAATAGCATCCAAATAACGGCTCCCATCTTCAGCATAAAGGTATACTCCTTGAGCCCTAATAATAGGAATGGGAGGACGTGCCGTTTGCATTTGGGTAAAGGGGTGCCAAATGCAAGCGCGGTCTTTTTCAGTTAACGAAAGAGTTTGGAGAAGCGGGGTCGCCATTCTTTTACATACCTTTCAAGGGTTTGTTGGTTTAAGTAAGATTCGGGAAGTAATTTTCCTAAAAGAGGAACTTCTGAAATTTCTAAGATGGCAGCTTCACTCTCAGGATTAGGTTCACCGTTAAAGATAACGCCAAGGATAGGAATTTTATGTTGTTTTAAGGCTTCAATCGTAAGCAGGGTGTGGTTGATGCTGCCAAGATAATGCTTCGAAACAATTACCCATTCACAATTCCAGGATTTGAATACATCAAGGGTTACAATTTTTGTTGTTAATGGGACGAAAATTCCTCCTACACCTTCGATAATCAAGGGGCGTATTGTTTGCGGAAGGGTAATGGTATCTAACTGAATAGAAGTATTTTCTAAACGCGCTGCATGGTAGGGCGATAAAGGGGCTTTAAGAGAATAAGCGGGCGGATAGACAGAGTGCTTAGTTGTATCGATCCAATTTTTTATAGTGGCTGTATCAGAATCTTTTTCATTGCCGCATTCAATAGGCTTCCAATAGTCTCCATCAAGAAGAATAGTAAGGATAGCGCTTACAACCGTTTTCCCTATATTAGTACCTATTCCTGCAACCATAATCCTATGCATGGCTAGGGCTCCTATCAGGGTGCAATATGATTTAGCAATAGCGTCAGTTCACTTTTCGTATTGAAGGCATGTAAGCAAATGCGGAGCGTTTCATTTCCTTGCTGAACTGTTGGACTCAGGAGTGGTCTAACATCGAACCCAAGACTTACAAGTGTTTGAGCTGCATGTTTTACAATATTATTTCCCTTAATAGGCACAGACTGAACATGGGTTATAGAAGAACTTGGGTAAGACTGATGGAAAATCTGAATCAGACTTTGGAGATGCCGTCTTTCCTTTTCCATTTTAGGAAATAAATCGTAACTGCATTTGATCGCTGCAAGTGCTTGAAAGGGAAGGGCAGTTGTGTAGATATAAGAGGTTGCAAAATTGATAAGAGCTTTCTTTAAAGTAGGATTGCCAAGGACAATAGCGCCATAGGTGCCGATTGCTTTCCCAAAGGTGGTAACCTGAGCAAAAATACGATGGGTAAGGTTATATTCTGCGATAAGGCCGCGTCCATTTGGCCCACAAGCTCCCACAGCGTGGGCTTCGTCCACAATTAAATGCGCTCCATATTTTTCGGCAAGCTCGCAAATTTCAGGCAGTTGCGCTTTCGAACCATCTGTAGAATAGATAGATTCTATGCAAATAAAACGATCTCCTGAAAGGGAGCGGTTTTTAAGACGTTTTTCTAGGTGTTCGAGATTATTATGTTTGAAAGGAAAGGCTTTAGCTCGGCTTAAGCGAATGCCATCATGAGTAGAGGCATGGACTCCTGTATCAAAGAAGATAACGCTTTCTTGATCTCCAATCGTTGAAAGGAGACCTACATTAGCCATATATCCACAGCTGAAAAGCACTCCTGCTGGATATCCGTGAAATTCAGCAATTTTATCTTCTAAGTTTTGCGCATAGGTAGAATTTCCTGTTCAGTAAACGGGATCCTGTTGACCCCATTCCATTGAGATGATTTAAGCACATTTCCCATTCTTGAAGCATCGATGTAGCAAGTTCAGAAGACCTAGCAAGTCCTAGGTAGTCATTGGAAGAAAAATCGATCAACGGCTTGGCTATATTTAGCTGTCTTAAATTTCCCATTTTTTTGCGTTTCAATAATCTATCTTCTAAATGAGATGTCATTGGGCAGAAACCTTGGCAGATGCTGCTCTTTTTTTAAGGCCAAGAATTCTAAACATTTCCTCATCTTTGTCGATGGAAGTATTAGCGACTGTCAAAAGTTTTTCGCCGGTAAATATTGAATTGGCCCCAGCTAGAAAACAAAGTGCCTGCTGCTCATAAGACATCTCAATTCTTCCACAAGATAGCCGGATCATTGCTGCAGGCAAAGCAATCCGCCCTAAAGCAATGAATCGAATTATTTCCCAAATGGAGACTTTAGGTTGATCTTCCAGGGGAGTGCCTGGAATCTGGCTTAATCGATTAATGGGGACAGATTCGGGATGAGGGTTTCGCCTGCATAAAACCAATAATAGTTCTAAGCGGTCTATGGCTTCTTCTCCCATCCCTAGTATGCCTCCGCAGCAGACGCTCAAATTTGCCTTTTCGACGACATCTAATGTGTTTAACCTGTCTTGGTAGGTTCTTGTTGTGATGATTGTTTTATAAAACTTCTCAGAAGAGTCGAGGTTGTGGTTATAGGCATAAAGACCTGCTTCTTTAAGGCGTGTAGCTTGGGCCTGGTTGAGAATTCCTAATGTACAACATACCTCCACTCCTAAATTGGTGATCCCTTTTACCATTTGAAGCACTTCTTCAAATTGCTTGCTATCCCGCACTTCTCTCCAGGCAGCTCCTAAGCAGACCCGAGTTGCACCTCGTTCAACGGCTTTTTTTGCTTCGCTTAAGACTGCTTCATATTGCATCATAGGCTGTGCAGAAACGGATGTTTGATAACGAGATGATTGAGCGCAGTATTTGCAATCCTCAGGACAGCCACCTGTTTTAATGGAAATCAGACTGCAAACCTGGACTTCTGCTGGTTGATGAAATTGGTTGTGAAGGGTATTAGATTTTGAAATGAGCTCAATAAGGGGCAATGCATATAATTCTTTTAATTCTTCGAGGGTCCAGTCATATCTAATAGGCATTACAATCTCCCAGGCTTTTAAACCATTTCGTGTTCAAAACAGGGATTTTAAGCTGGGTTTAGTCTAGTTTCAATCAAAAATCAGGCATAAATGGGACTATTTAAACTGCAAAATAGTCTATAAAAAATAGATAAGAGTTTAAAAAGTGGGGGTGTATTCTGGTTTCTTGATATTCGAGCGCGATTGTATAAAAACTAAAAAGTGGTTCATATAGGCTTTTTAGGAGTTTGATTTTTTTAGCGCCTGATGGACCTTAAATGAGTGATAAGGCTTACGTTTATCTATTCAGCAACCAGATTCCAGCATTCAGAGATGTTGCATACAGGACCCAAACTAAATAGGGAATTAGTAGAAGGCTTGCTAAAGAGCGGACAGGCCAAGTCTTAACAATTGTTAGGCTGATGAATAAACAAAGTAGAACGATATCGATCAATCCTAAGATCGGACTACGTAGAGAAAAAAGAGAAAGGACCACATAAAATTTAAGGCAAGCTGACTACCGTATAGCATCAAAGCGATAGATCGCTTATGGGAGTGTTTGGCTCGATAAATTAACCAGCCAGAAATGGCTATCATGATGTAAAGGCAGGACCAGACAGGTCCAAAGACCCAATCTGGGGGTGTCCATGAAGGCTTGGCTAATGTGGGATACCATGTAGAGACGGTCTCCTTTGTCCAGATGCTACCAATGATCTCCACAAGAAGGCAAAGGAGAATAAAAATAGTGAATGAAAGCCATAATCGTTTTTGTTTCACTGGGACCTTCCTGCTAATGCTTTTACCATTTTTCGAAAAATAAAGAAATGGAAGGGGATGAGAGCATACCAATATAGACGTCCTAAAATACCCTTAGGCCGAAATGTGGCTATTTGAACAAGGAATAACTCATGATTTTTTTGTTCAAATTTAAACTCAAGCCAAGCTTCCCCGGGGACTTTCATTCCAGCAAAAAATATCAGATGACCTTTATCTTTATTAGCGACAATGACTCTCCAAAAATCAATAGAATCCCCTGCTTGAATTTCAGAAGGATGTCTTCTTCCTCTATTGAGCCCTACGCCTCCAATCATTTGATCGAATAAACCCCGCAAATGCCAAGCCCAATTCAAAGCATAATAGCCGGTATCTCCACCAATACGCCAAATCCGTTCGATTGTTGCTTCTTTTGAGTCTTTGATCAAAGCTTTTTGTTCATCTTTTAGACACCCTTCATCGGGGACTTGCATGTAATTTTTAATATTGGGGTCATCTCCAGTTATTTCCCATGCATCCATCCAGGTAGAAACAACGTCATTTTGTGAGATCTTTTGAAAAGCTAATTCGAGGGCTTGGGTATATGTTAGACAAGAATGAGGGATGATTTTTTGAATTTCGTCCAATTGAACGACAGTGCTTGTTTTCATGCTTTCTACTAAATAGGAGCAAAGGGAGTAGCGCACCGATGTAATAAACACTAGCCAATAACTGGATAAATGAGGAGTAAGAACTGGGACATTGATGATCCATCTTTTAAGATTTCTGAATTTTGCGTATCCAAGCATCAACTGTTTAAATGTAAGGATTTCTGGACCTCCAATATCAAAGGTTTGGTTAAGGCATTTTTGATTGAGAAGGACACTAGAAAGATAAAAAAGAACGTCTCTAATAGAAATGGGTTGACATAGGGACTTTACCCACTTAGGAGCGATCATTATAGGTAGCTTTTCACATAAATCCCTCACAATTTCAAAAGATGCGCTTCCCGATCCAATGATGATGCTTGCTCGGAGAACAGTGCAAGGAATACCGCTTTCTTTTAAGACTTGTTCGACTAGTAGCCGGGACTTAAGGTGGGGGGATAATCTTTCTTCATCATTAATGATCCCTCCTAGATAGATAATCTGCTTAATTTGAGAATTTTTTACGCCGTTAAGAAAGTCTTGGGCTATCTGAGTTTCAGCATTGGCTAAGTTGTCGATAATTTCAGACATCGAGTGGACAAGATAATAAGCAGCTTCAATGTCTTTGGGGAAATTTTTCAAAGTTTCAGCGTTTCTTAGATCTCCCCAAATATAATGAAGATTCGGCTTATCATCGGCAAAAACTTTTGCTCCCTTAATACGGCACAAAGCATAAATTTGATGACCTTGGTTTAAAAGGTAAAGGATGAGTCTTTTTCCTACGAATCCGCTTGCTCCTGTAACCAAAATTTTTGTCATGGATCAATTCCTATCTCTATCATCACTTCATTGCGGCGTAAAAAAGGGGGTGTTGAAGGTCTATTGTAAAAAGCAAAAAGAGGGCCCCCTATTGGTTTTAATTTTTCAGCTAAAATATAGGCTTCAAGTTGTTTTTTGTGCTCTTTAATATTTTCATCGTCTGGAGCACCAGAAAACCTAATAACTGCAAAGCATTTAGCAGGGGATTGAAGCAAAATGACGTTTTCAGAATTTGGCTTGGGGAGTTGTTCAAAGCTGTAATTTTTTGGCATAATAAATCTAATTTTCCACTTATCCGTATGGTATTCTTGTATCACGGGAGCTGTCATAGGTATTTTTTCACTAAGATCATTTGTAGCGGGTGCTTTTTGTATATTCGATGTGTTATTTCCGAAAATGTAATCAGCGAGTATTCTAAAGCCTTCTTTAATCGCTTCTTTTCTTTCGCCTGAAACTTCAGCTTCAGCCAGAATCATAGGAGGATATTCGCGGATTTCGATATTCTCTTTTGAGGTCACTAGCCTATAATCGGGTTGTTCAACATTGCTCATGCTGTTACTTGTTTAGAAAGGGTAATGGATCCTACGCAGATTGGACATTTTGAGACCGTTGTATAGCTAATCATATTTATAAAAATACATATTTTGCAATCTTTCGAGTTTCGCTTGCTCCCTATCGGGCTTTTCACACATGCGGGCTTGCTCAATTAAAAATCTCACCAAAATATCTTATTGAGACCTCTGGATAACTTTGGTAACTCACTCAAATCGTGCTTTTTCTGCAGATGTTTATTTTTACATCTTGCCTACTCTCTAGTAGTATGCCTTCAATATAAAAACAAAAACCTGTAAAAAAATCTTCGATTTTTTCAATTCACTAGAGTCATGCAGAGGTCTCATTTTGAGTTCCCAACATGGACAAACTCAATCTTTTATTCGGATCTCCTATTCGAGTTATAGCATATAGTCGATTAAATTTTTAATTTATAGCTAATCTTAGGGCTCTGATCAGATTTTATTGGAGATTCCTATTATTAATATGCTTATTTGGATAAATTTTTTTTACCACCCATTTTTCTAACGCAATAATTGGCAAAATAGAGAGACCTATTGAAACTGATAAAAGCCATGACTCTAAATTTAACGGAGATGAGCCGAAAAGTGTATGCATAAATGGAATATATACAAATCCAATTTGAGCCAATACTACAAAAGCAATTCCAAGGAGAATGTAGGGGTTGGAGAAAAAACCCATTCTAAAAAGAGAAAACCGAAAAGATCGACAATTTAAAAGATAAAAGACTTGAAAAAACATGAGAGATGTTACGGACATGGTCTGAGCTTCTGCAACAACTGTTTTTTCTGCTATTCCTTTTGCTAGTTCAGTGAAGTATTCCCAAAAAAATAATCCAATCGTTCCACTAGCCATGATTGCCCCTACCATCAATGTTCGAGTGACTATAAACTTGCTTAGAATAGGAGCATCTGGCTTGCGAGGAGGTCGTTCCATGATATCAGGTTCCATCGCTTCAAAAGCTAATGAAAGGGCAAGGGCGACTGCTACAACAAGATTAATCCAGAGAATTTGAACGGGAAGTATAGGTAATATTAAGGCATCGTCTTGAATTGGGAAAAAAAGAATGGCAATTAAAATGACCAAGGCTTGTGCAAGACTGGTAGGGAATATGAAAGCAATCGATTTAATTAAATTATCATATACTCTTCTTCCCTCTTCGACAGCAGCCTTGATACTGGTAAAGTTATCATCTGCCAGAACCATATCGGATGCTTCTTTTGCTACAGCGGTTCCACTAATTCCCATAGCTACTCCAATATTTGCCTGTTTTAGCGCGGGGCATCATTTTACACCATCACCTGTCATTGCAACGACATGGCAATTTGCTTGGAGTGCTTCAATTATTTTGAGTTTATGCTCTGGGAATGCTCTAGCAAAAATATTGTTTTCGTTAATGATTTTTTTAAGTTCATTTGTATTTAGTTGATTTAGTTCTGTTCCTGTAATGACTTTCCCATTTCCCTGGAGCCCAAGTCCAACTCCAATAACACTAGCTGTTATAGGATCGTCTCCAGTGATCATTTTAACTGTAATACCTGCTTCTTGACACGCTTTTACCGCTTCAGAACCCCCTCGCGAGGTGGATCTATCATTCCTAGTAATCCCAATAAGACAAAATCGTTTTTGATATCTTTTTCTTCAATTGAATTGCAATCGGAGTTGACATTTTTTTGCAACAGCGATCACACGCATGCCTTGTCTTGTCATATTGGTAACTTGTTCATGAATTAAAGACTCAGAATGGAAGGATTTTTCGTTAGAATCTAATTGTAATAAACTAATAACAACTTCTGGGGCTCCTTTTAGGAAAATAGTTTTTCCATTTAAAGGGGTAGTGTTTAATGTCGCCATTATTCTTTTCTCAGAATCAAAGGGAAGGACATCGATCTTTGGGTAGTCTATTCGTAATTTAGTTTCATTTAGACCTTTTTTTCTTCCTACAATAATCAATGCTAATTCGGTCGGATCTCCCTGAGGGATCCATTTATTTTCTCTTTCTTCTATAGAAGCATCATTACAAAGCATTACAGCTTGTAATAGTTCATCTAACTGATGCTCAAATGCTAAACCATCTGAAGTCTCTGAATTTTGAATTAAAATCTTGCCTTCGGGGGGAGTAGCCAACTCCTGTTACAAAAAAAGACTTTGTTGGGGTCCAGATTGATTGTACTGTCATCTCATTTTGTGTGAGAGTTCCTGTTTTGTCCGTACAAATAATCGTTGTACTCCCTAATGTTTCAACTGCAAGTAAATGACGTATAATGGCTTTTCTTCGGGCCATTCGGCCGACACCAATAGCAGCAGCAATAGTAATCGTAGCTGGTAATCCTTCGGGAATTGCTGCGACTGCCAAAGCAATACTAGCGATCCCTGCGTCTAACATGCTATAGCCTCGAAAATAGGCAACTGCAAAAAGTCCGACTCCCAATAGGAGAACTATAATCGTGATTAGTTTAGCCAATTGCTTCAAGGTTTTTGTCAGAGGGGTTTCTAGATTAGTAACATGTTCTAGTAGTTCAGAAATTTTCCCAAATTCTGTGTGGACACCTGTTTCAACAACTATTCCGATCCCAGTCCCTGAAGCGACGAGCGTTCCGTTATATGCCATACATTTTCGGTCAGCAATCGGAGCTCCAATTGGGTTTGAATTGATGCTTTTAAGAACTGGAACAGACTCTCCTGTTAAGGCAGATTCATCGCATCCTAAATTTTTTACTGAAAATAGTCGAATATCGGCAGCTACACGATCACCAGCCTGTAACACTAAAATATCTCCAGGAACAATTTGAGCGGATGGAATTGATGAAAGAATTCCCTTCCGGATCACAGTGCTTGTTTGGGGAATCATTTCTAAAAGTGCTTGAATTGTTCTGCTCGATCGATATTCTTGAATAAAGCCAATTAACGTATTGATTATCACTACGCTAAGAACAACCGCAGCATCAGTTATTTTTCCAAGTAAGGCAGCAAGTGTTGTTGAAGCAAGAAGAATATATATTAAAGGATTGTTTAGTTGTCTAAAAATAATCCACAAGATATTTTCACTGGATCGAACTGTTAAATGATTTAATCCAAATTTTTTTAGTCGAAGCAATGCTTCTTCGTTATTAAGACCTTCTTTAGAGCTTTGTAAATTCTCAAAGATTGCTTCGTGGGAGCAAGCGTGCCATTGCATTTCTTTTTTCCATGATTCAAAATTCACTCCTTATAGGAACCTGTGGATAAGTCATTTGCCGAATCTTGCCGCCAATTGTTGCGAATACTAGGTTTATCGTCATCTTCGAAAAACTGATCAGTAATCTTCGACAAGGCACTTGTCTAGAGATTCCTTAAGTGATCATATTTGTAAAAACGCACATCTTGCAATTTTTTGATTTTCTTTTGCTCATACGGAGCGTTTTCCCATGGGGTGTCGCTCAATTTGAGATCTTATCAAAATAGGCTACTTTTTGAAAACATGCTATGATCCAAAGTAGGATTTGTAAAACTCAATAAAACACTTATTTCTAGCTCAATAATTTCAGGGCTAAAATATAATAAATAGGGATACCGATGAGCACATTAAATGGAAATGCGATTCCTAGAGAAAGGGGAAGGTAAATTGCCTCTTTGGCTTCTGGGATTGCAATTCTAACGGCTGCAGGAACTGCGATATAAGAAGCGCTTGCACTTAAAACTGCAATCAATGTCCCCGTACCTGCATTTAGACCAAACAAATAGCTAAGTCCGATTCCGAAGGCTCCTCCGATCAAGGGCATATAAACCCCGAACAAGCCCAAAGACCAGGAAAATTGATTTAAATCCTTTCGCTGTTTTCCAATCAGCAGCCCCATGTTCAATAGAAAGAGACATAAAGAGGGTTTAAAAGGGTCGAAATAATTGCTGGGATATAGGTTTGTTGTAACCTATAACAGATCATGCCGATGGCCATTCCTAAGAAAATCATTAGGATTGTTTTATTAAAAAGAGTATGGATCCATAGATTTTTTGTTTTAGGAGCTAATGACTCATTTCTCGATTTAGAAATGAACAGGCCTGAGAAAATGGCAGGAACTTCCATCATTGCCAGAACCGCAATAACAAGCGTCTCGTAGGGAACATTTAATTTTTCTAAAAAGGCAGCTCCAGCAGCAAAGGTCATTACACTGACTGAGCCAAAGCAAGCAGCAATAGCTACAGAAGTTGAGGCATCTATTTTAGTGAATTTTCTTAAAATCCAATAAGAGATGCAAGGTTGGATTAAACCCCAAGCAATCATTACGCCTAATAGTAAGAAAAACTGGGCTGTCCAATGTTGTAAGAAAGCTCCTCCACCTTTAAAGCCGATGGAAAACAACAAGAAGTAGGTTAAAAAAGAATGAATCTTGGGACGAAATAATCGATCCATATTCAAGATTGAAAATAAAATTCCAAATAAGAAGCAGATAATCGGGATTGTGATCAAATTATTTAAAAGAACGTTTAGTATGTTCATATGTTAACCTTTTTATGTTTAAATTCATGGGTTGCAAAATGGGCACCAACTAGGGTCAGCCATTTCTTTTTGCGTAAGGTGAGTTTCTAATATTTCTTTATACTCACATTTGCAACATCCATAAATTTTTGATTTTATAAGGTCCGTTTGCCTTCGGCATTCTTTGCAGGGAAGGCCAGGGACGCTATTTACCAGACCCCATCCTGGGATTTGGCAAGAAGGGCAAGGATTTGCAAGACGATTAGCCATTTCATAAGCGAGCTCTTCGATTTTTTTCATTCGAGTGGGATTCATATGGGCGCGCATGTCTGTTTCGACCCACACCAAGCGGTCTCTTGAAACCTCAGAACATCTTTGAAAAATTCGATATAGTTCTTCATAATTTTGAATTCCTTTGAAAATCAAATTTGAGTATTCCGTGTCATTAGGGCGAAGAATAAGGGCATGAGAAGGGAATAAGGCTTGTTTTGCAAAAGCGGATAATTCGTCGATATTTTGAATCGATTTAGCTGAAAAATTTGTTTCTAGTGATGTTTTGGAAAGGGTTAGCTCAAATTCGAGGTTTCTGTCACTAAAAAAAAGAACTTCGGAATTCGCTGGAATAAATGGAAACGATGGATGAGGTCCAAAACTGCCTTCGTTAGCAATTCCTAAAGTTCCTTTTTCAAACTCAAGACCTCTATAACATTTTTCTTTAACGCATGCTAGGGGAGCAAGTTCTCTTTTAATCTCCCCTGTAAAAGTGCCTAATAAATCGGTATTGATCTTAGCGGGAATAATCTTGCATCCAAGGGATTTTTCAAAAGGTGGGCCAATTGCTTTCTCTTTCGTGCATCGATGCAAGATGGCAAATTTGATTCTGGTATCTCAATTCCATAATTATTTTTTAGCTTTTGCAGCTAATTCTTTTATTTTTTCTATTGTTCAGGATAGGCAAATGATGTATAATAAGTAAAATTAATTAATCTTATTGTTTTGATAAGCTTTTCTTATGGATTTTTTTTCACTCGAATGTTTTATAGCTGTTTCTGAATGCTCTAGCTTTAGCAAAGCGGCTATTCGGGTGAACAGAACTCAATCAGCAGTGACTCAACAAATAGGAAGTCTTGAAAAAAAACTCGGTGTTTCCCTGTTTCATAGGGATAAAAAGGTTTCTATTACAAAAGAAGGAGAGATCCTCTTACCTTATGCTCTCCGGATCTATGGGCTCCATCGAGAGATTTTGGATCGTTTTAAAAACCCTGAATTGGATGGAGAGGTTCGAATAGGAGTTCCGGAAGATTTTGCAACTTCTTTTCTGGCTGATGTCCTTGTTGACTTTTCGCGTATTCATCCAAGGGTTTTTCTTAATGTCGAATGCGATCTTACTTTAAATCTTTTAAATCGATTTAAAAATGGAATGCTTGATCTGACTATACTAAAAATGAGCTCTCCCGAAGAATTTCCTCATGGAGTTGAGATTTGGAAAGAGCCTTTGACTTGGGTAAGCAAACAGGGAGCTTTTCAATTGGTGCAAAAAAATAGTCCTGTTCCTTTAGTTCTTTCCCCGAGCCTTGCGTCTATCGATCTAATGCTATAAAAGCTCTTGATTCAGCCAATATTAAGTGGAGAATAGTCTACACAAGCCCAAGCTATGCTGGGATCGTTGCAGCTGTAAAAGCTAATATGGGGATTACTGTTTTTCCTATTACAATGGTACCTGATCATCTTGAAGAAGTTACTGCACCTTTCTTGCCCCCTCTTCCTGAAATTCATGTCTCTCTACTAAAAAAAGTAAAAGAACCCACTCCTGCTATAGAGAATTTAAGACAATTTTTGTTGAAAAAATTAATGCGATTTCCAGAATCTTCAAAGCCCCGCTCTGTTTATACCGCTCACGAAAAATAAATCTCATCAAAATGTACTAATTTTTCAAAACACGCTGACTTAAGGAACCTCTGGACAAGTCATTTGCCGAATCTTGCTGCCAATTTTTGCGAATACTAGATTTTTCGAACTCGCTAACATTCTCCATGTTAGCTGCGTCCTCCAAAATCGTTGTCTTCGAAAAATTGATCAGCAACCTTTGACAAAGCACTTGTCCAGAAGTTCCTTAATTGATTCACTTTGTGTGCGTAAGATGAATTAATAATATACCTCTTTCGAAATTCTAATGTAAACGGAGATTGTAGAGCGGTATTGTTGACTCATTTTCGAAGCAGTCATAAAAATGGGGCAACTTGGACTTGAACCAAGGACCAGCGGGTTATGAGTCCGCTGCTCTAACCAACTGAGCTATTGCCCCGCAAAGAAGGTCGAAGGGAATTTATTATAACAGATCGAATAAATTAACTCAATGCTAGATAAACATTTTTTTAAAATGTGGGGATGGTTTATATACCGAAATATGGCGAAATTCAGGATTGAACGGGACAGTTTGGGCAACGTAAAAGTGCCAAGTGATCGTTTATGGGGAGCGCAGACGCAGCGCTCGCTGGAGCACTTTTCTATTGGCGATGATCTAATGCCTAAAGAGATGATCCCTGCCTATGCGATTGAAAAGAAGGCAGCGGCTTTTGTCAATTGTAAGCAGGGGAGACTTTCTAAAAATAAAGCGAGTATGATTGTGCGCGTTTGTGATGAAATCATTGAGGGGAAACTGAATGAGGATTTTCCTCTGCATGTGTGGATGACGGGGAGTGGAACGCAGTTCAATATGAATGTGAATGAGGTGATTGCCAATCGCTGCTCTCAAATAGCTAAAAAGCCTTTAGGCAGTAAAATTCCTGTTCATCCGAATGATGATGTGAACATGTCTCAGTCATCGAATGACTCTTTTCCGGCTGTGATGCACATAGCAGCTGCTCTAGGTGTTAAAAAGAGCCTCATGCCAACGGTGAAGGCGCTAAGAGACAGTCTGGATGAGAAGGCAAGGAAGTGGAAAAATATTGTCAAGCTGGGGAGGACTCATCTGCAAGATGCAACGCCGATTACCTTGGGACAAGAATTTTCAGGGTATGTGGAGATGTTAGATGAGAATTTGGAAAATTTGGAGGACTCTCTCAAGGGTGTTTACAAGCTTGCTCTGGGAGGGACAGCTGTTGGGACAGGGTTAAATACGCTGGAAGGGTTTGATCGGGATGTTGCCAAGCAAATTGCTCAGTTAACGAATCTTCCATTTGTCACGGCTAAAAACAAGTTTGCTGCGCAAGGCGCCCATAACGCTCTTGTTCAAATGAGCGCTTCCTTAAAGACTCTGGCGGTCTCTCTTTATAAGATAGGAAACGATATTCGGCTGCTCTCGTGTGGTCCACGTGCAGGGATTCATGAGCTCATTCTTCCTTCGAATGAACCGGGGTCATCGATCATGCCTGGCAAGGTCAATCCAACGCAGTGTGAAGCGTTATGCATGGTGGCAGTGCAGGTTATGGCAAATGATGTGGCTGCTACTTTTGGGGGCGCTAGTGGCTATCTTGAAATGAATGTTTATAAGCCGCTGATGATTTATAACATCATGCATTCTGTGAGAATTTTAAGAGATGGTTGTGAAAATTTTGATAAATTTTTCAGTGAAAGGTGTTCAGCCCAATTTAAAGCGGATCAAAACTGATCTAGATAATTCACTCATGTTAGTAACGGCTCTCACCCCTGTCATAGGGTATGATAAGGCTTCTGAAATAGCTCACTACGCTTTGGATCATGATATGAGTCTTCGAGATGCAGCTATAAAAACGGGCTATGTTAAACCTAGTGACTTTGATCGCCTGATTAATCCACTAAAAATGTGTTTCCCGGCTAAAAAATAAAGGAGATTCAGTGGCAGATCATCTAGGTATCAACGTTTTAAGAGATCCGTTATTAAATAAGTCGACAGCTTTTTCTGAAGAGGAAAAGAAACGTTTACACCTCACGGGGCTATTACCTAATAAAACGGAGTCGCTCGAACTCCAGCATAAGCGGGTGATGAAGCAGCTAAGCCAAAAACCTAATGATTACAATCGCTACATTTACTTGATGAACTTATTAGATCATAACGAAGTGCTCTTTTACAAAACGATCATGTCAGATCCGGCCTACTTTTTACCTATTGTTTACGATCCTACGATTGGTGAGGCTTGTTTAAAATTTGACGTTGGATTTCGTCAGCCCAGGGGGATGTATATTTCTATTAAGCAAAGGGGGCAGGTAAAGGAAATTCTCAAGAACTGGCCGGAAAAAGATATTCGGTTTATCTGTGTAACAGATGGGGGTAGAATCTTGGGGTTAGGGGATCTAGGTGCCAATGGTGCGGGTATTCCTATCGGTAAGCTACAGCTTTATACCGCAGCAGCGGGAGTGCCTCCGCAATATTTGCTGCCTCTTTACCTTGATGCAGGAACAAATAATGAGTCGCTTTTGAAAGACCCTTTCTATTTGGGTATTCCTGAAAAACGTCCTTCTCAAAAAGATCTATACTCTTTTGTCGATGAATTTGTGGAAGCGGTTCAAGAGGTGTTTCCTCGATGTTGTATCCATTTTGAGGACTGGACAGGAGTCGACGCTGTTAATTTATTGGCACGCTACCGTGATAAAGTGTGTTGTTACAATGATGATATCCAAGGGACTGCGGCAATTGCTGTAGCGGGGCTGGTGAATGCTTTGAAAGTCAAGAAAGAGAAGTTGAGTCAGCAAAGAATTTTATTTTTGGGTGCTGGTTCTGCTGGGATAGGGATTGCAAACCTCGTTGCATCTGTGATGACCCAAGAGGGGCTCTCTATGAAAGAGGCTCAAGGTTTGATCTCTTTATTTGATGTGAACGGCTTACTTGAATCAGGGCGAAAAGATCTGATGGATTTTCAGATGCCTTACGCACACCCAAATCCCCAAATCAAGGATTTTGCTAAAGCACTTGCACACATTAAGCCAACAGCAATCATTGGGGTGAGTACAATCGGTGGTGCATTTTCACAAGAAGTGGTTACTGCGATGTCGCAAATCAATGATAAGCCGATTATATTTGCTTTATCTAATCCAACAGAGCACGCTGAGTGTACAGCTGAGCAAGCTTATCAGTGGTCTAAGGGAAAGGCAATCTACGCAGCTGGAGTTCAATTCCCATCTGTTTTGTATAGTGGTAAAACGTACTACCCGGGGCAAGCCAATAACTTTTATATTTTCCCAGCTGTAGGGATGGCAATTTTTGCAACTCAAGCACAAAAGGTGAATGATGCAATGTTTATCGAAGCTGCGCGGGCAGTAGCGGATGAAGTATCTGCAGATCAGCTTGCTACAGGGCTTCTTTATCCTTTACAAAAAGATATACTGGCAACAGAGATCAGGGTTGCAGCTAGAGTGGCTCAGAACATTTTTGACCAAAAACTAGCGCGTGTTGATAAGCCTAGTGATATGCAGGCATTTATTGAAAAGAGTGTCTATAAGCCTGAATATAAAAAGTGATTCTTATTTTTTTTTTGCTCTTAATAGTAGCATTGGATATACACAAATTTATGAGACATAAAGCTTTGTTACTGTTTGGGCTTTGTACTTTTAGCCTATGTGCAGCAGATCAGGTGGAAGATGAGATTGCTCGGATAGACCCTGAGCTCTCTGCTATTAAGCGATCAGACTCTTTACCAAAAGAAAATTTAGAGAATGTTTCTGATACGTACCTAGAAGGGTATATCCAAGCGTTAATCGATGCTCACTACTATGAATACCATGTTAAAGTAACTGTAGAAGATCATGCTGTTTATCTATCAAGCCTTCCCAAAAATGAATTGATCGCGCGCAGTATTATTTCGTTTGTACAAGACATTCCTGGAGTTAAATCAGTAGAGGTGCAAGAAAGTCGCAAGCAACAGACCCCAGGAATTCCTAAAAATGAGATAGGGCCTAGAGTTAGTGGTGTATGGTTTCCACAGATGACGGTGCTTTTTGCTCCGCTGATTGGGGATCCAAGAGAGCCTGAGTATTCAGCTAACTACCGATTTGGGGATCGGATTATGGGAAGAAAGGCGGTTGCTGTTTCCCTAGGAGATGACTTCCCTATCTTTCGTTGGAGGCACGTCTTTAGATGGCATGGAGATCTGCAAATTGGTATTCAGGCGGGTGTATGGGCGGTATTTAATTTTAGCCATGTTCCGAACCGGAAACAAAATACATGTGAGCTGATGAACACCGACTATTTGGTAGGTATTCCTCTCACGTATGCGTTTGATAAGTGGTCTTTCCGTTTGCGTGTCTACCACATCTCTTCTCACTTAGGTGATGAATTTCTTGTCGACCATCCTTGGTTTCTGGAAGAGCGAAAAAATCCTAGCTTTGAGGCTTTAGAGTGGATATCGGCTTATCAGTTATCCAGCGGTCTACGTGTATATGGCGGTCCTGGATGGGTATTTCACAGTGATGACACCTTCAAAATAAAACCTCTTTATGTGAAGTGGGGATCAGAGATACGTCTATTTGGACAGAAGCTCTACTACCATCAATTGTATGGAACTCCCTTCTTGGTGATTCACCTGGAGAACTGGGAACAGAAACACTGGAACTTAGATCAATTTTATAAAATTGGCTATGAAATCAGTAAGCTCCAAGGGATCGGAAGAAAAATGCGTCTTTACCTTGAATACCACCAAGGATATTCTTACGAGGGGCAATTTTTTAACTACAGAGTTCGCTACGGTCAAGTCGGCTTTTCTTGGGGATTCTAAAGCTCTGTGACAAATCCTTTTTCATACACAGGTCCATTGTTTCCAATCTTGAGTGTGCCGCAGAAAAATTGGTGGTAGACTTCTAGCGCTTCTGCTGCGGAAGAGACGCAGTAAAAACAGTTGCTCACCCATTCAGATCCTTCGATCGTACCATTCTGGAGGTTGGACTGAAAGCGGGGGGTGATTTTTTGTTCCCAGTAAGAGGCAGGGCCAAAAAGAAGGATCGGGGTGATTTCTGTAGAGCCTGTTTTTCTTCTCACCTCTTCTACGCAATACTCAAAGTCCGTTCCTATCCCTCCCATGACAAAAATGGGGAAATCTAAGTTAAATTCAGCTTGACGTTCGACTAAGCGGTCGAGCCTGTAGGTCATTTTTCCGTCGATGTAGGGATTTTGTCTCTGTTCATTAACAACAGCTCCTTTTTTTCCTCGGAAATCCATGATGTTTGCGCAGGATAAAATGTTC
The DNA here is from genome assembly GCA_047459655.1 of Rhabdochlamydiaceae bacterium. Taxonomy (GTDB): domain Bacteria; phylum Chlamydiota; class Chlamydiia; order Chlamydiales; family Rhabdochlamydiaceae; genus CANJJB01. The sequence goes on from JAJREF010000001.1 coordinate 136,238, forward strand.
AGTGATTTCGCAACGCGGTTGCCAAGGCTCATAGAACCTGGTCCGCCACCTGTGACAAGCGCGATGGGAGTTGTTGCATTCAGAAGGGGTGGGAGACTTCTTTAGCCATGAGCAGAATCCCCTTGAGAATGGCTGTTAAATCTTGTTCGAAATCAAACTCGATGAGATTCGAACCGTAGATGCCAAAAAGGGTTGCTTTTAAAAAGGTTTCGACGTGGTTTAGTGGTACAACATCCCTGAGTCTTTTCCTGGTTTGGGGATGTACTGGAGAATCTGCTTGGTGGTTTCATCGACCCAGTAGGTAGGAATTCCAAATCTAGCAAGATCTAAAAGTAGTGAGCGGTCTTCGTGGGAAAAGTAGTCCCCATATGTTAAAGAAGGTTTATGAAAGTAGATCCTCTTTAGAAATTTACGCACAAGACTACTGAGCAACATCGGCTTCATAGCAGGTGAGGGGAAATACCTTGTTAGTAAAATGCCTTCGCTGGTGATGAGATCATTTTCGATGGCTCGTAAAAAAGGGTAGCTTGGTTGCTCTTGCATGTAGTGCTCTACCATCATCGCCTGCTTGCTTGGATGGATCACTCCGGAAAGGGACTAGAGTGAGGCTCTCTAGCTATCCAGTCTGTAGGTTTTAAAATGGAGTAGTTGCTCTCCTTTTACAACGAACATGGCAGCTAAGTGATGCTCGGGGCTAGGTGCTGTTTTAAACGCTTGAAAAAGTGCGTCTGAATTATCCATCGCTGCAAGGAGCTGATCTCTATCTGCAAAGAAGATGTGCTCCCTATGAGGCTCTAATGTGTAAAACTCTAACGGAATCCTTGCAGCAGTTCAGAAGAGGAGCCAAACAGTTCATAAATATCACCTGATTCTTTTGTATTAGGCTCTAAGACAGCGGCTGAAGTATGGGAGATGCCTTGAGGAAGTAAGTCTTGCGCCACAACCCCAAAGACAGTGCGGACATGCAAAGGGAGCGTGCGTACCAAGAGAATATCATCTGTTTTGACAAGATGGGAAGAGGAGTGCGCCTTTTGATGTAGCTGCAATAGTTGCCTGATTTGGATAGAGGGCAGGTGGAGAGCTTTTTCAATCGTAGGAAGAATGCCAAAGATTGTATCATCATATTGAATGCTGCCTTCTAGGAGTGACAAAAAAGCTACGGCTTTTCCCTCTATTTTTTTTAAAAGGAGTTGATCATTGCCCTGGAAACTGCCCAAAGAGAGCAAGGGGCTGCCAAAGCGATCTGACCTTCCAAACATACGAGATAGATAGGCGGGATCTCTGACCCTTCTTCTTTCATCTTTTGCAAATAACTTACCGATGTAGGCGCCTGGCTTTAAAAGAGAGAGCATTTTTTGTGCGATTTCCCCAAAGGCCTGTAGGGTGATAGAGACTTCCGCTCTACTTGCTTTAGCATCTAGCAGTATGTGATCTGTTATTGCATTTAGGCCCAACTGCGCAAGCGTGCTTTTTAAGTTGAAAAAAATTGACTTGCTATCGATTTTATATCCTATGAAAGCAGGAGAGATGCTGTCTATGATTACAGTGGCTTGCAAAGAAGTAGGGGAAAGACCTTTTACGGCAGAAATCTTACCGTCGGGTGTAATGAGGTCGTAGTGCCTAGAAATGAGATAGCTTTCCATTTCTTTCGTATACACTTCCTCCAATTAAAATTGCATACTTCAATTGCAAAGAGATGGTTGCAAAACTCAGAGTTCTTCGAATTTCTGGATTATTCTAACGAGCTCAGTTTATGAATTATATTGCTAACAAAGGGGATGGTATTTGTTGTTAAAGAATAAACCCCAAAAACATTGAGCCGACCACTTAAAAATAATGCAGTGCCAGCTCCAATGTTTGCCACAACCTCAATGAGAGGAAATATCGCCCAAAGCGTAGTTTTCTTTTCCTTACCCATCTTCTTTTCATTATTAGGAGCAAACATACAGATACTAAACCTTGACAGTATACTGCATCCCATAAAAGCATAGAAGGACGTTGTGCTTCCCGTGAGATCAGCTATAACTGAACTCGCAAGAGTCATACTTGGCAGTTCTTTTAACATTAAAGCTAAAAGAGCGTTAGGGCCAAAAAAAGGGGATAAATTTGGATAGCAATCTCAAGCGCAAGGGGTAACGGAGAGTTTATCAAGGTAACAGGAGAAACTGGCTTCGTCGCTAATTCAAAAACGCTTCTTACAGCAGCTAGCTTTTGCGAACTGAACACATTTCCTTCAAGACTCTTCCAGATACCTACTTGAGCTATTTGACTTGCTGCATTCCGAATTACGCTTTCCATACCACCTCTTTAATTATGAAATTCATGAGCAAAGAGTGTTCCATAGAAATCAATTATTTGTACACAAAATAAATCGGAAATCTCTAAATTCTTAAAATGCCTTCCGAAAATTGTGCATTTGGGATAAACTTTTTCGTTTCAAAGGATCTATATGCGACGTAGTTTTGGAACACATAGTGGAACCTTTCATGCTGACGAGGTAACCGCCTGCTCTTTGCTCCTTCTTTTTGATTTAATAGATAAAGACAAAATCATTCGATCAAGGGAATTAAAAATCCTGGAGGCTTGTGAGTATGTATGTGATGTTGGTAGTGTCTACGATCCTGAGAAAAAGCGTTTTGATCATCACCAAGTTGAATATACAGGGTCTTTAAGTTCTGCTGGGATGGTATGGAAATATTTAAAAGATCGAGGCTATACCGATCAGAAAACCTATGATTTTTTTAACCGTTCCTTAATTTGGGTGTTGATGCTCATGACAATGGAAAGATGGATGTTGAACCGGGGTTTGTACGTTTTCTAATGTGATTTCTAACTTTGTTCCTGTGATGCATGATGCCAAAGATGAGGTCATTTATGATAGCTTCCTTGAAGCCATTGATTTTACCTATGGACACTTACAAAGGCTTCTTAAGCGGTACTGAATATATCGAAGGTTGTCGGGGATATTGCAGAAGCTATGCGCCCCAAAAGTAAGTTTTTATTATTAGAAAGATCGATGCCGTGGCTTGATCTTTTTTTTGATTTAGGCGGGGAAAAACACCCTGCTCTTTTTGTGATCATGCCCTCTGGCAAACATTGGAAGTTGCGTTGTATTCCTCCAAATGAAAAGGAAAAGATGAAAGTGAGGCTTTCCCTTCCAGAAAAGTGGGCGGGGCTAATGGATAAAGAGCTTGAGAAAGTTTCTGAAATTCCTGGTGGGATTTTTTGCCACAAAGGGCTTTTTATATCTGTTTGGGAAACAAAAGAGGCTGCTATGCGAGCTTTACGTTCTATATTAGGGGAATTATGACAACAATCTTTGAACAGATTATCGCAGGAAAGTTGCCTTGCACCAAGGTGTTTGAAAATGAACGTATTTTGGCCATCAAAGATATTGCGCCTCTAGCGCCTGTCCACCTCTTGATTATGCCAAAAAAATCAATCTCTTGTTTACAAAATGTTCAAGCGGAAGATTTACCTTTAATCGCTGAAATTATAGAAGTAGCTCAGAAGCTTGCCAAAGAATTTGACATCGCAGAGGGCTATAGGCTTGTAACAAACAATGGAGAAGAAGGGGGCAAGCTGTCTTGCACTTGCACTTTCATCTCATCGGCGGAAGGCCGCTTTCAGGATCTCTTGGATAAAAATGTATAAAACTTTAAAAATCACTCTGAATTTCGTGGCTACCTCTCTAATGAGTTGCTTTTTTCTGACCTCTTTTATCAGGGCAGAGGAAGGCTTTCAAGATATTGAAAAAAGAATTTACGCTCACCTGCTTATACAAGATTCGCAAGGAGCTATTGACGAGGCAAAAAGGGGCCTGGCTTTATTTCCTGAATCGAAAGAACTACATCTAGCCTATATTCGCGCTCTTTCTGAAAATGGAAATGAAACGGCTGTGTTGCAAGAGTGGGAAAAGACAATGACTCTTTTTCACGAGGAGATCTCTAACCGAACAGCCCTAGAAGTTCTTGCTTGGGGCGTATTGAATAAAGCAGAGCGCTCACCGCAGCTTATGATCCAGTTTAACTCTCTTTTAGGCGCAGCTTTTACACATGATATTAAAGCGCTCCCCCATCTCACACATGCGATGCGTGGAACAAATACCTTAATGCGGATGATGGCTGTACAACTCTCGGCCTCTTATGGAGACGCACCTCTCCAAGAAGAACTTGCGCGGATGTTAAAAGAAGAAAAAGTTTGGTCTGTCAAGCTTGAGGTTATTAGAGCAATCGGTGCTCTGCGCATGACTTCTCTGAGAGATCAGTTAAAAGAAATCATCAGTAAAGATGAGACGCTCGCGGAAGAAAAGGCCGCTGCTATTTTGGCTATTGTAAGTATGTATGATGCTATAGGGCCTAAAGAATTAAATGCGCTCTTAAAAAGCAATCGTGCGGGCTTAAGACAGTTAGGGTGCCAGCTTGTTGCCCATTTAGACATGCATAATTATGTAAAAGAGGTCGGTGAACTTCTTTCTGATACTTGTCCTGATGTGCGGGTAGAAGCGCTTTATACGTTGGGATTGCTCCGTGCAAAAATAGAGCTATCTGATATCTCATCTTGCCTCCAAGACTCATCACCTGTTGTGGCTATTACGGCAGGATGGCTTGCAATGTTGAATGGGTTATCAGAAGGTGCAGCTGTATTGGAAAAATGGATGGAAGATTCTCATGCAGACCTCCGAGGGCTATCTGCTGCAGCTCTTGCTATGACAGGGAAAAAAGGCGTTCCACTTTTATTAAAATCGTTAGGAACACATGTAGATCCTTATGTACGAGCAACCCTTGCAATTGGGCTTATTGGACAGAGAGAAGAAGTTAAAAAGGCCTGCGATACATTATACCAAGTTTTCTGTGATGAACAATATACTTTGTGGATGTGGCAAGAAGGGTTTCCTTTCCGCTTTCTTTCACGCAGTGATATTCCTCATGCACACCACATTCCAAACTACCCTCATGTCATCGACAGGCTAGCTAAGCTAGAAATACTGCATATTTTAAATGTCATGCGCGCAAAATATGCAGAAGATGCGATGCGAATTTTTTTAAAAAATGACTCATGGAGAACAATTGGGGTTGCAGCTGGCATGCTCTTGCAAGAAGGGAATGGAGAGTCGCTTGATCTTGTCCGAGGGCTCTTAGAGGATGAAAATGAGTCTGTCCGTGTACAGGCAGCTATTATTCTTGCTTCCCAAGGGGCAGAACCCTCTGCACTTAGAGTGTTACAGGAGGCCTACCCTCATGTAGATAGAGAAATGAAAATCCACATCCTTGAAGCAATTGGTCATGTCGGCAATAAAGACTCTATTCCTTTTCTCATTGAAATCCTCAAAGAACCGTTTCAGATGTTGCGTGTTGTGGCAGCTTCTGCTTTAATCCAGTGCATATATCACTAGGCTTCGTATGAGCTTCCAGCATAAAATTGTCGAGGTTCAAAAGCATTTACGCAAGCACGCTATCGATGGATGGCTTTTGTATGATTTTCATAGACGTAACGAGTATGCTTGTCAGTTTCTTGAAATCCCCTCTTCTACACACTTAACGCGTCGCCTTTTTTATTGGATTCCTCAAGAAGGGATTCCTATAAAGATCGTTCATGCGGTTGAACCTTTTGTTCTCGATCATTTACCTGGAGATAAAAAGAGTTACCAGACGTGGGAGTCCTTCGATCTTGCTCTCAAAGAGCTCTTGCATATTAAAAAAGTGGTGGCAATGGAGTATTCTCCCAGAAATCGTATCCCTTATGTATCTGTTGTCGATGGTGGTATTCTAGATCTCATTAAAGAGTTAGGTGTGAAAGTTGTGTCCTCGGGTGATTTTCTCCAGTATTTTACTTGTGTGTGGACCCCTAAGGAACTCGAACTTCACCTGGAAGCAGCGGCTGTTTTAGAGCAAATAGCTGCTGCAACATGGCAATGGATTGCTAGTCAATTGAAAAAAAAAGCTACATTTTCTGAGTACGATATTCAGCAGTTTATCTTTGAAGAGGTCTCAGCAAGAGGTTGCGTGATGGAGGGTAAGCCTATTTGCGCTGTGAATGCAAATGCAGCAGATCCCCACTATAATCCTTCTCCTAAAACCTCTACGCAGATTAAGCCTGGCGATCTCATCTTAATTGATCTTTGGTGCAAGAAAAAGCAAGAAGGCGCTGTCTATGCCGACATCACGCGTATGGCTTGTGCAGGTCTTAAGGGAAGCCCCAAGCAGGAAGAGATTTTCAAGGTTGTTAGGCGCGCTCAGAAAAAGGCTACTGACTTTATCCAGACCTCCCTCGATAAAGGCCATCCCGTCAAAGGCTGCGATGTTGACCGCATCTGCAGACAAGAAATCGAAGAGGCGGGGTATGGTAAATACTTTATCCACAGAACAGGCCATAATATCCATACGGAAACCCATGGGCCCGGTGCCAACCTAGATAGCTTCGAAACACTCGATGAAAGAGCGCTTCTTCCCAATACCTGCTTTTCAATAGAACCCGGCATCTACCTTCCCGGGGAGTTTGGCATCCGACTCGAACATGATGTCTATATCCATGAAACGGGCAAGATCCAAATCACCGGCGGCATCCAAGATGAACTTATTTGCTTATCTCATCTTGCGGATTAGATCGCAGATGATGTCGCTGGCTGTATCGACATCGAGCTGGGTCGTCTGTCTGCTGAGAGAAAATCTGAGGCTTGATTGTGCAACAGAAGAGGGGATGCCCATGTTGAGAAGAACGCGGGAGGGCTCAAGACCTCCTGAAGAGCAGGCAGAACCGTGGGAGGTAGAAATACCAGCCATGTCAAGTTGCATGAGGAGAGATTCTGCTTCAACACCGGGGAAAGCGATGTGGGCTGTGTTGCAAATTCTGGGGCCTTCCCCATGGATAAGAATATTACCGAGCTTAAACATGAGAGAGTCTACCAGATGATTCCTAAGTTTTTCCATCCTCTCTGTTGCAGCAGGGAGCTCTGTATGCAAGAGCTCTATTGCCTTTGCAAAGCCGACAATACCAGCTAGGTTTTCAGAGCCTGGACGCTTGCCATATTCTTGAGGGCCACCCAAAAGGAGCGGCTCAAACTTAAAACCAGGTTTTATCCAAGCAAGCCCAATTCCTTGTGGTCCGTGCAGTTTATGAGCGCCAAATGCCATAGCTAAAACACCTTCAGGGATATGAAAGAGTTCTTTCCCAAGATGAGAAACAGCATCTACAATAAAAGGAATATTGCGTGTTTTTGCAATAGAAGCAATCGCGGCAATGTCTGTCTTAACCCCCGTCTCGTTATTAACAGACATGAGGGTAATGAGTTTTGTCTGGTGCGTTATTGCCTCTTCTATTTGGGAAGGGCGGAGAGCACCCCAAAGGCCTGCTGGAAGGTAAGAAACTTTCGCTCCCTTTTTTTCAAGGAACTGGAGAGTGTTGTAAACGCAAGAGTGCTCAACATTGGAAGAGATGATATGGCATCCAGGATGGAGAGCGTAAAATCCCTGGAGGAGCATGTTGAGTGACTCCGTCCCACCTGAGGTAAAGATCAGTTCATGGGGTTTGACCCTTAAAAAATGGCTAATGGTGTCTCTTGCTTCCACGAGCAGTGCTTTGGCATTTCGCCCGAAAGAGTGAACAGACGAGGGATTAAAGGGAATAGGGGAGAGGACTTCTTCCATTGCTTCTTTAACGCGGGGGTCTAAGGCTGTCGTTGCGTTATTATCAAAATAAAGATGTCTCATGAGACCTTGATGATAACAATTGTAATGTTATCATTTCCACCACCATTTTTAGCTTTATCTACCAGCTGAATAGCGGCTTCTTTAATGCTGGATTCTTGCTTCAAGGTCGACTCAATTTCAAGATCTTTTACACAGTCTGTTAGTCCATCGGTGCAGAGAAGGAAGATATCACCTCTTTGTATAGGGAGGGTTTGTATTTCAGGGTTTACGGTGTCACCTGTACCAACTGCCTGCGTAATCACATTTTTGAACTTCACAACAGGTTGACCTTTACTATCAAAATTTTTAGTTACCACACGTTGCCTTGTAGAGTGATCTTCTGTCAGTCTTTCTAATTTCTCGCGGAGGCGGTAGATGCGGCTATCTCCTAGATGCGTATAAATCACTGTATTTTTAAGGAGCAGCAGGCAGCAAAGGGTTGTTCCCATCCCTGAGAGCTCTGGATGTTGCTTGGCAAGGCTGCGCACCCAGGTGTTGGCAGTAGAGATGCCATGTTTAATTCCCTTGCCAACGATATCTACAGAAGGTACCGGTGTTTTAGAAAAGAATTCATCTACCGCATCACAGAGTTCAAGAACAGCTTCCTTTGCAGCGACTTCTCCTGCTTGGTGTCCCCCTATTCCGTCGGCTAGCACATAAAAATTGTAGGAAGGGAGCTCTGCCCATACATCTTCGTTATTAGCTCTTGCAAGGCCAATATCGGAGATTCCGTAGCTTTCAATTTCAAATTGAGATGACATGAGTTGCATAGTTCTATGTGTACAAAAATAAATCTTTTCTGACATCAGCGCCAGAAAAATCACCTTTCAGAGATTTTTGCGACAAAACCTTCCCAATTATGTCAAGTGGGAAGGTTCTGTGTATTATCCCTCAGGAGAAAAAAGAATGCGGAGGGTGCTAATGATATTAAATGTCATGTGTAGGCCTATGGAGGCATAGAGAGACTGCCTTTTTTCGTAGATGAAACCAAGGAAGCAAGCAAGCACAAAAAGGGAAGCGATGAGAGCTATGTTGCCAAGGCCTTGGGAGAAAGAGAAATGGAAGAGTGCAAAGCAGAAGGCCGTTAAAAAGATCGCAAATTTTATTCCGAGGTGTTTTTTTAAGTAGTTTTGCAAACAACCTCGAAACAAAAACTCTTCAATGATGGGTGCCAAGATTAAGATCGTAAAAAGGGCCATCACAACTTGGGGAAATGAACCAAGAGATTCTTTAAAGTAACGCACGGGGACTTGTTCGTAGTTTTCTACACCAAAGATAAGATAGATAAATAGGTCAAAAAATTGCCCTACGAGAACTACGATAGGAAAGCTGAGGGCCCACGTCAGAGCGCCAATACCCATGTCTTGCGCAATCGGCGAAGCAGAGCTTTTCCATATTTTACCAAAGAGGTTTTGTTTTTGAGAGTTGAAAAATCGGACAATCCAGAAAGCCATGGCTAATAGTAAAAGAACCTGAACGACATTTATAAGTGTCATTGAGGGAAATAGGGGGCTAGATAGGTACTGGAGCAGTCTGATAAAAAATGGAATCACAAAGATGACAAATCCGAGATAAATCCCAAATGTACTGATGAGCTGTTTGAAAGAAACCTCAATGCTTTCTTTTCTCAAAGGCATTTGATAAAATCCTTTAGAAAAAGCAAACCAATTGATTAAAAAACCCATGAATCCAAAAATAAGAATGAGTTCTAAGGAATCAGCAATCATGGTATCTCTCCTGAAAGGATATAATTTTCGATATGAAGGGCAATATCATTGACCAGCTCGGTATGGAAAATGCCCATAGGGGAAAAGGTATAAAGAGGCTCGCCCCAGCCAACTTGTGGAAAATTAAAACAGCTAAACTGACGAGGGATGTGGTGTGTTTTCTCGATTTCTTCTTGAAGTATAACCTTGGGTGTCTCTTCTCTTAAATCAAAGACTTTGACTTGGCACACAATTTTTAGGTCAGTAGGAGAATCAGAAATTGCCACTTTATCAGTTGGATAGGAAGGTTTTTCTGAGTGTTCTAAAAGGCGGGTAAAAACGATAAACTCTTGGTCAGAAAATAGTTGTTTCATCCAGGTTATATCTGCGCTAAAGGGGTCTTTTGTTCCACTGAGTTTGTTCATTTTATGAGAGGTGGCTAGCGTGCAATGATTTTTCTGCAACAGAGATTCATAGATGCCAGCTGTAATCTCTTTTGAGACATTCCACTTGAGTTTGTGGTGGGATTGATCGATGAGTGGGATAATAGCAACACGCGGTTTTTTTTCTACTAACTCGGCAACATCGTTTCCTTTTTTACTTGCACAACCGCTGACACAAATGGAAAAGATCGTTAGATAAGCAAAAAAGCGCAACACACCCATAGAGCAGTACCCTCTTAAAAACCGGAGTCTAGCAAAGGGACAGATTATTATCTAATGAGTTTAAATGTAGGCACAACACCTGCCCATTTATTAGCAGGATCATAGGCAAGGCCAAATTCGAGGTGCCATTTACCGGTAACAAGAGTCGTCACTCTAAGTTTAAACTCGTTGTAGTTGGGCTCATCTCTTCTTCCCCAGCCCTGGTGAGATTCAAAATGGCAGGTCCACAGAGGTGTAAGACGCAGCTGCACGCGCGTTAGAAAGGTGTTTCTTCCGTCAGAAACGGGAGAGTGAACAAGTTCAGGGATAGGGGTTGCAACATCTAGGATAAAGTTATGGTGGTCTGCTTTTCTCCAATCGTATTTGCTGCGGTGGCGGAATTCAAACCCAAAGGCAACATCTTCGCTCACAGTAACATCGGCTTTTCCATTTGTGTAGTCAAAAAGGCGCTCTTGAAAGTTGTAGGCAACGCCGGCTTTAATAGTGAGGAAAGGCCTACGAAAGGTGAAGTCTGTGTATCCTTTTGGGCATGTCATGTTGAAAGCAGTTTTGCCAAAAAATGTGTAGGTGTAAAGATCCCAAGAAAAGCCAGGTAAAAATAAGGGGTTTCTTACCGAATAGAAAGATTGATTGAGCCCAAAGCGAACTTGGTTGAGAGTTGTGTATCCATCTTCGAGGTTAAAAATAAAGTGGTTATTATTTGAAGCAAGAGGTCTTGTTAGTCCTTCATAGCTTACGTAAGGTTCTACGACATGTTTCAGGGAAGGATAAGTCCTTGCAAACTGAGTGTTGATTTCACCGCCGTAGGTTACCATCCCTTGACCTATGGTATGGTGGTGAGGGTTATTTGTGTAGAAAATGCCGATGACTCCGACCTCGGGGTGATGTTAATGGGTCCTAGGTGCGTAGGACGGTAGAGGGAGTTTTGCGTTGCAAATCGCCCCGATTTAAGACTCGGTAGCACCTTTTGGACTCGTTTTAAAAAGACGTAGTCGAGATAGCCTGCACTGAATTGATTATCAGAAATAATTCCTGAGGATCCGATGGTAAAAGGGCGGATCCCTGCTTTAACCAAGGGAAGCTGTTGGTTGATACTTTGAAAGTTATTGATCCGTGGCTGGAGATTAAATTTAGCAAAGTAGTTGGTCTCTTGGTGCGTGACCCATAAAATAGTGCGCTTTTGTGTATTGACCTCAAAATCTTCACTTTTGAAATCCTGCGGCATCTTATCATCGCTCAGTTTATCATAACGCGCATGAAAATGGGTCTTTTCATTTTCAGAATGGGTAGTTAAAAGCCCCTGAAGTCTGTAGCGTTTATCTCCACTTTCTTGAGGTACAATTTTATCAAATGCACCGTATGTTTTTGTGAGAAAAACCGTCCTCTGATCTAAAGAGTGGTAGTCGGTTTCAATAGCAGCTCCAGGCCCATATTTGAAGCGGTAGTCTAACCTTGCATATACCCCGAAGGTTTCTGTAGAATAAAGCTCATAGCGCATCGATATTTTTTGCTTCAAGATCTGCTCCCAAAGGAATTTAAATCGAATGGGGGAGTCTTTGACCCATTTCAGGTTAAGCTTAAAAGAGGGAAGCCACAAAACAGGGAATTTAAAAAAGCGGAAACTGATGTTTTTTGCGGATAAAAGGCTGTTGTCTGCGACTCCAATTTTAGATGATTTTAACTCCCACCAGTTGTCTTGCCCTTCTACAGTTGTTAGAAAAGCGTTAGTAATGAAAAAACTCCCATCCGATTCTAAGAAGATCTCATCGCCCCCTAAAAACCAATAATCGGTACAAGTCCTTCCATCCCATAGGGTACCATTATGAGCAATCAGGTCGTATTCTAATTTCGTTCCTACAAAGACACTGTCATTGCGCTCTAAAAGAATATCTCCTTCTGCAATGACCTTTTTTACAGCAATGCCGTTTTCAATTCTATTGACGTACTCAATCTTTTGCGCTTGAATGCGTAGATTGCTCGCCGAGATAATTCCACCCTGATCTGTTGATATTACTCCATGGTTAAATGTAGGATCTTTTAAATTAATCGTGACTTCTTCTAAATCTCGCTTGAGATGCTCTCTAGTCTCTTCTGAAAGAACCTGTAAATCTTGTTCATTTTTATGGACAGGAGGCCTCCACATCGGATGCCTGCGCGGCAGCTTCTTCAAATCTTGCGCTTCTTCTGCAAGTTTATCGGGTTCAACAAAGGCAAGGAAAGGAGGGGACTCGGTAGCCTCATCTGCATAGACATAATCAAGTGAAATGGCAGAAAATAAAGCAAGACCCAGTAATAAATTCTTCATATTTTTCGTAACAAAAGTAACATTTTTGACATTTCCATCGAATAAAAAACCGATAAACCAATACCGATTACCAAAAATAATTCGAGCACAGGTTGCTTTGAATGGCTGGCGTTTATACAATCTTTAAGAAAAAAAGTCTTATCCTTCAACAGGAGGGTTTTTAAGGCAATTGGTGTTTTCTTGCCTCCAAGAATGCTGAGATGTGTAGATAAAGACATGATGATCGAGTGTAGTGTCACAAAGCCTTTTTTTGTTTTGTAATATCCTGATTATAAGGCACTGAAAAACTCAGGTGTCAAACTCCGGAGAAATCGATAAGAGAGCTTGAGACTGTTGAATAAGTCAGCGTGTTTTGAAAAAGTAGCACATTTGTGGGACGCCCCATAGGGAGCGAGCGAAAATCGAAAGATCGCAAAATGTGCATTTTTACAAAAATGATCACTTATGCAACAGTCTCAGCTTGTATTGAATAGTAGATATTTATATAATCCCTCAGCAATAAGGGGGATCTTTATGGAAAGAGAAACTTTAATAGCGGAAATTTCTACAAGAGCTGCACAGGGGGAGTATTACAATCCGATTTGTAATCATTCAAATAGCTGGGAATTTAATCCTTTAGAAGGAAAGACTGCAGAATGGACAAGATGCAGCAGAGTGGAAACTTTTGTACGCCGTTTTTTATCTCTATTTGGACTAACGCTTTCGCCTGAACAAGCTCTTACAAAATATTCTTGGGAAGCGTTTGAGAAAGAGTTGTCGTGTTCAACTTCTCCAAAACCTGACGAGAAGTTTACTAAAGCAATGAAGCCAATTTTTGAGTCTTCAAGATCTTTGGCAGATCCTTTAAATCCAGCTTCTTATTCTATTACAAAAATTTGTCAACGATGTTTAGGTATAGAGAACCGTGTTGAGATTCAAGTAGGGACGGCCAAACGTCAACTTCGTGTTACTCATAAGGAGAATTCATGGATTATCAAAAACCATGGGTATGGATCATGGCATTTCTACCCTGATAATATTTCTCCAACGGCCGAATACAGAAATGAAGGGAATAAGCTGTATGAGGTTGGTAACCCTAAATCGACTATTTCTGTAGAGGTAAATGCAGATAAATGGTTTTGGCAGCAACGTACTGGCCCTCGATCAGCCATTCATTTAAAAGAAGAAGATCAGCTTGTAGCAACTCTTCTTCCGGAAGGTGATCCAAATACCCGTGTCTTGCGTGACCCCCAGGGGGTAATATTAGCTATTGCGCATGCAACCTTGGGAAAAAAGAGAGCTGTTCGAGAATGGTCAGTAAATATAATCAATCATCCCGAAGGCTGGAATATTTCTGTCAGTTCAATTACACTTCTCTTTATAAAAATCATTCAGTGTGAGCTTGCGAGTTCTTTTAATCTCCCTTATATGCAGAAAAAACCAAACTCTGTAGAAGCGCTTCCGATAAACTACAAGACTGAATTTTGGCATAGAAAGGCACGAGACATTATAAGCGCTCTTGCTGTTGCATTTGTGTTTACAGTACTAAGACTAGAGCATCGAGGTGCTAGACTCACGCAAACCAGGTAATAGAACCCTTGAACCTGTCCCGATAATAGGTTTCGTCATTATCGGGATAGATTTTTGATTAAGAGAGAATCCTAATTCAGTTCAAAAGCCAACAATTCTTTTTTGATTTCTATCCCACAAGAAAAACCACCTAGAGTGTTGCCTGCTGCAAGGACTCTGTGGCAAGGAATGAAGAGAGGGAAGGGGTTGGATCCACACGCATTGCCAACGGCTCTTGCTCCTTTGTGTTTATTTAAAGCGCGAGCAATCGAGCCGTAGGTTGTCGTTTCTCCAAAGGGGATTGTCTTAAGATGTGAGAGCACAGAGTGGGTAAAAGGGGGAAATAAAGAGTAATCCAGGGATAGATCAATCAGGGGTTCTTTTTTTTCTCTATACATATGAAGCCAATCTTTGATTTCTTCTATAAGGGTAGGGGAGAGGGCGGGGTCATCGGAAAGAAGGGAAAAACCAGAGGAGCTTAGACTAAGAGCGCTCGAAAAGAGAATGCCTTCATGGGAGAGAGAAACTTGCAGAGATGGTTTTTTTGCAATTAGATAATATGTCATGAGGATCCTCTATATAAGTGACAAGCGACAAAATGACCCGTAGAGATTTCTTGGAGTGGGGGGTTAACTTGATGGCAAAGATCGTGCACTTGGGGACAGCGCGTACAAAATTTGCAGCCTTTTGGGGGGGTAAGGGGGCGGGGGATTTCTCCTTGCAACATAATCCGGGTGCGTGTTTTTTCAATGGCAGGATCTGGAACAGGAATAGCAGAAAGCAGCGCCTGCGTATAGGGATGCAGAGGGTTTTGATATAGCTCAGAGGCAGGAGCAATTTCTACAATGTGTCCAAGGTACATGACAGCGATCCGATGAGATATATATTTTACCATCCGGAGATCATGGGAGATGAAGAGATAGGTAAGGCCGAGGTTTTTTTGCAGATCTTTTAAGAGGTTGATGATTTGAGCCTGGACAGAGACGTCAAGGGAAGATATCGCTTCGTCACAGACAAGAAATTTTGGATTTAGAGCAAGGGCCCTTGCGATTGCAATCCGCTGCCTTTGCCCTGCAGAAAACTCATGGGGAAAGCGGGAGCGGTATTCAGGATTGAGGCCTACTTGAGAGAAGAGTTGCTCAAGTCTTGTTTCGGTGATGGGCAAGTTATGGATGTGGAAGGGCTCTGAGATAATGGCCTCTGCTGTCATGCGGGGATTTAATGAAGCATAAGGATCTTGAAAAATCATCTGGGCTGTTTGCCTCCAAGCCTTCAGCTCGGCGGGAGGGAACTCGAAGATATTCTTGGAGGAAAATGTGACAGAACCTGTTGTTGGTTCGTGGAGGCGAAGAAGCAGTTTTCCTAAGGTAGATTTTCCAGAGCCGCTTTCTCCCACAAGGCCTAAGGTTTCTCCGGTATGGATTTCTAAAGAGACATGATTGACGGCTTGGAGAAGAGCTTTTTTCTTATAGGGAAAATGTTTTGTGAGATTTTTGACTGTGATTAAAGGGTGCATGCCGCCTCTTTGTCTTTTTCCAGGAGAGGCAATTTACGTTTCCAGCAAGCAGATAGATGTCCTTCCTGGATTGAAAAGAGAGGGGGGCTTTCCTTGGTGCAGATATTCATTGCATCGGGGCAGCGGGGGCAAAAAGAGCAGCCTACGATGGGGCGGGATAGGTTAGGTGGGGAGCCGGGAATCGATAGAAGGGGCGCGTGGTTATCATCCAATTTTGGAATCGATTGCAAAAGGCGCTTTGTGTAGGGATGCTGGGGATTAGAAAAAAGTTCTAGCGCAGGAGCATCTTCGACAATCTGGCCTGCATACATGACGATGATCCTATCAGAAAAACCGGCAGCGACACTTAAATCGTGGGTGATAAAGATGGTGCTTTTACCTTCCTGGAGGGCTTTTATGAGATCTAAGATTTGAGCTTGTATGGTGACGTCAAGGGCTGTTGTCGACTCATCAGCGATGAGAAGAGCAGGCTCTGCTGCTAAAGCAATAGCGATCATGACGCGTTGTCTGAGGCCTCCGCTGAGCGTGTGTGGGTAAGAAGCAAGCCTCATATCAGGATCAGAAATTCCAACAGCTTTGAGAAGCTGTCGCGCTCTTTCTTGCCCTCTTTTTTTGTGGCCTTAGGGTGATGGCGCAAAAATCCTTCTGCAATCTGAAATCCAACTGTGAGTGTCGGATTTAAAGAGCTCATAGGATCTTGGAAAATCATCCCGATCTCTTTTCCACGGATCTTCTGCATCTCTTTATTGCTTAGATGTGTGATGTTGATCCCTTTATACCAGATTTCTCCTTGCTCAAGGTGGGCAATTTCTGGAGGGTGGAGTTGAAGGAGTGCTTTAGCAAGAGCGCTCTTTCCTGATCCCGATTCTCCCACAATAGTCAGCCTTTCGTTTTCATGGAGTACAAGGCTCACACCACGGAGAGCGGCAATTTTTGCACCGTGTGTTTGAAAAGAGAGGTAGAGGTTTTTAACTTCAAGGAGTGTCATATGTGTAGCCTTGGGTCAAAAGCATCTCGTAGGGCATCTCCTATGAGGTTGAATGCAAACATCGTTAAGCTAATAAAAATAGAGGGAAAGAAAAGGCGCCAGGGGTAGTAGCTTAGCGCGGCTAGGCCCTCACTTGCCATCGTTCCCCAGCTAGCAATTGGTGCTTGGATTCCAAGTCCTAAGAAACTTAAAAAAGACTCAGCAAAAATGGCCGCCGGGATCGTAAATGTCATCGTGGTGATGATAGGTCCTGAAGCATTCGGAAGAAGGTGGCTCCATAAAATTCTTCGAGGGCTTGCACCCAAAGCATACGCAGCTTCTGCATATTCCAGGTGTTTGAGTTGAATAATTTGTCCTCTGACAATCCTTGCCATGGGGATCCAACCTGTGATTGTCAGTGCAATGAGAATCGAGGTTATTCCCGAACCAATCATCACAGCAAGTAAGATGACCACAAGTAAATAAGGGATAGAGTGCAAGATATCTGCCAGGCGCATGAGGATCGTATCATATTTTTTGCCTAAAAATCCTGCTGTAGAACCTACAAGCACTCCAATTGCCATATCGATAATAGCGGCGCTAATACCGACAGAAAGAGAAATCCTGGCTCCCCACCAAATGCGGCAAAATATATCCCTGCCAAGCTCATCTGTCCCAAACCAAAAATGGGAGGAGGGAGGGGAATTTTTTAAGGGAAGATGGATTTCATAGTAGGGATAAGAAGATAGGAAGGGGCCTATAAGCGCCATCACCACAAGAGCGCCAAGCGTCCAAAGCCCAAATAGAAAACCTTTGTTTTTTTTCAGGCCTGACCATGCCTCTTGCCAATACGAAGCAGAAGGGGCTTTTTCTATCAGCTCTTGCTCTAAAGGTTTTGTTAGAGGGGCAAAATCAGTCATGCTGTAGTTTTATCCTTGGATCGATCAAGCAGTATAAAATGTCGACGATATAAACGCCTACCATCAAAAATGCGCTGTAGAAAAGAGTGATTGCCATGATAAGAGAATAATCTCTATTCATTACGCTCATAACAAACCATTGGCCAAGCCCTGGCATTCCGAATATCTTCTCAATGACAAAACTACCAGTGAGAATAGAGCTTGCAAGGGGACCTATATAACTGATAACAGGCAATAAGGCATTGCGAAGTGCATGTCTTCTGATGATCTGGAATGTTGAGAGTCCTTTTGATTTAGCTGTGACAATATAATCTTGTTGAAGGGTTTCTAACATCGTTGACCTTGTAATACGTGCAATAAAAGCCATAGGAAGAGCAGAAAGGGCAAGGGCTGGTAATACCGTGTGGGCAAAAGTTCCCCATCTTGCCACAGGAAAAACTCCAAGCTTCATGGAAAAAATATACTGCAAAAAGGTAGCCAAGATAAAGCTAGGGACAGAGATGCCAATGAGCGCTAGAACTCTACACCCCTGGTCAGAGAACTTCCCCTTTTTGAGCGCGGCAAGTGAGCCCAGCGTAACACCAAAGAAGATTGCAAGACACAGGGCTTCCATTCCCAGGGTTAAAGAAACAGGAAAGGCATCCTTAATGATGCTTGTGACAGACCTTCCCTGGTACTTGAGAGAGGGGCCAAAGTCTAGGACTGCAAGATTTTTAAGGTATATGCCATATTGGACCATCAGGGGTTGATCTAGGTGGTAGTGGCGGTACATAGCGTCTAAAATTTCTTTAGGAAGGACCTCTTCATCGGTAAAAGGGTCTCCCGGGATGATGTGCATACAAAAAAATGTAATCGTTGCCACAATGAAAAGTGAGATCAAAAGAACTAATAATTTTTTTAACAGGTGCTTAATCATCTAAAATGTATTATAATCTCCTTCTCTAAAAAGAAGGAACTTTATGGTAGCCAAAATCTTAGAAGGAAACAAGATCCATTTTACGAGTCTCGGGTGTGCACGGAATCTCGTTGACAGTGAAGTGATGTTGGGCATTCTGTTAAAATCAGGATATGAAGCAACAGAAACACTAGAAGAAGCGGACTTTTTAATCGTTAACACATGTGGATTTTTGGCAGAGTCGCGGAAAGAGTCTTGCGATACCATTGATCTTCTTTTGAAAGAAAAAAAAGAAGGGGCCAAAGTCGTTGTAGCAGGCTGTATGGTCCAAAAATATGGACCTGAAATTAAACAGCGCTTCCCTCAGGTTCACTACTTTTTAGGCTCAGGCGACATGGAGAAAATTTTAGAGGCTGTGCAAACACCTCAGGCCGGTGTTGCTGTGACTCGTGCTAGAAGCTACCTAGAAAATGGAGAAATCCCCAGGCAGATCTCGACCCCTAAACACTATGCCTACTTGAAGATTGCAGAAGGTTGCATGAAGAAATGCGCTTTTTGTATCATTCCTAATATTAAAGGCCCCCTGCGAAGTAAGTCTCATGAGCAGGTATTAAAAGAGTTTCATACCCTTTTGAACCAAGGCGTATTTGAGGTGATTTTGATTGCGCAAGATCTAGGTGATTACGGAAAAGATCGCAGGGAAGTTGCCGGACTTGAGACCCTTTTGCGTTCTATGCTCCAAGTCAAAAAGGATTTTTGGCTAAGGCTTCTCTACCTTTATCCAGATGAAATCACAGAAGAGATCCTACAGCTCCTAGAGTCAGATAAGAGAATTTGTAGATACCTCGACATGCCAATTCAGCATATCAATCCACGCATCTTAAAGGCGATGCGTAGAAAGACCTCCAAAGATCAAATTCTAACGACGATTAAAAAATTAAGAGAGCGCCTTCCCGATATTGTGATACGTACCAGCTTGATGGTAGGATTTCCAGGGGAAACCGAGGAAGAGTTCCAAGAGCTTGTTCAGTTTGTCAAAGAGGTTCCTCTTGATAATATCGGTATTTTTAAATACTCAAGAGAAGAAGAGTCCCACTCAGCTTCTCTCCCTGACCATGTGAGTGAAGAAGTGAAGCAAAAGCGGTTTGAGATCCTCGTAAAAACACAGATGACCCAAGTGCGTAAAAGAAATAAAGCTCATATCGGGAAAAAGCTCTCTGTTATCGTTGAAGGGTATCATCCTGAGTCGAATCTGCTCATGCGGGGAAGATTCTATGGACAATGCCCTGAAATCGATGGTCAGGTCATCATCAACGACGGACGAAAAGTCACTGCTTTTGGCAAGCTTTACGAAGTAGAGATCACAGATGTCGCAGACTACGATCTCATCGGGCAGGTCGTTGCCCCGATTAGGAAAAAGGAAAGTCTATGTCTTGTATCGTCCTAAAGCCTGGTAAAGAGAAGTCAGTTTTAAAAAGGCACCCCTGGATTTTTTCAGGAGCTATTGCGTCTGCGCCTTCATTCCAAGATGGAGATATCTTGCCTGTATATAGCTCTGATAAGAAGCAGATCGCTTCTGCTTACTTCCATACGAAGAATTCAATTGCAGGCAGGATCTTAAGTTTTGGAGAGGAGCCCCCTCATGAGGCAGTAGCCAAGGCAATCAAAGAAGCGCTCCTATTAAGACGGCGGCTTCTTTCCACCAGCGCAAAACGTCTTATCAATGCAGAAGGAGATTGTCTACCTGGACTCATCGTCGATCAATACAACGATGTCCTTGTGGTCCAGATCAACACCTGCGGCATGGAGAAGCTCAAACCTTTTATCATTAAAACCCTTATAGAGGAGCTAAATCCTTTATCTATCTATGAAAAATCTCATTCGGGCGCTCGCAAACAAGAAGGACTTGCAGATGCTAGAGGAGTTCTGCATGGACAACTAGTACGCGAAGTCATTATCCAAGAAAATAGCATCGACTACATCGTCTCTATTACAGAAGGACAAAAAACAGGCTTTTTCTTAGATCAAAGGGAGATGAGAAAAAAGATTGCAAGTCTTTCTTGTGGCAAGAGAGTACTGAATTGTTTTGCTTATTCAGGAGGATTTTCTATGGCAGCCCTTAAGGGAGGTGCTATACATGTAGATAGCATAGAGATCTCTCCAGAGGCATGTGCCCTTGCTCTGCGCAATAGCTTTGGTTCTTCTAAGCACACCATCATTCAAGCTGATGTTTTTGATTTTCTTAAAACCTCAGCGCTGGACTACGACATCGTGATTTTAGACCCTCCTGCCTTTGCTAAGAAAAGAGGAGATATCATAGCTGCCTGTCAGGGGTACAAAGAAATCAACCGGAAGGTTCTTCAGAAAATGCCTTCAGGTTCCATCCTCCTTACCAGTTCCTGCTCTAGTTATATGGATGCAGACCTTTTTCAGAACATTATTTTTCAAGCCGCTATTGAAGCAGGAAGATTTGTTCGGATTATCGGTCGGCATATCCAAGCCTGTGACCATCCGATTGCTTTGAATCATCCAGAAGGTGATTATTTAAAAAGCTTACTACTTTGTTGAATTTTAATTACCGTTTAGTATAAAAATAAATAAAGACAGTAAATAAAGTAGTTTAAGGTGGTTTCTATGATTAAAGCGCGCATTCAAAGTGAAGCTGTACGTCATAATATCGATCTTTTCCAAAAAAGCATCGATGGGGTATCTACTGAGCGCAAGTCTTATAAAGCATTTGTCAATTGCCAGACAGGAACTCTGCGCTTTACCCAGTTTGATTTTTTGGATAAAAACGATTGGAAAGCGATCACTATCTATATAGATCCAAGCACGCATGAAGTAGAAGTCTTTGATCAGGAAAAAAAGTTTTTTGATTTGACCCACTTTGACACTTTAGCCTATCGAGTGATGGCAGAAACCTTCTATGTTCTTCAATATATTTTAAAGAAGCTTCCTGACATTAATGAATTACCAATCATGAAATTAGAAACCCCTGGAAGCAGGGCTTTGCATAGAGATCTTGTCTATAGAGCTTGGCACCCGATTGATCGTATGAAAGCAGAATCTCTTTTATGTGGAAAAGAAACAGGCACGTATATCTTTCGTAAAGATGAGTACGCTAAGACATTGGAGCAGGAACTTTCGACCATTTTAAAAATATCTGTTAAATGCATGACTCTCACCTACTTGGATGAGCAGGCAGCAATCAAAGATAAGACCCTTGTTCAGTACAAAAATCAATGGCTATTTTACGAGGGAGATCCAAGTTTGTCTGGAACAGCTTACGATGATATTGCCTACTTAATAGGATCAAACCAGGAAGTTTTTATTAATCCCCTAGAATATTGAAGAGATTTCCTACTGGTAGAGCGATTGTTGACTGGGCTCCTGCTCCCGTAACAAGACTTGGGTTAGCTTCTTTTTTCCCTGAACCCAGGGGCAAAGAGTGTTGGTTTAAATTTTAATAGGCAGCCGATCATAATTGTGGGGATAACAACTGCAAGAGCCCATAAACCGAAGGGAGCTAGCATAAAGCCTGCTCCTCCTAAAAACAATGCCGTTCCTACAGTTTCTACCTTGTCTCTCGTTGTTTTTGATTCTAACATTTCTTTACATCTTTTCGAAAATTCTTTCTTTAATTCCTCTACATTTGGAGCATTGCCTACGATAGCTTTATCAATTTTTTTTGCTTCTTTTTTAAGAAGCTCCATTTCTTCAGAAGTTAAATAAAATGCAAAAATAGCTGTGTTGTTATTAAACCATTGATAGAGATCTCCAAACTGTAAATATTTAACGAGAATATCTTGATTTTTGAGATCTTTTATAAAAGCTGGAGTGAGCATATCGATAACGGAGGATTGTCCATTAGAATCGATTTTCTTCTCTACGATGTAAGCTATTAAAAAGAGAATAATCGGGACAAAAGTAAGCCAAAGAGGAGGTGCCGTTATAAAGGATGCTATAAGGATCCCAATAGAAATGACGGTAATGACAGCTGCGATAATATCTATTGTTCTTTTATACTTTACCTGTTGAATGATCATCTCTAGCTCATCATTACTTAATTGAGAGAAACACTCGCCTTGGATGTTGTGCTTTTTTACAAACTCTTCCGATAGGATACTGACCATATTCGTTTGTTTGCTGATGAGTGTTTTAAAGAAAGCTTCATCTTTTTTCCCCAATTTCTTCTTATCTTTAAGGGATTCTAAACATGTGATAAATCGATTTTTTTTGGCTATATTTAAGACGCATAAAGCTAACCCTAAAAAACTTGTTATTGTAGCAAGAGAGCTAGCAATGTAACCGAAGGGCTGAGATGAAGCAAGGGCACTTAAGGAAGGTATCGTTTTTTGCAAAGCAGCAAACTTCATCACCACCTTTGCAGCTGCAGTACCTCCTTTAATACCCTCAACTGTTCCAGCATGTCCTAGAATTTTGTCGGCAGCAGGAAGCATGTTTTTTTGGGTATGTTTAACGGGCTCTCCGGAATGGGATCCTTGGTTTACAACTCTAACAGTCATAATAATTGCCTATACTATTGTTTATAGCTAAAGTATAACAAATTATTTATTATAATTTCAATGTATTATTTGAATATGCAATCGGTATAAGTAACTTAAGGTCAGCGCTTTACTCTTTTTCTAATAAAGAGCGCTAGAGAAATCAAAACAGCTAAGCTTAAGAGGCTTAGCATTCCTGTAGGTATCAATTGCAAAGTTTTAAGGTATTTTTGGGTGAAAAAGGCATCCAGAATGAAGGTTACTATAAGAGCTAGATAGGGACCCCACTTACGCCTAAAACCTAGAAAAGCAATAAAAAGCGCTAACCCAAAGGTGAGGCCAGCCATAAGAGATATCAAGCTTCCTGCCTTTAAAAATCCAAAAATTCCTCCACCAAAGATAGCCAGAGCATAAACTAAAATTATAAAGGACATGGGACTCCTAGAATATTAAGGTCTTATAGAAAACTCTGGACAATCCATTTGCCAATCTTGCCGCCAATTTTTTCGAACTCCCTAACATTCTGCATGTTAGCTGCGTTTTCCAAAATCGTCGTCTTCGAAAAACTGATCAGCAATCTCCGACAAAGCACTTGTCCAGAGGCTCCTAAATTGACTTTTACAAAAAAGACAAGTATAATGTTTCTATGATGAAATCGCCAATAAAAAAAGTTTATGACTGGGCTGCACAGAAGGCGAATTCACGTTTTTCCCCTCTTTGGTTGGGTCTGCTTTTTGTCTTAGAAATCCTTCTTTTTATCCCTCTTGATGCGATTTTAATCATTTTTTGTCTAGAAAACCCCCAGCGCAAATTTTTATACGCTTCCATTGCAGCAATCGCCTGTACAATAGGAGGAATGATCGGCTATTTCTTAGGTCTTTTTGTGTGGGATGTGATTAGCCCTTACGTTTTGGGCTATCTGGTTTCTTTCAATTTTTTTGACAAGATGTGCGCTCATTATCATATCTACCAAAATTGGGCTGTCTTTATTGGATCTTTTCTTCCACTTCCTTTCAAGGCTGTAGCCTTATCAGCAGGAGTTTGCCATTTAAGCCTGTTACATTTTCTCTCTTTTGTCTTCTTAGCTCGATTCTCCCGTTTTTTCCTCATCGCAAAAGCAGTCGATGTTTGGGGTGCTCAGATCAAGACATTTTTAGATAAGTACCTCGGTAGGGTTGTTATGGCCCTTGGGGCTAAAATTGCGATTATTTTCACATTCTTTTGGGCTCTTGGGCAATGAACCTCTTTACCTCCACAGAAATTGAGAAAGCAGCTGAACTGCTAAAAAAAGGGGAGTTGATCGCTTTTCCCACAGAAACAGTCTATGGTCTTGGAGCCGTAATCTCTCAAGAATCTGCCCTTCGAAAGATTTATGCTGCTAAAGGGCGCCCCTCTGATAATCCTTTAATTGTTCATTTATCCAACATTGAAGACATCGTCAAAGTTGCCATAGATATTCCTAATATCTTCTGGGACTTAGCCTCTCAGTTTTCTCCGGCCCCCTAACTTATGTGCTAAAAAAAGCTTCCTCTGTGCCTTCTTTGATTTCTGGAGGACTTGAAACGGTAGCTGTTAGATTTCCATCCCATCCTATTGCAAGGCAACTCATCGAGATAACAGGAGAGCCGATTGCTGCCCCTTCTGCAAACCTTTCAGGAAAGCCAAGCTCAACCATGGTTTCTCATATACTGGAGGATTTTGAAGGTAAAATTGGTGGTGTTATCGATGGAGGTGTCACGCCTCTTGGTCTTGAGTCAACCGTGATCAGTTTACTTACAAAAAAACCTACGATATTAAGGCCGGGAAGCATCACCAAAGAAGAGATAGAACGTGTTTTAGGAATGCCGGTACTCGATAAAGTTGATGGTCAGCTTCTTGCCTCTCCAGGCATGAAATACCGCCACTATGCCCCAAGAGCATCTGTTGTGCTTTTTACAAATGAGCAAGATTTTCTTTCTCTGCCCCCTTCATCAAAACAAGCGATCCTTGCAAGGGAAAATTGCAACTACCCTAACTTTTTTCCTCTTGCAGGAGAAACACTCTATGCAACGCTCCGTAACCTAGACGCTTTAAGCTTTGAAAAGATTGTAGTTTTTTGCGATCCCATTACTCTCCAAAATGCAGCTCTCATGAACCGTCTTCTCCATGCAAGCAAAATCGAAAATAACTCACAAAGACCATGAACATGAGGCCTATTTAGGAACCTCTGGACAAGTCATTTGCCAAATCTTGTTGCCAATTTTTGCGAATACTAGATTTTTCGAACTCTCTAACATTCTGCATGTTAGCTGCGCTTTCCAAAATCGTCGTCTTCGAAAAACTGATCAGCAATCTCCGACAAAGCACTTATCCAGAGGCTCCTTAAGACCTATAGCCACCACAGATCTTCTGGCGTTGTTCATAAATGATCTTAGCAGGATCAACTGATTTTATAAGCCGTAATGTTTCTTCAGTCCGATTAGTTTGTTGGGTAAGCTTAGATGTTTCCAGGGTGTTTTTTAAAAATTTTCTGGTATTTAGTCTGTCTACATCTGTTTGGGTGTCAAAAGAGGGATCGTAGGGTAGCTTTGCTATGGTTTTAAAAAGATTTTCTAGAAATTGAGAATTCTTCTTTTTATTTTTTTCTTCTATCCACTTTCCGAAGGATTTTTCTTCTATGATTGAAAAGGTCGAGACAACGCTTGCAACAAGACTATACCAGAATTTATCTTGTAGTCCTAAATGTTCATATTCATATGCTGTAAATTCTCTATCAAGCAACACACTATATAAAACATCAAGAAACTCCTTGTGTAAGGGTTCTTTAGTTATCTTCATCTGTTTATGTATAGAAAGAACAACTTTATTCATTCTTTCACGTTCAGACAGAGGAATATGTGATACGAAATCAATGTGGTACCAATCATGGTACAAAAAGTCTGTTCCTGAAGCTCGATATCCATCAGCTTCGGTGGGTTGTTCGACACTGGGATATGCAACGCTTAGTATTCTGGTTTTGGATGAAAAAAAATCTTTTGGAGGGGAAATTCCTATGACGATCTGGGGCTTTACAGGTTCTCGGAAGCAGACTTCCATTGCAGATACCCACATCCCAATTGATGCATCCATTTGGTAGTTGTTAGAATCTGTCCCTTTAAACAAAGAAAAAAGATTGAGCTTGGCTCGACCATTAATTACTTCTCTTACGCTTGGTTCGTCTTCTTCTTTCTTGGCAGATGTTACAAAAATTTGTTGCTCTGAATAAGGTAGTTTTTGGACAAGCTGAAAAAAAGAATCAAGTTGAGCGCTGTTCATTTTTGGATTAGATATTTCAGCGTCTGATGCATTCACAGGATAGAGAGTTTGCTCAATAGCTGCCTTTGCTTCTTTATTTACAGATCCGTCGGCATTAAAAAGGCGAATAATTTTAATTTCATCTTTCCTTTTTCTTGAAGAAGCGTCCAATATGTTTGGATTGTTCCAAATTGCTCAATGGTAATCAATCCCTGCATATAGCTAAGCAAAGCATAGTGGGGAAAGTTTTTATCATCAAAAATCTGTGCTTTCCAATGGCCTTGGTTAAGGGCTGTTAAAAAATCTGTAATCGATCGATCAATATTGGGAAGAGATTCTAGTGTGTTAGTGAGTATAGTTTGTTGTTCTTTCGATAATCGACATGTAAGGTCAGTTTTGCTTACTTTCTGGGAAATGTCTAATTCGCTTACAGCAGATTCAAGGATGTTTTGCTGTTTGTCTGTTTTTTTTTGGTTTGGCAATTCATTGCTGGACAATTCCAGTTTGTTAATTTGTCTGTTTTGGTTGATCCTTATCTCAGGAGTGTTTTTTTTGAAATAGAAAATACTCGATTAAATATTTCCCTAATTCTACGGCTTAGTGAAGAGATAGCGTTTCCGATTGATTGCCATATATGAGGTTTTGGACCTTGTATTGGTTGCATTTATTCGCCTCTTTAGGAGCTCTTAATTTGTAGGGTATAGTCGATTAAAGGAACCTCTGGACAAGTCATTTGCCGAATCTTGCCACCAATTTTTGCGAATACTAGATTTTTCAAACTCGCTAACATTCTCCATGTTAGCTGCGCTCTCCAAAATCGTCGTCTTCGAGAAATTGATCAGCAATCTCCGACAAAGCACTTGCCCAGAGATTCCTTAAGGAACCTCTAGACAAGTCATTTGCCGAATCTTGCCACCAATTTTTGCGAATACTAGATTTTTCAAACTCGCTAACATTCTCCATGTTAGCTGCGCTCTCCAAAATCGTCGTCTTCGAGAAATTGATCAGCAATCTCCGACAAAGCACTTGCCCAGAGATTCCTTAAGGAACCTCTAGACAAGTCATTTGCCGAATCTTGCCACCAATTTTTGCGAATACTAGATTTTTCAAACTCGCTAACATTCTCCATGTTAGCTGCGCTCTCCAAAATCGTCGTCTTCGAGGAATTGATCAGTAATTTCCAACAAAGCACTTGCCCAGAGATTCCTTAACATACTCTATCCATAAGGCTTGTATTTTTCATAAATAATGCGAGCGGGATCAATTGAATTTACAAGCGATATAATCTCATTTCCTCGATGATTGTTTTGGTTAAATACATTGGAAGTAATAGTTTCGCGTAAAAAAGTCTCGCTTTTTGTAATCTCTTGTGCGTTTTGGGGTTCAAAATAGGGGTTATAGCGCATCTCTGCTATATTCTTAAAAAGAGTTGTTAGAAACTGTTGACTCTTTTCTTTTTCTCCTATGAATTTCTTAAAAGAATCTTCTTCTATGGCTGTAAAGGTACCCATAACAACTGAGGTGACAGTATGCCAAAAAATATCTCGTTTATTATCTGTGTTTAAACCATATTTATATGCAGTAAATTCTCTATCGAGTAATAAATTGTATAAAATATTAAGAAAATCTTTATGTAACGGTTCTTCGGTTAGAGCTATTTGTTTGTAGACAATATCGACAATATCATTCGTTCTTTTACGTTCATCTGGGGGGATATATGATACCAAATCAATGTGATACCAGTCATGGTAATAAAAGTCAGTTCCTGAAGCTGTATGTCCATCTGCTTCTGTGGGCTGTGGAACACCAGGGTACGCAATACTTAAAATTCTGGTTTCGATGGGAAAAAAATCTTCTGCAGGAGAAGCTCCAATAACAATCTGAGGCCTTACAGGGTTTATGAAACGAGCTTTCATTGCGGCATTCCACATTCCAACAGGAGCATCCATTTGACATCTTTTATTATCTGGTTGTTGAACAAATGAAGAAAAAAGATTAAACCTGACCTTTCCGTTAAGCGCGTTTCTTATATTGCTTTTATCCGATGCTTTTTGTTGTTGCACAGGCGTTACAAAAATTTGCTGTTCTGAATAAGGCTCTTTTCGAGCAATTTCAAAAAAATTTTCCAGTTGCTCTACACTCATTAGTGGATGTAATAAGTCGTTCAATTTTGCTCCAACATGAGAAAGAGTCTGCCGAATAGCTTTTCTTGCTTCTTCATTTATAGATCCATTTTTATTAAAAAGACGGATAACCTCAATCTCATCTTTTCCTTTTTCTTGAAGAAGCGACCAGTATGTTTGGGTTGTTCCAAATTGCTCTATGGTAATCAAATCTTGCATATAGGCAAGTAGAGCGTAGTGAGGAAAGTTCTCATCATCAAAAATAGGCGCTTTCCAATCACCTTTATTAAGTGCTGATACAAAAGTGGCGATATTTAAATCAATATTAGGCAGAGACCTTATCGCTTGAATGAGCGTGTTTTTTTGATCTTCTGACAATCGACGCGTAAGATCTGTATTAGACAGTTTATTAGAAATGGTAATTGCAACATACTCTCCCTCTGTAAGTAACCCATGTGTATAGGTGGAACAAGCATAATACAGAAAGTCATCGTGTTGAAAAATTGGATCATCCCAACGTTTGTTGCGGAAGGCCTCGACGATAGATGCCTGTATATCTCCTATGTTAGCGCTCTGATTAACCTTATCTATTTTTCTTACAAACGCAAGAACTTCTTCTTCTGACATCCCTTTCTTCGCCCAATTTTTGTCAAATTTGAGTCTTCGCATGTATTCTTTCTGCTCTGGGGTTGTCTCACGCTTTGCTTGACTAAAAAAAGCTCGAGAAAACATATTACGAACTTTACCAATGGTCGTTCCGAAAGGGGAGGAAGTAACTTTATTGACAGCACTTTGCCATAATTGATATGCAACTTTTTTTACAGGATCCATCTGATATCCACCTTGGGCATTTAATTGTGGATATAGATTTTATTTTAAAAAGAGTCAATTTTTTTTATTCGCAATGCGCGAGCTTTAGGCCAATGATGCCAATGATGATCAAGAAAATAGAAATGAGTCGGATGATATGGTAGGAGTCTCCGAACAGCAGTATGCCTGTGACGACAGTCCCTGCAGCGCCGATGCCAGCCCATACGGCATAGGCAGTTCCAATTGGGATCGTTTTCATCGATTGGGAGACAGCAAAAAAGCTAAGTACAATAAATATGACGGTAATGATGCTAGGAATAAGTTTGCTAAAGCCATGGCTGTATTTCAAAGCGATTGTAAAACAAATTTCAAAAAAACCAGCCAACAAAAGAAATATCCAAGCAAGCGACATAAACCCTCTCTCCTAATCGAATATACGGCTCTATTTTTAAATGTCAATGGCGTAATTTTTCACGAGCTTAGCATAGGCAGCTATTTCTTTCTTTTGCCAGGAGGCGCTTTTATGTAGTTCTTTAGCCATCAACTTGGCTATAACGGGGGCAGCTTCTAGGCTTGCTTTAGCATTCAGCAGAAGAGCGCGTGTTCTTCGAGCAAGAACATCTTCTATACCCCTTGCCATTTCATATCTCACTGCCCAAATAACTTCAGCTTTGTAGTAAGGAAGCAAGGGATGGATTTTTTTTCTAAGTAGGGGATGCTTACGCATCAAAGCTTTGATTTTCTTTGCATTTGTCCCGTAAGTTGAAAAGTGGGCAGTGGGATTGAGCTTTTTTGATAACCATGGAGAGGAAGTGTTTTTGTCTCGCAAGGCCTATTGGAAAGATGGCCTCTTAAAATGGCTCTATTGATGACATCTTCTGCCATTTGCCTGTAGGTTGTCCATTTCCCTCCAGTGATTGTAATAAGTCCTGATTTGGAAACTAAAATGGTGTGTTCTCGAGAGATTTCTTTTGTGTTTTTGCTGTCATTACTTTTAACCAGGGGTCGAAGGCCCGCAAAAATGCTCAGAATATCTTTTTTAGTAGGCGCTTTGGAGAGATATTTGGCAGCGTGCTTAAGAAGAAAGTCGACCTCTTCTTTTTGTGCTTTAGGTTCAAGAGTAGGTTTTGCTACAGCTGTATCTGTAGTCCCTAAAATCACGCAGTTATGCCAAGGAACAAAGAAAATCACCCTTCCATCATCTGTATGGGGAATCAGGATAGCACTTTTACCAGGCATAAATGCTTTGGGTAAAACAATATGGACGCCTTGGCTTGGGCTAATGATATTTTTTACGCGTGGGTTATCGATTTGGCAGAGATGATCAGAGAAAACACCTGTAGCGTTGATGACTACTTTTGCTCGGAGAGTGAGGTGTTTCCCTGTTTCCATGTTTTTTGCTTTGACGCCACAGATGGCGCCTTTCTTTTTAACGAAAGATATACATTCCATGTAGTTAACTAAGACAGCTCCATGGTCATGAGCTGTTTGAGCAAGAGCAATTGCTAGGCGGGAGTCATCAAATTGTCCATCATAGTAAATTGTACCACCTCTTAGATCTTTTTTTCTAGTGTAGGAATGGCTGAAAGGGTTTGTTTTCTTGTTAAGTGTTTCGATTTTTCTATTCCTAGCTCTCCAGCTAAAAGATCGTAAATTTTGAAGCCAATACCATAGAAAGGGCCTTCCCACCATTTGTAATTAGGCACAAGAAAGGGGAGATGGTGAACAAGGTGGGGTGCATTAGAACAAAGATAGCCTCTCTCATCTAGAGCTTCCTTGACAAGCGCGATGTCGCCTTGCTGTAAATACCTGACACCGCCGTGGATGAGTTTTGTGCTCCTGCTAGATGTGCCCTTGGCAAAATCAGATTGTTCGATCAGCAGGGTTTTAAAGCCACGCGAGGCAGCATCAACGCAAGCCCCCAGTCCTGTAGCGCCGCCCCCAATGATTAGAATGTCCCACTCTGTTTGTTTTTCTAACAAAGAGAGCATTTCATTTCGATTCATTTTTTATCTTCCCAAAGCTGGGCGCACTTAAGAGCTTTATTCCAATCCCGTCTGAGCTCTACCACTTTTGCAGGAGTCATTTGGGGTGTAAATTTTTTATCTTCTTGCCAGTAGGAGGTAACTTCTTCTTCATTTTTCCAAAAGCCGACAGCAAGGCCTGCTAGGTAGGCAGCGCCAAGGGCTGTGAGTTCTGTAATTTTAGGGCGTATGACAGGAGCTCCTAAAAGATCTGCTTGAAATTGCATCAAGAGATTATCAACAACAGCTCCCCCATCAACCCTCACTTCTGCAATCTTGATGCCAGCGTCTGCTTCCATTGCTTTTAAGACATCGGTTACTTGGTAAGCAATTGCATCGAGAGCAGCTCTTGCAATATGCGCTTTTGTCGTTCCTCTGGTCATTCCAACAATTGCACCTCTTGCATAGGGGTCCCAGTGAGGAGCTCCAAGACCTGTAAAGGCAGGAACAAAGTAGACGCCTCCAGAGTCGGGAACGCTTTTAGCAAGAGCTTCTACTTCAGCAGAGGATTTGATGATTTTTAGTCCATCCCTTAGCCACTGTACAACAGCCCCTGCAATGAATACGCTACCTTCTAGCGCATAAAATGTCTCTTTTCCGATTTTATAGGCAATTGTTGTTAAGAGCTTATTTTTTGATAGGACAGGACTTTTTCCTGTATTCATCAAAAGAAAGCTCCCCGTTCCATACGTTGCTTTCACCATGCCTGCTTTAAAGCATGTTTGCCCAAAAAGAGCTGCTTGCTGGTCACCTGCAACGCCACTAATAGGAATCGAATAACGAAAAGCAGCTGGGCTTGTATGCCCAAATAATTCACTTGAACCTTTCACATCTGGTAAAACTGATTTAGGGATGTCTAAAATATTTAAAAGCTCTTCATCCCATGAACATGTATGGATATTAAACATGAGAGTTCTGGATGCATTTGTGACATCGGTGAGATGTTTTTCTCCACCTGTTAACTTCCAGATCAGCCACGTATCGACGGTTCCAAAAGCAAGTTCTCCCTTTTTGGCTTTATCCATCGCACCTGGGACATTTTTTAAAATCCAGTAAAGCTTTGTACCAGAAAAATAAGGATCGAGGAGCAGCCCTGTTCTTTCTCGAAAAAGAGATTCCATCCCTTTATTTTTTAGCTCTTGGCACACGCCTGTAGTACGCCTGTCTTGCCATACGATCGCATTGTAGATGGGTTTACCTGTTTTCTTATCCCAGACAATAGTCGTCTCTCTTTGGTTGGTAATGCCAATTGCTGCAATAGCTTCTGGAGAGATAGAGCTTTTAGCAAATACCTCAGCGATCACAGAGGCTTGAGAAGACCAGATTTCATTAGGATCGTGTTCAACCCATCCTGGCTCAGGAAAAATTTGCTGAAATTCTTTTTGCGCAGACGTGTGAGTCAGCCCATTTTTGTCTACCAAAACAGCCCTTGAGCTTGTCGTGCCTTGGTCTAAGGCTAATATATAATGCATATAAACATGCTTATCTTTTTACACTTTTGGATGTCAACAAATTTCTAAATTGCTAATATATGTATTTCTAACTCATCTTACGCAAAAAAGATGGCTCATGGACTGTTTGCGTAAGATGAGTTTCTAAAGGAGATGGAGTATGAATATTTTTTTGGCAGAATTAATTGGCACGATGCTTTTAGTGCTACTAGGTAATGGAGCTGTTGCAACGGTTTTACTAGGAAAAAGCAAAGGTCAGCACGGCGGATGGATTGTAATCACAGCTGGTTGGGGTTTTGCCGTTGCAATTGCTGTTTATGTTACAGGTTGGATATCTGGTGGACATCTTAACCCTGCTGTTACGCTAGGATTTTGCCTTGCAAAAAAAACAGCATGGAGCTTGTTTTGGACCTATATTTCAGGGCAGTTAATTGGTGGATTTATCGGATCTCTTCTCGTCTTTTTTGCCTATTATCCCCACTGGCAAAAAACTCCTGATCCTCACACTAAATTACTGTGCTTTGCAACACATCCTGCGATCCGCTCTTATTTTTGGAACTGTGTCTGTGAAGTGATTGGAACGGCTGTATTAATCATCGGTGTGTTGGGGATATTCAACGCTCATAACGGCATCATGGGTGGAATGGGACCTTATGCAGTCGGTATTCTTATCTTTAGCATAGGACTTTCTTTAGGTGGCCCTACAGGCTATGCAATTAACCCCGCCCGTGATCTGGCTCCACGCCTTGCCTACAGCCTCCTTCCTATTAGAGGAAAAGGTTCTGCGGACTGGGCCTATGCGTGGGTTCCAATCTTGGGGCCTTTAGTAGGATCTGCAATTGGCGCATGGGTATATACAAGCTTTATCAGTGGGCTACTGCCTTTGGGATAGAGATAGCAGAATCGTCTTATAATTTGCTCTTCATTATGTGTGCTTTTTTTTTGAATGAAGGGCGCTATATTAGGCACACTGTAATCCGCCTCGAGTCTAAATTGCACTCCTTCGCCAGGAGGATGTTGTCTGCGGGGCCCCTTACTCCAAGAAACATGGGTGCGGGGTCTTATAAGATCTGGATTATCGCCAATAATTTGGCGTATCTTACCACTAGCTGTCTTTCCCATTCGAGCTAAAGGCTCGTACTGAGTGAATTTTGGACATTCAAAAAAGATTAATTTTTCTCCAACTTTAAAATCGTCCGGCAATTTCCTAAAATTAGGGCAACGAGCTACTTGGAGATCGCTTTTTACACTAACTTCTTTCTTAAAACTTTGAAAAGATCTGCAATCATAAATGAAAAGATTATCTCCTACAAAAAGTTGATTTAAAAATTTAAAGGAGCATTCAATAATGTTTAAATTACCAAATACATTGAATTTAACAAGGTTATTAAGTGATCTACAATTAATAAATTCTACGTTTCCTTTCACATTGAAGGCTTGCGGAAAAGAGGGGGGATATCGCAATCAATAAAGGTTAGGCTTCCATTGAACGTTGATGCCGGTGTGTGATTAGTTAGGAATAAATCAAGCCCTACATTTCCTTCTACTTTTAAATGCGTTGGTAACTGGGTCTGGTCTGGAATTGTATTTGCAAATGGTAACTGGGTCTGGGCTGGACGTGTATAGGCTTTGTATAAAATAAAGGCGATCACTAAGCCAATAACAATGAATTTAGCATTTGTCACCCCAGTTAAGTTGCAAATATCTCTTTCCCTAAGTGAGGTTATTGCATTTAAACGAGTCCTAAAAGGAAAAAGAGCACGTTCAAGAGTAGCGCGTGCACTTTTTCTGAATCCAGCTGATAGGATACTTGATTCGAAAGGAATGCGAAATGAGATAGGGGGCATGTTTAGTTATCCTATTTTCTAAAAACTGCAAATGCTGTTAATTGTATTAGTGTTACCAACATAAGCGTACCCAAGGCAAATGCGGAAGGCTTGTAAATACTTATATTATATATTACAACTTCTTCTTCTTTAGGTGGGGAGAGCTTTTGGAGGCTGCATCCTTACTTGTTGTATCAGAAAGATTTTGTGTATCAGAGGTGTCAGAGCTGCCTGAAGGGGTCAGTTTGCTTGTAAAGGGAGCCCAGGATTTGATTTTATCAATAACACTTGGAAATTCAGACTTAACAGCATTTCCAAATAAGAGTGTGAGGGTTATAGGTACAAGCGCTTGATTTAGTCGATGTAAAAAAGAAGATCCAGCACCACCCCATCTAGATGTTGTTAAAAGAGTCGCAGTGGCAATACCCGTAATTCCAAAAACCTCATAACATTTATTAAAAGCTCGGACCCTTTTGTTTCCGTTGAAATCGGAGGGGGCCGCTTCATTAGGATTTTTACCTCTTATTAGGTCAAGCGCAAAAGCAGTTGTTAGACCCGCACATGCACCTCCGAATGCACGCGGAGCTACCTCAAATAATGCATGTCCGGCAATTCTAGTTGTTGCTATACAATTTATAATGGGTCCCATTGGATGTCTCCTATTTTTTAAGAACCTATATCAACGAAAACTTATTATCGGGATAGGGTCAAGCTGAGAAGATTTTATCTTAGATAATAGATTTTTAAAAGCATAAAAGGTATCCTTTCTAAATCAGATCTTCCAGATTTTTAATGGACGATATATAATTAAAAAATGTATTATATAATTTAAAAAATGTTTTTAGATAGATTGCTTGCTGTAAAGAGAGAAATTTTTAGTTTCACAAGGTCAGAGCGGATCTTCATGCTTTGTGCAATGCTATGTGGCTTTTGTATCAGCGCAGAATATGCCATCATTCGGCCGGTTAGTAATGCTATTTTTATGACAGCTTATGGTAGCAACTATTTTCCCTGGGTGTGGTTAGCCCTTGTTCCTCTTAATTTTTTGGCAGTGGAACTCTATAACCGATTTTTGCCAAAACTGGGTTGTCAGAGAATGTTTCTGATTGTTGCGGGCCTTGTAATAGGGGTGAATGCAATCGGTCCCTTTCTTCTGAAAACATGGTCTTTGTTTCCTTTTTATTCTACTGCTGGAAAGAGATCTATGTTCTTTTGATGTTTCAACAATTATGGTCGGTGATTCATTCGACAATCAAATTTGATCGGGCAAAATACCTCTATGGCCTTTTTTTTTGCCGTAGGCGGGTTAGGGGGGATTCTAGGAAGCGTACTTCCTGGGTTTTTAGCAGTTCAGGTAGGGTCTGAAAACTTTTTGTATATGGGCATTCCTTTTTATCTTGTTCTAGTGGCAAGCTTTCTTTCTTTGCTATCGTATAGCGATGAGTCTATAAAAAACAACTGGGAGACAAAAAAAGGGTCTATCCAAGAGGGGGTTAAACTAATCAT
The DNA here is from genome assembly GCA_047459655.1 of Rhabdochlamydiaceae bacterium. Classification (GTDB taxonomy): domain Bacteria; phylum Chlamydiota; class Chlamydiia; order Chlamydiales; family Rhabdochlamydiaceae; genus CANJJB01. The sequence goes on from JAJREF010000001.1 coordinate 171,966, forward strand.
CAAGTCTAAAACTTTGGTTTTTATTTTACTCATCGTAGTGTTTATGCAGCTAGCCTCAACGATTCTTTACTACCAAGTTAATCAGACAGTAGAAATGACGATTTTAGACAAAGATCTTAGGACGGAGTTTTTTGGGAAAATTCTTGGGTTAACAAATGCTATTACCATTGTTTTGCAATGTATAGGATCTTTTCTTCTTGTTTATTTTTTAGGGCTGCGATTGAGCCATCTGTGTATTCCCTGCATTTTTTGCATGAATGCTCTTGGATGCCTTATCTTTCCTGTATTTTCAATGGTTTCTTATGCCTATATTACAATTAAGGCTTTTGATTTTTCAATTTTTGGAATATTGAAAGAAATGCTTTATATTCCTCTGAGTAGAGAAGAGAAATTTCAAGCTAAGGCATTCATCGATATCTTTGCCTACCGATCTTCAAAAGCGCTTGCCTCTTTGCTCATTCTAGCCTTTCAGTTTGTGCAGGCTCCTTTGTCTGCTTTCAGTGGCCTTTTGGCGCTAATCTGTGTAGGTTGGTGCTGGGTTGCAACAAGAATGCCACAAGAAGAAAAAAAGTTATACCATTCTTAAAAAAGATGTATAGCTCAGTAGCATGAGCAATCTCGATATTTTAAACGATCCCTTGCATAACAAGGAGCTTGCCTTTACAGAGGCAGAAAGGGATCGCTTGGGACTTCACGGCCTCTTGCCTTATACGACTTTGACCATCGAAGAGCAGGTGCTCCAAAAATACAAAAGTTTTAAGCTCCAAGCTTCTGCTATTGCCAAATACGTTTTTTTGTCCTCCATTCAAAATCAGAACGAAACCCTTTTTTACCGACTTGTTTCTGAACACATTACTGAAATGCTACCTCTAATCTACACTCCTAATATTGGAGATGTCGCTCTTCAATACAGCTTGTTATATACCCACTGCAGAGGGCTTTATCTTTCCTATCCTCTCAAGGATAAAATTGCTTCAATCATCCAAAATTTCCCTCAAAAAGCTGCTGATGTGATCGTGATCACCGATGGGGAGAGAATTTTAGGATTAGGGGATCTGGGAGCTGGTGGTATGGCAATCCCCATCGGCAAGCTTGCTATTTATACTCTTTTTGCCGGTATTGACCCTTCTAGAACACTTCCCATCCTCTTAGATGTGGGCACAAATAACCAAACTCTTTTAGAAGACCCCTTTTACGTCGGCTGGCGTAATCCACGCATCACGGGGAAAGAGTATGATGATTTTGTGGATATCTGCGTGCAGGCTCTTAAAAAGATATCCCAACGTGCTACTCCAATGGGAAGATTTTGGCAATAGACATGCAAGGCCTCTGCTAGAAAAATATCAAGATCAAATCTGTTCTTTCAATGATGATATCCAGGGAACAGCTGCGGTTGCTCTTGCTTCTATAATCGCCTCTAGCAAGCTCACTATGACAAAGCTTCAAGACCAAAGGATTGTCATGTTAGGTGGTGGTTCCGCAGGGATGGGTATTGCTCACCACATTCTAGGTGCAATGATGCAAGAAGGCATGAAGCAGGAAGAGGCTAAAAAAGCTTTTTATATCGTCGACATTCAAGGCCTTGTCCATAAAGAGCAAGAGCAGATCCCTGCCCACCATCTTCCCTTTGCTAGAGAGCCTGAGGAAATTGCTGGTTGGACTATAGAAGATGGCAAAAAAATCTCTCTTCTAGAAGTTGTAAAAGCCGTCCGTCCTACGATTTTAATTGGTGTTTCTGCACAACCTGGCGCCTTCACAGAAGAAGTCGTTAAAACTATGGCGCAATACGTAGAAAGACCGGTGATTATTCCTCTTTCCAACCCCACTTCTAAAAGTGAAGCTCATCCCTCAGATCTTATTGTTTGGACTAAGGGAAAGGCTATTATTGCAACCGGCAGTCCTTTTGATCCTGTTTTCTACAATGGGAATACCTATCAAATCGCGCAATGCAATAACGTTAGTATTTTTCCAGGCATCGGGCTGGGGGTTGTTGCTTGTAAAAGTAAAAAAGTAACAGATGCGATGTTCTATAAAGCCGCTGAAATCTTAAGCCGCCACTCACCCATGCTCCAAGATCCCTATGGGCCTCTTTTTCCACAAATAGAAAATCTGCGTAAGATAAGCCAGCAGATTGCAGAAGCTGTTATCGAGATTGCCCAGAAAGAAGGGCTATCTCCTGAGATGTCTCCTCAGGAGATCAAGGAGCTTTTGAGTAAAACGTTATGGACTCCACATTATTAGATGCAAGATGTCTGATGTATTATACCAATCCTCAGAGGTCTATTCAGGGGCTAAATTTCGAAAAATTGGCAGCAAGATTCGACAAAGCACTTATCCAGAGGCTTCTTATAAAGCTCCTTTCTATAACTCATGATTATGCATTTTTATGAGTTATAGAATAAGCTTCTATAGCTCACAATAAACGCTTGTTTTTTTTAAATATCAGTATATTAACAACTTAAGGAAAATAATAAAGCTTCCCTTGAGATTAATTGATTGACCCAAAACAAGGGTTTATTTCATGATATCATTCCTATGAAGCTTTTACTTTCTAAACCACGTGGATTTTGTGCAGGGGTTGTCAGGGCAATAGATACCGTTGAGAAGGCCCTAGAGCTCTGGGGTCCCCCTATCTATGTGAAACACGGCATTGTCCACAACCGGCATGTAGTGGACAGCCTTAAGAGCAAGGGAGCGGTTTTTGTAGAAGAACTTGCCGATGTTCCTAGCGGCGCAAGGGTCATTTACTCGGCCCATGGCGTCTCTCCACAAGTCAGAGAAGAGGCAAAAAAGCGGGGGCTCATCGAAATTGATGCAACTTGTGGCCTTGTTACCAAGGTGCATTCTGCTGTCAAAAGATTTTCCCAAAAAGGATATCAAATTGTTTTGATTGGGCATAAAAACCACGTAGAAGTGATTGGAACGGCAGGGGAAGCGCCCGATGTCACTACCATTGTCGAGTCGGTTAAAGATGTCGAAAAGCTCTCTTTTACGGAAGGATCAAAGCTTTTTTATACCACACAGACAACACTGAGTTTGGATGATATTGAAGAGATTGTAGAGGCACTTGTGCTCAAGTACCCTCATATCGAAACTCTACCTTCTTCCTCTATTTGCTACGCGACAACCAACCGCCAAATGGCGCTTAGAGAGATCACAGATGTGGCTGATTTGATTCTAGTTGTAGGCGATCCTTCGAGTTCTAACTCTAATCGCCTCCAAGAGGTGGCAGCTTTAAGAGGAGTCCCTTCCTATTTGATCAATGATGAATCTGAAATCGATCTTAAGTGGCTAGAAGGTGTAGAAACAATCGGAATGACAGCAGGAGCTTCTACTCCAGAAAATGTTGTGCAGCGTTGCATTGCTTACCTACAAAATCACGGAGTAACTTCCGTTGAAGATGTGGTGCTTATCGAAGAATCTGTCTTTTTCCAACTTCCCAGAGAAGTCACTGGATCGCCCGGATGAGAAGCCCTGCAAGGATGTAACGATTTTTAGAATGTCCTTCCCTTATTGCTTCTATGAGCATGTTGAGGCTTTTTTCATCATGACGGTCGGCAAGCGCCTGGTAGGCTTCGATTAAGAGCCGAGAACTCTCTTCGGGTGCTAGCTCGTAGTGCTTTTTTTCAGACTGGCGCATGGAAAAAGGCACGATAGGTCTAAATCTAAACATTTCAACATCTCTTGCATCAGCCACCCATTTGCGCACGATCTCCTCGTATCCTTGTTCTCGATAGATACGGTAAAGAGCAAGTGTACAGTAAGCTCTTATGTAAGGAGCGCCAGCTGTTTGCGATTTTTTCTTGAGTAGATTAAGAGCTGCTTCTGTTTGATGATTTTCTAATAGGGAGACTAAGATAGGAACTAGGTCGATTTGCCGACTGTCGAATATTCGGTGAGCGATGTGTAAAAAAGCATTTTCTGGGAGCTCAAGGCACTCAATTAAGAGCTGCTCTCTCAGCTGGGTTGTAATAGCCAAAAGATCAAAAGGATGATTTTGCTTCATGTGGCTATGAATGGAAGGAATAACTTTCCAGGCAAGCAAGGAGTGTCCTACAGAGTAGTTTGGTTGAACTCCTAGATCTCTTGAATCTTTAATCAAGATCTCTTCAATAATAGGAAGTGCTCTTGGATCTCGCAGCTTGAGCAGGGCTATTGCAGCATTCCAGCGGATATTCAATGCATTTTCTTCTAAAAGATCGACTAAGATGCTTTCTGATCCAGGTAAATCTCCCAATAGAGCAATCGCAAAAAGATTGCGTGCTTTGGCCGCATCTTGAATAAAAAAGCGCTGGGAGACATCTCCTAGCATATATAGAGATTTGGCAGCTGCTAGTTGGATATTAATAGAGGCAGCTTTTACAAGCCTTTGGAGCTGAGGAATTGACTGCGAATCTTTAAGAATTCCTAGCGCCGTTGCGCAGGCTTCTTGCTCATCTACGCTTGAGTGGGTTGCATGCGCTCTAATTTTAGGCAGCAAATCATCTCGTCCACTTCTTGCAGCGCTTAATATTGCTTCAACTCGCACTGAAGCAGAGGGGTCTTCGATGAGCTGCTTTAGAACGATCATGGCATCTTTTGTCCCAATCAGAGCAAAAAACTGGGGGAAATAAGCACGTAGCCCATCTGGCATTTTATGCATAAGCGCTTCAATCTGCCCTGCTGCCTTGGCATGTTTACGCAAAGAGAGGTGGTAGCCAGCTTCCATCCGTGCCATTAAAAAATTGGAAGACATCGCTTTTGTCAAAAGCTCATCACATCTGTCATCTTGCATACTGGCAAGGAACTGGATTGAGGCCATCTGTGTTTCAGGATTTGGACTTTTGATCCCTTCTGCTAAAATATCGATTGTTGAGGTAAGCCCCGCAATGCTAGCTCCATAGAGACTCATCAGCTGGATTTCTGGATCACTGCTATGGATCCCTTGTTCTAAAATGATCGTTGATATCTGCTGCAATACTTCAAAATCATGCCTGCCAAGCTCTTTTTTATATTCATCATAGAGAGCAAAAGCAGGAAGGAACTTGTTTGATTGCATGAGATAAAAGATATGGTCAGAATCAATGGGATGCGAAGGAGTTTCTTCTCCTGCTAGGGGACTACATAATAGGAGTGAGACTAAAGCTCTTTTAAAAAATCCCACAAATCAATCCCAACGTTACGGAGTAAAAGGGCAAGTGTATTAACAGGAAGCCCTAACACGTTATAATAACATCCTTCAATTTTAGATATAATCAGTGTTCCTGCTTTTTCAATCGCAAATCCACCAGCTTTATCAAGTGCGCAGCAGCTGCGATGGAACTTTCTGATCTGTTCATCTGATAGCTTATTAAAAAAAAGCTTGGTTTCTTCATGTTGTGAGAAGACCTCTTTACCGCGCCTCACAGTCACTCCTGTAATGACTTGCTGAACGTGGCCAGAAAATGCTTTGAGAAATGAAAAAGCCTCCAGCTCATCTAGAGGTTTGTTATAGATTTTTCCATTAAAAAAGACAACTGTATCTGCCGTAATAATAGTTTCGCTCGGAAATTTTTGGGCCAACACCTCTCCTTTTTCTGAGAAAGAGTGATAGCATATAGAGCGGGGTCGCCAGAAAAAGAAATGCTATCCTCATCAAAATGGGCAGGGATTTGCTGAAAAGGGAGCGTAAAAAATTCCATGATTTCTTTTCTACGAGGAGATTGGGATCCTAAAATGATTTTCATTTTTTTTGGTTTTTTTACCAACCATTGAGGCCGAAGATCCTTCAGAATCATCCACCCAAATAGGGGAGCACCAGGCCATATGCCCATCTGCTTGCGTTACACGCAGGTAATAAAAGATAAAAGGTGGTTTATTATCTGCTGAAGGGAGGGTAATTTTTGAGATGTTTTCAAGGTCATCGACGGCGAAGTCAAAGAAATAGCTGTTTACTTCTAGGCTTTTAAAAGGTAGTCCATTGCGGAAGATCATCACTTCTTTGAGAGGCGCAGTTCCTGCTACATAACCAGAGATATGACGGTTAATGGCAAGACCCGGCTTTGCCTTAGTAGAGAGCTCTGATCCCATGGGGGCTCCTGCAATATTAAAGCCGATGATGATCCGTTCCCCTGTCGTGGCATAACAGCTTCTGTTTTGCAAAGCTAGCATGAGAGCTTCTCTTGTCTGAGCTGTTGCCAAAATAGCTGTAAGTCCAGGACTGTATTGCTTTTGATGTTCTTCATAGAAGGGTTCATAAATGCCTCGATCATCGAGGCCTCCTGCCACAAATCCGAATCTGCAGTTGTTTCTAAGGGCTTTTACAATTGAGCCTGAATCAATTGCCTGCACACCTGTTTTAGAAGAAGAGGAGATCGGGCGGGGATTTCCTTCTTTCTCGGTGCACTCTGATGAGCCCCAGGCATTGTAGATCTCAACAACGCGCTCAAAGTCAGGCTGAAAATTGGTGAAATCTGTCTCAAATCCTTTTCCCATTGTAAAGCAGGGGATTGATAAAAGATCTTTAGGGCTTGTTGTTTGGTAGAGCTTTTTTAGGGTATGTGTTTTAGCATCTTTTTTACGGAGTATGGGCTTGTTTTCTTTAAAATATACGAGTTGTCTTAACCCTTCGTCGGTTCCCTTAGAGAAAAACTGGAACCCTAAGAAAGTATTAAAGCGCTGATCTTCATTAAATTCTGTGATTTGTTGCCCAATCATTTTCCAAGCTTCATTGGAAGTCTCTTCAATGCTTTCAAAAGGAGATGTTGCAAAAAACTGGAGCGCTTTTTCGTCTCTAAAAAAGCGAAGACTCGATTCAATGTTCTCCGTCGAATCAAATTTCTCAGACTCTCCATGTAGAAGTCCCCAGAAAAGGGTAACAGGTGTTTCAACCAAACACTTAATTGGGGCTGAATAGAAAACCTCTTCTGATTTCATATTGCGGAGCTTAATCTTATAGACTCCCGGTTCATTGAAGTAGAGGTTAGGAAGGTTGATAAAGCCTGTCTCAGGTACAAAAAGCTTCCAATTCAGGTTTTCTCTTAAATTTTCATAGCTCAGTTCAATCAAAGTATTTTCAAGAGCATTGTTTGTAAGGTTACCATAGGCATCTTCAAAGCGGACAATCACATCAAAGCGCTTATTTTTTTCCACAATAGAAGGTGTGATAATGCGGATGTTGTGTAGGGTATTTCCTTTGATGTCTATATGGAAGGTTTCCTGCTCTCGGAAATCGTTTTTCCCTCTGGGATCGATATGCAGATAAAAGGGCTTTCTTCTTTGCACAATTGTTTGAGCCCTGTTACCACCCTCTTTTCCATTGAGAGAAGAGCCGAGAAAGATCGTAAAGCTCTCACCTGATTTAATTTCAGAAGGAAGAATAAATTCAAACACAGGCGCAAAAGCTTCTGTTTTTTCAACGATTTTAGGCAATACTGCTTTACCATTGGGAAGTTCTGCCCAGATAAGGTTTGTTTTATCTTTTCCTTGGATTTTAGGAACTTCCCAGTCGATAGGGCGACCTTTAGAAACCATATCGAACCGGATCTTAGCTCCCTTCGGTAGGTTTGTTGCTGGGGTGTAAATAAATTTAAAAGTCTGCACTTCAGCTGCTAAACAATGGCTAGGCTCACAAATACAAATAGATCTACGCATGGGTTATTCTTATTTTTGAAGTTGAAGGCCGTATTCTGCCTGAAAAGCTCTTTCTTGTGCAAGGAGTTAGGTGGATCTAAAAGAAAAATTGATAAGAGCACCGTGGAGATTTTTTTATTATATGATCCCTCTAGTTGACCCTCTATCGATAATAAGATTGCGCTCATTTTATTGTTTTAAAGCTTGTTATCCTCAGTTGTTTGTAGAAATGAACAATCGGTTTAAGTAAATGAGTTCTGATTGATGGAAAATAAAACTTTCTTATAGAATCTTGCACAATAAATTTCATAAAGATCGCAATTTAGACAATCTTATTAAGAGAATCTCTGGACAAGTGCTTTGTCGGGGATTGCTGATCAATTTTTCGAAGACGACGATTTTGGAGCGTGCAGCTAACATATAGAATGTTAGAGAGTTCGAAAAATCTAGTATTTGCAAAAATTGGCAGCAAGATTCGGCAAATGACTTGTCCAGAGGATCCTTAACTGAACTTAAAAAAGAAACGATTTGAGTGAGGCATCAAGATTGTGCACCTTCTCAAAAAAAGGAAAAAATATGGAAGCTGTTGCTGATTCGAGACCTGTTTGTTTGCGAAAATCTCCTTGCCCAGGAGAAGAGAGAGGAAAAACATATGAAGTTGGGGTCGCACATTTTGCTGGTAGAGGATCCCCACCTCTTATGTACAATTCAAAAAATTGGGAAGTTAAACATAATGGCCCCCATCCAACCTCTCGTTGCTTAAAAAAGCTGCCCAAAGAACTGGTTGCTCGTATTAATCAATTGTTTCCTAGAGATGACAGAGTTCTACTAGCTCTTCGTAAAGAGGAAAATCCTGCTCTTTTGTTAGATATTATTGAGTCTCTTATTTCAGGTGATTGCACACCTGACCAAAAGATCTTAATAGCTCTAGGCGTTATAGGCATAGGAGATGAAGGGCGGTGGTACATACATTCTCTCATCTACAAGCTGGAACAACTTAATTGTTGCATATCTCCTAGATTTTTTTGTTGCTTAATGGAAGATTTAAAAAAAGATCCTGCTATGTGTTGCGCAACCATTGTCAAGATGCTGGAGAATGTCAATCCTGAAAACAGTCTTTATGATTTATATAATAAATTAAAAATAGAGATGATGGGTTGCATTGGGATAGTCATCGCTAAATTAGAACAACCTTATCACCCCCTATTTTTAAGTAGCATGAAGATCGATGAAAGGAAGAGACTCCTTAGTTTGATGGATCGAGTTCCGAAAGATCAGCAGGAAGCATTCTGCGTTCAGTTAAATAGGATTATAACGCCTTATTTATCACCTACAAATGTGCTAGAAATGGTAGAAGCCTTTACGTCTATGCTTCCTGAAAAAATAAAGCAAGCTGTAGATGAGCTAATAGGGTTTTGCAAAGAGGATTTTTCTGCCGAAGATAAGATGACTGTATTCCGAGCTATTGTTCAATTAGATACAAGTCGTATACCTGTTTGCGTTGGATCAATAAGTTCCTTTATAGGGGAGCTTAAAAAGCATGGTTTGTGCACATCTAATAGATTTCTTGCTCTCTTGCTAAATAATTTTTTGAATGATCCTGAAATCTGTGCCTTGGTATGCGCTAGGGTACTGCAATCTGTCAATTCTTCAACGCCTAGCCTCTATGACTTGTATTTAAAGAAAAATAAAGAGGTGCGGGCATCTATGGTAAGAATTGTTATAGAAGAAGAGGATGATAGCTAGCTTAATTTTTAGAAGTCTTTCTTTTTAAGCACTTACATGCTCGATAGAGAGTCTTTATAGGGTTGTGCTAATGAGTAGATCCTGCTATAATAGTGGGATTATTTTAATAAGGGGTCTTTAATCATGAACTATTTATGGAACAGGATATTTGCTCGCTTTGTCGATTACGGGACCTTTTACCTATCAGGGATCCTTCTTTATCTGATGCTTCCCTTAGAGTTTGGGGAGTCTTTCTATTGCTTATTTGCTTTGGCTGTTCCTTTTGTTTGGCCTTTTATTGAAGCGCTTTTGGTTGCTAAAAAGGGGAAGACTCTAGGTCAAAAAATGTTTGGCATGAAGATAGAAGATGGTAATGAATCTAATCTTTCTTTTAAAGCAGCCTTGCAAAGGGCTTTTTTCATAGGGAAAAGACCTGGTGTTATTAAATTTAAATCGATCAATCGCTGGAAATACTTGGTAGCTCTTTTTCTCGCAATTGCCTGCGTCTGTTCTTTGTTCTTAGGGGAAGAGATCTCAAATGTTGCGGTAGAATATGAGCAAAATATAACAAAGGAAGGGTGGATTCAGTACTCTTCTGAAGATGAGCGATTCACGGTGAATTTTCCTAAAAAGCCACAGCTAGATACGCTTTCATTTGATGTTCCTAATTCAAGTAAATCCCTAGATTTAAATGAAGTCAAAGCTAAAGCAGATGTTGAGTTTTCTGTCAGTTATGTAGAGCTTCCTAGAAAATGGCGTCTTTTCAGTTCAACGACTCTTTTAAAGGGTGCAATGAATGTCATCTTAGAAAATATGCCAGGGGCAAAAATCATAACAAAGACACACATGAAGTATAAAAACTATCCTGGCATTGACTTCCACATGACCCAAGATGGGAATGAGATTGAAGGCAGACTTATCCTTGTAGGCAGCACTCTTTACAAACTAACGGTTACCCGCCCTCAAGAGATCGGGCACGAAGTGCACCACCAGGAGTTCCTTGACTCTTTTGATCTAAAAACAGATATCTCTTAGGGCTCTAATACCAATCCTCACTGATAAACCGACATTGTAGCCGCGTCAAAGTTGTCGGGATTCAACGACCAAAAATTGGCAGCAAGATTCGACAAAGTACTTGTCTAGAGGCTCCTTAGAGGTTGTAAAACAATAAAATGAACGATTTGACTGGCGTAAAATCATTCATTTTATTGTTTTACAACCCCTTAGATTTCTTTCGTCCAAAATATCAAGGTTTTGGGCGTTGCTTTTTCTGCAGTGCTATCTTTCCAAGATTGTTGACATGTCAAATCAGAGCGTTTGATATAGCCATTTTTTTCCCATAGGTTAATAAGAGAGGAGTACTCTTTTGGAGGCGGGGGGGAAATACTTGTTCTTAAAATCGATACAAAGCAAATCCCTGTAAATCTTTTTAAATACCGGGCATGTTTTTCTCTAATATCAAAAAAATGGTGCCCTAATCCTCGCCCTCTATAAGGTTCTAAGAGAACCGATTGTCCAAAATAAAAGTAAGCTGAGGGGTTAAGTCCTTTTTCTTGAAATAGTTTAATGAATTCTACTTCCTGGCTATCGAAAGGAGCTCCAATAGCAGCTCCTACAATTTTAGGACCATCAAAAACAAGAACGGCTACTGCATCTTTATTCTGTGTAAATTTCCTCAGATAGGCAAGTTCCTCTTCCAGGCTAAACTTGCAAAGGAAAGGGTAGTCTTTAAAGATCTCTAGCCTTAATTTAGCGATGCTTGCAAGGTAAATTTTTATTCCGGCGCCAACAAAGGTCCGGATATTTATATTAGATCCCATCTTTTTTCTATACCTCTTTACAAAAGATCGATCACTCGATAAGTTATTAAATCACCTTACACAAAAAGGATAGGTCATGGAGTATTTGAAAGCTGTTGATAAATCGAATTGCAGAAAATGGGTAGTATTGAATGAAATACAACCCAATTTCTGCAATTTGATTTTCAACGCTTTGAAACACTCCATGACCTATCCTTTTTGCGTAAGGTGAGTTATTAAGATTAATCTGAGGAGGAGATATGGCCAAGCTTTATTTTAGATACGGGACGATGGGAAGTGCTAAAACTCTCAATTTACTAGCTGTTGCTCATAATTATCGCCAACAAGGGAAAAGGGTTTTGCTCTTAAAACCCAGTATGGATGCTAGATTTGGGACGGCTACTATTGCATCGCGTGCAGGACTTGAAATGCCAGCAGATATTCTAGTTTCCCCATCTACAGATCTATTCGATATTGATTTGAATGACATTAATTGTATCTTGGTTGATGAAGCGCAATTTTTTTCTGTAGAGCATGTGCAGCAGCTGCGGGATATCGCGCTTTTAAAAGATGTTCCTGTTATCTGTTATGGTCTTAGAACAGATTTCAAAAGCAAGCTATTTCCAGGTTCGATGAGATTGATGGAGCTGGCTGATTCTATTGAAGAGATCAAAGCAACTTGCTTTTTTTGCACAAAGAAATCGACGATGAACTTAAGGCATGTAGATGGGAGAGCTGCCATAGATGGCCCCACGATTCAGCTTGGAGCCGAAGAGAGTTATTTCCCTACGTGCTACCGTTGTTACTATGAGCAGATTAAAAGAGCGAAAGAAAATATAAAAGAAGAAGTTTGCATTTCTTAGATTTCATCGTTTAAGATTTTTTCTCTATAGCCATTCATTAGTTGTACCATAAAGTACAGATTATGAATGGTTGTAAGTGTAAGTGCCGTCATCTCTCTTGCTTTAAATAGGTGATGGAGGTAGGCGAGGCTAAACTGCTGGCAAGTCGGGCATAAACATTCTTTGTCGATTGGCTCAAATTTTAAGGCGTTTTCACCTTTTGTAATATTAAGATTCCCTTCAGAGGTTAGTGCTGTCCCATGCCTTGCAGATCTGGTAGGATAGGAACTATCAAATGTGTCGATGCCAAGAGGAATAGAGGCATCAATTGAACTTAGGTCTCCAATTCCTAGTAGGTGATTAGGCTTATCAGAAGGGATAAGGGGAAGTAGGGTGGAGAGCATCTCGATCATTTCTTTTTTATTTTTTCCTACGCTTCCACCGATTGCAAATCCATCAAAAGGAAGCTCTGCTAAAAATTCGCAGCTTTTACGACGGAGAGCTGCACTGACACCGCCGTGTATGACGGCATACATCGCTTGTCCTTGCTCATCTTTTAGATGAGCTTCGAGTGATCGCTTTTCCCAACGGTGGGTGCGTTCAAGAGATTCTTCAAGAAGTTTAGAGCAAATATGGTAGGGAGGTAGCTCGTCGAAAGGAATAATGATGTCAGCGCCTAAATCTTTTTGAGCAGCAATCGAGCTTTCCGGTGTCAACATGACCTTGGAGCCATCTCTATATGAGCGAAAAGTACTCCCTTCCTCTGTGATTTTTAATACAGACCCATCTGTTTTTTTTGTGCCTTGGCTTTTTAATTCATTGGCAACTGATCCATAGGCTAAGCTAAAAACCTGGAACCCTCCTGAGTCTGTAATGATGGGCATTTTTCTATTGATAAACTGATGAAGGCCACCGGCTTCTTTCACGACTTTTGTGCCAGGTTGCAAAAGAAGGTGGTAGGTGTTGCAAAACATCAGCTGCAATCCCAGCTGCTCAACTAAGGCGCTATCTAAGGCTTTGATAGTTCCATTTGTTCCTACAGCAACAAAGTTCGGGGTGTCGATCACTCCATGAGCGGTTGTAATCTTGCCAACCCTTGCACGTGATTTTGTAGAGGTATGGATAATCTCAAACTTCATGACGGATAAACCTTTTTGAAAATTGCGCAAAAAACGTCATGCTAAGAATGATGATCATTTTGATGACAAAGCTAAAGATAATAATGTCTAAAATAGAAGAAACGATCCCGTAGAGGCCAAGGGCGCTAAAGAGAAGAGTGTCAAGCAGCTGTGCATTAAAAAGAGCAATCAGATTCCTTTTGTTCCAGCTCCATCGAGGAAAGATGGTTTTTAAAAGTGCAAAAAATTTAATGTCCACTTGCTGGACTAGGAAAAAGGAAACTAAAGAAGCAATCAAAAGGCGGGGCGCTGGAGTGAGTAATGAGAGATAGTTGAGATGGGAGGTGTCTTGGAGGCTGGGGGTATACATAAGATGTACTTGAGACATCAGTCCAAAAAAGAGCATCGAAAAGAAACAAAGTCTTATCGTTTGGCGGGCGCTTTCCTTTCCAAAATATTCTTGCAGTAGGTTAAGGTTTAATGTAATTCCAACAGCAAAGACATCAGAGCAAGTAACATTCCATCCAAAAAGCAAGACTTCCTTCAGTACAAAAAAGTTAGCCAAGACAGCCATTAGAGCAGCCATTACGACCAGAGCTTCCTTGCCCACGCGGAGCGCTCCAAAAGATAAAAAGACTACCAAAAGAATATGTATTACAAAAGTTAATTCATTCATAAAAAAGATAGTTCTTAGAGAAGAAAGGATACCTGAAAAAGATTTTTTAGAGTAGACTTTTTGCAAAATGAAATTACTAGAAAAAGATTCTTATGGTTGCCCTTACCTTATCTTAGCTCCTATGGAGGGAGTAGGGGATCCTTCTTTCCGCGCTGCAATGGCCTCGGTTGGGGGATTTGATGAGGCTGTTACAGAATTTTTAAGAGTTCCCATAAATGCCCATATCCCGAGCCTTGCTAAACACTACAACGCAGAAGAGTTAGCTCCCACCCCTCTGGCTGTGCAGTTAATGGGTTCTGACCCCCACTTGATGGCTCTCATGGCCCAAGAGATGGAGCGCAAAAAGGCACCTCGGATCGATATTAACTGTGGATGCCCTTCCAATACTGTTACTGGGAAAGGTGCTGGATCGAGTTTATTAAAAGATCCTAACTTTCTCTACCAAGTTGCTCACTCTGTTGTAAAAGCTGTAAAAACTCCTGTGACGATCAAGATGCGCTCGGGCTATACAGATATTTCTTTATTTAAAGAAAACCTTTTAGCTGCGCAAGAAAGTGGCGTATCCTTTATTACTCTCCATCCTCGGACAAAGGTCGATGGGTATGGGCCCCCAGCTAGATGGGACCTCATTGCAGAGGCAAAATCTATTTTAAAAATACCTTTGGTTGGGAATGGAGATATCTTAACGGTACCTGACGCGCTAAAAATGCTACAACAGACGCGCTGCGATGCTCTGATGATTGGGAGGGGAAGCATTATCAATCCCTTTATTTTTCAACAAATCAGGGCGCATTTTTCACAAACAACATATGCTATCGACCCTGAAAGCCTTGAGACTTATTTCACGCGCTTTATTTCCAAAATGCCGCCCCATATGACCCCCAGAGGAAGGCTAGGCAAGATCAAACAGCTCATGAGCTTTTTTTTCAAAGCAACACCTACGCTTTTAGCTAAGCGTCAAGAAGTCTTAGCTGCAAAGCATGAAACGATGGAACTTTTACTTGCCTATGTGCTACCTATTCTAAAGGAGACACTAATACCAATCCTCACTGATAAACCGACATTGTAGCCGCGTCAAAGCCCTGGGGTTCAGCGATCGTAAACTGGTTTATATTGATTAATACTAACCAGCTTACGATCGCTCAACCGCAGGAGCTTTCACGTGGCTACAATGTCGGTTTATAAGTGAGGATTGTAACTCTTCATTAAAATAGGGGAGAAGCTCGGGGGCTTCATTTGTAAGCCATTGCCCTAGCTGTTTTGTTTTACGCTCAAGTTCGATCTGAGCAATGACAGGATCTTTGAGAGAGTCGTCCAAGACAAAAGATCCCACATCAATAGAAATGGCCCTATTTCCCATGTAGCCATAGTTTCTTCTAAGGCCATTATCATTATCGCGTATTCCTTGTGCCGAAGCGGTTGCGGATGTATGAGAATATACTTTGGATAAGAGTCTTGGCTCCTGCCACATCATGATTTGCAATCTGCTCTTCTATCTTAGATAAGATCCGGGGTGCATATTTTTGAACGATGAATGAAGTTCGATTGCAGGTCTAGGCGGTAGCTGATCCCTAGATTATCTACAATTTCTACGAGTGGAAGGTCAGTAGTTGGGTTCAAGTGAAGATAGCAAACCCCTGTTTCCTCTGGAAGCTGTTCTGCTGCAATTTTACAACTTTCAAAGACGGGATAGAATCTCTCGTTGCGCGTCTTGAGAAACTCAAAACGGTACCGTTTAAGAGATTCAGGTAAAAAAGAGTCAATGATGTGAATCAAAGCGTCGGGGATATAGTACTGTCTTTTAAAAAACTTGATCACCATGGTTTTATCTCTGATTGGCAAAGACATAAGATTGACCACCCCTATCTAAAAAATGGAAAGGCTGCGATAGGATCTTGTCTCTATCATCCAATGTAACACGACTGTTTAAAACAGCATCATAGGGAATGTTTTGATCGATAGCCATAAATGTAAAGCCTTTAGTCTTATCTTCGCAGAATGACTTTACCAAGATAAAGCCTAAGATAAAAAGAGAGAGTTTAAAGAGTTTTTTGCATTTGTTGATCAAAGTAGGCCACATAATCTGGTTGGTTATTTTGCAGGTGCTGTCTTACACCTAAGAGCTGTAAAGATAATGTCCTCTGAAAACCTGGATAGAAGGCAACCCGAGGATCTTTTTTAAGGGATCCAAAATCAATGAGCATGACCCTATCTCCGATTACTCCAAAGTTACGCTTAATCATTGGATCTAAATTAACAATCCCTTTTAAAGCAAGAGTAGAGGTAAGCTCAACCATCCCATCTATGGAATCATGCGAAAGGGGAGAAGTAAGAAGAGCTGCTTTTTTTTGGAGTAAAAATTGTGTAGCTCCAAGCTCAACCTGATGAGCAATACCCAGCTTGTCGAAGAGTGTTATAGAAGCTGAAGGCTGATTCTTAAGATAGGTTCCAATAACTCCTGTTTCTTGTGCGATTTCTTCAGAGGCAATCCTGCAACTCTCGATTAGTTCCTCGAGTCTTTTTTTCCGCTTTTCCAAGTAAAGATTTCGCAGATTGGTTAAGGGAGCAGGAAGAGATAAGTTAGCAAGAAAGGGAAGGGGTCTCCGTCTACTCTGCTTGATGAATTTGATGACCGTTGTGCCATCTTCACTCTCAAAAGCATAAAACTGCTTGCCCGATCCCAAAAAATAAAAAGGCTGCGTGCATATGGTAGGAGTTTCTAAAGAAGATTGAGAGGGTGTTCCACTGATGATTTTAGAGGGAGTAAATCCTTCTGTCTGCGAGTAGCAGAACCTCTCAGAGATTACAAAAAACAAGATAAAAAGAGAAATTTTTTTCCAAGCCTTCACAGCTCTACCTCTGGGTAGTTGATCTTAACCCATGAGACAAATTTTTCTGGATATTCTGCTTTTTGAACAGGAGCGTTCACAAATTTTCCTGGGTCTAAGAAACAGGGTTTACCATCGATGAAGCCGAGGTTTTGAGCTAGGTGGCTATCTGTATCATCAATCGCATGGCTTCTTCTAATTTCCATAAGAACTTTCAGAGATTCAAAAACCGCCTGAATATTACTTGCGTGCGTAAGGTAGGAGTAAAGAGGCTCCCCCTTTTTCTGTATTGCAAAAGGGTCTTCTGCAAGGGGAGCTGATGTTGAATACCTAATTTATCTACAAGGTTTACGGTTTGATCAAAGGCGTTTTCAGTGTCCAATTTTAAAAAGATCAGCCCTGATTCCTCTGGAATTCTTTCAAAAGCAAGCAGGTAACCTTCGATATCACGGATCAGCTTGCTTATTTTTTTGTGTGGTATTTTTTTAAGGGGAACAAAAGCATTGGGGCTGTTTTTGAAAATTTGATCACATACTTTTGATCTTCAGAGACAAACACAAACGACTGGCCACCTCTTGCAAGGTAATAAAACGGTTGCTTCAAAATTTCTTTCGTTACAAGAGCATTGCCGTGATTAGTAAAAGGAAGTGGAGGGGCTGCATTGATTCTTCTTATGGAAAAGCCTTCTGTTTCTTTTTCACAGAATAAAGAAACGACATAAAATAAAATAAAAAAGACTGTAAATTTAAGATACCGCATTCATTTAGAATAGCAGAGAAGCAAAAGATTTTCAAAGTTTTTATCAAGAACCCTTAGTCACCCAAGAGGTCTGTAATAAAATGGCAGGCCGTTTTCTTTAAATCTTTATACTGCTTTAACATTTTTTCTTTGTACATAAAAAAAGAATAGTTAAGACAATCAAAGCTAACAAAAATAACCTAAATAATAATTTCAACATGAGGAAAGCTCCTGCAAAAGATGGTGATCTAAAGAGGGGTAATCTTAGAGAGTCTCTGATGAAGGCATTCAGTAACCCTCCGAATTTCCTCTTTTTGCTCAAGTAAAGTTTCTTTTTTTAAACTGCCGACATCTAGCTCGATTGTTTGCTGGTCTAGACATCCAAAATTTTTAAAAAGATCGACATCGGTATTGACAATCCCTTTTTGATATTGTTTAGTCAGAAGAGATACCAAGTGGGAAATAAGGTGTTTTGCCTCTTCTTCTTTTTGCTCGTCCATTAACCTTTTCAGGTGAGGGTAAAGGGGGTTTACTCGTTTTTGCAGGATAAAGTCTGTAGAATCCAGATCCAGTGTGTGGGCAATCCCAATTTTATCCACAATGACAAGCTTCTGATCGAAGAAGTCAGTCTTATTGAGATGAAGAAAAAGAAGGCCCGTTTCCTCACTTAAGTCTTCATAGGCAATTTTATAGCTTGTAAAATCTCTTTCTAACTTTCCTTCTAATGCCTTGCCCTTATCAGGGGAGGCTAGCTTTTCCCATATAGAGGGCCTAAGATGATTATAGCGAATAAGTTTAATCACGTATTGCTGATCTGCAGAAACAAAAACGAAAGCCTGAGAGCCTTTTCCGAAGTAAGAAAAAGGCTGGTCAAGAGCTTTTTTTATCGCAGCTAGCTTTCCTTTTTGTGGAATAGGCACCTCCCACGCGGCATTAAACGGAAGATTAGATGAGATCTTACAGATCTGAAAGCCATCCAACTCTTTTCTAGAAAAGAGCGACATCCCTACAAAGACAGCTATAAAAATAATGCTCTTAATGAAGTATTTCACATTGCCTTTCTAGCTCCTCACAGAGCGTCTTATATTCTTTTTGCAAGCTCATATGGAGCTTATCTGTAATCCTGATGATTTCATCTTTGTATTTTTGAGGATCACTTTCAGAAGGATCTTTTTTGAATCGACCCGGATCGATCTGAATCGGTTTGCCATTAACAACCCCAAAGTTGGTAAAAAGATCAGGATCTTTATCAAAAATTCCTTTTTGACAACGTGTCACAAGTAGAGCAATTAAACGAGATAAAAGCTCCTTTGCCTCTTGCTCTTGCCCCTTATTCATCATGCTTTGCAAAGTAGGGTAGAGGAGATCTGCCTTCTTTTGCACCACAAACTCAAGCTCATCTAGGAATAGAAAATGGGAAATTCCCAATTTGTCGATCAATTCAATCTTCTGCTGCAAAATATCTGTTTTATTTAAATGGAGGTAGATTAGCCCTGTCTCTCTCTCATATGGTCGTAGGCTATTTTATAGCTTGTAAAATCTTGCTCCAATTTCGCCTCTAGCCTTGCCACACGCTGCCGAGTTCTTTCAAAAGGTAGCTTTTTTAAAAATGGAGCTTCTCCCATATGGTCATATCTAAAGAATTTAATGACATAATGCCCATCTTCTGAGCCAAAGACAAATGACTGGGCCCCTTTTCCTAAATATCTAAAAGGTTGGTCCAAAACTTTTTTTACTCCCACGATATCTTCTGCTCTCAAAGCCTCGACTTCCCACTCAGGATGAAAGGGTAAAGAAGAGCAGATCTTGTCTACCCGAAAGCCATCCGTCTGCTTTTTACAAAAAAAGCAACACCTACGAAACCGCAGATCAAAAGAATTGATTTAAGCCATCTCATGGATAGGATTATAGCTTAATATAGCGGTTTTTTCAGAGTATTAATTTAAGGAACCTCTGGACAAGTCATTTGCCGAATCTTGCCACCAATTTTTGCGAATACTAGATTTTTCGAACTCGCTAACATTCTGCATGTTAGCTGCGCTCTCCAAAATCGTCGTCTTCGAAAAACTGATCAGCAACCTTCGACAAAGCACTTATCCAGAGCTTCCTTAAGGAACCTCTGGACAAGTCATTTGCCGAAAATGACCAAACATCGGAAACATGTAATTTCTTATTTGCTATATCCAAAATAGTTTGTGATATGTTATGATTGTCCAGAATTTTACACATATAATTTGGATATAACATGTATTATTTAGAACGAGTCTCTTCTCGAATGGATGCCTGCATTTCAAGCATAAACTTTCCCCTTCCTGCCCTTCCTCATATTGCTTATGCAACCCTTTTTCAATTAGCCCTCACCCAGAGAGGCCCTCAAAATTTTGCATGGAGATGGACTGTTAGAATATTGACAGCGTTATGTGTAATTTTTTATTCGAAAGGCACCGTTCAAACGAAAATTGCGTTAGCAGTAACCTCGTTTGTTTTAAGCTGCTTGTTAGGTTCTAAAAAGCTTGAACCTAATCAATCTGCTTTACAGCAAAAACTTGATAAAACAATTTCAGAGCATCAAGAGGAGCTACTTCAGGAACAACAAGGAACTGCAGAAGCAAAAAATGAAATTATAAGGTTGACTAGTGAACATGCGCGTATTCTTACCGATTTCTTGAATTTAAAGAAACAAATGGAAGAATTACAGAAAGAATTAGATGCTGCAAGAAATGAATTAGATAGGCAGAGCCGTCTTAATATCAAATTTAGTGAACAAATTACTTCCTTTAAAAATCACGGCGAAAGTTGTGGCGTCAATCCTCCAGAAGAAGCTTCTAGTAGCTGCCAACATGAAGAAGAGCTCATCCGATTAAAAGATATATTAAAATTCCTAAAGGATAATCAAACAATAGATCTAGTTGATGGGTATAAAAGAATGCACGAATCCCGTGAAGAGATTGCTTCCCAATTGCGTTTAGAAAGACGTAATTTTGAAGAAAAAGCTCAAATAATCAACAGTTTGTATGCAGAAAAAGAATCCTTGAAAGAAAAGATTCAATCATTAACCTCTGAAAAAAATCAAGTAGTTGAACGTAACGATGAACTTCGCAATATAAATGCCTCACTGAGGTTACAAATTTTAATATTAAATGAAAAACTGGGGGAAAATTCAGCGGCGAGCGAGCCTAAGGTGTAAATAAGTAAACTGTTGTTACACCACCAACTATCTCACTAAAATTGTACGTTGACTTTCTCTAAAAAAGCCTGATAAGACGTGGTTTTGAGGGTCTAAAAGCTAAAGCTTTATTCTATGAGAGCCACTTTTAAGCCCGTAAATATAATAGGGGCTCCATTTCAGTCGATAGGCGCTTGTCTTTTCCCATCGATAGTAAGGCGGACTTTATAACCATCTTTTGAAAGCTGGGTGTTAGAGATGTAGAAGTCGAGAAGGATCGGTTGATTTACTTTAAACTCTCCTTCTGGCTGATTATAAGTTAGGTAAGGTTTAGAGAGATCGAAAGGGGCCTCTTTTTTGCCAGGACCGACAAAAAAATAAGAGGCGACATAACAGGATCTTGCTTTGAGGCTTTCCCCATAAGATCTAACAAGAAACATACGAACTAAGTGAGGTCCCGGTTTTAGGTGGTAAGGGATAGTGGTTTCTAAGATTGAATCAAAATCAGTCTCTTCTGAATCTGTCACAGAATTGATAGCATCATTGATTTCCATAAAAGATTCATTGTCAATTAAAATACGAATAGCCTGCCCTTCTCGACTGTTGCGAATCTCTTTACAGCGGGGCAGGTAGCTATCATAACCGATAGGGTATCCTTCTAGACGTAGTTGAATACCTACAGGATTTTTCTGACCACTGGCTCCCATTTCAGGGAAAGAAAGATGAAGTTCAACAGCATCTCCTTGAGGAGTTGGCTCTACAGGAACAACACGTACATCTCCGCTACCTTTGTCTCCTTCAACCGTAGCCCCAAAAAGGGAGGTAGAAATCAATAGCCCCAAACACATAATCGCTTTTTTCATAGAGCACCCATCTTTTCTTTTTCTTTACCCGATTGTGCTTATAAATGTCTAGATGTCTAAGAGGTTTTATTGAGTGCCACAAGTTTCTCCTGAATGGCAGGAAGCATGCTAAGGGCTTGCTTTTTTCCTTCTGCATACATCTGATGATTGTGGTCTTCGCTGAACATGCCAATATCTTGGAAGCTCATCTTGATGGCAATATCTGCTTTTTCTAACGAATGAGCGATCAATTTTTGGTAGGTAATTTCTAAGCCTCGTTTAGCAACTCCAAACATATGGCTTGGTTGTGTAGAAGGAAGCTTTTCGCTGACATCAATGGCAATGATAAGCTGAGCTCCATATTTTCTAGCAACTTCGATAGGGAGGGGACTGGTTATCCCTCCATCAATGAGGTATCGATTATCTAACAATACAGGCTTAAAAATCCCAGGAAGAGCGCAAGAGGCATGGATTGCACTGGAAAGATCTCCTTGTGAAAGCTCAACTGCTTCTCCTGTGCGAAGATCTGTTGCAATCACAATCAGCGGAATTTTTAGATCGGTAAATTTTTTAGCGTTAAGGTTTTTCCGTATAAAGCTACGAAGCTTTGTTCCCTGGATAAATCCGAAGCGAGAGACAAAAAAAGAGCGATCTAGTAAGTCTGATCTTTTAAGGCCGAGAAAATTTTTTCTGCAGAGGCTAAATCAGGAGTATCTGCGTAAAATGCTCCCACAATAGCTCCTGCGCTGCAGCCGACAATCAAGTCAGGTCTTATTCCAGCTCTTTCAAGCTCTTGGATAGCGCCCAAATGAGAAAGCCCCTTGGAGCCGCCACCGCCTAAAACAAGAGCTAAACGGATAGGCTCTTTTACTTCAAACTGCACAAGTGCGCTCTCTTCTTGCGGAGGAGTATGAAGAGCGGAACAACCGGCAAAAAATAAACAAGAAATAAGAATGTGTAAGATCATGTTGGCAAGGGCCTATTGTTTACAGAGAGAACAAAAAGGCGGTAAGCCCATTTCCGATTGTGGTCTTTTTTTGCCTCTGTTTGTTCCCTGATATATGTAAATGAAAGCTTGGCTCTATCCACCAGGGAAGTCAAAAAAGTTTGTAAGGCGAGATAGGTGAATTTTTTCATGTTATTTTTTTCTATATCTAGCGTGTTGCTGCTCATATAAAGCAAAAAGAAGGCAGCATTGAATATACTAATCCTTTGCAGTTGATTTCTAATGGCAGGGATAGGAAAGAGGGTTCGTAACATCCAAAATTTAAAAAACAAGGAGATTTTATTTGATTGAGCGTACCCAATAATATCACCTACTTGATTGACAGCACGGAGAGCAAAAAGAGGGGTGTAATTAATCAACGGAGGGAGTGCGTGAAAGAGTGTCGTTCCATTAGTATGGCTGTACACTCGATCGAATATAGGAGAATAATATCTTGCATAGACGATAGAACGCAGGGCCAATAGAGCCACAAAAGATATGTATTGGTTTCGAAAGAAAGAAGGAATATAGGCTTGAAAGGTATCAAGATGCTCGAATATTCTATTTTTCCAAAGGGGCTGGGGTAGAGGAGGGGATCCAGTAACTCTAGTTGCTGATGTAAGAACCTCTGGCCTATTCCGGAATTGATCTGAAAAGATAGACTCCAGCAGCGCTGAGGCTGCAGAGGAGCTGCGCCATCTCTTGCTTACCAAACCGCGGTTTTGTAGCAAGATCTTTGCTCTTTCTTCAATATCACCAGTATCTATATTCTGCCTATAATCACCTATCCATTCAGATTCTTCTGGGAAAGTTGATTACAAACTGTTTGAATATATTGCTCAGTATTAGCTAAACCTCTTGTTTCATACGTTTCTTCCGTTTGTGGGTAGAGGATTCGGTGAGACACGATAATCCATTCAAGAAGCTTAGGAGAAAGCCCCTTCTGAAGAATGCTTTCTATACCGTTCTTATCTAATAATACTTCTCGAAATTCCTCTTTCCTTTCCCGATCAGTAATATCTCTTACGCGTTCTGGTATTAGAGCAGGGGTGGCAAGCATTTGCTCTACTTGCCTTTTTTCAAGGGCAGGCATTAGGTTCCTTATTTCCAAAATCTTCATTTTTCTAAAAAAATCCTCAGAGTTTAAAGAGGATCCTGCCTTGTGATGCTGATATAAATGATCTATGCAGTCTTTTACAAATAGTCCAGACTTCAGCAACATTTGAATGAGGGGCAGAAGGGCCGTCCCTTTCACTTCTTCGAGCTCTACAATGATCTTTAACCAATCTTCTGTATTTTTTGCCTTGGATAACTCTTCCCTATGTTTTGCTGCTAAAATAGAAAAAGTTTGAAGGGCCGCAGGAATCTCGGCTGCGTCTATTTGTTTTCGTTGGATTTCCTGGATTCCTTCTATCCTTTGTTGCACTAAAGCTGCATATTCTTCTTCTTTCCAATCTTTTTCCTGATCTTTAATCCAGTCATAAATTAAGCGTCTCAGAGGCTCAGATGTTTTAATAGCTTGGTTAACTGTATCAAGTATGCAATCAATTGTGTACTCTTCAAAAAACCGCTTAAGATAAAGCGGAAGGTTAAAATTGCTCGAAAGATGTTCAATGATATTAGCTGTACCTGGGATGCTCAAAGGTAAGCCCATATTCTCTAAATATTGGCTATAAAAGTGCGCATCTCCTTTCCCATGCTGATTAATTTGGGCAAGAGCAATTTCTTTCCGTTTCTGTGCCAGCAGTTCGATTAAAACATCCTCTAATGTTTCGCCCACCGGGACATTGCTTTTTTTTGCACAGTAAGAATATATTGTATTTATTTCTGCGGCTAATCTAGCTCCACAGGCTTCCCCTGCAGTTACTAAGTCCAGAGCAACACGCGCTTTATTCTCAAGAAGGTTTGTATATTCTCTTCGCGTTGCTACATCATAGTCTGTAACGCTACCTGGGTGAGCTTCCTTAAACTTCCTCAAGTCTTCATTCACTGTATGAATGGAAAAGCGGACAGCATTTTCGATATGTTGATAGAATGCAAGAAGCCTAGGGATATCAGAAGCGGGAGGTGTTCCTAGAAAAGGAGTCCTATTATTGATATAACTTAGCGTTTTTTCCTTAAGTCGGTCGCGTAAATAAGTTGGAGTGCCTCTTGGGTTCACATATCCCAATCCATCCGGATCATTAAAATTAGCCTCATCAAAAAGTGTCAAAGCATCGTTTACCTGGACAGTATCGGGAACACCACTCATATCTATTGTACTATCTTTGCATCTTATGTGTTCAAGGTTGATGGCTTTTCCATAAGGTAATAAAGGAGCTGAAGAGGGAGAAGGAAAGGCTTTATGCATAAAGCGAAGAACTGTACCTTCGGCTATACCTTGTGCCAGATACCACATCCAAGCAAAGACTCTGAAAACAGCAAGAGTGACGCTTAAAGGAGGACGAAAATTGCCTAAATTTCCATGTTAATGGAGCACAATAATTTTAAATCCTTCCCATGAGTATCTTATATTTTTAAAGAGGCTTTCTGCAAAGCTTGCGAATAAGAGACGAATGAGCTCGATAGCTCTCAGACCAACCCTTTGCACTCTATCTGCTAACAATAGACGCTCTACTGGGAGGGGCGTATCTATCGGAAGAGAAAAATTAACAACATAGAGAGGATCATCTATCAATGGAAGGGGAATAGCTTTTAGGGTTTGCATAAGACCACTTGGTATTAAAAATTAGCATCTATTTTCAAGGATCATCGCTATTTTTACAATAATTTTTCCGATTTATCTCTAGGAAGAAATATTCTCCCTCTTTATAACCAAAGATATGAGTCTAGAAATTATTTTCTTTACTGTTCTCCTAGCCTTAATTTTTGATTATACAAATGGCTTCCATGATGCGGCTAATGTTGTCTCAACGGTGATTGCAACAAAAGCGATGAGGCCTTTTGCGGCTATTTTGATGGCGGGCGTATTGAATACGATCGGGGCCACCCAGATTGGGGGGTGGCTCATACAATTAGTGCAGGCCTTGTTCAAGCTGATATTGTCACAGAGGTGCTTGTCCTATCCGCTGTTGCAGGAGCAATTGTTTGGAATATTTTAACTTGGTACTTTGGCATACCAGGCAGTTCCTCTTACGCCCTCATTGGAGGGCTCCTAGGAGCTGCTTTTTTTCAAGGGGGAGTAAAGATATTTTTATGGGATGGAGTTATCTTTAAGGTGCTGATACCTATGGTGATATCTCCTTTTTGGGATTCGCTTTAGCTTTTAGTTTAATCAAAGGACTGTCATTTTTTTTTACGTTAAAGGAAAAAAAAGGCATGAATGCGTATTTAGACGCTTACAAATTGTATCAGCAGGCTGTGTTGCTCTAGCTCATGGGCTGAATGATGCGCAAAAAAGCATGGGGATTATTACTCTTGGGCTTTTTGCCGGTCAGGTTATCCCATCTTTACACATCCCTTTATGGGTGATTCTCTCGTGCGCCTTAGTGATGGGGCTTGGGACTGCCTCCGGAGGAATCCGAATCATTAAGACAGTGGCCTATTCGATCACCCACTTGAGACCAATCCAAGGGTTTGCAGCTGAAATGAGCTCCTCTGTTGTTATTTTAGCAGCCAGCTTATGGGGGATGCCGATTAGTTCAACTCATATGATTGTAGGAAGTATCACAGGTGTTGGTTCTGAAAAAGGATTAGACGGTATTGACTGGCAAGTCATGCAAAAGCTCGGGGTTGCCTGGATCTTAACACTCCCTGGTTCTGGTTTTATTTCTTATTTAGTTTATAAGTTAATTATAAATATATTTTATTAATTTATATTAATTAATTTAATTTTTATATTATAATAAGAAAAAACAGGGATTAGGAGTTGCATGTCAAATTCTCCCCATTCAGAAGGGTCTAACAAGAAAAGACACCCATTCACTATTCTAGAAGCTGTTGATCATCTTTCTAATCTAGCGGAGCTAGATGCTGCTTCTCAAGAGGGAAAAGCCTGCCTTCATCCTTTGAACCAAAAAAAAATCCAAGAAGCCTTTACAACGCTCAATACCTATCTCCACCACCTCTATCAGAAAGAGAGGCCTCAGCTGAGAGACCTGCATGTTCAGATTGGGCTGCAAGCAATGATGCAGTTAGCCAATGAGGCTGCTACTCAAATAGAAAAGTTCACAGAAGTTTTTAAAGACAGTACGCACCTAGGAAAAGAAATCCCTGAATATCAGCAGCTTCAGCAATTTTATCAATCTAAGATTGTCACAAAGTTAAAAATAAGTGAAGAGGGGTCTAGTTCTGCTAACAATGAGGTTTTGGCCCATGCACATGAGATTGCTATAGAAAAGCAAGCAATCAAAGATCTAGAAAGTGTGCGCCAAGATAGAGATTATGAACTGTTTTACATACATCAGGGGGATGGGATGCCCTTCTTCAATGAAAGTTTAGAAAGACATATCCGTCTGGTAGGACGTTTTGACAAGAGTCTAGCCTCTTCTGAGCAAGAAGATCTTATTACACGCATGCAAGTTGCTCTAGATAGAGACTACCACATCTCTGCTAGAGAGATCCTTAAAAACATAGACGCTCAGCTTGGAGATTTCTATAAAGAAGCGCTTAAATACAAACACAATGATCTCATTGCAGCTCTCAATAAAGCCCTTATGTCTCTGATGCTGGCTGCTAATCCCAAAAATCTCATTCATAATGCAACTTCTCAAAAAAACTGTCTCCACTACTTTATAGACTTTCAAAGGTATTTAAGAGAGGCCCTCTCATCTGATGAGTACTTTCAGCTACTCTATGTAGAATTAAGAAAAGATCCTCCCTTTTTCTTCATGCAAAGAAGCTTGCTCATTTACTCTCTAGCCTCCTCTTTTTAAGGGTAGGAGCCCAGCAGGATAACCTAGACTTAATTACAGCTCTTTTCAATAAGGAAGAGATTAGGTTTTCTTCGTTTACTGTGACATTAAAAGCAATTGATGAAGCAATCCGCCAAAATCTTTCCCACTATCCCAGCGGACCTCTTCTTGAAATCTTAGAAAGTTTGGATAAAGAAAGAAAGAAAGAGGAGTTCGATCCTCTTTTACAGAAAAATGCTCCTTTTCAGCTTTTTTCGATGGCCTCAACCACTCTTCACACAACTTTTATCCATCTCCCTAGCCCCACTCATCAAGAATTCATCGATCAAGCGCTTGTTGTTCCAGAATTTCTTGGTTACTTGCGCTCCCTAGATGAGAAAAAACATTTACTCATCAACATGCAAGACTTCACATCTTGGAAAGACCACGCACGTTGCCTTGCTTTGGAAGAGACTTCTAAAGATACAAACTTTGAAAAAAATCTTCTCTTTATGAGCTTTCCGAAAGATACCGATTTTTACCATCAACAAAATGAATATAGTGAAGTAAAGGAGAGTGCCTCCTTTAAAAATGCACTTCAGGAACAAATAATAGGAGGGAAGCAGTGTGGCTTCTATTTCCCTGCAAACTTTGATCCATCCAAAGAGATTTTTCCGTTTATCAACTTTATCCATGAGCATTTTTATGAAAATAAAGTAGAACTTTCTCAACAGGAAAGGCAAGATTTTATCGAGATTTTTTACTTTTTTTCTTTCCTGCTCATCCTAGAGAAAACAGCTCCCGATACAGTGAGCTTTACTTCTAAAGATAGTATAGATACAGGCTCTACAGCTACCGCCTCTTTCTTTGGCTTTGTCAGGCTGCTTGGTAATGCATCACCGTCGGCCGATAGGGACTTTTTCCTTCTTTCGCTCTATAAATCTGCCGCTTTTGTCCGTCATAGAGCTCCTTTTGCAGACCGTATTCATAGAGCTCTTTCTTCCCTTGACCACTTTGAAAAAGTGCTTGCCTCCAGAAGAGAAACCCTATTGGAGGCTTGTTCTAAACTCCTACCCGAATTGCCTCTTCACAAGTTCGTCGTCAATAAAGTCGCTTAAGGAACCTCTGGACAAGTCATTTGCCGAATCTTGCTGCCAATTTTTGCGAATACTAGATTTTTCGAACACTCTAACATTCTGCATGTTAGCTGCGTTCTCTAAAATCTTCGTCTTCGAAAAATTAATCAGCAATCTCCGACAAAGCACTTGTCCAGAGGCTCCTTAATTAAGACTTAAATCTTCAGGGATCATAGAAAGGGTGGCATACCTACCGCCCATTTCGCGGAGTATTGTTTGCCAGGCCTTTTCGGGCAGGGTCTCAAAGACGTGCTTGGCAGAGGCTGGGTGGAGAAACCACAGGCCTGAAAGGAATTCTTTTTCTAACTGACCAGGACCCCAGCCGGCATAGCCGAAACAGAGCCTTACATGGGGACCGTGACAATCGATTACAGCATCTTGTAAGAACTGGAGATCACCACCCAGGAATACACCTTCACAGACTTCGAGGGTCTGGTCGGGGATTTCGGAGGAAGAATGGATCAGCATCATTTGATTCGGTTGAAGGGGGCCGCCCATTCTGACTTGTACATTCAGATTTTCAATTTCTCGTAGGTCAATCATTTCTTCTGGAAGCTCAGCATCAAGTATCTTATTAATCATAATTCCAAAAGAGCCACTTGGACTGTGCTCGCATATAAGAATGACTCCTCGAAAATAGACGCCCGAGTCCATGTCGGGGCTTGCAATGAGAAAAGTACCTTTTGTCAAATGGGAATAAGGAGCTGTTTCTATAGCGACCTCTAAGGAGTTGTAATAGTTTCTGAAAAACGCTCGTTGTAGAGTTTTAAGTTATCTGAGAGTTCTCCCACTTGTCTTAAAAGTTCCGCAAAGTCTTTTTTGAACATCGGAGTGTCCAATATCTTCTGTGATTCCGTTGTCGATTCTGCTTTCTGGATCAAAAGAGAGATACGTGACATTGCCGTATTGATATCATCTATTTCTGTTTGGAAATATGTTCTGAATGAGTCGGGGGTGTCTAAAGCATTGAGGGCATTGATGCGTTTTGTGCGTTGTCTTTGCCACCCTTTGTTAAGATGGAATAGGAGCCCGTAGTGGTTCATGTCATTCATAAGGGTGTCAATTTTACTCATGACGCCATTGATGCGAAGGTAAAAGTCATCACTCTCAATGAGACGACCAATGGTTCCTTTTCCTTCAGCAATCGTTTGGGTGATTTGCGCAAGAGATCCTCCTGTAGCTTTAAAGTTAGCAATAAGAGGCCCCATGTTAGTGAAGACCTCGTCTTCTTCCATTTGGACAAGCGCTAAGTTGATCTTATCCATCGATTCTGTAAAGCTTGTAGCTCCTAACTTGATTTGATGGATAAGAGCTTCATCGTTAACAGCTTTGGTAGCAATTTCAATCTGATCCATTGCTGCTCCGAATGAGGAGACGGCATGGGATAGGTTCTCAGAGTTATTTTTAAACCACTCTTTGATGAGATCGACAGTTTCTTCAATTTTATGGCTGATATCGGATATCTGACTAAAGGTATTTTCGATAGGATCGATAGATTCTGCATAGAAAGGAGTCTTTTCTGTGATCCGTTCCGGGATAAAACCTTTAGGAGGGGATCTGGGTACGATAGAGATCGATTTTTCTCCTAGGAGGCCTGAAGTTTGAATTTCAATTTGGTCGGTATTGAAAACTTTAACATTGGAATCAATTTTTAAAGTGAGTTGGTAAAAATAAAGTCTTCCTAGAGTATCAGAGGGCTGGGTTTCCCTTGCGTGGAAGATTTCATTAACCTCTGTCACTTCTCCCACAGCTTTTCCTGCAAAGAGAACACGTGTCCCGACGTTAATTTTATTGATGTCTGAGAATCTGACATACAGGATCTGTTTTTCATCGCCTACAGAGGGGCGTAGAAAAAACACGAATCCCACAAAAAGAGCAATGCCGCCCAGCAGAAATAATCCTATGAGCAAGTTTTTAATCTGATTAGGCATTTAGTCCTTTGTTGTGATGACCATTATTAAAACAGCTGTCCCTAAATTTTCGGGGATCTTCAGAAATCATCTTCCTTAAGAATTCAATTACAGGATCGTCGATTTTTAGGAAAGAGTCTGGATCAGCAATATAAGCAATTTTACCATCTTTTATCAAGGCCAGCCTATCTCCAACACATAAAGCAGATAAAATATCGTGGGTTACTACGATGCTGGTCCCTCGCAGTTCTTTTTGCGTTTTTACAATCAGTTGATTGATTTGCATAGAGGTAATCGGATCAAGGCCTGTTGTTGGTTCATCGTAGAGAAGAAGAGAAGGGCGGTAGACAATCAGTCTAGCAAGGCCAGCGCGCTTACGCATTCCTCCAGATAGCTCGGAAGGCATTTTTTTTGTGTCCCAGCAAGCCCTACCATTTCTAGGGCATGATCAACAAGATCTTGAACTTCAGCTTCTGTATATTTTTTCCCCTCTTTGACATTCCCGTGCTCTTGAAGAAAAAAAGCAGTGTTTTCTTCGACATTCATCGAGTCAAAGAGGGCTGCTCCCTGAAAAAGCATTCCCATATCAATGATGGTTTTGTATAGATCCTGCCCCTCTAAGGGAACAACATCTGTTCCATTGACTTCGATTATTCCATCATCTGGTTTTGATATCCCAATGATGTGTTTGAGTAACACACTTTTTCCCATACCGGATCTACCCAGAATAACCAGCGTCTCTCCATTCTGGACATCGAGATCAAGTCCTGCAAGCACTTGGAGTTTTCCATATTTTTTCCAAAGATTTCTTATTTTAATCATAGGCTATTAATCTAAGACGTTAGAGATTTGTTCACGGAGGACGTTCAGAATAACAGTTAGGAAAAAGTTGCTAAAAAGAATGCAACAATAAGAGATCACAACACTATTGGTTGTTGATTTCCCAACGCCTGCAGCCCCTCCCGATGTTTTCATCCCTTTGTAGCAAGAAATTGTCATGATCAGAAACCCAAAGACAAAAGCTTTGACCATCCCTGTGAGCACATCAAACATTGTAATGTGGGTGGGCATGGGGTCAAAGTAGCTAGAAGGAGCCATGCCAAAGTAAAATACAGAGATAAGGTAGCCCCCAAATATCCCCATGATAATACCAAACAAAGTCAAAAGGGGCATGATCCCTGTTCCCGCAAGGCATCTAGGAGAAATCAGGTAACGGTTAGGGTTAACAGCCATTGTTTCTAGAGCATCGACCTGTTCTGTCACGCACATTGTTCCAAGCTCTGCACACATCGAGGCGCCCACTCTTCCTGTCACCATGAAAGCAGTCAAAACAGGCCCGAGCTCTGTGATCATAGCCTTTGCAACCATGAGCCCTGTAACACCTGAAAGGCCTTTATCCGATAGTTGGTAAAAAGATTGCGCTGCAAGAACAAGACCCGTGAAAAAACCCGTGATAGCAACAACCGGTAGAGAAGCAACACCAATATCATAAAGCTGCTTGAGCACAAGTTTCAAGTGGGGAGGGCGGACAATTGTCGCCTTGCATACATCGATGAGAAGGCGCACATATTCACCCACTCCTGAGACAAAACGAAATCGACTTAAAACAAATTGAACAGGGGGGCTAAGGCGTTTTTCTTGGTGTTCCATCTTAAACAGAATATAAACAGATAAGATATTTATATACCACTTTCAGTTTTGAAGCTGGAAGTGTGAGAAACCTCTAATGGGTAATAATTTGCTTGGTCATCGATACGAGTGTATCTTGGGCATCTTTTGCTGCCCCTAGGCAAGAAGCGTTCTGTTGTTGGAACTGTTGTAATTCTTGCTGACGGAATTCTTGAGCGTCTCCACTGCCTTTTAAGTAACTCATTGAACCTTGAGCCACTTGTTCAACAATATTAGCAGCATTTTTCAAATGATTACCCTGACGTTTAAAATTCGTTTTAGCCATTTCTTGGATGGGAGTTAGTGTCCCAGATAGTAGATGTGCCCTAAAGTCTACTTGAGTAGCTTGCATTTTTAAATAAAAAGAAGCTCCAGCTCCCACCATTTGAAAGATTGTCTGTTTGGTCATATTACTAAAAGGTCCTTCTAGAGGGATTCGAGTTGCCGCGGTTTTTCTAACCCTTTCTAACAAATCTCTTGAAATCTGTTGAAGGTTTTGGCTCAGGCGAACAGCAAGCTGTGTATGCACGGCTAAAAACTGCATAATTAAATCCTGAGGACGGATATTTGAAGGAGTTGGTGTTGATTGCACTGGTTGCATTTCCATAAAATTACCCTCTTATAAAATTGGTTTTTGTAGATATGTATTGACTCATGACATCATTTAGAAATGAGGTATTTGTTGCAACACTTTTTATATTGTCTGCCATCGAACCTGTCATCTCTTGGAGTTTTTGTTGGATCTCTTCCATAAAGAATTTCAAAGCTTTTAATTCTCCATCTTTCCAGGTAAGACGAGCGTCGTATATTCCTTTTGCGCCACTGGAAATGGCTCCTAATGTTGACAAACCTAACGAAAAAATGGCCTCTGGGTTAAAAGTAGGAACATCAACTTGAAAATAGGAAAAGAAAAGAGCCATTGCTAAAAGGCATCCAAATTGAGTCGCTATTTTTTCAAGATCTTTTTGCTCTACTCCTATCGAAAGGGCCTTATAGATAAAAGGAAAAAGCCCCAGACCAATTCCTATAATAGAGGCTGTAGGATTTCCAGAAGAAAAACCTGCAAAAAGGGAAAGAGCAGATCCTATAGAAGAGCAGAAACGCACAACACTGGTCCATAACCTGTTCGAACTAAGAAAAGAGGCTCTAGTTCTTAATTTTTCTGCGTGGTCAGCACTGAGCTTATTCAATTGATCCATAAAAGACTGGCAAACACCGACAGCAACACGGACGTAACCAGTATTATTGGCATCTATCTGTCGCGCAAGCTCAACAATGGAAGGCCCCAGACAGCGAGTGGGAACCTCTAACTTAGGAGCAACTTCTAAACATTTTGTGCCAAGAGATTCACTTCCAATAGAAAATAATGGGGGAGCTTTGTTAATGTGTATATTCATAACATGTTCCTCAGTTGTTGAAGATTATTTTGCAATTCTTTATCAAACGAGGTCATCTCTTCTGCAAGAATAATTGCTTTTAAAGCATCTTCTTTATTGCCAATAGCAGTTAGACATTGGGCTGCATGAAAATGCGCCATCGCGTCATTTTCGTCTAAGAGGACAACCATTGCCCAAGAGGAGATAGCTTCTTCCAAGTTACCACTCTGCTGGAGGCAGGAGGCAAGCCCTTTCCAATACTTAGGTGTTAGAGAAGCAACCGCTATAAGATGCTTGAACACCTTCACCCCTTCTTCATAATTGCCACAGGTATAGGCGTCAAAAGCGAAAGCGTAAAGACCTTCTTTTTCTTCCTCTGATAAAGCGTGGATGTTAGCTGGAGCAGCTGTCATACTCTTTGATTTCTTACTATATTTTTCCCAGAATCTGCATAGCTATTCACAAGTCTGCCCATGATATCGCTGATCTCTTTAAGAGTTTTTAAGAGGTTATCTAATTGGGCTGTTTCTGGTCCCATCTTCATGTTCCGGTTATTCACTTGATCACGCGCACACTGAACAAGCGTGTCATATTTGCCATTTGCTTCTTTGATTGTATTTACAAGAGCATGTTCATCGAAATGGCCTGGTTCTCCACCTTTTAGCGCAAAAGGCATGAGCTCTGCCACTTTTGCAAAAAGACCTGAATGTTTAGTGACATCAATCTTTTTCCCTTCATTTGTCTGAAGTAGGGCAATAAAGTCAGTGATCACCCCAATTTCAGTTTGAATTTCTTTAAGCGCTGTTATGCGATCAATGCTTTTATTGTGGCTCCCTGCTTCGATTTTTATAAAAGCATTCACAGCATCGCGCGCCGGGTTATGATGTAAAATATCAGGCATAAAAACTCCTTTTGGGTCTAACCTAAACAACTGTTGGGCCAACGGTAACATAAGAGAGGTTTTATGTGTTAAAAAAAAATAAAGCTGAATCGTAATTTTTTTATTGTCTAAAAATATTTGTGTCTGAAAGAATGGTCATTGAATTTTTTTTCCAACACTAAATT
Source organism: Rhabdochlamydiaceae bacterium (assembly GCA_047459655.1). Taxonomy (GTDB): domain Bacteria; phylum Chlamydiota; class Chlamydiia; order Chlamydiales; family Rhabdochlamydiaceae; genus CANJJB01. The sequence goes on from JAJREF010000001.1 coordinate 206,262, forward strand.
TTTCAAAGGAGATTATTATGGTTTCAGCCGCAGCTGCCTCTGATCCTGGAAGTTCTGTCCCCGCAATTTTTCATGATGGTTCTAGACCCTCAGAGTTATATTTTATAACGTCTATCGAAAATGTGCACTCAATTCTCAAGCATGGAATTTTGTCTCATAAACGGGCGGCTAGCCATAACCCCACAAGTATTGCTAACGATGAGGTTCAGAGTAGGAGAGAACACAAAATATTTTCTAATCCAGATCGCGAACAAACAGCTAAAGAACGACTCCCCATTCATAGATGTGTAAATTTGTACATAAGGGCTCACAATGCTATGCTTTTTGTAAAAAAAGAGCAGAGGGCTGATTTGTGTGTATTTAGAATACATCCACAAATTCTTGGACGGTGCGAGGTTGTCATTGCAGATCGAAATGCATCTAAAGATGACGCACGTTTTTATCAAGCTAGAGACTTTTGTTTTTCTCCGGTGAGTTCAGAAATGCTTCAAAATCCCCTGTCTTTGGTATGGAATGATAAAGAGACACTAGGAAAAGCAGAAAAAAGAAAATATGTTAGACAAGCTGAAGTACTGATTCCTTATGCACTCCACCCAAGCTATATCCAAGGAATTTTTGTTGCGGATTCAAGGGCAAGAGAAAAGCTTCTTAATATAATAAACGGGACTAAATACAAAGATAATTTACCCGTAGACATACATCCTACCCTGTTTTTTTCAACTGATACTAAGAACCGGGAAGGAACGAATCCTCTTGCACGTATTAACGCCGCTCCTTTGCGTAATGGAGTTTATCCTCGCTTACATGAAGAACTTCCAGAGAGTTCTGATGAGGAACACGAAACTCATGTGGAACAAGATTTCTCGCTTCCTATGGAAGAAGATATAGCAGGGGTAGATGAATAGCGTAAGTAGATATTTTTTTTGCGCTTCAGAAGGCAGTATTTACGATGTAACGCGGCGGGGTATTTGGCATGATATGCCTTTGAACCATGGGCTTGATCCAATTTCTTCTTCTACCGTGGTAATTCTTAAAGATGATGGAAGAGAAGCAAGTGCAACGGATGTAAAATTGTCTAAATATGTTCGAGTTATATCTAACCCTTCTGCTTATTTAGAGAGTTGGGAAGGGAACCGACTTAATGTGTTTTTAGTAGAAATTAATCCTAGGATTATAAACAGACCAGACATTTTAAAAATTCAAAGAATTAGAGATAAGAGAATTGAATTTCTAAAAAATATTATGGTCGATTTAAGCGAAGTTCTACGTATTGTTGTTAGCTCCAAGAATGTTGAAAAAAAATTACGCGAGGTTATTAAGGAAGATCTGTGTAAAATTTCGATTGTTGTTGAGCCTCAGTTATTTGGTTTAGACATTCAAACTTCTTCACATCTTGATAAGGGGGTTGTAATTTCTCAATCTATTGCTCAGCCTGCTGGACCAGTCCCTACTTCCGAAAAACTTGATCTTATAAAAGTCTGTAAAGGAGATCTATTACTATCTCCTATGCAGACCCATGTTAATACCGTGAACTGTGTAGGCATAATGGGAAAAGGCATTGCTTTATCCTTTAAGAAAAGATATCCAGAAATGTTTAAAGATTACGCGAGTAAATGCAAAAAGAAAAGAGGTGAAATTAGGAAAGCCTTACCCTTATGCTCTAGGAAATGGAAGGACCATCTTGAACTTTCCAACAAAAGGCCATTGGAAAGAAAACTCTAAAATAGAGGATGTTAAGTCAGGGCTTCAGTATTTAGTTGCACATATTAAAGAATGGAATATCCGATCAATTGCGCTGCCTCCTTTAGGTTGCGGGAATGGGAATTTAAGTTGGGATGATGTCTTTCCGATAATGCGTGAATATCTTGCTCCGTTGAATATCCCTGTAGAAATTTATGCTCCCCATGATGCCTATTCTTTTGGACAGCCCCTTCAGGCTATTCCGCCAAGACCTCGAAAAAGAAAAAGTGAAGACCAGGGGGCTGGACCATTATCTAAATATTTCAAGGCTGAAGTGAAAGAATGGACGCACTAAGGGGCTGTTGCAACAAATAACGTCATATTTGAGAACGATTTGACGGTTAATATTTCTCTATAACTCTCATCATGAAATTAACAAAACACGGTTCCATGAGGAGATTTATCTAATAATTCTTATTCCACTTGAGGGAGAACTTGGCTTGTTCATCTTCTTGCGTTTCTGCTTGGAGAACAAAACCATTTTTTAGTTCGACTTCCACGATGACATGGCTGGTTTCGGTGCTTTGTGAGAGGGTGATCATGACACCTTTTGTAAGGTACTTTCCAATTTGAATGGTGAACTGATCGGAGTCACCGGAAGGGGAGCTGATGTCGAGGCGGTCAACGCCAAGGCTTTTGCGAATCATCTCAAAGACATTCGGGCCTGAATTACCAGAAAGAGAAACAATTGAGTAGGCAAGCTGCGCTGCTTGCAGAGCGCTGAGCTCTGAAATATCTTTATTAAAGAGAACTCTAGCAAGGATAGAACTTGTCGGCATGGAGGGGTTGGATTGGAGTGTAAGGATTGGAGCATTGAGAGGTCCGCGGAGGAGGGCTGTGACTGTCATTTCAGGGAGGGTCAGTGTGCCTGATAAGTTAAGGTAGGCGCTAGGAGTAGGGGAGTTGACCAAACTAAGGGCGCCTTGGTTCAGGGTAAACTCTTTCCCTGAAAAAGAAAATGTTCCCTTAATGACATTGAGGCTACCTTCACCTTCAAGCGTGAGGTTTTTCCCTTTGATCACGAGGTCGCCCTGGAGTTCAGCGTTTAGGCCTCTTCCTGAGAGAAAAATCTGTCCAGGGGCATGTAGGATGAGATCATAATGGAAGGGGTAATCACGTTGAGAAGAGGGTCTTGCTTTGCTGACATGGGGAGGTTTATTGATATATTCAAAGGGGAGTACTGGTAGATCAATGGGGAGCTGGCCAGGGATTTCAATCTGAGCTTTCTTTAGAAAAAGTTCTCCTTTGGCAAGAGCTTTTTCTGTATTACCAGAGATCGAAACAGGTCCTGAAAATAAGCCGGTGATCCAATTCATATGGAGGAGCTGCAAATTATCGATATTAAAATCAAAGGAGAAAGGCATTTTTTCTTGAACGGCAATGGTACCTGTACCGGTTAGCGTTCCTTTATCTTGATCTGTTGCTTGAATAGATGTGATTTTAATTTCACTTCCTTGCGCTTTTCCTTCTGCATCAATATCTTTTAGGAACATTCCGGTTAAATAGTTTTCATAGGAGCCCTTTTGAAGGCTCAGCGTTCCCTGAAACAAAGGGGTGTTGAAATTATTGGATACGAGGAGGTTACAGGATAGAAGACCTGTGGTTGAGTGACTTCCGATATTAACGAAATCAAAAATCTCTTCCAGGTGCCCTTCCATTGTAAGCTCTGCCCAGAGTGGTTTTAATCGGTCGATTCCAAAACGGAGGGGATAGAAATTGTACACAATGGGAGCGCTGCCTGTGATCTCAAAAAATTGTTCACCAGAGGCTTTAAAATTGCCATGCACTTGCATCACGTTGTGATCGATGTTGATCTGCAGCGAACCTTTGCTGTGGATCGGGGCTTTTTTACCTGACTGTAAAATGTCTGCTTTTCCTAACAATACATTCGCTCTTCCTATAAGTCCTTCTGGAGAACCATCCAAAGAAATGTCTAAGGAGGAGTTGCCTTGCAAGGTAAACCGTGGAGTTGTAAGGGCTAGGAGATCGATTGGAAAGTTCTCAGCTTTGAGTCTGATTTTAGAGATCGTGGGATTTAAATCCATTGAAGCTAAAAAATATCCCTCTTTAAGCTTCAGATCAAACTCTGACATGACAAATGCTTTATCGCTTAGCTGGATGGAAAAGGGTTTCTGGAGCTCGAAAGATTTTTTGAGAATGTTTCCCTTAAGGTAATCACACTGGATATCAAAAAATGGCTTATCGATGTGGAATGACCCTGAAGAAGCGCAGGTAAAAGGCTCTTTCCAATTTCCTTGTGAAGAGAACTGAAAGGTAGATCTTTCTTTTGTTAGATGCGTAGAAAAGTTGACTTGATGAAATAAGAACTGTTTGAAATAGGTTTTTTGCCCTTCGAAAGCAAGCTCTGCTGTGGGGTGATTGAAAAGATCTTCCGCAGTTGCTGTAAGATTGATTTGGGAAGAAAAAAGATCATAACATTGCAGGTTTTGACAAAGGCCATAAAAAGAAGCATCGGAACCCGTGAAAGAAAGAACCCCGGCTAAAGAGCCCTTTAATTGAGAATCGGAAAAAAATAGCGCAAGGGGTGACAAATCGGGAGCTCTTGCAAAAAAAGAACCTTCTATTTTTTGCTCGGGTAAAGATAAAATGGCATCACCGGCTAGCTGAGAGGTTGCAATTTTTAACGAAAGATCCTTGATTTGAAAAACTTTATCCTCTGGCAGCAAAAAGAGCGTGCGCAGTTCGATCGGACTAGATGCTTGAGGGGCATCAAAGGTAAGCTCTCCACTCCACATATTATCTACGAGATGTGCTTGCAACTTTCCTTTCGGTTGATGGTAAGAAGCATCAAAAATTTTTAATTCATTGCTTTCAAAGGTGGCAGATAGGTCAGACGGAGCGTATGAGACATTTCCTGTTAAAATCCCCCCCATTAAGGGAGAGAAATAAGAAAGGTGGGGAAAAGGAATGAACCAGAAATATTTTTTGGGAAAAAATGCCCATCAAAACGTCCTTCTCCCTTAAAACAAACAAGATCGCTTTTTAAAGAGAGGTGGTGAATATCTAAAGCGCGGGTAGGAAAGAAAGAGAATGATGCTTCGCAAGTTCCTGGCATATCTCGCTCCTTGAAAGAGCGGAGATGAGATGTCATAAAACCTTTAATCGGACGGTCTGTATCAAGGGGTTCTTTGGAAAGAAGGGAGGAAAAACTCTTCCATGATCCTTCAAATGACGTTTCGATTATAAAAGAGAGGTCCACAGGAAAAACATAGAAGGGTAAGAGGGCTTCTCGTGATCTTATATCTGCCTTGACAAATCCTGATAGAGTGTCTGCTTTTTTTTGCCCTTCGATATGGGAGGTAAAAGCAAGCTCTGATGAGGTGAGTGTAGCTTCTATCGAAAAAGCCTTCCCTTCCTTTTTAAAAAAGCGCTGCCCTGTAGAGCGCATATCATTTGAGCATCTGTTTCTGTGTTGTGGAGTAGTAGGTGAGCAATTTTTGCAGATTTTATGGAAAAAGTCCATGGGCAGACAAGGGCAGCTCCTCCACCTTCTTCTTTTTTTCTAAAAAAAAGTTCTGCATTGTCTACATGAAAATAACTAATGGCAATCTGTTTTTTCAAAAGATGGAGTATTGAAAATCTTACGCGCATTGTATCGATATGAAGGGCATTTGTCTCATCGAACTTGAGTGATATGTCTCGGAGTGTCCATTTAAACGGCAGCTCTCCTTCAATGGACCCTATTTTAAGAAAATAGCCTTGTGCTTCAGCTGACTCAAACATCTTTTTATATAGCGCGCTTCTGACCCATTCTGTCTGAAAAGTGAAAGAAGGAGCGCTGTAAAAACAAGGCAAGCGATAACAGTTGCAATGAGGTATTTAAATAATCTGCCCATCTAGAATGTTTGTCCCATACTGATTAAAACTCTGTAGTGAGGATCGATTCCTTTTCTTCTATCTAAGGGTACTGCTACGTCAAACCGTAGAGGCCCGAGGAAAGAAAAATAGCGTACTCCTAGTCCTGTCGATTTAAACCATTTACCTTTAGGCTGGGGAAGTTCTGTTAAACAGACATTCCCGATGTCAAAAAAGGGACAAGTCCTATCATCTTATTTAACCGAAAACGGGTTTCAATTGTATAAAAAATTCCAGATCTGCCACCCAAAGGTTTCCCATCTCTCAGCGGACTGACTGACTTATAGCGGTAGCCGCGCATCTCTTGATCTGTTCCTTCAAGGACACGTTTTGGAAGGGGGATTGCGCTTAGATTTTTGCTTAGGATCGACTCAACTAAGAGTTTTTGTGCTAAAACAAAAGATTTCCCCTTTTTGTAAGGAATATAGTACGTATAGGTAAGCGTTTGGGGAATATAATAATGCTCCAAAGAGGAAAAATTAGTCGATGGAATTGCTTTGTATTCTAAAGTGCTCCCCTTTTTAGGGTCTAAAAGGTCACTGGCCGAACTCCACCTAAAGTAAAGGGGAACTTCCAGCAGGGTAAACATTCCATCAGCTATACTTTTTTTACAAAAATTCTTTCGAGCTTAATTCCGCAAGAAAGACGGTATCTAGTATCTATTCTTTGTTCTACTCTATTTGTAAGGCTGTAGGAGCGTTGATCATAGGGGAAAATAGATTCATTCATCGCTAGAGCCCCGGCCACATAATCTTGCTCTCGGCGGTAAAAGTCAGGAACGAGAAAGGTGAGCGCTCCTGAATGGGTTTTTTTTGTTGCATCTGCTTGGAGCGTAAGCTTCCTTCCCATCCCTCCAATATTTCTATTTTCCCATCCAAAAGTAATACCGGGTCCAAAAAATGTTTGGTAGCTGATACCACCATTGATGCTTCTGTGTTTGTTCTCTACAACTTCGATCGTCATCGGTAAATTGCTATGGGTATCAATAACTTCAGGGTGGGTCACAAGTACAGAGGTAAAAAGACCTGTATCCATCAAAGTCGTTTGTGTCTTTTCAACAAGAGAGGCGCAATAAGGATCATGTTCTTTCCACATCACCTTTCGATCTATGAAGCGCTTTTTGACATCTGTCTCTCCACGAATATCGGTGAGTCCGAATAAGGAAAAAGGACCTGCTCCTACAGTCAGTGTGACAGAAAATGTTTTTGTTTTTCCATCGGCTATCATTTCTCTTTTTTCTACAGAAGCAAGAGGGTACCCATAGTCTGCAATAATACCCAAAGCTTGCTGCTCTGCTTCTATAATCTTTTTACCAAGCGCTGGCATTCCTGCTGTGAGCTGCAGATTTTTTAAAGAAAAAGCCTCTGTAGGAATATTATCGGCTGCACCCTCCGGGTGAAGGTGTATTAGATAGTCTTTCAAGACATACTGAGGCCCTGGAGTAATCAAAACAAAAACTTGAACCTCTCTTTTTGTTCCTCCAACTCAATAGAGATGGATGCCTCATAGTATCCGTAGCTCTGCAAGGCTTTTATCAGCTCAGGAATATCAGACTCTGCTTTATAGCGCAAAGCGTTGATTGAGTCGGGATTTTTATCCCTTAATAAAACAAGGTGGGATGAATTTTTAATGGTTTTAAGAGCGTCTTTATTGCTAAGTCCAATAAAATCGACAGAATAATTGATTTTGCCAGCAAATAAGAGAAATGGACAAAAGGTAACCGCAAGAAAAAAATATTTACTCACCTTCCGCCCTAGAGGTAGTTGCAAAACTCAGGTTCAGTCAAATTTCGGGTTCTTTTGAACCGATTTTTGACTGAACCTGAGTTTTGCAACTACCTCCTTAACTTAGAAAAAAAGTTGATTTTATATCTCTTAGACTAAAATATCTAGGGGATACTGGAGGTCTATTTATGAGAGAAAGGCTGCTAAGCCAAAAAAACTACGCTGCGTCTTGTGCTTTAATTCCTGGTGGGGTGAATTCCCCGGTTAGAGCTTTTCCAGGACTTGACATGACACCTCTTGTTGCTTTTAAGGGAGCAGGATCAAGAGTTTGGGATCTCGATGGCTACTCTTACATCGATTTTTGTGGGAGTTGGGGAGCGCTTATCTTAGGACACGCCCATCCTGCTGTTGTAGAAGCTGCCCATGAGCAACTCAAGCGCGGCTCGACATTTGGCATATCAACCCCGTTTGAAGAGGCAATCGCTCGCTGTGTAATCACGCATATTCCTTCGATAGAAAAAGTGCGCTTTGTTTCTTCAGGAACAGAAGCGACGATGACAGCTGTTCGACTAGCCAGGGGATACACCCATAAAAATGTGATTGTTAAATTCGATGGCAACTACCATGGCCATGCTGATGGGTTTTTAGTCAATGCAGGCTCTGGTGTGACCAACTTAAATCTAACTTCTTCTTCTAAAGGGATCCCTTCCGACCTTGTTAAGAATACGGTCTCTCTTCCTTATAATGATATAGAGACCTGCCGTCAGTTTTTACGGACTCATAAAGATGTAGCAGCTGTTTTATTAGAGCCAATTGCTGGTAACATGGGTGTTGTTCCTGCCTCACAAGCTTTCATAGAGATGCTCCGTGTGGAAACAACTAACAGCTCTTCTCTTCTTATTTTTGATGAGGTGATGAGTGGTTTTCGTGTCGGTCTTCATGGAGCGCAGGCTCTCTACGGCATCCACCCTGATCTTACGTGCCTTGGTAAAATCGTGGGAGGGGGATTCCCGGCTGCCGCCTTTGGTGGAAAAAGAGAAATCATGGATTGTTTAGCACCTCTAGGAGAGGTCTATCAAGCAGGGACTCTTTCCGGTAACCCGGTTGCGATGCAAGCAGGGCTTGCCACCTTACAAGAAATCGAGAAACCTGGATTTTATGAAGAGCTTGAGAGAAAAACAAATCTTCTAACCAAACCGATCCAAGAAAAAATTAATCGGAATAACATTCCTGCTTGTATCAACCAGGTAGGCTCTATGTTCACACTCTTTTTGGACATACCCATGTTTCCACAAAAACCAAACTTGATGAAGAGACCTATAAAGCTCTTTTTGTCCATCTTTTTGAAGAGGGGATTTACTTTCCTCCTTCTGCTTATGAGGCAGCTTTTGTATCGAGCGCTCATACCGAAGAGGACCTGAGCAAAAACCAGGGATGCAATTTTAAACTTCTTATGAAAAAACTTTTGTGCGCTATTTTTTTCTTTTTTACAGCTTCTCTCCATTCTGTTGACTGGAGCGCTGTCCGTGTCGATTCTGAAGGACCCAATAAAATAGGGTATCTCTATTTAGACAAAGATCATCCTATCGATCAATCAACCCTTCTATATGTCAAATTCGCTTTGGATCGTTTTAAAGCAGAGCAAGTTTCTTGCGTTGTATTAAAACTCAATACGCCAGGGGGAGAGGTCTTTGCAGCGTTAAAAATTGTGGAGCTACTGAAAGATTTAGACAAGAAAGATCATATTCCTGTGATTGCGTACATAGACAACTGGGCGATTTCTGCAGGAGCTATGCTTGCTTACTCCTGCCGCTATATTGGCATCACAACCTCTGCTAGCATGGGAGCTGCAGAGCCTGTTTTAATGGGAGAAGGAGGAAAGATGGAGAGCGCCTCTGAAAAAATCAACTCCGCTTTAAGAGCCGAATTCGCTAACTTAGCGCGCCTTTGGAATAGAAATCCCCGACATTGCCGAAGCAATGGTCGACAAAGACATTATCTTGGTGTTAAGAGAAGGGAGCATCCTGAAGCTAGATGATGATTCGCAAATTCGATTGAAGGGGAGCCATCCAGATACGATCATTTCGAATAAAGGTAAACTCCTAACTCTTAATGCCGATCAAATGGAAAAGTATGGAGTCTCAGACTTTAAAACAGACGATCTTGCAACCTACTCCCTGTTTGCTGGTATGACGGATAAAAAATGGGTTAGCTATACAAATTGGAAAATTGACTTTTTTGCTTTCTTGCTCCATCCCGCCGTTGTTTCTATTCTAACAATGGGAGTTCTTTTAGGAATCTATCTAGAAGTGCAGAACCCGGGAATGATTTTTCCGATTGTCATGGGACTGATATGTCTATTTTTTGTCCTCATGGGGCAATTTTCTATGCAGACAATTGGCTGGCTAGAAGGGATTATGCTTGGAACAGGGCTTACCCTTCTTTTTCTAGAACTCTTCATCTTGCCCTCCTTTGGTCTTTTAGGAATTTTAGGGATTATTTTAGCTTTAGCTGGTTTTATCACAATCACCCTACCCCATTTTGAAAATGTGACTTTTTACCCCCACTGGAATCTCGCTGCAGAGGCTGTTGCAGAACAGCTGGCTTGGATTTGCGCCACTCTTGTGATTTCTGGTGTTATGATTGCATTTTTATCGAAAAAAATGATTAAACGTTTTATCGTGGTAGAAGAGGAAAAATTTGAGGTTTCCTTTCTTTCAGAAATAGGTAATTTGGGCGTTGCACGCACAGACCTTTCTCCTTCTGGTAAAGTACAGGTGGCAGGTAAGATCTACGATGCTATTACAGAAGGATGTTTTTTGGAAAAGGGCTCTGAAGTAACCATACTGCGCATCGAAGGCAGCCAACTCTATGTGAGAAAAAAGTGAATCTTATTTTGACCTTAGCTTTAGTGGGCCTTTTTTTAGTTTATCTGGAGTTTTTTTTCCCTTCTGGGATTTTGGGGGTTGTTGCCGCAGCCTCACTCATTGCAAGCATCATTGTTTTTATTTTCCAAGGATATGCATGGGGGTGGAGTGCTACCTACGCCATCTTGCTCCTTATTGCAACTGGATTTGTCTGTAAGCTGGCCTTTTCTAAAGTGAAAAAAAAGGTCTCTTTGAATGACGATCAGGAGCACTTTGTTGCTGTTTCCTATGAAAAAGACCTCATAGGAAAAGAAGGTACTGTTTTGTCTGACCTCAAACCCTTAGGTCATATTTTAATTGAGGGAAAGCGCCTTCCTGCCTTCTCAGAAGTTGGCTATATTTCCAAGGATACGCGTATTGTTGTGATAGGTGGAAGAGGTTCTATGTTAATTGTTAAGGAGGTTTAATATGCCAAATTTATATTTTTTAGTTTTTGCTCTTTTTACTATAGGGGGGATTTTCTCCTGATGATCCTGCGCTATGTAGGATTGTGGTTTCAGACAGTTGTGTCTTGGAACAACTGTATCTCTTGTTAACATCATAGGGATGAGCCTCCGCAAAATCCCTGCTAGACTAATCATCAACGGCTATATCAACACCTATAAAGCTGGGATTAAAACACTAACTGTTGCCGACCTAGAAACGCACTACATGGCAGGTGGTAACGTTACAAACGTAATCCGCGCAATGATTGCTGCAAGAAAAGCAAATATTCCTCTTGATTGGGGTCAAGCAACAGCCATCGACCTTGCAGGACGAGACATTCTCGATGCCGTAAAAACCTCGGTTAACCCTAAAGTGATCGACTGTCCCGATTCTAAACATGGTAACTATATCACAGCTGTTGCCAAAGACGGGATACAGGTTAAATGTAGAGCAAGAGTGACGGTTCGCACAAATATCCGCCAGCTTGTGGGCGGCGCCACGGAAGAGACGATTGTAGCTAGGGTTGGGGAGGCGATTGTCAATGCGATTGGTGCATCTCCGACACATACAGATGTGCTCGAAGCTCCTAACCGAATCTCTAAACTTGCCCTTGAAAAAGGCCTAGATACAGGAACTGCCTTTGAAATTCTCTCTATTGATATTGCTGACATCTCTATTGGAGAAAACATTGGAGCTAAGCTGAGAGCTGACCAAGCAGAATCAGATAAGTCAATTGCGCAGGCAAAAGCAGAGGGGAGAAGAGCAATGGGAGCTGCTGCTAAACAAGAAAATGAAGCAGAGCTGGTCAAAGCAGAAGCCCAAGTGCCCCTTGCAATTGCAGAAGCCTTTAAACTCGGAAGACTCGGTGTCATGGACTTTTACCGCATGAAAAACCTTCAAGCTGACACCGACATGAGAAAATCCCTCTCTGAGGACGATGATGAGCAGTAACCGTGAAAAACAAAAGGTCATTCTTGAAAAAAAAAAGAAATCAAAGATAAAGAACCTCTTAAAAAATAAGAAACAGCTTATTCTCTCTATCATAGGACATGAAGTCTTTAAAAAAGTTCTTGACAAACCTCCTATTTTTCCCTAAGCTGAGCATAGGTGAGGAAAGGATATGTTTAAGAAAGCCTTCAAGAAACTTGTTGGATCATCTAAAAAGAGCAAGTCCTCTGCTTCCGCCTCCCCATCAAAACCTTCTAAAGCTTCTACGCCCAGGATCTTAACGGCTGAAGGGTGGAAGCGCCTTATGATGAAAAAATATAGAAAATCTAAATAGATTCTGTTATGCTCTGGCCCACAAACAAAGTGAGGCAGGCATGTTACAGATTAATTTGAAAGGTAAGCGCGCATTCATTGCAGGGGTTGGAGATGATCAAGGCTATGGGTGGGCTATTGCAAAAGCCCTTGCAGAAGCCGGTGCTGAGATTCTAATTGGAACATGGACCCCTGTCGTTAAGATCTTTACCCAGTCTTGGGACCTCGGCAAGTTCGATGAATCCCGCCAATTATCCGACGGAACCCTCATGGAATACAAAAAAATCTACTCCCTAGATGCCTCCTTTGACCGTCCCGAAGATGTTCCTCAAGATATTAAAACAAATAAACGGTATGAAGGTTCAAAAGGTTATACGATTGAAGAAGTTGCCCAGCAAATCGAGCAAGACTTCGGTCATATCGACATCCTCGTTCATAGCCTTGCTAACGGACCTGAAGTTAAAAAACCTCTTCTTGAGACCTCTCGAGCAGGCTACCTTGCCGCTCTTAGCGCTTCTTCCTATTCTTTTGTTAGCTTGCTGAAATATTTTGGCCCCATCTTAAAAGATGGAGGTTCAACAATTTCTCTCACCTACATGGCCTCTGAAAAAGCAGTCCCTGGATATGGAGGAGGGATGAGTTCCGCCAAAGCCGCCCTTGAGAGTGATACCAAAATGCTTGCTTGGGAAGCAGGTAGAAAGTGGGGGACACGTGTCAACACCATCTCTGCTGGACCTCTTAGAAGTAGAGCGGCAAGAGCTATTGGCTTTATTGACAGCATGATCTCTTATTCCAAAGCAAATGCACCTTTAGTTAAGGAACTAACCGCGGAAGAGATCGGCTATGTTGCTGCTTTCCTAGCATCTCCCTTATCAGCTGCCATCACGGGCACAACTGTTTACGTCGATAACGGGATGCATTCTATGGGAATTGCAGTAGATAGCCAGGCACTCCAAATTACTAGTATGGAAACAGTTTAAGGAACCTCTGGATAAATGTTAGCGAGTTCGAAAATCAGGCAATTGGATTAGGGAAAACCCAATTTGACAGGGTCCTTTACGTTTGATAGTGCGCAGAGAGATCTTCCAATCGTAGGATTCAAAAGCATCTTTTTTTGCATGAAGTTGACCTGGTCTATTGGCTTGAAAAATATGACCAAAGAACATTCCTTCACCAGAAACAAGAGAAAGCGTAAGAGTTAGCCTGATTCTTTCTGAAAAGACTTCAAGGGTATCGCCCAATTGAAAAGTGTTGGATTTCTGAGCATTCACTCGGATTGTATTTTCTGGGTGGGCGCTCAGAAAAAAAGAGAGCTCTGTTTTTTCTTCGACTAATTCCTCTTCGAAATAGATGGTATAACGCAAAATTTCATCACCTACCAATATATTTTGCTCAGTCCTTTGCTGAGTGTCTAAAATCAAGGAATGGAGTTTTTCCTCCCCCTCCCCATAGAAAAGTTAAGGGCTGAGATAGTGTATAGGTAAGTGGACAGTCTTGTGGCAGGATAAGAGAAGAGATAGGTTGCACAAGAGAAGCGCGTAAATGAACAGGATGATCTTGAAGCGCCCTTGCAGAAAAGGCCCCCGCAAACTCTCCTAAAAAAAGATCATAAAGAGTCACTGCCGGCTCAAACTTTTCCTGTTTTTGATGACCACAGTAAGAAAACAGCGTGGGATGCCATTTGTCTACAGCAGGTTGAATAGATGTGCCTTCCATTTGCGCTAGAATTAAAAAATCTGCCCATTCCTCAGGAGAAGAGGGCTCTTTAGCAAGAAAAGGCTTAGGAAGGGTGAGTAAGAGCTTTTGTAGAGCATTCCTTAATGATTCTCCTAATACCGCATAAAAATCTTTTAAGAGCCAAAAAATAACCGGGTAAATATTCTTCCCCAACTTCAAATCTCTACAAAGAGGAAACTCATGGAGATAAACAGGAAAATTCTTTCCCACTTGAAAAGAGAGCAATTTTTCTAAAAGAGCTTTTCCCTCTAAAACATGGTCTGCCATTCGGGTTTTAAAGAGCGTTAATACAAAGCAGAAATTTTCAAACAAGGGGATTGTATCGCGCGACTCTGGGTGCTCATAGGAGTAATGGACAAATCCTGTTTCACGGCTTTGCCTTTTTCTTGTGGCAAGTAATGCTAAATTGACTAGTTTCATAGAGGAAGATTATAAGACTTCCTTGCAAATAAAACGAGAATAATTGAGAATAGCGCTCTATGAATAAATTAATTTTATTTTTAATCTTAGGCCTCTCTTTTATCTATCCTCCCTTCTCTTTTGGAGATGTCCCTCTAGAGTCTGCTGCCCCCATACCGACCACTCCTGATTTAGTACAAGGATATGAAGTCTCCTTTCTCAAGATGGGGCTTACCTTTATAGCATTGATCGTCGGGATCTTTTGTACTGTCTGGATTTTAAAGCGTCTTTCCCAGGGTCATTTAAAAAATATGAATTCCAACAGGGCAATCAAGATTTTAGAAAAAAGAGCCTTAAGCGCTAAAACAATGCTGTATCTTGTAGAAATAGGGGAAAAACAAACCCTTGTTGCAGAGTCTCACCTTGAAGTGAAATCGCTTGCCACCCTTTCTGTTCTCCCTGAAGAAGAGGTCTAAATCTCCCAAAGGGCTTGAACAGGACATGCCCATAATCCTTCTCCAAGAGATTCTACCTTGTGGCCAGGATGAAGAATAATACCTCTTTTGAATCGCTTTTTAGCTACTTTTCTTAAGTGTACAAGACCTCTCAGATCTTCTTCACTGATAGATTTTCCACTTTTTACTTCAATTCCAATAATTGTTCCATCCTGTTTCTCTAGTACAAAATCAACTTCATAGTCTCCATCTCGAAAATGATATATTTCAAAAGGAATAGTGGACCAGCTTTTTTGCTTTAAAAGTTCTGAAAAAACAAAATTTTCTAAGAATTGCCCCTGTAGAGAAGGATCATTTTTTAAACGATCCTCGTCCACCTCTAGCAACTGAGATAAGAGAGCCGTGTCACAAATATGAAGCTTTGGAGATTTAATCACGCGTTTTCCAAGATTGGAAAACCACGCAGGAAGCAGATAAACAAAGAAAAGAGATTCCAAAATCCGCAGATACCGATTCAAGGTCATATTTACCATTCCCATTGATCTGGATAGATCAGAAATATTGAGAAGCATCCCTGATCTTGTGGCCAAAAGTCTGAATAATCGTGGAAATTCTCTTAACCCATCGATATTAGAAATATCTCTTACATCTCTCTCCATCATTGTTTGCAAATATGAGCGGAACCATCTCTGCACGTCTTTTAAATCTTCTAACATCTGGACAGGTGGAAATCCCCCTTTTAGAAATATTTTACGCAGTATTTCAGGAGAAATAGGATCTAATACTTTTGAGACAACTTCGTTTCCAAAAACCCATTCGATAAACGGCTCCTTGATACCCTTTAGCTCACCTTGCGAAAAGGGGAGTAAATGTAAAATTCCCATTCTCCCGGCTAGCGAGTCCCCAAGTCTTGGCAAAAGCAGAGGATTTGCAGATCCTGTTAAGAGAAACCTGCCCACTGTGCGGTTTTGATCGACATCTCTTTTAATAGCAAGAAAGAGGTTGGGAGCTCTTTGAACCTCATCAATAACAACAGGTTTAGGCAAGGAATCAATCCATCCACTAGGATCTTTTATTGCATTTGATAAAGAAAGCTCATCGTCGAGGGTAACATAGAATGCCCCTGTTTGCTTTACAAGCGCCTCTACTAAGGTTGTCTTGCCAGTTTGCCTCGCGCCTATAAGCAGCACAACTGGCATAAGCTTTAGGTAGCACTCTAGTTCTTCTAAAATATGGCGTTTTAACATAAATTAACTCTTTCTGTTGCAATATTTAACAGCTAGTGTTAAATATTACAACATTAACTTATCAGGTTCAGAGAGTGAAAATCTAGTTATTTCAAAGAATTGGAGTACAACTTCCTTAAAATGAGCAGAATACACTTATTTTGTGCCAGCTAAAATATATTTAAAACTCAATTTTTTTTTACTTTACTCTTCAACTAATTTTAGGGGACGAGCGAAAATTGAAAGATCGCAAAATGTGCGTTTTTATGAACATGATCACTTATGGAGCCTCTGGACAAGTGCTTTGTCGGAGATTGCTGATCAGTTTTTCGAAGACAACGATTTTGGAGAATGCAGCTAACATGGAGAATGTTAGCAAGTTAGAAAAATCTAGTATTCGCAAAAATTGGCAACAAGATTGGGCAAATGACTTGTCCAGAGGTTCCTTATGCAACGGTCTCAATATATATTGAACAGTTCAGAAGATTGGCATATTATGCTATAAGGAAAACTCATGAAAAAATCACCTATCGCAGGTAAGACCGCACTGATCACAGGTGCCTCTAGCGGCATTGGTAAAGCCTGTGCAGAGCAGCTGGCGGCTATCGGCGTTCACTTAGTGATCACGGCAAGGCGGCTGGACCGCATAGAAAAACTCGGAAAGGAGCTTGCTTCTCAGCATGGCACCAAAGTCATTCCTATTCAATTAGACGTACAAAATAACGAGGAAGTTGAATCGGTCGCAAAAAGATTAGAAAATGAAAACATTGCAATCGACATTCTCATCAATAATGCAGGACTTGCTCTTTCTATGGATTTAATCCAGGACGGTAAGCCTGAGAACTGGGACGTGATGATCGACACCAATATAAAGGGCCTTCTCTATGTTACAAGGGCTTTTCTTCCCTCTATGATTGCGAGAAATTCTGGACACATCATTAATATGGGTTCTGTAGCAGGGCATGGAGTCTATGTTTCTGGGAATGTTTACTGCGCAACCAAACACGCTGTAAAAGCTATTAGCCAATCGCTCCGTGTCGACTTAATGGGAACTGCCATCCGCGTGAGTGAGATTGATCCCGGTGCCGTGCAGACTGAATTTAGTGAAATAAGATGGAAAGACAAAGAAAAAGCAGCCAAAGTGTATGAAGGTTTTACACCTCTAACAGCAGAGGATATTGCAGATGCTGTTATCTACTGCTTAACCCGCCCTTTACATGTGAATGTATCGGAAATCATCCTCTTTCCACAGGCCCAGGCTTCGCTTACAAACACCTTCAGAAACTCTTACTGAGTTTTAGCATAAACTGATTGGACCAGTAGTTCGAACCAAATTCTCCTTCGTAGCCTAAATCGACATTCATGGGTGCTGCTTTTCCTATCATGAAAAGGCAGTTCAGTCCAATTGCACCTAGATTGAGGTTCTGGTTGACAGCTGTCACGTTAAAGGTTCCTGGAAGGCCGATGAAGGCTGCATTTGTTTTTCCTACGCCAAAAGGCTTTTCAAAGACATAGGAGAACTTTTCATTTAAAAGCAGAGCGCCCCAACTCTTTTCCCATCTTTCAGACAATCTAAGGCCAGTTTCGCTACGAGCCATGGAACTTGAGTGAGCCCCTTGTGTGGCATTGTAAGGGGACGCTCCATGCTCTTTATAGCCTCTTTGCCAAGAGATCGCCCAGTCCAAAGAAGTAAAAGGGATAAGGTGGCCAAAGGAAAGTACTTGATCATACCCGATTTCAAGGTGGGGTAGTAGCTGCCAAGCAAAGATGTCTGCTCGCGCCTTTTCTAAAAATCCCATAAAAGAGATATTTCTTTTATTTTTAGTCTTATTATAGATCCCTGAGATAGCAGGGGAGATGTAAAAATTATTGAAGAAGCGATTGCCATAAATAGAAGCAAAGTAATAGTTGATATCCCCCGAACCCGCATGATCACTCTCATGATAACCCGTATGGGCATATCCCAACGAGCCTCCGACTAAGCTACGGCTTTTTCCTTGGTAATCAAGCCCTGCAATCAATCCTCCTGAGTTAAAATGAAAGGCGGGATTTTGAGAAGAAGCTGATTGATAGGCAAACTCTCCAAAGCCAGAGGCCCAGCCAACCAGTATATTCTTTCTGTCTCCCGATCGAGGCGCTGCGATCTTTCCTGAGCTATCTGCAGTAAGAAGAGAAAGAAAGCTATCTCTTGTACCTCTTGTTTCTGAACCTCTAAATGCATCCATGTGATTACTCACAAGACCACTAAAAGAAAAAGCCGTCTGTGCTGCTATGTAAGTTCCAAAGGCGTTTCTTGCAGGAGATATACTAACTAAAGCCTCTTGCAGCTCACCCCCACTCAGCCCATTCAAAGGAGCTAAAGCGCTACTGCTTCCATTCGTATTTAAGTAATTGGCTAGGCTAAGTACATTACCAGATAGCCCTGATGTTCCAATAGCGACAGATGATGGAAATCCTGTGAATGAATATAAAAGAAAAACACTATTTGAATCTTGACTCAATGTAAATGTATATCCAGGAAGGTTCCCCGTTACAGTCGAATTAAAAGCACCACTGACACTCGTTGCTTCTATAATTGTATATTGACCACTGGAAGCATAAGAGCCTGCCTCTGCCACAACCTGTACGCTCCCACCCAGAGTTGCAGTTCCTGTAACATTCAGCAAGGAAGCTTGAGTTGGGTTAATGTCTACAGAGAAAATCGACCCCGAGTTAAAAGTTACCGGTCCTGCATTGAGCGTACCAACAGAATTACCAGGAGCAACTGTCCCTCCGCTATTTACAGTGATAGGACCTGTTGTTCCAGTTCCTTTAAAGTTCCCCCAGAACCTACTGTCGTAGTTGAGCTCGAAATTGATCCATTAACAACTAGTCTACCACTTACAACATTAATAGCGCCCGAGTATGTATTAGTTCCTGATAAAGTCAAAGCTCCACTGCCAACTTTTGTGATTGCTCCTCCTGGTCCTGATATGGAGCCTGCAAAAGTTGTATTATTGCTATTACCTACGGTCAGTGTACTATTATTTCCTATTACCACATTCCCACCAGTTGTACCACCCCCTGCTAAACTAGCTATTGTGTGATCACTAGGTGGGATAAGGGTTAAGGTTGCACCCGCTGTATCAGCAAGTACAATTGCTGAATTTGGAGATAAAGCGTTTGTCCCTCCTCCAGCCTGTAATGTTCCTTCGCTGATAGTTGTTGTTCCTGTATAAGTATTAAGTCCTGCTCCTGTTAGTGTCAAATCTCCATTACCGACTTTTGTAATTCCTCCTCCTGTTCCCGTTATCGCACCTCCAAACACATTATTATTGTTGCCATTACCTAAGGTCAATGTGTTGCTGCCGAGGGATACAGTTCCGCTAGTACCCGACAGGTTAGCGATCTTATTATCAAAGCCATTGAGGCTTAATACATCTTCAACCTGATGTATTGAATTCGGAGAGAAAGAATTTGTTGCTCCCCCCTCTAGAGTTCCTACAAAGATTATTGTCTGACCTGAATAGCTTGTCGTTACCCACAACTTCCAAGCAAATTTTTTAAACACATACTGCACCTAACTTCCTTCCGATCTCAACTCCTCGACATAGATCTCGCAGCTTAACCCAGCCTTCCCAGATTTTTTGCCACCCAGGACCTCCATCTGATTTTCTTCCCATAAAACCAACAAGCATCCCAACTCTTCTCCAGTATTCTTTTACGGTCCAGGGCATCTTCAAGTTGTAAATACTCTGTAAAACAAGGATTGAGTCTTTGTCTACATATTTATCAGCTAGATCATCGGGGTTCATTCGTGAAAGGGTTTTGAGCTGCAGGAGCTGCGTAGCAATAACACCTAGCAAGCCAAAAAGCGTCAGTATGCGATCTGAGGTTTTGAGTTGAGCCTCTTCAATCTTGCATCCGGTTTTTAAACATTTGTGATATTCTTCGATTAGCCATCGATATTTATATATCGTCACGATTTCTAAGGCTTCTTCGAAGGAAGTTATCGTGGGGCGAGTAAATAAAATCCACTCCAGATCTGGATCTTCTTCAGACCAAGCACGCACATAACAGCCTCTAATAGGCTTTTTGTTTTTCTGCTGCCGGAGGCAGCACATCAACCTCATGCCAGCTGATCTGCAGCGTGACTTCTCGAGAAGGGCCTTTTCTTGCTCGTAGAGAATGAATTGTTGTGCCCATGGAAGGGAGCCCTCGAATATATTTCCTCAAGTTCTGTTCCTCATCATTGACTAAAATTTTACGGTCATGTTTTGAGCGAACAACAAAGTCCCATCCAGGAGGAAGTGATTCCACAAATGAGAAAATATCAGCTCCCCGATCTCCCACAGTTGTCCATTTGCAATTCATAGGCACGGAGCCTATGAGGTCTATCATTTCTTTCCATACTTTAGATTCACGTGCTTCTTGCGCCTTACGATTGGCTTTTTCTTTTTGTGCCTTCTAATCCAAGCTTTTTGCCCGGTAAGTCCAATGACTTGAGGTTGATTGTCAACAATTTTAACAGCAAGGCAGGTATGGAACATAATCCCATTACCGTTTGCATCAGCGGTAGGTCCTAGCTCTGTCCACTTGAGATTATTATAAATTAGCTCACTTCCATCCTGGATAAAAAGAACTCTTCCCGGTGCTGAAGCTGCTTCTGCAAGGACATTTTTGTAGTGTTCGCCTTGTAACATTTGATGATTGACTGCCTTGTTATTGAGAAAACGATAACAACCTTTGATTTCTTTTTGAACCTCAAATCGCTTCGGAATAGAAGCTGAAGGAAGTCTCAACATCGCTAACGCGATGTTGAGCACTCTTTTGATGCCTTTGATCAAAAAACAGATATGAAGGCCATTGTTTTAAAACCCAGTTTTGATGATTTAACATATTGATCTCCTATTGTTTAGGAGAAAAATTATACAATATTCGATGTATATAATAAACTATTTACTTGTCATTTTTATTAAATTTTTTTCTTGGTATTTGTGGGTAGTGACAAGCCTGAATAGGTATTGCTTGCATTAGAAAGCCTTATAGTTCCAGGACCAATTTTTTGAAAACCGCCTGTTCCCCCAACTTCTTGAATACTTCCACTAAATGTAGTGGCACCTGGGGTATCCTTTATAATAATTCCTATTCCATTAACTAAATTAATAGGATTTAAAATATTGCCTGCTTCAGTCACTAAGATTCCAGAATCACCTATATTTATAGATGATGAAGATTGATTACTTGAAGCTACATTTTGATCTGCGGTAATTTGAAAAATACCATTCGGTTGAATGTTCCAACCAGGAACCGACCCACTGATTGTGAATGAGGGGTCAAGGCGCAAAGTAGAGTTTGCAGAAACATCTGCAAGAGAAAAGTCGTTACAATCTATCGAAGAACCATTTGAAGTTAGTTCAACAAGTGAAGCCGTAACTTGGGTAGCATTTGCATTTAAGGAAAATGGGGTTATCACATTGGCTGGAGATGGATTTGTTCCATTAAAAACTGCATTAAGTTGTGTCTGATTTGAAACATCCGTTGCATCTAAAAAGTCTAAGCTAAAACAAATAAAAGCAGTTAAAAGATGCTGCGGTTTAAATCCAAAAAAGCAACGAGCTCCCATGATGTCTCCTAAAGATTACCTCTTCTAATCAAACCTGTATCATTTCATGTCTAAATTGTAAATTTTTTTTTAAGTCTATATGATAGCTTCAGCAACAGAGTCGTAGAATAAAAGACCTTCGGGGTGTTAGCCGGGCTACGCCATTTTCAAGCGAGATCCAGCCTTTAGAGAGGAGTTCGTTGTAAAGAGATTGTTCGACGGGATATTTTTTGATGGGGACACCTTCTAACCGGCGGAGGGCGATAGCAAGGAGCTCTTTTTGCTGAGCTGCGGGGGAAAGCGTTTCTTGGAAATCAAGGGGGAGAGGGAAGCTTGTAACCGATCGGCATACTTTTGGAGATGGGCGATGTTGCGAAAACGGGAGCCTTCCCAGTAACTAAAGGCAGAAGGGCCAAAACCCAAGAAGGGTCTGCCTTGCCAGTAGCCTGTATTATGGCAAGATTGATAGCCCTCTTGTGAAAAAGCAGAGATCTCGTAACGGTAAAGGCCTACTTTTTCTAGTTCTGTAACTGCGAGATTGAGCATCTCTAAACAGGCATCGGAAGAGGGGAGGTGGGGGGTTAGTTTCTTGCTTTTTTTAAAAAAGAGGGTGTCTGGTTCAATGGTTAGATTGTAAAGAGAAAGATGTTTAATGGGTAAGTTGTTGAGTTGAGAGAGCGTTTTTTTCCAGACAGATAGGCTTTGATGGGGGATCTCATACATGAGGTCGATGGAGATATTGGTAAGGCCTGCTTTGTAGGTTGCTTCGATGCCACTTAAAGCTTTTTCTGCGTTGTGCGTTCTTCCTAAGATTTTTAAAAGGTCATTATCCAAAGACTGGACACCGATGCTCACGCGGTTAATTCCAGCGGCCTTGTAGGCTTGCATCAGCTCAAAGGTGATCTCTTCGGGGTTTGCTTCTAAGGTAATTTCACAGTGAGGGGGTATGGAGATCCAGCTTAGGATGGTTTGAATAGGAGCAGGGCCAAAAAGGGCAGGGGTCCCTCCACCAAAATAAATAGAGATGACTTTCTTTCCTTCTATTTTTTCTTTTTGAAGTTCCCACTCTTGCTTAAGCGCTTCTAAAAGTAGATCTTTGGAAGATTGTTTATTGGAGGTTACATAGAAGTGGCAGTAAGGACATTTACGCGTACAGAAGGGGATATGAAAGTAGAGGCTGATCTCTTCACCAGTTATCAGCATCCGGATCTTCCATCACACCGCGTTTCCAGCGGTTGCGATCGCTAAAGGGATCATCTTCTTCCTCTTCTTCTACAACAACGGCCTCTTCCTCTCCTGCGGATGTATTCGTACCACTGTCGGTTTCTTCGGCATGGGCAGTTTCTGCTTCGAAGGACTCCGATTCAATGTCGATTTCGGTGTCGGTCATGTTTTCTTCAGGAACGTCAATGTCGGGCATGCTATTAGCATCGGGAAAACCTTGGCGGGCATGGGGAGATCTTTTAGGAGGAACGTATTGCTCAATCGCATTGCTCTCTTTTAAGAAGCGGATGCGCTCTTTTTCCTCTTCGATCTTCTCTTTGAGGTTGAGGATTTCACTTTTATGTTTTTCAAGATCTTTTTTAGGGACAAGACCCAGCCTTAGCCACTGATCTAAATCTTGTAGCTCTGACTCTAACTTCTTTAGCCTTTCACTTTTGATATTCATCCTCACTCCCGTATTTCACTTAGGAATCTTCTCTTTACTTAAGGGATTGTTTATTTTCAACAAAACCATCGATTCCTGGAAGAATTCGCAAATGTTGTACGATAAAGCGATTATTTTCAAGCAAATTTTTTTATCAAAAGCTTTAGAGGGCAGCTAGAAAAAATTGTGACAACTTTAATTTATGCAGTTTTAATAGGAAAATGACTGCATAAGGTTTGCAGTGTTTTAACAGCCGTTGCTAGATGTGCTATAAGTTTTTTTAGGGTGGACTCATCAATGTTTTCATCTTTTTGTGTTTCTAGCTGTTTAATGAGATCATTAATTTCACCAATGTATTTGTGAACAGAGGGAGATTTATCAGAAAATTTTGCGCATACTTCTGCATCATCTACTAAAGCACTAAAGGTATGTAAAACTTCATTTTGCAAAAAAATGTTTATGCCTGAACATGTAATGACAAAAACATCTTGGGTTGCTGTCGGTTTTAAAAATAGTTCGCACTCAGTTTTTTTACCTTTAATTATGCGCAAACTCTCATCAAACAAACGAGCATGGTCTACAATCTTTCCATCTTTGATTGAAGGTTCGTAATGAGTATTGTCCTGCGTTTTTGGTGGAGGAGGTATGGGATCTTCTATATGAGGCTTTGCTTTTGGAGATGGTTTTTCAGCTACACCCGTTGAACGAGTTAGTCTATGTAGAATGAGTAGGGCTAGTGCTATGGCACCTGCAACGATCCAAATGGCTCGATTCGTTAGAGCTGGGGCATGAGCTTTTAGATGATGGAAGTGGTCAGCAAATCTAACTGAAAGGGGTTGTTGTGTTAGGGCTGGAGCCGATGTAAGAATGGATAGTCCTGAAATTTTATCAATAGATGCCATTTTAGATCTCCCTATGTTTTAGGAGACTTATTTTACCATAGGGGCTACATTGCTGTCATCAAGAGGTTTGAAATTTTTTTTACTTAAAATAATAAATATGTGTTAAGTAAAAACTATGAATGGTCTTTCTTTTTCTAATCTTGAATGGCTAGATGGGCTGTATCAAAAATATCTCGTAGATCCTACGAGCGTAGAAGGGGTATGGCAACAGTTTTTTTCAGGGTGGGAGCTGGCTTTAAGCCTTGCTCCTCAAAGAGGTGGGGGTGAGGTAAAAATTGACCACCTCATTCAAAGCTATAGGGTATATGGACATCTAGCGGCAGAAATCAACCCTTTGAAGGTGGTAGCAGCAGAAAAAATCCCCGAGCTATCGCTCGAGGGCCATGGTCTAAGTACTTCTGATTTGCAGGAACTATTTCCTACGTGTGGGCTTTTGGAGGAGGAAAGGGCTCCTCTTGCAATGATCTTAGGAAAGCTTCAAAAAATTTATACGAGTTCCCTGGGGATAGAATACATGGGGATGGGAAACTCCCAGCTGGAAAAGTGGGTGCAAGAAAAGCTTGAGGGGAGTAGACCTCCTACATTATCTGTAAGAAGAGAAGAAAAGCATTTTGCAGGATTTGAACAAAGCAGAGCTCTTTGAAACATTTTTACATACAAAATATGTAGGGCAGAAACGATTTTCTTTAGAAGGGGGAGAGACGTTGATCCCGATGCTTGAGACCATCTTAGAGATGGCCTCAGATGAGGGGGTATCAGAAGCTATGTTAGGGATGTCTCACAGAGGCAGGCTCAACGTGCTTGCCAATATCATGAATAAATCGTATGGCGCTATTTTCAGTGAATTTGAAGATCACTACACACCTGCTTTAGAAGAAGGAACAGGAGATGTAAAATACCATAAAGGTTTCACAGGGCACTTAATAACAAAAAAGGGAAAGACTGTTTTTGTAACCTTATCTGCTAATCCGAGTCACTTAGAGGCCGTTGACCCTGTTGTCGAAGGGCACACAAGAGGAAGACAGGAAATCAAAGGAAAAAAAGAGGTGTTACCTATTTTAATCCATGGCGATGCCTCTCTTGCAGGGCAAGGCGTTGTCTATGAAACGCTTCAGATGGGGGGCCTTGTAGGCTATGAGACCGGGGGAACGCTCCACATCGTGATCAACAACCAGATCGGCTTTACAACAGTTCCAGAAGATAGCCGGTCAACACGCTATTGCACCGATATTGCCAAAGCTTTTGGAGCACCTGTGTTCCATATGAATGCTGAGAAGCCGGAAGAGTGCATCTTAGCAGCTAAACTTGCACTCCAGATGCGGCAGACATTTCACTGCGATGTTTTTTAGATCTCAACTGCTACAGAAAATATGGACATAATGAAGGGGATGAGCCTGCCTTTACCCAGCCCCTAGAGTATCGTTTGATCAGGAGTAAGAAATCGATCCGAGAATTATACATTGCCCAGTTGATCCAAGAAAATGTCTTAACAAGTGAGGCGGCAAAACAGTATGAGTTAGAATTTAAAACGCACCTGCAAAAAGCACTCGAATCGATTCCAAAGGCTGCAGAAGATTTCAAAAAAAAGCCCCAAGAATCAGATATCTTTATCTCTTATAATACAGGGCTACCTGAAAAACAACTTGTTGAGCTTGCAGAGACTTTTTGTAGAGTTCCTGAAGGGTTCCATCTACATCCAAAGATCCAGCGTCTATTGAATGAGAGGCTAGCCATGATGTCATCTACCATCGACTGGGGCCTTGCAGAGCATTTAGCCTATGCCTCCCTTTTAGTCGAAGGGACCCGAGTACGCCTTTCAGGCCAAGATGTAAGGCGAGCAACATTTTCTCAGCGCCATGCCGTTTGGATCGATCAAGAAGAAAAAGATAAAATCTATACACCGCTATCCCACTTAAAAAAAGAGCAAGGGTCTTTTAGTATTTTTAACTCTGAGCTCTCAGAATACGCTGTCTTAGGGTTTGAATTTGGGTATAGCCTTGCAAGCGAGCAGTCTCTCACGGTGTGGGAAGCGCAGTATGGAGATTTTGCCAATGGCGCGCAGGTGATGATCGATCAGTTCATTGCCGCTTCTGAGCAAAAATGGGGGCTTCCTTCTAACCTCTCTCTTTTTACCTCATGGATATGAAGGGCAAGAGGCCCGAACACTCCTCTGCAAGAATCGAGCGTTTTTTACAACTTGCAGGACACAATAACATGTTTGTTGTGAACTGCTCAAAGCCAGCTCAACTATTTCATCTTTTACGTCGGCAAGTGCTCTTAAAAAATAAGAAGCCGCTAATTCTTTTCACCCCAAAAGCCTTGCTCCGCCATCCGCAGTGCATGAGTCCACTCAAAGACTTTTCTCAAGGCAAGTTCGAAGAATTTTTAGAAGAGTCCAATCCTTGCCAATCTCCGAGAAAAATTCTTTTTTGTTCGGGACGGGTGTATTACGATCTTCTAGCTGCAAAGCCACCGAGTGATATTACAATCATCCGGATTGAGCAACTCTATCCGTTCAACCAAGATAAATTTATCTCGATGATGGCAAAGTATGTGGGGTTTAAAGCGGCCTGCTGGGTACAGGAAGAGCCAGAAAATATGGGAGCTGCCAGTTATATCCGCCCTATTTTACAACAATTGCTTTCAATGCCTGTTTCTTATATAGGAAGGGAAAGAAGCGCGTCGACAGCTGTCGGATCCCACCGTTTGCATCAGGCGCAACTAGCTGAGCTGCTCAAGGAGGCTCTCTCGTGAAGGTTGAAATTAAAGTTCCGACTCTTGGAGAGTCCATTTCTGAGGCGACGGTTAGCACTATTTTAAAACCGAGTGGGTCATTTGTTGCGCAAGATGAAGAAATCCTCGAACTTGAAACAGATAAAGTTAATCAAGCTCTTTATGCTTCACAAGCAGGGCAGATCACACTCACTGTAGCCGTCGGAGCCACAGTAAAAATCGGGCAGGTGATTGGAACAATTGACACAGACGTAAAAAAGCCTGCGGGGAAAAAACTCCCTCTGTAACTTTACCTCCTCCCTCTCAAGGTGGGTCGTCGAGGAAAATGGCAGCAGACTTTATCTCTGAGCTAAAGATGCCAGTTACTGCGGCGGCTTGCCCCCTAAAAATACGCCTGTCTCTAATAGCCCAAGAAAAAAAATGTCATCGCTGCGGAAGACGATTGCTGCAAAGCTGGTTGAAGTGAAAAATAAAACAGCGATGCTAACGACATTCAACGAAGTTGATATGACAAAAGTCATGGAAGTTAGAACCAAAGAAAAAGATAGCTTCCAGCAAAAGTACTCTGTAAAACTAGGTTTTATGTCTTTCTTTGTGAAGGCAACAGTCTCTGCACTCAAAGCATTTCCCGAAATGGGAGCTTTCCTAGAAGGGGATGAAATTGTGGGTTTTACAAGTTGTAATATTGGGGTGGCTGTTTCAACAGAAAAAGGTCTCATGGTCCCTGTGATTCAAAACTGTGAAACGCTATCTTTTGGAGCGATTGAAAAAAGCCTTGAAGTGTTTGCCAAAAAAGCAAGGGAAGGTCACATAGCCTTCGATGATCTAAGAGGAGGCATTTTTACAATTACCAACGGGGGCGTCTTTGGTTCACTCCTTTCAACGCCGATTCTTAACCCTCCGCAGAGCGCCATTTTAGGGATGCATGCGATTGTCAAACGCCCCATAGCTGTCGGAGATCAAGTGGTGATCCGGCCCATGATGTACCTCGCTCTTTCCTATGATCACCGTATTATCGATGGAAAAGAAGCGGTCCAGTTCCTTGTTCATATTAAAGAGAATCTAGAAGACCCCTCTAAACTCTTGTTGGACTTATGATGTATGATGTTGTAGTCATTGGTGCGGGTCCGGGTGGGTATGTAGCGGCCATACGAGCTGCGCACCTAGGATTTAAAGTTGCCTGCATAGACAAGAGAAGAGAACCTGGTGGTACTTGCCTAAACATTGGATGCATCCCTTCTAAAACGCTTCTACAAACCTCTGAATTGTATTGGAAGATGACCAAAGAAGCAGCCTCGTATGGCTTGCAGGCAGGGAATGTAACATTTAATCTCTCTGACATGATGCGCCGTAAGGAAAATGTCATCAAAGGCTTCAATGAGGGAATTTTAGGCCTTTTTAAGAAAAATAAAGTCACTTACCTCACAGGGAGCGCTAAAATTCTGTCTCCCACCTCTGTCCAAGTCGCCGGCGATCCTATTGAGACTAAATTTATCATCTTAGCAACCGGATCAGAGCCTATAGCCCTTCCTTTCCTTCCCTTCGATGAAAAGAGAATTGTATCCTCAACAGGGGCACTCAGCTTTGAGCAAGTTCCTAAAAAGCTTCTTGTGATTGGAGCTGGCGTGATCGGCGTTGAAATGGGATCGGTTTATAGCCGGCTAGGGGCGCAGGTCGAGTTCATTGAGTTCTTAGATAAGGTTTGTCCAACACTCGATGAGTCGGTATCTAAAGAGCTCCAAAGGATTTTAACAGCCCAAGGCATGATCTTTCATCTATCGACCAAAGTGACAGGTGCTGACATCTCCTCGCGCGCGGTATCTTTAAAAGTAGGGGACAAAGAGATGGCAGCCGATGCTGTACTTGTGGCAGTTGGCAGAAAACCAAACACTCAGGGTCTCGGTCTTGAAACAGTCGGTATCACCCCGACCGCCAAAGGGTTTATTCCTGTCGATGGGCAGTTCCGCACTTCGAGCTCTAACATCTTTGCCATCGGTGACCTCATCGATGGGCCGATGCTTGCACATAAAGCCTCAGAAGAGGGAATGGCCGTTGCAGAAATTATCGCAGGTCTTTCTCCCGTTATTGAATATACAGCCATACCGAGTGTCGTGTATACCTATCCCGAAGTCGGAGCTGTTGGATTTACAGAAGCAGAGCTCAAAGTGATGAACCTTCCTTACAACACAGCAACATGCGCCTTCAAGGTCAACTCGCGCGCTAAATGTAGTGGAGAAGAAGAGGGCTTTGTAAAAGTCTTAGCAGATAAAGCAACCGATAAAATTCTTGGGATTCATATCATCGGCGCTCATGCCTCAGAACTGATTGCAGAAGGGTGTCTTGCCATACAAAAAAAACTCACGGCTCTAGATCTCGCTAGGCACCTTGCGCTCACCCAACCCTCTCTGAATCGATCAAAGAAGCCTGTCTTGCCATCCACAAGATGGCCATTCATAGATAAAAGAGTTATTTCTTTACGAGCCCTTAGAACTCACCTTACGCAAAATGGGTAGTATTGAATGAAATACAACCCAATGTCTGCAATTTAATTTTCAACGCTTTGAAACACCCCATGACCTATACTTTTTGCGTAAGGTGAGTTAGTAACTCTGAGATTTACCGCAGCCGCAAGAACCTTTCACATTAGGATTGGTGATTTTAAAACCAGAGCCATTTAATCCATCAACAAAATCAATCACAGAACCCATTAGTCTTTCTACAAAACTGTTATTAACATGGATTTCAAGCCCTTCTGAGAGAAAAACGGTATCATCTGGCTTTGCCTTTTCAGAATAGTCCAGCACATACTCAAAGCCTGAACAGCCAGCTGCTCTATCCTCAAAACGAAGACCCCAGCCAAGCTTTCCTTCATCTTCGAGAATCTCTTGATATTTTTGGACAGCCTTAGGTGTCATGGAGATAGTAGAAAGGTTAACCTCTTCTGATAAAATGGCATTCAGACGTTTTAAAAGTTTTTCTATCTCTTCGTCTGCATAGCCGTGGCTAAACATACCAGCTTCAAGAGTCTCCCAAGTAGAGGCACCACACCCAACACAGTTGAGCCCAGCGTTCGACATCTCTTGAGCAATTTTTTCGGCTTTTCTGTGGAAAAGTGGAGAAGATTTCCTCGATCGTCATCTCTCTTGTAATCTGATTTTGCATATATTTACCTAAAATTTTAGTTTTACAGAGCCACTTCTGAGTTTACATTGGCAAGCAAGGCGCTCTTTATCTTGGTCTCCTAGAAAGTCTTTCTCTTCTTGGGTAAAAGGGGAGAGGTTGCTCATGCCTTCTACAACTTCAATCACACAAGTGCCACAGACACCTTCTGTACACGCAAAAGGAACCCCTGCCTCTTCACAAGCCGTTGCAATAGGTTCACCATCTGCCACTTCCACTTCTTCCCGACTATGATCAAAAATTAACTTGCCCATCTATAGCTCTATCCATCTTTAAAGGAACCTATTAAACCTTAATTAAGGCTTTTTTTCAACCTGTATCTCATTAGAGGTAGTTGCAAACTTTATTTTTTTGGTGTAGAGGCAGCGACTGGAGGGTCTTCTGTATCTTCAGAAGCATCCATATAAAACGATGCACCTGGATCTTGCGGATTAGGCAATCCTTGATTATCTGATTCCCTTTCAGTCTCTTGTAGAAGACTTGCCGCTTGGTTGGTAACAGGCGTACCAGGGTCACTCACAGTAGAAGGAACTGCAGGTGGGGTGCCCAGATAAGATATATCAGCTGGTTGGTTGGCAAGAGGCGTAATAGGGCGACTCTCAGTAGGATCAATTACAGGTAGTGTCCCTGGATTAGATGTATCAGATGGTTCCACCTCAGGTACCGGCAATTGAAAGTAAGGAAATACCACAAAACCAAAAGAGAAAATAGCAGCACCTAAAAGTGTGGCAACTATTTTAGTAAGGTCTGATTGTTTAAGTTTAAACAATACACCCAATGCAAGAATGATCCCTAAAGCCAGAGAGACAAGTTGAAATTCAGCTATTTTTTTTCTGTTGCCTACTTTCTCTCGATCAGTCTCATTTAATGCTACTGTGTTGAATTCTCTAGGCTCAGTTGGGGGATAGGGTATTATTTGCAAGCCTCTTTGAAAAAAATATCTACTTACACAAAGAAAAAGAGCCACAGAACCTACAGAGGTAACGCGTATAGCAAAAGGAACTTGTAACTTAAATGCTGCAGCAACACCACTTCCCAGAAACAATCCTACTAAAGCAAAACATGCCCTTTTTCGCCTTGAACGATGTTGCTCATCATTAAAATAAACTATTTCGCAGGGGTAAGCTGGGTTAACTTTATTCATATATCCCTTATGCATACAAAAAGATCGCCAATCTTATCAAAAAGCTCTTTTAAAAAAGAGTAAAATCTTAAGGAGCCTCTGGACAAGTGCTTTGTCGGAGATTGCTGATCAATTTTTTCGAAGACGACGATTTTGGAAAACGCAGCTAACATGGAGAATGTTAGCGAGTTCGAAAAATCTAGTATTCGCAAAAATTGGCGGCAAGATTCGGGAAATGACTTGTCCAGAGATTCCTTAAGACTCATGGCGTCTTACAATTCCTTAGTTTAAAAAAATAAGCAAGACGTTTTTGCATTTCTCTTTCAAAACCTCTATCAACAGGCTCATAAAAGAGGGGTCGCTGGAGATTATCAGGAAAATAATTTTGACCAGAAAATCCCTCGGCAGTAGCGTGATCATAGGTGTAATTTTTCCCATAACCAAGCTCTTTCATCAAAGAGGTAGGCGCATTTAATATTGTTTTGGGAGGGTTCAGGTTGGAAGTTTCACTAGCGAGTTTCTGAGCTGCAGAAAAGGCCTTATAAACCGCATTGCTTTTAGGAGCAAGTGCAAGATAAACGACAGCCTCTGCAAAAGCCAACTCTCCTTCAGGGAGCCTAGCTGATCGTAGGCTTTCCAGGCATTGAGAGCAATAGCAAGCGCTTCAGGATCTGCAAGGCCAATATCTTCAACTGCCATGCGAATAATGCGCCTCCCCAAAAATTGAGGAGACTCTCCACCCGCAAGCATTCGCGCAAGCCAGTAGAGAGCAGCGTCTGGATCAGACCCTCGGACAGATTTGTGAAGAGCTGAAATAAGGTTATGATGTTGCTCTGTGTGTTTATCGTAAAGGGCAGCCCTTTGTTGAAGAAAACTCCCTAGCTGAGCAACATCTAGTGTCTCCGTCACATTTTGGATCGATTCAACGAGGTTCAATAGATATCTACCATCCCCTTGGGCCATATGGATAAGGGCTCCTCTAGCATCAGGCGTTAAAGGAAGAGAGCAAAATTCTTTTTCATAACGACCCAAAATCGCTTCAAGTGCTGCATCAGATAGAGTGTTTAATGTGAGAACCCGCAAGCGGAGAGGAGCGCATCATTCAAAGAAAAAGAAGGATTTTCTGTGGTAGCGCCCACTAAAATAAGCGTTCCATCTTCCACATAGGGGAGAAAGGCATCTTGCTGCTGTTTATTAAATCGGTGGATTTCATCGACGAAGATAATTTTTCTTGTTTGTAGTAGAGGATGTTTTTTGATCTCTTCAACAACTTTTTTAAGATCGGCTGTGCCCTGGAACACAGCAGAAAAGGCTAAAAACTCAGCATTGAAAGCTTTTGCATATAAACGAGCAAGCGTCGTTTTGCCACAGCCTGGCGGCCCCCAAAGAAGGATAGAGAGGGGATTGCCCCCTTTTACAATCCGGGTAATGATCCCATTTTCCCCTAACAGATGCTCCTGCCCAGCAATCTCATCTAACGCATGCGGCCTTAATGCCTCGGCTAGAGGTTTTGTTAGCTCCTTATTGGTGATCATACACGCGGTTCCAATGAGGCTTACGGAATTGGTAAATGATTAGCGGAATCCCACACATCACAAAGAGCCCAATTCCTAAAATAAGCTCATAGACAACATGGTTCCCAATTTGCAACTGAGCCGGCGGAACAAATCCAATGAAGATTGCAAAAAGAGAAGAGAGAATACCCGCAATAGAAACAAGCCAAATACCCTTGTTTTTATAAGGTATTCGATAGGGCCTTAGAACATTAGGCTTAGAGTAGCGCAGTTTCAATACAGAAATAAACATGAGAATATACATGACAAGATAGCTCTGCGCTGAGAGCGCGCTCAACACCCAGTAAGAGGTACTAAGAGATGGCATTTTGAGAAAAACAAAGGAAGCAACTGTGACAATTATCCCTTGAAACAAAAGAAGATTTGTGGGAATGCCGCGTTTGTTTAACTTTTGGAAAATAGGAGGAAGATCCCCATGTTTAGCCGTCGCATAAAGTCCCTTAATGGGTCCAATAATCCATGAATTTACCTCAGCAATAGCGCCAATAACCAAGAGTACACCCATCACAGGAAGTATCCACGTTAAATTGTAGTGGGCAAAAAAGGTTTTAAAGGCCTCCATTAAGCCTGAAACAAGGCTGATTTCTGCTTTCGGTATAACAACGGCAATAGATAATGATCCCAACATGAAAATTGCAAAGGTGATAATAGCAGCAAGTAAAATAGATCTAGGGTAGTTCTTTTGAGGATTGATCACATCTGCTGCATGGGCGCCTGTAACCTCTAGCCCTGCAAAAGCAAGGAACATCCCTGCTAAGAAGACCATATTATTGATATTTTTGGGATGGGGGATAATATCTGCAAGAGCAAGCGATGTCTCAAGAGGGTTCCCTTTCATGACCCAGGAAACACCCAAGGCAATAATAAAAATCCCCGGCAAGATAGTCCCAACAATCACACCAATTGTTGAAAAAATGCTCGATGTACGGATCCCTAAGTAATTCAAAAGCGTCATTCCCCAGAAACAAAGCAAAATCATTGCCAAGACATAGTATTCATTGTGTTCAAGGCCAGGGTTAACCACATAGGCAATTGTCGTCGCTACGAATGATAAAATCACAGGGTACCAGGAAAGACTATGAGCCCACTGTATCCATACAGCTGCAAACCCCCAGCGTTGCCCAAGAGCTTCCTTTACCCATACATAAACACCCCTTCTTTAGGCCATCCCGTTGCAAGTTCAGCTGACACAAGGGCGCAAGGAACTAAAAATAGGAGAGCTACAATAAAAAAATAGGACACAGCCCCCAGTCCATATTCTGCAACAAGAGGCAGGTTTCTTAAGCTTGCCATAATAGAGACATTTAACATTGCCAATACAAAAACACTTAAAATTCGTCTACCCTTACCTTTCATTTGCAAAACTCCTGTTATACCGCATGAAGCAGGATCGTAGCATATTGATTTCTGTTTAGCGAGTTTTTTAAATTTTTCGAATTATGTAAAAAAAGATTTTTATTTTTTCCTAAAAACCGTATACACCAATAAATATACGACATATACCAGAAAGACCTAAGGAACCAAATAGAATGATAAAAAACAAAAAATTAAGACTTAAGATAATGAGAATCAACCCATTAGCTGAAAAAATGCGCGTAAAAAAAATCAAATCCATACGACGTATAGAAAAAAGAAACAACCTTATTAAAAAAGAAGCCCTATACAACCCCAACAATTAACAAATTGACTACTATTTACAAATAAATAGTATTATAAATATAATAAAAATGTAGATGTTGAATTCTGTAAATCAACCGTTTTTAAATTTACAACAATATATTGCTTAAACATAGGGGTTATATGGCTAAAAAAATAGTTCGTAGAAAAAAAGAGCAGTTACTAAGAGACCTAGATCAGCTAAATGCAACTGCACTTGCATGTGCTGCAAACGTAATTGCCGATAATATTTAAATAATACCATTTAGTAGGCATAAAAAGGCCGCATTTAAAAAAAATGCGGCCTTTTTATTTAACTGTTTTTATTTTTTTTAATAAAAAAAATAATTTCTCTATAGGAACCATTCTCTCTATAAAAAGATCTGAAAATAGATTTTTTTAATTAAAAAATCAATCAAAAAATGATTTTGTTTAAAATTTTTTTTGCAAATAAATAAATTATTTAATATATTAACAATTGTAGGGAATAAATAAATGTTAAGAGGGTTTTGTAAAATCCTTAAACTAATCCTACAACTAACAAGGAGATATATATGGCAAAAAGAAAATCACGTAAAGCTTCTCGCAAAGGAACTGTTGTTAAAAAAGCAAAAAGAAAAACAGCTCGCAAAAGCAAAAAAACAGCTCGTCGATAATTCCTGATAAACATGGTCGTTAGGCCAAGACAGCTAAAACGCTTCAATTGTATATGTTTATCGAGCAAGTCAGGACTTGCTCGATTTTTTTTATCTTCTAGACAAGACTTTTTCTCCTTCTGTGTGGGCTACTAGAACCGCACAAGAGGCATCACTAAACACATTGGTTGTTGTTCTACACATATCTAAAAGCCTATCCACTGGGAGGATCAAGGCAAGCCCCTCCATAGGAAGCCCCATCGATTTTAAAATCACCAAAATAGCAACCAAGCTAGCAGAAGGAATGCCGGCTACTCCCATAGAAGTAAAAAGGGACAAAACTACAATGATAAATTGATGTGTAAATGTAAGCTCTATCCCATACACTTGAGCAACAAAAAGAGCGGCCACACATTCATAAAGAGCAGATCCCGACATATTCACAGAGGTACCCAAGGGAACAACAAAGCTACAAATTCTATTCGAGACTCCAGCTCTTTTTTCTACGCACTCCATTGTAATCGGCAAGGCTGCAACCGAAGAGCTCGTTGAAAAAGCAGTAAAAAGAGCAGGTGCAAGCGCTCTAATATGCCTCAGAGGACTAATCCCCATGCACCATAGGAGGAAAGGCAAGACCCCAAACATAAACAGGGCAAGACCACAAACAACCGTGGCAAAGAATAAAACAAGTCCTCCCATTGACTCAAGCCCCTGCGATGCAATTACCTTAGCAACTAAGCAAAAAATCCCAAAAGGCATTACTTTCATCACAAAGTGAGTCATTTTCATGAGCACATAGAAAACGCTCTTCCAGACAGCCGCCAGGGTATCTGAAGCTGCACTCTCAATACGAGCAAGAGCAAGGCCAAACAGCAAGCTAAAAAAGATAACTCCCAGCATATTCCCCGTAGAGGCTGCTTCAAAAATATTCAGGGGAACTAGCTTAAGAAGGATCTGACCTAGTGCTTCTCCCTGACTTTCAGGTGCTCCTGTTAGAATTGGTTGGAGGGGAGAAGGGAGAGAACCACTTGCTTGATGTAGTGTATACCAGGTTCTATCCAATTAACTAAAACAAGACCTGTCAATACAGCTAAAAGCGTCGTTAAGATATAAAAGAAAAAAGTCTTAGCACCGAGCCTTTTAAACGACTTTTCTTTCCCATCTGGCCAAGCCCGTTGATGATAGAAGAGGCGACTAAAGGCACAACAAGCAATGTTAGGGCATTGAGAAATAGCTGACCAAAAAATCCATACAGATGATAGTAAGAAGTCCCGAAAATCTTCATTTCGGTACCTGTAATACTCCCAGCTACCATAGCTAAAACAAGGGCAGCAAGAACTTGCCACATCAAAGACGTCTTTTTCATATTTTAATCCATACTACGACTAGCATGGCATCATATGAGTTAAGAGCTTTTTACTCAAACGGTTTTCCCTTTTCCAATAAGCGGAAGAAGAACTAAATGAGGCAATATTCCACAAGTATACGTTCTTGCATTGCTTAATAATTCTGTGGCAGCTGCTATATAATATTGAGTAGCACCAGGGAACTGTAACATTACATTTGCAATTTTTGTGATTCTTTCATTCGTTACTAATTTAAAATTATATGCTGTAAAATCCCCAAATGGGAACCTGCGTGTTCATCTAGCCGATCAAGCAAACTTTCTATGTGTCCTATAGATTTAGCAAATACAGCAACGGGATCTTGGATAGCAACTTTTTCTTGTTTCCTATTGATCTCCTCTCTAGTCTTATAAATGAACGCACATAAAGTTCTCTTGGCCCCATTCAGAGCGTCCGCTCTTGTGTTTGATTGCGCTTGTAACCTGCTTCTTATTGATTCGATAACTGCATTTTGAGCCGCTAAAGTAACAGGAGGTGCCATAAACACGGCGCGCGTACGCTCTAATATAGAGAGTTCTCTTGGGTTATCTTGCACAGGAGTTGCTGCGAGTTTTCTCCAATCTGCATCATTTCTCCTTCCCCACCAGGTGCGAGCACCCGCTTGCTGTCCCAAAAAGCGCAAAGCACGTTGATAATTCTGTAAAGTCAAACTTTGTAATAGCCCTTCTAGCGTTTGCTGCTCCATCCTATTGCTTTCAAATACTCCGGCAGCATTTTGCAATCGGGCTGTATCACTACCCAAGGCTATATCGTATCCGTTTAATATAGATTTTAGCGCCGGCCATTCTGGAAAGTCAACCTGTACATTGGTATCGTTTCTATTTAAACCATTTTCTAAATCAACTAACGTTTGTTGGATATCATGAAGATCTTTTGTTGTTCTTGTTGCTGCAATAACTTTCTTCATTTCATCCAAATGTTTTTGGAATGCCTGTTGTAATAAAATTATACACCTATTTGTATCTTCTAGCTTAGCTTTATGCTGAGCCATTAGCGAAAAAGAAGATAGATTTCGTATATAATCGTTAAGGGTCGTAATATTTTCCTCTATTGTGGTAACTCTCTTTTCAAGATTAGCTAATTGATCTTGATTAAATTTTAAATTAGGAAGAATTTGTCTTGTTTCCTCGCTAACTTTTAAGATTCTTTCTCTTGTGCATCTTAAGAGAGACATAAACAACTGTTGTTGGTTTTCTCCACAAAGATCCAGCTCTTCAACAAATTGCCCGACAGATAAAGCAGTCACTTCTTGAGTTAAACTTTTCACACGCTGATCAAGTGCATTTGCTTCAGCTTTTGACGGCCGCAAGGAAGGCTCATCGTAAGCTTGATTCATTTTTTGAAGAAGATCAAAAAACACCATTTCCATTTGACCATCTTTATATAAATCCTGAATCAATGCAGCTAACACGGGTGCAATCGAAGTTGCCGCCACAGTATAAAAAAGTCTAATAGCATCTCCGGGAGGGTCGAAAGAATTCGAAGAAGCAGCCCCGTTTCTGTGAAGAACACGTAATAAATTTTCAATGCATTCTTTAAGAGAACGTTTTTCATTTGTAGAAACTAATGCTGCTTGAACACGTCGTTTAGAGCTATCAGGAGCTTGTAAATTGGCTTTAAGATTCTCTAATTGCTTACTAAAAATACTATTAACGGCATGAGGGTACCCATCACCAGAGCGCAAAAAGGAAGTAACACTTCTGTCTATAAAAGCAACAATTCGAGGAACTACTGCCCATCCAAAGAGTCTATTGATAAGGGTGACGCTTGTGATTCTAGCTAGTAAAGAGCCTCCTAGAGCAACTTGGAGCACATGACGTAAAACTGCTGTATATAGTTCTACTCGTGTCATTGCACGATAATTGCATCGATTTTCGTACTCTTGCGCGAGCATTCCATCTAAGTCATCGTTTTTCAGAGGATTTGTACGCACACGCTCGTAGTTCCCATCCAATATTGTTAGAAAACGGGTGGTATTAGCAATTATATGAGCAAAAAGCTTACGTGGATCAGAAGAGATATATTCCTTGTAAAAAGCATTAAAAATGTAATTAAGAAGATTGGTAATCACAAAAGGAATAGTTAGAGAAAGAAACCACCAAATTACAGTGGCCCTGGCTACTCTGTAATTTCTAAGGATTCCCTCTCCCCTTATACTACCCATCACATAGTTCCTTAAAAAAACATCTGGAGTAGTTTCTGTCTGCTTTTTAGCTTGGTCAAGCAAGCGTAAGCAAGCTCCATCTTCCATTGAAGAAAGCTCTGCTGGAGATAAGCATAATCCACACGCAAGATTAAGCCTCAATAACATTGAAGTATTTTGGATCAGTCTTTCTTTTTCATCTAGTGTAAGTTTTTTAAGCTCCTCTGAATTTTTGACTCTCCCCATTTCTTCCCCAGATACAGCATCAAAAAACTCTTCATGAGGTTCGGTTTCTTGCTGTAATTCTCCTCTTAATTGCGCTTCTAAAATTGATGATGGTAATCCTGGTTTATTTTCATCTGGGTCAAACGCTTGAGCCATTTGTTGAATTAAGCCAAAGACATCTATCCCTTGAGCATAAAATCCTGTATCTTTGAAGATCTTTAGAATCTCTTGAGCAGTGCTTTTAGCCGTTTTATGCTCGTCTACCCTATATGCAGACAAGCTTTGAAATGCATCACTGTAAACTTTTGGGGGTAAGGTTTCACTCAAAGATTCAAGATAGGTCCTTGATCGATTATAAAAAAATGTTTTTGCAGCTTCCTGCGCTTTCGTAGCCAAAAAAGAAGCTGGCAGCTTATCAGAGAAAACTCTTAGCGCTCTTACTATTTTTAAACGGTATTCTGAAGTATAATCTAATAAAAGAGGAGAATCAATCTCACCCAGCCTTCTTCTCAAATCTGTTATGTCTTCATCTGTTAAAGCTAAATGCTCTAAGTTAGCTTCAAGGCAATCTCGAATTGCTCGAACGTTATCTCTATTGGTTTCAGCAATAGCTAATTCAAAACTTCTCTCTAATCTGGTTTGGGCAGAATTTCGAGATGAGAAACTGCTTGAAAGTGTTTCCCCTATATTATGAGCGGCACTACCCGCAACCCTAGAAACTATATAACTAACCATAACTAGATTTCCCCATAGATTTTACAAAAGATTTTACCATTTTTTTTCTTTATTTGCATTTAATATTTCCAATTTTAAATTATTAGTTTACATCTCAGCAAAAATATCGTATACAAATTTTTTTAATGAAATGCGAATTATAGGCTTTCATAGGGGAGTTTTATGGATATTTCAAGAAATTCCAATTATATAAAAATACAATCAGCTATTGTCGATCAAACCCTCAACATCAAAAGGGCTTCTTTGGGAGAAGCTCAGCCGCTAGATACAGCTTTGAATCCCGAAAATATAAAAAAATGATTAGTCAGGTTAAAAGTAAAAATCCAGCAATTTCCCAAAAAAGAGAGCAGGCTTACAGGTTGCTATTTAAACTTTACGCACAAGAAACTATTCCACCTACAGCATTAGATACTATTCATCCAGATCTCCTTTCTTGGATATGCAAAGTTGCTAATATTAAAGAGGAAGATCTTAGAAAAAACCCCCATCTTTTAAGAATTCTTGTAAATGATCAGGGAGAGTCACCACTAGAACTATGGATAAGAAAATCTGAAGAAGATAGTCCTATAACAATTGAAGATGGTGAGGATAACTTTAAAGTTAATGAAGAAGCCTTCTTATCTACCCAATCTACTTTTTTTACTCAATATGAAAAGTTAGTAAAAGCATTTCCCTATGATAAAATGACAGACGAAACCTGGGAAATTCTTAAGTCTGATGAAAAACTCGCCTATGAAGTAGCAAAAGCGCATATTAGTGAGATAGACAGACTTTCTCACGTAGAGAATGATTTTCGTATTAGCGATTACAATATCAAAGATCCAGAATTACTTAGGGATATCGGGGTCAGGCTTTCTTTATCAAAAAAAAGCGATCCTGTTGGGGTTGTGCTCTCTTTTAAAAGCTCTAAAGATCGCGCAGAAACAGTAAAAAGAATGGCTCAAGAGGGAAGGGTTAAGCCAAGCACCCTGGAAAAATGCAAGATTGAAGATCCAAAAGATCGTGCAGAAATTGCAAAAATCCTTGCTGCTAAGGATGGCGTAACAGTATCTATTTTCATTTCTAGATATGGAGTTTCAGATCCGACAGCCCTAGAGCAAATTGCTGAAATAGCGGTTACCAACAACCCATTAGCTTTTTTATATATTCAGAATTATAGATTACCTTCTGAAGCTCATATTAGAATTTCTCAAAATTTAGTTCACCATGTGGCATCTACTCAATTTTTAAGAAAGATTGTTAGATGTGAAATTCAGGATCTTGAACTAAAAAAATACTTGCATCTAGCACACGCTATCTATCTTATGTCTAAGGATGACATCAATGATGAAATTGTGGAATTTCTAA
Source organism: Rhabdochlamydiaceae bacterium (assembly GCA_047459655.1). GTDB lineage: Bacteria > Chlamydiota > Chlamydiia > Chlamydiales > Rhabdochlamydiaceae > CANJJB01. The sequence continues at coordinate 246,923 of JAJREF010000001.1, forward strand.
AATCGGAGAATATCGAAATTGAAAGATCCCTTTTTGAGAAAAATGATATTTTTAAGGCTTTTATAGAGTCAGCTTTCGCATACAAAAAAGAAAAATTTTCCAAAGCAGATCAACAGATTTTCGATAAAATTGTAGCTTATCGAAATAGGAATATAGCTGCTTCACTACTATTTGTATTTGGGACTTCTTTTGTAGAGATTTCTGAAAATAAACGTTTGTATCTATCTTTAACAAAAGATGCCGTTCATCTTATACTACCAATGCTTATTTTGGTCAAATGGGGTAATAAAGACTCCGAGCTCACTGGTATTAAAAGAAAATTATCTCCTTTAAGAGACACTTTTAGGGATAAGCAAAAACCCCTTTTGCAAGACCTTCTTCAAACTCTGCTTACCCTAGATGCGGAAGATAGAGAATTCTATTTAGATAAAAGTAGAAGGCTTGCTCTAATAGATGAGTGCGCTTCCTATTTAACATCAGGAAAAGAAGCTGAGGAGATGTCTAAAAGGCTTCGCATTGTGGAGGCTTTATGTAGTTCTAATTCCTTTGAAATACTAAAAAACCCATTCACTCAAAACATGACTGAGGTTCTCACCAACTTTCTACCAAAGAACATGATAGATTTTTTCCCTGGCTTAAAAAAGATAGATCAATTCGAAAAGAAGTATATGAATCTTATTGATCAAATGAGAATTCCTTTAGCCTTTCAAATTTATGGATCTTCTATAAAAAAAAATTCAGACCATAAACTCGAAGCTGAGTTTCAGCAGTTTCTTAAAAGTATTTTTGAGGGGAGTTATAAGCACGATCGATACGACACAAAGCACAATCCCCACCTTGAGTTAATCAGCAGCTCTGCTCCCAATATCTTTCAGGCATGGAAAAATGGAACTGACCTTGAGGGCAACCTTTTAAAACCAATCGATATAGAAAATGGCTTAACAGTTTGCTTAACAGATGATTGGCAAGATTTATTTTTATGTGGCACAGAAGTTGTTGGCAGTTGTCAAAGGATTGACGAGAGCATCTATAACAAATGCCTTCTTGCTTATCCTATGGATGGAAAAATTCAGATGATTGCAATCAAAGATCCTTCTGGTAAAGTTGTAGCCAGATGCATCCTCCGCATCCTAGTAGATGAAACCACGCAAAAGCCCGTTCTATTTCAAAGTAGAGATTATGATGAAGATTCTGTAAGGGTAAGTTCTATGAATGTTAAAAAAATTATGATTGATTATGGGAAAACAATAGCTGAAGCTATAAATTGTCCTCTTACAACAAAAGATCCTGACGAGCAACTCCCTGACTATCCTCATGGTCTTGAATCGTTAGGAAGCGCTTCTTCTTGGGAATATGTAGACGACTTAGAAGAAGGGGGACTTGTAAAACAAGGAGAGTACATTCTGCGAGGAGTAAAGGTTTACTAGAAACCTATGAAAAAACAACATAAGATCAATTATCAGACATTAGGGCCGTGTGTTGTTAAATAATTTTCTTACAAAAGAACTCTGTTTGCTATCTTAATACCCTATAAAACAGTATAGTTATCACAAAAAGGTGGCATTTGGCATAATGGGCCAGATATCAAGGTTTTATGATTAGTGTGACCATCCTTACGAAGAACTCTAGTGCTACCCTGGGGGATACCTTGCTGTCTATTCGAGATTTTCCAGAAGTAGTTATTTTTGATACGGGATCAACGGATGGCACATTAGAAATTGCTAGCCAATTTCCTAATGTTAAAGTGTACAGGAAAGAGTTTAAGGGCTTTGGTCCCAGCCATAATGAGGCTAGCTCTTTGGCTACCTATGACTGGATATTATCGCTAGATAGCGATGAGGTCTTGTCAAAAGAGCTGTCTGTCGAAATACTTAATTTAGATCTAAAACCTGAATATATCTATCGGATCAATCGGGAGAATTACTTTAATGGCAAACAGATAAAGTGTTGTTCAGGATGGTACCCTGACTGGATCGTAAGGCTGTATAACCGAAAAAAGACTTCTTTTTCGAATGCTGCAGTTCATGAAAAAATAGAACAAGGGCCTTGTCAGGTCAAAGGTCTTCAGCACCCTATCCGTCATATCCCCTACTTAGATATTGAAAGCTTTTTAACTAAGATGCAGAACTATAGCTCGCTTTTTGCTATCCAAAACAAAGGCAAGAAAAAGTCTTCCCTTTTTCGTGCCATTTTTCATGGGCTCCATGCGTTTTTTAAGAGTTATATCTTGAAGCGAGGTTTTATGGGAGGAGCAGAAGGCTTTATTATCTCTATCTATAACGGGCAAACTTCATTTTATAAATATCTGAAACTTAAATACCTAAATAAAAATAACCTGTAATATTATTCCCGTTTTTAAACCTTTATTTAGTTTAAAAATTAAAAAAACAATTATTAATTTAATTGCCTTAAAAAGCGTGGCAAAAAATAGCTTTTAAAATTAAAAAATGATTTAAATTTAATTAAATTAGATCTGTAATATATGTTAAATCTGATTTTTTAAAAAGAAAGGATTTAATATGAACTTAGTTAAAAATTTTCCTGAATGTATAGTAACGGAGCGAATTGTTCGTCAGACAGGACGTCCTGTTACCATGTTAGAAAATGATGATAAAAGAAAGTTAGGAGAAATTAAAAAAATTTTTAATATATTTTCAGGCATTCCAAATATGCCAAAAATAGTAGAAATACCCTTAGATGGCCGTTTTTTGGTAATTGATCGTCTTCCAATGAATATGTATTCGTATTTATCAGAATTAACATCAGCAAATAAAAGCTTACCTCGCCAATCCTTGTTAAGGATAATGCGTCAAATCTTAGATCTAATTAAAGAGATAAACGCAAAAGGCTACTGCGATGTAGATTTAAATCTGAATAATCTTGGATTTGACCCAAAAACCGAATGTGTAGTCATTATAAATCCTAAAAGCACAGAAATTGGAAAAGAAAGTGGTAATTTAAAGCCTCTTAGATTTCAGGCTCCTGAAATTCTTTTAGGAAATAGGCCATCTCCTGAAGCTGATGTGTGGTCTGTTGCTGTGTTGTTTTTTGAATTGATCACGGGGACTCCTCTTTTTCGATTTTTTGAAATGGGGAAAGAGCATAAAGATATGCAAGTGAATCAATTATTACACAGCATGAGAGATTTGGGACCCGGCCTATTTACAATTAAATTTTTACAAACATGTAGGAGAGCAGAAACTTATTTTAATTCTGCGGATAATCACTATTTTAGAAAGGGTCTTACACCAACTAATGAATCGGATTGGGAAGATATGCATGAACAAAATGATATCAGAAAATTATCGGATTATTATCTAGAACCAGATGATTGGAAATGTCTTTTGCGTAAAGCCATGACAAATAAATCTTTTTCTGGAGAGGAGATTCATCAGATGATAGAATGGATGACACTAGTGTTACGAAATTCAGATCGTTTAAGCAAAGATTTATGTATAGTTTATGACACTGTTTTTAGTATCTCTACGAAAAATGAAGGATTTCAAGGTGTAATAAAAATTTATGAAAAAAATAAGGAGCAGCTATGTTATTTCCTAGACATGAGAACGTCTACATTTCCAGATAGAATTTATTTGCCAAATGCCCTCCAATTTCGAGTGTGTATAAAATCTGAAGAAGGGATTAAAGAAGATGTCCTAAGCATCCAAAATTACGCAAGAATCAAATTTAGCCCTTTACAAATTACATGCGAAGATGATCCAGATACTATATAATAAATTTAAGAAGTTTTAAATTAAAGACGCGCCACCTACCAAGAAACAAGGGAATTTTTAAAACAGTGCTTTTTTCATATTTTGAAGAGAGGTGATCACAAACCTAAGAGGTTGTCAAATTTCAGGATTATTTTATCTGAAAAGCTAAGATATAATGCATTTGGTTGAAAAATATTTATTTTGGCAGTTTCAAATCCTGAAAGTTTTCGCGGTTGTCAAAATGGGTGTTTTTTTATAATAAACCTCTTCCGTATTAAGGGTTCGTCGATTTTCTATTCCGATGGGAATGGGAATATAGAGTGAGACCGTTGCATAAGTGATCATGTTTGTAAAAATGCACATTTTGCAATCTTTCGATTTTAGCTCGCCCCCTATTGGGCGTCCTGCATATGAGGGCTTGCTCAATGCAAAATCTCATCAAAATGTGCTACTTTTTCAAAACAGGCTGACTTATGCAACGGTCTGAGAGTATATATTGCCATTCCCATCGGAATAGAAAATCGACAGAACCTTAATTACGCAAGAGGTCTAATGTGTAAAAGTTTGGTTGTGATCTATGGTAGAAGGTCTCGTTTTGAATTGATTTATACTCAGGTTATTAGCGGTAGTCGGATTCGAACCAACGACACAAGGATTATGATTCCTCTGCTCTAACCAACTGAGCTATACCGCTATAAGGAGTAGCAGAAAAAATAGCGGGGGAAGGATTCGAACCTCCGGCCTTTGGGTTATGAGCCCAACGAGCTAACCACTGCTCCACCCCGCGATAAACTTGACAAGATACTAGCAAGGGGACTCATTTAAACACAATTCTTTTTCAGTAAATTTCTTTTTGAAAGATTTCTAAGTATTCACAAGCTGTTTAATGCATTCCCAAGTTCTTTGGGTAGAGCCTTGCATCGTGCTGGCAAGTGCAAGCGCTGCTTTACGCATAGTGGTCGGAGGTTTAGTTAGAAACTCCTGGACAACCTGAGGAAGGGTTGAGAGCGTGACTTGCTCCCCCACTCTGGATGAGAGGATCAGATCTACCAGGTCTTTTTGAGAATGCATATGCGGACCGAAAAGAACGGGTACGCCTACCGATGTCGGTTCAAAAATGTTATGACCACCGAGCTCTGAGCCAAAGCTGCCGGCAACAATGGCAATTTCTGAGAGCTGGTAGCAAGAGCCTAAGAGACCCATTGTGTCAATGAAAAGAACTTGAGCTTTTTGCGCTTTTGTGGTGAAAGCAGGATCTGTATACCTGGCAAAAGGGATACCTTTTTTTTCTAATAAAGCGGCTACTGATGGGAATCTTTCGGGGTGCCTAGCAACAAGAAGGATCTTAAGGTGAGGAAATTTTGGGAAAAGAGGCGCTAGAGCATCAAGGAGTTCTTCTTCAGGAGCATGTGTTGAACCGATTGTGATTACGCGGTCTTCTTTTGTCAGGCCAAACTTCTGCCTCCCCTCTTCTAAGTTAATCTTGGGAATTACCTGATCGAATTTGAGGTTGCCGGTTGGGATAATTTTGTCAGCGGAAATGTCAAGGGATGTAAAGCGCTCTTTGTAGAGATCGCTTTGTACGCACAGAAGCTTAAATAGAGAGAATAACTTGTTTGTAAAAAATGGAAGGCGTTTAAAACGACTTGCTGATCTTTCCGAAATTTTTCCATTGATCAGAACAACTGTTTTAACAGAGCTCATGAGATTATACCAAAAATCACTTTCAACGAGGATGAGTAGCTTGGGGTTGATTCGGGAGGCAAGTCTTTTCATTGTCCAGGAAAAGTCAATCGGAAGTAAAAAGTGGTGGGCAAGCTGGGGTAAATTCTTTTTGGCCTCTTGTAACCCTGTCTCTGTCGAAGCAGAAAAAACAATTTGGAGATCGGGAACTCTTTTTGCATCTGTTTGATGAGCGGGGTTGCAGCTTTTGTCTCCCCTAAAGAAACTGCATGGATCCAAATGGAAGGGGCGGTTAGAGAGATAGAGGGAAGTTTTAAACCTAGCCTCTCTAAAAAGTTAGAGCGGTACTTCTTATACTGGATCATCTTCCATATGATTACTGGCAGAGAAGCAAGTAACATAAAAATGAGAAGGCAATTATAGAAAATTTTCATCCTATCACGATATTGATTAATTTATTGGGGACATAAATCACTTTCTCTATGGGGCCAAGGATGTGTTTAGCGATTTGTGGTTGTCCCTGAATAAATGCAACAAGCTCTTCTTTGGTCTTGTCTTTAGGCATATCCCATTTACCGCGTACTTTCCCATTGATTTGCACGACGTAGAGAACGGTATCATCGATTAAGTAAGAGGGATTGACAATAGGAAAAGGGGCATAGGTCAAGCTTTCTTTGCCTCCTAGGATTTGCCAAGCTTCTTCAGCAATGTGGGGAGCAAAAGGATATAAGACTTGGGTAAACATGCGAAGAACAGATACCGGATAGGTCGGCAAGTGGTAAATATCGTTGATAAATTCCATCATCTTGGCAACAGCTGTATTGAATGATAGTGAAACGATATCTTTCTCTACGGCTGAGACAAGTTTATGTCCAAGTTTGAGGGCTTCATGGGTCTCTTCTTCTGAAACTTTATCTGATGTAACAAGCGCATAGAAACGGTTGAGAAATCTATGGCAACCCGACGCAGCATCTGTGATCCATAGTTTTTCTTGATCAAAGGGTCCCATAAACATTTCATAAAGCCTGAGAGAGTCTGCGCCATACTCTTCAATCATTTCATCAGGAGTCACTCCGTTGAGTTTTGATTTCGACATCTTTTCAACCTGAGATGTGAGCTTCTCTTCTGTACCTATCTGGTGATAACTCCCCTCCTTCTCTACAACCTCTTCTGGAGCAATATAACTTCCTGTAGGCAATTTATAAGATCTAGAAGTTACCAAGCCTTGATTCCGGAGTGTATAAAACGGCTCCGAGGTGCTGACAAGGCCGCAGTCGTACAAGACTTTATGCCAGAATCTTGCATAGAGAAGGTGCAAGACTGCGTGCTCAACACCTCCTACGTACATGTCAACAGGCATCCAGTAATTTTCCTTGAGAGGATCCCAAGCTGCCTTATCATTGTGAGGATCGCAGAAACGTAAATAATACCAGCAAGACCCTGCCCACTGTGGCATCGTGTTTGTCTCTCTGAAAGCACGCTTTCCCGTTTTGGGATCGATGATCTCTACCCACTCTTTCACTTTAGCTAGAGGACTCTCCCCTGTCTCCAAAGGCTTAAAATCGGAGAGCTGGGGTGGGCAAAGAGGCAGTTCATCAAGATCAAGAACACGTTTTGTGCCATCTTCGAGGTGGAGGATAGGAAAAGGCTCTCCCCAATATCTCTGCCTAGAAAACAGCCAATCGCGGAGTTTATAACTAATGGTCCTCTCCCCTGCATTCACACTCTCTAACCAATTGGTGATCTCTTGCGTAGCAGCCTCTACTGTAAGCCCGTTGAGAAAATCGCTATGGATAATCTTTCCATCTCCTATCCAACACTGCTCTTTTACCAAAACGCTATCGCGTAAATCTGCATCTTCTGTATCAGGATCAATCACTGGTTGCATTGGCAAACCAAATTTCTTAGCAAAGGCAAAGTCTCTTTCATCGTGTGAGGGAACAGCCATGATGGCCCCTGTCCCATATCCCATTAAGACGTAATCGGACACCCAAACAGGAATTTCTTGGTTGTTCACAGGATTGATCGCATAAGTTCCTGTCCAAACACCTGTTTTTTCTTTAGTGAGATCAGTTCTTTCCATGTCACTCAAAGCAGCTGTTTGTTTTTGGTAAGCCTCTATTTTAGCTTTCTGCCCTTCATGAGTGATCTCTTCGATCAGAGGATGCTCAGGAGAAAGCACGAGAATAAGTAGCCCCAAAAAGAGTGTGCGGACACGTTGTGAAGATAGAAATCATCTTCTGCTTTTTTTTCTCTGAAAAACGAACTTTGGCGCCTTCACTTTTCCCGATCCAGTTAATTTGCAATTTTTTGAGAGATTCAGGCCAATCGATATGTTGTAGATCTTGCATGAGTCGATCCGCATAAGCTGTGATCTTTAAAACCCATTGACGGAGGGGTCTTCTTTCAACTGGATACCCCCCTTCTTTCGATTTACCATTTTCCACTTCTTCGTTGGCAAGCACCGTTCCTAAAGCAGGACAGAAATTGACAAGGGCATTCGATTCGTAGGCAAGCCCCTTTTCATAGAGCTTTGTGAAAATCCACTGCGTCCATTTGTAATAGCTAGGATCACTTGTTGCAATTTCTCGATCCCAATCGTAACTAAAACCTAAAGACTGTAGCTGACGTCTGTAGGTGCTGATATTCTGCTGGGTTGTGATCGAAGGGTGTGTCCCTGTGCGGATCGCGTATTGCTCAGCGGGCAGGCCAAAGCTATCCCATCCCATCGGGTGAAGGACATTAAACCCCTTGGTTCTCTTGTATCTAGCTAAAATATCTGTTGCCGTATAACCAGTGACATGGCCCACGTGAAGCCCTGCACCTGAGGGATAGGGAAACATATCGAGGATATAGTACTTAGGCTTAGAAGTATCCACTTCTGCTCTAAAAAGGCACTTGTCCTTCCAGATCCCTTGCCACTTCTCTTCGATTCTTTTATGGTCGTATTTCATACAATTTTTTCTTAAAAAATTAAGAGTATACTCTATAGAGAATTATCTTGGTAAGAAAAAAAAATCCTTTTGATAGGATCTCTTGCTTCAAAACAAAAAAAGCCTTATACTGGCCTACTATGCTAGAAACACACTCCTTTAAAAAAAACAAAATCTCCCTCAGTGACTATAACTACAAAAAGGATATTGACAACCGCCTGCTGATGGCGCAGTTTTCCCCTATCGATGTTGCCGTTCTCAGAAGAAGTCCTTTTCAGCTCTCTTACCGTTTCTGTCGAAAAAATTTCCAAAAATATTGATGAAAATGAAGAGAACGTCCTAGCTTCCTTGGGTAAACTTGTTGAAGCGGGTCTATTAAAATCAGAAAATGGGCTTTTTATAGTCGATAAAGAGATGCGGAAATATTTTGAGTCACAAGCCCCCAAGTTTGAAAATGACTTCAAACCAGATATGGAGTTCCTTCAGGGGCTTCTTAGAAAAGTTCCTATCCACGTCCTTCCCTCATGGTATGCAATCCCCAGGCTGTCTAATAATATATTTAATTCTATTGTTGAAAAATATCTTGTAACACCAACAACTTTCCAACGCTATTTAATGGAGATTAACTTTGGAGATGCTTCCCTCTCTGCTATTGCTCAGGATGTTTTAGGTCCCCCAACTTGCAGGTTGCTTCGAAAGATCTCATTGAAAAATATGGCCTAACACCCGCGCAGTTCGAAGAGTACATGTTGATATTAGAATTCCACTTTATGTGCTGCATTGGCTACCAAAAAATTGGCGATGAATTTAAAGAAGTCGTAACCCCTTTTCACGAGTGGCGTGAGTATTTAAGTTTTTTAAAAAATACTCAAGTAAAACCGATTGTCGATGTATCCAAAGTACAACGTCTAAGGCCCGCAGACCACTCATTTATCCAAGATATGATAGCCGTTCTAGAAGCGATAAAAAAGGGGCCTATAGAGTTAAATTCTAGAGGATATGCACATCTCATATCGCAATGTGAAGAGCTCGGTGAAAACCATCTTCCCTATATTAAACAAGTCATCCAAAAGCTCTGTATTCTCCAATTTGCCGAAGTGTCTAAGGAAAAAATTACAGCCCTTGACTATGCAGGTGAATGGTTAAGTCTAAGACTTGAGAGTAAAGCTCTTTTTCTATATCGTCACCCTTTAAACCGCATTTGCACGCACCAGTTACCCCCTGACCTCTCCAATGAAAAACTCATTAGAGAAGCTGAAAAATCGATTCAAAGGGCTCTACATTCGGGATGGGTGTTATTTGATGATTTCATCAAAGGCGTTTTAGTTCCTTTAAACGAGCGCACTACAATTACGCTCAAAAAAACGGGGAAATCCTGGCACTACACACTGCCTGAATATACAGCGGAAGAAACGCTTCTGATCAAAGCAACCATCTTAGAATGGCTCTTTGAAATAGGGGTTGTAGCGATTGGAACATATGAAAACAAAGATTGCTTCTCTGTTACCCCCTTCGGACAATCTCTATTTGGATAAGCATGACTGAAGATTTAGTCTCTAATCGTAAAGCTTATCACAACTACGAAATCCTAGATACATTTGAAGCTGGCATTGTACTTCTCGGAACTGAAATTAAATCAATCCGTAACCACGGTGGTAATATCCAAGACGCTTATGTCATTCTTCATCATGGAGAAGCTTGGCTTAAAAACTCTAGCATAGCCCCCTACCGATTTGGCAACCTTTTCAACCATGAGGGAAAAGGGAGCGCAAGCTTCTCCTGCATAAACGAGAAATTGCCAAGCTAAAATCTCTCTCTGAAGAAAAAGGTCTTACTGTCATCCCCCTGGCCATGTACCTAAAGCATGGCGTTGTGAAAGTGCGCATTGCAACTGCCAAAGGGAAAAGAGCCACGACAAAAGAGCGGCAATCAAAAAAGAGAGCACAACCGTTCAATTGATCGTGCTATGAAACAAGATAGGGGTGATTAAGAGGTCTAATAAAATGAACGATTTGACCAACGCAAAAGACCACGAGTTTTTAAGTCGCAGAATTTCCTATTAATCTAGCACATGCATCACGGAAAGCCTCATCTGAGTATGGAAACAAGATAGCATTAAGAAGATCAGGATCCTGGCCGAGTCTTTTTTGGATCTCTCCTTCATCTAAAGCGGATCTATGAGGAGATGTTTGAACAAAAGCACGCAATTTTTCCATAGCAATATCTATGTTATTCATTTCATCCAAAGTGTTTCTTGCAAAACTCCAATAAGTGGGGGTTGGATTAGCTGATAAACTTCTTCCTCTTAAATCCATAAACGTTCCAAATGCAGTATTAACATTTTGCTTCAATAAATAAGCACATACAGTTGCTACAACCATTCCCGTTCTATTTTTCCCTTCCATGCAATGGACAAGAACAGAACGGCCTTTTTGTAAGCTTCCAATCACTTGAAAAACTGCCTGTTTAAATAACCTTTCAACTTCATTAGCTCCCATTCCCATTTGTTCCGCATCGGCATCAACTATAGGGAATTGATAGACTTCGATCCCTTCTTCTGACTCAAGCTCAATGCGTGCTGGGTCTAGGTTAACAACAACTTGAATATCTTTAGGAGGATTTAAGCCATCCAAGATAGATCCTGCATATAATCTATTAACAGGTGTTATGGGAGTTTTAACAGGTGTTAAGTTAAGGGGCCTCTGAATCCTCTGATCAAGCCCTGCACAATTTGAACGATAGGATCATCCACATGATCAAACCAATTAGCTGTAAGCTCATTTGATTGACAGATAGTTACAGTAAGGGAAGGATTCCTGCGTAACAATTGTGTAAGGAATGCTTTTTGTTCATCACTAAAGATGACCTATGGTTGATTCGAAACTATAAATTTTCTTCAAAGCAGCATTAACATCTTTATCAGAAAAAATAGGTTCTGGGAAGTTTGTTAGTTGAGTCGGCATTGAACGAATACTAGCAAAGAGGGAAGCAGAAGAAATTCTCCAACCTATTAAATTCAAAAATCCTTTCCATATTCTAACCATCCAATGACTATGCCCTAGGTTTGGATTTAATGAGATTTTGCTTTTTATTAAGCCCCAAGAACTTTGGAGATCTGTAGAGACGTGGCTAAAGACGCAACGCTTGAATTCCTAAATTTAATATCCGTCTCTCATGTTGATCCAGAGGCTTTAACGATTGTGATGAATTAACTCCTTGTAAGAATTTTTTAATACTATTGATGTCTACAACTAGCATAATATCTACCTTTTTAATGTAAAACAATAACATTGTAAGCCATCAAATCAATCCTGTAAATAGAAATATGGCCCATCTCGAAATTAAGAAAATATTTATTTCAGTCCTATATTTTTCAAATATAAAATTAAGATACAAAAACATCTTTAATTAGACAAATTGCATTACAACATGATAATATAGTTCCATGGAAAATGTTCGTAGTTTTACAGGACGTGCTTTATTTAATCCCTATGCGTTGGATTTTTTGCATCCAACTGGGTTTAATAAGTGTTCTATTGAACACAGAGATTCGGTCATAGCGGCTCTTCGAGATAGCACTATAAACCCTTACATGAACCCCAGAAACACCAGTTACTGGTCTTTGTTAAGCCGCCTGCATTTACTGGCACCCCTTCAGATAGTTTACAGCTCTGCAGTAACGCTGACTGCCTCTCGCTTAGGAGTAGTTGTCAATGGACTTTTGACGGTTGGTTCGTTTGTCAAGTCTTACTTAGCAGATCTGAGGAATCAAAAGCATGAATTAGAAAAAACACGAGAGTATGCCTTTGCTTTTTTTACAGACTTATTTTGTGCTGTAGCGGGAACTTACCTTACAAAAGCTATGATAGAACATACTGTTTGCGCTCTACATTTTGCAAGGGTGACTTCCTTCATGGGAAAATGTTACCTAAAGCCCATACCTTCCGCTTTTTCTTTTGCTTTGTCTATGACAGTGGCAATAGTTAGCGCTTTAGCATTCTTTAGTATCCAGCAACCTAATATAGCACCTTCCCTGTTTGTAGAAGATAAATATAGAGTAGGAATGTATTTATCTTTATTCCTTAGAAAACACCTAGGGACTTGTGTCTGCAAATAAGGGGCCTCTCCATTTCTCAACTCAAGACAAGCTAGCTGAGCTTAGTCCTGAATGTCCTAACTGGAAGACTCTTTTGTATGCCGTTTTTAATGCTGAATTGGAGCTTATCGAGGCTGTTAACAAATGTAATCAAGCTCTTACAGATGATAAAAAATTCAGTTCACATATCCTTTCAATGGAAATAATATTGCAGACCAGTTAGAAACTCAGCTTACTCAAAATGCTGGACTACAATTAATTGCTAGTGCTGCTCATGCTAATCTTCTCTTAATAATAACCCAACTAAGGGCTTTACAAATACGTATCGAATACTCACGAAAAATGTTTGAAGAAGCTCAAAAGCTCACAGTCGAAGACGGGATCTTACTAGCTTGGTTTAAAGCAGCAATGAAAGAGCCCTCCAACAAATTTATCCCCTCAAAAGACCCTTCCTATATTGAACAGGCTGACTATACAAGACTCTTCTTTAGTTTTGCACAAGGAACTAACCCCTCTGAAGGTAATTTCCTCTGGGAGCAAGTAAATATAAACCCGGTGAATCCTGATTCACCTCCAATATCTCAAAACGCTACCCTTTTCGAAAAATTTAAAGATGCTGTTGCTCGAAATAAATTCTGCGCGATGAATAATATGCCTGATAGGATCCAATCATCCCTAAAGATCTTTGGATTAACTAACACAACACCCCACGAAGCTTTTGCTGCTATACGAAAAGAATACGTTCTTGCCCTACACCCTGATAAACATCCAGGAAAAGATGCGGCCGCCTTGTCAGAAGTAGAGGAGCTTAGTAAGTGTGCACTTACGCTCCTTCGTCTGATTAAAGAGAGGAATCTAAAAAACAATGATTAGCCATGTAAGCCCTTATTCAACTATATATGCTGCAGGAAGACTTGCACTTGAATATGTAAATCCCTACCTTCCCTCTTTAGGAGAAAACACCTCTCGAGTCGCCCGCAAAGCACTCTTTTTTTAGATAGCTACAACACACTCTATGTGGCATGGAAGATCCGCAAGGAACTGCTTGAAAGAGAAGGCACTGAGGATAAGACTCCCTTTTATATTGACTTGGCAGTAAAAAGTGTCGCTCTCATTGCTTTAGGATTCCTTTTTGTAAAGGGAGCAAATCGCCTACTAGTTCCTAATGTTAATCTGATGGATCTTTTAAGCAAGACCGCCATTCCAAAAAACACTATTCAAGTCATTGCCGAAGAATCCATGGATAACCTAGTAGCCTTCTGGGCAAAACCGTTCTTAGAAAATCTAAATACAGGGCTCTTTTTTATCCGCACAATTTTAGATGTTTACCTTGCTTATATAACAAAACAATCTACACAAAAAGATAAAACAGCCCGCTATCAACTTTTGCTAAACGCGTTGATTCATGCAGTTACCACATGTAAAACTGCTCAATATAGAACCATTCATATTAAGCATACTTTCGACTACCTATTTCAAGAAATTTCTTACTATAATAACGTAGAGCCCATCTACCGCGAGCTCAGTGAAAAATATTTTGCGGTACCTATTAAAAAAGTAGAGACTACTTTTGAAGTAAACACCAGCGGACTTACCACAGAAGCTCTCATACGAAAGATAGAATCTATCTATGACTATTCTATAAATATATTTGAAGAGAGCCGTTGGTATAGATACTTCCTTGGGTTTAATGGTATGAAAAAGAATATTTTGAGCACGTATTGCCCTCACTGGATCAACCAAACAGGGTTTTTGAAGATTCCATCGGCTCAATTGAGCTTGTTTATGGGGCTATTATCTCGAAAGATTTACCACCACCCGTACCAGTTAGAGTACGTATTTTTCATACACACACCTTTTCACAACCCTACCAATGCGCTGATCTATTCCGATTAGTTCCTCGGTTTTTTATTCCACCCCATAACGTTACCGAATCGAGATGGATACCAGTTCATCTTTCCGTCCCACTTACCCTCGCTGATAAATGCCTTCCCTCGCTGATAAATGCGTTCCTATGATTACGGGATCTCTGCCAGATTTCACAAACCTTCTACCAGAATTTATCAGGCAGTTTTTACCAGAAATGTAGATCAGATTGACACCTTCTTTTTTTTTCAGTATGCTCCCATCTAAAAGGTGTGCCTTATGAAATTTACTATTCCCCGTCTAGAGCTTGTTTCTCTCATTGGAAAAGTACAGACTATCGTTCCAACAAAACCAACACCTCCCATTCTAGGCCATATCTTAATCGAAGCAAAAAACGGGCAGATTGTCATTAGCGCAACCGATCTTACAACCAGTATACGCGCCTTTATACAAGCAGAGATTGAGGAAGAAGGATCGATTGCTCTACCTGCCAAAAAGTTTTTCCAGCTCATTCGAGAAGTCACAGCCCCACAAGTTGAAGTACACTGCCAGGCAGCGGATGGAGCGTTTATCACAGCAGGCACTTCCCATTTTAAAATGAGTGGAATGAACACGCAGGAGTTTCCGACATTCCCTGATCTGTCTTCTGGAACGCGGTTTTCTATTGATAACAAAACACTCAAAGAGATGCTCACAAGAAGCTCATTTGCAGCCGCCCGCGATGACAACCGCCAAGTCTTAAACGGTATTTTATTTCAGAACGCCAATGCAACCGGAACCTTTGTAGGAACAGACGGGAAGCGCCTTGCTAAGCTGCGCATGGCCATCATACAACCAGAGACAACCAGCTCCTCTCATATTCTCCCTTTAAAAGCTGTAGAAGAGATCATCAAGCTACTCGATAAAGAAGAAGAGAGCTCTACACTCACACTCATGTCAGACAAAGTCTCAATTGAAGTAGGATCTATCATTTTGATCTCTAAGCTGCTCTTTGGCAAATACCCCGATGTTGAGCGAGTCATCCCACAAAAATCTGAAGAACCCATCTCATTACACAGAGAAGAATTAATCTCTCTCCTGCGTCAAGTCTCTCTCTTTATTGCAGAGCCTAGCAGCGCTGTGCGTTTCTCATTTTCTCCTGGAGAGCTAAACTTATCTGCAATTAGCAATGACATTGGGGAAGGGAAGGCCACCATGGCTGTTAACTATGCAGGACCTCAGCTCCAAGTAGCCTTTAATCCCCTTTCATTCATCGATGTCTTGCGGCACAGCAAAGACGAAATTGTCCAATTAACTTTGACAGACTCCTTTAATCCCGGCTTAATCACAGACTCGACGGAAGCCCAGTTTGTCATTATGCCGATGAGATTAGATGCCTGACCACCTGCTATCCCTTTACCTTCACAATTTCCGTAATTATGAAGAAGCAGAGGTCTCCTTTAGCCCGCATATCAATTTTATCCAAGGAGAGAATGCCCAAGGAAAAACAAATCTTCTTGAAGCTCTCTACCTTTTGAGCACAGGTAAATCTTTTCGTACAACCCATCTATCTGAGATTGTACGTGAAGGAGCCTCTTTTTTCACCTACAAGCCCACTTTGTAAAAGACGGGATCTCTCAAACAGTCTCTCTTTCTTTTGATGGCTCTATAAAAAAATGGAATACAACAACACCTCTTACCCCCACTTCACAAATCTACTGGGGCTCCTTCCGACAGTTTTACTTGCCCCTGAAGATGTTGAACTGGTTGTGGGCTCACCCAGCGAAAGAAGGCGCTTTCTAGATATCCACCTGGGCCAGATAGATCCACTCTATGTTTATCACCTTGGCCGGTATGTCAAAGCGCTCAAGCAGCGCAACTGTCTTTTAAAACAACAGAGTTTAAAGGGAATCGAAAGCTGGGAAGAAATTCTGTTACAATCCTCTTCCTATATCCATCAAAAGCGCGCAGAGTTAATAGAATTGCTTAAAGCTCCGACAGCTGAGACAATGCAGTGGATATCCCGCAATCAAGATACGCTTGATCTAACCTATCTCCCCTCTCTAACAGATAATTATCAACAATCGCGCGCTAAAGAGCTTATCTTGGGAATTACACTCTCTGGTCCCCACAGAGATGATATGCTGATGCTCATCAATCAAAAAGATGCCAAAGCCTTCTCAAGCCAAGGACAAAAAAGATGCGCCGTCATTGCCCTCCGACTTGGAGAGTGGGCCCACTTCAATCATGTCAATACAACGCCCCCACTGCTCAGCATCGATGACTTTGGCGTCCACCTTGATGATATAAGAAATGATCTACTCCTCTCGCATCACTCAATTTGGACAAGTTTTCGTAACCTCTCCCTACAACCTGGAAAAAGAAAAGTATTTTTCCTTACATGTTAACAAAGGAGAGATCTATCATGAGGTGAATTCTGCAAGGTAAGCTGCTCCAAGAGGATAATCTTGAGGAGAGCTTTTCTGCTCGGAGAACTGGGCCATCATCTTAAGAGCAAGCACTTTTCCGAGTTGCACCCCTTCTTGATCAAAAGAGTTGATGTTCCAGATAAAGCCCTGAAAAGCCACTTTATGTTCATAATAGGCAAGCAAGAGCCCCATCGTATGGGGATCTAAGCGATTGCCTAGCAAGATGCGACTGGGACGGTTGCCTGGAAAAACTTTGTTAGGGTTATCATTTTCTCCTTGCGCAAGAGCAATCGACTGAGCAATTAGATTAGAAAGAAGCTTTTCTTGGCAAAGCGTGTTTTCAACTTCGATATCCTGCCCATTTTGTGAACGCATAAAGGCGATGATCTCTAAAGGAACTGTTGTCGTTCCCTGGTGGAGCAGCTGAAAAAGGAGTGTTGCCCATTTGTTCCTGGCTCTCCCCAGATGATGGGACCTGTTTCAAAATCTACAGGGTGACCTTGTTTATCAATCCGTTTGCCATTGGATTCCATATCAAGCTGCTGGAGATGGGCAGGAAATCTTCGTAAAGCGTAGGAATAGGGAATGATGGCAACTGTCGGATAACACAAAAAGTCTCTATTCCAAATCCCTAATAGCGCCGATAGCAGTGGAAGATTCTGCATAGGGTCGGGTGTAAGGGCATGTCTGTCCATTGCATGAGCGCCTTTTAAAAACTCCATAAAGTGATCGATCCCAACAAGAAAAGCAATTACAACACCCCCGACCATAGACGTTACCGAATACCTTCCTCCAATATAGTCCCACATATAAAATGAGGCCAAATACTGGGAAGGATCGTCCATAGGACTTCCTTTTTGCGTAACTGCCATAAAATGTTTTTCCGGTTTAAGACCTGCTTTTTTAAACAGGTCTCTTGCAAAGTTTCATTGGTCATGGTTTCTAAGGTAGAGCCAGATTTAGACACCACAATCACACCCGTCTTGGAAAGATCAAGGTTTTTAAGAACAGAAGAAAGCTCATCAGGGTCAACGTTAGAAACAAAAAAAGCTTTTTTTCTTGCCTATGGAAAGCCCCCAAACTATCACAAATTGCTTCAGGACCAAGGGATGACCCCCCAATTCCAATCTGGACAAGCGTTGTAAAGTGATCCATCTTGGGAAGGAATTTTTGTAGCTTCTCAATTTCTTGCAGGGCTAAAGCAGACGCTTGTTTAGCATCTGAACTAGCTTGAGGATGATCAAAAAAATCTCTCATAGCCGTGTGCAAAGCAGGCCGATTCTCAGAAGTATACCCTTGAATGGCGTTCACCTTTTCTCCTGCCTGCATAGCAGCCATTTTTTGAACTGCCTTAGCATCCTGAGCAAGCTCACAGAGAGTCTCTAAGATCTCATCCGATACACGCTCTGTTGCAAAAAACAACTTGAGCCCTAACGATTTAACTAAACAAGCCTTTACACGCTGGGGGGTAAGCGCAGAGCGTAGATCTACTTTGCTTTCTGCAAGTTTAAGAAGTTTCAAGTAAGAAGGATATTTTGAAAACGCCATTTCAACATGGTATAGCGAAATCACTATTTTTAAGCGAGATCTAAAAATAGAGGTAGTTGCAAAACTCAGGGTTCTTCGACTGAACCTGAGTTTTGCAATTACCTCATAAATAAAACGTTGTTTTAAAAACGGGTTTGCGATTAGAATCGGTCCCGTTCGGAGCATAGCGCAGTTTGGCTAGCGCAACTGCTTTGGGAGCAGTGGGTCGGGGGTTCAAATCCCTCTGCTCCGAACCTTATAACCTCTCCTCCTGTTGCTAAAAACCCCATAATCTTTCTTCTTCCTTGGGGGCTAACGGATCCATCTACAATTATTAATTGATCTAGTCCATGCCACAGCTCTAAAAGGCGCGCTTCTGGAATCACTCTATACTTTTGTCCTTCTAAATAAGAGAGTAGCTTTTCTAAAGAAGCCTCTACAGAGGGTATTAAAAAATTATCTTCAGGTAGAAGTACGCCTTTGGGATACTGTTCAGGTTCTTGTAAAGAAAGTTCTAAGTGCCAAAATCTATCTTTAGAAGTTAGCTGTAAGAGACGGGCTCTAGAAAAGGAATGGGGGCCTTCAAAAAGGCAAAAAGGTTTTATCTCTTCAGGAAGGAACGAGGCGAGCCTGTGAAAATATTCTGCAAACATAGAAGCAGCCATCAAATCTTGGTCTCCCTCTTCTGTGACCAATACGCGCAAAAAGACATCTGGAGATCCTCTATATAAAACAACCCCAACACTTCTTTCTTTGAACTCCAGGTAAAGGGTTTTAACAAACTGTTCAATAGCCAGTGTATAAGAAAAAAAGACACCCGCATCGTTAAGTGAAATATTTTTAATAGGAAAGCCAAAATCGAATTCCCACAAAATAGGCCCTTCTGATTGGATAGCAAGTTCTCTTGGGCCAATCCAATTCAGATCAGAATCTAAAGAAGCCTCTAGACTAATAGAATTCATATGCGCTCAAATTGAAAATAATGGATGTTTTTCCCTTGTGATCTCCAAAGAGCATCGAAGTAAGAATCTCCATACCCTGGCCAATCAATAATGTAATAGGGATAGGCAAAATTGGGAGTGAAAAAATTGTTTTGCGCAATTGTTTCTCCAATCTGTGTTGAATACCCTTCATCATCTGTTGCAACGATGATTTTTCCTGTAGGCTGTAAAACACGAGATAGTTGATCGATAAAGGGTGCTTGGAAAAGGCGGTTTTTAGCATGTCTTTCTTTGGGCCAGGGATCAGGAAAATTGACATACACCCCTGCGATGGAGTGATTCGGGATATACTCCTTTGTAAAAGTGAGCGCTTCTCCTGCAACAATTAATAAATTGGAAAGATGTTCATTTTTCATTTTCGACCAAATTTTACGAGCTCTTTCAAATCGCCATTCAACAGCCACCCAATTTTGATCAGGAAATTGCCTTGCTTTATCAATAATCCACGCACCGTTACCGGAGCAATACTCGATGTTCACAGGGTTGCCATTTTCAAACAGGAAATTCCATCCGGGAAAGATCCACTCTCCGTAGGCTGTGTAATAATCGGGAACGTAGAGAACCTTATCTGCAAAATAAGTGCATCTATCCTTCCATCTAAACGGGTACTTTAAATTTTTTGGCTTCATATTTTCATCAGAGAAATAAGAATACCTGAATTGAAAATCTTGATCAATAGTAGAAATTTTTGGTATGTTAAGACAAAACTGTTATTCGAGGGCATACGTGAAAAATATTTTTCTTCTAGCTTTATGTTTGAGCTACCTTTCTGCTGAAGAGTCTCAAGAAACCAGCTTAAACCTCCTTTCTCTTGAACTTCCCGCAGAATCGATACAAACTCCTGAGCCTACAGAAACTTTAGCACAACAAAAAATCGAATCTTTTTTTGAAATCGATGAGGTTGATGCAGATCTTTTTCGGCCTGAACAAACCCCGTCACTTACAACGGCTGCCCTTAAAGAGGAGCCTGCTTTAGAAAAAGATCCTAAAATGGTAATGACCAGCCTCCCTGCTTTTGTAGAAAATAAAAATCTTGTTAACGAGGAAGATTTTTTAGATCTTACCTCTATTGACACTCCTTCCGGTGATGCAGGAATTACCTTAGAAAAACAGGAAATAGCGGCCACAGAGCCAGAGATCTTTGAAACAGAAAATGAAACACCGGCAAAAACATCAGGCGTCGTTATTGATTTCGGAAAGGTCTTTGCTGGATCCCCTACGATCTATTCTTTTTTAATCCTTCTTTCAATGGGAAGTTTCTTCATTTGGCTCTACACAACGCTTTCTTTACGAACATCACAACTTCTTCCTAAAAACACGCTTAAAATCTTAAGAGAAAAACTGACAAACAAACAGTATCCAGAAGCTCTAAATATCTGCGAAACAAATAACTCGCTCATCTTTAAAATGCTAGCCTCTGGCCTATCTTCAAGAACGCAAGGAACCAGTGTCATGATGGAAGCGATTAACTCTGCAGGAAAAAGAGCAACAGGTGCCCATTGGCAGAAAATCGGCTTACTCAATGATATTGCTATCATAGCCCCAATGCTTGGACTTCTCGGAACAGTTCTTGGGATGTTCTATGCTTTTTATGATGTGAACCGATCGGTAGAAGGTATTTCTGCATTCTTCGATGGCCTTGGTATTTCTGTAGGAACAACTGTCGGAGGACTGCTTGTGGCCATCCTTGCGATGGTTTTCCACTCCTTGACAAAGTATAAACTTGTCAAACAGTTGAATTTAATTGAAAATGAAGCGAAAACATTGACTCATTTGATCGATTTAAAGGAATAAAAATTTATGAATTTAGTCCCAGAAGAAGAGTTCAAACGCAGCATTAGCATGAACCTTGCCTTCATGGTTGACTTTTTGTTCTTGATCATTGCAATGTTTGCAACGATGGCTATCACGAAATCCTACCTCGTTGACAACGACATCAGCCTTGTTGCAATGAAGCCCAAAAAAGAGGTCATTTCCCCTTCTCATGAAGCCTCTTGCCTTGTGAACATTAGCATTACAGAAGATGGTCATTACAAATGGATGACAGAAGTCAATGAATTCCTTATTGCAAGCCCTCAGGGGATTCAATCAGAGTTAAATAGACAACAAAAAAGTGGACTCATTCCTTCCAACAAAGAGCAGACAAGAGTCCTCTTACATATCGATAAAGGTGCGCAGTGGGACTCTATTGCCCAAGCCATCTTTGCTATTAAACAATCAGGATTTCAAATTTATCCTGTATATGAACCATCGGAATAACAAAGGTAAAACATATGAGTAAATCTAAAGACGCCCGTAAAGAAGAAAGAAAAAACCATCAAAGAGCCTCAAAGAGAAAAGACTGGCCAAAGCAGAAAAAAGAAATCAAAGAATTAGATTTCTTGGAAGAGAAAGATCGTCTCCATCTCTTCCCTAGACAGGCCGCCGTGCATGGCATAAAACTTTTGCTCGAAACGCCGCTTTTGGTACCACCAAACAGATTGGTTCTTAAAAGGCAAAATCACGAGATTCCCTACCCTCTCTAGAAATCGCTCAGAGGGTAGGGCTTTTCCAAATAACCCTGCTTTAATCAACTCTGATGTCTTATAGACAGTAGCAACCCCCTTAAGAGCTTCCGTAAGAAGGGCTCTGCACTCCTCCTTCTTTAATTCTTCGGCATGTATAAAAAATCGCGGCAAGAGCCTGCAGGAACAAGAAGCTGCCCTTCTTTATTTTTACAGATATAAGAACTCAGATTAGGAATTTTCTCATTAAGGTAAAAGGTCGTGCTCGGATCGATGGCTGTCATTCCGTGATCTGCTACAAGAATAAGTGCTGTTTTTTTACCATTTTTATTGAGCTTTTTTAAAAATACATTCTCCAAATTCTGGAAACAGAAATCCATCGCTTTTCTAACCTCCTCTGACTCTAATCCATGGCGGTGAGCCTGTGCATCGATATCTCCAAAATAGAGATAAAAATACCCCCCTTTCCAATAGCTTCAGCTAGAGAGGCAAGTCCCGAGCTAAAATCATTGTATGGATGATTTTCTGCTCCCTGGAATAAAACAGAGGAATAAGGAGATGTCGCAATGTGCTTCTGTTGGAAAACAGAAGAAGAAACGCCCGCTTTTTTTAATGTCTGGTAAAAAGTGGCACGGGGATAGATATCTTCAGGAGATGCCCCTATTTTTGATAATGTTCCTATCTCTTTATCTCCTGCAAAAGAAAAGAGTAAGGGTGAAATCATCTGATCTAAAATCGGTTCATAATAAAACCATTCATAGACACCGCTCTGCCCTACTTCAAGACCTGTATTTAGACATGTCACATGTGCAGCTGTTGTAGAAGGAAACTGAGAGGTGATCTTAGAAACAATCCCCTCTTTTACAAACCGTTGTAGAAAGGGATATCTATCGGTATTCTTTTGTAAAAATTGCCATCCAAATCCATCTATCAGTAAAAGAATTACCGCATCATAAGAGTCATCTCCCGTGCAATCTAGGGGCAGCCCCCTTTTTCTCCTTTCAAAAGACGTAAAATTGTATGAGGAATTTGGGAAAAACAGTAACTTTCATATAGAGGCTTACATCCATCTGTGCCAAAAGAACTCTTTGCAACAGCTTTTATAGAAAGATCGTTGATCATATTTTTTCCACATTACGGGGAAGAGAAAAAATGGCAACAAATCTCTCTTTTCAATTAGATTCAAAAATAAAGTGGGAATTTTATGTTCAGAAAATCATTAAGCACTTTTATGCTTGCCATGATGACAGTAGCGGCTATTGGGGGGTTAAAAAATTGGCCCACAGTCGCTGAATATGGCTTTTCCTCCCTGTTCCTATTCCTTTTGGCAACGGTGGTATTTTTTATACCTACAGCGCTTGTTTCAGCAGAGCTTGCTACAGGCTGGCCAAAAATTGGAGGAGTCTATGTATGGGTGAAAGAAGCCTTTGGACGCAAGATGGGTTTTCTATCGATATGGCTTCTATGGATACAAAATGTGGTTTGGTATCCAACGATTTTATCTTTTATTGCGGGCTCAATTGCATACCTCATTAATCCTGCTCTTATCTACAATAAGTTCTACATGATTTCTATTATTGTCCCCGTGTTTTGGGTCATTACTTGCGTAAATTTACGAGGGATGCACATATCGGGATGGATTAGCTCTTTTGGGGTTATTGCTGGCAATTTCCTCCCGGGACTTATTATCATCGTGCTAGGAGCTTTGTGGTATTTTCAAGGAAAACCCTTACAAATCCCTCTAGATAGAGCCCATGTACTTCCTAACTTTTCCAGTCTTGAGCATCTTGTCTTCTTTGCTGGCTTAATACTTGCCCTTTGTGGGATAGAGATGACAGCTGTTCATGCAAAAGACGTTGAAAACCCACAAAAGAATTATCCTAAGGCAATATTAATTTCCGCCTTACTCATTATTGGCTCTTCCATTTTGGGAGTTTTAGCAATCAGTGCTGTTGTGCCCAAAAGAGATCAGTTTAATGGCAGGCTCTATGCAAGCTATTTACGCGCTCTTTGAAGCTTACCACCTCTCAGCGCTTGTTCCTCTTGTAGCTGTTCTAATTGTCATAGGAGCTCTTGCCTCTCTAAGCACATGGACAGCAGGGCCCAGTAGAGGCCTTTTAGCAGCTGCAGAAGGAGGAGATCTCCTCCTTTTTTCCGCAAACTAAACAAGCGTAACATGCCTGTGAACCTTTTAATTGCGCAAGCGATCATCATGACCATCCTCTCTCTTTTATTCATTTTTATGCCAACAGTCGATAGCGCTTTTTGGATTTTGACAGCTCTTGTTGCTCAAGCCTATCTTGTGATGTATCTTCTCCTTTTTGCAGCGGCTATCAGGCTGCGCTACACAAGAGCTAGCACACCCAGAGCCTACAGGGTTCCTGGAGGGAATCTAGGGATGTGGGTAGTGGGGACCCTGGGCATCCTAAGCTCTCTTTTTGCCATTATTGTTAGTTTTTTACCCCCTGCTCAAATACCCACAGGAAATGCAACCTTCTATATCACCTTTCTTGCAATCGGTCTGACCTTGATTTGTGTTGTCCCATTTGTTATCCTGTGGTCAAAAAAATGTTCGTGAGATAAATTTTAATGGAAACATCTTGGGAAAACTCTCATAGCTGGTATGATAAAACAGTTGGCGAAAGAGGACACTACTACCATCAAAGTGTTATTTTTCCCAAAACCCTCAATCTGCTAAAATTTAAAAAGGAGATAAGCTCCTGGATCTTGCCTGCGGGCAAGGCGTGCTAGCAAGGCAGTTACCCCCTCAAGTAGGATACCTTGGAATCGATGCCTCTCATTCCCTCATCAAGCAAGCAAAGGATACTCTCACTCGCATGCCTTTCTTCTTGGTGATGTCACAAAAGAGATCAAAACCCCTGAAAAAGACTTTTCCCATGCGACAATTATCCTAGCACTGCAAAATATCGAAAAGCCTGATCTTGTCTTGAAAAACGCCCACCTGCTATTAAAGCCTCAAGGGAAGCTCCTTATCGTCCTGAACCACCCCTGTTTTCGAATACCTCGCCAATCCAGCTGGGGTGTCGATGAACCAAAAAAACTTCAATACCGCCGTATTGACCGCTACCTTTCTCCGCTTAAAATCCCTATCCAAACCCACCCAGGCAAGCAACATGATTCCCAAGAAACCTGGTCCTTCCACCACCCCCTCTCCGATTACACCCGCTGGCTGCAAGAAGCCGGCTTTACGATAGAGATCATTGAAGAATGGATCTCTGATAAAACAAGCACAGGGGGCCATGCTAAAATGGAAAATAGAAGCAGGGCGGAATTCCCTCTTTTTTTGGCTATATTAGCTTGCAAACTTCCGTAGATGAGCTTTTCAAATATTTTTTTAATCTCTCATCCTCCACTTCTTTTCTTATTCCTAAACTCCGCATCCTTTATACGCCTTTCCCTGCGATTGCCTGCTTCCTCGTAGCGTCTTTTCTCTAGGGGGTCTCAGGGGTAACAGAGGGAACCTCTGTTGGTTTCTTATTTTCATCTAGAGCGATGAATGTAAAATAGGCAGAGATAATATGCCTTTTTTCTCCGGTTTCAAACCTTTCTGCCTCTACACGGATGCCGATCTCCATAGAGCTTCTCCAGGAGCGATTGATTGCTGCGTGGAAAAGAAGCACGTCTCCTTCTCCAGCAGGTCTTAGAAAATGCATCGAGTCAACAGAGGCTGTAACGCAAGTCTTTTGGCTATGCCTTTCTGCGACTACAAGAGCAATCCTGTCACAAATTGCCATGATCATCCCTCCAAAAGCCGTTCCATAATGATTTAAATCATTAGGGAAAATTTTATATGTGTGGTTGTCCACAGCTGATTCCTTGACTTTTTTAGAAAGTTTGTGCGTCATGCTTTTTTTACATTCCCTACAGCAAGATTTTATGCTATGATCCAGTTCAGATAAGTCGTCAATAAATAAATTTAAAATTGCAGACTATTTGACGATGTTTACCATAATTTTAGGGTATAGCACATGTGTGGAATATTTGGGTATGTAGGGCCTAGAATTCAGCCGAAAATTGCTTTTTAGGGTTAAAGAAGCTTCAATATCGAGGATACGACTCTGCAGGAGTTGCAGGGATTGGGATCGATGATGGACAGCTCCACTTCTGCAAACAAGTCGGCACGATCGATGCGCTAACAACTGCCTGGAACAGCCGCCCTCCTGCTCACCTAGGCCTTGCAATTGGCCACACCCGCTGGGCAACGCACGGCAAGCCCTCCTATGAAAATGCCCATCCTCACTTCGATGAGAAGTTCAATATCGCCGTCGTCCATAATGGCATCATCGAAAACCACAATAGCCTTCGCGATATGTTGAAAAGCTATGAAATCTCTTTTGAGACCGATACAGATACAGAAGTGATTGCTAAATTGATTGCTTATTTCTACGAAGGTGACCTACTCACGTCTGTACGGAAAGCTCTTTCTTTGATGCACGGATTTTGGGCCCTTGCCGTTATTCATAAAAGCCATCCTGATATCATTGTAGCTGCCGCAAGAGAAAACCCCCTGATCATCGCGCAACATCAGCGCAAACAAGAAACCTACATCTCCTCCGATCCAAATGCATTCCATCTCCCTGATCTCGATCTTATTTTCTTAAGAAATGATGAAATTGCCCTCATTAAATCAACCTCTGTTGAAATCTTCGATGAAAGCCACCATCCTGTTGTCAAAACAACCGAGCGCATGATCCTAGACAATGAAACCCAAAGCAAGGGATCTTTTGATCATTTCATGCAGAAAGAAATCTTCGAACAACCTAAAACAATACAGCAAGCGCTCCACAACCGCTTCATTGAAGAGTTTGGAACGGTTGAATTTGAGAATTTCAATTTTACACCGCAGGAGCTTCTGGCTGTGAAGCGAATTGTCATTTTAGGCTGCGGTACGTCTTGGCATGCGGCAAGCATTGGAGCGCTACTTCTGGAAGAGAAAGCAAGAATCCCTGCACAAGCAGAAATTGCTTCGGAATTTAGGTATAAAAATCCCATCATTACAGAAGATACGCTTGTGATTGCGATCTCTCAGTCGGGTGAGACTCTTGACACGATTGCAGCTGTTCGCGAAGTCCAAAGAAAAGGGGCTAAAGTCATTGGCATTTGCAACGTGCGTAAATTCCACCTTAGCAAGAGAAGTTGATTCTGTTCTCTTTGAAGAGCGGGTCCTGAAATTAGCGTCTGCTCCACAAAAGCCTTTACTTCTCAAATCACCGTTCTTTCTCTTTTTGCGCTTCTCATGGGAAGACTCCACCATATTAGCAAGGAAGATGGACAAGCTTTCCTCAACGAGCTGCGCTCTCTTCCTAAAGTTATCGAAGAAATACTAGCCCAAAGCGACACTATTGAAGCGCTTGCTAAAAAATATGCCCATTTTGAGAACTTCTTTTTCTTGGCAGAAATCACATGCATATCACGAGTCTAGAAGCGGCCCTTAAACTAAAAGAAATCTCCTACCTCAACGCGATTGGCTACCCAGCCGGCGAGATGAAACACGGCCCTATTGCCCTAGCAAGCCCCGAACTTGCGATCATCGGGCTCTGTGGCAATCAAAAAACGTATGAAAAAACCCTTAGCAATCTCACAGAAGTCAAATCCAGAGGCACCCCGATCCTAGCCTTTGCTTTTGAAGGTTCTCGGGAAATTGAAAGGATCGCAGACGATGTCTTCTACCTACCCCCTATTTGCGATGAACTAGCCAGCATCCCCTTTTCTGTTGCCCTCCAGCTCGTCGCTTATTACATGGCCAAAGAAAGAGGCACTGACATCGACCAACCCCGTAATCTAGCAAAATCAGTGACCGTAGAATAACTCTCTCATTTTGAACACATTACAAACAAAAAAATCTGACTATCGGTGTTGCAGATTTTATCTGTAATTAACTTAAAATCAAAAAGATGTGAAAACCACCGATGGCAGGCACTTGATTTTATTATTCAAATCTTATAAAATGGTAATAAATATTTAAAAGGAGTGTTTTATGAATTCCATAGGTAGCAGCCCTTCTTCCTCTGGGCCTCCTAATGAGACTCCAAAGCCCTCACAGGATCAGCAAGGGCTCTTTTCAAGAATAGGTCAGGTTGTTCGAAATGTATTCAATCGAACTACAGCCCCCAGTACTAGAAATATTGATGCTGCACTTCATACCTCCCAAGACTCAGAAGCTGAAGCCTCTGCTGGTAGGAACTCCCCTACACCAAGTACAAGCGCTTCAAGCCCTCCCAGCAGCAGACCATCGAGTCCTGCTCCTTTAACCGCAGATAGTGATGCTTCTTTAAAGGCTGCTGCTATGCAAGCAACTGAGAAAAAAAGCTAGAAAAGATGCAGAAACTATCTACGATCAACGACATTGAGATGGAATTTACCATAAAAATGAATGGTAAAGTAGTCGTTATAAGCCCAGATATACTTGAGCAACTGAGCCCTATTCTTACAGAATTAGCAAAAACCCCAGAAGGAAAAGAAAAATTATCAAAAGGATTTGAACTGGTCATTGACTTAGATAAGGTAGGTAGTATACAGATTTATCAAAACGGAAGTGAAATTCTAACGGACACATGTAAAACCTTTTTTACAACACACCCAGATTTATTAAAACATATAGACAACCTTCTAACTGCTATTAAAATTGCTAAGTTTCTTAACCAACCGGGAAGTGGAAAAAAAACTCAGCCTTCTAAAACAACATTGAGCGTAGCTGCTGCTCCCGCTGATCCTTATATTGTAAAGGTTCCACCTAATGGGGACTGCCTTTTAGAAGCGGCCCTATACCATATTACAAAAAAAGCAGAACATGAAGCTCTAACAGCCCAACAAATCAGAAGAGAAATGATAGATAAAATAAATAACAAAAGAAGCTTAAGTGATAGAGATAAACGTCTGATCCTTCAAGACATCTTGGACGCTAGAATATTTGCAGTGGAAAAGAATATTCAAACACAAGAGCCCCACTCTTATCTTTTTTCAGAAAATGCAGAAGGCTTAGATTTTCTATGCGCAGATGAGAATATCACACTAAATCGCACAACAGAGCAATGGAATACCTTGCTTGATGCATACGCAAAATACATTTCACACAACCTTGACGGAACAGCAACACGCCCTTCTCTCGGAGGATATGCTGAAGCATATCTTAACCAAAAATATTTTCAAGGAAAATCTTTGCTTGTAGTAACAAAAGAGAGTCAAGGTAATACTTTCACGGGTAACCAACAACATACTATCAATGACAGCACTTTTCCGCAAAAATATTCCCGTTATCCTATATGATGGATCCGGTCATTACGATGCTATTGATAGTTCAACAAAAGAGTTTTGGGATAAATACAAAAGTCATCAAACCTAAGAATATTGATTCTTAATCTTCTTCCATATACAAATAAGGGATGGTAGGGCAACTAAGCCTTATCCGGGGCTATGGATGAAGATTTTATTTGGTTTTCTTTTCACATCTTGTTTGTTGCTCTTTCTTGTTCTAGGGCTAGTTCCTTCGATACTATCTACGGAATGGGGTAAAGAAAAATTTATCCAAGCATTCAATTATGTCTCTCAGAGCTCTTTAAAAATAGGGGAACTTGAGATTGGTTGGATGGGGAAGCAGCGGATTGAAAACATTGAGTGGAGAGATTCGAGCGGAAAGCTTCGCCTTTCCTGCCCACAGATTGAAATAGACGCCTCTTTAAGTCACATCCTCTTTCAGCATGATATCGGCCACATGGTCCTAAAAATGCCTGAGGTCACGCTTGTTGCAAAAAAAAGCAAGGAGCCTGCTCTTCCTCTTCCAGAGCCTATGGGCTTTATTTCTATGCCTAGCAAAAAGGAAAGGATACAAAAAGAAACAAAGCTTGCTTACCAACCATTGTTTAAAGTGAATTTCTTCGATTGGATTAAGTACCGGGGTGAAATTGATATAGAGCAAGGAAATGTAACTTTTTTAAGTGAAAAGCTTGCTCCTCTCAAATTTGAAAAGCTAGATATGCATGCGACTCGCCTACAACTAGATGAACTTCAAATGGAAACGGTATGCCAAATTACAGAAAAAGACTTTGCGGGAACTGTTAATATAACAGGTGCGATGAGTCATATTGGGACAGCTTGGCAAGATATATCACTTGAGGCCCGTTTGCACAACTTTCCTATGCGTAGCCTTGATCAAATTGCGTCTGTATTTGAGCCACAGATGGAAGGGGTATTTATTGATCTTATGGGAGAGTCTCTATCTGCAGACTTGAAGCTAAAGAGTTCTGCAAAGACGCTTGCGCTTGATATTGATGCATCTTCTTCCCAGTTTTCTGCATATGCGCGTACAGATGCAAGTCAAACGGACATCTCTCACATACTCCGGCGCTTTTAACATGGACTCTTTCTCCTAAAGCATTGCACAAGCTCACGGGCATGACTGCTAAGCAAGATGTCACAGCTCTTTTAAAAATCAACCATTTCCTTCTTCCTATTGCCAACCAAAATGCTTTTGGCTTCCAAGCAGAATTAAGAACCTCAGAATTGATTTTAGATAACGCGACAATTGAGCCGGCCGTGGTATCTCTTTCTACAGACAATTTCCAAAAAGGGATTTTTACAGGAAGCATACACTCAAAACAGATCTCTTGTAAGGAGCTGTTATTTGCTTGGAAAGAAGGAGTTGCCCTTTTAAAGCCAGCAACTTTCACAGGAGATGTGAAAGGGACTCTTTCTGCTCTTGAAATTCCTCCCTGTTGGGAAGATATTTCGCTAAATGCTGATCTTACACTCAGCTTGCCTCCCACAGATCCCCTGCACCTGGTTATCCAGTGCAGATCGATAAAAGAAATTGCTTTGACCTTACAGAACAAACACGTAGATATTTCAGTGGGAGGTAAGCTCAACCCAAAAGAAGGCTTCTTTACCATCAAAGATCCTGTTGCTTTTACATACCACCTAGAAGCCCTTCCTGAAGGATTGCCTGGTCCTGACAGCTCCAGCAGACATAGATGTTCAAATAAACCCCTGCTCTATTCCGCTGGCTATGTCAGATCTCCACAAACTGCGACTTCAAGGGAAAGGGAAAATCTCCCAGCTTGCCTTCAAAGAACATACAATTAAAGATCTTGCCTTTTCTTTTGAGGGAAATGGAAAAAATCAAACTCTTGAGCTCACAGCTGAAGCAGCTGTGGGCAATGGCACCTTTACAGGTCAGCTAGAGGCCCAGGGCTGGAAGGAAGAGGCGGTCCTCCGGCTAAAAGCAAAAGGGGCAAAATTACCAACAGAGTTTATTTCTCTATGGCTACCTGGAGATGTTCAGCTGGATGCCCTTGTGGGCAGCACTATTACCTTTGATTTTGATGGGTCAAGTTCACCCACGAATAACGCTGTGTCTATAAAAGCAGATAGCCCCAATTTTACGTGTGATCTGGCTATGAGACAGAAAGAAGGGTCTTTACAGCTTATAGAACCTGGCAAAGCTTCTTTTAAACTCACGAAAGATAGTTTCAGCGCTTTGCACAAGTTAATCGGACCTAGCCCTTTTGAAATCACAGAAGGAACAACCCTAGAGCTCAATATCTCTGAGCTCACACTCCCAACCAAAGAAAGCAAAGGTCGTA
Organism: Rhabdochlamydiaceae bacterium; assembly: GCA_047459655.1. GTDB lineage: Bacteria > Chlamydiota > Chlamydiia > Chlamydiales > Rhabdochlamydiaceae > CANJJB01. The sequence continues at coordinate 278,253 of JAJREF010000001.1, forward strand.
TTCCTTCCATTGTTTATGATATGCAAACAATGCAGCTCCAGGGAGATTGCCTTGTCGAAAAACTCTCATTTTTAAATAAGGAAAATCAAGAAAAAACCGTATTAAATCATCTGAAAATTCACTTGAGCCAACCTTCTAAAAAATCACCGCTTGCCTTCCAAATCCATGGAGCGGCAGACGAGCAAGGTGTTCTTTCACTTCAGGGGCAGTTTGATCACATAACGCGCGCAACAACTCTAAATTGCAATGTCCAACAGTTTCCTACAACGCTATTTGATATTTTTACCAAATCGGCTTTTTCTTTTGGGACTGTTTTTGGCCCAACTTTGAACCTCACTGCAACGGCAAAAATTCAAGAGAGCTCAGGGCCGATCAAGCTCTCTCTCCACTCTTCCCATGCAAGAGCCTCTCTCGATGGCCTCCTTACAAAAGGAGTGCTTACGCTGAATGATACTATTTACGCGCAAGTAAGGCTGACAAAAGAGCTTAGTAAACTTTTGCTAAAAGATATCGATACCCTTTCAAACTCAGGAATCAAAGCAGATTCTCCTCTTACCTTAGAAATTCCCAAAGAAGGGTTCTCTCTTCCACTACTACCTTTTTCACTAAAAACAGCAAATATGCCAAATGTCACCATAGAGCTTGGTAAACTCTTATCCGAAAACAAAGGCAACCTATCTGAAATTGTAGGAATTTTGAAACTCTCCACGGTTTCTAAAGAAAAAGAAATAGGCATCTGGTTTTCCCCGATCAATCTAACTCTCAAAGATGGCGTTATTGAAGTAGAAAGAACAGAAGCGCTCATCGCTGATGCCTACCAAATCTGCACATGGGGAACGGTTGATCTCATCAACAATGATGTCAACCTGGTCCTCGGACTAACAGAAAGCTGCCTTAGAAAGGCTTTTAAAATCCAAAACCTTCCCGATACATATGTTCTCCAGATCCCTGTAACAGGCACCTTGGAAGACATCCACGTAAACACACTCCTTGCTACAACGAAAGTCTCAGAGCTCATTCTCTGGCAACAAAAAGGTAAAATCAGCGGCCTTGGGAAAGGCCCTGTAGGCAGCCTCCTAGGTGATTTTTTAAACAAAATAGGCCCCATCCCCGATGGAGACAGCAAGGCTCCTCCAGCTCATCACCCTCTTCCCTGGGAAGCAACTCCCATGCAGCTTTCCAACACACACCCTGAACATGCAGAATCTCCCAAAAAGAAAAGCACTTCAAGCCCCAAGAAAAACCTCTTAAGCAAGTCCTCAAGATGGTGCGTTAAGGAAGATCTGGACAAGTGCTTTGCCGAAGATTACTGATCAATAAGACTAAGCCACGGTGATCTCTTTGCAGAGATAGACATCCTGTATAGCATGTAATAGCTCTATCCCCTGTTTAAGAGGTTTTTGGAAGGCCTTCCTTCCTGTAATGAGGCCTATGCCTCCACCGCGTTTGTTTAAAACTGCGGTTTCTACAGCAGATGCCAGATCATCCTTGCCAGAGGGCCCGCCTGAGTTGATAAGGCCGGCTGCTCCCATGAACCCATTAGCTACTTGGTAGCGCACGAGATCGATGGGATGATCCGAGCAAAGAGTGGAGTACATCTTATCGGTTTGCTTTCCAAAATTTAGGGCTTTAAAGCCACCGTTGCAGGTAGGCAGCTTTTGTTTCACAATGTCTGCTTGGATGGTCACCCCTAGATGGTTTGCTTGTCCTGTAAGATCAGCTGCATCATGGTAATCAACCGAGCTTGTTTTAAAGCTGTTATTTCGCAGGTAACACCATAGAACAGTTGCCATCCCCAGTTCGTGGGCCATCTGAAAACACTGGCTTACCTCTATGATCTGCCTGCGACTTTCTGGGGACCCAAAATAGATGGTAGCCCCTACTGCAGCGCACCCCATATTCCATGCTTGCTTCACAGAGGCAAACATCACCTGGTCGTAACTGTTAGGGTAAGATAAAAGCTCGTTATGGTTAAGTTTAAGAATGAAAGGGATTTTATGTGCATATTTTCTTGCAACCGACCCGAGGACTCCCAATGTAGAGGCAACACCATTGCACCCCCCTTCTATTGCCAACTTAACGATATTTTCTGGATCAAAATAGTCGGGGTTAGCGGCAAAAGATGCGCCGGCTGTATGTTCAATCCCCTGGTCGACAGGAAGCAGGTTTAAATACCCAGTGCCGGCAAGTCTTCCATGTCCCAAAAGAGTCTGTAGGTTTCTTAGAACTGGAATGCTTCTATCTGAGAAGGCAAAGATCCGATCAACCCAATCAGGCCCAGGAATATGCAGCCTATCTTTTTTGATTGTTTTGCAAACATGTTTTAGAAGGTGCTTCCCTTTGGACCCAAGCAATTTTTCAATTTTGGAATAACTCATACCGACCTCTTTTTCTACGGAGTCTAACGCGCGGCTTATTTTTTTACATCAAATTCCAAGGGATGGCTATTGTTTGCTCATCTACAAAAAAGGGCTCTTCTCCAGCATAAATTATGAGAGCTGGCATAATTTCGTGTAATGAAATACAGCAACTCGTCCTGCCATACTTTCTGCTATAGTTTTCAATACACTAAAGTTTTGAGATCCTGTCAGAAAATACTGCCCTTTCTTATCACTCTGGTCCATTTTTCTTTTCAAGGAAGGAAGGAGTTCAGGAACATACTGGACTTCATCTAAAATTAGTGGTGCTGGAAAAGAGTTTAAAAAAAGACCAGGGTCTTCCCTTATAGATATCTTGGATAGGGTCAAAAACAATTGCCTTTGTATCTGGAAAAAGATAAGAAAAAAGGGTGCTTTTTCCAACCTGCCTTGCACCTAATAGCAAAATCGCCTTAAAGTATTTTGCGGCCTCGAGTAGCTGAACTCAATATGTCTTGGCAAATAGTCCATATCTTGCGTATTAAAGATGCTATTACATTTTTGCAAGGTATTTTAGAGAATTTCTTGGGTTAAATCTTTCTTTCAACGGCTTCGAGCGACTTGCCTTTTGTTTCGGGAACCCTTTTCCAGATAAAGAAAAACGCAAGAAGCCCGATACATGCATAGAGGCAAAAAGCGCCAGCAAATGTCAACCCTTTGGCAAGATCTAAAAATGTGAGCGCTATGAAGTAATTTGCTACCCAGTTGCAAAAGACCGCAAGGCTCATCGCTTGACCTCTAATCACGGGTGGATAAATTTCAGAGATGATCAGCCATGGAATAGGCCCCATCCCCACTGCAAAAAATCCGACATATGCCATTAAACTAAATACAGAGATAACCTGAACCCAATAACTTTGTGTGTAGAGAGCAAGCGCAATGAGAAGAGAGACACCACCATGCCAGCAACTCCCCAAAGAAGAAGGGGCCTTCTGCCCAACTTATCTATGAGCTTTAGTGCTATGAGGGTGGCAATGACGTTGATAATACCAATGCCTAAAGTTGCAAAAACCGCTGTATCTGCAGCTGCAAAACCCACCTCTTCAAAAATTTTAGGAGCGAAGTAGATCACAACATTAATGCCCGTGATCTGCTGAAAAACGCTTAGAAGCACGCCGGTTACTAATGCTCTGCGAAACATCGGATCAAACAGTAGAAACCATGATTTTTTACTCACGATTTTCTGCGTCGAGGGTTTTTGCGTCTCTGGGATAAAGAAAAGAAAGAAGAATTGGAGAGCAGCAGGAATCAGCCCAAAACCTACCATCTTGTGCCACGCCCCTTCCCTACCCCAAAGAAAGTTACATCCGTAGGCGACCAAGATTCCCACAACAAGCAAGAATTGGTTTGTGCTGACATAGGCGCCTCTTTTTCCGGAGGAGCGATTTCTGCTAAGTACATGGGGGCGATGACAGATACGCTACCGACTCCTAGCCCCTGAAACACCCTGCCGATCAAAAAACCATCAATGGTAGCAGGTAAAACAGCCACTAAGGCACCTATGATGAAAAATACCGCCGCTAGTTGCATACCCCGCCGCCTGCCTAGGCGATTGGCAAGAGGACCTCCGATCAACGCGCCGATGATCGCTCCTATCAAGAGAATGCTCACCGCATTCCCCTCTTCTACGACAGACAAAGAAAATGCCTTAGCGACAAAAAGGATAGCGCCTGAGATCACAGCTGTGTTATAACCAAACTGGAATCCACAAAGAGAAACAATTAGAACAATCCAGAGATGTTTTTTAATCATAGCAACTGATCTTGCCATATTTTGATATATTTATGGTACAAGAAGGAGAAGAAGATATGTCTACACGTAAGTTCAATTACCCTATTCTCCCTGTACTTGAAAATAGATGGTCTCCGAGAGCGATGACAGGGGAAGAGATCTCTGATGAGGTTTTATTTTCCCTTTTTGAGGCAGCTAGATGGGCCCCTTCCGCGTCTAACAACCAACCTTGGCGTTTTATCTATGCAAAACGAAATACACCCGAATGGGATGTGTTTTTTGATCTTTTGGTAGAGTTCAATCAAAATTGGGTAAAAAATGCCGCTGTAATCGTGGTAGCCCTCTCTAAAAACACCTTTGATAGAAATGGGAAATTTTCTAGAACGCATTCTTTTGATACAGGTGCTGCTTGGATGAGTCTTGCTCTGCAAGGCTCATCAGAAGGATTAGTCGTCCACGGAATGGAAGGGTTTAACTACGACAAGGCAAAAACAGCCCTAAATGTGCCAGATGATCACACCGTAGAAATGATGCTGGCTATCGGAAAAAGAGCCCCCAAAGAGACGCTTCCTAAAGATCTACAAGAAAGAGAATTTCCTAGCCTACGTAGACCTCTAGAAGAGATCGTTATGAAGGGAAAAGTTTCAAGCGGGGTCGGAATGATTAAGAGCCTTGGAGACTCCGTTTCTTTGAGGGTAATCTCAAAGCTGTTTTTCTTATTCCACTCTGCCCAGTCACTCTCTTTAATAAAAATAAAACGTTTTGCTGCTGTATAAGGCAGGAGTGTTTCTCCTTCTGCTTTGAGCGTTTTTACTTTTAAGTCATATTTCAAAGATCTGTGGTTTCTATGGGTGACAAGGGTGTCAATAGAGCTGGGGATCATCATAGGCCAGAAAAAAAAGCTCGCAATCTTGAGCCCAATTGATCGAGGAATGGACTTCTTTGTAAAGCTCCAAGCGATATCTTTGGTTGTAGCCTGAGGTAAGCTAATGCTTTCTTTAGAAAGGTCATAGGCTTTATTCGTCTGATTTCGCACTTCTATCTCAAGGAGAATATACCCATTTGATCGAAGATCTTTGATAAAGTCATCTTCGCTAGCAAGATGAACGCGTGATAGTGTACTTACGCCCCTATCTTGTGCATTACATGAAAGAGGAGCTACTTCTTGAATAACACCTAATGTTCTATAATCATTCATAGATGCAGCCAATAAAGAACAAACTGCAACTATTGATGTAAATATTATATTGATTCTTTTCATAAAACCTCAGTTTAATAACAAATATTATATATTTTTTAACCTAAAAAAACAATATATTAATTAATTTACTTTGTTAAATATTTCCTATATCATATCATCCCCTGCAAGATTAAAGAGGAGTTAGCTTATGAATTTTAATCCTACAAAATTTTTTGGTTTCACGGGTTTAGTGTCCCTGATAAGCTCCTACTGTGGGGAGGAGGAAGAAAACGATTGGGTCCACTTGAAATATCAAAAAGACCCTGCCCCAGAACAAGCAGCAGCCATACCTTCCTCTTTTTGGGATAGGGCTCAAAAAGAGCTCCCTATTAGAATTTCTTGCGTCGTAGGCGCTTATTTTGCGATCCCTGTTTTTGCCCTTTTAGGTGGTGCGTGCCAATCCTGCCTTTTAGCCCATAAAGCATGGACGGGCGTTGTGCTTCCTTTGCTAAAAAATACTCAGCCAAATAATTCAGATGAAGGCCGTTTTGTGCAACCTATTGAGCAATGCTCTGAACATTTGCTCCGGCTCTGTTTGAATATATTCATGTATATTTTCCGTAAGTATACGGCTCTACTATTTTTATTTCCTTCCTCTGTTCTACTACTACAGGACAAAATAGAATCCTATAGAAAGGAAGAAAATCGACAGGCTTACATTCCTGTTTTTGGAAGATTATTGGCAGCTGCTATCCTCAATAACAGGCCTTCTAAAAATGATAAAGATCAGGCAAAAACAGTGTTCATCCCTTTGACTAAAGGATGGGATCTATTTTCTCAGATAACGATACAACCTGTGTCTAGCCGCGTTACAGCAATTGCCAGCTTTCTCTTTGGAGGGCAGCCTGAACAAAATACACCTCCAGCCCCCGGATCAGTTGATACTCAGCCTTCTCCTTCCTAGATTGCTCCAACATAAGAGATAAGTCCATGATAATACTGCTAGGCTGAATACCTTCTTCGGATAAAGGAATACTATAAGGCGTTGCATTAATCAAAATGTCGCAGTTGTTTGTGATGGTTTCAAGCGAACCATACCGGCACCCAAATTCAGAGGCTAGCTTTTTTGCTCTTTCTTCAGTGCGGTTGAAAATCGTGACTTTTCCTCCTGCTTTGCCTAGGGTATAAGCAACAGCTCTTGCAGCGCCACCTGCCCCTAAAATAAAAATCTTTCTTCCCTTGACATCACCTAGTAGCTCCAAGACAGCTCTTCCATCCGTGTTAGATCCAATCAGCTTGCCGCCTCGGAAGGTAATCGTATTGACAGCACCTATTTGCTTGGCTTCCTCATCTATTTCATCTAAAAAAGGAAGCACGGCCTCTTTATGAGGAATAGTGACGCTAAGCCCTCGAAAAGGCATCTGCCTCGCATACTGAAAAAAAGAGGAAAGCTCTGCATTTTTAAGTGGTATTTTGCAGTAGACCCCTTTACCTTTCATAAGCATGTTGTGGTATAAGTGACCAGGGCTTTGAGCAAGAGGATTTCCGATAAGGCCATAGAGGGGTGTTTTTGCGTGCAATTTACGCACATGATACACTTCTAGAAGCACATCAAGAGACACCTGCCCCAAAGCGCTATCAAGGCTTCCAGTATACATAATTGGAGTTCCAAAGAGAGGTGCTAAAATGCGCGTGGGCTTCCCTAGATCTCCCATGCACAGACCTATTACACCAGGATTTTTCCTTACAAAATCAAGCATCCGGAGAGCATCTAAGCTAGAGCGGGCCATCGTAGCAATTTTATAAAATTTAGCAGGGAAAGCACGCTGCATGCCTTCCAGGATTTTTTGAAGATTGTCAGGCGTTTTCTCAAAGTTGTGGTAGGAGAGAATGAGTTTAGCAGGATCTATTCCACCCAAATATGTGTTCCAAGGATAGTCTGTAAAACAGAGGTTCCCTGACTTATCATGGAGTGTTTTATAATCTTTATGATCTAATTCTATTAGATCTGCGTTAGGAAGAGGGCTGCAAGCACACAACATACTCATCTAAAACCTCCGATAAAATCTCATCTGGAATAGGACTACAATATTCCCCTCCAAACGGTAAAGGCTCCCCTATTTTTTGTAAAAGCACAAAACGGGGCATCCCTTCTTTAGATTTTTTGTCTCTTGCCATTGCATTTTTTAGCGCTTCTTGAGAATAGAGAATCTCTTTTTTGGAAAAAGGGTTTGAATGAGGCTCCAATCCTTCTCTTTCAGAAGACCCATACGATAGGCACACTGACATTCTACCCGGACTCCTAGACTCACAGCTTCTCCGTGGGACATTTCATATTTAGAGAGGCGCTCAAGAGCATGGCCTACGGTGTGTCCCAAGTTGAGCAAGCGCCGCCGACCTATTTCTTGATCATCAAGCGCGATGATCCTACGCTTAACCTCAATTGCCTGAAAAATGTCTTGCGTATGCAAAAGGCTCTCATCGGCAATGAGACCCATTTTCATGATTTCTACTTTCCCGTTATACTTTTCTTTCTCTGGAAGTGTTTTTAAAAAAAGGGGATCGATGATCACTTTTTGTGGATGGTAAATAGCCCCAATCATGTTTTTTCCAAGAGGAGTATTGACCCCATTTTTACCCCCAATAGCAGCATCCACCATTCCTACGAGTGTTGTTGGGATTAAAATGAGTGGAACACCTCTACAAAAAGTAGCTGCCAAATAGCCTGCCATATCTGTAACGACCCCCCCCGAGGCCTATAATCACGGTGTCCCTGCCATGCCCTGATTCCAAAAGCAGATCTTCTAGCTTTTCTTTCGTCTCTCTTGTTTTATACTTTTCTCCAGGAGGAAAAGAAAAAACAGACACATTTCTATTCGCATATTTCCCGTATAGAGCTTCTACGGTATGATCTGTGATCATTGCATACTGCATGTTTTACAACCTGGCACAGCGGTTAAGGAGAAGAGCATCTGCTAGCACTAGAGAGAGCATTGCTTGCACAACTGGAACAGCTCTAACTGCAACGCAAGGATCATGTTTAGAGCCTGATGGCAAATGGAAAACGCCCGGTTGTTTCTCTAAAGAAAGCGTTTCTTGCTGGGCATATATGCTCGATGTTGGCTTAAAGGCGACAGATCCCATAAGAGGCATGCCTGTAGAAATACCTCCTAAGACACCACCTGCGTGATTGGTTTTTGTTGTCACTTTCCCCTCTTCACAAAAAAAAGCATCGTTGTGATAAGAGCCTTGCATAGAAACAGAAGAAAAACCAGACCCTATTTCAAACCCCTTGGTTGCAGGGATAGAAAGCATCGCCTTCGCTAAATTAGCTTCTAATTTTTCATACACAGGATCTCCCAATCCCGTTGGAAGACCTAAGGCAACAAAATTAATTGCTCCTCCAAGAGAGTCCCCTGATTGCTTGACCTCTGCTATTTTTTGTTTCATTTCTTCCTCTTTGACTGGGTCAGGACAAAAAATAGTGCTTTCTTCAATCAAGTGTAAACAAGAAAGATCAACCTCTGCACATATGCCCCCAACCTGCGCAAGATAGGCAAAACAAGAGACTCCAAAATGAGCAAGTAGTTTTTGAGCAATAGCACCAGCTGCAACCCTGCAGGCCGTTTCCCTTCCAGAAGCTCTTCCCCTCCCCTATGATCAAACACTCCATACTTCTCTAAATAAGTATAGTTAGCGTGCCCAGGTCTTAGCAAATGCTTCACTAAGTTGTATTTTGTAGAATCAGGATTACAATTGGGGATGAGAATAGAAATCGGAGCGCCCGTTGTTTTTCCCTCAAATACGCCTGAGAGGATTTCAGCTAAATCAGATTCTTGTCTAGGTGATGTCAGAGGATGGTTCCCCGGAGATCTTTTTCTCAGCGCTTTTCGAACATCTTCCTCAGAAATTTCTAGTCCTGCAGGACAACCATCGACGACAACGCCGATAGCTTTTCCATGAGATTCTCCCCATGTCGTGATCTGCAAGAGAGTTCCAAATGAGTTATGTCCCAAATTGCCTCGTAGATAGATACTCTCCGAGAGTACATATCCTCAAATTCCCTTTCAATATCTTTTCCTAAAAAAAATGCAGGATAAGGCTTTTGCAAAAGACGCGCTTTCACAACTGCTTTTTCTTCTTTGATGTAGATGATCTTACCAATCTTTTTAAATAAGGCAACATTGTCAGGATCAAGAATAGCTCCACCCCCTGTTGCAATGACGGCACGTTCTACGGTTTCTAGGAAGGCAATCGCTTGTTTTTCAGCTAATCTAAAGGCCTCTTCTCCTACTTTTTCATAAAAAGTCCGGCAGTCATCTGCTATGAGATAATCTGTATCGATAAAATCATAGCCAATTTTTTTAGCTAAAGCCTTGCCAAACGTTGTTTTCCCACATCCCTTAAACCCGCATATAACTAGATTACTCAATATGAGCTCCTAAGCCTTTGAGTTGCTCAAAAAAGCGTGCATAACTTTTAACCACACATTCACTCCCTTCGATAATCGAACCTCCTTCAGCCCCTAGGCTGGCAACTGCCAGTGACATTGCCATACGGTGATCAGCGTGAGATTCTAAAAAAGCACCTTTTAAATCAGAAGACTTTACTGTAACCCCATCCTTTTGCTCTGTGATATGCGCGCCCATCTTTTTCAACTCTGCGACAATGCAACTAATACGATCTGACTCCTTTTTGCGAGCAATTGCTCCCCCAATAAGTTTAGTTGTTCCCTCTGCAAAGCACCCTACAACAGCTAAAAGAGGAAGAGCATCGATAAACTCATTTACATCGACATCTACCCCCTGCAATTTAGGTCCTTTAAGCACCTGGATTGTTTTTTCCAAAGGATCAATTTTAATACGCGCTCCCATGCGCTGCAGAAGAAAAATCACCTCCTTATCCCCTTGAACATCGTCGATATCAACATCCGTCAGAGTGAGCTCAGAATGAGTGATGATTGCAGCTACAATCGAATAACTAGCAGAACTCAGATCAGAGGGCACTGTGAAGTTAAAGCCGTGAATGATAGATCCCCCGGAAGGAAATATCTTTCAAAACGATCATGCTCATAAGCAATACCTAATCTGTCAAACCAATCCAACGTCAACCGAATCCAAGCCTTCTCACCAGGGTTCTCCACAAATAGCTCTGTTGCCCCTTGCGCAAAGGCAGAGGCAATCAGTAGCCCTGAAATAGGCTGAGAATCTTCCCCATTTACAAGAGCAGCCCCCCCCTTAGTGGCCCTTTGACGATGATAGGGGCATGCCCATCTCCTCGCAAAGAGACAGCAAAAGCACCCAATTGTGAAAGGCCCTCCAAAAGCGGCAGAACAGGCCTAGAATGCCTTATTGAGTGATCGCCAGTAACAACGCCATATCCGGGGAAAAGCGCTAAAACAGCCCCTACAAAACGTAAAACCTGCCCAGAATTACCCGCATCGATAACATCTTCTGGAGGGTGTAAATGCCCCCTAATTTCTAGGCGCTCATCAAAAACCGTAATATGGGCTCCCAGCTGCCTACAGGCCTTGATCATTGCCTCGGTATCAGGGGAGTGGAGATAATTACAAATTACTGACTCTCCATGAGCCAGTGTGGCAAACAGAATCGCTCTTAATGTATGTGATTTAGAAGGAGGAACCTGGATAGTTCCCCCCAGAGAAGAGGGCCTTAAATAAACCGAGACCATCTACAAACCAGCACTTGCCTCATCATTGATCCCTAAAAGCTCCATTTCAAAGATCAAAGTCGAGCAAGGTGCGATTTCATTCCCAAAACCTGACTCCCCATAAGCTAAATAATGAGGCACAAAGATATTCCACTTATCTCCTACGCGCATGAGTTGAAGCGCTTCAGACCACCCAGCAATCACACGGTTTACAGGAAACACATGGGGTTTATCTCTCTCATAAGAGCTATCAAAGACCCTTCCATCGATGAATTTTCCACGGTAGTGCACAGTCACAACATCGACAAGTGTTGGCTTAGCCCCATTTCCTTGCTCTAGCACCTGGTATTGCAGGCCTGATGTTAGAGTCATTATCCCTGGTTCTTCTTTGTTTTTGGCTAAAAAGGATTCCCCTTCTTTCCTATTATGTTCAGAGAGTTTTGTGATGAATTCGCGCTGCTGCTTTTCAACTTGTTGCTTAAGCGCTTGCATGATAGAGGAAACCTCTTCTGGAGGTAGCTTTTGAGACTTACCAAAAAGAGCATCATTGACACCCTCTAGTAAGCGCTGATATTCAATATCTGAGAATTGTCTGAGTAAATTTCTAACCGTTTCTAGACCGATACAATAGCTAACCTTTTCCTTCATTGAGTCCATTATAAAACCTCCCTTTTAAAGAAGCTTATAACGAACCTGTGAAAAGCTGGCAATTAAAAGAAAATGTTTTAACATTTGACGAACCTTAAGGAGCCTCTGGATAAGTGCTTTGTCAGAGATTGCTGATCAATTTTTCGAAGAAGACGATTTTGGAGAGCGCAGCTAACATGCAGAATGTTCGTGAGTTCGAAAAATTTAGTATTCGCAAAAATTGAAAGCAAGATTCGGCAAATGACTTGTCCAGAAACTCCTTAAAGTGCAGAACTTATTCCTTCACTTAAGACATTTTCCTTGTTAAAAAAAAGCATGTATTTTTCCTTAGCCCTTCTCACATATACCATCACTTTGTGTGAAAATAGAATCTGATGGGAAAACAAGGCATAACAAGACCTCTCTAGCAACGCCAATGAAAAGCCCCGTCCTTGTAAAAAAAGATGGTATTTCCAACTGTAGACTCATTAGGAAACACCATCTAATTCTACTTACAAGAATTTTACCTGCAATAAAAGATAATCCTTCTACAACTAATGGTCTGATCTGCTGCGGCACTATGCATTTCCATCGGAAGATCATTACTATCAGGCGTTTCCAGTTGAGCTGTTAAAATAATAGAAGAAGCTATCCTTGCCGCTGCAGCTGATCCCGCAAGCCACATTGCCGTGTAAGCAGGAGCTACACAAACAGTTGATGCAAGAACAACGTAAGTAGCAGCTCCATCTACAAGAAACCTGCCTAACTGATGGCAGTGAGGATGAGTTTCCCGATCGATGTAACTTCTTATGCCGCTTATTAGATTCATGTTACACCCCAGATCATGTCGTAACCATGGCCAGCCATATTAGCAAAGGTATCTGTAGAACCAATAGTCGCACCTACAAAAATAGCTCCACTGACATTTCTAACCGTTTCGATCTGCGGTTTGTGAGTCTGGCAAATATTCTACTACAGTCTTTCCAAATTTTGCCTTAGGGGGATTAGCTGTTTCTGGAGTACAAGTATCTTTCTCCAGGATTATTTATCCAGTCTTGATCATTCGGATCTTCTTGCTCATCTACATAAGCACCCACACTCGTTGCTTCTTCTAATGCATCGAGTCCTTTCCCAACCATATGAAGAGTTGGCTCATAAGAAAGAGCCGCTGCAATCAAACACGTAGCTCCGCTAACTTGCTGAACAGTTCGCAAAACTGGCTTATAAGCCTTAATTTGGTTTGCTAATACAGTTCCAGCGCTGATTGGAGATCTAATAGCCAAAAACTCTTGAACTAGCTTATCGGTTGGGACCAGTCCATTAGCAGCCTCTGGCAATTCAGAAATAGTTGGTTGTGAAGGTTGCAAACCACTCAATGCTTCATCAAGATAGGAAACATCTTCTATATCCCTTTTAGGAACATTCCCCAATAACGAACTCACCATAGTAGAAGCTATCCCGACATTTCCTTGAGAACCTCTTAGAAGGCTATGAACTCGATCTGCAATAGACAAGACCCCGATCGCACCAACTGCCCCTGCAGCAACTGTAAATAATGTAGGGTTCTTCTTATAGTTTGCATAAGCCATAATGATTGCTAATAAGACATTCCCCAACGGAACCCCAATCAATGGAGTCAAAGCTGAAGCTCCCAAAAATGTAAGAAGAAAAACGGCCCTAATTTTTTTAGACAGGCTGCTCTCCGAAAGGATTTGAACAGCACCTAAACCAATTCCTATATGCGTATATTGAGTCACTGCGACATAAGAAGTAAGCACACGCAAAGCTAAGCATGTAACGGTTGAGGAGGGCAGAATACTATAGACCTCTTCTAATCCCAATTTCTTCAGACCTCTTTCTAGGACTGATTGATCAGCACCAACTTTAACAGCAGCATTATCAACATCCATAAAAACAACTCCTTTTTATTATTATAATTTAACTTTTATACTAATATTATATTATAATGTTTAATTGAAGTAAACAAATTTATATATAAAATCGCGTTTTAATTTTAATTAACTTAATGCACATGTAAAATATTTTACGCACAAAAAAACAGCAGAATATACTCATAAACTATTGTCTATAAATAAGTTATAAACCATTCATTATCAAAGCGCCTATACCGATATTCCTTAAAATTACAACAAGCTTATTATCAATAGATTACAAAAGCAGTGCCCATTGCATTTGAAAAATTCGCAAAAACAGCACTACTCGATTTAGACTCATATATGCTATACTTCCTCTCTTATGAAAATGATTGTTGAAACACCCGCTCTCATCTTAGACATTTTGCAGCAGCTGAGCCCCGACAGTTCAAAAAATAATTTGAAATCGTGGATCGAACAAGGAAGGGTCGCAATTGATGGTAGGCTCTCCTTGCGATGGAATAGACGCGTGCTTAGAGGTGAAGAAGTTGTCGTGCGACCAAAAGTCCAACTAATCGGTGGAGGGGTTAAACTACTCTTCGAAGACGACCACCTCGTAATCATCGAAAAACCCGTTAAATTACTTTCAGTTGCTAGTGAGACCGAGTTCGAAAAAACCGCCCACAACATTTTAAAACGCAGAACAAAAAACCGCGTATGGCCTGTACACCGCCTTGACAAAGATACATCTGGCGTGATGATGTTTGCGTATACAGAAGAGGCAAGAGATAAACTCAAAGAGAAGTTTGAAATTCACGATATTGAAAGAGAATACCATGGCCTTGTTGAGGGAATTCTAACACCTCCAAAAGGAACATGGGAGAGTAACCTTGTTGAAGATGCAAACTACTTTGTTAGAAGTGATGAAACAGGTAGAAGAGCTGTGACCCACTACACCGTCATCTCTCAAAACGCAACCGTTGCTCTTGTGAAATTTCAGTTAGAAACAGGAAGAAAAAACCAAATTAGAGTGCACTGCTCTGATGCAGGACACCCGATTGCAGGCGATCTTAAATATGGCTCAAAAATCCGATTCTTTAAACGCCTCTGCTTACATGCTTCCCTCTTAGGATTTGAGCATCCGATCACTAAAAAGAAGATGTCTTTTACCGCCCCTCTACCACCTTTCTTTCATGCTTGAATTTAGAGGTAATTGCAAACTCAGGTTCAGTCAAATTTGTGGATTATTTTGACGAACGCTGAATTTAAAATTACCTCTTTATATATAAGTCTGTTAGAATCCCTTGTAAAAGGAGTTCATATGACAACTGTGACCATGAAAGGCAAGCCCGTTTCCATCAAAGGATCTTTCCCTAAACAGGGATCTCATGCTCCTGATTTTTCTTTAGTCGATGGAGAGCTAAAAGATAAAACTCTTGCTGATTACAAAGGGGGAAAAAAGATCATTTCTATTGTGCCCAGTTTAGACACTCCGACCTGCTCTATTTCTGCTAAGAAATTTAACGATGCAGCCCTCAAAGATAAAGATTGGGTATTCATCGTCGTCTCTTGCGACCTCCCTTTTGCCCAGAAGAGGTTTTGTATTGCAGAAGAGGCAAAACACGCCATTACACTCTCCATGATGCGCTCTAAGAAATTTGCCGAAGATTATGGTGTGCTTATCCAAGACGGCCCTTTAGCTGGTCTTTGCACACGAGGCGTACTCGTCCTAGATGAAAACAATAAAGTGCTCCATGCAGAACTCGTCCCTGAAATCACCAGCGAGCCTAATTATAAGGCTGCTTTGGATGCTCTCAGGTCTTAGGAACGCAGTGTTTAATAACTTCTTTATCAATATGGGGTTTGCAGGATATGAACTCGTCTAATGGAACATTATTTGGAATCAGCCTTTCGACCCCTTGACTGTCTCTGTAGACCATGTCTTTATCTCTAAATTCCTGCATTAACCATGATTTTATAGATCGCTATTAACGCTCATGCCCTTAAGGAATTTCTGGAGAAAGATCACGTATTAACATTAAGGAACCTCTGGACAAGTCATTTGCCGAATCTTGCCGCCAATTTTTGCGAATACTAGATTTTTCGAACTCGCTAACATTCTGCATGTTAGCTGCGTTCTCCAAAATCGTCGTCTTCGAAAAATTGATCAGCAATCTCCGACAAAGCACTTGTCCAGAGGTTCCTTAAGGCTCAAGCTAGCTGTTTAATAAAATTTTTAATATATTTTAATGCTGGCTAAAACAAAAACATTATCTTATTTTTCAATGCTTTAGGGCAGTCCATAAACTATGCAAGATAAAAAAAAATTTAATTTACTAAAAATCAAACATTATATAATATATACGCAACATCAAATTAATAGATGTTTTTTATAATTAAAAAAATAAAAAGAGGATTATATGTCACCAATAATAACATGCGTCAAATACGTAATGGAATCATTTCCTAGCTTTACGCTGATGCCGAGTAAACATATTACAGAGACTTCAGACAAGATATTTCGATTCGCTGTTGCTTCTACACACTCAGCTGGAGAAAAAGCGGAAAAAATGATCGATTTTCTTGCCACACAAAAATCCTTGACCGTTATTCCTAAAGAAGCATTGGACTACACAATAACTTTTTTCAATGACCTACATAAAGAAATAAATTTTTCAACAGCTCACGCTTTTAATAATATACATATTAACCTTCAAAGATACAGGAACCTTAATACGTATATGAATCTAGGTGGACTTGGCTTGTTATGTGGTGGGCTTGTAGGACGTGCCTATACTCCTGAGGCAAACAAAAAAACCCGCTGGGCTTATACAGCACTTGGGGTTGCAGGTGCCGCTTGTATCGTCTTAGCAAGTGTACACACCCACTTTGCTACAAGAAAGATAATAGCAACGTTAATTCAACCAAAATTGATTGGACTGTTATGACTCAATTGCGTGGGAGGGAGCAATTCAGCTCCCATCCTCGCATATCTTACCTTCTAGACAACATCTGCCGCACAACGGAAACCATAGGTGCCGTTCATGGTACCTGGGTTATTGCGATGGCGATGAGAGCTACGCATATCTTCTTTGAGACTTTTCCAGCAGCCACCCCTTAGGACGCGGTAGACACCTTGGACAGGACCCCTGGGATTATTGGGTTCTTGGACGGAAATGTCATAGTAATGGTAATCATACCAATCTTGGCACCACTCGTAGACGTTACCTGCCATGTCATAGAGTCCAAAAGCGTTGGGTGGATAGCTCATCACACCGGTTGTATCTGAGCTAAAGAAATTCGCTTGTGATCTTTCAATGGTTTTTCCTGTGGGATAGATACTATCTTCCGAGGCAGAAGAGGCTGCAACTTCCCATTCAGCTTCTGTAGGAAGTCTTTTTCCAACCCACTTGGCATAGGCGACTGCTCCATACCAAGCAACACCTACAACAGGGTGCCTTGCATACCCAGACTCGATTGTGAGTTTACCACCAAACCGCTTGATGCGAGAATCACGCAACCGAATGATATCGTTGTTATTATGATCTTTTTCCCTCCCATTGCTTCGAGGAATCTGACAAACTGCTCATTTGTTACAGGGTGCTTATCGATAGCAAAAGAGCTGAGGTTCACGAGATGGCGAGGGATTTCATCCCTACCACCTGAAAGGCTTCCTCTATAAAATGCGCCCCTCTGATGATGA
The DNA here is from genome assembly GCA_047459655.1 of Rhabdochlamydiaceae bacterium. Classification (GTDB taxonomy): domain Bacteria; phylum Chlamydiota; class Chlamydiia; order Chlamydiales; family Rhabdochlamydiaceae; genus CANJJB01. The sequence continues at coordinate 295,455 of JAJREF010000001.1, forward strand.
CCATATCTGTTAAGAGCGGCTCGATCTCTTTGTGCTCTTGCGGTTTGGGAAGGTACTTAGCAACGGTTGTCTCTAGCTGAAAAATAGCGGCAGGATCAGCATCAAACTGAGGCCTTACAATTTCCCCTGGTTTGAGGATGGGTTTAGGTGCATCTTGAGATGACTTGGGAGAAAGATGTAAGATCTCTTCGAGAGCTTGCTGCAGGCAAGCAGGCCTTTTCGATGGATCTTGTTGGAGACACGCTTTGATGAGTTTATCCCAGTTTAGTTTATAGTGCGGTGTAATCTCTGAAGGAAGAGCAAAAACACCCTCAGGAAATTGCTGGGTGAGAAGGTAATAAACAACGACCCCAAACGCATAGGTGTCTGTTTTTGTGGTTTTTGTATGGTAAGAAGGAGATTTTTGTTCAGGTGCTAAAAAAAGAAAAGTGTGTAAAAAGGCCTGATGCAGCTTGGGGAGCTCTTGTTCACTTTTACCTACACTTTCAGACACTATTTTGTATGTTTTAGCAAGCAAGTTCCCTGCTCCCATGATACGCCCTAGGCCAAAGTCAGAGAGATGAACCGTGATACCCGCTTGCCCTTTTTTGACCAAGATATTGGAAAGCTTGAGCCCTTCATGAGAAAAGGGAAGGCCATCTTGTATTTTTTCATGGGCAAAATCAAGAGCAGATGCTATCTGGGAAGCAATACTTACAACCTCTGCCTCTTCAAGAGAACCTTCTTGCTCTATAAGATAATCAGCAAGGTTGAGTGATCTTCCTTCATTAAGAACACAATCGGTCACAAGAAAATAAGTGCCCTGATCTTCTGATACGGTATGTATTTTGACAATGTTGGGATGGTCAAGGGTAGCTAAGAGAGAGACTTCTTTTTCAAATCTATATAAAAAATCTGCATCAAGACCAAAATCTGCTGATAAGATTTTTAACGCATAGGGTCTTTTTAAAAAGCGGTGCTGCGCTAAGACAACCTCTCCTAGAGCGCCCTCTCCAATCGTCTTGACAATCTCATAATCCCCTAAGCAGGTCTTTAACATACATTCTCACAGCTTTTGTATTACTTTCATGATTTCATCTAATTTGGTCAAGGGTGGAAGACACTGACCTCTTTTACAGATATATACCGTTGTTTCTTGGTTGATAGAGATTTTATCTGCATGTAGGAGCTGATTTTCCTTCCAAAAAACCGCTGCATGGGGCAAAAACAAGACCCCAAGGCATTGAGGATTTCTTCCTTGCCAGATTTCTTGTCATTCAGCGCTATCACAACTGTGGGAGCCCCATTGTCTAGATAACGCTGAAGAGCCATCAGGTTGTAGCTTGCTGCAGGGGCAAATACGTCGATATAGCCCTTGGCTGCTTTTAAAATGTCTTCTGCTTGCCTTAAATACCCTTCCTCCCAGGTGAGTTGATAGAGGCGGATAAGATTTTCTGCATGCACTCCGTTGCCAGAAGGCTCTGCGCCGTCATAAAAATCACACTTGCGTAAAATAAGAGGATCTTTCCCATCCGTCTGGTAGAAAGCTCCCTCTATCTCTTTGAATTCTTTCTCAGCAATTTTTGTAAGGGTAATAGCCCACTCTAAAAACTCACCACCGGCACCCCTTTCAAAAAGTGAAAGAAGCCCTTTAATCAGATACGCATAGTCTTCGAGTGTCGCAGAAAATTTGACATCTTTTGCAATGTAGCGGCGCAACAATGTAGATCCATTCCACATATTATTTTTTAAAAAAAGAGCCGCTTTCATTGCAGCTTCTAGATATCTTGGCTGATTGAAAGCCGTAGAGGCCTGTGCAAGCACATCGATCATGAGGCCATTCCAGGCTGTTAGGACTGTCTCATCTTTAAAAGGTCGCACTCTAGCAGATCTTCTTTCAAAAAGGGTCTTTTTCCACTCTTCTGAGTTTTTCTTTAAACACCCCTTCATCGAGCAACATAGAAGAGGCAAATTCTTCTATAGCAGCTTCTATATGAAGCACATTTCTCCCCTCGAAATTTCCTTGATACGTGACATCGAAAAGAGCTGCAAATCTCTCCGTCTTCCCCAGGAATGACATCTTGGATCTCTGCAGGGGTCCAGGTGTAATAAAAGCCTTCTTTCCCTTCTGTATCTGAATCTTCCCCTGAGAAAAAACCACCTTCTTTATATTGCAGCTCACGCAAAACATAATCGAGGGTATTTATTACAGTCTCTTTATATACATCTTTCCTAGAGAGTTTCCATGCTTCTAAATACGCTTTGGATAAAATAGCATTATCATAGAGCATTTTTTCAAAATGGGGAATCGTCCACTGTTCATCGATAGCATACCGTGCAAATCCACCCCTAGATGATCGTAGATTCCACCTCTGCACATATGATCAAGAGTAAGATCGACGTAATAAAGAGCCCTGCTGTCTGCTTGCACCTTTGTATAAGCTAGTAAGAACTCTAGCTGGTACCCCAAGGGAAATTTGGGAACCCCTTTTAATCCTCCATTAACAGGATCGGCGATCTTAAAAATTTGCTGAGCCCCTTCAACAACCGATTCTTTAGAGGAAGTTCATGCCCCGTTGCATTCGCTGTGTGTGCAAAAATCTCAACTAGTTTAGCTGCCTCTTCAAGAAACACACTTCTTTCCTCACTTTGCCACATCTCACGGATGTGAGAGATCAGCTGAGGAAAACCTACAAATCCATTTTTATTCACAGGGGAAGGTAAGTGATCGCAAAAAAGGGTTGTAAGTCAGGCGTTAAAACCAGATTCAAAGGCCAGCCGCCTCCTGATGACATCAAGACCTGAGCAAATTCCATATAGATCGCGTTCACCTCAGGGTGTTCTTCTCTATCGACCTGAATATTGACAAAAGCCTCATTCATCTGCTTAGCAATTTCAGGATTTTCGAAAGATTCCTTAGCCATCACATGGCACCAGTGACATGTCGAATATCCAATCGATAGAAAAACGGGCTTATCCTGTGCCTTAGCCGCCTGAAAAGCATCAGAGCCCCAGGAATACCACTCAACAGGGTTACTTGCATGTTGTAAAAGGTAGGGGGATTTTTCCTTAGCTAACCTATTTGCCATTTCTTAAAGCACACCTAAAAATTTAGCTAAATACCAAGCTACAACCAAAATAACAGCTGCGATACCTGCCCAGATAAGCGACGGCATCCACTTTACCCCGCCTCCTAAACTGCCCCTGACTTCAAGCGTGCCAATTCCATAGGTAAAATCGTGCTTCTGAGGCTCCCCTTGAAAAACAAAGGGATTGTCTTGCATAATTCTGTCGATATCAACCCCTAAAAAAGATCCATACTGCCTTGTAAATCCTTGTGCATAGACAGCAGCTACATGCTCATTGATCGTGCCCTCTTCAATAGCTTCTAAATGGCTTGTACGAATGGACGTCGCATTTTCTACTTCTTTCAGAGACAAGTTAAGCTCTTTTCTTTTCAGCTGATACATCTCACCTAAAATGCTTTAATTCTTTACTCATATAACCACCTGTATTCAAACAGAGCACCAGCTTTCCTGATATTCCATTTTCTTTGTTAAAATCAATAGAATACAGAGATGCTCAATTGATTATAAGAGGTAATTCATAAGGAACCTCTGGACAAGTGCTTTTGTCGGAGATTGCTGATCAATTTTTCGAAGATGACGATTTTAGAGAACGTAGCTAACATGCAGAATGTTAGAAAGGTCGAAAAATCTAGTATTCGAAAAATTGGCAGCAAGATTCGGAAAATGAATTGTCCAGAGGTTCCATAAGATACTTCTTGTGTTTTTTTTCGGCGCTGCAAAAATCCAAACATGACAAGTTCTTTTATCGCAACCATCGACCTCTCTTTAGCAGCAAAGATGCAAGGAGATCTTTTAGAACAAGGGTTTACCTTTACCACTCCCCCTTACACAGTATTTTCAGCCCAAAAACAGGGCGTCTCTTGCACGCTCTACACATCGGGTAAATTAGTCGTGCAGGGAAAAGAAAAAGAGGAATTCATTACGTTCTACCTCGAGCCAGAAATTTTACAACAACTATCTTTCTCCTACCCCGAGCTCGGCGTTGATATGGAAGCGAGAATAGGGGTAGACGAAGCAGGAAAGGAGATTTTTTTGGCCCTCTCTGCATAGCAGGCGTGCAGGCAGATGAAGAAGGAATCAAAGCCCTCCTATCGATCGGTGTCAAAGACAGCAAAAAAATGTCTGACACCGCCGTTCGCACGATGGCCAAAAAAATCAAAGAGAGATGCCCTCACACCGTCATTGCTATATCCCCTAAAAAATATAATGAACTCTATGAAACTTTCCATAACCTCAACCACCTACTCGCCTGGGGACATAGCACAGCGATTGCCGAACTCATTGAAAAAACTGGATGTAAAAATGTTCTTATCGATCAGTTCGCAAGTGAGCACGTCGTGATCAATGCCCTCAAGAAAAAAATGTAGTTGCCAATTTAAAACAACGCACCCATGCAGAAGCAGATCCCGTTGTCGCAGCCGCCTCGATTCTTGCAAGAGCCGGTTTTTTAGAAGGCTTAGAGCGCCTCTCAGAAAACATCAAATCATTCTCCCCAAGGGAGCCAGCGCGCTCGTCCTCCAAATGGGGGTTACCCTCGTCCGCAAGCACGGCAAAGAAATTCTTACAGAAGTGGCCAAGCTTCACTTCAAAACCACCCTCGAAGTCTTAGCAAGAGCAAGTAAATAATTAAACCATTAATTGCACTTGTCTTCTCCTATAAATGTATCGTATAATCCATGCAATTTTTAGGAGCTATATGACTTTCCGAGTTGAAGAAAGCAAAAATATGTTTATCAATAAGCTAGCACAGCTAGAAGCTGCCTTTGCACCCAAATCTGGTCTTTTAGTCGATGAAAATCTCCATGTCATACATAGAGGCCGCTTTTGGTGGGTTCTATCTTTGCTAAGACCTTTCTATGCAATCTTGGGAAGAGATCCCTATAGCCATGTCAGAATCGAACGCGTTGTTAAGCATTTTTTTAAGTATGTTGAAGCCAATCAATCTTTTCTGCAAGAGGACCTTAGTTTGGTGGGTAGAATTCAAACTCAACTTTTAGAAAAAATAGAAACAAGAACAAGAAAGGATTTTTCATTTTATAAGTCAGCTACCGCAGGCCTTGGAATTAATCCAGACCCGTGCATATGGCCACTTGATCGAGACCGCATATGGGAAGGGATGATTTTACCAACTTATCCTCAGGCGAGAAAGGCTTTTATACAGATTTTAGAAGCACAAACTAGAGCAGCTGTACTTGCTATAGTTAACCTGTATCAACTAGGGTCACATGGGTTTAATGGTAATTATGAATTTGTTAAAAATGATGATACACGCCATGTGGTTATTCAGCCTTGTCACTACCCACAAATACCAAGAAAAAAATTTAATAAAAATGACAAGTAAATAGTTTATTATATACATCGAATATTGTATAATTTTTCTCCTAAACAATAGGAGATCAATATGTTAAATCATCAAAACTGGGTTTTAAAACAATGGCCTTCATATCTGTTTTTTGATCAAAGGCATCAAAAAGAGTGCTCAACATCGCGTTAGCGATGTTGAGACTTCCTTCAGCTTCTATTCCGAAGCGATTTGAGGTTCAAAAAGAAATCAAAGGTTGTTATCGTTTTCTCAATAACAAGGCAGTCAATCATCAAATGTTACAAGGCGAACACTACAAAAATGTCCTTGCAGAAGCAGCTTCAGCACCGGGAAGAGTTCTTTTTATCCAGGATGGAAGTGAGCTAATTTATAATAATCTCAAGTGGACAGAGCTAGGACCTACCGCTGATGCAAACGGTAATGGGATTATGTTCCATACCTGCCTTGCTGTTAAAATTGTTGACAATCAACCTCAAGTCATTGGACTTACCGGGCAAAAAGCTTGGATTAGAAGGCACAAAAAAGAAAAAGCCAATCGTAAGGCGCAAGAAGCACGTGAATCTAAAGTATGGAAAGAAATGATAGACCTCATAGGCTCCGTGCCTATGAATTGCAAATGGACAACTGTGGGAGATCGGGGAGCTGATATTTTCTCATTTGTGGAATCACTTCCTCCTGGATGGGACTTTGTTGTTCGCTCAAAACATGACCGTAAAATTTTAGTCAATGATGAGGAACAGAACTTGAGGAAATATATTCGAGGGCTCCCTTCCATGGGCACAACAATTCATTCTCTACGAGCAAGAAAAGGCCCTTCTCGAGAAGTCACGCTGCAGATCAGCTGGCATGAGGTTGATGTGCTGCCTCCGGCAGCAGAAAAAAACAAAAAGCCTATTAGAGGCTGTTATGTGCGTGCTTGGTCTGAAGAAGATCCAGATCTGGAGTGGATTTTATTTACTCGCCCCACGATAACTTCCTTCGAAGAAGCCTTAGAAATCGTGACGATATATAAATATCGATGGCTAATCGAAGAATATCACAAATGTTTAAAAACCGGATGCAAGATTGAAGAGGCTCAACTCAAAACCTCAGATCGCATACTGACGCTTTTTGGCTTGCTAGGTGTTATTGCTACGCAGCTCCTGCAGCTCAAAACCCTTTCACGAATGAACCCCGATGATCTAGCTGATAAATATGTAGACAAAGACTCAATCCTTGTTTTACAGAGTATTTACAACTTGAAGATGCCCTGGACCGTAAAAGAATACTGGAGAAGAGTTGGGATGCTTGTTGGTTTTATGGGAAGAAAATCAGATGGAGGTCCTGGGTGGCAAAAAATCTGGGAAGGCTGGGTTAAGCTGCGAGATCTATGTCGAGGAGTTGAGATCGGAAGGAAGTTAGGTGCAGTATGTGTTTAAAAAATTTGCTTGGAAGTTGTGGGTAACGACAAGGGTTATTCAGCTTCAATCACGTGCAGGACCACTAATCAATACACAAATGCCTGTTCCCCTTTCTATGACCTTTGAAACTACGGCGGATAGAAAGCTATCCCGGGTGTTTATACAGACAAAACATGTAATCGCTGCGGGAGGAGAAAGAAAGGTTAAACTATCAGCCGACCTCCTAACAGGCAAGTGGTTTATTAGAAAACGGGTAATCCAAGGCGATAGCTCAGAATTAGGCCTCCTAAGCCACTTTCGAGATAATCCGCACCGTGGCATCGCTGAAGTCACCTGCTTATTTGAAAAAGCAACTAAAAAAGGGCCCTCCCCCAAAAATGATGGTGTTACAGCCTCTATATGATGGGACTATGAAAGATTTCCTGGGTTCTGAGCAACTAACAGAGTGGGATACAAGAGTTGGGCTCATGAAAGATATTGCAAATGGGCTCAATGCGTTACATGCTTTATCTACAGAAATAAAATTTAGTAATGGGTCTCATGCAAAGCTAAAAATGTTCCACATGGATCTAAAACCATCTAATATTCTTGTTCGCAGACAAAATGGGCAGTTAACCGCTGCAATAACAGATTTTGGAATGGCGGGTAGTTATACAAAGAGAGGAGGATCCCTTGGCTACAAGGCTCCAGAAGAAGCGCGGTTAGAACAAAGAGGAAATCTTACAGATACGATGGTTGAAGAACATAATACACTCTACGGACAAGCAATGAATGTATGGGCACTGGGACTTCTTTTTATGGATCTTGCAGTTAATAAACCACTAACATTTTTAGATAATCAAAAACCGACTGTCTTTACTCAGCTCCCTTGTATACATGAATGCATTTTTAATGCCCAGGGAACGAACAGTTTTGTATTACAGCCTTCCCTAGATAACAAAAAATACGACATATTTCTAGCTTCTCTAGAACAAAAACAAGTTGATCTTAGTATAAATAAAATCCGCGCACAAGAATCTTTGACTGGGTTCCAACCAGGTCAAGCGAATGTTTGGGACCTAATTTTATTAATGCTCAGAGTCAATCCTGAGGAGAGAATGTTTGTAAAAAACATCACCCTTTGAAAAATATATCGCGATATGTACACTAAGATTTTTTCTCTAATATAGGAAGTCTATGTGTAAGACAGGTATTTGGTCGATAACTATAACAGGGTCTCTGCTCGTGTCTTCTGCCTACGGCGTTTCTTATGGATTTTCAGACTATTATTTCGTAGATCCCAATACCCACTGGCACATGGAAGGACGCTACCGCCATATCGGAGCAGCTGAATTTGAGAAGCATAAATACGGACACATCAATTACGCGGACGCAAATACAGGTATTTTTTATAATCACTCCTTCGACGAAGACAATGCCATTTCTTATGAAGTAGAATATGACTACCTCAAAGTCGATTGGGCCAAAAATCCTAGATTTAGAGAAACGGTCTTCAACTACTTTGGTGGCTCTGTAGGGTTTATTTCAACAGAGATTGAAAAGTGGCGCTGGGTTATGAATGCAGGCTTTTCTGTCGATGCAGACGGTTTTAACTTTGGAAAAACAGGCGTCTATCACGGTATGCTCTGGGGAAGGTATAATTTTGCAGACGGGGCTGGAGTCAATGTTGGAGTGATGGGCTGGTATGGTATTTTGAACGGCTATGTGATGCCGATTTTTGGATTTGATTGGTTTTGGGGTAAACACACAAAATTCAACCTAATCTTTCCGCTCAATGCTTCTATCACCTACTCGTTTAACCCTCACTGGTCTTTAGAAGCGCTCTACTCAGGCTTTGGCGGTCCCTATAAATATCCAAGAAGAGCCTCTGAGGGAATAGGCGATTACCATAATCCCATCTTTAAGTTGTACTCTTCAGGAGCCGATTTAAACCTCAACTATGCTTATAACAATACTATCCGCGCCTCTGTTGGCGGTGGATGGAACTTTGGCGGATGGATGTTAATTAAAAACCACACTAACCACCACGGAAGCTACTACAAGTACAACTCTGCGCCCTATGCGCAAGGCTCACTTGCCTTTTCGTTCTAGACAGGGCTTATTTATTACGCGTAGTCTTAATAGTATCATCTTCTAGGAGTTTAAATGACTCTACAAAGTTTTTAAAGTGTACTTCGTCATAGTTTTTGATTTCACATTCCATAGCCATAAGATAGAGGCTATTTTTAACCATGATCGCTCTGCCTTTAAAGTAGACACCACCTGTGCGAATAAAGAAATCCATCCCTGGGTTACCGTTAATAAGGATCAGATCAGCAAAAATTAACTGATTCTGATTGTTATGTGTGAGGATTCCATTTAAAAAGCTCTCCAAACTCATTTGGGCATAAGATGAGTCAACAAAGTCAGGGTACTGTGCAATTAAGAGCATAAAAACCGTTTGTTGATCCATAGATGAGATATAAGCATCATATTTGAGCTCATAGCCACCTTCTGGCATTCTGAGATTTTCAGAAACATGCTCAGGAGAGTCTGGAAATGTCACTTTGCATTTTCCTGCAACAGAATGAAATTCTTTCCAAGACACCATGCTACTATTTTTTGATTTGCTCGATTCTTTGCTTGACGCTCCATATAGAGCAAATGGACTAACTAAACAAAGCAATCCTGTGACGCCTGTCATCAGCCCTCTCAAGACCCCTCGTAATTTTTGTTTTTCCATAACCCCTTCCCCCTTATTATTATTTTTTAACTTAAACCAGGCACTGTCATAAGTCTGTAACAGATCCAGCTAACAAACCAAAATGTCATCGTTAACATGAAAAATGGGATGATGACATTGAGCAGGGCTTTCCAAGCGGAAAAGCCTTGTACTTCTCCAAGCGTTTGCAACCCCATAAAAAAGCCCCATACAGAGGCAATGATTTGTGCCAAAAATCCGAAAAAGACAATCGACAGTTGATACCCTACAAAAACCGTGTCAGCAAAGGTACTCATGAATAGTTGCGTGCCAAATACTCCTATTAAGAGAAACCAAACCACTGCATTCACAACACTAGGAACGTATGCCCAGGCAATCGCAGCTTTTATATTAGTAAAAGAGCTTTTTCCACCTATCCATTTGCCTGTCCAGTAGATAAGGCCTCCGAAAATATTGAAAACCAACACACCAAGACCAACAGAAAGAACGAGAGCCCCTCCGATAATCCAAGGTAAAGACATCTGAAGTCCCAGCGAAAAATCTTGAGCTATCTGCAGGAGCATCATGAAACCATAAACCCCTGATAAGAAGTAGAAAAAGTGTTTAGGATTGGAAGCGGTAATCGCACGGATAGTTTCTCTGGGGCTTACCCAAATCTTCAACCATGGATTGAATGGCAGTTTTTCCTTCATCTTATTCCCCTCACTCTGTTTATTCAAATTACATATAAAAAAATAAATTGTCAATTACTTTTTAAAATAAAATAATTTGAAATCAATTATTTTTAATATTATATGCTAAATAAATAATCAATTAATGAAGGATGTTCAAAAGAAAATCCGCTAGTTAGTAACTGCTCAGGAATAGCTCGTGTGCTGGAAAGAAGAGCCTCATCAGCCAGCTCTCCGAAAACAAACCTTAGAATAGATCGTGGAATGTGAAAAAAAGCAGGCCTATGTAAAGAATCTGCTAAGATTTTAGTAAATTCACTGTTGGTAACAGGATTGGGTGAAGTAAAATTAAAAGGACCTGCCAAATTGGAGTGCTTCCTTGTAAAGTCAATCGCTCTTATTAAATCTTCTATAGAAATCCAACTCATCCACTGTGTGCCAGGCCCCAATCTTCCTCCCAAGCCACAGCGGAAAATAGGAAGTACTTTAGCTAAAAGCCCCCCCTTAGGAGATAAGACTACCCCAAATCTGCCATGGACAACACGAGCTCCCTTTTTCTCTAAGAGATTAGAAGCACTTTCCCATTTTACACACACCTCTGCAAGGAATCCATCCCCCGGCGGTGATGATTCAGTGAGTAGTTTGCCTGCTTGACTCCCATAGTAGCCAACTGCAGAAGCAGAAAAAAAATAGGAAGGGGGTTTGTTTAGCTGGGCAAAAGCCTTAGTGAGCAGCCATGTATCTCTACACCGGCTGAGAAAAATCTCCTCTTTTTTGAGCCGTCCACCTACCTTGGAAAATAGGACTACCGGCCAAATGAATCACCTCATCGATACCGATCAACTGCTTAGGATCTATCGCTCCCGCTTCAGGGTCCCAATAAATCGAATCTGTCTCTGAAGGATCTTTCCTTCTGACAAGGCGAACGACCGTATTTTTCTTTTCACGCAGGTAGCGAACTAATTCCTTGCCAATGAAGCCAGAGGAGCCTGAGACAAGAATTTTCGTCATTACTCCTCTCTTGGCCCAGACTTATCTACAGCAGCCAGAACCTTTATTATTATCATTACTGCTGCAGCCACAGATCGCCTTACATTTACTTAAAAATCCAAGACCCCATACGCCAGCTAACCCTACGATTGAATAAATCACACGCGCCATAGGATTCGTTTGGCCATGTGCTAACCAAGCAACTAAATCAAATTGAAAAAATCCCCATAGTCCCCAGTTAAGTGCACCTACTAGGATCAATAACAAAGCTAAAAAATTCAATGTTTTCATAAGATTCTCCGAATGTTTTAATAAGCCTAGGCAATCGTTGATTCCGCCCTTACCACCACAGTATAGAAAAAGTTTCACTCTTTGTCATTCTTTTTTTGTTCCCTGAACCTATCCCGATAATAAGATTTCAAAGAACCCAAAAATCAACAGAAATTTATTATCGGGATAGATTCTCTCTCTTGAAGTTAATTATTACACCTGGTATCGTGACCCAACCTCATTAGAGATTTATTATGAATAAAGAAGATCTAAAAAAATTAGCTAAATTATGCAGGATTTCCTGTACAAAAGAGGAAGAAGAAAAGTTCTTAGAAAGCCTTAGTGAAGTGCTTGCTCATGTCGAAGAATTAAAAAAAGTTGATACCCAAGGAGTTCCCTGCTGTAATATGGTACTCGACACTCTTTCAAATGTCTTGCGTGAGGATACTCCCGGAAATCTGCTCTCTAGAGAAGCGTTTCTTGCTAACACCCCTGCCCATGTAGGTGGTATGGTCAAAGTCCCTCCTGTTTTAAAGCAAGGATAATCTATGACATATCGCTACTCTGCGCACGAATTACACGAACTTTTTCTGAAGGGAGAAATCTCTGCACAAGAAATTGTTGCAAAGACGTTAGCTCGCATTGATAAACATGATGCTAAGGTAGGCGCCTCTCTCTCTCTCTTTGGCGATAAATGTATAGAAAAAGCAAAAGCTCTTGATCTCAAACGCTCTCGCAAAGAAAAGGTCGGCAAACTCGCAGGGGTTGTGATCGCAATCAAAGATAATCTCCACAAAAGGGAGAAATCACCACCTGCGGTTCTAAATTTTTATCTAACTACAGGGCTGTTTTTGATTCTACCGTTGTCCGCCTTTTAGAAGAGGAAGATGCCCTCATCATTGGAAAAACCAATCTCGATGAATTTGCGATGGGTTCATCGACAGAAAACTCTGCGTACCAGCTCACACATAATCCTTGGAATCTTGATTGCTCACCAGGAGGATCCTCCGGAGGATCTTCTGCTGCGGTTGCGGCAAGATTCTGCCCGCTAGCTTTTGGCAGCGATACCGGTGGATCGATCCGCCAGCCCGCTGCTCTGACTGGGATCGTAGGCTTTAAACCCACCTATGGAAGAGTTTCCCGATTTGGGCTTGTAGCTTTTGCCTCTTCTTTAGATCAAGTAGGACCTTTTGCAACGTCAGTGAAAGATGCCGCTCTTGCGATGGAAGTGATCGGGAAGCATTGCAAATATGACTCAACTAGCCTACAGACACCTCCACAGGATTATGTCAAAGGGTTGGATACTGCCATCCAAGGGATGAAAATTGGCGTGCCAACAAGTGCTATAAAAAACTTAGACCCTGAAGCAAGGGAAAATTTCTATGCCTCTCTCAAAACACTCGAAAGTCTCGGCTGCTCCATCATAGAGATTAACCTAGACCTTACCCAACACTCGATTGCCATGTATTATATTCTTGCAACTGCAGAAGCCTCTACCAACTTAGCTAGGTTTGATGGGATCCGCTATGGCAATAGATCTTCTAAAGCTACAACCGTAGAAGAGGTCTTTGACCTTTCAAGGGCAGAGGGATTTGGGGCTGAAGTGAAAAGGCGTATTTTGCTGGGCACCTATGTTGCCTCTTCTGGGTACCAAGATGCCTACTATAAAAAAGCACAAAAAGTGAGATACTTGCTGATCCAAGAATTTAATAAAGCATTCAAATTCTGCTCGGCAATTGTCTCTCCTACAGCCCCCACTACGGCATTTAAATTAGGTGCCATCCAAAATCCCCTTCAGATGTACCTCCAAGATATCTACACTATCCCACCCAATCTTGCGGGTCTTCCTGCCATCTCCATCCCTGCAGGCTTTAGTAAAGATGGAAAACCATTTGGACTCCATCTGACAGGACCTCAAATGCACGACCTTCAAATACTTTCTCTTGCGCACCATTTTGAAAAAGCAACGGGCTTTAATAGAAAAATTCCACCCCTTTTTGACGATGAGGCAAACAGTGACTGATCTTAATTATGAAAACTGGCAGCCCGTGATTGGCCTTGAGATTCACGTACAGCTGAATACAAAAACAAAGCTGTTCGGAGAAGAAAGATACCTATTCGGGACTGAACCCAATACTGATATAGGCGTTGTCTGCACAGGTCAACCCGGCGCTCTTCCCGTTCTAAACAAAGAAGCTGTTCGCAAAGCCGTCCAGTTTGGTTGCGCAATCCACGCCAACATCTCGCCTGTGTCTAAGTTTGATCGTAAATCCTATTTTTATCCCGATAGCCCTAAAAACTTTCAAATCACCCAGTTTGACCAGCCCATTATTACAGGTGGTATCATCACCTGTGAAGTAGAAGAGCAGGTTAAACACTTCAAAGTCAATAGAGCCCATATTGAAGAAGATTCTGGGATGCTCAAGCACTTCACGAACTTCTCTGGGATTGATTATAATAGAGCAGGGGCTGCCCTACTTGAAATCGTCTCAGAGCCTTGCCTCCACTCTCCTAAAGATGCTGTTGCTTACGCAACATCCATCAAAGCCATCATGGAGTATATCGATGCTTCTGACTGCAACATGGATGAAGGCTCTTTACGTATTGATGTCAATATCTCTATAAAACATAAAGATGAACAAACTCTCCGTAATAAAGTTGAAATCAAAAACATGAACTCTTTCTCTTATATGGCAATTGCCATAGAAGAAGAAATCCGCCGCCAGATCAAATTCTACACCTCCCATCCCCATGATAAAATAGAGCAAGGCACCTACCGTTTTGATCCCGACAAAAAGGCCCTCGTTTTGATGCGGATTAAAGAAAATGCAGAAGACTATGGCTACATCCCTGAACCTGACATACCTCCTATCATGCTCGCTGCTTCCTTCATCGAAGAAATAAGAGCTGCTCTTCCAGAACTCCCTTATGCGCGCTACAAGAGATATCTCTCAGAACTCAAGCTTCCCGTTCAGTTCGCAGAAGTCTTAGTGAGCAGCAAAAAGCTTTCCGACTATTTTGAAGGAGCCCTTGCGATCACCCCCAATGCCCGATCGCTTGCCAACTGGATCACCGTTGAATTTGCCGGCAGGCTCAAAGAAAGTGGTAAAATGCTCTGGGACCTTCCTATCCCCTTCTCTCACATCGCAGAGCTCGTCTCTCTCATCGATCAAGGAACCATCAACGGAAAAATTGCCAAAAGTGTTGCGGATGACATGTGCCTTTCTCCGGGCAAGTCCCCTTCCGACATTGTAAAAGCCAACCCCGACTACCAACCTGTGAATGACACGAAAGAAATTGAAGGCCTGATTGATCAAGTGCTCGCTGAAAATTCCCAGTCCATCACAGACTACAAAGCGGGTAAAACAAAAGCCTTTGCCTTCCTCGTAGGACAAGTCATGAAGCTCTGCAAAGGAAAAGCCTCCCCCACGCTCGTTAATGAAATCTTAAACAAGAAGTTGCTATGACAACATCCATGCCTGCCTTTACAGCTGAAGAACAATCCGTTAGAAAAAAGTGGCTCACGCTTTTTAAATTCTCTGTTGCATTTGCTTTTTTCCCCTCGATGCTCGTTGCCGTTGCCCTTTGTTTTACAAATCCCATTTATCTTCTATGGTATATTCCACTCTTGGTAATTATATTTTTTGTTTTTCATTATTCCCTTTACCATTGTGCCTATAAACACCAAGGAACAACTGTATTAACGATTGACATAATATTTTTTATAATTTTCGCTGTATGGTCATTCCTTGCTATTCTTTTCTTATCTTATGGTTTTGAAAGACCTTATGACATTGGTTATTTACTCTGTATGCTTATATTGGATGTTTTTTGGATCTTTCCTAGTATTAAATTAAGAAAAATAAATAAAAAATACTCAAAATTAGCCTCTGAGAAGAAATGTGAATACCTTAGCTTAGAAATACAAAAGGCTTCCACCCTAGGAGAACTCGACATACGCCGTCACTTTGCATTTCAAACCCTTCCTTCCTTTGAAGCTCGTTTTTCTGAAGTATATGCAAAGAAAAGAGGAGCTGGAACTCCTCTTATCTGTGATGACAGAAAAGTCTATCTAAAATTGCTCGCTAAAGCCAAACAACTATTTGCTTGTCGTATGTTGCGTGTAGCGCCTGCAAGGCAGCATATACCTAGCGTTGTTAATGCTAAACCTGCTCTCATGATTGCAGTATGGTGAATCTGGATAAATTTATTGATTCTTTGATAAAGATCATGATTTCTTGATTCAGAGTGACTTCCCTGCGTGCTAGGTTTATAGCAATAAGCCACAGATAAACAGATTGCTCCGAAAGCAACCAAACAGATGCCGATAATATTCAAGCGGAAACTTAAAGCATTTTGCGCTTTTACTACACAAGTTTGCATGCTTGTCATTCCATCTCTCAAATGGTTGAGTGCTGCGTTTGCTTGCTGTTGTATTTGAGCCATCATTGTATCTTTTTCTGTAACGGTTACTTCCAAGGTTGCACAGCGATCAGCCAGTGTTTTGCTTAAATCTTGCGCCCCACCCAATTCACTGCGTAAGCCTTGAATAGTAGCATTGGCTTGCTCTTGCATTTGAGTCATCATTGTATCTTTTGCTACAACGGTTGTTTCTAGGCTCGTGCAACGATTAACCAGCACTTTCCCTAGTTCTTGACTTTGATTGAGTTGGTTCTGCAAATCCGTAGCATGATCTACTAAAGCATCTAAGGTTTCTTCAGCCTGATCAAATAGTGCATCGACTGCATTTTCAGGAAATACAGATAAAACAGGCTCTGCTTCAAAATCAATTTCGTCCAAAATATTTGCTGCTAATGCAGCTTGTTGATCGGCTGGTAATTGAGGGGTCATATTACCCAAATTTTCCTTGACCATTGTTGTAATTGCATCCATGCACCGCTTCATTGGAACGGGAATCTCTATTTCAGACGCTTCCATTATTCGATACATGCTACACAAGCATGCTTCTGCAAGTTTCCTAGGATTAATTGTCATATAAAGCCTCCATTATTAATGTCGAATAATTTTACATAATAATGAAGATTTCATCTATGTAAAATAAAATCTGAGCATAAAAAACAAAATAAAGATATTTTGACTAAAAAGCTGGGAAGAATATAGTGCGCTTATGAGGCGTGCAATCTTTCTTCTTCCGATTTTGCTATGCTCCTGCTTTGCGAATAGAGCAGCAATCAACCCCTATTCCTACGCCCCACAAAGGCAAAATAAATTTTGGAAACCAGGCGGTAAAGATAAAGAAAAGATCGAAGGGTTAGAAGAAGACACCGGCCCTCTTTCTTTAGCAGAGATTGTTGATATTTCGCTGAGAAATAATCCAGAAACAAGGGTTACCTGGGCAGATGCAAGGGTTGCAGCTGCACAGTATGGACAATCGCAGAGTTCTGATTTTCCCACATTAACAAGCACCTATGCATGGTCAAGATTTAGAAACGTCTTAACAGCAGCAGATGGTTACGGCGGAACGGTTGCTGAACCCTATTTCTTTAGCCAGTGGGGCCCGCAGCTACAGCTTTCTTACACCCTCCTTGATTTTGGGCAGGGAAGGGCTGCTGCGCAAACAGCCAAAGAGCTTTTATATAGCGCAGGCTACATCCATAACCGTAAGATACAGACGGTGATTCAGCAAGTCACTTCTGATTATTACAGCTACATCTACCAGCAAGAGCTTTTAAAAGCTAATGAGCAAGATGTCATTACAGCTGAAACCACGTATGAAGCAGCCAAGGTCAGTTTTGATGCGGGCATTAAAAGTCTTTCCGATCTTCTCCAGGCCAAAACAAAATTACTCCAAGCTCAGATCCAGCTTGTGACTCAAAATCAGACTCTTGTCGTTTCTTTAGCGAACTTGCTAACCGACATGGGGCTAAAAGCAAATCAAAAAATTCCCATTCGCAACATGCCTGAAGTTCCTCCCATTGAAGAAATGCTGGCAAGTGCGCAAGATCTTCTCAATGTCGCTTTAGAAAAACGCGCAGACCTGTTAGCTGCGCAAGCAAAGGTTCAATCGGAAGAGTACAATATCGTCGCTGTACGGAGGCAATTTTTCCCAACGGTGACCTATAACCTGAACTTTGGAGAGACCTCTTATTCAAAAATAGGAAGTGACCGGTATGACTTTGTAACCACATTTTCTTTGAACTTTCCTATTTTTTCAGGATTTTCAACTCTGAATTCTCTTAAAATAGCAGAAGCTAATAAGGAAAAAGCAGAGGCAGAGCTTGCTCAAACACAACTTCAAGTTGTGAAAGATATCACGACATCCCACAGCGCTGTAGAGCAAGCTTTCGAAGCCCTCAAATTTTCTTCTGAGCTTTTAAAAGTAGCAGAAGAGCAGTACCAAGTAGCAATTGCCCTCTACAAAGCAGGCACAGGTAATATCTTAGAAGTCGTCTCTGCACAGGGTTCTCTTGCCAATGCAAGAGCGCAGTGTGCAAATGCTAATAATGAGTGGTTCACATCTCTCATCAATTTAAGTTATGCAGCTGGCTCTTTACAGCCTCCGGAGGCCAAAACTCTATGAAGAGACCTCTACACAACTCTGGTAAACCGCTAAAATCGCGCTTTTTCCGCAGATTTTATTTTTCATATCTCGCCTACTCCATTGAGTATGTCTTCGATATAAAATCAAAAATTTGCAAAAAAATCTTCGATTTTTTCGATTTGCCAGAGTTGTGCAGAGGTCTCATGAAATGGGCATATTGGACTATTCCCCTACTTTTGCTTGGCTGCTCTAAAAAAGAGGTTCCACCTCCTACGCCCCCCTATGTTACAACCGGACAGGCCTCCTCCCAAAATGTCCCTTTTTATTTTGAATATGTAGGACACGTTGAAGCCTACCAATCGGTTGAAATCAAAGCTCAAGTCACCGGACTCATCAATGGACAATACTTCACCGAAGGACAAGAGGTGAAAGCAGGAGATCTCCTTGTCACTATCGATGACCGCCCTTTTAGAGCAGCCCTCTCTAAGGCAGAGGCTGAACTTGCACAAAATATTGCAACTTTAAGGCAAGCAAGAGAAACCGTTGAAAGGTACTCTCTCCTAGTAAAAGAAAGCTATATCTCTCAACTTGACTACGATCAGTTTGTGACAAACGTCTACACAGGTGAAGCAGCTATTAAGCAAAATTATGCAGATATTGAAACAGCTACGATCAACCTCAATTACTGCACAATCACCGCTCCCATCACTGGTGTTACAAGCAAGCTGCTCATCAACGTAGGAAATTACATCCCCGTCGGCGGAGAGAATCCCCTGATGAGCATTAACCAAGTCAAACCCATCAAAGTTGAGTTCAATGCTCCTGAAAAAGATCTTCCCTATATTACGCTTGCACAAAGCAAAGAGCCCCTCAAAGTGATTGCTTACTTGCAAGGAGCCCCCATTGAAGGAAAATTGCACCTGATCGACAACCAAGTCAATACGGGGACGGGCATGATCCTTTTACAAGCGGTTTTTCCCAATGAAGATATGCGTCTATGGCCTGGAGAATTTGTTGATGTACGCGTCATTGTTGAGATCAAAAAAGATGCTACAGTTATTCCAGCACAAGCTGTTTTACTTGGACAAGATGGACCTTATGTCTATGTATTAACAGAAAATAGGACGGTTGAATTGCGCCCTGTTTTACCTGGTCTCAAGGAAGGTAGCATGGTAGTCATTGATAAAGGAGTTTTTCCTGGAGAAACTGTGATTATCGAAGGGCAGATTAATCTTTCTCCTGGCGCCTCTGTTAGCATTAAAAACAAAATATGAATATATCTAAGATCTTTATTGAGCGTCCTATCATGACAACACTTGTGATGATAGCGATTTTATTCTTTGGGATTTTTGCTTATAAAGCGCTGCCTGTCAGTGATCTGCCCGATGTTGAATTCCCAGCCATCACCGTTACAACGAATTATCCAGGTGCAAGCCCTGAGACAATCGCCAACAATGTGTCAACCCCTCTTGAACAAGCATTTTTAACTATTGGGGGTTTAAAAAACATTATCTCGACAAGTAGCACGGGAAGCTCTTCCATCGTTTTGCAATTTGCTATAGACAGATCAATCGATGCTGCAGCGCAAGATGTACAAGCAGCCATTAACCAAGCAACTCCCCATTTGCCGCAAGATCTTCCTTTTGCACCGACCTATCAAAAAGTTAATCCTTCCCAGACCCCTATCGTCTGGTTTGCGATCTCCTCTGCTACGATGCCCTCCTACCAACTCTATGATTACGCCTATTCTTTTATAGGTGAACGTATCAGTACCATTGATGGTGTAGCGCAGGTTGTCGTCTTTGGAAGCCCCTTTGCAGTCAGAGTACAGGTAGACCCTCTGAAACTTGCAGCTAAAGGCATTGGACTTGAGGACGTTGCCTCTGCGTTAAAATCTCAAAACGTCAATATCCCAACCGGAAACCTTTACGGTAAACACACTGAGTTTTTCATCAATGTCGATGGACAGTTAAGTAAAGCAGCAGCCTACAACTCTATCATCATTAAAAACGAAGATGGAGCTATTGTGCGTTTGCAAGATATCGGACAAGCTTTAGATAGCCTCTCCAATGACAAACAGTATCTTCGCTTTATCTCATCAGAAAAAGATCTCAACACCGTTGTTTTTGGAGTCAGGACCCAGGCAGGGACAAACTCCATGACTGTGATCGAAAACATCAATACTATCCTGCCCCATCTTGAATCTGCCTTACCAGGGTCTGTACATCTTCGCCGCGTGTTTGATAAATCGATTTTTATTGAAGAATCAGTTGTCGATGTTCAATCCACTCTTTTGATTGCCTTCTTACTAGTTGTCTTGGTGGTTTTTTTCTACCTTGGAAAAGCAAAAAATACACTCATCCCAATGCTCGCTCTTCCCATATCTGTGATTGGAACATTTATCGTCATGTCTGTGATTGGCTATACCATCGATATCCTCTCGCTCCTGGCCATTACACTCTGTATCGGTTTTCTTGTCGATGATGCAATTGTTGTATTAGAAAACATCGTAAGACACGTAGAAATGGGAAAATCAGCCCTACAATCTGCCCTAGATGGATCAAAAGAGATCTCTTTTACCATCCTCTCAATGACCCTTTCTCTAGCCTCTATTTTTATTCCTCTCTTGTTCATGGGGGGATCATCGGAAGGATCTTTCATGAATTTGCAGTCGTCATTTTAACGGCTGTTTTAATATCTGGTTTTGTATCGCTCTCTCTTACACCCATGCTCTCCTCCCGCTTTATTGATACGGAGCACATAAAAAAAACATGGGTAGAAAAAATCGCGGGCATCTTCAATAAAACACTCCTCAACCTATATGAAAAAGGGTTAAGAAAGGTCTTTGCACACCCACGCATCACGTTATGTTTGGGGATTTTTAGCGTTGCGCTTAGCATCTTTCTATTCAAACAGCTACCGACAGATTTTTTGCCTCAGGAAGACCTTGGGGCTTTTCAAGTGTTTTCCCAATCTGTCGACGGAACTTCCACCTTCCAGACAGCAGAATACCAAAAAAAGATCAACCGCACCATCCAACAATGCCCCCATGTCGATACAGCCTGCTCATTCTCTTCTTATCCTGATGACAATAAAGGATTAGTGTTTGTGAACCTGAAGCCATTTAATCAGCGCCCCTCTATTGAAAAAATCATGAAAGAGATGAAAGCAGAGCTTCAAGCCATCCCTGGCCTGCAGATTTTTTGTAAACCAATTCCCCTGATCGATCTCGATGTAGCAACCTCTTCTACAAAATCAGCCTACCAATATACGCTCCAAGGACTCGAAATAGATAGCCTCTATGCAGCTTCTAGCGTCATGCTCAAAAAGATCACAGCGCTTCCAGGGTTTAAACAAGTATCAACCGATTTAGAGCTTGGCCAACCTCAACTCATGGTGCATATTTTAAGAGATAAAGCCTCTTCTCTGAATATCTCTTCTCAAGCTATCGAACAAGCACTTTCCTATGCCTATGGAGCAACCTACCTATCCCCCATCAATACACCTCAAAATCAATATTATGTCATACTCGAGGTAGAGCCGAAGTTCTATAGAGATCCCACCATGTTATCCCTACTCTATGTGAAATCGATGACAGGCGACCTGATCCCTCTAAGCTCTGTTACCAAGATGGAACAAAAAGCAAGCCCCCTCAATATCAACCGCATTGCAGGCCTACCAGCTGTGAACATCTTCTTTGATCTTGATCAAGTTCCCCTTGGAACAGCGCTAGAGCAGATCCACCAGATTGCCTTAGATGTACTACCACCCGATGTTACAGGTACACTTGTTGGAACAGCCAGCACTTTTAAAGAGTCGTTCAAAAATCTAAATTTTCTTCTACTTATCGCTTTTTTTCTCATCTACATTATCTTAGGAATTCTCTATGAGAACTTTTTTCATCCTCTTACGGTGATGTCAACACTGCCCCCCGCTGCCCTAGGAGGAATCCTTACCCTTCTCCTATTTGGCCATCCCCTTTCTCTTTATGCATTTGTCGGATTCATGCTACTTCTCGGCATTGTGATGAAAAATGGAATTATCTTGATTGATTTTGCAAATGCAGCCATTCAGCAAGGAAAAGATCCCGTAGAAGCGATTACAAGCGCATGTCTTACACGCTTTCGCCCTATACTTATGACTACTTTTTCAGCCCTCATGGGAGCTGTTCCGATTGCTTTGGGAATAGGTGGCATGACAGCCCAAGGAAGGATCCCTCTTGGCCTTGTGATTGTAGGAGGGCTTCTCTTTTCCCAGCTTCTCACCCTCTTTTTTACACCGATTGTCTATCTCTATTTAGAAAAAATCCGTGAAAAGATCTCTACCTAAGGATTTGTAAAGCTATTTTCGACAAAAGAAGGGCACCTCTGCTAAAAAGCAGAGATGCCTGAAAGGAAGGAATCTTAGAAATCAAAAGCAGCTGACACAGTAAGACCTTGGAAGTAAAGGTTACCTGGCGAGGTGCCATTAAGACCACTTAAACTAGCTGAATACCAGTTGATCATGTTTTGATTCCCATACACCTGAAACTCATACGTTGCAGAAACATCAAGATGATATCTTTGGTTGCATAGATAAGTTCCCCAACCGAGTCCTGCCTGAGCATCCCCAATAGCGCGAACACGATTTTGAGCTGGAGCTTCTAGGTTTAAATCAGGACTTGAAGCTACTTGTGTTTGTGCAAAATATTTGATTGCATTGTAGCGTGTAAATGTCAATGCACCGCCAACGCTGCCGATCATACGAAACCCAGCCCCTAAGAGGAAATTTCCCCCGATTTCAAAAGCAGGACCAACAGCCCAAGAATCTGTTTTTCCATATGCCGTTCTAGGATTCAAAGCTGATCCATATACATTCCCATTAATTGTATATTTTTGGTTCAACAAAACACCTCTTAATCCAAAAGAAGGATTAACTGTTAGTCTTGTTCCTTGGTAGAAAGGTCTACTTACCATAAGATCGATAACATCCAAGTCTATCTTCCACTTATTAGAACTTGCTGTGACGACATCTCCATTTGTATAATCAAAGGGCGTTATTTTTGCCTGGAGAAAATTGGAAACTAAAAAAGAACCATCTGGCTGATTTTTGGTAACATTGTGCCGAAACCATGTGTACTCGGCAGTCACAACCCAATCATCAAATGGTGTATTCCAACCAAGACCTACTTTAAACCCAGATCTGTATGTATCATCGAAAGTTAATACACTTGTTGGCTCTCTGTTAGAGGTAGCAGTATTAGCAGCAAATAAAGGACCTATTTCCATTCCTTCTTGGAAAACATTCCAATATAAATATTTAGCTGTTAAAAACATATCCCAGTCACTAGTTGTATTCACTCTTGCAGGATGGTTATATCCAGCTGCCATCTGAGAACCAGTCATCGGCTCGCCCTGGTTAACAGGCATTGCTTGCGTTTTTTTAGTAGGCTGCGATCTTTCATCTCCAAAAAGAGATGCTGAAAAAAGCACTAGCGCAGAACACGCTATCATACTGATATTTCTTTTCATTTTTTTCCTTATATTGGGTTTAAGCTTACACCAAATCTCGTCAACAATACCCTCTCCAAGAAAGATCATTACAGACATTTGTTGTAAATTAGTTCAAACCTAAAAGAATTTAAAAAAAAACTCAAGAAAAAGTTTATTGACGTGGATGAAATTGGGAAAAAGCCTCGTGCAAATGTTTGTGACTGATATGTGTGTAACGATCTGTTGTGCCAATGCTTGCATGTCCAAGCATTTCCTGAATCACACGCAAGTCCGCACCATTTTCTAATAGATGTGTAGCAAAGGAATGACGCAATGTGTGGGGTGAGATGTTTTTTAAAATGCCTGCTTTTTTTGCATAAAATTTAATCCGCCCCCAAATGGTGATACGATCAATCCTGTTTCCTTTAACCGATAAAAAAAGGGCTTCTTGTTTCTCTGAATTCTTCCGAAAATTTGTCAAATAAAAATCGATTGCTAAAACCGCTTGTTTAGCAATAGGAACAACGCGTTCTTTATTTCCTTTTCCTTTCACCCTGACATAATCATCCGCAACATCAAAAAGGTTGAGTGAGCAGACTTCTGAGACCCGTAGCCCCGAAGCATATAACACCTCTAATATAGCTTTGTCTCTTGCTCCAACAAGCGCATCGGCCTTAGGCACACTCAAAAGGGTAGAGACTTCTTGCATGGTAAGAACCTCAGGAATGAGTTGCCACAATTTAGGACTGTCTAGATGGAGAGTAGGGTCTTTAGAAATAATATTTTCTCGTTTCAGATAACGAAAAAAAACCTTCAGCGAAACAACGAGTCGACACAGCGAAGCTGCTGCATACTGCTTATCCTTCATCTCTCTAAGAAACGTTAAAATATGATCTGTATTAATAGATGAGACAAGAAGAGAATCTATAAACTGGAATAAAAATCGCAGGTCTCTTGCGTAAGACTCAAGCGTATTACGACTCAGTCCTTTTTCCGCCCCTAGATATGATAAAAAATCTGCGAGGTATTGCTCATTCATTAGATCAGATCATAGTTTAGAGCAGACTTCTTGTATAGAATGTTACCGAGCTTAAAAATCCAGTATTTGATTGATGAGATTTTGAACTCATCTTAGAGATCGTCCAATTATTGCACGATTCCTAGGGCGAAGTGCTAGTTACCCTCTCTACCATAAATATCTTCTTCATCCTCTTTATATGTTTGAAAGTAAAAGGATGTTAGGACATTCCCTTCTTGAGGCTGTTTTTGTCCTACTACTTTATCAGCATCCTTAGCCATACGATCATATTGAAAGAACTCTTCGGAGGGTACGCGTTCATAATCTTCTACCATTGGATCTTCTTCCATGTTTAACTCATTATACGATATTTTTGCATAATCCGGATAATCCGATGAAGAAACAACCACGCTTTTAATAAAGCCTTCTTTAACCAGCCTATTGTAACTTTTCATAAAGCTAGCCCGTGCATCTTCTTTTATTTCATCATTCCATTCTTTGATTTTTTCTAATAAAATACTTATTGAACCTTCTTCTGAAACACCTCTAAAAATATGATCTTCATCTGGAGTAACAAATTTTTCAACGAACTGTTTATGTAGATGCTTGCGCACCTCTGGTTTATTGAATGCCTCTTTAAATAAATCATATCCATATTTATCAAGTAACGATTTTATGAAAGGAGAAGAATCGCTACGCTTCAGCAAGTTTTCTTCACTTAATAATTGCTGTTCTAATCTACTTATTTTTACCCTACTATTCCAAATTTGAGAGATAGCAAAGATGTGAAAGCCTAAAGAAGGAAGCTGAGCAGAGGTAATAGCTGCTGTTGTAGATGAAGGTAGACCGCCATAGGATCCCATCCAGCCAATAGAACAAATAGAAAAGAGCACTAAAATAACGTTTAGATGGATAAGCGCTTTGTCTAACCTTGTACAATTCTCCAACTCTTTAGAATCCATGAAGGGCAATTTAGATATCCCACCTTTAGCAATAGTGTTGATCAACATACCTAAATTAAAGATCGTAAGAGCAACAAGGCCGTGTGGAGTGAATATAATAGATCCTAGAACAAGCGCTTTTAGTACAAAGCATACATACTGAAAACTAGGAGATCCTTCAGATATATGCATAAGTAGCGGGAAAGCAAGAGTCGTTGAGACGGACAAAGCAATCAAGCTCATAACAGCCGTACCCAAGATAAAATTCAGTGTGTCTAAAACAAGCCTTTGGCGACAGATGCTCATGACTTGCTTATATAAGGCATCAGTTGGACTTTGTGTATTTCTCATCTTGTTAACAAGAGTAGCGCCCTCTTTCCCGAAAACACGCTCAATCTCCCGATGAAGGGATTGCCGCTCTAACATCACTCTAACATAAAGTCCAAACGCTTCCACAAGATCTTCAGTTTTACCTTTACATTCGGCCCAAATCTCTGCATTTTTAATGAGCTCTGTGTTTCCCTCTGTAAGAAGCTTGTTTATCTCATCATCAAGTTTTTCGTCTAAGTTGTCGCTAGATAATTTTCCTTTTATACTGTATTCCTTTTCTGCTCTTTTAAGAAAATCTCTGATCTTATCTTTAAAATAATCATAGGCTAACTTTTTTAGCTCGGCTTTATCACTATATTTTTTTGAGACTGCTTCTACAGTAGAAAATTGCATCTTTTTATGAAGTGCGTCCTTACTAAGAAGCGCCCATTTAGCATTTTCGTAAATCTTATACCCTGTAACGGTCATAAAAAGAACAACAACAACGTTTTGCAATTGATAAGCAAGAGATTTGAATCCATAAGAAACCCTTCCTACAAGGGAAGGAGAGTTTGCTTCTACAGAAGCCCCCGTTATGAGCGCAGCTAAATTAAGAGGTTCTGCGCCTGCGCAAGCTAGAGATCTAATGCCACTTAAAACAGAGGACGCAACTCTGACAGTTTTCATGGTTGACCCGTCTTGCGTAGGATTGAGAGCTGCGGAAAACGAATGAACTGCTGACGTTGCGTAGGCAGCGCTCATCAATCCAGGACCTCCTGTTGCAACTTGAGCTATTCTTTCTATAGGAGTGAATGCGTGTGCATTTAACTTTGGAACTACATTATCTTGGTGTAAAGAGTCGGATCCTACGAGTGGGGCCAGTGTGGAGGATCTTGAAAATTCCATAATTTTTTATTCGCTTTTTTGATTTATATAACTATATTTTACTACAATTGAATTAAAATATAAACTATATGCGAATAAAAAATTACAATAACTGCTATTTTTCGCTATGACTCAGTAAATCAGAAAGTTGGATCAAAACATCCCTTAAAACCTCTAAAGGCCGCTGATCAGCGTCAAAACGAGAGATAATCGCGTCGGGATAATCTTTAAGAAGCGCAACCGTCTCATTTTTATAGACTTCCATTCTTGTTTTAAGCACTTTTTCATCGAGATCATCCATCCGTCTTTCAATCAGAGCCCTTCTTTTCATACGGCGTATAAGACCTTCTACATCAGACATTTCTAACACAATGATCTTCAAAACGTTAAGATGCTTTTTTAACAAATGCGCCTGCCCAACGGTTCTAGGAACTCCATCCAAAAGCAAGATCTGTTGGTCGGGACTATAGCGATTAGTTGCAATAAGACCCTCTACATAATTATGCCAAATCTCAACGGTTGCTTCATCAGGTAAAAGATGCCCTTTGCTCGCATAACTATAATAGAGTTTTCCCGCAGGAGATTCAGGAGAAAGGCCTCTGAAAATATCTCCCGAAGATAGGTGAAAGTGGTTTCCCGCAGAACTTAAAAATTTACCCAACGTCCCCTTTCCTGAGCCTGGGGGCCCAAAAATAAGAACAGAGCGTAAAGGATGGTCAAATTTCTCCAGAAGCGGTTGATTTCGAGTAGTTTTAGGCATAAAGTCTCTCTTGCTAAAAAGCCATTCTAGGCCATAACAACTTATCTTGCAACGCCTTCCATAAATCAAAAAATATTTAACAAATAATCAATAATTTATGTTAAAATTAAAATATAAATTACTAATGGAGCTTGAATAATATGGATAATAAAGACCTCTATAGAAAAATAGCTGCTCTTGAAAGCCAGTTAGACATGGCTGAATCAGAACTCTCTTACGTGAATGGACTCTTAGTTAAGTGTGGATTTGAAGAGGGAACAGAGGGTCTTAAATCGACACTTCATGAGATCTTAGACGAAACCTCTAGCCTCTAAATACTTGACGAAATCAAAATCAACAACTAAGATGATCCATCATGCTTTTTTTGCCCAGATGGTGGAATTGGTAGACACAACAGATTTAGGTTCTGTTATCCGCAAGGGTATGTAGGTTCGAGTCCTATTCTGGGCATATTCTTATGAGGTAGTTGCAAAAATCAGGTTCAAAAGAACCTAAGTCTTTCAGCCGTATCTTATTTTTTTCCGGTTCCTAAATAACTCTTAAAAAACTGGACGGCTTCTACGCCGACTTCATGGTGAACCTGTCTTCTGTCTACAAGCGGAGGATCAAAGGCTATCTTTTTATCCAGCAACATTTTGCCCCCTTTTGTTACTTCATTCAGAAAGATGTAGTGGTTAGCAGCTCCTGGAATGAGGTTAAAGATCGCTTTTGCGATCTTGGTTGCAAAAAACTTGGCGTTGGTTTCAAAAGGCACAATGTGATCGCTCTCAGGAGCAACGATGTAGACAGGCACTTGAATAGCCTCTAGGCTCGCAACATCAAAAAGATCCCCTAAAGCAGGCGCCATTAAAAAGAAAGCAGACACCCTAGGGTCTCTATAAGACTCTTTCGAAGGAGAAAAGTCGATAGAGTCGATCACCTCTTGCGTAACGATGTTGGGGATTTGGTCTGCAGGGATTTCACTCAATACAGGTTTGTCAAATCGATCTAATTTTCCACCTGCCATCCACACACCTGTCTGACCACCTAGAGAATAGCCAACAAATCCAATTTTTTCAGGATTGATATGAGATCCAAAGCGAGGATCTTTGAGAATTTGGTCTATCACAAAGCTCACATCTTTAGGTCTCTCCCAAATCTTTACAAAACACTCAGCAATTTTATTGTTCCAAGTGTTACCATGATGATCCATAGCAGCCACAATAAAACCGTTGGCAGCCAAAATCTCTGCAATCCACGAGCAGTTCATCCGGTCAGAGCCATTACCATGAGACATCATAATGAGAGGATATTTACGAGAGTTCTGCTTTAAAGGGGCATCCCGCGCTTCAGGGCAGCGAAGCCACACGCCCGTGACAGGCTGAGCTACAGTGCTCTCCTCTACAGGATACCAAACTTCTGTAATCAGAGGACGGTCTCTAACTTGATCAAAATAACAAACAGTGGTTATGCCTGTTTTTTGAGGGTTAACATTAACCGTTTTTGAATTTCCTCCCCAGCCACAACCAGAAAAAATAAACAGGCTACCAACAATAAAACAATTTTCTTTCGTTTACTTACAAATCTCATTAACATAATCTATCCATTACAGGTTCTCTGAACCTATTCCCGATAATAAGGTTTCTCTCGATTTTTGGACTCTTTTGCTAGGGTAATATCCACCGCTTATATAACCCCTCGCAAAAGAGTCCAAAAATCGAGAGAAACCTTATTATCGGGAATAGGTTCCTATAATGCACATAATGCGAACAAGGGTAAAAACTTTCAAGTCCTTTGTTGCTTTTTGCTTGATACGATTCATCTCTATCCTTATATGTAGATTTTTAGGAGCTTTGTATATACAGATGAGATTTTTTCTACTCTTTTTTCTGATTTTTATGAGCTCTCTCTTCTGCGCTGCACAGGAAAACACCTCTATTCAGAAGAAAAAAATCTTAATTCTGTCCAGTAATGGAGGCTACGGCCACAGAGCAGCTGAGAAAACCCTAGAAGTTATTTTAGGGAAAAATTATGAATTTAAGGTCATCTGTCCCATAGAAGAAATCAAGATGTGGGGAGTCAGTGGAAGTGAAGAAGTCTATAACTATTTACTCAAAGAAGGCTGGATCCATTCGACTAACATCATCAGCAAGCATGTTGCTCCGAAATTATTTAGAAACAGGCGCAGGGCTATTGAACGACTCATCGACAGACACATTGAGTGTGCAAAACCAGATATTATTATTTCTTTGATTCCGTTCATTAATTATCCCGCCACAGAAGCAGCTAGAAAAAGAGAGGTACCTTATCTTCTCATTACAACCGATAATGACCTTCGTAATTGGGTGCATGGTCTTCACTGCGTCACTCATCCCAACTTTAAAATAACGGTAGGTGCTAATCTTCCCTCTACATGTGGCCTTCTAAAACAACGCCATATTCCAGAAAAAGACATCAATATCATCGGACTACCTATTAGAACCTCTTTTAAGGCCTCTAAAAATATTGAACAGCTTTATCAAGAGTATGCGATTCCTAAGGAAAAACCCACCATCTTAATCATGATGGGAGGAGCAGGTGGAAAAAAATGTTTAGAGTATACACACGCTATTGGAATTTTGCCTATAGGAGTGCATTTGATTGTCTGCACAGGAAAAAATGAGCAGCTAAAAGAAAAGCTTGGCAAGATAAAACTACATCCCGCAAATTCAATAACCATCATGGGTTTTACAGACAAGATAGCAGATCTCATGACTCTTTCTGACCTAATGATTACAAAACCAGGTCCTGGCGTTATCAACGAAGCAATTGCAACTCATCTACCGGTCCTAATCGATAAAACTGTCTCTCCCATAAGTTGGGAAAAAGCAAATATCAACCTAGTTATGCAATACGGAATTGGAGATGCAGTCAGAGACATGAAAGACCTGCCGCAACTTCTAAATAAGTACCTCTTTAACGCTCCATTTCAACAAAAACTGGAAGAAGCATTTAATCAACTACCCTCTAACGAGTTCAATGAAAAGGTCAAAGATGTAGTCGACTCTATGTGCGCTCACAACCCTTGAGATATTTGCAAAAATTGGCAACAAGATTCGGCAAGTGACTTGTCCAGAGGTTCCTCAAGGAGCCTCTGGATAAGTGCTTTGTCGGAGATTGCTGATCAATTTTTCGAAGACGACGATTTTGGAAAACGCAGCTAACATGCAGAATGTTAGCGAGTTTGAAAAATCTAGTATTCGCAAAAATTGGCAGCAAGATTCGGCAAATGACTTGTCCAGAGGTTCCTCAAGGAGCATTTAACGCATCAGCCTCTTCATAGTCCACATCTTCATTCTCATCTCCACCATCTTGCTGCCACTGTTGCGTATTTTTATCCTTCTCTACGCGAGATTCCTTCTCTTTGGGGCTAGAACACGACGCAAAAATAAATACCAACAAACCTAAGCATGTATGCATGATCTTATACCATTATAGGCAAGAGGCCTAAATTTTTTTTCAGTTTACTCTTGCACCTCATTCATTAACACATCTGAAAACAGGACGTCAATGTTATTTTCTAGCGATTTCAAAAAATTGATCAGCAATTTCCGATAAAGCACTTGTCCAGAGGCTCCTTCAAATTCTTCATGTCTATTTGATTTTTTAACGCTAAAAAACTATGCTTATGATATGCAAAAAACATATCCTTGTGGACTTTGGCCTTCTTCTATCACAACTGCCATGGTTACCTCTGCACAAAAGCGCTTTGACAACATCGTGATCGACAATGGAGAAATCTATTGGAGTGAAATGCGCCCAACAGAGGGTGGAAGATGTGTCATTGTCAAAAGAGCAAAAGATGGGAAAATCGAAGATGTTCTACCTCCTCCCTACAGCGCGCGCTCAAGGGTTCACGAATATGGCGGATTATCATTTGCTGTAGGACAAGGAGCTGTCTATTTTGTAAACGACAAAGACCAACGCATCTACATCAAAGACAAACCCCTGACAGAAGCAGGCACTCGATTTGCAGATCTTCGAGTTGTAGGCAAACATCTCATTGCAGTTGGGGAAAAGGGAAAGATAACTTCCTTGCTGCTATTGATATTAGCACAGGCAAACACGAGATCATAGCCTCAGGAAAAGATTTTTATGCCTCCCCTGAATTAAGCCCCGATGGAAAAAAACTCGCTTTTTTGACCTGGAGCTGCGCTCGCATGCCATGGGATGGCAGTGATTTATGGGTAGGGGATTTTCAAGAGGCTCATCTATCAAATATGCAACAAGTCGCTGGCAGTGAGACAGAATCGATTTTCCAGCCTCAGTGGTCTCCTCAAGGAATATTACATTTCATCTCTGACAAATCAGGATTTTGGAATTTATATAAATTAGGAAAAGAGGGCGTAGAAGCTATTTGTCCTAAAAAGGCAGAGTTCGGATTGCCTCAGTGGGTCTTTGGACTTTCTACCTATGCTTTTTTAGGAGATCAAATCTTAGCCACTTATGAAGAAAAAGGGGTTTGGCAGGTAGCCACTCTCCCTCCTTTTAAAAAACTAGAGATCCCAGGAAGTTATTTCTCTCAGATTAAAATCCAAGATGGGCACATCGCTTTTATTCAAGGCTCTTTTTCAGAAGGCAAATCGATTGCTTATCTCCCCCTTCCAACCGTTGACTTCTGAAAGCATTCAGACGCTTTCTCACAACCGAGTTCCCCATCTAGATAAGAAAGACTTTTCTATCCCTCAATTCATCTCTTTTCCTAGCAACAACGGAAGAGTCGTCCACGGATTTTACTATCCTCCTGCTAACCAAAACTTCAAGCTTCGGCCTGAAGAGCTGCCACCTCTCATTGTCAAAACGCACGGAGGCCCCACAGGATGTGCCCCCAATACCTTTGATCTTAAAATCCAATACTGGACAAATAGAGGGTTTGCCATACTCGATGTTGACTACAGTGGAAGTACGGGCTATGGAAAAGCCTACAGAGATCTACTCAAGGGAAACTGGGGTATCGTCGATGTGGAAGATTGTGAGGCGGGCGCTAAATTTTTGATCGAACAGAAACTTGCAGACCCCCAGAAGCTTGCCATCACCGGAGGGAGTGCAGGAGGTTTTACAACACTTGCCGCTCTTACCTTTGGAAAGATGTTCACGGTGGGAGCTAGCTACTACGGCGTCTCAGACCTCTCTCTTTTAGCCAATGAAACCCACAAGGCAGAATCCCACTACCTTGATCAACTGATTGCTCCTTATCCAGAGAAAAAGAGATCTACGATGCTAGATCCCCTATCTTCTCCGTTGATAAACTCCACTGCCCCGTTATTTTTTTCAAGGCCTTGAAGACAAAGTTGTCCCTCCGAACCAAGCAGAAAAAATGTATACCGCCTTAAGAAAGCACGGCATTCATACAGAGCTCATCATGTATGAAGGAGAGCAGCACGGTTTTCGCAAAGCAGAAAATATCCGAGACTCTCTTGAAAAAGAACTCGCCTTTTACCTTAAAGCTTGGAAAATTTCTTTAGCTACATCATAGCTTTTTCTATGAAATACAAAGTGGGAAGGATAGGGATCATATCTTTCAGACAATTTCTTGTTCACAAGCCGCTCTAAAGCAGGCAAATCGTAGGGAAGTACGTACTCAATCCTTGGATCGAATGTATAAGCACCTGTCACCTCATCTGTGAAATAGTCACTTATTGTTGCCCAGGAAGAGGCAATCGTTGGAATTCCTAGTTTAGCAGATTCAAGGTAGGTATATCCTGGAAGTTCATAGAAAGCGGGATGGAGATGCAGAGCTGCATGAAAAAAAGCACTCAGGAGCATCTCTTTTGGAAGAATTTTCCCTTCTGGCATTTGTAAAATTTTTAAATGGCCAGATTGCATAGAAGGAATCACCTGACTCACAATCAGTGTAGGAGCCTTGCGATACTTGATGATCGCTTCGAGGCAAACCTTCTCATACTCTAGCTGGGTAGTTAGTGTTGCAATAAAAACCAATGGAATATCGACATCTTTAGTTGATAAAATTGTGGCCAGCTGATTTTTTCTCTCATCAAACCTTCCTACCTGAAGAATATATCCCTTAGACGCCATCTGAGAAAACTCTAAAAAACACGACGTAGGAGCAGCCTCAGATTCTACAAAACCACTCGTAAAAAAGACCGATTTAGCTTTGCACTCAGGGCAATCTCTTTGCATTGTTTTCAATTCTGTAGGAGAGCTTGCAATACAAATCTCAGCTTCTTTGAAAATCTCCCAGTTCACCTGAGGATCCAAGATCTTCCTATTGTTCAAAGGAAAAAAGATGGTGGAATTTTCCCAAAGAGACTCAACCTCATAATCTCCTTTTAGGCACCCCTGGATATAACTGAAGAATCCTGCTTGAGTAGGCTTATATTTTCCATATCTTCATGGAAACCAATCAAGCCAAAACGCTTCCCTTGCAATTTTAGAGCATTATAGCTAGGTCGTAGATCAAAACATGTATTAGAAAGAAATAGAAAGTCGTAGCTATCGATAGCATAAAAATCAAAAATCAGATCGGTCTCTACACCAAGCGCCTGCATCCCCTCTTGGATCACCTGGAGAGCTTTTAGATCCCCTCCCCACAGAGCCCTTGCTCCCCTTCGCGTAATCAATCCTATGCGCATATTTTCACAACATGAACAAAACACACACTGATGTCTATAAAAAAGTAAAAAAGGCCTTCCCGCCTTTACGTAAGATACATTAAAACAGCACTTAGGAGATTTTGCGGGAAGGAAAGGAGCTATTCTTTACCCAGGCTTTTAAGATTATAGTCTGTTAATGAAGCAGATCTATAGTCAATTACCTCTTTTAGAGGGCATGGTACCTTGAGTATTTTTGTTGTTTGTAGTTGGCACCAAAACCACTACAAGCAAATCAAAAGTTTATAGCGCCTATATTTTAAAATTAACACTTTTACAAACTAACATCAATCTAATTGTTTAAATAACAACATTAATCTTGAATTATTTTAATATTAACATTTTAAGCTATAGCACCTTAAGTTCGGTACATAAAAAAAAATCATTCATAAAAAAATGTACAGTTCGGGTATAGTCCTTCTTCGCGAGCTTTAGGATCATGATGAAATCTAAAAAATATTACTTCTCCTCCTCATCACCCTTTCTGCCTGCTCGCGCAACCCAGTAACAGGGAAAAGTGAATTGAGCTTTGTTTCTCAATCAGAAGAAATCGCGATGGGCAGCGAGCAGTACCTCCTCATGCAGCAAGCAGAAGGGGGACTCTACCTCTCCGATCCCACGGTTGTTGAGTACATAAAAAAAGTAGGCCACAAATTAGCAGCTGTGAGCGATCGATCTAGCCTTCCCTATGAATTTGTGGTTCTCGATAATCCAATCCCCAACGCCTGGGCACTTCCTGGAGGTAAAATTGCCATTAACCGCGGGCTTTTAATCGAGTTAAAAAGTGAGGCAGAGCTTGCCGCTGTCCTCTCTCATGAAATTGTGCATAGCGCTGCAAGGCACGGAGCAAAAGCCTGTGAACGCTCCATTCTCACCCAGGTAGGACTTGTCGGCGTGCAACGCATGCTAGAAGAATACAATTATCAAAATATCATCACTGGATCTGCCCTCCTTAGCTCAAACCTCCTACATCTAAAATACAGTAGAGAAGCAGAATTAGAAGCTGATTTCTATGGCATCAAATACATGGTCAAGGCAGGCTACGACCCTCGTGCTGCAATAGAACTCCAAAAGATATTTCTCCGCCTTTCAGATAGCAAAACACCCCACTGGCTACTCGGCTTGTTTGCAACCCACCCTCCCTCTAAAGAACGGATCAAGGAAAATGAAAAGACGGCCGCTCTCTATCCCCAAGATGTCCCTCTTATCGATGGAAAAGAAGAATACGAAAAAGCCACGCTCCACCTCCAAAAAACAAAACCTGCACAAGAGCTTCTCCAAAAAGGGTACCACGCTCTTGCCACACAAAATCCCAAAGAAGCCCTATCCTGCGCTGAACAGGGGCTTCATATCGCCCCCTCAGAAGCTCACCTTCACAACCTTGCAGGAAAAGCAAATCTTGCCCTCCACGACTTCAAAGGCGCTTTTGCATACTTTCAAAAGGCTGCTGATCTAAACCCTTCCTATTTTGATTTCTATTTAGGTCTTGGACTTTCTTGAATATCACCTCAACCTCCAAAGAGCCTCTCAGCTACACCTCGAAAAAGCCTCTCCCTTTTCCCTACCGTAGAAGCTCATCACACACTAGGACACACCTATCTAAAAAATCATGATATTCCAAGGGCTCTTTCCCATTTTCAAGTCGCTGCTAAATCTGACTCTCCTCTTGGGAAACAGGCACTTGCTTCATTCACTCAACTTGACTTAACTCTACACCCCGATATCTATACCGCACTCTCCTCTTTTTGGAGCCAAGAAGGGTATCTTGTGCTTGCGCTAAGAAACAACAGCCCCCTACCCATCCACGATGTTGTCATAGAAGTCATTTTCCAAAATACAAACAGTCACACCATTAAAAAATCTATCCGCGTACCCGCCGTTATTTCCCCTTCAGCAGAAAAGATTCTTACAACAAGCTTTCCTTACGATCCAGATTTATCCATTCTTTCCACAAAAATCACTCAATTGGAGATTTACCACTATGAGAATTAGTTTTTCTAATATTTCCTCCTACATGCCCACTTCAGATGCGGTAACGACAAAAATTTGCCCCATTATCCGTTTTACGAAGAATCCCTTTCTCTTCCATCAGAACATCCTTCCCACCAAACGTTATAATAGCAACGCTTGGGTGTCTTTCTATAGCGCTTGTTGCTTTTATAGGGATGCAATTCTTCCGTCAGGTCAGGCAGCAAGGCGAAACACCGCCCGCTACTCCTGAACGTAAACCCATCCCTACACCTGCGCGTACACCTTTCACACAAAGAAGGCCACAAGGTGAAAAGGTAAATGGAGCCCAGTTAGTGCTTAACAAATCTACCAGGTTAGAAGGACAAATACCTGTATTCATTCGCTCACATGATTCCCCCCTAACAGAAGGACCTTATGAAACCCATAGAGCTTCTTTCCTTGAGCTATTTCAAGATGAATCGTTAATGTATATAGAAGACCAAAAAGCTCCTTCTTACTCTGCTTTCGGAGACATGATTCGTAAAGAATTTGAAGATGATGCAGGGGCAATAATCAGTTTCTTAGATCACCTTCCAGAATTAGCAGAACGATGCTTCCCAGAATTGAATTCACTAAACCCCACCGGCCCAATTCATGTTTCTATTGCACGGGAAGATAAAGGGCCTAATATTAGGGTGGTTGTTAGTAATCTTATTTATCAAGGTAAGGATAAAACGGATCAGGTACTTATATCTATAGAAAAGCATGATTATTGGAGTATGACTGTTTATTGCGCTACATGGACAAAGGATCCTAAAAATACTTATCCTGAGCATGACCCTAAAAAACTCTTGCCTAACCTCCCTGTAGGGGTTAATCTGGCCCTCCCGGAAGGCTACGTCTGCACATCATCACACATCTTACAGGGAACCAAACAAATTCGCACATCAGACACCGCCACCTCACATCCTTTTTTTGCAGTAAAAGAATTTCAAACAGCATGCGGTAAGAACTCTAGCTGGAAAACACTCAATACTCTTGAAGCTTTATTAGAACTTCTAAAAGGCTCTTTATCTTTACAAGCAAACCTACAAATAGTTGACGGGCAACCTCGCACCATCTTAAAAACAAAAAAAAATCATCTTGTTTTTATGCGTTTTTATGTTGCAGTTAACGGAAAATTGTTGGAAATCGGAGCTTTTGTCCAACTAAGCGTATCGATATGGAGAAATTATTTTTGCCAATTACAAGGTGGATTTGCTAGAGAACTAATGCAGATAGATCCAAATGAGCATCCTCTTGTAACTTTTACTAACTCTGAAACTCCAACAGACAATCATGAAGCGTCGTATGTCGAGGTTGCCGTAATTAGGCTGTAAGATCGGCCTGACGCAGATAGTGAGGTAGTTTAACCGAATAGAGGCCTATTGCGTAATTAAAAGAGGACTATTCGCAAGAAAA
The DNA here is from genome assembly GCA_047459655.1 of Rhabdochlamydiaceae bacterium. GTDB lineage: Bacteria > Chlamydiota > Chlamydiia > Chlamydiales > Rhabdochlamydiaceae > CANJJB01. Next base: position 332,804 of record JAJREF010000001.1, read on the forward strand.
TTTTTCTTGGTAAACCTAAAAAAAGAGGGATAATCCTAAAAACGGTAGCTGAAGATGGTAGCGTGATGCAAGATTTTGATTTAGACTCTCTTCCGAGAATGGTAAAAGACCTATCTGTCGGAAAAGAGCCTGGATCGAAAGATTGCGCTAACTTCCTTTGTTCAACTGCCGTTTTAAGATAAAACCCCCTCCAAAAAGTCATTCAAATGGAGTCTACCATTGAACTTATCCGCTCGATAAGAGATACACTTACAATGCCTATCTCTTATTTTGGAGAGGAAGTCATTCCAAGTACAGTATCTAAAGTTCAGACTATATGGCGCGTATACATTTCAAAAATAGGGCAACGCATCAGCCTAGTAGGTTCAATATCTATAGCGCTCGTCATTTTTATTGCTACGAGATTTTTTCAGCGAGATACTACCCAGCCCCCTAGCGCACCAAATCCAATACCTCCGATTGAAATCCCACAACCAGCAGCTCAACAAGAAAACATGCCTCCTGATACACGTACACCTCATTTTGGAAATCTCGAACCCTTAACCGCTAGAGGGCAAGAAACCGTATTTCCTAATGTACAGCCAGATCTAGCTATCATTCCCGCCCCTACACCTCCTCTTGATAGAACGATTTCCATCGATGCCCCCACCCCTTGTCTTTACAACCTCTTCATTTCCCCTTTGGATTATATCAAAATCTACTTCCTAGTAATATTTCTCTTCCCCCTGGCCTCACTCCATCAAATCTACAGAACCCAGTAGCCGTTGATAACAATCTACCTACTGAAATAACTAGCGGACAAGAAAGTGCCCTAGCCATCATCCCCTTTCTGGAACCACCACCCCTACAATCCATGTCCATTTGGCAACACCTAAAGCACCTAGATTCCCTGATGTTTTTAAATGCCTCATAGAGGAGAAAAGCGCGATTATCCCAGCCTCTAGAGATCCATTCGACAGACAAATATCTATCATTGTTTCCCGAGGCAGGTTTGAGGTTATATTTAAAAAACATGGAAAAAACAAAGATGATGAAACCCTTCATCCAGATCAGCAAGCCCGAATAGAGCGAGTGATGCACGAGATAGAAAAGTTATCTTCCGTAATATTTCCTAAAGGATTTGGCCCCCTTCCATTACCTTTAAAAAATCCCCCTCGGGGCTTTGAACCCTATTGCATTTTATCGATCCAAGATTTGCAGGATCCACCTCTCTTGGAAAGTTTGCCTATTGAAGATGCTCCTAACCCCCTGTCCTTACAACCTCCTCCTTCCGCCTTTCATCTCTACCAAGATCCGCAATATCTTCTTATTCAAAATATTTTTAATTCCATTTTTGCAAATGGCTCCCTTCAATTGAATGTACCGTTTCCATTACATCCTCAAAATCTTCCGATCAATAATGCCCAAGAACTAGACGTTGATAACCGCCTAGCTATCGTTCCATCCCGTGCCACTTCCCCCACCAACAATAAACCCACTCCGTTGAACAAATCCACCCAAACGAGTTTATCTTTTAGAGAAATTGCCGAAAGACCCTTAGATCCATCAGGGTGGTTACACGAAGGAATTGAAGACTCTAAGGGTGAAGAATTTCGAAAACTCAAAGAAGCCCTAGAAAAGGCACACCAACAAATAAATGAACTGTCAGAACAAATCTCAACAGATAGAGAAGAAAAAAAACAATTACTAGAAAGATTAGAAGAAACAGCAGAAGAAATAAAACGTTTACATACTGATTTTGCCAAACTAGAAGAGTCTCTCGATCAACAGTCTGAAAAAACCACAAAAGCTGAAGCAGAACTTATGGCTTCAATAATAAAAATAAACACACTTTTAGAAGAAAAAAATAGAATATTAGAAGAGCATTCAAATCGTCTACAAAGAGAGATTGCTACCCATGCATTGACACAACAAAGACTTAGAGAATCTCAAGCATTAGTCAGTGAAAAAGAAATGCAACTTGAACGTATTAAACAAGAATTGACAAAGGCAAAAGGAGCTCAGAGTAAAACTAGTGGAGAATTAGAAAAATATACTAGAGAAGCTGAAGCACGGCTTCAAGAACTATTTGAAGAAAATGGAGTTTTAGCGAAAAAAAATACAGCTCTAGCACAAGAAAATGAACAACTTCGATTATTCATTACAAATACAAACAAAGAAAATGCTAATCTAGCACAAGAAAATGAACAACTTCGATTATTCATTACAAATACAAACGAAGAAAATGCTAATCTAGCACAAGAAAATGAACAACTTCGATCATCCCTTAGAAAGATAGATAAAATGAAACAACCCAGTCAACAACTTAGGATGTCAAGGCTTGTCGAAATATCTGTAGAACCATCAGAAGGGATAAAAGAAAGTGAAATAATCGGACAATCCAACGCTCAAGAGCTTGAAGAGCTCAGAAATGCCCTAGAAAAGGCGCACCAACAAAGAGAAAAAGCGGAAAAAGAATCAGAAATGCTATTAAACCAATTAGGTGAAGAATTAAACACAGCACAGCTACAATTAGATGCAGCAAGAAAAGAAATAGCACATCTAAACGATGATGCGGAAACAAGACTATCATGGATAGACAGTGTTCAACAAAAAATTGAAGAAAAGGAAGCAGAGAACACAAGTTTAACGATAGAAATTGCACTACTTAAAGAAGAACAAAAAAAAACAAAAGAATTAGAAACACAGATAGAGCATCTAACAAGACAAATTTCTGAAAATCGACTAATACAACAAAGATTGGAAGAAACACAACAAAGATTGGAAGAAACTTTAGGATTAGTAACTCAAAAAGAGGAGGAAAATCGACATCTTAGAGAAACAGCAACAGCTTATGAGAGAATCTCTAGAGAATATCAAGAATACAGAGAGAGTTCTGAATCATTACTCGAAGAGTATGCACAAGAGAATACTGACCTATTTACACAAAAAGCAAGACTATATGCAGAGTTAGCAGATATATATGGGCGAGTGGCAGAGGAAAGGGCATCTACACCAAGACGACAAGTATTCTCTACACCAAGAGGGCAAAGATCCCGACAAGACCTTCCCCTCCATATGGAGCAAATACATCTTATACAACTGAAACCCCTACAAGACGTATATCTTTTCATGACAACCAACACCACTCAGCATCTGCAGCGGCTCTTTCTGATAGAGGTCAAGGCGATCCAGCAAATACATCTCTTCAAAGCCAAGGCGGTGCATATGCAGCAGATACATCTTTTACAAGTCAAGGCGGTACACCACCTTCAACAGACCCATCTTTTACAGGTCAAGACAATGAAGACATGTAAACATCTGTTTTACCCCAAGGGAAGGAAGCCTCCATTTGATCTTGAATAGTGAGCCCAGGAAATGGGTAAGAAACAGTGATGATCTTTACTTGAGGGGGCAGTTGTTTAAATGTTTCACTTAAACGTGCAATCGTTGGATCATCAAGGCAGGTTCCATAAAGGTAGATGACTGTAGCAGATGACAAATCGACTTGCGTGATATCTGCACAAACAAATGTTACAGGCAAATTTGAGCACATACGCTGAGCCATTTGAGCGTTTGAAATAAAAACTGAAACCCAATCCACTCCCTTAGCTTTACAACCTGTGTAGTAAGACATAAAAAAGACACCTCGTCCTCTACCACATCCAAGTTCTACAAAATAATCAGCAGAAGATATAGACCATCGATTTGCTATCTGCTGCAAAGTTGTAAGCGGAGTTTCTCCATAGGGAAAAGCTTTAGGGACTTTATAAGGATTGGGGCCTGCTAAAATAGCTTCATCGAGCTTTTTAAAAGAATAAAAACGCTTCCTAACACGCATCTCTTCTTTCAAGTTGTAAAATGCAACGGTGCAGCGTAGGTAAAGAAGTTCAAAAAACTCACCAATTGATCGCATAACCAGGCTCTAAAGCGCGGAATGTCGCAGGATCTAGACCTGCTTTTTGCAAAGCAAGGTAAAGATCGTAGGGCGGTTGATGATGCTTTTCATCTCCCAGCTGGAAAGTTTTCCAATGCATGCCAATGCTGAGTTTAGAGCCTACATCTTTATGGATAGCAACTGCCTGCTCAGGGTCAACGTGTATTGCTGACATAAACTTGCGCGGGATGTAACATCCAATAGGAATCAAGCTAAGATCGATTTCTTTCCATCTGTTACCTATCTCTTTAAAGTGGATAGGGTTGTACCCGGTATCGCCTGCAAAATAGAGCGTTTTTGACTTGTTGAATTCTACAATCCATCCCACCCATAGACTTTTGTTTTTATCTATGAAGTGTCTTCCAGAAAAATGTTGCGCAGGAACAGCTGTGACCTTGAGCGGAAGGCTAGCTGGAAGGTAACATTGCTCCCACCATGAGAGCTCAATCACTTTAACAATCCCCTGCTTGTGAAACCAAGGCTTGAGACCCTGAGGAATGATCCATTGAATCTCAGGGTGTGTTTGAAAAAGCTTTTTCACCGTTGACTTCTCCAAATGATCGTAGTGGTTATGGCTAATTAAGACAAAATCGATCCTTGGAAGTTCTTCTAAAACGATCGCAGGAGGATGGATCCTCTTAGGGCCCATAAATGAGAGAGGAGAGCATCTCCTATTCCAAATAGGATCGGTCAAAATGTTAAGGTCTCCATACTTGATTAAAAAGCAGTCGTGGTTAATCCATACTACAGAAGGCTTCTCAGGATCAAAAGCATCAATCATCGTTGGATAAAGAAAGTCCTTGGGAACCTGCTTTTGTTCGCGAGGATCATGGAACCATCCTAGCTTCCACAATAAAACATCCAGAAGTCCAAATCCTCCACTTTTCACGTGAGGGTTGACATACCGTCCATTCTTTTTAGGACACAGTTCTTTAAATACTTCTTTTTCCATAATTATAATATACTGATTGGTCTTTTATCTGTCAGTTGAGGATCTCCAAAAAATTGAATCGGGCCAGGGAATATGTAACTATCCTCGATTTTCCATGCCTCTTTCTGTTTTAGATAGGTGAGATAAGGCTTTTCTTCTAAGTTAACCAAGGTTTTTGCAACGACAGGCTTCTTTTTCCCTTTGCGTATTTCAAAATGCATGAGAGCCGTGAGAGGAACGCCGCCCACCATCCATTGGCTTGAAGAATCTGTTAAAGAAGAAGCATAGCACATATAACCCGTGTGCCCCCCACGCACAAGCAAAGCAGCCGTAAACCCTAGCACTGTCCCATACGTCGCATCAAAGTTAGAAGGCAGCGCCGATCTCCCTTCGTAACCGAAAAAATGGGGCACAGGAAAAAAGCTCTCTTCGAAGTTTCTTTTTTTAAGCTCTCTACGCACCATCTCTATGAGAAGAGTGTCTGTTTCAATCGCAGAGACATTGAGATTTCCATGCGAGTCTCTTCCTAGAAGGAATTGCTTTTGAATTTTTTCTGGAAGAGAGTCCCAAACAGCTCTTGAAGCAGCACTGAGACAATCTACCCCTGATTTACCAATTTCCTCGATAAGCAAGCTCATCTCTGGAATAAATTCAATCAGCCCTTCAGAGATAAGAACAATGCCGAATTTTTTCCCTATCTTCGCTCTTTTGATAATGAGATCGGCCGTCTCATCGATAATCTCCTGCAACTTTTTTTTCTCTTCGCCGATAAAGACAAGGTTCGGATGGGTTGCTAAGGCACACTCTAGGGCAACATGAGAAGCCGACCGCCCCATCAGCTTAATGAAATGGTAGTACTTTTTGTCAGAAAGCGTATCTTTTGCTAAATTGCCGATGAGTTCAGCATACGTTTTTGTTGCCGTATCAAACCCAAAAGAGATCGCTACGCAAGCATTTTTAAGATCACCGTCAATTGTTTTTGGCACTCCAATCACTCTTGTTTGACATTGATTCATAAGAAAATATTCAGCCAGTAACGCCGAATTAGTATTCGAATCGTCCCCCCCAATCACTACCAGCCCATCTAGCTTTAACGTGTTGATAACGTCTAAAGAAGCCTTTAGCTGCTCCTCTTTCTCAATTTTTGTCCTGCCAGACCCTAGTAGATCAAATCCGCCGAGATTTTTATAGGCATCGACTTCTTCTTTTTTAGCTCTTTGTATCTACCTTGGACAATCCCTCCAGGACCATCTAGAAATCCTATCAAGACGCTTTTGGAATTAAGCTTTTGAAGGGCATCAAAGAGACCAGCAATCACGTTGTGGCCACCCGAAGCCTGCCCACCAGAAAAAACAACCCCTATACGTAAAGGGGCACTAGGAGTCTCTTTTCCTACTTGGCTACGCAAAATTTTCTCTTGGTTTATGTGGGGAAAAATAGCTGCAATATCGGAATTGGTTGGTAAGGGGTCTGATTTGACAAAAGAAATTTTTAAAAGATCGGACAAAATAACAGGAAGAGGAGGGCTATATTTAAGGCGCAGCTCCTCAATCAGACTCTTTGGCATGTCAACGCAAAATAGAAATGTCCGCTTTTCTCCAATTTAGAAATGTCCTCTTTGGATGTTCTGATCTTCATTGGACTTGTCCGTTTTTTATCTAAAATACCCATTTTCAAAAGCTCTTCTCTTATCTCCACGGGTGACTCCTTGAAGGTTTTTGAGGTTTTTTGTTTATCCAATTAAGTGCTAAATCTATTTCTTTGGACATCACAATTTTCCCTTGCGGTTCTTCCCCATATATCTTGTATTTTAACTCCTTGCCCTTATACAGCACTCTTACCCGTCCATTGAGATCTTCTAGAAGCATGACTTTTGCTTTCCTTAGAGTGTATGATGATCTTTCACTATCGATCTGATAAAGACTGTTTTTGTATTGGAAGCTTAAGTTTTTAGAGAGACATCGGATTTCCTGGTAACTGAAAATCTCTTCTAAGTTCTCTTCTGGTTTTAAAGCTCGATGAGCATCTTCTGCGTTTCTAGGAGCTACGGCAAATTTTTTGTTATACTTCTCTATGAACTCGGGAATCCATTCATTTGCCTTTTCAATAGTTGAAATATTTTTTCTCTCATCTCCTTGACTAAACGATCTTGCAATGTTTGATTGGCTTTTTCAACTCTTCCTTTTGCCTGGGGTGTATTGGCACAAATGAGCTTGATATCGAGTTTTTTTAGGACTCTTCCAAACTCTGTCACTCCATTACCAGATACAGCTTCTTTGTGGTTGACTCTAAAAACTCCATATTTATCGCTGTAGAAAGCAAGTGGTTTTCCACATCTCTTTAGATACCTTTTTGTCGCTTTAAAATAAGATTCTGTTGTTTCACCAAGAGAAAAAAACAGCTCGACAAGTCTACTAGTTGCATCATCAATGTATACTAAAAGGGTACACCTGGGTCCTCTATTTTCAAACCAGTCATGGGGAGATCCGTCTATTTGTACAAGATCTCCATACTGACTCCTTCTTGGTCTCATCGGGTGGATAACTGCCTTTTTAGCTTTTTTAGGAGACCAAATATTTTCTTCTATCATCCATTTCCTAAGCGTCTCTATAGACAATGTAAGCTTATGTTTTTCCTCTAACTTTTCTTGAGCTAACGTAGGGCCATAATCTGCATAATGAGCGGAAATCAGCTTTAGGACTTGTGATCTAAAAGCTTCTGTTAACCTGCGATTACTAGGCTGCCCTCTCTTTTTGGAAACTAAGCCAGCTTCTCCATGCAGTTCGTAAGCTTGTTTTAAACGTCTAACTTGTCTGGCTGTTATCCCCAGACGTTGTCCCACTTCTATCTGGGAAAAGCTTTTTCTTTTTAAATTGCGCATCATTTCAACTCTTTCTAATTCTCTTCTGCTCATAGTTATCAACTCCTTCACTCTCACCTCCTTTCAAAAACAAATTTGAATGAGGTCAGTATCTTCAAAAGAGGACATTTCTATTTAGCAGAAAGAGGACATTATCATTTTGGGCTAACATCAGACTCTTTGGCATTGGCAAGAAAACTCCATTAATCTAGACTATATTCTTTTGAACAATTAGAAATAAAGAGGTAGTTGTAAAACTCAGGGTTCGTTGAATTTCAGCTTCTTTTGAACCTAAAATTCAACGAACCCTGAGTTTTGCAACTACCTCGTACATACCATTTTTTATGACAAAATATGTTTTTATTACAGGCGGCGTTGTCTCTTCTTTAGGTAAAGGCCTAACTTCTGCTTCGATTGCTATGCTTTTAGAAAAGCGCGGCCTTAAAGTTTGCATGCTAAAGCTCGACCCTTACCTCAATGTCGATCCAGGCACGATGAACCCTTTTCAACATGGGGAAGTCTACGTCACCGATGACGGCGCAGAGACAGATCTCGACCTTGGTCATTACTACCGCTATACCAATGCAACGCTCTCTAAAGCCTCGAATGTCACCTCAGGACAAATCTACGACACCGTTCTCAAAAAAGAAAGGCGTGGAGATTACCTAGGAAAAACAGTCCAAGTGATTCCTCACATCACCGATGAAATCAAACAGCGCATCCTATCTTGCTCAGCAGTTGAAGAGGGAACACAAGTTGCTCTCGTAGAGATTGGAGGAACAGTTGGGGATATCGAGTCAGAACCCTTCATGGAAGCAATACGCCAGTTTCGTTATGAGAGGCCAAAAGATTGCATGAACATCCACTTAACGTACGTTCCTTACCTAAAAGCCGCTGGAGAAGTCAAATCCAAGCCAACCCAACACTCTATACAAGTCCTCAGAGGGATTGGCATCATCCCTGATATCATCTTGTGCAGATGTGAAGAGCCTCTATCAGAAGAGATCAAAGACAAGATTAGCCTCTTTTGCTCTGTTCGAAGAGACATGGTCCTCGATGAAGTCGATGTGGAGCACTCGATCTACGAAGTTCCTGTTAGCCTACACAAACAAGGGATCGATTCTAAAATCTGTGAGTTTTTTAATTTCCCTAAAAGCACGGTTGATCTGAGCGAGTGGGAGAAAATGCTACATAAAATACGCCACCCGAAAGAAAAAATCATCGTCGGTATTGTCGGGAAATACGTACAGCATCAAGACGCCTACAAATCTGTCTTTGAAGCCCTCCAACATGGAGCCATTGCAAATGACGTCGAACTCGAAATTAAATGCTTCGAATCCGATAAACTCCTCCAAAATGGGGATGTTATAGAAGCAATTCAAGGATGTGACGGCTACCTTGTTCCAGGTGGCTTTGGAGAAAGAGGCTGGATGGGAAAAATCATGACTGCCAAATACTGCAGAGAAAAGAAAATCCCCTATTTTGGACTATGCCTCGGTATGCAAGTCATGAGCGTTGAATTTGCGCGCCATGTTTTAAAATTAGAAGATGCTAATTCTACTGAAATGGATGCGAATACCCCCCACCCTGTGATCTCCCTTCTTACCGAACAAAAAGGAATGGAAAACTTAGGGGGCACAATGCGCCTTGGCAGCTTTAACTGCCTTCTCAAACCCGATACAAAAGCAAGCTCCGCCTATAAACAAGAAAAAATTGCCGAAAGACACCGCCACCGCCTAGAATTTAACAACGCTTACAAAGAGCAATTTGAGAAAAATGGATTTGTGATTTCTGGTTCTATGGAAAATCAGCCCCTTTGTGAGATTGCTGAGATCGTAGACCACCCATGGATGGTAGGCGTGCAATTTCATCCTGAGTTCAAGTCTAAGCCCAGCCAGCCCCATCCCCTCTTCCGTGATTTCGTCGCTGCGATGATCGCTTATAAAAAAGAAAGCGCAAGTTACTAGAGCATGCATGGGTAGAATTGTTGGATTAGATTATGGCAGAGTCCGGATAGGCGTTGCGATTTCTGATGAGACTAAATTCATCGCAAGGTCCCTTGCTTGCCTTCCTTTCTCTAAGAAGTTCCCCGAGCTCCTCAAAGAAACTCTCAAAGAATTTCCCAATCTCGAAGCCATTGTCATTGGCCTCCCCCTCCAAATGAATGGAAAAGAAGGAACCATGGCAAAAGAAGTCCAAGCCTTTGGAGAAACCCTCCGAACTTTTTTCACCATTCCCATCCTCTTTTGGGATGAACGCCTCTCTTCTGCTCAAGCTGAGCGCTCTTTGAAAGAAGCTGACTTTAACCGTAAAAAAAGATCTCAGATGATCGATGAACTGGCCGCTGTCATCATTCTCCAGAATTACTTAGACTCGAATAGCTCATAAGCGAAGGATGATAATATCCCCTCTTCCTCCTGAACGAAGATCTTCAGTTAACAGATCTGCTGAATGGCAGTTTACAACATCGCCTGTGACCATATTGACTTGTTTTAAGTTTTTCAAAGGAATCAATCCTTCAGACCAACTTTTAGCTGCAAATTCACTCCCTTTTTCCAAATAAAATTCATTAGATCTATATAGACCACAATACTCTTTTCCAAATTTGATCAGAGCCTCTTTTTGGGTAACTCCACTAGAAGCCAAATTTAAGTAACTTAAATTAGCAAGTCGCTTAATTTGTGTAGGGCAATTTACTATAGAAGAATAGCTCAAATCTAACCCCTCAAGTTCTTTAAGATACCTAATGGAAGGTGGGAGTTCTTTAATCCCCTGCAAGCTTAGCTCTTTTAAACTGCCAAATAAAGAATCATTAAAAATATCAGGACATTCCCCTTTAGCATTGAAAGCTCCATCCAATACAAGCTCCTTTTTTCCTCTCTCTATATATTCCTGAACACGTTCTATAAAAAGGTCTGCTCGCCTCTTATCAGCACTAAAAAACTCTCTAATTTTTTTCTCAAGGAGAGGTGGTAAAGAATTCGATTCTTGTTGAGCGCCAATACTCTTACTTTCCACATCATCAATATCATCAAAATCGTTAACCAAATCTATCTCATCATGAGTGCGAACATCAACGGTTTGTTGATTTTCTTTAAATTTTGCACTCAAAATATCTCCAGAAAGGCAATCCCTATCTAAAGAAACCATTCCTATCTCTTTTAGATCAGTTAATTGCTTTAAACAATCAAACAACTCGTTAACAACTAGCCGCGCCCCAATTTCTCCAATAGAACTTTCTCCTTTAATCCCTTTAGCACGCTCTTCAAGACGACTGATCTGATTAATAGCACTATAATCCAAATTCAAAACTTTCAATTTAGAAAGCTGTTGAAGTATTTGAAATTCTGGGAACCTAGAAGAATAGCTCAAATCTAGCATTTCAAGTTTTTTAAGAAATCTTACAGTCAAGGGTAAATCACTAATCCCAACTAAACTTAACTCTTGAAGCCCCTTAAATATATCATCTTTAAAAATATCAGGACATTCCCCTTTAGCATTGAAAAGCCCATCAAGAACCAGTTTTTTTCCTCCTGAGTCTATACAAATTTGAACAGCTTCCAAAAACTCCTCTTCCTTCTTCCCATCCTGGAAAAACGCTTTTACTTTACTCAAAACATCATCTGGAATCTTTTTAGAACCACCACTTTCCTGGAAAGCCTCATTCGTAATATCAAGTCCCTCATTTTGCAGATTAATAAGAGTAGATTGTTGGATAAGAACCTGAACATGACGATCTCGGAAATCTGGATGCTGAACAGGGACCCATCCCGTCACTTGAAGAAATGTTGAATGAATCCTCCCCCTCAAACCCTCAGGTAGAACTTTACAAGAAACCTCTGTGCTCTTGGTTTTTGAAGAAACCACTAGTTTAGAAGATCCATCTGCATCTGCTTTCAACCCCAGATGTATTGGATTCTGATTAGAAGAATTAATTGCATCAGCCATAAAAACCTAATTTGTTCTTTATTTTCACACATATAATAAATTCATATTTACAGAAAACAAAATCTATTAAGGAACCTCTGGACAAGTGCTTTGTCGGAGATTGCTGATCAATTTTTCGAAGACGACGATTTTGGAAAACGCAGCTAACATGCAGAATGTTAGCGAGTTTGAAAAATCTAGTATTCGCAAAAATTGGCAGCAAGATTCGGCAAATGACTTGTCCAGAGGTTCCTTAAAAATCAAACATCTGATTACGGGGATTTGTAAATCGCTAACACTCTCCATGCAAAAATTTTTAGTTGAATAAAATTAAAAATTAAAACAAAATCTCCTGATGTTGATAAGGTCTCTATGTAAATGCTTTGCTAGAGCTTTTGATCAATTTTTCGAAGATAAAGATGATTTTAGAATGAAACTAACATGCAGAATGTTAGCGAGTTCAAAAAATCTAGTATTCGCAAAAATTGACACGGCAATTGAATTACCCAGAGGTTCCTTAAGGAGTTAGTGGAAGAGTTCAGACTCTAGAATAGGGGTCTGTCCCTGCAGGGGTATTTGCAAAACTCAGGTTCTTTTGAACCAATCTTCGACGAGTCCTAAGTTTTGCAACTACCTCTAGAATTTAAAATTTACAAGGAGACACTCATGGACCCAGTATCAAATGACACACAACCTCTGCTTGGAGAAACTACTTTAACACCACCAAATAGTGGTGCTTCACTTTTAGCTCGAACAAGGAAAAAAGTTGGAGAAGCATTAGCATGGGGAGGAATTTCAATTGGAGGGGGTGCGGTAGGAGGTGCTGGCGTTATGTACTTCGCAGGAACCGCCGCCTTATCATTACCCACAGGAGGTGCTGCTTTATTAGGTGCTGCATTACCACCTGCAGCGGTAGCCTTATATCGCCGAGTGGTTGCAGAAAAAGAGAACCTTCTGCAAACTCTAAAGAACTAACAAACAAAGAATCCCAGATCGCGTCAATTTTAGAATTAGCTGCTTTAAGCCTTATTACCCAAGATGTTAGTCAATTAAGTGATACTCAAGGAAACATGGCACTCATCCAAGATCTTGAAAAAATGTGTGAATTTTTATGCGTATCCAGCCCATTTAAAAAAAACTCAAATTTGAAAGATTTTAAACAACAAGTAATTGCCATAGAAAAAGATCTTTTACACGAGGTGATTTCAACACTTCCAACAACATCAGAAAGTGAACAAACTTTAAAACAAGCTTTGGAGACCATTAGAGATAATTTTAGAAACCTACTCTATAGGTTAACTTTTATCATTTTCCTTGAAGACCCTAATAATGACGAAGCTCTCCAGGAGATATTTGCTGATGCACTTCGTCGAAGTATAAATGAAGAAGGTAAGACTCAGATTGAAAGTCTACTTTTTCAGCTTTTCATCTCCTGTTTAAAGAGCTGTAAACAAGAAAATTTCCAAAATTTAAACGAACATCAATTTTTCGAACGTTTTACATTACAATTGAAGAACCAGGCAGATACGTCCACATCCGAATTAACACTCCCTGCTTTAGAAAAGTGTAAACAAGATCAACTTTTCCTATTCTGTTTAAGCAAATATATAGAAGCTTTCTATAAAAAAAATATAATTGCTCCAAAAATAGATGCTGCACGCCTAGATTGCAGTAATCTCTCTGCAGATTTCGATAAAATAAAACAAGAATTAGAAGGTTTACAAAAGGCAGATCCTTTTGACAAACTAGAAGAGAAAAGTGCCTATCTTTCATCGAACCCTTTAAAAGCGCTGGAAGAAAGATTCACAGCATTAAAAGAATCTTATAAAGATGTGCAAAGTCAAGAATTAGAATCGCTATGGACTGCGATGGCCCTAGCAATAGATGATCTGCGTGGAAAGATGAATAATTTATTGAATCTAGAACAGATGTTTAAGGATCAGATAACCAAAGATTTTCACCCTTTAACACCCTTGGTAAAAGAGATCGCAGACTATATCTCACGTATTTTTTTCTTGGAGTTAGCCCAACGCTTACAATCAGAAAGTTTTGAAAATGTGTGGGGTCGATTTTTAGATAAACTTGGACCATATACTCAAAACCCTGACTCCCCTCTTGACTCCTCAGGGCTGCATCTACTTGCGTGGAAAACATCTCATGAACTAAATGATTCTAATTGGCAAGCATATGCAGAAGGAGCTGTTGATGGGAAAACGCTTCAATATTTTTTAGGAAATGAAGAACCAATAAGAAATGGAGCCATTGCTGTATTGCGCATTGAAGGGGAAACTGTTACAACGCTGCTTCAAGCCCTTGCAAAAATCGGGAGCTTGGAATCATTTAAAGAACATATCATCTCTAAATAAGAGTTAAAATGGTAGAAAGGGTAGGAGTAAGCGAACGAGGTGCAGCAGCCATAAGAGCCCTGAATGAGGCAGCGGATCAATATGATACTGCTAGAACTAGCAGTCATTTTGCAGAAAAAATCAAGGCAGCAAAAAGAGCAGAAATAGAAGAAAGAAGAGAAAAATCTCTTCTTTGACGCAGCGTCTAAAAAGAATAATAGAACCAAACTTTGAAAGAAGAGAACAATATCTTCATGATAAGAATCAAATAAATGATGAAATAGCTGCTTTTGCCACAGATTTGAGCACACTTATGTACAACGCGGAAGAAGTGCCAGAGACGACGCTCGATATCTTAGGAAATCTCAAGAAAGCCATGCCATCTTTTATTCAAGAAATTGAAACAACGCTTGATTCCAATACCCCAAAACAAGAGATCGAGGATTTAAAGTTCATTCTAGAAAATCTTGATTTATTGGAAGCACTCCCTCAGATGTTTTTTGATATTTACGAAAGTGTCAATCAAGAAGCCCTGAGTGTTCTACTCGGAAACGAATTAATTCAAAGCTACCCTAGGTGTTGTAAAATAGATAACAACGTCGATATAAACGGAAAACTTTTGGGGGTATCTGCCGAGATAGTGAGAGAGTGGGTTAGACATCTAGAAGCAAGCTCTTTCATCATAGATGGATTCGTTTTATCTCTCCCAATTGGCTCAGATTTTTTTTAAAAATTACTCAAAGTTCTCTTGAAAAAATTTTTACTGAAAACAACCCATCACTTTTGTGTGATTATCTTAGAAAACACCAACTTTTTACAAACTACGCACAAAATTACATGGATATCTGGTATAAATTGACATTCTTACCATCTCTTATTCATGAATTAAGTCAAAGCCTCTCTTCCATATTTACAGAAGCATCCAAATTTTCCCTAAAAGACTGGAAAAAAAGGCATGTGTATTTATTAGAAATAGGCCTATCCTTAAACTTACGCATGTATCAAAATTTTGTAACATTTTTATTTAATGCTGAAAAAAAACGTAAAAAAACTGTACTTACGACACAAGCAGAATCCCTTCGAAATCTAATCGAAGATTTAAGCGAGATCTTGAGGAACCCTCTACGAACTATTGAATCAACCTTTCAAGATAGGCTCCTTTCAGCCCTCTTAGAAGATGCTATTGACAAAGAATCCTCTGATAAAGCACAGAACGCATCAAACTTTGTTTGTAGCTTTTTTAGTAATATTTTTGAACAATATCAATTAGAATCTGGAGATCCACTACCTTGGGGCGCTTTCTTAAAAACGCTTGACAGCTACAAGCAAAATGTTGAGACCCCTTTAGAAAGCACACAGTTATTGGAGTTAGGATGGAGACTTCCAGAAGAACTTGCAGAAGGCGCGCCTACATACAATAATGGATGGCGAGCTTATGATAAAAATACAACCCCTGTTTCAAACAGTCGCATAATAGCTCTTAGTAGTTTACATATACCACCTGGATCTACGATTGCTTATGCACTACGTTTAGACTATCGACAAACTGAGCTTCTAAAAAGAGTGTTAGACGTTTTTGGAGAAGAGCTAGAATAGCCTATAAAAAAGTCTTCCCCTGAGATTCCCAAAGGAGCCTCTGGATAAGTGCTTTGTCGGAGATTGCTGATCAATTTTTCGAAGATGACGATTTTGGAGAACGTAGCTAACATGCAGAATGTTAGCGAGTTCGAAAAATCTAAGTATTCGCAAAAATTGGCAACAAGATTCGATGAATGACTTGTCCAGAGGTTCCTAAAGATCCTTGAAATTAGACTTGCGCAATTAAGATTCTGCACATAAGATCAACGAATCTATCAATATACAAGAGGTCTAAAAAACTTTATGCACCCTCTAGAAGAAGAAGGTCAAGCCACCAGGATCCTTGATCCTTGCATCTTGCTCATCTTTGGAGCAACAGGAGATTTGACAGCCCGCAAGCTACTGCCTGCTCTCTATAATCTTTCCAGGGAGTCGCAACTGCCACCTCAGTTTGCGTGTGTCGGTTTTGCAAGACGCCCTAAAACAAATGAGCAGTTTAGAGAAGAGACAAAAACAGCCATCAACTCTTTTTCACGTGTTAAACCCATCGATGAAAAGATCTGGAGCCATTTTCAAGAGCAGCTGTATTACCACTGCTCAGAGTTCCACGAAGATGAAGGATATACAAAACTAAAAAGACTCCTAGATGATTTAGATCTCAAGTTGGGCACAAAAGGTAATCGCATATTTTACCTTTCTACGCAGCCGAGTTTCTTCCCGCTAATTTGCGAAAAGCTGCACAAAGCAGGTCTCATCTATGATGAATCCCAAGTTAAAAATAAATGGTCAAAGGTCATCATCGAAAAACCCTTTGGGCACGACCTTACATCCTCCCTTGCACTGCAAAAGGAATTGCTTAAATTTTTGTCTGAAAACCAAATCTACCGTATCGACCATTATCTCGGAAAAGAAACGGTGCAAAATATTTTAGTCTTTAGGTTTGCAAATTCGATTTTTGAGTCTCTCTGGAATAATCGTTATATCGATCACGTCCAAATTACGGTAGGAGAAGATATCGGGATTGGAACACGTGGGAAGTTTTTTGAAGAAGCAGGATTACTTCGAGATATCATCCAAAACCACGTGATGCAACTTCTCTCACTTGTAGCCATGGAGCCTCCTTCTAACCTCTCTGCTACTGCCATCCGCGATGAAAAAGTCAAAGTATTGCAAGCTATTCGCACAATCGATGATCAATCCTGCGTGAGAGGGCAATATGGCCCTGGATTTGTCAATGGCAAACCCGTACTTGGCTATCAACAAGAAGGGAATGTAAATCCCAAGTCTTCTGTTGAAACCTACGTTGCTTTAAGGCTTTTTATCGACAACTGGAGATGGTCAGGCGTTCCTTTCTATATAAGAAGTGGCAAAAGGCTCCCAAAAAATCCTCAGAAATCGCAATCACTTTCAAGGATCCTCCAAGCGTGCTGTTTCAGAACGGGGCTAAAAAAAATGACCCGAATGTTCTTGCAATCCGCATACAACCCGATGAAGGAACAGCGCTCAAGATCAATTGCAAAGTGCCTGGACCTTCCAGTCCTGTCCAGCCTGTCAAAATGGACTTCCGCTACGGCTCTTACTTCGGAGTGACTCCACCAGAAGCTTATGAGAGGCTCATCTGCGATTGTATGCTTGGAGACAACACTCTTTTTGCTAGGGAAGATGAAGTCTTTTCCTCCTGGAAACTACTGACGCCTCTTTTAGAAAAATGGGAAAAAGAAAACCCAGCCCCTTTCCCTAATTACGCGGCAGGTACATGGGGCCCTTCAGAAGCTGACCTCATGATCATGAAAGATGGCCGTAAATGGAGACTGATTTAATGGATGTTGCGAATATCTCCGCAGAACTGACACGGATTTGGGATTCCCTGGAAAGCTCTAATAAAATGAGAGCCTCCCTTTTTAACCTTATTCTTTTCACCCAAAAAAATGAGAGAGCTGGTTATATCCGCACGATTGCGCAAAAAGTAATCGAACGCTTCCCCTCGCGCGTGATCTTCATCACCGTTGACAAGAACAATGAAGAAAATACTTTTAAAGCCTCTGCATCTGTGATGATGGGTGCAAAAGGGGAATTTGATGTTGTCTGTGATCTCATCGAGTTTGAAGCAACAAAAGTAAGCCAAGAAAGAATCCCCTTTCTTATCCTACCCCACCTGATTCCTGACCTTCCTGTCTACCTTGTGTGGGCTGAAGACCCCGTTCAAGAAAACCCCCTCTCTTACCAGTTAGAAAAGTTGGCTACACGCCTTATCTTTGACTCAGAGTCAACTGACAATCTTGCAGAATTTGCTAAAGCTCTACTCCATCACAAAAGTGAATCTCACTGCGACATAGCCGACCTCAACTGGGCAAGAACAGAGAATTGGCGGGAACTAATCGCCCTCACGTTTTATTCTCCCGAGCGATTGGAACAACTGAAAAAAGCAAAGACCATTAAAATCGTCTACAATAGCAGAGAAAGCCCTTTCTTCTGCCACACAAAAATACAAGCGATCTACCTCCAAGGATGGATAGCCTCTCAGCTAGAGTGGTCTCTTAAAACAATTGAAAATGATTGTTTTCAGTATGCAAACACCTCTGTTCAGCTCTCCCCCGAGGTCAATCTAGATCTTTCCCCAGGAGCAATTATCTCCCTAGATATCGTGACACAAGATGGCGATCATTTCTCTTTTTGCAGAAATAAAACAATGCCCGAGCAGATCCTCATGATTTTCTGCGACCAAGAAAAATGTGAAATTCCCTCCCGCTACCTCTTTAACAAAACACAAACAGGTCTTTCTCTTGTGAATGAAATATGCCACAGTGGAACAAGCATGCACTACCTAAAACTCTTAAACGGGTTGAAATGTCTAAAATAAAATTAAACTCTGAGCTCGTTGTACCAGGCAATCACATAGCAACGCTTAACTATGCAGCTGAACACTTTGTCAAAAGTTGTAGAGAAGCCATCCAAGATCATGAAGCTTTTTATGTAGCCCTATCAGGAGGATCTACACCTAAAGCTCTATTTACCCTTCTGTGCAGCGAAAGCTATGTCTCTGAGATAGAATGGGGTAAAGTTCACCTCTTTTGGAGCGATGAAAGGGCTGTTCCTCCCACACATGTAGATAATAACTACCACATGGCCATGAAAGCTGGATTTGAAAAAATGCTCATTCCTACCCAACAAATCCACCGCATGATCGCTGAAAAGAGATCGAAAAACATGCTACCCTATACGAAAAAAACCTCCGCAAAGTATTAAATGATAGATCGCTTGACCTAGTCATGTTAGGACTCGGTGAAGATGGCCACACAGCTTCCCTGTTCCCTAACACAGAAGCACTCCATGCCAAAGGTAAACTCGTTGTTGCCAATTACGTTCCCCAAAAAGAGACCTGGCGCATGACGCTCACCTTCGAGTGTATCAATGCTGCAAGTCATATCGTATTCTACGTCATGGGAGAAAATAAACAAAAAATGCTCAAACGTGTTTTTTCCACCCCTGCCTCACTCCCTGCCAATTTGCCGGTACCCCCGAAAACCCAGCTTTCTGGATTGCCGACTCCGAAGCTTATCCTTCCTGCTAATTTTTTCTATTGCCATGCTCATGGCCAATAACGTCCGCAGCTACGAGTTAAACTTGTGATCAAAAGCTGCAAGTAATTCTCCAACCTGTGCATCTGTCAACTTAAAGCTGCCATCCCCTTCTCGCTCAATCACCCGCTCAATAATAGCAAAGATATCTTTACGAGCATCCGCCCAGTTAGGCGTATGGAATCCAAAGGAATTTTCCCCTGGCTCCGCTTCCACCGTTTGGGCAATAACCGCTCGGTGGAGAGGATGCTTATCATAGATCTTCGTCTCTTTTAACTCAGCCTGAGTTGATTTTAAGACAGGAACACATCCCGTATCGATATGCCACTTTTTCATAATCTCTCTACTAGAAAGATAATCCAAGAAAGCGCGAACGCCCTCTATCATGCGCTGCGTTTTATTGCTGTCTAATACCCATACAGATGCCCCTCCGATGGGAACGGCTTGTACTCTTCCCTGCAAACCTTTAGGCGTGGGCACAACCCCTGCCTGTATAGGGAATGTAGGCTTTAAACTCTTTAGAATAGGACCATGGCCTAGCCCTTGCATGTAAAAGACAGCTTTTTTCTCTAAAAACAATTCTCGTGATCCAAGCTGCTGCCCTCCGTAAATAAATACACCGTTTCTAACATCTTCTCGGAGCTGTAAAAACAAAGGAAAAGCTGTTTTAAGAACATATCTACCAGGACCTAATCGCCCATTTGTAGGCTCAATTAAAGGCTGCCCTTGCTGAGTTAAAGGAATCTCTACAAGATAAGCAGCTGGCCAAGCGCACGTATAGATGCCGAAGTCTGGTGCCAGTAAACCTTCTTTAACCAACATATCTTTGTTAGCGAAAATCAACTGAGCAACCTCTTCTAGTTCTTCTCTAGAGGCGGGGGAATAATCTGGCGCTTTCCCAATAGCTTTTAAGACATCTTGATTAGCAAACATCCCCGCACAAGAGGGATTAAAAGGTAGACACTCAAGACGTCCATTTTTACTTCCGAATGTTTCTCTTACAATCTGGTTAATATCCCCTATAGTCTCAGGCTTGATTAAAGTATCGATGGGAAGTGCTGTTCCATCTTGAGTAGCAGCTTCCATCTTAGACTTAAGATATTCCGGTAATAAGACAAAGGTAGGTCTTTGTTCTCTTGGTAATTCAAGGGCTTTCACAGGATCTGCATAAGTAGTTCCGGCGACATTGATTTCTACCTGCCAATCGGGATGTGCCTCTTGACAGCTTACATTCCATTCCTGAACAACTTGATTAAAAGCCTCTAGAGGAGAACCTGGCCCCCCCTGTAAAGAATGGGAAAATTCTAACATAAAACCTCCATATCAAAAGAGGTAGTTTACTCTTTCCTCTGATTACAATTCCAGCAGTTTGCATTAAAAAATTAAAAAACAGAAGGAGAAGGAGTTTTTCCTATTGTAGCTATTCCCCTTTTACCTTATCCTTAGCCTTAGAAACTACAACACAATGTCAAAGAAAAAAAATAAGCCAAATAAAGATTATAATGTTCTTGCTCAGAAAATCGTTAAATTAATAGACAGCTCTCCCCTCTCCATCAATCGGTTATTCTTGAACAGCTAGGCCTGACACCCTCTCTAAAGGCGCTCTGCCGCCTTGTTCTGGTGGACCTTGTTAAACAGGAAACGATTGAATACAAAAATAAAAAATACTCTTCGAAAAAGGGGAAAGTCAAAACTCTCAAAGGAGTCTTGCGCGTTCATCCGCGTGGGTTTGGATTTTTTCAGCCAGATCCCTCTTCCAAAGATGCTGAAGAAGTCTTTATTCCTAAACACCTCATCAAAGATGCGGTGGATGGAGATACGGTAGAAATTGAAGTCAACCCCCACTCTAACTGGGAAAAAGGGCCTGATGGCAAAGTCACGACTGTGATCAAACGAGGAAGGTCCCATTTGGGAGGAACCGTCTACACCATCAATAGTAAGGGCACTATCTATGCTCACTGTCCTCTCCTTGGAGCTTCTAAACCCGTCATTGTTGAATCTAAAAAGAAAGTCAAAGTTGGGGACCGTATTATCCTCAAAGTCATCACGTGGGCTAGTGAAGAGCACCCTACGCAAGGAGAAGTCACTCATATCTTAGGTCACATCTCAGACCCTTCCATTGACATCGAAGCTGCAATTAAAGAGTATGACCTCAACGCCTCTTTCCCAAAATCGGTGATGAATGAAGCAGAAAAATGGGGCAGTGAAGTTGCCAAAAAAGACCTAGAAAAGCGCAATGATCTCACCGCTTTAAAAACAATCACCATCGACCCTGAAACAGCCAAAGACTTCGATGATGCCCTTTCGATTTCTAAAGATGAACAAGGGCTATACCACCTGGCTGTGCATATTGCAGATGTTGCCCACTACGTAAGTAAAGACTCTTGCTTGGATAAAGAAGCGTTTGAGAGATGTAACTCTACCTATTTTCCTGGCTTTTGCCTTCCCATGCTGCCCCATGAACTCTCCTCTAACCTGTGCAGCTTGCAGCCCGGCGTTATCCGCCTAACTGTCTCCGTTTTGATGATCTTTAACGCAGAAGGCGCACTCCTCTCCTCAAAAATTGTAAGATCCTACATCAAGAGTAATAAACGCTTTACCTACGAAGAAGCCAAAGAAGTGCTCGATGGTAAAAAGAAGAGCCCTTTCTTCCCGAGCTCAACTTACTTGTCGAACTATGTCACCTGCTGAAAAAGAAACGATCTGAAAGAGGTAGCATTGACTTCTCTCTTCCCGACCTTGTTATCCTCGTCGACAAAAAAGGAAATCCCACGGGCACTAAGTTCGTCGAATACGACATCACTCACCAACTCGTTGAAGAGTATATGCTCAAAGCAAACGAACTAGTTGCAAAACACCTCGATGAACACCGTAAAATGGTCATATTCCGTATCCATGAAGAGCCCGCTAAAGACAATATGGAAGATTTTTTTGCCCTTGCCCGCAGCTTAGGTTTCTTCCTCCCCAAAAGCCTACGCAACAAGACTTGCAGCTCCTCTTTGAAAAAGTTAAAAAAACCCCTTTGCCCACCAACTTTCTGTTAGCTTTATCCGCAGCATGAAGCTAGCCTATTACTCTGCTGAAAATGTCGGACACTTCGGTCTTGCTCTTGAGCACTACTGCCACTTTACAAGCCCTATTAGACGGTACACAGACCTCATCATCCAACGCCTCCTTTTCAACGAAGAAGGCCCTAACCTGGAGATCAGCAAAATTGCCCTCATGTGTTCTGAAAAAGAGCGGATCTCTTTCCGCGCAGAGAGTAGCGTAAAAAATTTAAAGAAGTTCCGCCTCCTTGAGCAGTGGATCAAAGAAGATCCCCTAAAGATCTACAAAGCCATCACTACAAAAGTAAAACCCTTTGGCATCTTCTTTGAGCTCCCCGATCTCGCCCTAGAAGGATTTCTCCATGTCTCAGAACTCGAAGATGACTACTTTATCTTCAATCCCAAAACATCGAGCTTCACTGGCAGATCCACCGGGAAAGTTCATAAAGTGGGAGAGTCCCTCAACGTCAAACCAATTGCCCTCGACCTGATCCTTTTAGAATCCAAATGGGAACTTGTTGAGCAGCGAAAGAAAAAAGAAATCCCGGTAACTTTTCCTTGATTCAGAATGGGAATTAAGATAATTATGGGCACATGTCACTACTTAAAAATCTGAAAAACTATTTCATGACGGGACTTGCTATTTTGCTTCCCGTTGTTATCACGATTTTAACGCTCCAATTTATTGTTAATTTTCTTACAGAACCATTTGTTGGAATGATCACTCCCCTTTTGAAACATTTCCATATTGACCACTATGGAACAGCTTATTTTCCTCCAGACAAATTACTGTTATACAGTAGCAAAGCATGTATTTTGGTCCTTCTTTTTATTTTTACGATTTTTATTGGGATTGTCACAAGATGGTTTTTAGTCCGCATGACATTAAATCTATGGGACCGAATACTCAATAAAATCCCTGTAATCAAAACGATTTATAAGACAACGCAAGACATCATAAAAACACTTTTTTCTCCTGATGAACACTCCTTTCAACAGGTTGTTCTTGTTCCTTTTCCTAAAGAGCATATCTATGCACTAGCGCTTATATCAAGCACTTCTCCCGCTTCTTGCTCTCAAAAAGTGGGTGCTAAACTGATATCTGTATTAATCCCTACAACACCTAACCCAACAGCAGGCTTTCTTTTGATGTATAAAGAAGAAGACCTGATTTATATCGATATGAAACCTGAAGAAGCTATTAAATATATTGTATCCTGTGGGATGATCGCTCCTGATCTTAAAGCAAAGGTAGGCAAGTGAAAAAACACCTCTTAACAGGATTTATGATTCTCCTTCCAATGGCTCTGACCATTTGGATTTTCTCTTACCTTCTGAATATTTTTACAGACCCTCTTTACAAAATTATAGAAAAATGTATCTTGCTATATGAAAAAAAATATGAATTAAACCTTGTTCACCATGAATTTCTTATCTCTTTCCTTAGCCGTTTTATTGATTTTTTTGTAACTTTATTCTTAGTGATCTCTGTAGGCTTTGTAGGAAGGCGATTCTTCTTTAACTCCCTGATTCAATTCACTCACAAACTGATGCTTCGCATCCCTGTTGTAAAAACTATTTACCGCCTGACAAAGGACATCACAAAGGCGATGTTTTCAACCGATCAAAAAACCTTTAAGGAAACCGTTTTAATCCCCTTTCCTTCAGCTGAGACACATGGGCTTGGTTTTGTAACAGGTGAGGCTCCAGAAGTCTTAAAAAAAGCGATCAAAGATCTAGAGGTGGTCGTTTTTATTCCCACAGCCCCCCATCCAATTTCAGGATATATGTTGTTTACCTCCCGTAAAATGCTCCACACCATGGACATCTCAACAGAAGAAACCTTTAAGTTTTTAATCTCCTGTGGTGTAGGAGAACTGACCAAGGACAAAGAAGATGTCTAGCGTCCTTTTTTCCCTGTTAAAGGAAATGATGCAAAACTACTTAAAATCTGCAAAGTAGCCACTTTGCATGTTCAAAGGAAAGAAAAACTCATCATCTTAGTCTCCGATCAAATTGCATTTCAATTTGTCGATGAACTTCTATGGAGGCTCCCTGAAGAAGGCTTTCTTCCCACCCGAACCCCTTTCTAACCATTGAAACAGAACCCAATAGTGAGGCCTCTGCGATTTTCAATCTCCAACCTCTGGCTTTTTTGCAAAATAATTCTTTTAAAAAAATCTATGAATTAGAAGACTACACCTCTTCTGAAAAACTTCGCCTCTCCAAACAGCGCTATCAGATGTACCGGAATGCCGGTTATCCCATCACTGTTGAAGTTGAGTAAGCGATAAAATAAATTTTACGATTGTAAAATTTACTCTTTTCCGAGTATATTGTTCTTTCAATTGTAGGAGTTAGACTATGGTACGTATTAGTAAACAAGCTGAGCGCAGAGCCCGCTGCCCCCACAGATGCCGCGCCCCATCCCCTAAAATCAGGTCCTGAAAAGGACAATTTACCTCTAGGATATAAAGCGCATACCTCTGCTTTAGAAGAAGCGCAGATTGCTCAGACGACCTTCGTCTCTAAAATAAAATAAATAATTTCAAGGCTGATTATGACAAGACATCGTAGCTACGGCAAATCAAGTAAAACCGCTAAAAAAAGAAATGTGTTAAAACGTTTTGAAAGAATTGATATCCTCCGCCAGTTAGGAAGTGGAAAGACGGAGAAAACAAACTCGTAACCAACTTACCTAAAACACCCGTTTCTATCTGAAAATCTCTGTTTTTAACGGCCAGTCCAATTTTTCTCTTAAGGCCTCTTCCGTTAGAAAGCTAGTTGCGTTTGTATTAGATGCAAAACAGGTCTCTTGCGAAGAGGTTTCTATTTATTTAGTTGGTAAAAGAAAAATCTCCTCGCTCCATAATGATTTTTTTAATGATCCTTCACCTACCGATTGTATCACTTTTCCAATAGATCAAGAGTTTCTGGGAGAGGTTTTTGTCTGCCCTAAGGTGGCCCAGGAATATAACCCCCTTAAGCCCCATATAGAAACATCTCTTTACATCATACATGGAATACTGCATCTTCTAGGATATGACGACATAGACAAAAACAAGCGCAAAATCATGCAAAAAGAGCAGATGCGCCTTTTAAAATTAGCTATTAAACACCGATGTATTCTGGAACCTTTTTCTTAGCCTTTCTCTTTCTTCTTAGTTCAGCTGTTATGACTGGTCTAGGAACCGCTCTACTACAGATGGGCAGGTTAAATGCCAAAGAAGAGTTTAAAAAATACCCTCGCATTTTTTTCTTTCAATATATATTAAAAGCCCTCTTTGGAAAAAGACGTTGGGAAGCTCTATTTTTTACACTTAGCTTTGCAAAACATATCCTCCATCTTGCCTATGGCATTCTAGCCATCTTTACACTTCTCACCCAAGAGCCTTTTTCCCACTCATGGCAGATTTTAGAAACCAAGACCCTTGCTTTTGACACCTTATGGGTTCTGATTATAGGCAGTATAGTTGTCTTGATCTCTTTGACTATGGACCTTATTACGAAGTTTATAGCAACTGCTCTTCCCATGTTTTCCTTTAAATTATTTGCCCTTTTCTCCTCTCTGCCTCTTACCCTATTTGCCCCAATCACTGCATTTCTTTTCAAATGCCTACACATATTTTTTTCCCGAGATATTCACAAACAAGATTCTTCCCTTTCTTTTCGGAATAAAATTTTAGAAGTCCTCTATGAATCAGACCTATCTCCTCAGCTAGACCCTCTTGAGCGAAAATTAATCTTATCTGTTGCTTCATTCAAAGAGCGGATGGTAAGAGAAATAATGGTCCCCGGATCGATGTCTTTAGCCTTGCCGATCACACCACCATCCAAGAAGCTGCCCAAATTTTTCTAGAAGAAGAATACAGCCGGATTCCTGTCTATCAAGAAAATGTCGACCAAATCATCGGAGTCCTCCTCTACAAAGATGTCTTAGCTTTTGCAACTAAACACCCTGAGCGCTCTAGCCAAACCGTAAAAAACTTAATTAAGCCCGTTCTCTACACCCCAGAAACCAAGAAAATCTCCTCACTTCTCCAAGAGTTCCGAAGTAAGCAAATCCATCTTGCGATCGTTGTCAATGAATATGGTGGAACAGAAGGCCTTGTCACGATTGAAGATATCCTAGAAGAGCTTGTCGGAGAAATCTCCGATGAATATGACGATGAGCAAGAAATACTCTACAACGAGCTTCCCTCTGGCGGCTGGATCGTCGATGCCCGCATGAACATTTTAGACATTGAAAAAGAGCTCGGCGTCAAAATACCCCCCAGCATCGAGTACGACACTCTCAGTGGTTATATTTTTCATAAAGCAGGCGCCATCCCCTCTAAAGGCTGGCGCATCCACCACGACGACTTTGATCTAGAAATTTTAAGCTCCGATGACAGATCTATCGATAAAATCCGCATTACACCCCATGCACTTGAAGAAAGCTAATATGTAGCCTCAAGAGGTCCAAGGTCAATTTCAGGATATCTAGGCCGCCGGATAGCTTCAAAACCGTCCAGCTTGTAATCAGTAAATTTATAACTCAGCTCATGATCTTGAATAGTTATTTTACCTTCCCTACCAATCCGATTTGCCAAAAGACACAAAGAGGCAAGAGTATTTAGTAAGCGAAAGTTTTCACTATTGCGCTTTTCTTCAAGTACCCATAGAGCAATGCTTCCTATAAGACACCCTACAGCAAAACACAGACCGCTTTTTATAGATAAACTTCTTCTTTTCATTATAAAAATAGTCATTCCAGCAATAAGGCCTAAACAGAGAGATCCAAAAGCTATCATTGTAGCCTTGCCTAATAAGTGAAGCTCTGTGAAAGAATAAGCTGACCACCGACTCTTAGGATCTTCCATTGATACCGTAACCCTTGTATTGATATTCCATACATTCCATCCTGCTACAGTCTTTGCAACCAATGCAGAAGTGCAAGCCGTGTCTCCTACATTTCCGTAAGTCACTTGATACGACTCACGACCTTCCGAAAACACCTTAAATCTCTTAAATTGAAACTGCTCCGCAGGCGCACCTTTTTGAGGAACAAAACTGAATAATTCATCACATATGAAAATAGCGTTCATAAGACCCCCTTTTTGCGGAAGCATCTTAGCAAGTTCAGCTATTAAAGTGGTAAGTAAGATTTTTATCCTTCACGATGACTTTGATCTAGAAATCTTAAGGAACCTCTGGACAAGTCATTTGCCGAATCTTGCCGCCAATTTTTGCGAATACTAGATTTTTCGAACTCGCTAACATTCTGCATGTTAGCTGCGCTTTCCAAAATCGTCGTCTTCGAAAAATTGATCAGCAATCTCCGACAAAGCACTTGTCCAGAGCTTCCTTAAGCTCGGACGACAGATCTATTGATAAAATCCGCATCACACCCCATCCCGAGCAGGAAAAGTAGGATACTACTTAAAAGCTCAGGAGAGTTTGTCTAAAAATTGATTTAATTTGTCAGAGTGCCCCTCAGCTTTTGCCCAACATTTCAGATTCTTTATATCAATAGAGTGCTCCTGAGCTACAAGAAAAGCTTGATCAAGAGCCTGCTTATCGTCCCAGTAAAAGAAAGAAGCCAGCCTATCCTTTACGCAATCAGTAGGAGAAAGCAGCTGTAGTGTTCCTGAGGAACTCGTCAAGGTGTTAAATTGATGAATAGCTTCTTGACCTATTGTTACAGGTGGATTAACAAAGTCAATAACATAGGGACACTCTTTGTGAGTAAAACATCTGCCGAGCCTTTTAAAACCATACTTTCCAAGAATTTTTTCTATAGGCTTTAATTCTATATAAGTCACAAAATCCACATCCATAGACTGATAACGATTTTCACTATAAATAGATACGCAAGCACCACCGACTAAAACAGCATCAACACCATGATTTTTAAGTGTTTGACAAACAAAACAAGCTAATTTCTTCAGAGAGATTTTAGAAAAATTCATACATTGTTATAGTGACTTCCCGGTTTTTCTAGGTCTTTTTCTTTTAGTTTCTTGATATTGTTCTTTTTGTAACCCCTTGGGAAGGTATCCATATGCTTTTTCAGCAAGGGTTTGAATTTCGTTAAGAAATGGGTACCGGGGATTCCACTGAAACACTCGAGTTTTCCCCTCTAAGAAGCTCACTAACAAGCCCCCATCTTCGAGCTTACGAAGTGTCTTTTGGATTGGATCTAACGAGGAGTTAAAAGCACGATGCAGCTCCGTTGCATTTGCCTTCTCGTGCAAATAGAGATATATCAATACTTTTTCAACATTCTTATTTGAAAACAAATACTCAAACATATAGCACCTATATAATAGGTTTTATAACCGATAATATAGGTTTTTGTCAAGCGACTCAACCACCAATTGCTATTATATTAGCGCCTTTAACCCATTTTTTCTATAACAACATAACCATCAACGACTTATCACGTTGACTTACTTATCATAACTTTGATGGACGGCAGCGCCTTCTTTGTAGACTAGCTCACTACCGTAATACCCTGCGACAAAAAGGTTCACAAAGCCACCGATATAGAAAAACCAAATCATGATGGCAAGACCCCTATTTGCCATCCAGCCCCTTTTTCGCTGCTTATCCATAAGGAACCTTCTTAGCCAGTCGGTCAGCAAAGCTAGTGTAAACCCGTAAGCCGTGTAATGGGCATGTTCATGATGTTCATTCAATATAGAGATATCCTTAATAGCGGGAGCCACAATATCTCCTGCAATGTCCCCAAAAATAACCGCTACCCATGCAGATACAACTCCTAGCAACAAAATAAGCGATGCACCAGGGATCAAGAAAGAAAAACGCGGCTTTTTACCTATGCAAAAAGCAGCCAGACGCAAAAAAGAACCAACGAGTAGCAACGCTATCGGAAAGTGAACCAACAGAGGATGGATAAGCTCTATACGCATATTAAGGAGCTACTAAAAGTTTTGGTTAGTGTCTGCAATGAAATTACTGTTATTGGCCGGGGTCATATATGGACCCTGAGTGATCCTTCTCTTACCAAACATATAGGTAATTCCTATCGAAATATCTGCTGCATAGTTTGAAGAGGGGCTCATTCCTGAAATATTTCTGGGTCCCATATAAGCTGCAGTTCCTTGAATAGCAAAATATTTAGCCATAGGAACAGAGAATTGAGCGCCTACAGTAAATGTTCCTGGTCTACCAGACTCATACATCAACCCTCTACGGTATGGAGTACCCGCCCAAATCATGGTATAACCATTGTTTTTATAGTAATGACACCAAAACAGATTAGCTTGGCTAATTGCTCTGAACTGAATAGGAATTTGTTGAGCTTCTTCATTAGCAATATTGATGCCATATGAGGCCCAAATGCCTAATTCGTTACCCCCTTTCATTAAATATCCCATTTGCCCTCGAATTTGATAGAAAAAAGGGTCAACAGCAAATAATCCAAAGTTTTTATTCAACATGCAATCGTATGCAAAACCTGCATTAAGTCCAGAAGACTTCTCAGTTTGCCTAGAGGCGGCAAGAGTGATAAACCCTTGTTGTTGCAATGCATCTGCATCGTTAGAAAGTGTTGAAGATCTTCCATACCAGTTATAGAGTCCATAACTACCTGCTAGCTGAACAGAAAATGAAGCTGGAAGAGGTGCTTTTAAGTTAAGTGCGGTTAAAGCCCCGAAATTACCTCCAAAACTCCCTTCAGGAAGACTACGAAAATCATCAAGAGCAAGGGTAAAATCGACTTCAATCGGACACCAAGAAGTATAATAAACAGGAGGTAAGCTGCTATTAGAAGAAGACTTCGCTAAATTAAACGACTCATCCGCAAAACTTTGAAAGTGGGAAAGCACAAAAATTCCTAACAATGAAACACTGGCTCTAGAATGTAACAACACAACCCTCCCCTTTACTGTTGTAAATAATTCAATCTATACCAATACTTCTTTTTATTCTAAAAAAATCTCTTAAGGTATCTTTTTTATGAAGCTTTTACTTGTTGCTACTAGCTTAATCTCGCTTGTATGGGGAAATGTCATAGTTGAATCGACTCAAGAAGAGGTCTACTTGCAAAATATTCAACAAGTTACATCCTCTGTGATGGGTTTTGATAAAGCTGGTGAGGCTTATTTTTCCCCAGATGGAGAATCGATTATTTTTCAAGCAGTTCCAGTTGGTAAAAAAGACTACCAAATCTACACCATGAACTTAAACACAAGATCTCCGGTGATGGTAAGTACTGGAAAAGGCAGATGCACGTGTGGCTTTTATCGCCCCGATGGGAAGAAAATCATATTTGCCTCAAGCCATGAATCTCCATTAATAGATGAAGAGGCACCCTATAAGACTTCCAATAACTATGTTTGGGATTTGACGCCCTATATGCAAATATATGAAGCAGAATTAGATGGCTCTAATCTCAAATGTTTGACATCAGGTCCA
Organism: Rhabdochlamydiaceae bacterium; assembly: GCA_047459655.1. Classification (GTDB taxonomy): domain Bacteria; phylum Chlamydiota; class Chlamydiia; order Chlamydiales; family Rhabdochlamydiaceae; genus CANJJB01. Next base: position 363,407 of record JAJREF010000001.1, read on the forward strand.
GCTTATCACGCTGAGTGTGGCTATTCACCTGACGGAAAACACATTGTTTATGCAAGCAACGAAAGTGGAAGCATGAATATCTATATTATCAATGCTGATGGGTCAAATGTAAGGCGTCTAACACATACGGATCACAGTTACAACGGAGGGTCTTTTTTCTCACCTGATGGAAAATGGATTCTTTTTCGGGCTGACCGAGAACAAAAAGACATACTTCAACTATTTTTGATCAGCGTTGATGGAAAGGAAGAAAGGCAACTAACAAATAATGGGCATGTCAACTGGGCCCCTTTTTGGCACCCCAACAATAAAATCATTGCTTATACAACCTCTAAACATGGTCATAGAGCTTATCAAATTTATCTCCTAGATGTTGAAACAGGAGAAGAGCACCGCCTTACCCATAGTTCAACATTTGAAGGGCTACCCTCTTTTAGCAAAGATGGTGGAAAAATTGCATGGACTTCAAAACGTGGAAATAGCACGCCACAGATATTTATCGCAGATTTTACTCTGCCTGAAAAAAATTAAAAAGAGGAAAGGAACGATGTTTTACTTAATTGTTTTTTTAATCATTGCTAATTCAAACTGTTTTGCAGATTGTCCGTACCGCTTGAATCAAAACTCTAACTCTATAGAAAATTCAAAATACCTCGAAGACTGTAAATGCCATGAAGCCCAAACCTCATCTCTTGAAGACTGCAAGTGTCACGAAAAGCAAACCTCTAACTCTACGGAAAATGCGCAATACCTTGACGATTGTCCATCATGTACCAATCAAACCTCCTACCTTACAGTCCCATTGCCAGAAGATTCTCTTCCTTATCGGGTAACGATCGAACAAGCTGATTTTACATTGCCAGCAGGGCTCCATTCTTTCGCTTACGCTGTATATGGAGAAGAATGGCTTTTGATTGAGGAAGAACAAACGGTCTTCACGACGTGAACAACACAGATCCTACCGCCAACCCCTTTATGCCTTCCCAGCAAAACACGAATGTTTTTGTGATTAATCCAAAGACCAAAGAAAGTTACTACAGATCTCTCTACGACTCATCTTCTAATCTTTCTCAGGCCCAGATTGACCTTCTTTCAGTAACGAATGCTTTATTTTGTTATGCACCTAAGAAAAATATGTTGTACATGGTTGGTGGATACGGGATAAATACAGCTTCCAACACAATGGAGACAAAACCGGCATTAACTGCAATTGATGTTCCCAACTTGATCAAATGGGTTAAAAATCCTCGCAAATCAAAAAGTGCATCAAAGTGCATACGCACTGTATACAATTCCATTTTTCAAGTAGCCGGTGGAGTGATGCTGCAATCAAACGAACATCAACCCTATTTACTAGCTTTTGGCCAAAATTTTAGTGGAAACTATACCACAAGCTCGAACGGCTCTTATTCCCAGCAAGTTCGCCCTTTTCAAATAATAGACAATGGCCGTGCCCTATTTGCTCAAATATACCCTCAACCCACCCCACTTCCCTATTATCGAAGAAGAGATTTGAACGTGATTCCAGTTATCAAAAAAACGGACCATCTTTCAATATGTCTTTCTCAGCTCTATCAGGTGTTTTTACCCCCCTTGATATCAATAACGCTCCTGGAGCATGGACCATTCCTATTGAAATTGATCCAAACGGATCCTCTCGCATGTTAGACCCTAATGACCCTAATACCTTTGCGCAAGCTATGAACAACTATTCATGTGCAAATGTTGGGCTGTATTCAATTAACAAAGAGCGGATGTATACTCTGCTTTTTGGAGGTATTAGCGCAGCGATGTTTGGTGATGGCTCGAGTTGTAACACAGATCCTAACCCCCAATGCAATTGCTGTACAGCTTGGGTACCTGCCAGAGGAAATATCTTCAGCGTTTGCTGCAACCTACCTTTCTCTAATGATGTCACGACTATTGAAATCGATAATCAGGGGGTCTATCGCCAATACATCATGAGCGGTACATATCCCACAATCAATGCTTATCCACCCACATGCCCAGGATTTACCCCCACGGCATGTACAGGAGGAGCCCCTATCCAACCGATCTATTATTTTGGAACTAATGCTGTATTCATTCCCACTGACGGTCTACCAACATTCCCTAATGGTGTTATCTCTTTAGACCAATTAGGAAAAAGCCCTGTTTTTGTCGGTTATATCTTGGGGGAATTGCAAGTACAATCTTAGATACAAATTGCACGAGCGATACACAATCATCATCCTATGTTTTTAAGGTAACCATTTCTCCGCAATAAGAGAATTCAGAAAAAAACAGCTGAAGAATTTTACTAAAAACGTAGTTTTTCAGATGCCTTTGGAATCGATACCCTTGCTCTCCTTGAGGATGGGAAGGGTTCGAATGGATTAATACCAATCCTCACTGATAAACCGCAGGAGCTTTCACGTGGCTACAATGTCGGTTTATCAGTGAGATTGGTATAAAGATCGGAAGAGGTAGGATTCGAACCCACGGTCGGTTGCCCGACTGCTGTTTTCAAGACAGCCGCGATAGGCCACTCTGCCACTCTTCCGTGGAAGGAAACGATACATAAGCAAGCGAAAAAAATCAAGTGATCTAATCAAAACTGGCGCAAAAAGCGCATGTCATTTTCTGCAAAGAGGCGGATGTCAGAAATTCCGTAGCGCAGCATGGTCAAGCGCTCGATGCCAATGCCCCAGGCATAGCCGCTGTATACTTCGGGATCGATCCCCCATTTTTAATACTTCGGGGTGCACCATACCAGCCCCGGCTACTTCTAGCCAGCCTGAATTTTTACAAAGCCTGCAGCCTTTTCCTTCACAGGAAGTACAGCGGATATCAACTTCTAACCCAGGTTCAACGAAAGGGAAAAAGCTCGGTCTAAACCGAGTCTCGACTTTTCTTTTGAACAGCCGGTTCCAAAACTCTTCTAAGGTTGCAAAAAGATCAGCAAAAGAAACACCTTTATCGATATAGAGCCCTTCTACTTGATGGAAAAATACATGAGACCTCGTGCTCACATCCTCATTGCGAAAAACAGTACCTGGAGCAATAACACGGATCGGTGGTGTGTGAGATTCCATGACACGTAACTGAGTATTTGATGTGTGGGAACGAAGAAGCATCGTAGGCGTAATATAAAAAGTGTCTTGCATCTCTCTAGCAGGGTGGTCTGCTGGAAAGTTGAGTCCTTCATAATTGTAATAGTCAGAATCGATATCAGGACCATATTGAACGGTGAATCCCATCGATCGGAGGATGTCGTTGATCTCGTCAAGCATGAGCGTAATGGGATGCTTCCGCCCTAAAAATCTTGCTCTACCTGGTAAGGTAACATCTATTTTTCTTCGGCAATCCGCTCTTTGAGTTCAAGACTGCGAAAACCGGTGATTGCCTCTTCGCAAAGGTGAGAGAGTTCTTCTTTCAGTGAATTGATTTTTTTGCCGAGGTGGGGACGCTCTTCTGAGGTACACTCTCGAAGAGATTGCATTAGATCCTGGATAGGACCTTTTTTACCTAAATACTGCACTTTGAGCTGTTCAACATCTTTGAGATCTTTGACGTTGCCTAGATCTGACTTGAACTGCTCACGAAGATGAGAAAAACGCTCTTCCATAAGACCAATATATAAGGCCTCCTTTACAGAAGGCCCATTTTTTAAGCTAATGCTTGCTTGGCTTGAGCTGCAACAGCAGAAAAGCCTACTGGATCATGTATCGCCATCTCAGAGAGAACTTTGCGATTGAGCGTGCATCCTACTTTTTCAAACCCGCAATGAACTTGCTATAAGAAATGCCGTTGATCTTAGCTCCTACAGATAAGCGGGCAATCCACAGACTTCTAAAGTCTCTTTTCTTTTGCTTCCGGCTAACATAATTAAAAGCCATCGCTTGCAAAACGCAATTTGATGTAAGTCTTTTGTGATTTTTACGATCTCCAACGAAGCCCTTTGCTTGTTTGAATAAACGTTTACGTTTACGACTGCTATAAGCAGCATTTGTTGCTCTAACCATACTTATACTCCCATAAGGCGTGCGTACATTTTAGTTTGCCCTTTATCAACAAGAGCACTTCTTCTTAACTTGCGTTTTCGCTTCGAAGTTTTTTTCGTCAATATGTGGCGACGTCCTGGACGGGCACGCTTTAGCTTCCCTGTCCCTGTGACTTTAAATCTCGCCAACATCGATTTGCGCGGTTTCATTTTTGGCATATCAAGATCCTTGCATACTATGATTTTTTTGTAGTTCTGGTTTCTTTTTAGCTCCTGGAGCTAAAACAACCGATAAACTTCTTCCTAACATCTTTAGTGGCGCTTCAGGGGCTGCAATATCAGAGAGGTCATCACACATGCGGCGTACAACCTTTCTCCGAACTCGGTATGCATCATTTCCCTACCCCGGAACGTACACGTAATTCTAACTTTGTTTCCCTTCAAAATAAAATCCCTGGCATGTCTTCAGTTTTGTTGCAACATCATGCTCATCGGTATTAGGCTTTACCTTAATTTCCTTCACCTTAACTTGGTGTTGGGCCTTTTTATTCTCTTTGTCTTTCTTCGTCTGCTGGTAGCGGAACTTCCCAAAATCAACAATCTTACAAACAGGAGGTTCAGCTGAGGCAGAGATCTCAACGAGATCCAAACCTACCAACTCAGCTTGTTGAAGCGCTTCAGCAAGAGTTAAAACTCCTAACTGTCCACCATCTTTATCAATAACCCGCACTTTTGGGGCTCTAATTTCTCTATTGACTTTCAAGCTCTTTTTTCAACCTATCAATCAGTGTTTCTATTTTCATCGGCTCAGGTGCACTCGCACCATCAGGCCTTACCGAGAGAGTTTCTTAACTCTATTTCTCGATCCCCCAAAACAATACTATAAGGAACCCTTTCGCGCAATGCATGATGCATTCTCTTACTCAAATTTTCTTCGCTAAGGTCTATCCCTACTCGTATTCCCTCTTTATTGAGGGTAGATACAACATGTTGTATCTGTTTTTTCTTAAAACCTATGACCCTGACTTGCTCGGGTGCCATCCAAAAAGGCAATTTCCCTTTGCAGGTCTCTAAAAATATCGCGACAAAGCGCTCTAAAGAAAAAATAGAGACTGCACGATGACCTCGCGATCAAAATGCACACTCAAAGACGGCCCTTTCCACCTTCTCCCTAAGACATCAATCAAGTGGAATTCGATTGCGGAAACTGCCTTTTTCTCTTCTTTTGCCTCTATCTGACATTCTTCTAAGGCTTCACGAAGCAGTGCTGCATTTTTTGAGTGCAAAACTACTTCATAATCAAAGGAAAACATTTTAAGGATTTTTACGATGAATTGCAAGGAAGAAATTAGTTCACGTAAAAGTTCCTCTTTTTTAAAGGGACTATAGGCTTGATCGATAAATCCGTAAGGAAGGTCTAAAAGCCCCTCCATTCCTTCCCCTTCTGGCAAAGGTAAATAAGCTATTTCAGCCGTACGCATTTTTCTTTCCTTCGCAAGATGCAGATGAGTATCAAACATCTCTTCTAAACTCAAACTAGGCGTTGTTATAAACTGAAAATTTTGCTTACCAAGCTCCTCTTTCCAAAAACCGATCAATATTTCTTTGAGCTTTTCTCCCCTTGGAAGCCAAATCCAACCAGATTCTATTTCATCTAAAAGATCGAGCTCTTTAATCCACCTTGGATAGTGACGCTCGCCTATATTTTCCCACTCTTTGACAAACTCTTTTAATTCAGATTTTTCAAAAAAAGCGGTTCCTACAATACGGAACCCGCCAGAAATAGGGATCATCTCAAGTAGTTTAAAATGGGTTACATCTGAGGTTTTTGTAGGCAGCAAGAACTCACAGATATCGACAAAATCCCCTACCTGAACAAGACGGACCAAAGGATCTTCTATGATAGAAACTCTCTCTTGAAGATCCTCTCTATCTAATGATGCAAAATATTCTTCAGCATTCCGGGGGACCATTTCCATGATGCGAAAAGGAACCGCCTTTTTGCTCTTCTGGCGCATGTTCTCTTCTATCAACATAAGAGATTCTTTAATGGAAGGCTGTAAGACCAAAAAATCGTAATAAAAACCCCAAGCAGTCGGGGTTCCACCTTTTAAGTAAGCTTGAGGGAATAGCTCTAAAACAGCAGCTGCCATTAGCTCTACGCACCCACCTCTAAGAGAATCTAAATTTTTATTGAACATTCTTAATTTGTGATAAAATGGGATATAGCTGACTCGAACAGCTGACCTCCACGATGTCAACGTGGCGCTCTAACCAACTGAGCTAATACCCCAGAGATAGGAGCAAACTATATACTGTTTGTTTGTTTGCCGCAATTCTTTTGAAGCCCGCTTTTAAAGGCATTGCTTTTAGCATAGGTTTGCTTGAAAAAATTCAGCTAGAAAGGTTAAACTCCCTGGAAAAAAGGAGAGTTTTATGAATTTTTTCACTGATAGCTTGAAAGTAGTGCCAGTTGGTTTTATGGTTGGATGGGGTTTAGACTTGTTGCAAAAAGAGGAATCCGAAAAATTCCGTACCGCGTCAACCTTAACCTCTATAGCTTTATTAGCCCTTAGCCGCCTGATTGGGAAAAATGCGGCAATGGGTGCTACCCTTGGAATATTTTTATTGACTAAGAGCTTTTTCGAGAATTCTGAAAGTGGCACAAGGAAATATTACATAGGAACGGCCATTATAGGCAGCGCATTATTCCATTCTCTTGCAAACCCCGCTGTAAGCACAATTTTCTCCAATATTAAAACTAGTAGATAGGCTTAATGAATAAACCTCATCTTGATTTGGCATTTCAATATTGGAAAAGATGGCTAAAGCCTACCGATACAGTGTTTGATGCCACGTGTGGCAATGGAAAAGATACTCTGCGCCTTGCTTCTTTAGTTCCTCAAGGAAAAGTGCTGGCCCTTGATATTCAAGAGGATGCGATTGCTAGCGCTAGAAAAACAGCTCCTTTGGGCAACGTCTTTTTTTACCTTCAGTCCCACGTCTCTTTCCCTCCGTCAGATCCTGTAAAGCTGATTGTCTACAATCTGGGTTATTTACCATTCGGAGATAAATCAATCACCACCCTATCGACTACCACACTTCAAAGCCTTAGAGAAGCTCTCAGATTGACCTTCTGGGGAGGAGCCCTTAGCCTTACCTGCTATCCCGGTCATCCTGAGGGACTTATAGAAAAAAAGGCTATTTTTTCCTTCCTTCAAACCCTCGATCCACAAGAGTGGAAAATCTCTTTTCATGAGTGGAAAGAGACCTCCCCCTGCTTAATTTGGATAGAGAAAACAAACTAATTATTTTAATTTATTTCTAAACAGCTAGAGATCAATACGTCTTAGATTAAATTTTTGTTTATATACTTCTTTTTATTAAGATTTGATAAAATTAGAGTTAAGACAAATTAACAATTTTGGAGGTTATTATGGTTTCTCTAGCTCAATGTGTTAACCAAGTCAATTCTATTCAAAATCAAGCATCTAATCCTCTCAGTCAGGAAGAGCATAGTGAGCTTGTACAAAAGCTTGATCGAGTTAAAATTACCATAGATTGCCTTTCAGGGGTTTTTACAAAAAGCCTTAAAGATCAAGTCATTTGTCTATACGGAAAAATCGATGATGCCTTGATTTCGCATGAGCTCAATACAATTAAGCAAGAAGCTTTAAATATACAAAATATGATTCGGAAGGGAGACTGTAAAACGCTTTCTCAAACTACCCGTTCTTTAAAAAACCATATCGCAGCCTTGTGGGACCACTACTGCCCAAGCTTGAAAGAGAGACGTGTGATTGCTTTTGCCGAAGAGCAACTAGAAGAAGCTGCGTCTATTAATGGAAAGTGTTCAGATCATAGACCGACCCAAAACACAAAAGCAGCCAAGCTCTCCGCACAAGAAAAAGAAGAAACGGAATATGCGCTTGAAGCCATTGGAGAAGCCCTTTCTGAAAACGATGAGAAAAGAGCGGCATTTGCCTTTAACGCTTTGAGCAAAGAGCAACAAAAACTTCTATGCACCTACCTTCCTAAAGAGGAAAGATCGAGCTTCCTGCATGAGATAGAAAGAGCCGCAAACAACAATAAGATCTTCTTGAGAAAGCGCTAAATCGATAGCTTTCTCTATAGAAAAGCAGGTTGTGAATGCAGAAACCCCTTCTTCCAATAAAATTTCTCCCATTTTTTCTGGAGAAGCAGATCTCTTACTGCTAATTTCTACCAGATAAAGATGGGAGGCTTTTTTAGATAAAATTGAGAGAGAAGCATGGATGTCTTTCTCTTTGACCATCCCCACGATAAAGGCCCACTTTCTATTAGAAAAAAATGTCCCGAGCGCTTCGGTCAGTTTAGAAAAACCATCAGGGTTATGAGCAACATCAAAAATCACACCCCCTATTTGCTCAAATCTACATAAAGGGCGTATCAAAAGGCCTTGTTCAATAGCTTCATCATTTAAAGGTAAGATATTCGAAAGAACCTCAAGCGTTTTTCTAGCAATATTTTGATTCTCCCAGTCATAAAATCCGGGCGCTCTTTTTACTGTATGCACGTAACTTTTGTTTTCTTTTGCAGCCTGATGAATCACTCTGAAATCAGCAAACGGGCCTATGACTACAGGCACAGAAGGTTTGATAATCCCTGCTTTGTGTGCTGCAATCTGCTCGATTGAGCCTCCTAAAACATCCTTATGATCATTGCCAACCGATGTGATCACAGAAACTAGAGGGGTTATGATATTGGTGGTATCGACCTTTCCACCAATCCCCGCTTCAATCACAGCAATATCGATCTTTTGCTCTTTGAAATAGCTAAAGGCAAGGAAAGTGGAAATATCAAAAAACGAGGCGGAAGGATAGATCTCTTCTATAAGAGACATCAGATATACAAGTCGGGAGATAATCTCCTCTTCTGTGATCATCACCCTATTGATCTCGATTCTTTCTCTGTAAGAAAAGAGGTGCGGCGAGGTAAATAGCCCCACTTTCAACCCAGACATTTCAAGAGCTCTTGCCACCTTCAAAGCAACAGACCCCTTTCCATTTGTTCCTGCAATATGAACGCAGGGAAAAGATCTCTCAGGATTGCCCAGAGCCTTGGCTACAGCCTTAACATCTTTCAAACTAAAATTAGTAAACTGTGGCTTTTTAGAAAAAAGCGCATTCATTAACTCATTGTAAGACATCAGCTTCCCTTTGAACCTATCCTGAAAATAAATTTCTGTCGATTTTTGTGACTATTCTGGCCTATTTTGAACTTTTTTGCGAAGGGTTATATACGCAGTGGATATTACCTCTCGCAAAAAAGTTCAAAATAAAGACCTATACATAACTCTTGTAGGGCGAAAAAATCGAAGATTTTTTTGCAGACTTTTGTTTTTATATCGAAGACATACTCTAGAGAGTAGACGAGATGTAAAAATAAACATCTGCAGAAAAAGTACGATTTGAGCGATTTACCAGAGTTATGCAGAGATCTCAAAAGAACTCAAATCCAAGAGTGTTAGAATTTCCAAAGAGATCTAATACTACCCATTTTCTGCCATTCGATCTATCAACAGCTTTCAAACAGTCCATAAGCTATCCTTTTTGCGTAAGGTGAGTTAAAAAATTATGCATATTACAATTTTTGTTTGATTATTTGTACACTTTATGTAAACTAATCCTTCGTTTTTTAGACAACCCCTTAAACCAAGGAGCATTCAAATGGAATCAATCAGACGTCCAGAAAGAGCAAGAACAGAATTAAATGGAGACAATATTAGCGGATCTTGTAATTGTGAGACCGTTAACGAATGGGCACGTACAGTCGCATTTAGAGCATTGCAAGCAGCTACAGAAGGCTTCTCGTTGCTTTTATTAAGAGCCGAGAGGTTTTCTAGCATCAATGCCTTCACCGATGTGAAGGCCCTTACACAAGGCGTAGGCGCAACTTTTGCTGGTTTTGACTTGGTAAACGTGGGAAGTAGCGTAAAAAAATCTTTTGAAAAAGGCACTTGGGGCACTTTGGCGTTTCGAGATCTGCCCAGTGGCTTTCTAGCTTTGGATAGCATCCGAACAGTTGCCTGGAGAACAGAGTTTCCTGTGTTCTCTCCATTATCTACAGGAACGCGCTTCCTACAAAAATATATTAGCCGAGATTATTTTCTTTTTGCAGCTGGCTTGAGCGTTTCATGTTTTAGCATCGCCACTAGCGCACGTGAAATATATGAATCCACAGATAGAAAAGACCCCAATAAAAATTGGCTCCAGATAGCCGCAAATGTAGCTCTCACTGCTTACTATGCACTTTCTTTGTTGGACCCAAAGCCAAGTCGTCTGAATGTTGGATTACTAGCTGCCTCAACTGCATGCACATTTTTTGCGGGACCCATGAAGGCAGCTTCTTCCACAAGAATGGAACATGATTCTAATCCAGATGAAGCCGATCTAGCACCTAGAACCGAGGAAACAGATGAAGGCACAGGAAAAGATAGTTAGTAGAATATAGGTCCAAAAAAATGCTAACAGCGGCAACGGTGGCGGCATTTTTTGATAAAAATATCTGTGAAGCCCAGGTCATAAGGCCTGGGTTTTTATAGGTGGGTATCACAAAGTAAAGCAATTATGAATACCTCTAGAAAAAAGCCTGTGCTCTATCAACGAGAGTGGATCATTATTGTGGTATTTATAGGATTGATAGCGTCTTTGACTGTCTTTTCCCAACTAGCTATCAAGTGAGAGGATGTTCAAAGATTTTATCAAACTCTTCTTGCCCTATGTAGGAAGAACCCAGAATTGTTTCTGGTTTGATAGATCCGTGAAAATCTGAGCCTCCTGAAACGAGCCATTTTTTTTCTTTAGCAATTTTAAGCCAAGTTTGGGCTGCATCTTTAGAAAATCTTCCATAAAAACACTCTATTCCATCAAAAGGAAACTTTAGAATTTCGCTGATACCCATTTTACGAGGTAAAAGGGAAGGATGGGCAATGAACGCTTTCCCTTGAGCACCATGGATGATATCTATTGTTTCAGCAATGGAAAAAGGGGTCCCTGAAACATAACATGCTTTCCCTTCGCCAAGGTATTTAGTAAAAGCTTCTTGGATAGAGGAGACATAACCTCTCTTTACCATCTCTTGAGCAATGTGAGGCCTTCCGATTGTTTTTGTATCTGCAAGTGCAAAGAGAGGTTTTTCATCAATCACAAAGCCCCTTTTTGCGAGCTGCTCCAAGATAGCATAATTTCTATCCATACGGCGTACCTGGTGCCTTTTGCAAAAATCTTGAATTTCTTGATTTGTGAGGAGGTAGTCATAGCCCAAAACATGAATCGGGTGCCCTCGGTGTTCGCAAGAAAACTCAATACCCGACCCTAGGCGGATCCCTTGCTCTTTTGCTGCAGAAACTGCGGTTATGTAGCCATCTATCGTATCGTGATCTGTGATGGAAAGGCCTGAAAGTTTTTGCTCTTTTGCTAGCGTGATCAGCTCTACAGGAGTGAGAGTGCCGTCGGAAGCTGTAGAGTGGCAATGGAGGTCAGCTTTCAAGAGGTCTCCATTTGGTAAGGAATGACTTTCACTTCCATCTCTAGCTCAATGCCAGTTTTTTCTTTGACAGTAGTTTGGATGTGAGAGGCAAGCTTGACTACATCTTGGGTTGTTGCAGTGCCTGTATTGACAATGAAATTTGCATGAAGGGGTGAGACTCTTGCCCCTCCTTTTCAAAAGCTTTGAGCCCACTTTCTTCAATGAGCTTACCTGCAGAGTTTTGAGGAGGGTTTCTGAATACACAGCCTGCTGACATCTCTCCATAAGGCTGCGTTTTTGTCCGGTAATCGATGATTGTGAGTTGTTTTTTTCTTGCTTCCTTGGAAGGCTCTAGTTGAAATCGAGCAGAGACAATTACACATTTTTGCTGTTGAAAAGAGGAAAAGCGGTACCCTGAGGAAAGCTTTTCTTTGGGCAGTGTTTGTAATAACCCGTGCTGATTCACAAAGGTCACCTCTTTTAAAGTTTGAAAAGTCTCTCCCCATTTGCCCCTGCATTCATGTAGATAGCGCCTCCGACGGAACCAGGTATACCTGATGCAAACTCTAACCCTGCCCACCCTTTACGTGCTGTTTGTGTTCCTAAGAGAGAAAAGCTGTAGCCTGCTCCCACATAAAATTCTCCCCTCTTTTCTTCACAGAAAGAGATTTTATTGAGAATCACGATCCCATCAAAGCCTCTATCATCGAATAAAACGTTGGAGCCTTTGCCTAAGGGAAAAAATGGAAGGTTATTTTGCTGGGCATAACAGATGACTTTTTGAAGATGCTCTACCGTGGTTACAGTCACAAAAAAGCGAGCAGGACCGCCCAACCCGAAGGTGGTTAACTCGCTTAATTTTTTCCCTTCTTCAAAATACATAACTAATGGGCCCCTCTTAATTTGTAGTACGCCCCTTTTTTACTTCCTTCTTGGAAAAGGATTCCTTTTTCTATTAGGTCAGAAAGATCTCTTTGTAAAGAGCGTCTATGAACACTCGGGCAAATTAACTCGTAATCTTAGATGGTAAAATCTTTTTCCTTTTCTGGCAAATTTTCCAATAAAACTTTCTGTCTCTGAGAGAGTCTGCACTGAAGGGCTAGCTCATCTAATTTTATTATACAAGACCCTTTGGGCTAAATTTCACATATTTGAGCCTCTAGTGCCTTAGAAAATACTCGAGCCAAGCAGTCATAAAAGTTTTTTACGGTTCTGTATTGCCCTGGCAAAGCGCTATTTGACAAGACATAGTCCGCTACAAAATCAAAAGCTTCTCTATACTTGAGTAATTTTTTAACATCTTCTGCATTGAGACCAGATATCGTTTCACCTTTCACTAACCTTTTAGACCTTCTAATGTACGTCGTACAAAGACTATAAGTCACTAACAAATAGCCGGTTGCAGTAATTTTTTCTTATATAAAACATCTAAGATCGCATTGACAAAGGTGGCACCCTCGGGCGTTGAAAACTTACGTGCTAGCCTGATTGCTTCTGCTATCGCTACTTTATGAGGGATATCTTCTGCAAAATGGAGCTCGAAAACACCTAGTCTTAGGATGTTTTTTTCAATGCAGGAAATGCGTGAAAACTCGTAAGCAAGAGACGTCTCAGAAATAAGGGCATCGATTTCAGGAAGTTTCGCTAGAATGGCTTGTTTTTTCTCTTCGGCTATATAAAGAGCTTTTTTGGGAATAGCATGGTATCCCATGAGAAAAGGGATCATCTCGCTGGCTGCGTTTTGAGCAAAATCGTAGCTGTACAAAAGGTGGAAAACCACCTCTCTTAATTTTTGTTGTGAGATCGCCATAAGAAGAAATTGTACCAGATAATGACGTTTACCCATAGGTAAAAAATTTATTTAACAACCGCCTGGTAGCATAGTAGGAGGTGATCGACCCCATTCATGGCTCTATGAGGAATTCTTTCTTCTGGTAAATGGTAAACAGCTGCTATCTTATTTTTTGAAATCCCTGTTACCCAAGGGTAATAAGCCGGGTCTCTCTACCCTTACGCAGGCTATCAACCCAGTACATGGAGGCCAAATCAAGCCAATGGTAAGGCCAGTTAAGAGACTCTTGCAGCTCAGGACTGATTAACTGCGCAAAAAAACTACGGTCAAAAGAGGGATTTTGGCAAATAAAAACAGAAGTACCTCTTTGAATGTTGTGTTTTTTAAACATCATCTGGATCTCTTGTGCGACTTGCTGAGGAGCTTTTCCTTGAGCGATTTGCTCGTAAGTAAATCCATTGATATGGAGACTAGCGGGGTCACTGTCTTCCCAAGCCGCTTTATCGACTCGAACAATGGTTGTATAGGAATCTACAACATCATCTGTCAAAATATTTACAAGCTTAAAGGCAATCTCTATAATTCGATGCTTAAAAGCATTGAGTCCGTTTGTTTCTGTATCTAGAAAAATTCCGAGCATACCATACAACTCTAACAAAATATACACATTAACATACGGGGGTTGTTTAGTGAAACCTCCATCTTCGAGCCTATCCCGACAGTAACTTACCTTACGCAAAAAGTTTGATTGAAAACAAGTCGGAAAATGTGTAGGATACTCTCCAACTTGTACACTTAAATACACATGCACTTTTTTGATTCATTCGTTCCTTTTTTGAGATTTTTGTTATCGCAATTATCCTCTACTTCCTGCTCTCGTTTTTTTGGAAAACGCGGTCGATGGATCTGATGATAGGCGCTTTGGCTTTCCTGATGGTATTTGGAATTACTTCTTATCTGAACTTACCTATCCTGTATACCATTATGAAGCACGTAGCAAATGTGGCTGCTATTGCCGTGATTGTAATATTCCAGCCTGAGCTGCGGCTTGCACTTTCAAAGCTTAGTTTCAAAAGGAATCAATATAAAATTGCAACGGATAAATTCTTGGATCAACTCACTTCTTCGGTATTTCGTTTGGCCGATAAAAGAAGAGGGGCTCTGATTGTGCTTGAACATAAGCATAATTTGGATGAGTTTGCAAGAAAAGGGATTTTACTCAACGCTGACTTCTCTCCCGAACTCATTGAGACTATTTTTGCTTACGCAACACCTCTGCACGATGGTGCTGTTTTGATTAGAAATAAAACAATCCTTGCAGCTACTGTCATATTACCGCTTGCTGAAAGCTCTCCCCATCTACCAAAAGATATGGGAACAAGACACCTCGCAGCTCTGGGCTTTAGTCAAATCACAGACGCTTTTGTTATTATTATTTCAGAACAAACAGGGGCAGTTTCAATCAGTTACTTAGGAACGCTATCTCCAAAATTAAAAGAGGACCGTTTTCAAGCCTTGTTCCGCACTGTTTTCCTCCCCACGAGCAGGCTAATCCTAAAAAGAAATTCAATTTTTGGGAGTGGGTAAAGACATGAAAAGTTTGCTAACCTATCTTTTTATAAAGGAATGGTACCACAAATGTACTGCTATTTTACTAGCTGTTATTATCTGGCTTGCCGTGAACCATTCTCAGAGCACTTCTAAGCTCCTTGAAAATATCGCTGTGCGAGTGATCAACATTCCCCCTGGATCTACAGTAGAAGGACTCCTTCCTAGCGGCATTTTAAATAAGAGACTTCCGATAACCGTGCACGGGAAAAAGCTATTTCTGGATGAGCTATCTGCTAACGATGTTGAAGTCGTTATCGATGCAAAAGACAAAATAACTGAGCCTGTGGTCATGGTATCCAAAAAAACCTCCTTTCTCTTAATCCAGACATCGATTTATCCAAGTCGATCACACGGATTGCCCCATGCCACCTATCTGTGCAAATTGTTCGCATGATCACTGAAAAGATCCCTATCAGGATCTCTTTCCCTATAGGAGAAGCGCCTAAAAACTATGAGTTTATCGATGTGTGGCCCTACATTCTGTCTCTTACAACATCAGGTCCTGAGCCTCTCATTAAAGAGCTCAAAGAAAAAGGTGTACCGCTTTCTTTTAACCTCAGTGAGATCTCTAAACATGAACTCGACAGCATCAAAACAGGCGCTTATGATGAGGTAAGTTTTTTTGTGCCGAATGCCTGGAAGCAAGTATATATCCCATCTCTTTCAGATCAGCCGATCGAAATCAATGATCCAAGGGCCGTAGATTTGAGGATCGATTTTGTAAAAAAAGACCTCCACCCGATTTCCCACTCGATTCCTATCTCTCTTTCTATCCACCAGATAATGGCTTGATGTTCAATCCAGAAACACATAATACCTGTGTGGGTGATCTGATTGAAAAAATCCATGGAATCCATTACATCAGGAAACCTCTCTATGCAAAAGGAGTGAGTAAACTGTTCTTGGAGGTTGTGCAAGACATGATTGAAATCTCTGTCATTTTAAAACAAAAAAATGATGCACGCCCCTTGGATTGGAGTGTGCAATTCATTAACCCCAGTTTATTAGAAGAGCGCTACCTCTTCCGACTATCTGATATCTCGGATGAAAAACTGAGAAAAGAAACAACAGACCCCGCGCTTGCTAAAATAGAGGAAGAACATCTCCGCAATCGCTTCCGTAAATATATGCACCAGTTCCAGCTATATACGGCTCCTAATAAAAAATTTGATCTTCTAATTGAAATAAAAGATCAATCCCTCCAATTCCAGGAACTGTGAATTTATTTGTTGAAAAGGTATTATGCACTCTATTGCAATTTTAAAGCGGCACATGGTTAAAGCTGGCGGACTTGAAAAACACACCTTGCGCATTATTCAAAAGCTCCAGGAAAGAAATTTTTCAGTGACGCTTGTAACTGCAAGCTCTGTTCCAGCACAAGATGATATCCGTGTGATATCTAAGCCTTTGACCAGTTCTTTCAACTACAAAAAAATAGAAGAATTTGATCAATTTTCGCATGAATTTCTTAAGAAAAACCCTCATGATATCGTGCTTGGAATGGATCGAACAAGGTTTCAGACTCACATCAGAGCTGGTAATGGAGTTCACGCAGCCTATTTAGACTTAAGAAAAAAACAGGAAGGGTTTTGGAAAAGATGTTCTTTCTTTGCTAACCCTCTCCATCGCCTCTTATTAAAGATTGAAAAAGAAGCCTTTGAGAGCCCTTTTCTTAAAAAGATTATCGTGAACTCTGCCTTTGTCAAAGAACAGATTCTTTACTATTACTCTACAGACCCTTCCAAAATCCATCTCCTACATAACGGTGTCGAATGGCATGAGATGGAAAAATCTTTCCAAGAATGGCCTCAAAAAAAAAGAGATGGAGCCGCAAAAGCCTTACCACTTTCTTTTCATCGGGCACAATTTTGAACGGAAAGGGCTAAGAGAGCTTTTAATAGCCCTTTCTCAGCTCAAATTCAAAAATTTCCATCTTTCTGTTGTTGGAGAAGATAAAAATAGCGCCTATTACCAAACACTTGCTAAAAAACTTGGGCTATTTTCCCAAGTCTCTTTTTGGGGAAAGATAGAAAATACGCTACCTTTTTATCAACGCGCCGACTGTTTAGTCATCCCTTCTCTATATGACCCTTTTGCAAATGTAACTGTCGAAGCACTGGCAATGGGGCTTTTTGTAATTTCTTCTGCTACGAATGGAGGAAAAGAAGTCTTAACTGAAGAAAGTGGTGTTGTCATAGAAGGAAACCTCTCATTTGTAGGAGCTTTAGAATATGCTCTCTCCAAGCCAAAAACCCTTCTTTCTTCCCAAAAAATTAGAGATTCGGTTAAACACCTTGATTTTGAAGTACAACTCAATAAATTTTGTGATCTATGTCTTACATAACTTACATCATCTTTCGAATCTGTACTTTTCCTTTGGTGCACATCCCCTACACATGGATCCATGCCCTTGGCAATACTCTAGGACTTTTGGTTTTTTATCTCTATCCCCGCTACCGAAAGCGCTCTCTTTCTAACCTTGCTCTTGCAACTTCTCTTCGTTTATCCCCCGAACAAATCGAAGACCTTGCCAAGCGCTCTTTGCAAAGTCTTATGATCACTTTTTTGGAGTATCCAAAACTCGCTCATGAAAAGAACATCTCTCTCATTGCCACCTGCGAAAACCCAGAAACTGCCCAAGAACTACTTAAGTCAGGAGAGGGTGTGATCTTCTTTTGTGGCCATCAGGCGAATTGGGAACTCTTTTTTCTAGAAGGGACACATCGTATGGCAGGTGTTGCCATTGGAAGGCCCATTAAAAATACATTTCTCTATGATTGGATCCTCAAGCTTCGCCAGCAATATGGAGGTAAAATCGTCTCCCCTAAAAACGCTCTTAAAGAAGGGCTCCGAGCCCTTAAAACCCCCACCTTTTTTGGAATTGTCGGCGATCAAGGGATGCCAAACTCCAATTACAGCTCTTTATTCCTTGGAAGAAAAGCGTGGACATCTCCCCTTCCGGCGCTTCTTTCTCTCAGAACTGGACGCCCCATTCTTGTTGCCACTAATAAAAGAGTCAATGGTAAATACATCATCCATTACAGCGATCCTATTTACCCTAGTGAATCTAGCACTGTAGAATCACTCATGGACCAAGTCCTTTCGATCTTTCAAAAAACGATAGAAGAAAATCCCAGCCAATGGCTATGGATCCACAACAAATGGAAACAAAGCCTGCCGAGCACTTTGCCCAAACGCTTAAGACAAGAATGCATCGCGCTTATCTTCCCCTCTATTACCCTTGCCGAAGAAACCCTGCTCTCTTTTAAAAAGATCTATCCCCTTGAATTTTTAACCGCCTTTCTTCCCGACGGATCTACCACCTCCTTCCTACCGGATGGGATCGAGTACAAATTATACAAAAACCTCAGCGATATCTTAGTTGTTGATTACCGATTTAAACTCATCTACGACTTTGCCAATAATCCCCTAATCAAAAAACACTTCCTTGGCTTAAGCGCTTTCCATGTAGAAACGCCCTCCTCTGCGCAAGAAATCATACAATTGGAAACTCATGCCCGCTAAACGCTTTTTTATCCCCTCCTCCCTCCAACACGACACCGTGATCATCACAGGAGAAGAACTCCACCACATCTCGAGCGTCATGCGCCTCGGCGTGCAAGACACTTTAGAGCTCGTCAATGGTCATGGGGAACTCGTCCAAGGGACCATCCTCTCCCTAGACAAAAACCAAGGACTCATCAAAATTACCGACTATCATCAAGAAGCTCCTCCTACGCCCACCCTCATCCTTGCCCAAGCCCTTCCCAAGTTCTCCCTCCTCGAATGGATCATTGAAAAAGGGTGTGAGTTAAACGTCTCTGAATTCTGGCTCTTTCCTGGAGATAACAGTGAAAAAAAAGACCTCTCCACCCAGCAAAACACAAGGCTCAATAACATCGTCATTTCTGCCTTAAAACAATGTGGAAGGCTGTGGCTTCCCAAAATCATCCTGCAGCCCCCTCTCAAAAAATGGACCCTCCCTCCCGGCACACTCCTCTTTGGAGACACCGCCCCAGACGCCCCCCTCCTTACTCCCCCTTTTTCTAACCCCATCACCTTTTGCATAGGCCCCGAACAAGGCTTTTCCTCAGCCGAAGCAGCCTTCCTTAAAACCCCTCTCAAAGCGCAACCTACCCGTCTGCATTCTAACACCCTCCGCACAGAAACAGCAGGGCTTGTGGCTTTAAGCCAGCTCTACTATCTCACGCTAACAACCTGAGTTTTAAAAAAAAGTCTTACCAATACAACTATGTTCATAAATGGTAAAATATTTCATAAACTTTGGAGGAGCTCATGTTCAGCATCAACAACAGAAGAGAGATCCAGCAAGGGCTCTAACAACCTCTACACAAGAGCGGTAGATCGCCTGCCACCTAACATTACTGCTCTCTTTATAGCTACCGTCACAGGAATTTTTGCCGTTGCAGCCGTATCTCTTTATCTTTACAACCGAGTAACCCCCCTTCCCCCCACTACTCCTCCACCACCAGAGCCACCGCGTGTTCAGAACACCATCGCCAGCACCACCACCGGAGATGGAGCAACGGGTTCCTACTCCTCCTCCAGAGCCACCGCGTGTTAGAACACCATCGCCAGCACCACACACTGCAACACCCACGGAGGTGGAGCAACGAGCCTCTACTCCACCACCACCAGAGCCAATAGAGCCGCCATGTTCTGCACCACCAGCGCTAACAGACGCTGAAAGACTAGAACTAGAGGCCCAGGCAGCCAAAATAAGAAAACAAAACGCTCTAATAAGAAATGCAAGCAAAGATACCTATAATAAGAGAAAACTACTTTCAGAATTGAACCAACAGTTTAATCAACTGGCTAACGGAAATCTCAGATTGGAGTGCCACATATTCAGGAGAGATCGCTGCATGTCATAAAGGAGATCCTAGGCATCGCCTATGTGTTGCCATTCTCAGGGCCTTGTCGCCAACAATTTCAAATAAGGAGCTGAGACAAGTTACAGGAGGTTCACCATCTCCTAGCGAGTCCCTTGGTCGATTAATTCATAACCCTTTTTCACAATTAGCTCGACAATCTCGGCAGCGTATGAATATAGATATTTGCTGGTGGAATTGGAAAGAACAAGCTCATGTAATAAGGGAAATATCAATAGAAGTACGCAAATTTCCAACTCCATCCCGCACACCAAAATCCAGTGCAGATGAAGTATCAGTAATGACATATGTAGACGAAGAATTTCGGCCATTCATACGGAATATGTTCGATGAAATAGTAGCGGCGAGTCGAGCAGACACCTTAGCAAATTTGTTAATGAGAAAATTAGATTTAAATGAAAGTGATCGACCCATCATTGAACAGTCCATCGAACAATTGTCAAGGGGGCCTTTCGACTATCCGTTGTTAAGCGCAGTACGCCACAATCCTTTTTCTCGATTACGCAAATATGAATGGTGCTTTATTCCAAGCAATGTGTGTGACAGGAAAGATCAAATGCAAAGAACCCTGAATAGCATAACTTGTTTGAGAGCAGCAATAGATAAGATCATGGAATTTGTAGACCCAGAATTTGAACCATTCATCGAAAATACTTTTGGAGAAGTCCTTGCAGATGATCTAATAACAGATTTAGACTTATCCGATAGTGATCAACCACGCCTCGAAAGCATTGTAGGAAACCCTTCAGCAACTCATCTTGCAGAGTTGATGGGAATATTAGACGAAGCAGAATTTCCAGATTATTCTTACGACCCTGGTGAGAGATGTCCTCTTGCCAGCTATCTTCCAACGGCTCAAGCCTTTCATAGAGCCGCTAAATCCCCCTTAGTGCAACGGCTCCTAGTAGGAGATTTTCAGTGGGTGGCATTTACAAAAAGATCCTTCCGGCTGGCACATAGAGCCATGGAGTTGCAAGCAAGACTAGAACAACTTTCTAGCCAATGCAACGATACTTCCAGAGATCTTCAAAACAGGAAGGGAATAAATACCAGGCCATTCATAGAGACACTTCAGGCAATAGCTTCTGAGACCACTAGAGTACAACAAGCGTTGAACGAACGCTACGCACAGCTCTCAAGGATCATCCCTGAACGATAACCTTTAATATGGAAAAGGCCTATGTTAGATATTAGCTGTTTGAAACGGTGGGGACAAGAGTTATATGGAAGCGCAGGAAGACAAGCCCCGTCGCTTTCTAAAGTTACCGCACTTTTTCTTGCTCATCGATCTTTCATGATTGCTCTAGGGGTGGCTTTTGTTGTTGGAATCGCTTGGAAATTTTATAATCGAACAATCACCCCTCTCTCGAAAATAGAATCAGCACAATTAAATAGGATCATAAGTACGATGACAGCAGATTTTCCATCTCTTAAAACGAGGTATACTGGTCTATCTGAACAAATCTTGAAATGGGAGCATTTGAAATTAGAAAATCCCTTAGCACCTGATATCCAACAATTATTTGTTGCTACCTTTAATGCTTTATCATCCAGCCCAACAAATGGGGTTTTAGTAATAAACATCCTAACAATTCTAAATGCGCCTCAGCCTGAGAAAAAGAAAAAGTGGAGCGCATTCAGAAAAAATAGAATTACAACGCGAAGAGCTCGTAGTAATAGAAAAAGCTATAGAAGAGATGTCAGCAGCCAGTTTCACTGCGTTGATGAGATTTTTAATATCTAAAGAGGGGTCTAGGGAGAAGTCTTCTTTGATCAGTCCTTCTTTAGCAGAGCACTTCACTAAGGCCCTTGATTTAATACATTTTGTTCGACAAAAAGATTCCGACTTTATGAAAGATACTCTTCTGTTAGCACGAGAAATTCAAAGCCTTCGGGAAGATCTGCAACTCTTTTCTAAACAGCATGATTCGATTTTCACTAAATATGCAAAAGAGCTTCAACAACCATTCCTCTTTCGCAGAACTAAAGAAATGACCCCAAAAATTAGACAAGAAATGCAACAAAATCTAGGCACATGGGAGAAAAAACTCTCTCTTGTCATCGAACATCTTGCGTGATTAGATTTTCGAGCTCACTTTTGTTACCATCATCATATTCGTAGAGCCTGGAACACCAAAAGATGACCCTGCTGTGACAACCACGCAATCTCCCCTTTTCAAAAAAGGGTAGTCGATTGCAAAAGAGGAAGTTTTAGTAAAATCATCGTAAATATTTTTTGACTGTAAAGGATCAATGGGGATAACACCCCAGTAAAGGCTAAGTTGTTGGTAAGTGCGTTCATTCGCAGTTAAGCCAAAGATAGGCATTTCTGGACGGAACTGTGAGATAAGGCGTGTGGTAGACCCGCTTGTTGTGAAGGCAAAGATGGCTTTAGCTTGCAAGCTATAGGCTGTCTTGACAGAAGCGAGGGCAACAGAAGAGGCAATATCGTGGTAATCGATTGTAATGCTATGGGCAAAAAAATCACGGTATGAAAATTCTTTCTCGGTTTCTTGTATGATATTTTTCATCATCTGAACAGCCTGTATTGGGTACTTACCAGAAGCTGTCTCAGCAGAGAGCATCACGCAGGTTGTGCTATCATAAATTGCATTGGCAACGTCAGAGACTTCTGCACGTGTGGGCCTTGGGTTATAAATCATTGTCTCAAGCATTTGTGTTGCTGTAATAGAAGGTTTTCCTTTTTGGTAACATTTACGGATCATCATTTTTTGAAGCTGCGGCACCTGCTCTAAGGGAAGTTCTACTCCTAAATCACCTCTTGCAACCATGATGCCATCTGCCACATCTAAAATAGCGTCAAAGTTTTTAACGCCTAGGCTGTTTTCTATTTTGGCAATGACAAGTATGTGAGATTTGCTTTGCTTTTTAAGAAGATTTTTAATCTCTAAAATATGATCGGCTGAACGGATGAAGGAAGCGGCAATGACATCGACATCTTGCAAGCATCCAAATGTAATATCTTGAATATCCTGCTCTGTCATAGCTGGGAGATTAATGTAGGCAAGGGGAATATTAATCCCCTTGTGGGTTTTTAAAATCCCCCCATTTTGAATCTCTATGGTAACGCCTTTTTTTTCTTTTTTGATCACTTTGGAAAGGATATACCCATCATCAAAAAGGATAGACATCCCCTCTTCGATACTTTCTAAGACAGCTGCGGGAGTGATAGGAATGATATTACTGTCCCCTTCTATACGATCTCCCACTAAGAGCACTTGCTGCCCTGCTTCTAATGAAAGAGATCCCCCCTTTAGGTTCCCTACACGGATCTCAGGGCCTTTGGTGTCGAGCATGATAGCAAGCGATATTTTCCTTTCTGCGCGCGCTTTTTTAAGGAGCTGGATTGTTTTAAGATGTTCTTCTTGCGTACTATGGCTAAAGTTAAGACGGGCAACATTCATACCAGCATCAATGAGCGCTAAGATCTGCTCATAGGTGCTCACAGCAGGACCCATCGTGCAAATAATTTTTGTTTTTGTCGACATAGAGTTAATACTAGTATTTTTTTTTAAGACTTTCAATAGACTTCTTGAAGAAATCGAGAAAAGACTGGATAATCACTGTCTATGAAAATCATTCTGAAAAAAGTCAAAGTCCACAACCTTAAAAATGTGAGCCTTGAACTAGAACCTGGCCAGCTCATTGTCTTTTCAGGGGTATCGGGATCAGGGAAGTCATCCCTTGCTTTCGATACCATCTATGCCGAAGGGCAGCGTCGGTATATCGAATCTTTGTCGACCTATGCAAAAAGGCAGCTAGGGGATTTACCTAAGCCAGATGCAGAACTGATTTCTGGGATTTCCCCAACAATTGCAATTGAACAAAAGACAGCGGGTAAAAACCCTCGGTCTACAGTAGGCACGATGACAGGGATCTATGACTACATGCGCGTTTTATTTGCGCGTGTAGGCGTGCCTCACTGCCCGATCAGCGGAGAAAAGGTTCTGCCGCAGAGCTCTTTGCAAATCATGAGCGCTATTCAATCTATGCCTAAAGAAGATAAACTCATCTTGCTTGCTCCGTATGCTAAGGGAAAAAGGGGGAATTTAAAGATGACTTTGCTGAACTTCTTCGGCAAGGGTTTACAAGATTGAGGCTCGATGGAAACTTGGTAGAGATCACAGAAGCCCTTTCTCTTGATAAAAAAGCTGCGCATGACATCGACATTGTAATCGATAGGATCACTTCTAAAGATAAAGAACGTATCCAGGAGAGTGTAACCCAGTGTTTAGAAATCGGAAAAGGGGTCATGAGTGTATGGAATGTATCATCGAAAGAAGAAACTCTTTTCTCCCAGCACGCCTACGCATTTAAATCTGGTAAATCGTATCCCCCTTTAGAGCCGCAAGACTTTTCTTTTAACCATCCGTCAGGGATGTGTCCTGAGTGTCAAGGTATGGGGGTGATTTTAGAATTTAAACTTGATCTCATTCTTAACCCTGACTTAAGTATTGCTGAGGAGTGTTGTAAAATAGCTCCTTCTTACAAGACAGTGCGGTATGGAAATATCTACAACCATCTAGCAAAAACTTATAAATTCTCTATCGACACACCCTGGAAAGATATTCCAGAAAAGGGACAGAAAGCTTTTCTATATGGAATAGATGCTAAGTGGACCCGGATGGAATTTGTGCATCCGGTCAAAAAAACCCGTTGGACCGATTATATCCACTGGAGTGGGGTCATCCAGGAAGCAAAAAAGAGATATGCGGAAGCAACGAGCGATTTTTATCGCTCTCATATGCACGCTCTCATGGAAAAATCTACGTGCCCCTGTTGCAAGGGAGCTCGGATCCGGGCCTATCCTGCAGCGACTCTCCTTGGCAGCAAAACGATTGCAGAGTTAACAGCGCTACCGATCTCTGAGGCACTTGCATTCTTTACAAAAATTCCTCCAACACTTGTTTCAGAAGAATTGCTTAAGGAAGTGATCCAAAGATTACGCTTTTTGATGGGGGTTGGACTCCACTATCTTACTCTGGAAAGAACAGCGCCTACGCTGTCTGGCGGAGAAGCTCAGCGCGTAAGGCTTGCTTCTCAAATCGGATCGGGACTGGTCGGCACAACGTATATTCTCGATGAACCTTCTATTGGGTTACATCCGCGCGACAACTTAAAACTACTGGAGACCCTCAAACTCCTACGCGATAAGGGTAACACGGTGATTGTTGTCGAACACGATGAAGAAACGATGTTAGAGGCAGATCACATTGTCGATGTGGGCCCCCTTGCAGGAGAAAAAGGGGGTTACATTCTCGTGAGTGGCACTCTTGAAGATCTGATCAATACTCCCGAGTCTCTTACAGGAGGCTATCTTTCAGGTAAACTTGCTATTGCTATTCCGAAAAAAGAAGACCTCATACTAAGGGAAAAATCACGCTTAAAAAGGCCTCCCACCATAACTTGAAAGGGATAAACGTCTCTTTTCCTTTGGGTGTTTTTATTGCGATTGCAGGGGTCTCTGGCTCTGGCAAATCTTCTCTTATCTCTGATACACTTTATCCTCTTCTTTCAAATCACCTCCATAACTCTAATCTACCTGTGGGGAAACATCACAAGATAGAAGGGCTTGATCTCGTTGATAAGGTGATTGCGATTGATCAGGCACCTATTGGAAGAACGCCCCGATCAAATCCTTCCACCTACATCAAGCTTTTTGACGAAATCCGGGATCTCTTTAGCCAACTTCCTGAAAGTATTGCTTTTGGATACAAACCAGGACGGTTTAGCTTTAATGTCAAAGAAGGCTCTTGCCCCCACTGCGAAGGGATGGGAATGACCAAGATCGACATGGACTTCATGGAAGATGAATGGGTCATCTGCGAGCACTGCAAAGGGAAGCGATTTGATACTAAGACGCTTTCTGTCCTCTTCCGGGGCAAAACCATTCACGATGTGCTAGAGATGTCTGTTGCAGAGGCCCTCGTTTTTTTTGACGCAATTCCTTCTATTAAGAATAAATTGGTTACCTTAGAGAAAGTTGGTCTTGAATATTTGAAGCTGGGACAAGCCTCGCCGACGCTCTCAGGGGGAGAGGCTCAGAGGATTAAACTCGCCAAAGAACTTGCGCGCCCTTCTACAGGAAAAACTCTCTATATCTTAGATGAGCCAACAACGGGTCTACATTTTCACGATATCAATAAGCTGGTCACTATACTACAATCACTAGCAGATAAGGGAAACACTGTGGTTGTGATCGAACACAACATGGATCTTGTCAAAACAGCTGACTGGATCATCGAGCTTGGTCCTGAAGGGGGCTCTGAGGGAGGAGAGTTAATTGCCGAAGGAACGCCTGAGCAATTTTTGAAGTTAAAAACACCGACAGGGGTTGCTTTGACACATGCGCTCAAAGCTAAAGATTTCAAGAAAGAGAAGATAGCTCGGCAAGTCGATCCCATCACTAAGATTACCATCCAAGATGCTACCCAAAACAATCTAAAAAACATCAGCGCCTCCATCCCAAGAGGACAAATCACAGTCTGCACAGGCCCTTCGGGCTCGGGAAAAACATCCTTTGCCTTTGAGACTGTCTATGCTGAAGGACAACGCAGGTATATCGATGCGCTTTCACTTTATGCGCGCCAACTCGTCGGACAAATGCCTAAGCCAAAGGTTGAAAGCATTGAAGGACTCTCCCCTGCGATTGCCATTGAACAAAAAAACCATGCCGGCAACCCCCGTAGCACCATTGGAACGATGACAGAGGCCTACGACTTTTTGCGGGTCCTCTATGCACACTTAGGAGTCCCTTTTGCCCCAGAAACGGGTCACGAAATCCGCTCGATCAGTAAAGATCATGTCGTTGCCAATCTCCTTGAACTTTCAGAAGGAACTAAACTCCATTTCCTCTCTCCTATCACGCTGAAAAAGAGTGAAACTTTTGAAGAGTTAAAAGAAAGACTCCAAAAAATGGGATTTTTAAGGATTAGACTCAATGGAAAATACTTCGAGCTCGAAGAGTCCATCCCCTTTGATAGGAAGGGTAAAAACACCCTTTTTGTTGTAATCGATCGAGCAGCTGCTAAAAAAGAAAGTAAAAAACGCCTTTTTGAAGCGGTCGATCAAGCTGCCACTTTTTCTTCAGGAACGCTGACAGTCGATGCCGAAGGAAGAGATCTGTTTTTTAACTTAGCCTTTGCAGACCCATCGACAGGTAAATCATACCCTCCGATCACGCCTCACTCCTTTTCCTTCAACACCGATCAAGGGATGTGCCCTGATTGCTTAGGGCTTGGGTTTCAGTACGGACTTGATCTCTTGCAAGTGAAAGAGCTTTTAAAAATGACACCTCTTGCCATCATGCGCCTCTTATGGAAAGAATTTGCAACACCAGCAGCCCTGACCCTCTTTGTAGAGACGCTCGAAGAAGCCGGTATCAATCTGAGACTCCCCATCCTAAAACAACCCCCTGCCCACTTGCAGCTTTTTTTCAATGGGAAGATCGTGCTGAAGAGAAAAGGAATTTCATTTGAATGGCAAGGAATCAATCCCCTACTTGCTAAAGCCGCCAAAACAATCGCTGCTCTTAGAGAGCCTCTCCTTCCTCTTTTAAGTCAAATCACCTGCCTCTCTTGTGGAGGCTCTCGTCTCCATGCACTTGCTAGAAATGTCAAACTAAAAGGTGTAACCATTGCAGAGTTTTGCAAATTCCCTATCGATAAAGCCCTAGATTTTGCTCTTAACCTTTCCATCCCTGAATTTTTAAAAGACACCTACGATCAGCTCATTCACCGCCTGCGTTTTTTACAAGAAATTGGTCTTGGCTATCTTTCTCTTGATAGGTCAGCTCCTACCCTTAGTGGAGGAGAAACACAACGTATCCGTCTAAGTAGGCAGCTGGGCAGCGGTCTCACTGGTTGCCTTTACGTCCTAGATGAGCCCAGCATCGGGCTTCATCCTCATGACAACTCTCTTGTAAATGAAGCCCTACTGCGTCTCCGTAATATGAACAACACTCTCCTTCTTGTAGAGCATGATCCACTCACGATTGCGATTGCAGATTACATCTTAGACTTTGGGCCGGGTGCAGGAAAGAAGGAGGTCGGATCACTGCCTGTGGAACACTCCCTGAGATCAAAGCAAATTCCCTCTCTCTTACTGGCGCTTACTTGAGTGGCCGGAAGACCATTCCTCTACCTTCGAAACAAAGAAAAGCTAAAAACTACTACTCTCTTAAAAACTGCACGCTCCATAACCTCAAAGATATCTCGCTAGATATTCCACTCGGTATTTTCACATGCCTAACAGGTGTCTCTGGTTCGGGAAAATCAACCCTGATGCACGACATCCTTAAACCCTCTA
Organism: Rhabdochlamydiaceae bacterium; assembly: GCA_047459655.1. Taxonomy (GTDB): domain Bacteria; phylum Chlamydiota; class Chlamydiia; order Chlamydiales; family Rhabdochlamydiaceae; genus CANJJB01. Next base: position 391,542 of record JAJREF010000001.1, read on the forward strand.
TCGAAAAGCTGCTAGCTTCTAGGCAAGAAAAATGCCCCTTTGATAAACTCATTGCCATCGATCAAAACCCTATCGGACAAACCAATAGAGCCGATGTCACCACCTATACAGATATATCAGCTCCTCTGCGCTCTCTTTTTGCCTCTCTTCCTGCAGCCCAGATCAAGGGTTTAGAGCCAAAACATTTCAGCGCAAATCATCGTAGAGGAATGTGCCCAGTCTGCTTAGGGCTAGGAACAAAGTCAATCCAACTCCAGTTTTTGCCTCCTGTCAAAGTGCCTTGTGACACATGCCAAGGCTACCGCCTCAATCCCTTGAGTTTAGAAGTCAAATTTAAAGAGAAAAACTTTGGTCAAATCCTTGCCATGACCGTATTGGAAGCTAAGGAGTTCTTCGATGCCATCCCCAAAGTTACCAAAATTCTTGATATCCTTATATCCGTCGGCCTTGGCTACCTGCAACTCGGACAAGAGATCGCCTCCCTTTCTGGAGGAGAGCAACAACGCATCAGACTTTCGCGAGAACTTGCGAAGCGCTCCTCTGGAAAAACGCTCTACCTCTTTGATGAGCCCACCATCGGCCTTCACAGCGAAGACATCGTGAAGCTACTTTCTATATTTCACGCCCTTGTTGATAGAGGCAATACCCTCATCCTCATCGAGCACAACCTCGACGTCATTGCCCACGCCGACTATATCTTTGACCTTGGCCCCGGTGCTGGTGAAAAAGGAGGACAAATCATCGCATGTGGGACTCCTAAAGAGCTGATTCACCAATCCCAATCCTTTACAGCTCGATACCTCACCCCACTTCTAACTCACCTTACGCAAAAATAAAGATGAGTTTATCAATCTGTCGTCCATTCAAGGTTTTAGAGATTGTATTTTAAATTGTTTCATTATACATTCAACTCTATTGGTGAGTCTATTATACCTCTTGCGTACTAAGGAGCCTCTGGATAAGTGCTTTGTCGTAGATTGCTGATCAATTTTTCGAAGACGACGATTTTGGAAAGCGCAGCTAACATGGAGAATGTTAGCAAGTTCGAAAAATCTAGTATTCGCAAAAATAGGCGGCAAGATTCGGCGAATGAATTGTCGAGAGGTTCCTTAAGGGTTTATCGGTTTTATTTATTATTTTGAAGGAAGTAATATATGTTAGTTGCTGTCACAGGAGCCTCGGGCCATATTGGAAATAACATCTGCCGCCTTCTTTTACAATTAGGACATAAAGTAAGAGCGCTTGTACATATCCACTCTAATTCACTAGAGCGCCTAGATGTAGAAAAAGTGCGCGGCGATATTTTAGATCCGGCTTCCTTGAAAAAATTCTGTGCCGATGCGGATGTTGTCATCCATGCAGCAGGTAAAATCTCTATCAGCGGAGACCCCGATGGTAGCGTGTACAATATCAATGTGAATGGAACAAAAAACATTGTGGAAGCCTGCTTGGCTGCTGGAACTGGGCGCCTTATTTACATCAGTTCTATCCACGCTCTCCAACAATTTCCTGAAGCAGAGCTCGATGAGACAAGACCTCTTGTCGGTGAAGAAGGTTTTTTACATGATTTCTCTAAATCGGAAGCTGAAAAAGAAATCACAAAAGGATTGGTACAAGGCCTTGATACCATTATTATTAACCCTACTGCTATCATCGGTCCCCATGATTTTCAACCTTCCCTAATGGGGAAAGGATTGATTGCTCTATACAACCGTAAAGTCCCTGCCATCGTAGCTGGCGGATTTGATTTTGTTGATGTCAGAGATGTCGCTAAAACCGTGATCACCGCCATTGAAAAAGGAAGAGCAGGCGATAGATACCTCTTATCAGGGATGTGGAAAACCGTCAAAGAACTTGCGCAGCTCGTCCAAGATATCACAGGCAAAACAGCCCCTAAATTCACATCTCCTAACTGGCTTGCTAGAATGGGCGTGCCCCTTGCCAAAGCCTACAGCTTTTTCACTAATACTCCCATGCTGTATACTAAAGAGACGCTCGATGTTTTACTCCGTTGCAACCGCAATATCAGTTGCTCTAAAGCTAAAAGAGAGCTCTACTTCTATCCTAGACCCCTCGTTGAAACCCTCAAAGACACCTTTGATTGGTACAAACAGACCGGCATGATTAAATAGACCTTCCACAATTGCATATTAGACCTCTTGCGTAATTAAGGTTCTTTTGAGCCGTTGCATAAGGAGCCTCTGGATAAGTGCTTTATCGGAGATTGCTGATCAATTTTTTGAAGACGACGATTTTGGAAAACGCAGCTAACATGCAGAATGTTAGCGAGTTTGAAAAATCTAGTATTCGCAAAAATTGGCAGCAAGATTCGGCAAATGACTTGTCCAGAGGTTCCATAAGTAATCATGTTTGTAAAAACGCACATTTTGCAATCTACGGCCTCATATTAATATCATTGTTTTTACTTAATTTGATTTTTTAAATAAAATCAATATTATCTATATTTTTCAAAAAAATGTATATTATTAATAATAAAAAATGTTAATTATATTAATATACAACAGATTTTTAGTTATATCGATAATTACGACAGGTAGAATAATATGAAAAAGTATCTACTAGCCACCTTAGCTCTAACAGGATTTACACTCCACGCTTTTGAGGGATCTCTTGACTTCAGACATATTGAGTCAGGAGGCGTAGGTTACAATCAGGGATATTCAACCATTGAATTTATCGGGAATCAAAACTGGGATAAATTTGAACTTCTTTTAAACCTAAGAGGCCATGTTTTTAATAATGGACGCCTTGCAGGTAATGCAGGCTTTGGACTACGTAAACCTTTTAAAAGTGAACGTTATTTGTTCGGGCTCAATGCATTCTACGATGTGAGGAATACAACCAATCTAACAGCCCAACAAATCGGCGTTGGAGCTGAATTTCTAAGTGCTCATGCAGATATGAGAGTGAATGGTTATATTCCGTTTTCCAAAGAGTCAGACTTTGAGCAAAAAACGTTTTCAGCTTTTGGAGGCCACACTATCTATGTGAAGCAAAAAGCTGAAATAGTTCTTCCTGTGCAGAGTTTGAAATAGGGGTGCCTATTCGATCTATTTTCTACCTAGCAGGAGGGCCTTATTACCTCTTTGAAAAGAGACCCACCATATGAAAGCAGGGAATGCTTGGGGCGGCAAAATACGAGCTGTCCTTGATTTAACAAGCTTCCTTGCACTCAGTGCAATTGTCTCTTACGATCCTATTTTCCATACAAAAGTCCAGGGCTACATCTCTTTTAACATTCCTTTAAATAGGTCAAAGCCAAAAAAAACGACCAAATCCTCTAGAAACTTACGCAAAGTCGTTATTGCCCGGAATGAAATCATCCCAATTCAAAAAAAACACCGCACAGTTTCTTTATCTGAGATCACTTCAGGCAGCAATTTACTTTCTATTATCTTTGTTAATAATGCCTTTGAAGGGGTTGGAACAGGTACTTTCGAGGCTCCTTTTGCCTCTCTTAAAGAAGCGGAACACTCCTCCAAAGTAGGCGATGTCATCTATGTCCTACCAGGTGATGGCACCTCTCGTAACATGGAAGAGGGAATTATCTTAAAAGAAAACCAAACCCTAACTAGTTCAAGCGCTCCCCTAACAATTGATGAAGTGATCGTTCCCCCACAAACACCCGGGCAAAAGCCTGTCATCACTAATATCCACCCAGATCAGCCTGTGATCACACATGCAGAAGGCTCTCATGTAGAAGATGCCTTTACGATCATGAACCCTGCTGACTACATTTTCTCCGATTGGGATAGCCCCTCTTATGAGGCAGCCGCACCCGATTTCTCACAAGAAAGCTCTCATGGGGATATAAATTTTGGCTTCGAACCTGTAGAAAGTACACCTGATCTTCTCGGAGGAAGCCCAGACGGAAGTGTCATTGCTGATACTGCCCCTGTCACAGGAGAAGAAGACTTTAACTTGGGTGGAGATTATTACCACGTTAACCAAAATGATACAGGGATAGATGACGTTCCTCATGAAACGGGTTCCGATGAAGGCTCCGATACGGATAGCGTTGTGGATGTTACCACCAGCGATGCAGATGGCGCTCCGCCAGATACCGGTAGCAGCGGGTGGTTCTCTTGGTGGTAAGCAGATGGGAACGCGCTCTTGATTTGAGAGCGCGCTGTTATAAGAAAAATTAGGAACCTTTTCTCTTCTTGATATAGGCAACGACATCGCCTACTGTTTTGAGCTTCTCGGCATCTTCCTCAGAAATCTCAAAGCCAAAACGCTCTTCAAATGTCATGATGAGCTCTACAATATCGAGAGAATCAGCTGTTAGATCCTCAACAAAAGATTTTTCTAACGTTACATCCGTAGCATCAACACCAAGTTGCTCCACTACAATGTCAATCACTTCCTTTTCAACAGTTGTCATAGGTATTTTCCTTTCCTCTTTTTTTCATGTTTCTAAGTATAAGCTATCTTTAGTTAAAATCAAGCAAGAACCTTTTTCATGATATTTACATTACCATTCCCCCATCGACAGCCAGTACCTGCCCTGTCATATAACTTGACAAGGAACTAGCTAAAAAAAGTGCCACATTGGCAATTTCTTCGGTCTGGCCAAGCCTCTGCATGGGAATCTGGGCTAAAGTGGCTTGTTTTTGGACATCATTCAATACATCTGTCATTGGGGTTGAAATAAAACCTGGTGCTATGCAGTTAACACAGATGCTACGGCTGGCAACTTCTTTTGCAAGTGCTTTCGTAAATCCGATAATCCCTGCTTTAGAGGCAGCATAATTCGTTTGGCCAGCATTGCCTGTTAGACCGACGACAGAAGAGATGTTGATGATACTGCCTTTTCTGGCTTTTAACATGGGACGCACAAGTGCTTGGCACAAATTATAGATCGACTTTAAGTTAACGGCAATCACCTGATCCCAATCCTCTTCACTCATTTTCATTAAAAGCCCATCCCTTGTTACACCTGCATTATTGACAAGGATATCGATGGTGGGACAGGTGGCTAAAATTTTAGCGATAACCTCATCCACAGCTCTTTTTTTAGATACATCCACGCTGTAAAAAGCAAACTTCTGCTCATGAGAAATCTCAGTGAGCGCCTTAAGAACTTGCTCTCCTCTTTCAAGGTTAGTTCCAAAAATTGTGACATCAGCACCTTGCTTTGCAAAAGTTAAGGCTATTTCTTTTCCAATGCCGGATGTTCCACCGGTTACGAGCGCTTTTTTACCCTTCAACAACTGCATAAAGCTCCCCTAATAAAGTATTATCTAGATCTTCGACTTTTTCAATGTTTAAAGAAATCCCAGGTGTTCCAATCTTTTTATTCATTCCAGTGAGAGCTTTACCGGGGCCAATTTCGAAATAAACCTCTACCCCCTTTTGTACCATCGCTTCAATACCAGCCATCCAACGTGTAGGGCGCACCACCTGCTCTATGAGATAATTTCTGATATGTGCATGATCATTCACATAGCCACCAGGAACGTTCATTACAAAATCAACCTTGCTATCTTGGAGCTCCGTTGCAAGCAAATGGGGTTTTAAACGTTCTTGAGCCACCTGCATGAGAGGTGTATGAAAAGCTCCTGAAACCTCAAGAGGAAGCACTCTTTTTGCACCGTTAGTTTTTAAAATCTCTTCTGCGTTAGACATAGAAGCCAAACGACCTGCAATCACCACCTGTCCAGGACAGTTGACGTTAGCTACCCACACATCTTGGGAAGAAGATCTGCAACTGTTCTATCATCCATTCCCAATACAACCCTCATTGTACCCTGTGTCTTTTCACAGGCATCATTCATGTACTGTCCCCTTGCTTGTACAAGAGAAAGCCCTTCTATAAAGCTGACACGTCCCGATGCAAAAAGAGCGGTATACTCTCCCAAACTTAACCCCGCGCAAACCATAGGCATGATATGTGGAAACTGGCTCTTTAGCGCACGCAGGATGGCACTGCTTGCAATGTAAATTGCCATCTGGCTGTTTTTTGTCAACGTTAGCTCTTGCTCAGGCCCCTCGAAAATCAGCTTTGAAAAATGCATCGATAAAAACTCATCTGCTTCTTCAAATATCTCTCTTGCAGCGGGAAAACTCTCGTAAAAATCTTTTCCCATCCCAGGGTATTGAGCTCCCTGTCCTGGAAATAAAAAAGCTATTTTTTGTCTTTTCTTAGTCATCGCTATCCTTATATGCTATGTATGATAGAACAGATGCTCCCCACGTTAAGCCTGCTCCAAAAGCAGCCAGTAAAATATTATCCTTAACAGATAGGGGGTGTGTACATAAAAGTTCATCTAAAGCAATCCCTATAGAAGAAGCTGAAGTATTGCCATATTTATGAATAGTGATAACAACTCTTTCTTCGGCAATTTCAAATCGTTTGGCAAGAGCTTCGATGATCCGTGTGTTAGCTTGGTGAGGAACAAGCCAAGAGATCTCGCTCTCCTTTACACCTGCCTTGTCGAGCGACTCTTTGGCAGCTGATTCCATGCGACGCACTGCATGCTTAAATACCTCTTTTCCTTCCATTTTGATATAGTGCAAATCTGATTCTACCGATGCTTTAGATGCAGGCATTCTCGATCCCCCAGCTGGCAGAATTAACAGCTGCGACTGTTCTCCGTCTGCACCGATAGAAACATCTTTGATATGTAATCCTTTCCCCTCAGAAGAAACCACACATGCAGCAGCTCCATCTCCAAAGAGAATACAGGTATTGCGATCTTTGTAGTTCACGATTGAGGAAAGTTTTTCAGATGCAATAATGAGGATATTTTTATATATTCCCGACTCTATGAAAGCCTTTGCAATAGCAAGACCATATATATAACCCGTACAAGCGGCTTGAATATCAAGCGCTGCTGCATGAGACGCTTTCAATTGATTCTGTATTAAACAAGCTGTGCTAGGGAAGGTGTAGTCGGGTGTTAGAGTTGCTACAAGAACAAGATCAACCTCTTCTGGCTCTAGGTGTGCCGCTTTCAGCGCTCTTCTAGCCGCTTCAAGCCCCATATCTGAGGTGAACTCCTCTGTTCCAGCAATTCTGCGCTCTTTCATCCCTGTACGCGTAAAAATCCAATCATCGGATGTCTCGACCATTTTCTCTAGATCTTGATTAGTGAGAATCTTTTCTGGAACATATGACCCTGTTCCTACTATCCTGGCTTTTATTTTTTGAATTTGATTTGACATCCGACAAATATACCCTATAAACCATCTGGTTGTAAAGGGAACATTTTTTGTAGATAGCCACTAAAAAACGATTGCGTAGAATTTATTTTTATGTCATAAGAAAAACTATACCAATAACATATGGCTTGTATATGAAAAAAACACTTCTTCTTTTCTTAGCACTTGCTTTGTCTACTGCTCCTATATCTGCTAATGAGGATGAGAGAAATGGAGGTGCTGCAGCTGAAGCTGGTGGTTTCTCCGCAACAGCCTGGAAGATGATGGGATGGGGTGGAGGCCTTGCAGTTGTAGCCGGCGGTCTTGCCGCTCTCTTCGGCTCTGGATCTGGAAGCTGTAGTCATTAGAAGTAATTGCAAAAGCCCCCTGAATAAGTGATCATGCAACGGTCTCATCTTGATTTTAAAAAAAGTATCACCCTATACTCCCTTCCATGATGTATAAATGGAGCTTGCTTCTTTGTTGTTTAACTGGAACGCTTCACGGAGAAGAATACGCCTATTTTAATCCTCCTCAAGAGTGGAAAGTCATTGAACATGTGGATTCACTTGTTAAAATTACCTTTGTGGGTAAGCCAAAAAAAAATTGTAACCCTTTAATCAACCTTGCAACAGAAAAGGTCTCAATCTCTTTAAAGGAATATGTATCAATTGTGCAAAAAAATTGCGAAGCAGATCCCAATAGGGAATGGCGCGATCTAGGACATTTTTCCACACTTGCAGGACAAGGAAGACTCATAGAAATCATTAGAAAAACTACAGGGGGAGACCTCTCCCAGCTGCAGCTAATTTTGGTTAAAAATGGGAGCGCCTACGTGATCACAACTAGCTGCGCCAAAGAGGAGTTCTTAGGTTTAAGCCACCTTTTCTACACTACCCTCAAGTCTTTTACCGTAACCTCTGACTTAATACAAGTCATCAAGAAAAAAGAAGAAAAAGAAAAACTCACGCACCTCTACACGCAGGCACTAAAAGATTTTCCCAAAGAAATCCCTCTTCCACCAACTAAAATTGGAAATCGCTGGAAAAATGCCCTACTTACCACCGCTCGAACACACCTATTTTTAGATAAAAAGTTCCAAAAAGAAGCATGGCTTCCCTTAGAAAAAACCATCCTTCACAACTACGCTGAAATGGGGAATTACTGGAAAATATTGTTGCTAAAAGATATAAAGAATAAACTGATTAGCCCGCAGGATTTAAATTATGCACAAGATAAAGACTTTACTGACGATCGCCGTTTTTGGAGCCACTTCTCTACTCCATGGAGTAGAACCGAGCCCCGATCTTTCTAATCCCAAAATCGCTGACCTCGAGTACCCTCCTTCTACAGAAGCAGATACTCCCGAAGAGACCTACCCCATAGAAGCAACAGACTCTACGCAAGATACTCCTAAAAATGTGGGAGCAGCTTCTGAAGATGGGCTGGCCTCTGCCAATAATCGCGCGTGGGTTAAGTTTGCAATCGCTGCCGCAGCTGTTACCGTGGCTGTTGTCGCTCTTATCCTAGTGTCTAGTAACAAAGGTAAAAAATCCTGAGAATTCTAGCGTTACTGCTCCTTTGTTCCTGCGCGCACAAAGACCCCTGGGCTATTAACCACATTAAGGCCGGTAGCCCCGAGTTTGATTCCTCTAAAATATCTTATAAATCGTCCGATCCTCTGTGTGGCCTAGATTTAGAAATTCTCCAATTAGGACACTCCGTTCACACCACCCTCCAGATACAGTCTCATACAATTCCCTGTTACGAAGGAAATCCTAAAAATGCTCTTTTAACCCTTGTGATTGGAGACAATACCTATTCTGATATCGTCTCTTGCCACGAAGGAGGACAAAGAATCTCCCTCTCAGACAAGATGCAAGAACTACTTATCTCTTCTCTGAAAAAAAATCTCTCAGTTACAGTGCGCGTTGGTATGTTTGAAACAATTATACAAGCAGAAAAATTCACAAAATATTATACTGAAACGAAGGCATCTTATGAAAAATAAACTTGAACAGCTGAAAGAATTCACAACCATCGTCTCTGATACGGGGGAATTTGAAGAGATTAAAAAATACCATCCTACCGATGCTACGACCAATCCCTCTTTAATTCTTGCAGCTTCTAGTAAACCTGAGTATCAGTTTTTAATCGAAGAGGCGATCTCCTACGGCAAAAAGCAAGGAAAATCAAAAAGAAGAGCTCTCCTGCATACTCGATAAAATTTTTGTGAACTTTGGTCTCGAAATTCTCAAGATTGTCCCGGGCAGAGTCTCAACAGAAGTCGATGCAAGACTCTCCTTTGATGTAGAAGGCTCTATAGAAAAAGCTAGAACATTGATTGCTCTTTATGAAGCAGCAGGGATTGGCAGAGACAGGATTTTGATTAAGCTTGCCTCTTCCTGGGAAGGAATTAAAGCAGCTAAAAAATTAGAAAAAGAAGGGATTCACTGCAACATGACCCTTCTTTTTAGCCTTCCTCAAGCCATTGGATGCGCCATGGCCAAAGCAACCCTCATCTCCCCTTTTGTTGGCAGAATCCTTGACTGGTACAAGAAAAATGAAAGAAAGATTCCTATCCTCCCGCTGAAGATCCCGGCGTAAAGTCTGTAACCACAATCTACAACTATTACAAAAAGTTGGGCTATAAAACTCAAATCATGGGAGCCTCCTTCCGCAATACCGATGAGATCCTTGAGCTTGCTGGCTGCGATCTTCTCACAATCTCCCCCAACCTCCTTTCAGAGCTTCAAAACACGCAAGGCCCCGTTCCCAAAAAGCTCGATAAAAAAGTTGCCAAGAAAATGGAGATCGAAAAAATCCTTCTAGATGAAAAAACCTTCCGCTGGATGCTCTCAGAAGATCCCATGGCAACCGATAAGCTCCACGAGGGTATTCGTAAATTTGCTCAAGACATTGTCAAGCTAGAAGGAATGATCCAAGCTAGACTCTGAAACAATCCATATGGTTTACAAACTCACCTTACGCAAAAATTAAGACACCAGCTCTTTCCAAGAAAAATATTTAACTTGTTGATTATAAGAGGCTTATAAACTGCTAAAAAGTAATTTTGTAGTAAAAAAAGCCTCCTCCGATCAGGGAGGAGGCAGATGGGTCTTAAGTGAAGCAAAACTCGAGATCTTCTTCAGACTCTACATCGATGCATTCACGGACACGTTTGTCAAAAGCATGGAAGCCTGTGCCGCCCGGAGGCATGTGACCTGTAATCACGTTTGATTTAAAGTCGAGAAGGTAATCAGTTTTACCTTCACTTGCAGCATCGGTAAGAACACGTGTTGTTTCTTGGAAAGAAGCTGCAGAGATAAATGAGTCTGTAGAAAGCGATGCCTTGGTAATACCGAGAAGCACAGGTGCTGCTTGTGCAGGCTTGCCCCCTTCTTCGATAACCTTGCGGTTTTGCGCATGGAAGACTTTCTTGTCGACATCTTCTCCATAAAGAAAGGTTGTATCACCTGGGTCAGTGACGCGCACTTTCTGGAGCATTTGACGGACAATGATCTCGATATGTCTGTCGTTGATGTCCACACCTTGGAGGCGGTAGACTTCTTGGACTTGTCTAACGAGATATTCTTGCAAGGCTCTTACGCCGCAAATTTCTAGGATCTCTTGTGGTACGACTAAACCGTCAGTAAGCTGCTGTCCTTTGATGACAGGGTCACCACGCTGAACAATCAAGTGTTTAGCAAGAGGGATAAGGTGTTCCTCTTCCATTCCTGAATCTTCATCACGCACGATCACGATACGTTTATTTTTCTGCACACCGCGGAAGTCAACCACCCCATCAATCTTCGCAATCTCTGCTGGATCTTTAGGACGTCTTGCTTCACAAAGTTCAGCAACACGTGGAAGACCACCGGTGATGTCCTTCGTTTTGATTGCCCCTCTAGGAAGACGCGCTAAGAGAGTTCCTGCTAGAACGTGCTGACCTTCTTGTACGGAGATAAATGCTCCAGAAGGAATTGCATAGGTCCCAACAAGCTCTGAGTAATCTTTATCTGCGTAGATAATGATCTGTGGGTGAAGCTCTCCACGGTGTTGTTTAACAATCAGCTCTGTCTGACCTGTTTGTTTGTTGATCTCTTTTTGGGTAGAAATCCCTTCGACGAGGTCTTCATACTTAACATAACCGGGGCGTTCGCAAATAATCGGTACATTGTGTTGTTCCCACTGAGCGATCTTCACACCTTTTTTGATTTTGGAACCATCTTCAAAGATAATGGTTGTTCCAAGTTCAACAGAAAAACTTTGAAGAGGCTCAATCGATTTTGTGCTGAGGAGTTTTTTATATTCTTCAACAGTTCTACCTTCATCTCTTACAACATGGAGGGAACCATTTTTGTTGAGAACAATCCAAATGCCTTCATTGTTTTTAACAGTGCGCAAGTTATCATAGATCAAAATACCGTCGGCTTCTGCAATAAGCTCTGGGCTAACAGCTGCAGAGGCGATACCACCCAAGTGGAAGGTTCTCATCGTGAGCTGCGTTCCTGGTTCACCAATCGACTGAGCCGCAATGATACCGACTGCTTCGCCAAGACCGACAAGCGTTCCGTTGGCTAGGTTAAGGCCATAACACTTAGAACAAATGCCGCGTTTAGCTTCACATGTCAATGTGGAACGGATCTTGAGGCTATCAATCCCTGCATCATCGATAGCATCTGCCTGTTTAACATTGAGGACATCCCCCGCTTTAGCAAGTAATTTTGTATTATCGCCAGGCTGGAAGATATCATCACAAACGGAGCGTCCAAAGATACGGTCTCTGAGAGGGAGCAGTTCTTCTTGTCCTTGCTTAATAGCAGAGACTTCTACTCCATTCAATGTTCCACAATCTTCTTCTGTGACGATGACATCTTGTGCAACGTCGACAAGTCTACGTGTCAAATAACCAGAGTCAGCTGTTTTAAGGGCTGTATCGGCAAGACCTTTACGAGCTCCGTGTGAAGAGATGAAGTACTCGAGAACCGATAACCCTTCTCGGAAAGAAGCGGTAATCGGAGACTCGATAATCTCACCCGATGGTTTGGCCATTAGTCCGCGGAGAGCACCTAGCTGCTTAACCTGTGATTTATTTCCTCTAGCTCCTGAATCCATCATCAAGAAAAGAGGGTTTAACTCAAGGGCATTCGGAGCGGAAATGAGCTTAAATAATTCTTCAGAGAGAAGTTCTGTTACTTCTGTCCAAATACTAATGATTTTGGAGTGCCTCTCCCCTTCTGTAATAATACCATCTTCGTACTGCTTGATCACAACGTCAATACGTCTATAAGCCTGATCGAGTACTTTTTGTTTATTGGAAGGGATCTTAACATCTTTAACACCCATAGAAAGAGCGGCTTTTGTAGCTTCAGCAAATCCAATATTTTTTAGATTATCTAAAAACTTAACGGTTGCTTCTAGGCCTACTTTCTTATACGTCTCAAAAATGAGCTCAGAGAGCTTTTTCTTGCGAAGAGCGTAGTTTTGGAAACCGAGTTCTTTAGGAACGATCGTATTGAAGAGAACTCTACCAGGAGTTGTCTCAATAATACCGCTTTCTAGACGTAGTTTAATTTTTTCATGGATATGCAAGCCTCTTCCTAGCTGATCTCTACGCTCACCTTCCACTTGTTTCTGATCAAACCAGTTGTAGCTTCCCGCTGAACTAAGAGCAAGGAGTACTTCATCAGAGTTGCGGAATACCTTTGTTTTCCTGTCATGCTCTTCAGGGCTAAAAAGAGGATCATACATGAGGTAGTACAAGCCCAAGACCATATCCTGAGAAGGAACAGCTACAGGCTTTCCAGAAGAAGGAAGAAAGATATTGTCGGGTGCCATCATCAAAGTCTTTGCTTCAAATTGAGCTTCGACAGAAAGAGGAATATGAACCGCCATTTGGTCACCGTCAAAGTCAGCATTAAATGCTGTACAAACGAGAGGGTGAATACGGATCGCTTTTCCTTCAATTAAGGTCGGCTCAAATGCCTGAATACCTAGACGGTGCAACGTCGGCGCGCGGTTCAAGAGTACAGGATGACCTTTGATGATTTCTTCAAGAACATCCCATACTTCAACTGATTGCTTTTGAATCATCTTCTTAGCAGAACGGATCGTGTAAACATAGCCGAGATCTTTGAGCCTCTTTACAATGAAGGGCTCGAAAAGCTCAAGGGCCATTTGTTTCGGAAGTCCGCACTGGTTCAATTTCAGCTCAGGACCTACAATAATCACCGAACGGCCTGAATAGTCAACGCGTTTTCCAAGAAGGTTTTGACGGAATCTACCTTGTTTCCCTTTGAGCATCTCAGAGAGTGCTTTTAGGGGTCGGTTTCCAGCGCCCATGACAGGGTGCCCATGGCGGCCGTTATCAAATAGAGCATCGACAGCCTCTTGAAGCATCCTTTTTCATTGCGCACAATGACATCAGGCGTTTTTAACTTCAATATCGCTTTCAAGCGATTGTTTCTATTGATTACGCGGCGATAGAGGTCGTTCAAGTCAGAAGTTGCAAATCTGCCCCCATCCAATGGGACCAGAGGTCTTAAATCAGGAGGGATAACCGGTGCACAAGACATAACCATCCACGAAGGCTTATTAGGAGAGGATACAAAACCTTCAATGATTTTAAGACGTTTTGCAAGCTTCATACGGGCTTGCATCGACTTTGTTTTACGGAGTTTTTCTTTGAGGTCAAGTGCTAGCGCTTGAAGATCTTCTTTTTCAAGAAGGTCTCTGATTGCTTCTCCACCCATCTTGGCAACAAAAGCATCTGTGCCCCATTTCTCTTGAGCTTCTCTATACTCTAAATCATTTAGGAGTTGTTTTCTTTCAAGCGTTGTTCTGCCTGGATCAACGACGACATACTCTTCGTAATAGATCACTCTTTCAAGATCATTACCTGACATCCCAAGAACGTTACCCATACGGGAAGGCATACTCTTGAAGAACCAAATATGGACAACAGGAACTGCAAGATCAATGTGCGCCATGCGCTCACGTCTAACTTTAGAAAGCGTGACTTCAACACCGCAACGATCACAAACGATACCTTTATGCTTGATTTTCTTATATTTACCGCAAGCACATTCCCAGTCTCTTGTTGGACCAAAAATCTTTTCACAAAAGAGACCACCTTTTTCAGGTTTGAAGGTTCGATAGTTAATTGTTTCAGGTTTTTTGATTTCACCGCGTGACCATTCATTGCGGATCACATCATCAGATGCGATCTTAATGGTCAACTTATCAAACTTTGAGCCGTTGAAACCTTTCTCTTCCATTGTTTTCTCCAATTATTATTCTTCTGTGAGTTCAGTACGGACATCTAAGCACAATCCTTGCATCTCTTTTAAAAGAACATTGAAAGATGCGGGTATTCCTGGCTTCAAGATGTTCGTGCCTTTTACAATCGACTCATACATATCTCTTCTTCCTTCGACGTCATCCGATTTAACGGTTAGCATCTCTTGGAGAAGGTTAGCAGCACCATAAGCCTCAAGCGCCCAGAACTCCATCTCCCCGAATCTTTGTCCTCCCATCTGAGCTTTACCACCAAGAGGTTGTTGGGTTACAAGAGAGTAAGGACCAATAGAGCGCGCGTGGATCTTATCTGCGACCAAATGGCTGAGTTTCAACATGTAGATATATCCAACAACCACTCTGTTATCGAATCTCTCTCCAGTTCTACCATCATAGAGCCACATCTTACCATCATCTGGAAGACCTGCTTCGCGCATCATCTCCCAAATACGAGACTCTGGGAAGCCTTCGAACACAGGGCTCTTCACATAAATACCAGCTTTTTTCGCAGCATAGCCAAGGTGTGTTTCTAAGAGCTGACCCATGTTCATACGAGAAGGTACACCGAGAGGATTTAAGATAATCTCAATCGTTGTTCCATCTGGAAGGTAAGGAACATCAGCTTCTGGTACAATCTTAGAGACCACGCCTTTATTTCCGTGGCGTCCTGCCATTTTATCTCCGACTTGCAACTTACGCTTGGAAGCTATATATACTTTGACCTGACGGATAACGCCTGGATCTAGTTCTGTATCTCCTTTGCGCATAAACTCAATTTCTGTTTTATGCTGCGTCTGGAGAGTTTCCATAGCGACATCGAACTCTCTTAAAATCTGCTTGAGTGTGTTATACATTTCACAATCAGGGACAAGAAGATCTTCTGCTTTTTCTGTCTCCAAATTTTCAATCATCTCTTGGGTAATGACTTCCCCTTCCTTGATCAAAATATCCCCTGTCTTGCGATGCATGACAGAGCCTTGCGCTTGCTCACCAAGGAGAAGGGCTCCTAATTTCTCATGGAAGCCCATGACGAGTTCAGCTTCTTTATTCTTGTAGTCTTGATGCATATCTTTAATACGGAATGCTTCTTCAACTCTTTCATCATCTGTTTTTGTCAAACGATCGGTTCTGCTAAAGACGCCCACATTCATGACAACCCCTTCTGTACCAGGAGGCGCTGTCAAGGAAGCATCTTTTACATCGGCTGCTTTTTCACCGAAAATCGCTCTTAAAAGTCTCTCTTCAGGAGCTAGTTCTGTCTCAGATTTAGGAGTAATTTTCCCAACGAGAATATCACCTGGTTTAACTTCAGCTCCAATACGGATGATCCCATCCTCTCCGAGATTAGCAAGGGCCTCTTCAGAAACATTAGGAATATCTCTTGTGATTTCTTCTTTTCCAAGTTTTGTGTCACGAGCCGTTAGCTCAAACTCCTCGAGATAAATAGAGGTATAGGCATCTTCTTTCAAAAGTTTTTCTGAGATGATAATCGCATCTTCGTAGTTATAACCACACCATGGCATGAATGCCACCAGAACGTTTTTCCCAAGACCGACTTCTCCTTTGTCTGTAGAAGGACCATCGGCGATAATATCGCCTGCTTTGATCTTATCTCCAATGTAGCAAAGAGGAGTTTGGTTAATGCACGTTCCTGAGTTAGAGCGCATAAACTTTTTCAAGTAGTATGTCTTCTTATTAAGAGGATTTGCTTTAGCTGCAATGATGATTTTAAAACCATCGACATACTCAACAATGCCATCTTCGTCAGCAACCACAACAGCACCTGAGTCTCTGGCAGCTCTCAATTCTAAACCAGTTCCTACAAGAGGAGCTTCTGTTTTAAGAAGAGGTACAGCTTGGCGTTGCATGTTAGAACCCATAAGAGCACGGTTAGCATCGTCATGCTCTAAGAAAGGGATCAATCCTGTTACAATTGAGACAAGCTGTTTAGATGAAACGTCCATATGAGTGATCTTAGACGCCTCAATTTTGAGCGATTCTCCTCTGAAACGTGCCCAGCAAACAGGCTCTTTAAACATATTAAATTCATCGAGTGCAGCAGAAGCCTGTCCAATCACGCATTTCTCTTCTTGGTCTGCTGTCATGTACTCGATTTCATCAGTGACAACCCCTTCTTTTACCAAACGATAAGGCGTTTCAATGAATCCAAATTCATTGATTTTTGCAAAGGCGGCAAGAGATGTGATAAGGCCGATGTTCGGTCCTTCAGGTGTTTCAATGGGACAAATTCTTCCATAGTGGCTAGGATGAACGTCACGCACTTCAAAGCCCGCTCTTTCTCTATTAAGTCCACCAGGACCTAGAAGAAAGACGTCTTTTATGGGTAAGTTCTGCAACGGGATTTGCTTGGTCCATGAACTGGGATAGCTGAGATCTTCCAAAGAAATCTTTGAGCACACCGATCAATCCTTTGGCAGAAATAACCTTGCCAGGAGTGAGTGTATCTGTAGAAAAATCAAAGAGGTTAACACGCTCTTTAATGATTTTTTCCATTCTAGCAAGACCGATACGGCACTGGTTCTGAATGAGTTCTCCTACAGAGCGAACCCGTCTATTGCCTAAATGGTCAATATCATCGATAGAGGCATTTTCTTCCCCTTTTTCAATTTAACGAGGTATTTAAGAGCGGCAATTACGTCTTCTTTACGGAGTGTTACAACCTCTAGTTCTTGGTCACCAATCGGAAAGCCGAGTTTACGGTTGAGTTTATATCTTCCTACTCTTCCAAGATTATAACGTTTCGGGTCAAAAAATAGACGCATGATGGCTGAGCGTGCATTCGAAAGAGTTGCAGGCTCGCCTGGTCTAATTTTACGATAGAAGTCTTTTAAAGCGGCTTCATAAGAGTCTGTTGGATCTTTTGCAAGCATCTTGATAATCGGAGATGTCTCGTCGGCATCTTCTGCGATTTTAATCACAGAAATACCCGCATCGAGCATCCGTTTTAACATCGCTGTTGTTAATTTTTCAGAAGCTTTCCAAATACAACGGCGCTTTCTTGATCAATTACATCTTCAGCAAGAATCTTTCCAACTAATTTAGTAAAGTCTTTCTCAGATTTGATCTTCACGCGGAGAGTTGAGAAAAACTCTTCAAGAATATCAGCATCTGTTGAATAGCCTAAGCTACGGATAAAGGAGGTTGCAAGTACTTTTCTACGGCGTTTTTTACGGTCAACATAGATATAGACTAAGTCGTTTGTATCAAAAGAACCTTCGAGCCAGCTGCCTCTATAAGGGATAATACGAAAAGAATAGAGAACGTTGCCCTTAGAGTGTTTTTCTTGTTCAAAAGAGATACCAGGAGATCTATGAAGCTGAGAAACAATCACGCGCTCTGCACCGTTGATGACAAAGGTTCCTTTGTCTGTCATGATAGGCATCGTGCCCATGTAGACTTCTTCTTCTTTGATCCCTGTCTCATCTGTTAGACGGAACTTAACTTTTAATGTAACGTTATAGGAAATACCTCTCCGAATACACTCTTCAGGTGTGTATTTAGGAACTCCTAGATTATAGGAAATAAATTCTAAGATGGTTTTTTCATCATATGACTTGATCGGGAAAATTTCATTAAACACCTCTTGAAGCCCGATGTTTTCTCTTTCGTGAGGCATCTTATCCGCCTGCAAGAAACTTGTGAAAGATTTTAACTGTACTTCAATTAAATTAGGAAGCGCTATGATCTCTTCCTTCTCCCGAAAACTCACGCGATGAGGCGCTTTTTTTAACATCTTAACCCGCTCCTTTAAAAAATAAATAAGAAAACAAAGAGCAGAAGGGCTTTCATTTAAGCTCTTCTGCCCATCAATCTACTAACTTTGTTAAGGTTATAAACCCTTAACTGTCACTTTAACGCTAGCTTCTGCAGCTTTCTTAGCAATTGCATCGGCATCAGCCTTAGAGCAAGATGGTTTTAGCACTTTAGGAGCTCCATCTACGAGATCTTTCGCTTCTTTTAATCCAAGCCCTGTGATTTCACGCACAAACTTGATAGCGCCAATTTTCTTATCAGCAGGAGTTTCATGCAATGTTACTTCAAATTCAGTTGACTCAGCAGCAGGAGCAGCATCAGCTCCACCACCAGCAGCAGGTGCTGCCATCATCATTGGAGCTCCAGCTGCCGCCTTCACACCCCATTTTTCTTCTAACATAGCTTTGAGCTTAGACATATCTAGTACGCTAAGGCCGCTTAAATCTTCTGCTATTTGGTCTAATGTTCTACTCACGGTAATACCCCTTTATTTAATAAAAATTTTAAACTTTGCTTTTGTTATCTAAACAATAAACGACACTGGTTAACAATGCATCCATCACACCTAAGGTCTGGGCAGGCACAGCCTCCAATAATCCCAAGAACTGCGCACGCATCTCTTGTTTCCCAGGGAGTTTTGCAATTAACTCAATATCGACTGCGGAACAAATTTTCCCTTCAAATCTTCCCCAATAACCTCCAAAACCCCTTCATTTTGTTGTCTAAATTTAAAGAGGGCTTTAGTTGATTGGACTGGATCTTCTTCAACGAACACAACGCCTACATGACCACCAAGAGTAGCTTTGTCTAAAGCACACCCGGCAGCTAGAGCAGCTTTGAGCAAAATCCTTTTACGGATCACTTCAAAATCAGCTCCTGATTGAATCAGCGCTGTTCGGAAGGCATAAGCCATGTTAGGGTCCATTTGCTGATATCTCGTCAAAATAAAAGCAGATGATCCTGTCACTTTGCTTTCAATTTGATCGAGCAATAATTGTTTTTCTTTTCTCATCTTAGGCCTCCACAATTCCGCTGAGGTCGATTTTTAAACCAGGCCCCATAGTTGAAGAAATCGCGAGCGAGCGTAGATAATGCCCTTTTGCAGTTGCAGGTTTTGCCCGAGCAATCGCATTGATAAGAGTAAAGATGTTTTCTGTGAGCTTCTCTTTTGTAAAAGAAATCTTGCCCACACCAACGCTGACAACGCCATGCTTATCACTCTTAAACTCTATTCTACCTTTTTTAATCTCTTTCACGGCATCCGCGACGTTTGCCGTTACTGTTCCCGCTTTAGGTGTAGGCATCAATCCTCTTGGACCTAATACCTTTCCTAGTTTTCCTACCTCTTCTCATCATATCTGGAGTTGAGATAACAGCGTCAAAATCAGTCCAACCATTTTTGATTTTCTCAAAAAGGTCTTCATTGCCAGCTACATCAGCACCGGCTGCTAAAGCTTCTTGTAGTTTGTCTCCTTTTGCGAAAACAACTACAACCAAAGTTTTACCTGTCCCATTCGGTAATGAGACAACGCCGCGTACTTGTTGCTCTGACTTCTGAGCGTCTATCCCAGTCTTCAGTGCAATATCCACCGATTGATCGAACTTAACAGGTGGACATTTTTTAAAATATCGATAGCTTCATCAAGTTTATAGAGTTTTTGAATGTCTATAAGCTTTGCTATCTCCCGACCGCGTTTGCTTTTCATGTTTATCCTTCAATAATATCAACGCCCATTGATCGCGCAGTTCCCATGACAAGCCTTTCAGCGGCTGCCTCTGATCTCACGCGCATGTCTGGGTATTTTTGTTTCGCTAGTTTGTTCACTTGCGACTTTGTCAACTTTCCTACTTTGTCTCTATTCGGAATTTTTGAGCCCGACTCTAGAGAAAGCTCTTTTAAAATCATCCGTGACATTGGAGGCTTCTTCGTAATGAATGTAAATGACTTATCGGAAAACACGGAAATTTCGACAGGAAGAATGTCCCCTGCCATATCTTGTGTTTTAGCGTTAAATTCTTTACAAAATCCCATGATATTGACCTGGGCTGCTCCCAAAGCAGGGCCAATAGGAGGTGCCGGATTTGCCTTTCCTGCAGGAATCTGTAGTTTAATAATCTTTACAAGTTTCTTTGCCATAGTTTTCTCTATTTTAAATTATGTTTCAGCTTCTTGAGGAACTTGTTCAACTTGCCAGAATTCAAGATCATCCACTCTTGTTTCTCTTCCAAAAATAGAGACAAGAACACTCAATCTACCTTTATCGTGGAAGACTTCCATGACACTTCCAATAAAATTCACAAAAACACCATCCGTAATTTTGACTTTGTCTCCAATTTGGATATTATGTTTCTGAACAATTCCGCTCTTCTTATCTTCAAGCTCAGCTAGAATATTATCGACCTCTTTTTGTGGTAGTGGTAAAGGTTTTTCCCCACCTAAAAAAGCGATAACGCCATTAGTCTCTTTTACATACATCCAAGAATCATCAGTCAAGTTCATTTTAATTAGGATGTAACCAGGCCATAGCCTTTTTTCGCTAACTTTCTGCTCTCCCTTTTTCACTTCAGCAACGTTTTCTGAAGGCACGAGAACTTCCTCGATGAATTCGGCCATCCCTTTGGAATCCCGATTCTCTTCGAGAGTCTTTTTAACTTTCTTTTCTTGACTCGAGATTACCTGAACAACATACCACTTATGCATGTACCTTACCCAAAAACTAAATGAATAATTGCGGAAAACGCATCCAAGAATCCTTTAATCAAAAGATCCGAGAAATAGATTCCCATTCCAAAAACAAATGTAGCTCCAATGACAACCCTAGTGGACAACATTAGCTCTTCTTTCGTTGTCCATGTTACTTTCTTAAGCTCTGCTTTTAGCTCACGAATATAACTTATCCTCGAAACACGCTCTACTGGCTCGACTTGAGGACCTAATTGCTCCACCTTTACACTCATTTGACCCTTAATTTTACAGGAGGACTATCCCCCATACCCTAAACGAGTGCGGAGGGACTCGAACCCCCGACCAGCGACTTTGGAGATCGCTGCTCTACCAACTGAGCTACACACCCCTAAAGCCAGAGTTTGCATCCAAACTCTGGCGCGCTTTAGGCAATAATCTTACTTACAGTTCCGGCACCAATCGTTCTGCCACCTTCACGGATCGCAAAACGCATCCCTTCTTCCATAGCTACTGGCACAAGCAATTCCCCTGAAATCTCAAGGTTATCGCCAGGCATCACCATCTCTGTTCCTTCTGGAAGAGTCACTGTTCCTGTTACGTCTGTTGTGCGGAAGTAGAACTGCGGTCTATATCCGGTAAAGAAAGGCTTATGACGGCCACCTTCATCTTTCGTAAGAACGTAAATTGTTCCCTTAAATTTCGTATGTGGTTTGCATGTTCCAGGAGCTGCTAGCACCATTCCACGCTCTACATCACCTTTTTCTAGACCACGTAGGAGAATACCAACGTTTTCACCAGCTTCTGCTTTATCTAATTCTTTGTTAAACATCTCAAGACCTGTTGCAACTGTATCTCTTGTTGCCTTAATCCCTACGATTTGCAGCTTATCATTGACTTTAACAACGCCTTTTTCCACTCTGCCAGTTGCTACTGTTCCACGACCAGAAATGGAGAACACGTCTTCAATAGGCATTAGGAAAGGCTTTTCAGTTTCTCTAACAGGAGTTGGAATCTTTTCATCCACACAGTCCATCAACTTCTGAATTGCTTTCACATACTCTGCATCTCCTTCAAGAGCTTTTAGAGCAGAACCACGAATAATAGGAACATCTTTGTAGCCTTTAGATTCTAAGAGCTCCATAAGCTCCATTTCCACTAAGTCAACGAGTTCTTCATCGCCTTGACCAATCATGTCCATCTTATTCAAGAAGACAACAATGGAAGGTACGCCGACTTGGTGAGCAAGCAGAATGTGTTCTTTTGTTTGAGGCATCGCACCGTCGGTTGCTGCAACAACGAGAATAGCTCCGTCCATTTGAGCAGCACCAGTGATCATGTTTTTGACATAGTCTGCGTGACCTGGACAGTCTACGTGAGCATAGTGGCGTTTATCTGTTTCGTATTCAACGTGTGTTGCGTTAATTGTAATTCCGCGTGCTTTCTCTTCTGGTGTGTTATCAATAGAAGCATAGTCACGGTATTTTGCTTTCCCTCTTTCCGCAAGAACTTTCGTTATTGCAGCTGTTAAAGAAGTTTTACCATGGTCGACGTGGCCAATAGTTCCAATATTGACGTGCGGCTTATTTCTCTGAAATTTTTCTTTTGCCATTATGTCCTCCGTTAAGATTCAACTGTTTTTGCCCAAGATAGGAATTGAACCTATGGCCACTTGCTTACCATGCAAGTGCTCTACCACTGAGCTACCTGGGCTCCCTTACTCTGTAAGAAAGTCGCCTAGGTTACTCCGCAAAGCAAATAAAATCAACAGTTAAGTTTAAAAAATTGTTAGTTCAAATTATTTTTGCCTATAAACAATGCGCGCTTTTGAAAGGTCGTAAGGCGACATCTCGACTGTTACAACATCTCCTACAAGCACACGAATATTTCTCATCCTCATCTTTCCACATAAGTGGGCAATCACCTTCATGCCGTTTTCCAAGATAACGCGAAAGTTCATATTAGGAAGCAATTCTTCCACGGTTCCATCAACTTTAATCGTATCTTCTTTAGGCATAGGTGTCAGGATGATTGTATAATGCAGAGGATCGTACCAAATTCCCGAATAACTGGAAACAAAAATATCAAATAAACACCATTTCTAATACAATGACCCTATGACTTTTGAAACATGCCTAGAGAAACAAAGCGCGGTTAAGGAATTATTTTCCCACTGCTTAACGGTAGAGGAAAAATATATAAAGATCATTGGCTTAGGGCAAGCCTTACCCCCTCTTGATCCCATTTACCATCTCCCTGAAAATCTCGTAGAAGGGTGCCAAAGCATGATGTATCTATTCACAACATGCGAAAATGGAAAGATGGCTTTTAAAATATATTCTGAGGCTCTTATCTCGAAAGGGCTAGCCGCTCTTCTTATCCTTATCTACGAAGGGGAAACTCCTGAGGCCCTTCTCAAATGCCCCCCTACTGTCCTCTCACAGATAGGAATCCAAGAAACACTCACGCCTGGCAGATCAAATGGTCTTTTCAACCTCTATCTTAAAATGAAGCAGCAAGCCCTAATGAGCTTTAAAACAATAAAATAGACGATTTTGCACTGGTGCAATCGTTTATTTTATTGTTTTACAGCCCGTAAGAACATCTTTTTAGGTATTCAAAAATCTAGAAAGCTACTAAATATTAGACTATATGCGCAATACGATTGGACTAATACTGCTTTCTTTACCCCTCACTCTTTCTGCAAAAGAAGACGACTATAGCCTCAACAGTTCCTTTTCTTTATGGGGGCAATATGTATATATGAAGCGCACGCACACCTATGATTCTAATCTCATCAATACTAGTGAGAGCTTAACCACGACGAGTAGTTGTGGCTGTGAAAAAAAATCCTTTACTTTGTGTGACTCTAAAGATATTGCTCAACGATTCCACTATGAGCCAGGGTATCGGGTAGGAGCTAAATACATGACTAAAAGATCGGTCTGGGAAGCCTCTTATATGAGCATTTCAGATTGGAACTCCTCCTGTGAAAAAAGTGCAGAAGGGCTTCTCTACTTCTCCAGCAATCCCTCTTTTACCCTGCACGATTTTACAAAGGCAGATAATGCAGAAGCCCACTACAGAACAAACTTCGAAGAGGGTGAGTTAAACTACTTTCGCTATCTGACAGGACCTAGGGATTATTATTTTACCTTTTGCTGGCTAGGAGGCCTTAGATATCCTATTTTAAAAGAAAAATTAGGCATTTTCTTTAACCGCGGTGCAGATACAAGCAGCTATACGGTCGATGTCAAAAATCATATTTATGGGGTTCAAACCGGCATTGGCCTCCAGTGCAACTTTACCCAGAGATTTTTTTGGGATTTCATTGCAAAAATTGGGGTTGGCTATGATGAAGCGTCTCAGAAGACTGCTTTAGGCGATTATAACAATAGAGTCATGATCCGTAATTACTGGAAAACGGGCTACAGCTTTCCCCTTATACTTGATGGAAGGGTAAAAATTGCCTTCCTCTTAGAGGACTGGGTCGATTTGCATGTCGGCTATGAAATTATTTATTTTAACGGGATTGCCGTTGCCCGAACCAACTTGTAAAAAAAGAAACTTCAGACAGGGTGATCAACACAAGCGGGGAAGCAATCTTCTATGGATTGTTTGCGGGATTGTCAATTAATTTTTAGAAAAAGGCCGGAGAAGACTCCTAGCATAAGATAAATTCCTTAAGGCTGCTATCTTCCGATCCTGACCTGATTCGGATTACCTTATTCTCTGAGGTCCCCGGCTTACCCCATTATATGCATATTTTCATAATTCAAGCAATCCTAATCGCGAACCTCTGAGCCCTAGGCTAAAAACTCAGAGTTCATCTAAAATCGACCAAAATAATCCATAAAATCGACAAACCCTTAATACGCAAGAGGTCTAATATATGGTTATCAATTATTAACATCTGCTAAAGATCTGGCCTTGTGCAATTCTGTTCCAGGAAAAAGAGGCAAGAATCTCAGTTGCTGTTTTTCCTTTCTGGGCTAATAAGCTCCCTGTATATAAACAGAGCCCCACGCCTAAACCTTCTCCATAACCGGTAAAGATGATATTATCGCCTTTTGTAGAGATGGTGAACTGATTGCTGCAGAGGTTGTGTTTCCCGATCAGGTTCTGAAAATGGACAAAATCGAGCTCTTTAGATTCAAAGGTAGAAGCAAGCTTAACGCCGTAAACTTTCCAGAACCTTGGTCAACAAAAAGATCAAAACTTGTTAAATTATCCAAAAAAGAGAGCCTCGCAAGCGTCTCTTTTGAAACAGCGAACTGCCACTTGCGGCTTGTTAAGTTTTTTGCAGCTAACGGAAGATTAACAGGAGGAGGCGTAAGAGCTGTTTTTCTAAAAATGGTAGAAAAATCGGCTGTTTTTCCTGCACTATCCTGGGTCCATGAGGCTGGGAATGGTTTCCCCTTAAATGTGAGCATAGCATGGCGGGTTGTGTCTACTGCTGCATCGATATAGTCCAAATGAGAAGCAAGAACGTTGTTTTGATAATCAAACGTTGTCCCATCAAGATCAAAAGGTTTTTTTTTGTTTTTAGCTGCGATATAGTAAGCATGCGTGCGCGCAACGATTGCAACAGCGTTCATGAGTTCAGGATTTAAAGCCTTATCAAAATAGGAAGGAAGGGTTGTCTTGCGAAAATTTTCTACATCGACCTCGCTGATGACGTTGACCTTCCCTTCGTGAGCATGGATTTCAAGGCAGCCTTTATATTGGATACCATTCACTAATATGCGCGTTTTTCCATCGAGAGGGACGACCCGCATCTGATAAATGCCAGGGATTTTTGCTCCCCAATTTAACCCAAATTCTTCAGCTATAACGGCATGTTTTTTATTGAGCATGCCGCGCGATAAAATAGAGCCATCCAAAGCGTTATAAATATGATGGCTGCCTTTGACTTCTAAAAAAGCGCTAGGAACTTCTTTAGCCACTACAACTCTTAGGGTAGCTGGCTTAGATATTTGAGAAACATCAGAGGTCTGAGGTTGAGCAGGTAGCTCAAATGTTCCTCCGACAAGGATGCTTATGCAAATCAAGGGAAATAGGTGTCTCATAAATTACTCTCCAAATTTTTTAGGTATTATATGACCAAGGTGTTGATAAGCAAGGTGTGTTGCCTCCCGTCCTCGTAAGGTTCTACGTAAAAAACCCTGCATGATAAGGTAGGGCTCATACACTTCTGAGAGAGTATCTTCATCTTCTCCCATAGCCACAGCAACGGTATTTAAGCCCACAGGCCCTCCGTTATGGTGCTCAATGATGATGCTTAGGATCTTTTTATCCATCTCATCGAGTCCTCTCTCATCGATTGAGAGCATTTCAAGTGCTTTAATGGCAGTTGACTGGTCAATGTGATTATTTCCCCGCGTTTGGGCATAATCTCTAACCCAGCGCAGTAAATTATTGGCAATACGAGGAGTTCCCCTTGATCTAATCGCAATCTCTCTTGCACCTTTCTGATCAATTGGAATATTTAAAATTTGCCCTGAGCGCAAGATAATCGTTTCTAGGACGGGTAGCTCATAATAATCTAACCTGCATGTGAAACCAAAGCGGGAGCGTAAAGGAGCACTTAAAAGTCCGACACGCGTGGTAGCTCCCACTAAAGTGAAACGGTTAAGGTGTACTTTGACGCTGCGGGCAGAAGGTCCTGCATCGATCAAAAGATCGAGTGAAAAATCTTCGATCGCAGGATCGAGATACTCTTCAATTGTATGACTTAATCGGTGGATCTCATCTATAAATAAGACATCCCCTTCTTTTAGATTGGTCAAGATGCCTGCAAGATCTCCTGCCTTTTCGATGACAGGTCCTGAGGTCACAGTTAGATTTGTCCCCATCGTTTTAGCGATGACGTGCGCAAGCGTGGTCTTTCCTACGCCAGGAGGTCCATAGAATAATGCATGTCCTAAAGGCTCTTTCCTTTTTTGGCAGCTCCAATAAAAACCTCGAGGCGCTCTCGCACGGCATCTTGCCCCACAAACTCTTTTAAACTTTGAGGGCGCAGGGTGTTTTCGTAGATTTCATCTGGTTTTGTGAGTGAAGACTCAATAAATTCATCATCCATAAAAATAAGACTCTAGCAAAAAAACGATTTGTGGAGCTATATCTAAAATAATATGCAACGACCTCAATATCCGTTATCCTCTCTTTTATCAGTAAACGCTAGACACGATATAGGATGTTGTAAGAAACTAGTCCCTTTTTCAAAACCAAGGTAAACGAAATTATGAGTATTAAAGCTGATAGATGGATCCGCAAAATGGCAAAACAACACAAGATGATTGAGCCTTTTGTAGATGAGCAAGTGAAATTCGTAGATGGAGAAAAGGTTATTAGTTTTGGTCTTTCTAGCTATGGGTACGATCTCCGTGTAGCCAATGAATTTAAAGTGTTCACCAATATGAACAACGCTATTGTAGACCCAAAGAACTTTAATAATGACGCCTTTGTTCATATAGAGGGAAACTCTTGTATTATCCCCCCTAACTCTTTTGCCTTAGCCAGAAGTATAGAGTATTTCCGCATACCGCGTGATGTTCTCACAATGTGTATCGGTAAATCAACTTACGCTCGCTGTGGTATCATTGTAAATGTCACACCTTTTGAACCAGAGTGGGAAGGTTTTGTAACGCTTGAAATCTCCAATACAACACCCCTTCCTGCAAAAATTTATGCCAATGAGGGGCTAGCGCAAATTCTCTTCTATCAATCAGATGAGGTATGTGAAATTTCTTATGCAGACAGAAAAGGGAAATACATGAACCAAGTAGGCATTACCCTCCCTGTCGCTTAGGGCTCGTAAAGAAATAGCTTCCTATTTCAAACTGCGCAAGCTATTTCCTTATCCCCCCAACATCAAGGCAACTTCACATAGCCCCTAAGAGCGAAACATAATCTTGAATTTGAGCGATTTATTGTTTGCAAGAGCACCTTGTATATTTTCAAGTAATTCTGAATTTCCATTTTCATTAATGTAAAGGATGAGCAAATTGGGGAAAGCCGCTATATTTATATTGGTGATTTTAGTATTTGCAATATCCAATCTTTCTAACGACTTCATTTCATAAATACAGCCAGGAAGCTCTTTCATGGGATTATTATTTATATATAGCACTTTTAATTTTTTTAAATTTGCCATGGATGGAGGAAAAGTTTCAAGCTTGTTCGAGCCCAGCTCCAAAGTGTTTAACTCAGTCATTTCTCCCATAGAATCTGGCAACTTACTAAGCGCATTTTGGTTAAGCATCAATTGCTTGAATCTTTTAGTCTCTTCCCATCTTCCAAAATCGTCAGGCAATGAAGTCAACGATTGCTTATCCAATACCAATATTTCAGAATTTTTTCCTTGCCGTAACGCTGCTTCTAATATTGCTTCAGCTATTGCTTCAGCTCTTGTGACATTTTCCCAATCTTCTTCAAGCGCACTTGCTGATGCGTCTCCTGGGGTACTGATGGTGTTGAAAACCATCCAGAAATCCATTGGCCTAAACCAGACGCCCATGTTGATTTTTCTTCTTTTTGCTTGATTAACTCTTCGGAAGCAGCGACCCTCCCTTCTAGTTCTTTGATTTTTTCTAAAGCACTTTCAGATGCCCCTAGGCCTAAATCTGGATTGAGAGCATTTGCCGCAGCTTTTTCACTGCGCTTTTCTATAGTATTGGACCTATTACCCTGTAGTTCTGTAAGGTTTTCTCCTATCTTTTTTAACTCAATTTTTCTACTAGCAAGTTCTGTATGTGGTAAAGCCTCTTGAGATAGCTCGCTTTCTATACGATTTAAGGCCTTTTCATAATTATTAAGATTATCATCCAATCTATCCATAAACACTTTTCCTTTTTATTAGCTATTTAAGGATTCTCTGGACAAGTGCTCTGTCGGAAATTGCTGATCAGTTTTTCGAAAACGATGATTTTAGAAAGCGCAGCTAACATGCACAATGTTAGCGAGTTTGAAAAATCTAGTATTCGCAAAAGGCGGCAAGATTCGGCAAATGAATTGTTCAGAGCCTCCTTAAACTCGAGATAAACAAAACACTCAATTATCTCAATTAAAAAATAATAAACTTTCTTTCTGTTGCTTGAACCTACCCAGATAAGGATTCTCTGGACAAGTGCTTTGTCGGAAATTGCTGATCAGTTTTTCGAAAACGATGATTTTGGAAAGCGCAGCTAACATGCACAATGTTAGCGAGTTCAAAAAATCTAGTATTTCGCAAAAGGCGGCAAGATTCGGCAAATGACTTGTCCAGAGGTTCCATAAGGGGTTGTAAAACAATAAAATGAATGATTTGACCAGCGTAAAATCGTTCATTTTATTGTTTTACAATCCCTAAGAGACCTTTGCATAACTCTGTTGATAGGCCAAAATAATCACAAAAATCGATGAAATTTTATTATCGGGATAGGTTCTTGCATTCGAACAATAGACCTCTTTCGAAATTATAATGGCCTGTATTTGAGATTATTTTTCCGCTAGTTGGAAGATCGATTTGTAGGTCATATTGGCTTAATATGACCTACAAATCGATCTTCCAACTAGCGGAAAAAGAACTCAAATCCAAGAGCATTAGAATTTCGAAAGAGGTCTAATGGCATTTCTGCTTTTCTTTATAAGATTAAGTATGTTAAAAAAAGGGTGGTGCCCCGAGTTTGCCCCCTTCTTGCCTGGAGGCTGATGAAAACACTTGAGATGCCCAGCGGATCAAGTGCCTTAAGGAGCATCTGGACAATTGCTTTTTCGGAGATTGCTGATCAGTTTTTCGAAAACGACGATTTTGGAAAGCGTAGCTAACATGCAGAATGTTTGCGAGTTCGAAAAATCTAGTATTCACAAAAATTGGCAGCAAGATTCGGCAAATGAATTGTCCATAGATTCCTTAACCAACTGTGAAGCAAAAATAGGAAACAAGTTTGGCTGATCGAGATAACCTTAATTATGAAAAAAAATAAAAGATAAGGGTTCTTTCTTCAAAGAACAGAGAGGGGTCCTCCTGTTTTTGATGCTTTTATCTTTTCTTTATTTTCATGGTATGCATAACAAAAATGGGGTGTACCAAGAGCTCATGTCTCGCAAGTCTGCACTTGAACATGAAAGAGATTTAGCTCGTTTAGAAAAAGAGGAGTTAGAGCTCTTGATCAATAGTTATTCAGATCCCACATGGCTTGAAATGGTTTTAATGAAAGGATTGGGGATGGTTCCTAAGGGACAGATCAAAGTCTACTTTAAGAAAGAAGAATAGAGGCATACCCCTCATGGTTCTCATCCTAACTCTGGTTATACTGCTTCTTTTTTCAGCAGTCTTTGCTTCTTCTGAAACAGCTCTTTTTTCACTTTCTTCGCTCAAAGTCAAGACGTTTAAACAAGACAAAGACAAAAGAAAACAACTGATCAGCCAACTGCTCTCTTCACCCAGGGATCTTCTCGTCACGGTGATCATGCTCAATATCGCAATTAACATTGTTATTCAGAATGTCTCTTCCAGCATTTTTAAGGAGACGCCTGGATGGGGATGGAATGTAGCATTTCCACTTGCGCTGACTCTTATTTTAGGAGACGGCATCCCCAAATCAATCGGGTTTGTATATAACACGAAAATCGCCTATAAAATGGCACCTTTTATCAAGTTATGCCAAACCCTTCTTTTTCCTCTTAGAAAATGCCTTGTAGCTACAACTAATATTGTCTTTCGCTGTCTTTTTTTTTCTTAAAAAAGAGGAAGAAATTTCTATAGATGAGCTCCAACATGCGCTTAGAACTTCACGCAAACATGGGGTGCTTAACAAAGATGAAGCAGAATTGATCCGAGGCTACCTATTGCTTAAACAATCGACTGTAAAAGAAAGAATGCGCCCCCGTGAAGAAGTCTTGTATTTTGATATAGAAGAGCCTTTGTCTAAGCTCATCCACCTCTTTGTTGATCAAGAATGCTCCCGTATTCCTATCTGCGATCAAGGACTGGACAACATCTTAGGGATCATCACAAGCCGGGTTTTTTTTCTACACAAACCCCTCATAAAAGCAGTAACAGATCTTTTACCCATTCTAGAAAAGCCTTTTTTTGCCCCTGAATCAATTCCCTCTAAAGTTCTTTTAAGGCAGTTTTATGACAGGCAAGAGTCACTTGCTATTGTTGTTGATGAGTATAGCTCTGTCTGCGGACTCATTGCTTTAGAAGATCTGGTAGAAATGATCATCGGTGACATCGTCGATCTACGGGATGATAAAAGTTTATATACACGCTCGGGAGAAGATGTAATCATTGCTTCTGGAAAATTAGAAATTGCCGAACTTGAAAAACTTTTTGATGTCTCACTGATGAGTGAAAATCACATGGTTACAATTGGGGGCTATCTCACAGAAAAAATGGGCGATATTCCTAAAAGCGGCACCAAGCTAATTACGGAGCATTTTTTATTCCACGTCTTATCAGCTGATCTTACACGCGTACGCAGAGTCTATATTCGGAGGTTAAGGAAAATCTGATGGATACCTCCTGGAAATTCTTTTTTACCCTCATTTTAATCTGCTTAGTGGTCCAAGGTTTTTTTGCTATGGTAGAAATGGCTTGCGTCTCTTTCAATAAGGTCAGGCTTCAGTATTACGTCAGTAAGGATAATAAGCGAGCGATTTGGATCAATAAACTCCTTCAATCTCCTGCCCGCTTTTTCGGAACTTGCTTGATATGCATCAATGCAGCACTTCAGCTTGGATCTGAGTGTGCAAGGCGTTTTTACGAGGCGCTGGGATATAGCCCCGATTATGCCCCCTTAACACAAGTCTTTATTGTGCTGATCTTTGCAGAGATTGCGCCTCTTTTTGCTGGAAGGCGCTACGCAGAGAGTGCGGCGATGTTAGGGATCCCTATTGTATATGCGACCTCGATTGTCTTAACCCCTGTTGTCTGGCTTTTTGACAAGCTATGTAAAAGCATTCATTATGTTATTGGTAGCTCAGAGCATGCCGGCATGTATTTAAATAGGGAAGAGCTCCAAAAAATATTGGAAGAAAAAGAAGGGGAATTCGACACAATTGTCAGTAATATTTTCTCATTAAAAACAAAGACCGCAAAAGAGCTGATGCAGCCTCTTTCTGCCATCCAGCTCGTCCCCTCTTTTTATACTGTATCAGAAATGAGAAGGCTTCTTACAACAACCTATTCCCCTTTTGTTCCTATGTACCACAAAGACCCTAAAAACATTGTAGCGATCGCCTATCCTCGAGACCTTTTAAGACAATCGGAAAATAAAAAAGTTCGCGAATACGCAAAATCTCCTTGGTTCATCACTGAAAAAGAATCGATCATCGTGATTTTAAAGCAATTTCAACGCAATAATCAAAGTATTGCCGTTGTACTCAATGAAGCAGGCCATGCAACAGGGATACTTACTCTTGATGAAATTGTAGATGATATCTTTGGCCAGTCGGATGAGTGGATGTCTATAGGAGAGTTTGTCCCAAGGATGCACCACATTGTTGTTGATCGAGCTTTTCCTGGAGACACAAAAATTCAAGAATTCAATAATGAGTACCACGTCCACCTTGATGCGCAAGGAACAGAAACCCTCGAAGAACTCGTCACCAAAAAACTAGGCCATGCTCCCACCGCTGGTGAAAGCATTCGGATCGATCAGTTCGAGCTTGTTGTTGAAGAGACCTCTTTTCTTGGTGCGTAAAACCATCACTGTGCGTACGGTATTTTAAGGAGCCTCTGGACAAGTGCTTTGTCGGAGATTGCCGATCAATTTTCGAAGACGACGATTTTGGAGAACGCAGCTAACATGCAGAATGTTAGCGAGTTCGAAAAATCTAAGTATTCGCAAAAATTGGTGGCAAGATTCGGCAAATGACTTGTCCAGAGGTTCCTTAAGGAACCTCTGGATAAGTGCTTTATCGGAGGTTGCTGATCAGTTTTTCGAAGACGACGATTTTGGAGAACGCAGCTAACATGCAGAATGTTCAGCGAGTTCGAAAAATCTAGTATTCGCAAAAAATTGGCAGCAAGATGCGGCAAATGACTTGTCCAGAGATCCCTCAAGGAGCTTTCGCGTGGCTACAATGCCGGTTTATCAGTGAGGATTGGTATCATGTAACGGCCTCTGAAATGTTGAAAAAGCTCTTCTGCTTGTAGATTTTTTATGCAAGCACCTGTCTTACACGTGCGTAAGAGAGGACATCGTTGAATGAACTCTTGCTTATAGGGACAAAAGCCCTGCACGTGAGTATGCTGGGAACCTAAAGGCTTGTATATGGAAGCAGCAGAGGGCCCAAAGACACTAAACGAAGGGGTCAATGTTGTGCCACACAGGTGGAGGGCTGCAGAATCCATTGCAATCACACAGTCCATGCGACTCATGAGCGCTTGCCAAAGAGCGAAGCTTAAGCCACCTAGCGCACGACTGCTTTGAGGGAAAAGATGGGCGAGTATTTCCGCCTCTTCCTTTTCTTTACTATTACCATAAATGAAAAAAAGTGGGGTTTGTAAGCATGTTCTATCTTCTTTAAAAACTGGATTAATGTCGCCATGCTGAGCTGCTTGTTATCCCATTTGGAGCCAAAAGCAACCATGATATTCATGGTAGAAAAAAGATTAAAGGTAGATAATGCATCCTCTTCTTGTGGAGACAAGTGTAGAGAAATGCCTTGAGGAATAAAAGAAATTTTATCTTGAAAATAGCTTTGCACTAAAGAAAGATAGCGTTGCTGAATATTTACATTACAGGGAACGTTAAAACGGTGGGTCGTTACTAAAAGATTGAGCTTTTCAGGAACCGATTTCCACCCAAATCCTATTTTTACACAGCTTTTGCTCCACCGCGTTATAAGCGCTGATTTTGTATTGCCTTGCAAATCAAATACAGCATCGTAAGCATCCATTTTTAACTTATTTCTAAACGCAAAGAGCTCTTTGAAGGTCGAAAGACGGGACCATTTTTTACGCCAATCGTAACTATCTATGAGAAAAACTTTGTTGATATGGGGGTGAGAAGTTAAGAGATCTGCATAACGTTTTTCAACCACCCAATCAATGACACATCCAGGAAATTTTTTATGGAGATATTCAATGACTGGAAAAGACTGAATAATATCCCCAATAGCGGATGTTTTAACGATTAAAAATTTTTTTAGCATTGGGGGCAATGATACCACAACCATCTAAATATCGCAAATACATGCTGAGACCCTTTTCGCTTTTTTAAAAATAATATTTGATAACTTTGCCTAGCTTTGCTAAGAGTCAGAATTAAGAGAGGTACTTGCAAAAGATAAAATCTGCAAAAAAGCACCGTTTTAGCGATTTAAAGGGTGAGATTCATTCTATAAGGAGATTTGTATGGACATACGCGATGATTCTGTTAGTAAAAATCCTTCTACTCAAGAAAGCCACTCTTTTAGCCCGCCCGTAACACCAAATTCAGGTCTCAACAAGAAGATCAAGAGCGTATTCAATAGCAGAATCGAAACTCCAAAGGGTGTAAATGACCCTTTACCTATAAAATTGAGTTCTCCTTTAAAAGCTCTACAACAACTCTCTCTTCCAACCCGGGATTGGGTTGAAACAGGAGAACTCACATGCCGATTAACTACAAAAGAAAAAGATTCTCTCTACGCTGCCTTAGAATCTCTTCCTGACATTGACACAGAAGTTGCACATCTATCAGATGTTGCAAAGACAGGAAATTGGGAAGATCCTATCTTTAACAATCCTAATCTTCCCTACTACTACCTTAGTTGCACTACATCATCAGCAAAATCTCAATTGAAGAGTTTGTTACAATCCAAATCTATCTAGAAATGGTTAAACTTTATGGAAGGGATAAGATTCAAATCATGCCTATTTTCCTCTCTAATGGATCAATTAATCCTGATTGTTCTGATGCAATGCAACAGACCTTTTTAAGCACTTCACCTAAACATACAAAGTCAATTATTACAGATGACCAATTTACGCGTTTTATAAATGCACTGGAACCTCAAAAAAATTCTGAAAAGGCACCATTAGCCCCCTTAGAACAAGTTATCTTTGTAGTGAGAGATACGCCGATTAAACATGATGATCCAACGATAAGAGATGCTATTTATGTTAATACTGGTATTAATCTATTTTCACGATTTACAGACAAAAACGGTCAAAAAAAAGTCATGACTGCGCCTGTAGGCGTTATCGACAAATTTTTAAAGACTGCCTGCAGAGACTACATTCAACCTCATTTTGTCATGGGGCTTTCTACTCCAGGACAACTTGAAGAAATTCAGCATCGGGATGTCATGCTCCCTTTTGACAACATAACTTGCCCTGAAACTGCAGATGGATTTCCAGTTCCTGATAAAAAGACTTTTCTATTTCATGATTTAAATTACCACTGCTTTTTAGCTGGATCAGTTCCTGAAAAAGCCCGTAAAAAATTTATCCAAATAGCCCGCCTTACACTTGCACTTGTAAGTAAAGACAATGACCCTATGGAAAATAGGGTATATCTAGAATTGTATGAGAGGTTTGTTGATATGGAATTTCCTCCCTATCGACAAAATTTGTCACATTTATTCAAAGATGATAACGATAAGTTTATAGAAAGTTTTAACTCTGCTTTTGTAGCAGCCCACGCACGGATTGAGCAGAAAGATCCATTCATAGATCTAGAAGAACTCTCACAAGTAATGTCTAAAGCTAGAGAAAAGATCAAATCTGCAACTCATCTTATGGAAAAAGGAAAGTGAGTGGGACAAACTGGAATACTTCTAAAAAATCCTTAGGAATAGGTGCTGTAACTTCTAGAAGGACACCTGTCTGTGGATGGGGAAGGGGTGGCTTAAAAGCATGTAATAGATGACGTTTTGGCTGAATCGGCAGCTGAAAGTTGTTCCCATATTGATAATCTCCCAAAATAGGATGCCCGAGCTCCTTTAAATGGACTCGGATCTGATGCGTTATCTTCCCGTAATAGGTTCACACAATAGGATAGAGACTCCCTTGTTATGACCCAAACATTTCCAAAGGGTGATTGCTTCTTCCCTTTTCTTGGACGATCCATAAATAGTTTGCCCTTGGTATTCATGTTGTTTAGATAAACGATTATGGATTTTGCCCTCTTTTTTTATCTCACCAGCTACAAGAGCTAGGTACTGCTTCTTGACTTTCTTTTCAGAAAAAGAGTCACCATTTTCTTATAAATGGTTTTCTTTTTGCTAAAATAAGAGCTCCCGATGTTTCTTTATCCAATCGATGCACTAGCTTTGCTGGAAAATTCTTTGCCTCGCAAACAAGCCCAGAAGGTTTGTCACATATAATGATGTCTGCATCTTCATATAGAAAAACAAGAGGGCTCTTCTTTTCCTTGGGCGCTATCTCAAGCTGAACAATATCTTGTGCCGACAAAATTCTAGTAGAAAAGGTCTCCACACGCCCATTGATCTTACATCCTTTACTTTCTACTGCCCGTTTTAGTCCTTTCACAGATGAGTGCTCGCTGCAGTGTTTGCGCAAAAAAGCAAGAAGCCTCATGCCTGCTTCCTTTGAAGAAACCTGTAACCGAAAAGAAAGGGGTTTACTGCCGTGCATGGTACCTACTGAGAAGCTTGAACAGAAGCGGGTTGATACAGATTGAAGCAAGAGCACAGGCTACAATTACGTCATAGCCTTCATTCGAAAAAATATGGAGCTTTCTTGCAACTTCTGCGAGGATGAAGGAAAACTCCCCAATTTGAGCAAGCCCGAGTGCAACGGTAGAGGAAACCAAAATTGGCTTTTTAAAGATCATTGAAATAACGAAGGCAGCCGTGGGCTTAATGATCAAAATCATTGAAAGTGTTGCAAAAAAAGGTATAGATTCTGCACAACAACAAAAGGATTGAATAGCATACCCACAGAAATAAAGAAGATCACCACAAATGCATCTTTTCAGTATTGCTTTATCTGTAACAAGGTTACGCACCGAGGTCTGACCAATCACCATCCCTGCAATAAAAGCACCAAGAGCAATTGATGTACCAAAAAGAAGTGCAGAGCCAACGGCAATGCCAAAAAGTCAAGGCCAGCATAGCAAGAGTAAAAAGTTCGTGCGATTGAAACTTCCCCAAGCGAAAAAGAATAAACGCAACAGCTTTTTGTCCTACAGTGAACATGAACATCATAAGAAGCAAAAATTTGCACACTAAAATAGCGATTGTAAGCCCGATCTCTCTGAAAGAAGCTGTTTGAATTTGAGCGGACTCTACAAAAATAGGAATCAAAAGCAGAATAATAACGGTAATAAAATCTTCAACAATTGACCAGCCTACAGATATATGTCCAGCTTGAGTTGTAAGAAGATTATTATCTGTTAATACTCGCACAAGAACTACTGTACTTGCAAGACCAATAGAAAGCCCAAATAGAACGCTTGAAGTAAAGGGCCAGCCGAGATTATGTAGAAATGCTGTTGCAGCCGTTGCTGTCAGGAGCATCTGTATAATTCCTCCTGTAATGGCAATCCGTTTCACGCGGAGTAAGTCTTTCAGTTTAAAGTGCATTCCTACACCAAACATCATCAGGACAACACCAATTTCTGCGAGTTGTTCAGCGACTTGAAAATCTGCCACAAAACCAGGGCAATAAGGGCCAATAACAAAGCCTGCCGCCAGGTATCCAACAATCGGTGATAGGTGAATTTTATAAGCGAGGTAGCCAAGCAAGGCCGCTGAGGAAAAGGCCATTGCTAAGATAAGAACAATTTTGAGATTGACAAACTCTGTCATGATACTCCTCTCTCTCAAAAAGTAGAGGAGCGCAGAATTAATTGCTACTTAAGAATTCTGTCAAAAGACGTACGCCTACACCTGTTGCATTGGTGGGGTGATAGTCTTTGGCATTGCTTAAAAAGGCAGTGCCTGCAATGTCTAAATGCGCCCAAGGAACATCCTTGATAAAATGGAGTAAAAACATAGCACCTGTGATAGAGCTTGCTTTTCTATCGGCAGAGTTTCTGATATCGGCAATCTTCGACTTAAGGGCTTCTTTATACTCTGGGTAGACTGGGAGGCGCCAAACTCTTTCGTGAGATGTTTGACCTGCTTCTATGAGATCTTTAGCAAGCTTGTCATCATTCGAAAAAAGACCTGTTACCTCTTCTCCAAGAGCAATGATGATCCCTCCTGTTAAGGTGGCAAGGTCGATGATCTTTTTCGGAGCGTAATGTTTTTGAACGTAAGCAAGGGCATCGGCAAGCACGAGTCTTCCCTCTGCGTCGGTATTAGATATTTCTACTGTTGTTCCTTCGTAACTCTTGTAGACATCGCCTGGCTTATAACTATCAGGGCCAATGGCATTTTCTGTTGACGAGATGATCCCGACAACGTTTACCTTTAGGCGGAGAGTCGCGATAGCTTTAATTGTCCCTAAAACGGCAGCAGCTCCGGACATGTCATCTTTCATTGTCTCCATGGAACCCGTTGGTTTGAGATTAAGTCCCCCCGTATCGTAGGTCACGCCTTTGCCAACAAGTGCAACTTTCTCAGAAGATCCAGGCTTACCTTTGTACTCAACAATGATAAATGCAGGGTCGACTGCGGATCCTTTGCTGACGGCAAGAAGGAGTCCTAACTTTTCTTTCTCAATCCGTTTTTTATCAAATACAGTTGTTTTTACAGAGGAGAACTCTTTTTCTAGTTGTTTGGCTGTTTTAGAAAGCATCTGGGGAGTGACATCATCTGCATTCCCATTGACCAGGTCGCGAGCAAAATTCACAGCCTCTACAATCTGCTGCCGACGTTTACACGCAGTTAACTCTGCTTCAGAAACACCTATCAGAACAATTTTTTCCAGCAAAACAGAGGAGTCTTCTTTAGAAGATTTCAGATGATCAAAGGCGTAATTAGCAAGCAAGATACCCTCTAAAGAAGCTTCTGCAGAAGAGTGTTTCATCTCAGGAAATACGACATTGAGGCTTTTGAGCTTTTTCTGCTTACAAAACTTTGTGACATGCGCATAGGCTTTTCGCAACTTTTCTGAAGAACACTCTTTCTCTTTTCCAAGACCGAGCAAAAGAAGCCGATCTTCCTTCTCTTTTGCAGGATAGAGAGGAAGGATTTCCCCTTCTTTCCCTTTAAAATCTCCACTTTTTAACGCATGTGCATAAAAAGACTCAAAAGGATTCTTTGCACATGCAAGCTTTGCTCCCTTCTCTGTTTGCCAAAAAGGAACAACAATGAGATCTGCCTCTTTCTCTTATTGAAATTTTCTACAGATGATAGATGCACTAGAATGGTACCTCATCATCTTCGAAAGAAGAGGTTTTCTTCCCTTCTCCGAACTCTTTAGATTGAACTGCTGCTGCACCCGCGAATTCATGAGGAGCATCATGATGGTCACGGCTTTCTGAACCTGGAGAATCTGGTTTACCAAAAGGGCTAAACATGATGTTCAATGCAGTTAAGCTCATTGACACTTGAGGGCGTCCATCTCGATCTGTAAAAATCTCTGGCTTGTTCATCTCTCCTACCACAACAATAGGACTTCCTTTTTTGAAGTAAGGAATCATTTTGTCGAACTCTTCTCCCCACACAGAAACTCTCCACCAAACTGTTTCATCTTTGCCACCTCTTCTCACACGAGCGGCAACCCTCAATGTTGTCACTTTTTTCCAGAAGATGTAAAACGCACTTCTGGATCTGCTCCTAAATGTCCCGCTATAGTTGTTTGATTCATTGCAATACTCCTTATGAACTTAGATAATACCGTTAGCAACAAATTACGGCAGCTTTCACGCGGCTGAAATATGATGTTATTTGTTACGAATGGTATAAACTTACTTAAATCATTGCAAGAAGATTGTGATTGAATAAAAAAAACCCATCTATTAATA
This sequence comes from Rhabdochlamydiaceae bacterium, assembly GCA_047459655.1. Lineage (GTDB taxonomy): Bacteria > Chlamydiota > Chlamydiia > Chlamydiales > Rhabdochlamydiaceae > CANJJB01. The sequence continues at coordinate 431,316 of JAJREF010000001.1, forward strand.
CAGAATATTAGAGGTAGTTGCAAAACTCAGGGTTCGTCGAATTTCGGGATTACCTCATTAAGGAACCTCTGGACAAGTGCTTTGTCGGAGATTGCTGATCAATTTTTCGAAGACGACGATTTTGGAAAACGCAGCTAACATGCAGAATGTTAGCGAGTTTGAAAAATCTAGTATTCGCAAAAATTGGCAGCAAGATTCGGCAAATGACTTGTCCAGAGGTTCCTTAAGGAGCCTCTGGACAAGTGCTTTGTCGGAGATTGCTGATTAATTTTTCGAAGACGACGATTTTGGAAAACGCAGCTAACATGCAGAATGTTAGCGAGTTTGAAAAATCTAGTATTCGCAAAATTGGTGGCAAGATTCGGCGAATGACTTGTCCAGAGGTTCCTTAACTTGCATTTTGATTTTTCTTTGAGGCCACAAGAACTTTCAAGCGACCTCAAGGAAGGGGAAATCAAAACATGGGTTGAGACCGTTGCATAAGTCAGCGTGTTTTGAAAAAGCAGCAATTATTCTTGCCCAGTTCCTTAGGTTATTACGGAGGTATTCTTATGGCAGAGCATCCAGCTTCAGAGTCCTCTTCCGATAGTTTCTGGCCTGAGTCTTCTCAGATAAGGAAATCGGGGTTACATATTTCTTCTAAAAGAGGAGAGGATCTAAATAGGTTTCTCCACCCTTTGGATGATGCACCCGATTTTCATGACCCTTATTCTGACTTGAGTTTATTTCTATCTCAAAAAATCAAAGAGGAATGTAAAGAATCAGGATTCATCAAGAAATGGTCAATGTATTTGCAAGAGAAATTGATTGCAAAAATCACGCCTGAATTTCAGAAAAAATTTCCCAACTACAAACTCGGTGTAAATGCTCTTCGTAAGACATGGAAAAAAATTGTCTACTACACCGAACAAATCCAATCACAAAAAGAAGCGCTCACAAATGAAGGGAAACTGAATGTCTCTTTTCTGATCAAAGAAAACTTAAAACAATACTTGCAGCTCAAGGGCCCTTCCGATTTTTATCCTTACCAATATGCTTATCAACTGGCAATGAAAATTAGTGACTGTGTAGCTACCTTAGACGGCGTACGCCCTCTTTTAGATCAGCTAGCAAAAACAATCTGGTTTGCGCAAAAGCATCTTCTTTCTGCAGAGGCGCTAAAAAAATGAATAGCCCTCACGATGAGATGGATAAGTGGGATAAGCTCATCATTAAAACCCTATTAGAAGTCAGCGGCAAAAATCCTCAGGCTACGCACAAAGAGCTAGAAGCCTATGTGAAAGAAACGCTGCATTCTCTCCAAGATCTACCCAATTTAACATCTCTTGATAGAATCACTGTACATCTATCTGCATTGCTTGCAGAAAAACTCTATCCCTCTTCTTCTTTCCATAAGCTCTATAGCTCTGAAGAAAAAGATGCGATCATCACTTTCATTCGGAAACACTTAACTTTATATAAAAAAACATCGATTGCCTTTAACTTATCTGACTGCGCACGCAGATTAATGGCTTTTTATACGCTTGCCTCTAAGCTCCCTAAAAATCTGGTAAATTTAGACAGCCTTCATCTTAATCAGTCAATCATGGCATTCTTCTCCCAAGAAACAAGACTTCTTCAAGACTCTCATACAGATAACCTTTCTCAGGCTATCCAAGACTCATACGAGGCAACAAAACTCCTTCCTGAACTATCTTTTGATCACCTAGAGATGATCATCTGGAAAATTTTAAGCAAGGAAGAGGCTCTTCTCAATGAGCTGCCTTACCATATCGGTCTAAAAATTGAAGAAGAAATAGGCAATATTGTGATTGACAACCCTAAACTTAATTTCTCTAGCATTGTGCACACAACTGTACAATTTTTTAGAAGAGCAAAAGAACTGACAGATGCTAAACAATGGCTCATCATCGAAAAAAAAATCCCTCTATGGACAATGCAAGGAGATCTCGTTTGTAGATGGCTCCACTTAGATTCTGATAATACCCTGCTTGCCTTGATCTGCGAGCTTAAAAAAACACACATAAACTCTTCTCATGCAAATTTTATCTCAGATGCAACACAAGCCTATCTCCGTGCATACCCAGAACAAACCCCCTATGCGCCCCAAGTTGCTTCAAGAACAGCTATTTTATATAAATACGCCTGGTATGCGCTGTTTTCTTCACCTGAGGAATCTTCTATTGACCGTTTTTTAGAGTGGCACTTTATGAACATCATGCCTCTTGGAGAAGAAAAAGCCATTACTTTTGCAGAAGAGCTCTGCAAGCAAGCTATCCCCCTTGTACCTATCGACCAAGAGAGCTGCAGAATGCTATTTCGAAGAATGCAACAAAGGTTTGAAGAAGAGATAAAGCCCGAAAATAATGAACGGCAGGCTTAAAATTTGACCCATATTGAGTAGGGAGTGCGCAGACATCCAAGAGCTTTGTTCCTCTTTGAAAAATTCAACAAAAAAACGAAAAGAAAAGACAGCAGCCAACCCAAGCCCTGCTAGCTTTCCATCTGGCCATTTTTTAGTCTGATAGAGAAAGTAACAAAATACAAAGGTAAAAAGATAAAAAGCTGCTTCATAGAGTTGGACTGGATGACGAGGAGCAGGCAAGCTACCATCAATGGGATGTCCAAACACAACCGCCCATGGAACATGGGTAAACTTTACCAAGAATTTCTTGATTGATAAAATTTCCAACTCTGATAAAAGCTCCTACAAGGCTTCCTACAACAACTACCCAGTCTAATAAACGCCTCCAAGAAAGAGAAGGGATCGTTTTTTGGTATTTTTTAAAAAAAGAAAGAGAGATATGAAAATGCCCAACATAGCGCCATGACTTGCAAGCCCCCGTTCCCATATCTTAAAAAGAGAGAGGATCGTGCCAGTCTTGATAAAAGAAAAAATCTCCTAGCTTAGCGCCTATCACCGTCCCTATAACAACATAGAAACTCAGCTTTTCAGCTAAAAACTTAGCCCGCTCTCTATGAATTCCTTTTTTTAGAATGGTAACGAGGACAAGATATGCAAAAAAAAAGCCGAGCGCAAACAAAAACCCATACCAGAGGATAGGTCTTCCCAAAAAAGGAATATTAAAAGGTAAAAGTTCAGGGGAAGGATCCCAGTACATCACTTAGTAATCCTGCTGTAGGCCATAGCCTTTCTAAAATAGAGAAGGGCTCCATTGATCAGAGCAGAGCCAATAGCCACATCGACAAAACCTTTGATGGCAAATCCAATAGGAAGCCATTTAAACAACACGCCAATCAACATCATAGAGAAAATAAGTATATAATAACTTTTAGGATAAACATCCTTCCAATCAATTGGGTCATTCAAAGAGAGGATCCTCTTTGTGATTCTGCTGACCGTTTTAGAGAGCACATACCGACCTTTAATGAATCCGACCAAAAGACCAAGTGAAATGAGAAAGAGAGCCGCTTGCTCAACAGTACCCGTAAAAGCGGCAATAGAACTAAACAGTGGGTGGGAACCCTCTGGAGCTGCTGCAGCCATCACGATATAGGTTAATCCTTTTATCAATAAAAGAACACCAACTGCACACCAAATCAACCCCGATATAATGATCCATGTTCGATGAGAATATTGCATATGCCCGCTAGTATAAAGATTGGTTTTAACTTTGTCGACAAAAATATAGCCCTATCTAGAATGTTGTTATGGAACCTCTGGATAAGTGCTTTCCTGGAGATTGCTGACCAATTTTTCGAAGACGAAGATTTTAGAGAACGCAGCTAACATGCAGAACGTTAGCATATTTGAAAAATCTAGTATGCGCAAAAATTGGCAGGAAGATTCGACAAATGAGTTGTCCAAAGGCTCCTCATCTAACCGGGTTATAAAAATGAATAATGCTATCAGTTTCTTAAGGTTTTTTGTTGTGGGGCTAAGTGTCATCTTCATGACTATTTTCATGCTATTTAGGGGATCCAATAACGCCCCCATAGTCAGTGCTCTCATTGGAGTCTCCTTGGGCCTTGGATTGGGAGCTCTCTTTGTTGGTATCGATATTTTTCTACGAAGATTCCATCTCCGCTCTTTTAACATCGCTCTGCTTGGCATGTTGATCGGCTACCTCATGGGGAAATCTCTTGTACTTATCCTAGGGGCTGTTTTACAAATCAGCGCCTTTTCCATCGTTGTACAACCTTTCACAAGAGAACTCCTAGAAACTGCCCTTCTTCTCTTAGGCGTCTATCTAGGAACAATTGTCACACTAAGGACCAGCGAAGAGCTGCACATCAGCATCCCCTTTGTACGCTTCACACAAGTTGCTCAGAAAAAGAAAGACCTTATCATCGATGTCTCCGTTCTATCTGACCTCCGCATCATCGATCTTGCGTGTACAGGTATTTTGGATTACCAAATGGTTGTTCCTAGGTTTCTCATCAAAGAACTCTATACTCAGTATGAAATGGATGATGAACATGGTAAGACCAAAGCGCGCAGATGCCTCGATGTGATTAAAAAGCTAGAAAACATCTCCCATCTTGAACTCAGATTCAATGAAACAGACTTTCCTGAGATCAAAGATCCTATGAGTAAACTCGTGCGCCTTGCTAGACTTTTGGATGCTAATATTCTAAGCGCTGATATCTCGCGCGTGCAAACCTCCTCTATCGAAGGGATCACCGTTATCAACATACACTCATTATCCAACGCCTTAAAACCTCTCATGCAGACAGGTGAAGTGATTAAGATCAAAGTTCAGCGCTTCGGAAAAGAGCCCCGTCAAGGTGTTGGCTACTTAGAAGATGGAACAATGGTTGTGATCAATGGGGGCGGTGATTATATCAGTGAAACCATCGATGCTAGAGTGTTATCCGTTAAACACACCTCTTCTGGACGGATGATCTTCTGCAATGCTACAGAAGAAGACATCGACCCTGCCTATGCCGGAGAAGAGTCATATCATGATGGAAAATAAATCTCTTATTAAAGGGTTGGGCAACGATATTGTAGAGATCGCTAGAGTGCGGAGATTGATCCAAACTCATGACAAGAAAGCTCTCAATCGCCTCTTCACCCCTAAAGAACAGTTATACTGCCTTAATAAAAAAGACCCCATCCCCCATTTTGCCGGCAGATTCTCTGCTAAAGAAGCAATCACTAAAGCACTTGGCTGTGGGATTGGGAAGCTCATATCGTGGCAAGACATTGAAATCCTCAACGATGCTGAGGGCAAGCCAGAAGTTCTTTTCTCCCCTGCTGCAAAAGGCAGGTTTGACTCCCCTCAAATCCTCCTTTCCATTAGCCATTGCAATAACTACGCAACGGCTGTTGCTATTTGGACTACAACCGTCGATTAATTTATTTACAAGCCCTAATGTGAGTTTTTAAGTTTCAAGACTCTTTCAACAGCTTGATTTATAAATTCTTCCGAAAGACGTCCACTTTTAACAGCTTGTACAATACTACCATGAATGCGTTTCATATCATTCACGCTTAGCTCAAAATTTTTATGCGTTCCGACTAATAACTTTCCCCCTAAGATTAAGATATCACATCCTGCTTCTAGAGCTTGAACAGCAGCTTCATCCACTGTGTGGCACTTTTTAAGAACCCCTTCCATAACGAGAGAGTCAGAAATAATCACTCCCCGAAAGCCCATTTCATTTCTTAAATAAGAAAGGGTTTTTTTAGAAAGCGTGGAGCAATGCTCAGGATCTAACGCAGGAACAACAATATGTGCAGTCATGATAGCTGGTGCAAAAGGCGCAAGTTCCTCAAAAGGAAAAAGCTCCATCTTTTTAATTCCCCTATTTCTTTAGTCACTACAGGCAAAGCTTCATGAGAATCAATAGCTGTATCACCATGGCCTGGGAAATGTTTAAGCGTGGCTATAATGCCAGCTCTTCTGTATCCAGATAGGGCTTTCTTCCCAAAAGCTGCTACAATCTTAGGATCATCTCCAAATGATCGTGTCCCAATCACAGGATTTTGGGGGTTAATGTTGACATCTATAACAGGAGCCAGGTTCATATTAACTCCGACCGCCTTTAATTCTCGCCCCATCACAAATGCCGCCTCTTCTGCGAGAGTTGGATCACCTGTCATTGCCAATGCTTTGTTTCCAGGAAAAACTGTAAATCCTTGTGTTAGCCTACAAACACGGCCTCCTTCTTGATCTGTGGCAATAAGAAGAGGAATAGGTGTCTGATTTGCCTTCGCAAGCTTTTGGAGCCCTTCACTCAGTGTTTTCACTTGCTCAGGAGATGTGAGCCCATTTGACCAGTTGTAATAGATGATGCTCCCAGCTTTCATGTCCTGAATAAGCACTCTTGCATCTTCATTAGCAACCTCTCCTTGAAAGTGGACCATTAGAAGTTGTCCCACTTTTTCCTCAAGAGATAGAGTATCGCTATTTAATCCAAAACAGGGGGCTGCACATAAACACAACAACACTAAAAACTTTAACTTCTGGAACATACAAGACATCTTATTTGAATTGACAATTTTATGGAGCCTTAAGATAATGAGTAGCAAAATTTTCTGGAGGAAAGAAATGAATGTCATCCCTGTTCACATCATAGGATCTGACGCTTATAAAAACAATTACGCCCCCGAAAACCGCTGGGATTTAGATGTTTCAGAAAGACAAGCTGAAGAAATAGGAAAGGCGTGCTTGCCCGGCCACCTCAATGTTAGACAGGTCGAAGGAAAACACATCGCTACCCCCAGACATGAAATATGGGTAGGAGATTATTTAGGAAGAATTGCAGAAGGGTTATCCGGAGGCAAAATTCAGCTACAATCAGGAGAAACAACACAAACGTTAGGAAATAGTAGAACATGGACACAAATCCCAACTACAGAGGCTAAGGGTTGGACCCAGATTTTTGTTGCTTATGTTTACTGTGGAGAGAAACCCTCTGATCAAATCAGTCGCCAAGCTCTTGTAAATAAACGTGGCTTTCTTTCTACGGCAGACCTTTTATTTCCAGATCAATATGTGGCAGTGACCGATAAATTAGAAGTGGTAGTTGGCGATACAGTAGAAGCAGTTGTAGGATACATTGAGGGTAATGGGGCAAAAGCAATGCCAAGAACGGAGAGTTAGATTTGTATTGTCCAGGAGCGATGGATCTTTGGATCGCGGAAATCAGGAGGGATCGTCTGCTCTGATATCTCCTTTATTGAGCACATTTTAAAAGGGCTCGGATCGAAAATAAACTTATGGGAATTGGTGCTAAAAAAGATAACACCGCCCTTGCTCAGCAGCTTTAAGCTACTTGTGATCAAAAATACATAATCATATTGAATATCAAATAACTGATCCATCTTCTTAGAGCGAGAGATCGTGGGCGGGTCAATGACAATCACGTCATATTTTTCATGAGAACGAACTTCCTCCCCTAAAAATTTGAGGCAGTCGGCGCGGATAATGGGATTGTTTTTTAGGGAAAGCTCATTGAGCAAAAAATTATCCTCTCCCCATAGCGTGTAAGTATTGGACATGTCAACGCTTTTAGTAAATGTGGCCCCTAAAACCGCAGCGTGTACACTAAAGGAACACGTATAGGCAAAGAGATTCAGTAGGCGCTTGCCTCTAGATGCGGCAGCTACTAACTGACGTGTTGTGCGATGGTCTAAAAACAATCCCGTATCTAAATAATCGCGCAGATTAACTTTAAATTTAACCCCAGCTTCGTAGACTGTAAAAAACTCTTCCGATTGATCCCTTTTCTCATATTGCCGCGTTTGCTTGCTCTTTGCACGCGTCCGCCAATAGATCACGTCAGGTTTGTTTCCAAAAATTTTACACAATGTCCGAACAACCTTTTCCTCTAACTCCATAGGGGATTCTCATCTCCACGCCCACGCGCAAAATACTGCACGCAAAAGCGCCCTGCGTAATAATCAATGGCTAAGGGATACTCGGTTAGCTCTTTCCCATAAATACGAAAACAGTTTGTCTTTTCACCCTCTGCCCATACTCGTTGCTCGACATAGTTCTTTCTAAGAGATAGCTCAAAAGGCGGAGCCTTCGGAGCTTCCCCTGTTATCTTTGGAAGGAATGTATTTGTCATTCCAGAAATTCTGCACATACACGCTTTGTTGTCAAAAACATCTTCCGCTGTTTGGGATAACATGTTATATCAGGTAAAAAATGCCCTCACTATTGATAAATACAAATCATCTATATTACGAAGTTGAAGGAGAAGGACCTCCTCTTGTTTTGATTGCAGGATATGGATGCGATCTATGTTTTTGGGAAACAATCCGTAAAACCCTTGCAAGTCACTTTCAACTCGTAATGTTCGATCATCGAGGGATTGGAAGAAGTGATTGTCCGAAAGATTCATTCACCACACAAGATCTAGCAAATGATGTTCTTCACCTGATTGAAAAATTAGATCTTAAAAGACCCCATATCCTCGGCCATTCGATGGGATCAGCCGTTGCTCAAATCATCGCCCACCAGCATCCTCAAAAAGTGAATAGAACAATATTTGCGCAAACGTTTATGAAATTAGCTACAGCCGCTACAGCTGCACTACATGCCTTTCTTAGCTTGTACAGAGATGGCGTGTCGATGTACAAAGCCTCCCAAACGGTTCTGCCTTGGCTCATGTCGGATCAGTGGCTGAATAACCCTCAACTGTGTGAGTTATTCCTTCAACTCCAAGCAGGGCAGCCCTACCTTCCAACCATCGAAGGACTCTCCAAGCAGTGTGAAGCCCTCACACACTTTGATTCGAGTAGCTGGTATTCTAAGATTACAACCAAACCTCTCATCCTTGCTAGCAGCGAAGATCGATTATGCCCTCCAAAGGAGGCAGAAGCTATGGCAAAAAACATCCCTCAAGCTAAACTCCATGTCTTTCAAAAAATAGGGCACGTAGCTCCCCTTGAAAATCCGAAAGAGTTTTGTGAAGTGACTCTCGATTTTCTCTCCGGGTAAGATGGGTTAGAAAAAAGAAAAAGGAAGCGTGTAGCTGACAGTAAAAAAGTTTGCCCTTTCAGGAAAAAGCTTCGCGTACACCCGGCGCGTGTACATGAATGTGAGGTGACCCCAGACAGGAAAGACATAGGAATATTTTGCGCCCACATCAAGCGACTGGTGGTGGATGGAACCGTAGCCGTGGAAGCGGTCGATGTTTAGGGTTTCTTTCCGGCCAAAACCAAAGTAGCCTTCATTGAATATGCTAAAGCGGTGGCGGTTCTGAATATTGGTCTGGATAGAGACGAGATACAGGAGCCAGCCAGAGCCGTGATTTGCAAGGCCCCCTGCCCCATATCCGAATGTTCTAAATCCCCAATAGTTATCACTTGTCCACTCTTTTCCTACAGCAAGATTTAGCTCCCCATTGATGTCAGAGTGGTAGGGACAGCTGGGATCTTTTAAACTATGTCTCTGAAACGCCCCTAACATCAGCCCCTGTCGTGATCGTTGCAAAGTCTCCTACAACATCGTCCAGCCATTGGTATCTCACTTGGAGCGCAGAACTCCGATAGCCCATCTTTTGGATGGGCGTATCTGCAAATTGCATGTCAACATCTATAGATAGAAACTCTAACGGACACACTCCCAAATCAAATGTTAAAAAATTGTCATGCGATATCTTCTGGTGCTTTTGAATAGCCCCCTGAACAGAAGGGTAGTAACTGTAGGTATATCCGGGACGGAAATTAAATTCCCAGAGGTCTGTAAACCACGGCTCTCTATCTAAAGAGAAAAGAAGGCAGGGAGACACGAGAAATAAAAGCGTTTTATACATGCATATTCTCTTTAGCAGAAAGCCATCGCTCTAATTCAAGGGCCGCCATACAGCCTGTCCCAGCAGCTGTAACTGCTTGCCTATATACATGATCTTGCACATCGCCAGCTGCAAAAACACCCTCTTTACTCGTTCGACATGTACCTGGCTCTACCTTGATATACCCATTAGGATGTAGCTCAAGCTGTCCCTTCAAAAAACCCGTATTGGGTTCATGTCCGATTGCAAAAAAGACACCGCCTGCCTCACGCTTTGAAGTTTTATTTGTCTGGATATCCTTAATTGTCACAGAGCGCACAACAGAATCTCCTTCAACACGCTCTAAGACGTGGTTCCATAAGATCTCTATTTTGGGATGGGAAAGCGCCCGATCTCCCATGATTTTAGAGGCCCTTAAAGAGTCTCTACGGTGAACGATAAATACCTTTCTTCCAAACTTTGTAAGAAAGATCGCCTCTTCTACTGCCGTATCCCCTCCACCAACTACGTAGAGATCTTTCTCTCTAAAAATAGGCATTGCCCCATCACAAACAGCACAAGCTGTCACCCCTTTTTGCCAAAACTCCCCCTCTTTTGTTCCTGGCACATCTAACCTACGTGCCGTAGCTCCTGTTGCAATGATCACAGATTGTGCAGACACAGCGCCTGATTTAGCTGTGATTAAAAAAGGATATTTTTGAAAATCCACTGACTGCACATCCTCTGTTAAAATCTTGGTTCCAAAGCGAGCTGCCTGAGACCTAAAGGCCTCCATGAGTTCAGGACCTGTGATCCCTTTTGGAAACCCAGGGTAATTTTCCACTTCCGTTGTGGTCATGAGCTGCCCTCCTGAAGGGCCTGAAAAGAAACCTTCATACAGAAGAGGAGCAAGATCTGCTCTTGCAGCATATATAGCAGCGGTATATCCCGCTGGCCCAGATCCAATAATAACAACTTTTTGCTTTTCCATTTTTTCCCCGTATCTTTGTAAGATAACTGAAAATATAAGTTTTTATCCAGAGGTTCAAGAATTCTCCTGGAATTTAATTGCACAAGCAGTAAACTTTCAGCATGAGAAGTATTAAGCTACAAAATCTGAAAAAGGCGATTTCTGGTGGGCAAGTCATCAATGACATTAGCCTTACCATCCCGGCAGGGAAATTCTTTGCCCTTCTAGGGCCTTCTGGGTGCGGAAAAACGACTCTTCTAAGGCTCATTGCAGGGCTAGAAAATGCCGATGCAGGAAAGATCTTTTTGGGCGATGAAGATATCACAGACGTTCCCATCCACGAAAGGCCGATCAATATCGTATTTCAAAACTATGCCCTTTTCCCCCACCTTGATGTGTTTGACAATATTGCCTACAGCTTAAAACTAAACAAATTGCCTAAGCAAGTCATTGAACAGAAAGTTTTTAAAATCCTAGAAGCTTTCCACCTTGAAAAGCATATGTATAAGCTCCCCAGCCAGCTCTCAGGAGGGCAACAACAAAGAGTTGCGCTTGCCAGGGCCATTGTCAACGAACCCGATGTCCTCCTACTAGATGAACCTCTAGCCGCCCTTGACTTTAAGCTAAGAGAAAAAATGCTCATCGAGCTTATTGAGCTCCAAGATAAGCTTAAAACCACCTTTGTCTATGTCACGCACGATCAGTTCGAAGCCCTTACCGTTGCAGACCGTATGGCGATCATGAACCATAAAGGGGAGATCGAGCAGATCGGCACCCCTAAGGAAATCTACGAGTTTCCCCACTCCTCTTTTGTTGCCAAGTTTGTCGGGACAACAAATATTTTAAATGGAACTCTCCACCATTTAGACAGCGCTGACCCTGAAATTGACATACCCGACTTGGGAAGATTTAAAATTGCTATACCCCAAAAAAAACATTGGATGTCAGAAGGGTGTGATATGTTGATCAGCATCCGCCCAGAAAAGATTTTTATCTCGAAAAAAGAAGTTAAAAATTTCTCTAACACTTTGAAGGGAACTGTACAATCGATTGTCTATCATGGAAGATCCACCCAATACAACATTCTATTAAAAAACCACTTGAAACTCCAAGTGTTTGAGCAAAATGAAGAACACTTCCCCCAGGAAGTGATTGACTATGACAATGAAGTCAACCTCTACTGGCAAAAAGACAACGTGGTGATTTTAGAAAAATGAAAGTAAAAATGACCAATCATCAGGTAATCTCAGAAAAACCTTTTGCCATTGGGTGCCCCGCCATTGTCTGGCAGCTCCTATTTTTCTACGTCCCTCTTTGCTTCATGATCATATCGAGCTTTCTAAAAATCTCTGAGACCGGAAAGATTCAAGGGATCACTTTGGAAAGTATCCTGCTCTTTTTATCCCCACCTACCTTAAAGTAATCGGATCATCTCTTGTCCTTGCGCTTTCAACTGCCCTCATCTGCTTATCGGTTGCGTATCCCCTTGCTTATTTCTTGGCGTTTAGCTCAAAAAAGTTCAAAAATATCGGCCTCTTTCTTCTACTCATACCCTTTTGGACGAACTTTCTTCTCCACGTCTATGCATGGTTTTACGTTTTAGAAAAGCAAGGTTTTGTCAATAATCTTCTTCTTAGCCTGAATATCATTCAAGAACCCATTCTCATGTTGAATTCCTTATTTGCCATCATGATCATGATGGTTTACTACTACCTTCCTTTCATGGTTCTTCCCATCTACTCCTCCCTAGAAAGGTTCAGCCCAAGCTTAATCGAAGCCTCTTTAGATTTGGGGGCCTCCTGGTTCCAGACATTCCGAAGAATCATGCTACCTCTAACGATGCGGGGAGTGCGTGCCGGATTTCTCCTCGTCTACATCCCAGCCTTTGGAGAATTTGTGATCCCTGAGCTCATGGGGGGTGATAAGCAAATGTTTGTAGGAAACGTGATCTCTCAATATATCCTAGCCCAGGAAACCGGTTCTTTAGGAGCAGCCTTCACCGTGCTCAGCGGCTTTATTCTGATTATAACAGTTGTAGTTCTCTATAAACTGATGGAAAAAATTATTACACCGCTTAAATCTAATGCTTAAATCGTCACAAATCACTAAAACCATTAAGCTCATTTCCCTGGCTACCGTCTATTTATTTCTATATGTTCCCATCATTGTCCTCCTCGTGTTCTCTTTTAATTCCGAACCTTTCCCGTCTCCCTGGCAAAAATTCACCTTCAAGTGGTACCACGAGCTCATCGATTCCTTTTATCTGTGGAAGGCTTTCTGCACCTCGCTGATTGTCGCTTTCTGTTCAACTGCCATTAGCCTTCTGATGGGGATATTCTTGATTTTCTACGCAGCCCAGGGAGGAAGAATTGGTAGAATATTCTCCCTTTTCTATGGAAGCATGGTCATCCCAGAAACGGTACTAGCCGTCAGTTTACTCAGTTTTTTCAGTTGGATGGAGATTCAGCTCGGGCTTACCACCCTGATCGTCGCCCACACCGTCTTAGGACTCGGATTTGTGATTCCTATTGTCTATGCCCGCTTTTTAGAGCTCGATAAAAAATTGACAGAAGCCTCACTTGTTCTAGGAGCCACCCCGAATCAAACATTTTTTAAAGTGACGCTTCCTATGCTAGCCCCCTCTCTTATTACAAGCGCTCTCCTTGTTTTTATCATCTCCTTTGATGATTTTATTTTGAGCTACTTTTGCGCAGGCAGCACCACCCAAACGCTTTCTCTCTATATCCTTTCTATGATCAGAACAGGAGTTACACCTGTTGTTAATGCACTTTCCTCTCTACTGCTTTTTCTTAGCAGCTTACTTGTGCTTGTTTTCTTTCAACTCAAAACACGAACGAGGATCTTCTAGTGAAAGTTATATTTAAACGTGTAGGAATTGTCATCTTCTGGCTCGCGCTCATCATGGGCATCCTCTACTTACCCGAAGGAAAAATCATCCCTATAGAAGAAAAAAGCATCAACGTGTTTGCATGGGGAGATATTTTAGAGCCTTCTGTAATCGATGAGTTTGAAAAAACAACCGGCATCAAAGTTCATCTCAACTACTTTGCCTCTAATGAAGAGCTCTTGGTAAAGCTGAAAGCAACAGGAGGAAAGGGGTATGATCTCATCATACCTTCCGACTACTCCGTAAAGATCTTGAGGGAAGATAATCTACTCAAGCCTTTCGACAAGAGGAAGCTCTCATTTTACTCAAGCCTGAATCCCATGCTCCTTGACCACGCTTTCGATCCCGACAACCTCTATTCCATCCCTTTTGAATGGGAACTCTTTGTGCTCGGCATCAATACCAACTTCTTTGCCAACCGCCCCTACGATCCTAGCTGGAAAATGCTTTTCGACCCCAAAGTCGTTAATTACCCGATCACCATGATTAATGACCCTGTTGAGGCAATTCTCTTTGCTGCTTTTTACCTCTACGGACCTGTAGAGAGCCTCAATCCTGAACAATTTCAAGAAGTGGTAAAACTTTTGATCCAACAAAAAAAATGGGTCACAGCATATGCCGATTTCCGCGCTGACTACTTCCTTGCAAGCAAAAATTGCCCGGTTGTACTCTCCTCCACTTCTTATATATTCCGTACAATGCGCCGGTTTGATTTTATCAATTTTGCTGTTCCAAAAGAGGGAACATTCGTAACCATAGAAAACCTCTGCATTCCCCAAGCCAGCAAAAAAGAGCATCTCACCTACAAACTCATTAACTTCCTATATCAGCCAAAGTCGATGAAAACCCACTTTGAAACCTATGGCGTTTTTCCTGCAACACTTGATGTCCTTCCTGATTTGGATCTCAATGAAGAGACAAAAGCCCTTCTCAACACCTCTCCAGAAACCTTTAAAAAATTCTACTTTGCACGAGTGATCACCTCACAACAAGCATTGCGAGATGCCTGGATCCAAGTCAAATCCACCAACGAATAGTTTGCTAAAAAACCTCTTAAATGCATTATAGACATTTTTGGAGGTCCGATGAAACTCATACGCCACTTGCTTGTTCCCATTGCTCTTATTGTTTTATGCCCCCCGGTAGTTATTTTCATGTGGTACACAAACGTCGAGCTAGATGGCTCTATTCTAAAACTTTGGAACCTTTTTCAAAACCAAGGAATACTTAACACCATTTGGAAAGTATGGGGCCCTATTTTTTTGGTTCAAAAACAGCATGGACCATGATTGCTATATTTGGATCTATCCAGCTGCTCTTTATGAAAATTCTTCCCGGCAAAAAAGTTTCAGGCCCCCTTACCCCAAAGGGTAATATTCCCATCTATAAAGCCAACGGAGTTCCTGCTTTTTTTATCACCCTTTTTTGTTTCTATTTCTCCACGCAGTTTTTCCACCTTTTTCCTGCAACTATCATCTATGACAACTTCGGCCCTCTTTTAGGCGCTTTAAATACCTTCAGCCTCCTATTCTGCTTATTTCTCTGTATCAAAGGACACGTTGCACCCTCTACTTCCGATTCAGGAGGAACCGGAAATCTTGTCTTTGATTATTACTGGGGAACAGAACTCTATCCTCGCATTTTTGGTTGGGATGTCAAAATGTTTACCAATTGCAGATTTGGGATGATGGGTTGGAGCCTTGTGATTCTATCTTTTGCCGCCAAGCAATCCCAACTCCACGGTCTCACCACTTCAATGTTAGTCGCTGTAATTTTACAGCTCACCTACATCGCTAAATTCTTTATATGGGAAACTGGCTACCTACGCTCCATGGATATTATGCATGATAGGGCTGGATACTATATTTGCTGGGGATGCCTTGTTTGGGTTACAGGTTTTTACACTTCACCCACCCTTTATCTCGTGAATCACCCCATCCACCTTAGTACATTTTCTGTCGCTCTATTGCTAATTGTGGGCATAAGCTGTATTGCAATCAACTACCTTGCCGATCTACAAAGACAACGTTTTAGAGCTACAGAAGGCAACTGCTTAATTTGGAGAAAAAAGCCTAAATACATTGAAGCCAGTTATACAACTAGCAAGGGAGATAAAAAAACAAACCTCCTTCTAACCTCAGGCTGGTGGAGCCTTGCAAGACACTTCCACTACATCCCTGAAGTGATAGCAGCCTTCTGCTGGAGTGCACCCGCACTTTTCTATAACCTCATCCCCTACTACTACGTTATTTTCTTAACAGCCCTCCTGATCGATCGCTCTTTCAGGCAAGAAAAACAATGTGCCAGCAAGTATGGCAAGCACTGGGATCAGTACTGCAAAAAAGTCCCCTACAAGCTCATCCCTTTTATTTATTAATAAGCTGATCGGAGCATTTTTGATTGTTCAATGGAAGAAAAAACTTACATCAAAATGTTAGCTGCTAAATCTCATCAGATCCTAGGAGAGTTTATGTTATCTTATCTCAGAGTCGACTTCCCTTCTAAAAACAAGAAAGTCAATAAAAAAACCTTGGCTGCCCATAAAGGAGCCTCTGGACAAGTGCTTTGTCGGAGATTGCTGATCAATTTTTCGAAGACGACGATTTTGGGAAACGCAGCTAACATGCAGAATGTTAGCGAGTTTGAAAAATCTAGTATTCGCAAAATTGGTACCAAGATTTGGCAAATGACTTGTCCAGAGGTTCCTAAAGAAGCCTTAAAAGGAAAAGGATCTTCTTATGACACTATGGATGATTTCTGGACGGATATGAAGGTAAATCGTCGTCCTAAGCCTTAAGGCAGTTAGTCAGTAAAAAAAGACATGATAAAATATCAGCATAATAGGCTTGTTCACAACGAGCTTGATGCTGTTATTAATTTTCTAAGGATTAGAAAAAAATTACCCGAAAAATATAAAGACCATGCTCTTGTGGGCGACTATGTTGGGATGCGAGAGTGTCATATTAAACCAGACATATTATTGATCTACTGGATCGATGAGACAGGGCAAAATTTGTATCTGGAAAGACTGGGCTCCCACTCAAAATTATTTTAATAACCGCTTGTATATTTTCAGCTCCCAATTACCACTATTTTGCTAATTGGGAGCTGAAAAACGTGGTCAATTCATAGGAAGAAAGAAACTGGCTCAACTAGAGGTTCTTTTAAAGAAAAAAAATTGCTAGTCGTGTCATTATTCGAGGAAGAAGACGAAGTGGCAAAAACCGTCTTATCTAAGAATTTGGCAACTCTCCCAAGTTTTATGAATTTACAGGATTGCAACCTACACCTTATATGTTTTTCTTGACAAATTTTAGTTCCCAAGCCAACAATTAGCCCATAATTCTTGGGGTTTATTATGACTACCGTCCAATCCGTGCTTCCATATTTTGATTTTTTTGCTGATATACAACGTCAAACAAAATCAGATGTGACTATTATAAAAATAAAATTTCCACAGTTTTGCCAAGAAGATTCTGTCCTAGATGATGACCAGATGAACGATTTTCTAAATATAGCAGAATGGAAAATTCGTGATAAAACAGCTGCAAAAATATTTTCTCTTGTCATCTCTTCATCTTTAGTAAGAAAAATAAGTGAGAATCCCTCTTTGCTCAAATCTGAAATAGTTCGAGCTTATGTAGTTTTACGGTACTGCGATGACGAAAAAAAGAATTGTAAAGAAGTGGTGGTGGAAATCAAGAGAGCGAAGATTGATGAAGAGTTTTTGCGATATAAATTTGCCAGCCATCTTGCAAGACGCGATCCTAACGATCTTGCTGAAAATATACGCTTATTTTCCATGAAAAACCCTTTCCTTATTAGACGTATCGCAGAAAAAGTTCTTCGTTTTAAGCCTAATGCATTTTTTGGATGCTGGAGTGACTTTAGGAAACATGAGGTAATTTTTGACGAATTTTATTTACGAGAGCTGGTAAGATCAGGAAGCCCCATAGAAGAGCTCCTAGAAGAAGATGATTTTATTAATAGCTTTGAGAACACTTCTTCTCTCCTCATTCAGGCTATTTATGAGAAGTTTGAGTTCGGCAAAGAATTTATTCAAATGTTTAAAGAAAAACGTAAGTGTCAGAGAGAAGAAAAAGAGCTATTCGATGCCTTTATTCGAAACCCTTATGCACGGGATTTTTACAAAGTAAGAGAACTTGGGCGTCTCAAAATTTTTGATAGCCTTTCTAGTCAAGAACGATCTCAACTTGTAGCTATGCTACTTCTATTAAAACACTCTAAATATGACGCATTAGAAGAAGACCAACGCGCTACACTCTTAGACTTTTTAGATGAAATCAACAAGTTTCCAGACCCTCGGGTTCGTTTTGCTTTTTTAGCACTTTTTCTAGATGGGAAAAAAAGGGAACTACCGGCACCTAACTGTCTATTGGAAGCTCTTGGCTCTGTTCATTCTCAAAAATTTTATCCAAAAATGTATCTTTTGATTCACTACCAATTTAGATTAAGAAAAATAGATACGACTTGTCTGCCTGAGGTATGGAAATCCGAGGAGTTTAGAAAAAATTTTCCCTTATTCTTAGTAGAGCTTCTCTTCTCCACAAATGTTGACGATTTCCAAAGATCAAGTGTTTTATCGAGGATTTTTCAACAAAAGCAGTTCCCAGATTTTGAAATGCTCAGACACCTTTCTTATTGTATTAACAGAGGGCTCATCGAGGACTTTATCACAAAAGAGACGTCGCCATTACAAATTGTTACTACTAACTTCCAAAATTTTCTAGAACGCCTCGGAAAGCCTTACAATTGTTCGTTATCTTTAGAATTAGCTACCAACCTTCAATCTGTTCCAGATATAATTTCCTATTCCCAGTCGTTAGCACGATTGCCCGACTCGGAACGTGAGCGTATGGTAAAATTCTTTTTCCAGTTCCTGCATTCGATGGCAAAAAATACAATGAAAGAAGAACGATTTAACACCCCTGCCCTTAAGCACCTTTTTGATGATAGGCTTACAGGACCTAGGCCACGTGGAACCCCTCTTGACCTTAACGTATGGAAGGAGGAGAATATCTTAACAATTGGAGATATTAAAAGAAATTTCCCAACATTTTTTCTGAACGTTGATATAGCAGAAGAGCTTCGAAACGCTTTTAAAGAAAGACTCCTGGAAGAGAACGGTTGTCTTCGTTTTTATCACCACCTTAACGGTAACCCTTGGCAAGGGCGCCCTACACTTAGTAAAGCCGCTATAGACTACCGAGATGATCGATCTGATACAAGTAAAAAAGAGATTCTTCGGTCAGTCCTTCTACTTGAACTTTTTGAAGGAGTATCTACTGATAACCCTACAGTCCAGTTAGGAGACGAACGGAAAAAGCAGCTATTAGCACAGCTAAAAAAAATATCTTCAGATGAATCAGCACTCTTTATCGAAGAGTTAGCAAAAAAATTCGCTACAATGCTACAGGAAAAAAAGTTTGACGAACATAAAATTATTAAAATTAATGACCCTTACCAACTTTTTTTGATTGGGTCCATTGGTCAAACTTGTCAGAGAGTAGACGGAGACCCAGCCAATAATAAATGTTTACTCGCTTACCCTTGTGATGGGAAAAATGCAGTCATATGCGCTATAAACGAAAAGGGAAAAATTGCGGCTCGCGCGATAATCCGGTTCTTTTATGCAAAAACGAATGACGAGGACGCTATGGGTCTTGCCCCTATTCTTCACTTGGAGCCGATCTACTATTCCGCAAGCAAAGACGATATTTTAAAGACTGGTATAACCTTGTCGTTACCCACAACTTCCAAGCAAATTTTTTAAACACATACTGCACCTAACTTCCTTCCGATCTCAACTCCTCGACATAGATCTCGCAGCTTAACCCAGCCTTCCCAGATTTTTTGCCACCCAGGACCTCCATCTGATTTTCTTCCCATAAAACCAACAAGCATCCCAACTCTTCTCCAGTATTCTTTTACGGTCCAGGGCATCTTCAAGTTGTAAATACTCTGTAAAACAAGGATTGAGTCTTTGTCTACATATTTATCAGCTAGATCATCGGGGTTCATTCGTGAAAGGGTTTTGAGCTGCAGGAGCTGCGTAGCAATAACACCTAGCAAGCCAAAAAGCGTCAGTATGCGATCTGAGGTTTTGAGTTGAGCCTCTTCAATCTTGCATCCGGTTTTTAAACATTTGTGATATTCTTCGATTAGCCATCGATATTTATATATCGTCACGATTTCTAAGGCTTCTTCGAAGGAAGTTATCGTGGGGCGAGTAAATAAAATCCACTCCAGATCTGGATCTTCTTCAGACCAAGCACGCACATAACAGCCTCTAATAGGCTTTTTGTTTTTTTCTGCTGCCGGAGGCAGCACATCAACCTCATGCCAGCTGATCTGCAGCGTGACTTCTCGAGAAGGGCCTTTTCTTGCTCGTAAGAATGAATTGTTGTGCCCATGGAAGGGAGCCCTCGAATATATTTCCTCAAGTTCTGTTCCTCATCATTGACTAAAATTTTACGGTCATGTTTTGAGCGAACAACAAAGTCCCATCCAGGAGGAAGTGATTCCACAAATGAGAAAATATCAGCTCCCCGATCTCCCACAGTTGTCCATTTGCAATTCATAGGCACGGAGCCTATGAGGTCTATCATTTCTTTCCATACTTTAGATTCACGTGCTTCTTGCGCCTTACGATTGGCTTTTTCTTTTTTGTGCCTTCTAATCCAAGCTTTTTGCCCGGTAAGTCCAATGACTTGAGGTTGATTGTCAACAATTTTAACAGCAAGGCAGGTATGGAACATAATCCCATTACCGTTTGCATCAGCGGTAGGTCCTAGCTCTGTCCACTTGAGATTATTATAAATTAGCTCACTTCCATCCTGGATAAAAAGAACTCTTCCCGGTGCTGAAGCTGCTTCTGCAAGGACATTTTTGTAGTGTTCGCCTTGTAACATTTGATGATTGACTGCCTTGTTATTGAGAAAACGATAACAACCTTTGATTTCTTTTTGAACCTCAAATCGCTTCGGAATAGAAGCTGAAGGAAGTCTCAACATCGCTAACGCGATGTTGAGCACTCTTTTTGATGCCTTTGATCAAAAAACAGATATGAAGGCCATTGTTTTAAAACCCAGTTTTGATGATTTAACATATTGATCTCCTATTGTTTAGGAGAAAAATTATACAATATTCGATGTATATAATAAACTATTTACTTGTCATTTTTATTAAATTTTTTTCTTGGTATTTGTGGGTAGTGACAAGGGTATAACACTTGCTGCTATTACCTCTGCAAAAAAGCTTGGTATACCTTTAGTTCGTTCTTTCAAAAAGAATGAAGCAATCGAAAACCAATGTCCTTACTGGTTGGAAGTCATTCATAGCCCAGCTCCTTTTGAGTATTTCGACGGGCTTCCACCAGGTACTAAAATCCGTGAGCATGTTCATCCCGAAATAGGAAAGAATATTTTCTTGGTTTCAGGTTCGAAATTTAAACTTCTTTATGACCCAACGGATCCTTACCAAATCCAGGTATAAACAAAAAGGAGATCTCTCTTCAATCAGCCTCTATTTTACTTTTTAATGCGCACTTTGGATATTAGAAAAAGGACGATGCAATCAGCTACTAATAAGAAGTGCAACAATTTTGCTCAAAGGCTCTTTTTCGGTATTGGTGGTGTGAAAGGACAAAATTTATATCTGGAAAAACTGGGCTCTTACTCAAAATTATTTTAAATATTTGAAAGCCTTAACATCTATCAGTTTTTGCTAAGCAGAGGAAAAGAACTGTAAAAACCAGAAACTCAATATTGGGATAGCACGTTGTGCACACCACAACAAATACCTGAGGCCTCGTTTAAAATAGGAAACGAGACTTCTTAAAGCTTTTTTGAGACAATACTTCTTTCGTAAGGCAGTGGATGATAAAAAGCCTCCCACATTCCAATTAAAACAGCCCAAATCATCCCGATAGCCATTACTAAAATCAGCCTTTCTAGACGATCAGGATAGCGAAGCTGAGTATCTTCCAATCCAAAACCTCTTGATTTAAAATCAGAAAACATCGGCTCTATAGCCCATCTCATTTCGTAGTCTAAACAAGTATAAAAATCGGGCTTTTGATTCATAGCAATAATCCAGGGTTCTGCATGGCCCTCTTCGTGAATGACAGCTAAATTTGTCTGTTGATAGTGACCTGTAATCGAAACTCTTTCGAGAAATGGTATCTTCAATTTTTCCAAGTCTTTTGTCTTATATTCTTTGGTTCCTTGACGAACAACCAGATTTCCTTTTAACCTTAACCGGTAGTCCCAACCTTTAGCCTTACAGTATGAAATCAGTTCAGCAGCTCCATAAAAACGGTCTCCCATTAATACGATAGAGGCGCCACAAGGTATCCATAAAGCAATACAATCTAAAAGTTTTTTTTGCTCTTCGAAACCAATATTGCCTCCCGTCTTTTTGACACACCATAGCAAAGGCAATGCTCGCTCTGTCCACCTGATGCTTATCATCAACACATTCAAATCATGGGACGCTTGAGTTTGGTCAATGATTAATACAATTTTTTGTTTTTTCTGAACTAAATTGTATAAGATAAAACGCCCAAAAGGCTCTATTACTTCAGCCACGTTCACATGTGGATTGCTTAAAAATCTTGAAACCCATTGATATCTCATATCTACACGCTCTGTTGCTAAGGGAAGTTCGGCAGCTAATTCCATTGTATTAGCTGTTTTAGCATGAAGCATTGTAGCAACTAAAAGCGCCAACTTATCTCTTTGGGTTTTTCTCTGACGGGGAAGAGCTGTAAACAAATCTCTTTTAACCGCTTCAGCCAAATATTGAATACTGCTAATCATGATGTCCTCCTTATGTTGATGAGGATTCATAAGCAGAATTTTACAAAAAATTACATTTTTTGAAACTGATAGATGTTAAGATTTGAAAGCTGAAATTTCTTATTAATTCCCATCCCTTATACTTGAATCTATTTACATTTTTTGTGAAATGTGAAAAAAGGAAGGAAAATGAGGTTGTGCATGAACATAAGAAAGATTGCTGGGATAGGACTTATAGTAGTTGGAGTGCTGTGCGTCGGAGTCTCTTACTACATCAAACAGGAAGTAGCAGAGGGCAAACAAAAGATTGCTAGCGCAGAAAAACAAGTCAATACAGGTGAAAACTTATTCTCTCTTTCCCCTGTTACCAAGGAAATGAGTAAAGGACTGACTGATTCTGCCCATAATAAAATCAATGCTGGAAAAGAACAGGTCAGTAGATACAGCACAATTGCAAAAGAACTTCAGGTAGGGGGCTTTGCTCTCTTAGTGGTAGGGTGTGCAATTTTTCTCTTGAAAAACAAAAAAAGGCACTTCTAAAAAAACCTCTGGACAAGTGCTTTGTTGAAGATTACCGATTAGTTTTTCGAAGACGACAAATGAGTTGTCCAGAAGTTCCTAAACAGGAAGAGAGCCCATTCGCTTTATTTCTATAAGAGATAAAGCAGCACTAGATTTCAGCATGTTAGAAATGTTGTACGTTGAATATGCAATAAGAGCTATGCCGGATGAAGCTAACACGGAACATACTCTTCTACTCCATTTTTTCTCATTACCTTGAAAATATGTAGTGCCCATAATGCCTAAAGTCATCAGCGCAATGCCAGCAATGTTTAGCTTCACGGAAGCTGTACAGGTAGGAAAAACTTCTTCAAAAACCATCTTTCTTGCGGCTGCAATTTCTGTATGCAAAGGACACATTGCCGTTATGGTTGCTTTATAAATGCCAGATAAAGTAGCAATTGCTTGTTGAGCAAGAACTGTGTCTCCCGCCTCCACAGAGGCTCCCATTCTAGATATTTCTAATGGCAACCCATCTTCCCCCATTGGGCCAAACATAGCCCCATGAGTAGGATCCACAAAAAATTTGGTGTAAGCAGAAGCAAAAGCTGCCTGTAAGAGGGTCAATGATGCATGCATAATAAACTCTGTGTAAAACTTTTAACGTTTGGAGAACTGAGAACGCTTACGAGCTTTAACAAGGCCGTATTTCTTACGTTCTTTCTTCCGAGGATCTCTCGTAAGATAACCAGCCGCTTTGAGATCACCTTTACGGGTGTTGTCTTCTTGGAGAAGGGCTCTTGCAATGCCTAAACGGACTGCAATCACTTGCGCTTCGATTCCGCCACCTTTTACGCGAACAACCATGTCGTATTTGTCTGGTGTAGAAGTCTTCGTAACAGGGGATAAAATAGAGGCTCTTTGGATGGAAAGGGGAAATATTCATCAAACTTACGATCGTTAACCAAGATAACGCCTTTTCCTTCTCTTAGGCGCACAGAGGCTACTGCTGTTTTGCGTCTTCCTGTACCGATTTTTTCTTCGATTGTCATGACTTTTTACCCGTGTTAAATATTCAAAAGAATAGGATTTTGCGCTTCCATGTCGTGCTGCTCCCCTGCGAAAATACGTAACTTTCTCAGTTGGTGTTCTGTATGTCTTGTTTGCGGCATCATACCTTCGATCGCATGGCGAAGGATGTAATCAGGCTTTCTCGCTTTCATCACGCGAAAAGGAACTTCTCTAAGACCGCTCATAGCACCTGTATGGTAACGATAGATTTTTTGAGCCTCTTTAGCACCTGTTACTTTGATTTTACTAGCGTTGATAATGATCACACCATCTCCAGAGTCTACATGAGCTGTAAAGGAAACCTTGTGTTTTCCTCGAAGGATATTAGCCACTTCTGAAGCAAATCTACCAAGAGTTTTGCCTTCTGCATTTAAAATAAACCAGCGTCTATCGGCTAATGCTTCTTCTTTCGTCAGGAGTGTTGTTTTGTTCTTTTGTTTCATCTGTATGACTCGCCCTAAATGTTTACGAATGGGTAGCATACGATTTTTTCTATTTTTTGCCAACACTTTTACTAGCTTTCACATTAAAAAAATATTTGTTGCTTTAGACTCTTGCAAAAAGAAAGGAGCATCCTCTATATTATACATCCATTACATGGTCGTATTTATGAGACAGTTAAAAACTTTTTTTGTTCGCACCTATGGCTGCCAAATGAATGAGCTCGACTCAGAAATCATGGTCGGCCTTTTGCAAAAAAGGGGTCTAGAGCGCATCCAAGATGAAAATGAGGCCGATCTTCTCATCTTCAATACCTGCTCGATCAGAGATCTCGCTGAGAGAAAGGTCATGGGTAAAATCGGCAAATTAGGGACCAAAAAAAAGCGGGCTCTTATCGGGGTAACCGGCTGCATGGCAATGGCTAAAAAAGAAACTTTATTCCGAAAGCTGCCCCACGTCGACTTTGTCATAGGAACTAACAATATCTCTGATATCAATGATGTCCTTGATGAGGTTATCTCATCAGGCCGGCAAATGATCCGCACAGATGACCAGTTTGAGGAAAATCTCGATTATTTAGCGGCCAAAAGAGATGACCCCGTAAAAGCTTTTGTCTCGATTATCCGAGGCTGCGATAAGTTTTGCACCTACTGCGTTGTCCCTTACACACGCGGGCAAGAGGTTCTCGTCCTCCTGAAAGCATCGAAGAGGAATGCAGGCGGCTTGTAGACAATGGATATAAAGAAATAACTTTACTTGGACAGAATGTTAATAGTTATGGGAAAGACAAACCTGAATGGAACTGCCTTTTCCACGACCTTCTCTATAGACTAGATAAAATCCCGGGGCTAGAAAGGGTCCGCTTTATGACCTCTCACCCTGTTGACATCACCGTAAATCTC
Organism: Rhabdochlamydiaceae bacterium; assembly: GCA_047459655.1. Lineage (GTDB taxonomy): Bacteria > Chlamydiota > Chlamydiia > Chlamydiales > Rhabdochlamydiaceae > CANJJB01. Next base: position 456,621 of record JAJREF010000001.1, read on the forward strand.
ATGGAAGCGATCCGTGATCTCCCTTCCGTTTGTGAGTTTGTCCACTTCCCTCTACAAGCAGGCTCTAACCGCATCTTGAAAAAAATGCACAGAATCTACACTGTTGAACAGTACCTAGAAAAGGTTGCTTTGATCCGCAGCATTGTCCCCAATGTGACCCTAGGAACCGATATCATTGTTGGCTTCTCCACTGAAACAGAAGAAGATTTCCAAGAAACATACCGACTATTTAAAGAGATTAGATACTCGGTAGCATTTATTTTTGCCTACAGCGCACGTAAGGGGACCCCCGCCTTTCGCTGGATGGACGATGTCCCCGAAGAAGTGAAAAATGACAGACTCCAGAGGCTCCTTGCCCTATACAATGAAATCGCCCAAGAAGATCGACAAAACATGATCGGGCAAGAGATCGAAGTGCTTATCGAAAAGCGGAACAGCGAAGAGAGCTTTCTCAAAGGAAGAACGCGGTGCTGGAAAAACGTCATCCTCAAGGGCCCCGACAGCCTAGTTGGCACCCTCCAAAAAGCTAAAGTCCATGGGTACAACAACCAAACGCTTTTAGCGGAGCTAAAGATTTCGCTTGAAAAGAAGTAGATGTTGTTGGGATAATTGCTGCAAATTTTTTGAGGAATGACATGGATTCTATTAATGCCGCTCTTAATTCACACGCTGCTAGTAATACCGCTCGTCTTTGCCAGCTATCGCTCTCTTTTATAAATGGCGCACGTGTTGAGCGTTTTTTTTATCAACAAATAGCAAAAATATCTATCCTATCATTCCTAGATACACCTCTATCCTATGCAGGATTTCACACATATGTAATTGAATTAGGGTCATTTTTTAAAAAAAACTGGAAGGATTTCTTGGTTACCATGATCTCTATAGGATCTATAAACAAAGGGGTTGACTCTTTTTTAAATACTCTTGCTGAAAAAATTAATTTCCCTGCTACTGAAACAGCCGATAAAAGATTTCTCAGTTCCCATCAAATTCAATGGACGCTCAGATTACTAGCCATCTGTGGAACAACCTTACTGGCTGATCGATGTATAGCAAAAGTATCTTCTACTTTAATTGCTCAAGATTCAGAACGATGGGCAGCGTATGGTTTGGCGTCTATCATCTATAACGTTCATACTCAGATCCTAATCCATTTGTTACCTAAAATTCATCGCCCACACCCTGAAGACCTTCCACCGGAAATAGAAATAAGAACCTTGACACGAATCACTATCATAAACGGAATCATGACATTAGTTTTAGCTTCTAAGCATTTTATTAACAGAAACCCCATATATATTAATGCTCTTTTTATTCCGGCCTCTTTCCTAGCTGAGAGAGCAATAAGAAGGCATGTTACAGAGGCCCTTCTTTAGGGGCTAACATACCAGACTATAATACAGCTGCTAATTATACAGAGCTAACTCTTGAGCCTAGAGCATCTTCTGGAACTCTTGCTCAGAAAGGATCTTGATCCCTAATTTCTTTGCTTTATCGAGTTTAGAACCAGCCTCGTCCCCAGCAAGCACATAGTCGGTGTTGCTTGAGACAGAGCCAGTGACTTTCCCACCGCGCTCTTTGATGAGATCAGTAGCCTCCTGGCGTGTGTAATCTTGTAGAGAGCCTGTGAGGACAAAGGTTTTACTTGAAAAAGCATGGTCGGTGCGTTTGATTGTCTTGGGAGCTTGGGGTTTGACGCCTACGCCCAAGAGGGCTTCAATCTCTTTCATATGCTCTTTATCTGCAAAGTAAGCGACAAGGGCTTGTGCCATCTTTTCACCAATCCCTTCGATAGCAAGAAAATCCTCTTGACCCATCTGGGCTAGTTTTTCAATCGATCGAGTTTCTTCAGCAAGTTTCTCTGCACTTTCTTCTCCAATGTAACGAATGCCGAGGGCTAATATGAACCTGGCCAGCGTTGGGGTCCGTGAATGCTCAATACTAGAGAGAAGGTTGTTGATCGACTTCTCTTTAAAACCATCTAGCTGAGCAAGATCCTCTGAAGTGAGGGTATAAATATCGGAAACTCTTTTAGCAAAGCCTTTTGTAACTAGCTGCTCAACAACTTTGATCCCTAGGTGATCGATATCTAGAGCATCTTTACTTGCAAAGTAAGCAAGTCTACCGATGATTTGTTCAAGGCAGTTTTTATTGGGGCAGCGGATCGCAACCTCTTCAGTATTGTGAACAACCGAGGCACCGCAACAGGGGCATTTAGAAGGCATGCGCCAAGGCTTCGTGCCTTGAGGCCGCTTTTTGAAATCGACAGAGACGACTTTAGGGATGACATCTCCCCCTTTTTCAATGGTCACTAGATCCCCGACCCGGATATCTTTACGCTCTATTTCCTCTTGATTGTGGAGTGTAGCTCGTGAAATGGTGCTACCTGCCAAAGAGACAGGCTCTAGCTCAGCAACAGGTGTTAAAACGCCCGTTCTTCCCACTTGCACTGTAATATCATAAATCCTAGTGGTGGCTTGTTCTGGAGCAAATTTATAAGCGACAGCCCATCTAGGACTTTTACTTGTTTTTCCCAGCATCTGGTGGTACTTAAGCGGATCTAGTTTGATCACAATGCCATCAATATCAAAGGGCAGATCATCGCGGCTTTTTTCTATGCTACCTGCAAATCTTAAGATTTCAGCGGTGTTTTGACATCTCATCACATGTTCTTTTGCAAAAACAGGAAGGCCCAGCTTTTTTAAAAATGTGTGCACTTCGTACTGGGTAGAAACAGGCGCATCATCTGTATCAGCAAGACCGTAAAATACAGCAGATAGGTTTCTGGCTCTTGCTAATTTAGGATCAAGGAGTTTTAGAGAACCTGCGGCTGCATTGCGAGGATTGGCCCAGACCTCTTCTCCTGCTGATTCTTTCTCTTTGTTTTGTTTTTGAAATACAGCGTGTGTCATGTACACTTCTCCTCTGACTTCTAAAACATCGGGAATATGAGGACCTGAAAGCTCAAGAGGAAGGGAGTGGATCGTACGCATATTGCTGGTGATATCGTCCCCTTTTTTCCCGTCTCCACGCGTAAGAGCTCGAACATAGATTCCTTTTTCATAGCGGACAGAGACAGCCACTCCATCCATTTTAAGTTCCGCGCAAAAGACCTCTTCTTTTTCTCTAAAAGCTTATAGACGCGCTGAACAAAATCCTCGACCTCCTCAATTGAGTAGGTGTTGGCAAGGGAGAGCATGGGAGAAGCATGTACAACTTGCTTAAACCCTCCTGTTAGAGCATTGCCGACCCGTTGCGTAGGAGAAGAAAGAAGGGTCCATTCAGGATGCTCCTGCTCGATCTTCTGGAGTTTTTATAGAGAAGATCGTACTCATAATCGGAGATAGTAGGTTGAGATTCCACAAAATAGAGCTTGTCATGATGATGCACCTCCGCAACCAGTTTGAGGTACTCATTTTTGGAAGTCATGATTCCACCTTAAACACCATAGTTGCAAGAGGAGCAAGCTCAATGGTAAATCCCAGGCATTTTCCTTGCGGATCGAATTGCCGGTGAATACTCTGGTTAATTTTGCTAGAGCCCCCAAACTCTCCTTTATCCGTGTTAAAGATCTCACTCACCTCTGCTACAGGGCATCTGATCATATAGTTATACAAATAGTTAGGAGTGAAATTATGCACACAGACGATTTTTTCTTGAGAACTTTTTCTTAGGTAGCTAAGGACAGAGTTAGTTGAATCTTGGAAGTCAATCCATTCAAAACACTCAGCATCAAAATCTTTTTCCCATAAAGCAGAATGAGCGGCATATAGAAAATTGAGCTCTTTAAAACAGTGTTGTAGTTGTTTATGTTTCTCATTTTCTAAAAGATCCCACTCAAGCTCTTCTTTGCATCGCCACTCTTTCCAGCTCCCCATCTCCGTTCCCATAAAAATAAGTTTTTTACCTGGCTGGCACATCATATAGCTGTAAAAAAGGCGCACATTAGCGAACTTCTGCCATTCATCTCCTGGCATTTTAGCAAGAAGACTTTTCTTCTCATGCACCACTTCATCATGGGAAAATACGAGAATATAGCGCTCACTAAAGGCATAGGTGAGTCCAAAGGTAAGATCATTTTGATGAAATTTTCTGTGGATGGGATCTCTAGAAAAATACCTGAGCGCATCATTCATCCAGCCCATGTTCCATTTGAGATCAAATCCAAGCCCATCCCATTGAACAGGCTTAGAAACCCCAGGGAATGATGTCGACTCTTCTGCGCACATAACAACTTCTTGAAAACTCTGGTGTATAATCGAGTTAAGATGCTTCATGAATTCAATAGCTTCTAGATTCTCATGTCCGCCCCATTTATTAGGGATCCACTCCCCTTCTTTTCTTCCATAGTCGAGATATAGCATGGAGGCTACTGCATCAACACGTAAGCCATCGACATGCATCTTTTCACACCAAAAAAGAGCATTGGCAATCAAAAAATTTGAGACCTCTTTCTACCATAATTAAAAATAGCCGTGCTCCAGTGAGGGTGCAACCCTTGCCTGGGATCTGCATGTTCATACAGATGGGAACCGTCAAATTTTGCAAGGGAGAAATCATCTAAAGGAAAATGCCCCGGCACCCAATCGACAATCAATCCCAGCCCTTGCTGGTGTAAGTAATCGACAAAATATTGAAAATCTTCGGGCGTCCCAAATCGACTTGTCACCGCATAAAAGCCTGTCACTTGGTAGCCCCATGACTCATCTAGCGGATGCTCTGCTACAGGTAAAAGCTCCACATGTGTAAATCCCATCTCTTTACAGTAGGCAGAAAGCTGAACAGCCAATTCTCTATAGTTAAGCCCTTTTCTCCACGAGCCTAAATGCACTTCATAGACAAGCATCTTTCCTTTTTTGCGCTTCCTCTCCTGCATCCATGTAGTATCTTGCCACTTGTAGGAACTCACATCAAACAGCATTGAAGCAGTCTTAGGCCTCACTTCACTAAAATAGGCGTAAGGATCAGCTTTTAAAAGAATCTGGCCATCTGCTGTACAAATTTCAAACTTGTACTTCTCACACTCTTTTAATCCAGGAACAAATAGTTCAAAGACGCCCGATACCCCTATCAGACGCATCGGATTTAACGTTCCATCCCAGTGATTAAAATCTCCGACGAGAAAAACAGCACGCGCCTGAGGTGCCCATACAGAAAATTTAGCCCCAAAAACACCTTCATGAACACACAAACGACCTCCCATGGCATCGTAGAGTTTATAGTGGACTCCTTTGTTAAAAAGAAATGCATCCATCTCTCCAAATGTTGGAGAAAATGCATAGGGGTCTCTCTCCAGCCTACCATCTTCGTAGTAAACCCGGTAATCTTGCCCTGTTGTGTTAAGCGGCACCTCCCCTTCAAAAAGACCCGTGCCATCTTTAGACTTTAACTCTATTTTCTTCCCGAATAATTCTATAAAAATAGAAGAAGTGGTTTTTCTCCACACACGGAGCACTCTCTTACTGCCTTCTGAATGCAACCCTAAAAGGGCATGAGGATCATGGAGGTTAAATGGAACCATATTTCAGGTATATTAATGTTCAAAACGATCGAGGTAAAGAACTTTTCCTTCTTCCAATAGAAGAAGCTCTTTTGCGATGTGTCTTTTCCCTTTTCTCTGAGAGAGCGCTTTCACCCTGAATGATTTTAAAACATGTTGCAGATGAAGAGATCTCTCTTGTCTCTTGCGGATGTATCATCACTTTAGCAAGTAGTTTTTTTGACCACTCAAAGCTGATCACATCCCCTTTTACCGTTTTGATGTGCACCATTCTCCCTTCATGAAACTCTGGGGGAAGGGAAGGAAGAAAATAAAAAAGATCTTGTTCTTCTTTAAAAAAAAGCTCTCTGATGAGCCCTGCCCCGCGTGTCAAAAGAACCAGCGGAGATCCTTCAACTAATGGGGAAGAAGAAATAATCCCCTGGTACTCATCATCTACCAGTCTTGGCGCCAAAAGACTTTTAAATCCCGCCAAAAATACTTTAGTAAATTGAGAAACAACCTCTAATTTCGAGCATTCTGTAAAGAGAGGAGACCCCTTCTTTTGTATCAGGTGTGACGGGCGTGATTTGCCCTAGTCTTAGCCAGATCGGAAAAATCTCTTTTAGATCAGATCTTCTACGGACAAGCTCCCAATCCAACTTTTTATGCATCCCCAAGGAAAGTCTCTCTTCCGATACACGACCCCGCTGCCAGCCTACAGGAATGACCTCTTCCCTTTTTTCTTTTTCAAAAAAAATAGAGATCCCAGCCTCCACCATAGATATAAAATATTTCACATACCCCTGAGCTGCATGACCAAAAACCTCCACCCTCAATTTTTCTAAATTGAGTTGGACTGTAAAGTCAAGAATAGGCCCTTCAATACTTAGATCGAGCTCCTTCTTCTCCTGAGAGATCAAGCTTTGAAAACGCAGCTTTGTCGGAAATGCCTGCACCTGCCAGTCACTACCCGGAATCAGGCATATTGTTCCTGGGAGATGGCAGCACGGAAAAAGTCTCTGAGCTATTGTTATTTTCATGGATAAAGCCTAGAGAGGACAAGCTTTTTTTACAATAGACATCTTATACTATTTGCAAAAAATAAAGATACATTTGAGCGCGTCAAAGTTATAGGGATAAGCTCAAGATCACTGTCTAATAAAAGACTCAACTTTGTGCTCTAATTTACCGGGAATTTCAACTTCAAGCAAAATATCATCCTCTTCGTACTCAGAGGTAATCACTCTCCCTTCGCGCATGATTTCACAAGCAAGGGCATACTGACTCTGGGGAATGCGCAACTTTACAATCTTACGCAGAGCAGATATCTCCTCTACCATACGACTTAAAAGCTCATCAAATCCCTCTTGTGTAAGAGCAGAAATCTGAATGCTCTTAGGATACTGGAGGCGTAATTTACGAATGATGTGCATATCGGTACACTGATCGATTTTGTTAAATACGGTGATAATGGGGCGATCAATCGCTTGGAGCTCTTTTAAAACTTCAAGAGTCGCCGCTGCTTGAAGCTCTGCATGGGGAGAGCTGGCATCAATCAGGTGGATGAGAATATCTGTATAAACCACTTCTTCCAGGGTGCTTTTAAAAGCTGCTACAAGGGTATGAGGAATTTTACGGATAAAGCCTACAGTATCGATGAGTAAGATCTCTTGCCTATTAGGTAAGATATATTTTCTTGTGGTAGTGTCAAGAGTGGCAAAGAGCTTATCTTCGACAAGCACATCCGCTTGAGTTAATGCGTTCAGAAGAGTTGACTTCCCCGCATTTGTATACCCTACAATAGCAAACGTGGGAATGCGTGTTCTTTGACGCTGCGTGCGCTGCGTCTTCCTTTGCTGCAAAATCTCTTCGATCTCTTTGCGGAGCTGAGATGTGCGTTTTTGAGAAGGCGCCTATCTATTTCAATCTGCTGCTCACCAGCTCCTCTTAAATAACCACCACCGCTACCACCCCCACCACCTGTACTTTCTCTAGATAAATGAGTCCAGAGCCTTTTCAGTCTAGGTTGCTGATATTTTACTTTAGCCAGTTCAATTTGTAGACGTGCTTCTCTTGTTTGAGCCCGCGCAGCAAAAACTTCAATAATAAGCTCTGTTCTGTCGATAACGGGTTTACCGAAGATTTTTTCAAGATTACGCTGTTGATTGGGAGTGATCTCATCATCAAAAATGATCACCTCTGCTTTTTCTGTATTTGCAATGAGCATGATCTCTTCTAACTTTCCGATACCTAGATAGGTGCCTGCATCCATTTTTTTAATCACGCAGGGATGTTTTGATGTTACAGTCAATCCAAAAGTGTCGCAGAGTCTTTCGAGTTCTTTTAAGAACTCTTCACACTCTCCTTTATCGCTTCCTGAATAGTACGCTCCAACAAGAAGGGCCGTCTTCAGTTTTCTGAGCTCTGTTTCTTTAGGATCGTGTTCATTAGTTTGCATGGAATTTGACCTCTAAGCCATCATAGGCAAGTTTTACTTCAGGTGGTAGGATCTGGGAGCCTTCTTCATAATCGACTTCATGGGCCAGGTGGGAGAGCCATGTCTCTTTAGCCCGACCTTTTTGCAAAAGCAAGGGCCTCTTCGATGCTAAAATGGGAAGGGGAAGGCTCATAACGTAGGGCGCTTAAGATAAGAACTTCCACACCTTTTAACATTTTGAAGATCTCATCTGAAAAAGAGCGAATATCTAGCACATAGGCCATATTCCCTAGACGAAATCCTGTGACTTTATCTTTTTTTGTAAAAAGCTCATGTAATGCCAATGCAGCCCCCCAAACATGACATCTCCCTGCTCTTGCTCTAAGACTTGAAAATCAAAACGCTCTTTTTCAAAAGACTCAAAGAGGTAGGCATGGCTTTTTTTGAGGGCATCTAAGCTCTCTTTTGAAGCAAGGCAGTGGACAGTCTTCTGATGGAAGCAATGGAAAACACGTAAATCATCAAGCCCTCCCACGTGGTCAAAATGGGAATGTGTGATGAGAAGCCCATCTAAATGGGTAATCTTATGTGTAAGCGCTTGCTCCCGAAAATCAGGCCCTGCATCGATTAAAAATTGTTTCTTCCCTACATTGATCAAAGCAGCAACTCTAAGACGCCTATTCCGAGGAGAAGAAGAGCAGCAAACCGCACAGTCACAGGCAACGACAGGAACACCCATCGACCCTCCTGTTCCCAAAAACTTGATCGTTGCATTCGCTTTTTTCAAACCAGTAACTCTCTTTCAGCACATTCTAGACACTCTTTGGTCAATTGCTCAGCTAAGTAGGCATGATAGAGAAGCCCTCTTGACCCTAAAGCCGTCACAACCCATGTTCTCTCATCAATTTTTTCTATGATAGGAAAATAGTGCGCGGGATTTGTTACACGCATCCCCGCTTTGACACCCCGCACTGGCAAGGAAGGCTTTAAAAGATGAAGAGCAACCTCTAAGGAAGGATATTCGAGACGTAAAAAACCGCTCATAAGTTGCACCCACATGGCAAATATTAGGATTTTCTGTAAGGGCTATGTATTGCTTTCCTGTGACGCTTCTTTCTTTTGGCTCTGCTTGCTCACATATAAGCGCTTGCCCCTTAACAAAATTAAGCTTCAAATGGGAAGTCTCTGGAAAACCACGAATCCCAGCCCCGCAGCCACGATCACATAATCAAATCGATCAAGATCCTCTAACTTATTAATCGCTTCTACATAGAGTTGTACACCTCGCCTCTGACATGCTTTCCAAAGCCCTTCCATGTATGAGTCAACAAACACGGTCACTCCTGAATGGATTAAAAAATGGTTTTTTCCAAGCTCCTCGACATCTTCGCCTGCTCCGACACACTCTCCCATCTTAATGATTCCATTTCTATTTGCAATAGGCTTTCCCATCTCTTGCTCGGCAATATCGATTAAGCGGATTGTCGCTGCAAGACCCTCATCTGCTTTCCAGCTCTTTCTTCCTTGCTCTCCAGGATAAGGATGCAAAAGCCCTGTCGACGCCCCTGAAGCTCCTTTCCCAATACCTTGCGCATCAAATAGAGAAACTTCGAACTCCTTTGAAAGATGATAGGCTGCCGCAAGCCCCGCAAAACCAGCTCCAATGATTCCAATGGTTTTCACAAATTACCCCTTCCCCGCACTTTTTAAATATTTTTGTATAACAACAAAACTTTCAGCAGAAAAATTAAAGAAAAATATAATTGCAGGGAAAGAAAAGCAGCAAAAGGAATCATAATAAAAAACCATTGCAGTCCAATTGCCCATGTTCTTTCAGTGATTGCATACGTCATCCCTGTTAATGTGGCTGCAAGCACCAAAAAGCCGATTACAATCAACAAAGGAAGAAGGCCTAACCCTAGGAGCAACAAATGGATAAAAAAATTCTTCTTAAATCTAGAATAGAACTCTTCTACCAAGCTAAATTTCATAATCGATTTCAAAGACACCATAGGAGTGATAAAAAATAGCAAAAATAAAGCTCCTGCAGATAGCACTAAAGACCCTAAAATAAGTAAAAAAGGACCAAAAGAAAAAATCACGCCGACGATCTGCCCTCCTCCAGGAATTTCTTTCATGAGATAAAAAAGCCCAAGTACAACCCAAAGCAGTAAATACGCCAACAGAAATGGCAATACAAACACAGAAACCTTGCTCATTAGCTTCCAAGAATGGAGCAAAACAGTTTTATAACTAAAAGGTTTTTTCTTTACCTCATCGTGGTAAATCCGGACTATAGGAATCCCCAGCGCCATCAAAATCCCAGCGCATAGAAAGGTAGGGAAAAAGATCAGACTATTATTCAACCAATTATTTGCACTCACAGCGAGTGTGTGGGAAAGCACAACTAGAAGACCACAGACGCTAAGTGCGGGAAAAACAAGTAATAATTTTTTCTTGCAGAAGGAGAAGCTAAAAGCTCTGTTAAAAATTTGTTCTAATTCTTGCCACATAAGACAGAACATTGTGTCAAAAAAAGCTTTTTGCTGAAAGAGGAAAAAAGACAACTATTTCAATTATCCTAAAAAAACCTTCTAGCTCGCATTCCTCACACTCCTGGTTAAAATCGCGTGCATTATCTGTCTTTGCAACCTGGAGCGCTTTTAACCAGGAGTGTGAGGAATGGAGGGTGGCGGTGAAGCAGCTTACCTTTCGCAAAAAAGCAAATGGTTAACAATAAGAAAGGTTAGAATTAATTTTTTTATATTTAAAAAAATATCGTAAAACAGTAAAATGTTTAAATATTGATTAACAATTAAAGGATTTATATGAATACGATTGCTTCTTTGCCTTCCCTAACTTATAGAACTCTGTTCGAGTCAACAAGCGCGGCAATAGGGACATCCGGCTTTACAATCCCGCTTGCAATCCTATCTTTCATATCCTTCGATAGTCTAGATGAAAAAAAACATCCAATGGGCACAAAGCTGTTAGAAGGAGCCTTTTGGATAAGCGCATCCGCACACATAACTGCTCTTGTTTTTGTAGCTCTTAAAGCAGTTCCTGAAAAAAAAGCTTACCCTTTTCCTATGATAGGAGGTGTGCTTGCTGCCACTATCCATTTAAGCTTGGCATGTTTAATGCAATCCTGTGACGATAACAAAAAAACAACAGAACAGGTTCTCCGCCTCTTTGTTATGCTCTACTCGATACTAACAAATATCACTTCGTTTGCCGCCCTACGAATTTTTATTCAACAACGATCTATAGGGAACATGGTTCGACTTCTTGGAAGTACCCCAGGATTCATTATTGGAATTTTCATGCCTTTTATAATATTTAGTCGTAAGACAAATGAAGGCTTTGTTGGATAAATAGCTACGGATAAAGATTTCTTGCCTTCAACCCAATGTGTCTATAAATTTTTTGTTACCAGACAAAAAAACAGTAGGCACAGTCTGGCAGCTAGAAAAGATAAAAACCCTTTCAAGAAGAAAGATAAATACCGTATCCGCAACTGGAGCGAGTATAACCTATCCCTGGTAAATAGAGGAAGCATCACTTTTGGTTTAGCAATGACGTCGTAGAGCATTGGCATTCCACCGGATAAAAATGGGAAGTTAGAGAAGGGAAAATTGATACCAGCATTGGAGGAAGAGATCGAATCATTCATCGCATTCAAGTGCTTGGAAAAGAGGGCCGGGCTTTCTGGAAAAAGAGGCTGGATATCACAAGAGATCTGAGAGTAGAAACGCATATGTTTCGGTCATAAGATAATTTTAGGCGATAGACTAGCTTCACGAAGAAACTGGTCACAAGCTACAGAAATTAGAATCGGACTTTGACAATCGACTACGGATGAACAGACGACTAGGAAGGCGAAAAAGCTATAAAGTTGTAGATGTCAGCACGTACAGGTAGGAAGAATTCATGCATTTTAGGCATTTATGCAACAAAGCCAAAGATCAATAGAAATTTATTATCGGGGTATAGGTTCGTGACTCAGTGCTATGAAGCAGTTGTAGCTGCAACTCTGAAGCGTATGCAGTTTCTGCAAGCATTCTGCGGAAAGAAGATGTTTTCTTGCGCGCTGAATTCCCTCTGGCATTTCACCTTTGTTTTCAAGTTTCTTTGCTGCTGTCTCATAGGCTGATTCAGCTTGGCCCAAAGCTTTACGAAGGGTCGATGGGTCGCTCGACTCTTTCCCTTCTAAGTCTTCGATAAGCCTTTCTCACGCGTTCTGCCTCACCCTTAATTTCTCCTTTTGTGTTAGTCGATTGGGAAGTAGGGTGTTTATCTAATTTTGTAGATATTCACGTAGACGGCCAATGACCTCTTCTTGCGAAAGAGACTCTACCATCAAGTCGGAAGGATCTGTTCCTAAAGTAAGCTCATCTATAGATACGTCTACATAGTTTTGAGCTACCGAGTTACTTTGACCTGCAATGTTAAATATATTGTCTTCCATAACCTTCTCTTATTATTAAGATAATATTAATATTACATTAAAATGGTCGCCATGTCAACAAAGAAATTATACGCAACATGTTGACATACAATGGTTTGCAATCATCCAATCAAAAACTTAACTATTTAACTATCAAACGGTTGGCTTATAAAGATATTTGGGGCGTACGATAGGGGTTCCCTTTCCTCCTTGTAGCTTCACAACGCTCATAGATAATTTGTATTGCAATCCCAACAGCCCTAGAGAGGCCAAAGAGAACCGTGAAATACTCAGGGTAGTTAAAACCGGCTACAGCTAACATTACACCAGAGGCAGCGTCGACATTGGGATGTGGATCTGAAATCTTAGGGTTTTCTGATAAAACCTTAGATCCTTCTGATCGCAAAAGAAGAGCAAGACGCACCAGCGGATTATCGGAATAATTTTTCTGTAAAAAATCGTACATCACGGTAGCTCGGGGATCTTCTACACGTAAAACAGCATGCCCAAATCCAAAAACAAGCTTATTATTAGAGAGTCTTGCACGGATACATTTTTCTACTTGTGCAGGAGTAGGTGTATCCCCGACTTCTTTCCACACTTCATGAACAAATTGCAAACAATCTTGATTCGCCTTTCCATGCCTTGGACCTGCTAAACCACAAAAAGCAGCCGTGATCGATGCATACATATCTGCAAGAACCAGACGCTACAGCCTTACCAACAAATGTTGAGAGGTTTCCTCCACCATGATCATAGTGCAAGATGTTAAAGAGTTTAAAAGCCTCACAGAGTTTTTTTTTGTCGCCACCTGGAACTTGCAACATATGCGTAAAGTTTTCCATGTATCCCAAATCGGGATTGGCAGGAGGAGTTTCTTCCCAACCCGCATGTACATTGATTAAAGTTGCGACAAGAGCAGGCAATTTCGCAATGAGATTTAAGCCATCTTCTCGATAATCTCCTTTGACTTCAATCATACCAAGAATAGTTGTAGCAGCCTCAAGCAGCTGCATCGGATGCCCCTTCCGCGGCAACTGAGTCACACCAGCTGAGACCTCTGGCGAAAGTTTCGAGCGTTTTTTTATATCAGCAAAAAAAGTGGCGATCTCTTGCGCATTTCCCTCTTTTCCAAAATAAAGAAGGTAGATCACCTCTTCTGGTTTTCTAAGAGCAAGATCTTTGACTGCTTTACCTATGTAAAAAAGCCCTTTTTGAGGATCCACGGTTGATGTTGTACAGTATCCAACAGGATACCCTCTTAAGCCTGTTTCCAAATGATCTTCAGTTATCTCAAAAAGTGTTTTGCTCATTGTATTAGACCCTTCACAGCTTCTCTTTCCTCCACTAATTCCTTCTCTACAAGCCTAATTTTTCTTGTAAATACTTATCCCATGCAAGTCCCTTAACAACCTCGACCATCCCATCTCCTGTTGATCTGCAAGGAAAGGAAAAAATAATGCCCGGTTGAATTCCATAAGGGTTTCCATCTGACAGAAGAGAGATAGAAAAAAAATCATCCCCTTGAGTAGGAAAAATAAGAGAGCGCATACTTTCTAAAGCTGCATGCGCAGCAGAAGCAGCAGATGATTTTCCGCGCGCTGCAATGACAGTAGCACCTCTTTTTTGAATTTCTGGAACAAATGTCTCTTCCATCCACCTTCTGTCGGGAATCACCTCTAGGGCAGGCTTCCCTCCAATGGTGGCATGGATAAAGTCAGGGACCTGGAGTGTGGAGTGATTTCCCCATACAACCACAGATGAGACAGCGCTGATATCAACATTTGCTTTTCGTGCTAGTAAAGATTGCGCTCTATTTTGATCAAGGCGTGTCATTGCAAAAAACTGTGAGGATTTCATCTTAGGCGCATTTTTTAGAGCAATCAAACAATTGGTGTTACAGGGATTTCCAACAACAAGAACAAGGGCACTTTGAGCCACTTCGTTAAGGGCTTTTCCTTGCTCTATAAAGATCTTCCCATTGGCCTCTAAAAGGTCTCTTCTTTCCATTCCAGGACCGCGTGGTTTAGCTCCTATGAGAAAAACATAGTCGACATCTTTAAACACTTCCTCAGAATTACTCCCGATTTTGACTTCCTGTAAAAGAGGAAAAGCGCAATCTTCTAACTCCATGACAACACCTTTTAGCGCTTCTAAAGCTTGGGAACTTCTAACAGATGCAGTGCAATAGGTGTATCCTTTCCTAAAAGAGCCCCAGCTGCTAGCTGAAATAGAAGGCTATAGGCAATTTGCCCTGCTCCGCCTGTAACTGCAATACGCTTAAGTTTTTTTGCCACTTTTCTTCTCCGGAACAAACTTTAAAGCAGAGGCATTGATCGAATATCTTTTTTTGTAGGATCAGGGCCATCGTTGAACACATGCCCCAGATGTCCATCACATTTACTACATAAAACTTCTACTCTTTTTGCAAAAAAGCCCACATCATCTTTGTACCAGACGGCTTTCTCTTCTACGGGCTGCCAAAAACTAGGCCACCCCGTTCCTGGATTATATTTTGCCTCTGAACTAAATAAAGGCAGGTTGCACCCAGCGCAGAGGTAAGATCCTACCTCTTCTGACTTCCAGCTCTCTCCCGTATAGGGCTGCTCAGGCTTCCCATCGCGCAACACAGAATACTGTGCAGGAGAAAGCTTTTTCGCCCATTCTTTATCGCTTAAACTGAGTTTTTCCATGCAGCATAGCCCTATTCTTCAGATCTAGGGCAATTAGGAAAATGGGTCAACAAAAAAGATTTTATAGGAGCAAAATTTCTGTGGATCACGCAGGGCCCCTTTTCTTGAAGAGCTTGGAGATGCTGAGGTGTTCCGTACCCTTTGTGCTGATCAAAGCCATAGAAAGGCCATAAGCGATGCGCTTTTAACATGATCTGATCACGGGTGCATTTGGCTAAGATGGCAGCTGCCATGATCGAGTGGGATAGAGAGTCTCCGCGGGTAATAGGAAGAGCAGGGATTGTCAGTAAGGGGAGCCTATTTCCATCGATGAGAAGATAGTCAGGCTGGAGAGGCATATGTGCAATTGCAAGCTGCATAGCTAGAAAGGTGGCTTGGAGAATATTGATCTGATTAATAATGAAAGACTCTACGATGCCAATTCCGTAGACAAGCCCAGGTGTTTGAGTGATTTGTTGATAAAGCTTCGATCTTTCACCGGGAGAAAGCTTCTTACTATCATCAATCCCTTCAAAACAAATACCTGAAGGAATATAGCAGGCAGCGGCTACGACGGGGCCTGCAAGAGGCCCTCTGCCCGCTTCATCCACTCCAGCAATGAAGCGGTATCCAGCTGCCTTAGCTTTTTGTTCGTAAAAGCTTAGATCAAGTAGCTGGCTCATCAGAAGAGTCTTCTTTTGCTAGAACTTCTTCTTTTTGATGTCCACCAATGAGCTCTTTTACTTTAGAAGCTTTTCCAGATTTGCCTCTAATGTAGTAAAGCTTACCTTTACGTACTTGCCCTGATTTCACAACTTCGATTTTAGCAATCTTAGGGCTATGGATGAGGAATACTCTTTCCATCCCCGCACCGTAAGAAACACGGTAGAGAGCAATTGTTTCTGAAAGACCTGATCCACGTCTTGCGATTACAGTCCCTGTAAACATCTGGAT
Source organism: Rhabdochlamydiaceae bacterium (assembly GCA_047459655.1). Lineage (GTDB taxonomy): Bacteria > Chlamydiota > Chlamydiia > Chlamydiales > Rhabdochlamydiaceae > CANJJB01. The sequence continues at coordinate 472,613 of JAJREF010000001.1, forward strand.
ACGCTCTTTTTCCCCTTCGATAATACGCGTATGTATACACAGAGAATCTCCTACGCGAAAGGATGGAATATCTTTTTTGAGATAATCCTTTTCAATTTCCTGTATCAACTGATTCTGCATCATAATATGACTCCTTATAATAACTTCAAAGATAATGAGATGAATTTCATCTCGTTATCTTTGAAGTTGCTGTTTTACAAAGAGCTTGCTCTTTGTGCCATTTCTCTATCTCTTTATGGTTCCCGTTCCTTAGCACTTGTGGAACTTCAAGCCCTTCGAACACCGGAGGCCTTGTATACACAGGACCTTCTAAAAGCCCCTCCTGGAAGGAATCTTTCTCCGCAGCTTCTTCATGGCCTAAGAAGCCTGGGATAAAACGAGCGACCGCATCAAGAAGAACAATCGCCGCAAGGCATCCATTGGTGATGACATAATCTCCAATGCTAATCTCTTCATCCACCTCTTTTTGGATCGCCCTCTCATCAACACCTTCATAATGACCACACAGCAAAATCAAGTGCTCTAAAGAGGAGAGCTCTTGACATTTTTTTGCTGTAAGAGGGCTACCCTGGGGAGTTAAGTAAATAACCCTCGAGTTTTCTTTCTTTACACTCCGTATCGCTGCGCAAACAGGCTCTGGCATGAGTACCATCCCAGGGCCTCCTCCGTACGGTCTATCGTCGACTTTGCGATGTTTGTTTTTCACAAAATCACGGATATCTGAGGAGGCGGATATCCAGCAACCCTTTCTCCACTGCTCTCTTCACCATGCTGACACTAAAAGGCTCCCTGGAAATACTCTGGAAAGAGAGAGAGGATATCAAATCGCATTACCCTTCCACTGTCTCTGCTGCTGCTTTTTTAGGAGCACTTTTCTTCTTAACAGCTGCTTTTGCAGGAGCTTTTTTCGTCACTACAGGGCTTTTCTTATCAGCCTTTTTAAGAGTTCTTCGTTTTGCAGCTAGCTTAATGCGTTTTGCTTGTTGCCTACTTGTTATACGCTTAACCGCATCAGGGAGCGCTTTAGCAACGAGCTTTTGTGCGTTGTCTGAAAGCAAGGCGCCTTGAGAGATCCAGAAGTTCAAACGCTCTTCGTTGATCTTAAAGTTATTATCTTTCTGAGCAGGATTGTAAGAGCCTAACATTTCCAAATATTTTCCGTCTCTTGGGTTGCGAATGTCTGTAACGACCAAACGAAATGTTTGTGCGTTTGTACGACCTTGTTTGCGTAACCGTATTTTTAAAGCCATGTGTTCTCCAATTTCTTGAGTTGTTTTTTATCTTTCATAAAATCTTTCATGCGTTTGAAGCCCTTGATGAGGCGATCGACATCACTTATTTTTGTTCCGCTGCCTTTAGCAATGCGCCATCGTCTTTGAGGCTCGAGTTCATCTATCCCTCTACGCTCTTTGATCGTCATGGAAAGGATGATCGCTTCGACTCTTTTCATCTCTACTTCTGACTGATCAAGATTAGGCAGGCTCCCCACTCCTGGTAGCATCTGCAGAAGACCTTTGAGCGGCCCCATTTTTTTCATCATATTCATTTGCGTGAGATAATCTTCATAGGTAAAAGAAGCTTTTCTGATCTTCTCTTCCATCTTTTGCGTCTCTTTCTCATCAAATTGCTCTTTTGCTTTTTTGACGAGATTGATCACATCTCCCATGCCCAAGATACGATCTGCCATCGAGCGTGGATTAAAGAGTTGCAAGTCACCGAGCTTCTCTCCTACCCCTTCAAACTTTAAAGGCTTCTGAGTCATTTCTCTGATAGAAATCGCAGCTCCGGCACGCGCATTTCCATCTAACATCGTTAAAATCGTTCCCGTGATCGCAACACGCTTATCAAATTCTCTGGCTGTTTTTACAGCATCTTGACCCGTTGTGCTATTTGCTACAAATAAGACCTCTTGAGGATTTACAGCCGCTTTAATCTTTTCTAGCTGCTCCATGAGCTCTTCATCTAAAATGGAGGCGTCCTGCTGTATCGATGATTAAAAGATCAAGTTGCTCTTCTTTTGCTTTAGCAAAGGCTCCCTTTGCAACTTTAACAGGATCCTTTTCTCCCTCTGAGAAAAACAGGAACTCCAATCGGCTCGCATAATCTTTTGAGTTGCTCTACAGCAGCAGGTCTTTGCAAGTCACACGCTGCGATCATAATTTTTTTTGCATGCTCTTTTTTGCTAAAAAAAGCAGCGAGTTTCGCACACTGCGTTGTCTTACCAGATCCTTGGAGACCACACATCAAAAGAGTCGTTGGTTTACTTGTAAATAGAATCGGCGCTTCTTCTGACCCCATGAGGGTGATGAGCTCATCGTGCACGACTTTGATGAACTGCTCCCCTGGAGAAACCGATTTTATAACCGCTTCACCCAAAGCCTTTTCTTTCACGCGTTTGACAAAATTTGAGGCAACAGCGTAGCCCACATCTGCATCGAGTAGGGCCAGTCTTACCTGACGCACCGCATCGGAGATGTTATCTTCTGTTAGCTCCTTCTTACCGGTGATGCCGGCAAACAGGTCCTTAAATTTTTCTGTCAAAGATCCAAACACAATTCACCTAATAAAATTAGACTACAAGTCTAATATAAAAGTTATTCTACTTCAAGAGACAATTACAGCCATCTCAGCGAAAAAAATCTATCGTGCCCACTCCAGTCCTGGGTGACTTCTTTTTTCACCCAGACAGCCTCAGGAAAAAGGGCTGCAATTTTTGCTCCCATACCCGTTCCCATCTCAAAAAAACCTTGCCACCTGGCACTAAAAACTGAGGAAGATCGCGCGCAAGCCTCTCGTAAAACTCTAATCCTGTAGGCCCTCCTACAAGCGCCCCCCTCGGCTCAAACTCACGCACGCTAAGATCTAAGCTAAGAAACTCCTCTTCAGTGATGTAGGGAGGATTACAAATGATCACATCAGCCTTTTTTCCTCCAAATGGGGCCAGCAGATCTCCCTCCAAGAAAGAAACTTCTATACGATTGATCTCTGCATTATTTTTAGCAACTGCTAGCGCTTCTTTAGAAATATCAGACAATGTGAGATTCCATTTGGGTCTCGCATTTTTGAAAGAAATTCCTAAGCACCCAGAACCCGCACATACATCCCACACTACTAAAGACTCATCTGGAAGAGACTCGGCTATCTTACTCGCTAAAATCTCTGTTTCTTGACGAGGTATTAATACAGCCGGTGTTAAACGCAACTTAGTGTGATAAAATTCCACCTCAGAGGTGATATATTCAACAGGCTCTCCCTTCCCTTTTCGCTTGATAAACTCCCTTAAAAGAGTGAGGTCTTCCTCTTCTACAGGCCTATCAAATTGCATATAGAGATCTATTCTTTTAAGCTTTAAAATGTGGGCAAGCAACTCCTCTGCTTGCCGACGAGCCCCGTCAATCCCCTTTTCTTCTAAATATGCAGCAGAAAGCTGCAGAATCTCTAGAATAGTCTTCACTCGCCCGCCAATTTTGCTTGGTAAAAGTGCTTCACAAGGCCGCCTGTGATCTCATCCATGTCTCCATCTAGCACGCGATCAAGTTTATACAAAGTGAGATCGATCCTGTGATCTGTGACACGATTTTGAGAAAAATTATAGGTGCGAATACGCTCTGAACGATCCCCTGAACCTACCTGGGATGAGCGAAGATCGGCCATCTCTTCATGCTCTTTCTTTCTCTTTGTCTCTACAATTTTGGCCGTTAAAAGACGCATTGCCTTATCGCGGTTCTTATGTTGGCTGCGCTCTTCCTGGCAAGTTACAACCGTACCTGTCGGAATGTGGATAATACGCACAGCTGAGTCCGTTACGTTAACGTGCTGACCACCTGCTCCAGAGGCTCTATAAGTCTCTATCCGGAGATCCCTTTCGTCGATTTTGATCTCTTCATCTTCTCCAGGCTCAAGTAAAACAGCGATTGTAATTGCAGATGTGTGAACGCGCCCCTGCGTTTCTGTATCAGGAACGCGCTGTACTCGGTGGGTTCCCCCTTCATACTGCATCTTCCTAAAGACATTGGAACCTGAGAGAACCATGATATATTCTTTATATCCCCCACGCTCAGAAGGTGCGCATGAAAGCTGCTCATATTTCCAGCCATTTTTGTCCGCATAACACTTGTACATTCTAACGCAATCACCGACGAAAAGAGCTGCCTCATCCCCCCTGTTCCCGCTCTAATTTCTAGAATAATATTGCGACTGTCGCGCGGATCAGGAGGAACAAGTAGAGTTTCTAATTTGCTGTTGAATTGAACTTGCTTGGCTTCTAAAGAAGCGATTTCTTCTTTAAGAAAAGCCATCATTTCTGGATCTTTTTCAAGCTGAAGAAGGAGGCGGTCCTCTTCTAGTTGCTTACCGCAACCCTCAAGAATTTCCCACATCTCCTTAGCTTCTGATAGATAAGCATGCTCCTGTGTGAGCATGCGGTACTGTTTCTGATCTGCAAGCACCTCGGGATGCCCTGAAGAGCTGTTCCACTTCCTCATAGCGCCTGAGGAGCTTGCGGACCCTAGATTCCATACAACTTTTTATTTTTTCTTAGGTTTACGCTTAGGAGCAGCTGCTTCTACTTTAGCTTCTTCATCTTCAGCATCTTGCTTTTTCTTCACGTAACGTTTTTTGAACTTATCAACACGGCCTTCAGAGTCAAGCATTTGATTCGCACCTGTAAAGAATGGGTGTGAAGCAGAAGAGATCCCCATCTTGTAAACAGGATACTCTTTTCCTTCAAACATTGCTTTTTCTTTCGGCTGGAGTGTACTTCCACAGACAAATTTAAAATCTGTTGAAGAATCAACAAACAAAATCTTCTGGTAGGGAGGGTGGCCTTCTTTCTTCATATTCATTCCTTTAAAATATAGCTATATTCGACAAGCCAACAGTAAACCGAAATTTAGAATAAAAAACAAGCAGCTTTTTTTGTTTCCGAAAACTTCAAACTTAAGAGTCGAGATTCAATCGGTTGTGTAACCGCTTAAAAAAATATCTAACAAAAAATAAGGGACAATTTTTAACCGGTTGACAAAATAGCCAAAAAAATATTAAAATATTTTCCAAACCTAAGGAATCTCTATTGATCAAGTAAAAAGCAGTTTAAAACCTTTCTTTAGAACAAACCATCAAGGCTTTGAGGCCCGCTATGCAATAAAACAAGCCACAATAGAGACAGTCACAATCTGGGCCGCTCATAAATTAGCCGGAATGAATTTTTCTTTTCTTTTGATCGCCTACTCCATAGGAATAGGCGTCATATCAGATCATCTGGTCCTTCCTGTTTTAAAAAAACGCTTAAGACCTCATATGGATGATAGGACCTCCCATTTGTTAAGTTGGGCAACAAGCAATACCTTACAGTCTGCGCTAATGTGCAAGCTTAACCAAAGGATAGGAAGAACCTTCGATCAATTTATACTCCTTATGGGAATCTGCTCCACTGCTGCACCAATAATGCGAGTCGCGAACTTAGCTTTAGATGAATTAGGCTCTTATCTTTTAAGCAAGACAAGGCGAAAAGCCCCCCCTGGAAAGCTAACATATGTAGTAGATCAGGGTGAGACCTTTGCATAAGTCAGCGTGTTTTGAAAAAGCAGCACATTTTGATGAGATTTTGAATTGAGCGAGCCCGGATATGCGGGATGCCCCATAGGGGGCGAGCGAAAATCGAAAGATCGCAAAATGTGCATTTTTACAAACATGATTACTTATGCAACGGTCTCAGGGTATATAACCACTGGCTAAATAAGCCATCCGGGCTGTTAAAAGCCCTTCTAGAACTCCCTCCTCGTAACGGAAATGGGGGTTTGCTTCTAGCAAGGGGAAATCATTCGGTTGGAGAAGATCATCCTCTGTGATGTTAGGGATTAATCTTTCAGCGCAGGATAGCACTTTCTCTCGTTGGAGTCTAATGAGATCTTCAAAAATTTCTTGCATATTCTTTTCCCTCCGAAGAACTTTTTAAGTAGAGCAGCGGATTCTTCTATTAAAACATTTTTTTCAACTTCAATTTGATGAATCGGATGGGCAGCATCTAAAATATGGAAAAGGCTGCCGCAAGCTCCCTGCCGCAGATCAGGAGCTCCCCATACAACTTTTTTGACACGCGATAGGATCATCGCACCCGCACACATGGAGCAAGGCTCAAGCGTACAATAAAGAGTTGTTCCTAAAAGACGCCAGTTGCCCAAAATTTTAGAAGCTCTTTGTAAACACAAAATTTCTGCATGCGCTGTTGCATCTTTTAAAGATTCGACTTGATTGTGAGCTCTTGCGATAATTTTATTTTGATGCACCAGCACTGCTCCAACAGGAACCTCATCTGCGGCAAAGGCTTTCTCAGCCTCTACCAAAGCTTCTCGCATGAAAAATTCATCTTCGTCCATGGGAAAAGAGTCTACCAAAAAACTTAAGATTGATTCAATAACGACTTTTTCATATAATGGGCAATAGATTTTATACCCCTTAAAGGAGATTTCCGAATGTCATTAGATAAAGGAACAAAAGAAGAGATTACAAAAAAATTTCAACTACACGAAAAAGATACGGGGTCCGCTGACGTTCAAATTGCGATTCTCACTGAACGCATTGCAGAACTCACAGAACACCTTAAGCTAGCTCCTAAAGATCACGGGTCGCGCCTTGCCCTGCTGAAATTAGTGGGCCAACGTCGTAAGCTCCTTGATTATCTTAATTCAACTGATACTAAGCGTTACCAAAGTCTAATCGCTAGACTCAACCTTAGAAAGTAATTTTTATATAGAGCATTCCCCTCCATGGGGAGTGCTTTTTTATAAATTCCCTTTGCTCCATTTTACCTTTCTTGCTATAGTCGCTACAGAATAATTTTATTACAGAGGATACATGAAGTCTTTTACGAAAACCATTTCAATTGCAGGCAAAGATCTCGTTTTTGAGACAGGCAAAATCGCCCGTTTAGCTAATGGAGCTGTGACTCTACAAGCGGGGGAAACCATTCTTCTTGCCACTGCTTGCCGTGGAAGCATCCCCTCTGAAGACACAAATTTTCTACCTTTAAGAGTCGATTACCAAGAAAAATTTTCCTCTACAGGAAAAACGCTCGGCGGCTTCATCAAACGAGAAGGTAAGCCTACTGAAAGGGAAACCTTGGTCTGTAGACTCATGGATAGGCCTCTCCGCCCCATGTTTGAAGATGGTTTTTATAATGATGTTCAAGTGTTAGCCTATGTTCTTTCCTACGATGGGATCCATGGCCCTGAACCTTTGGCAATTTGCGCAGCCTCAGCAGCTCTTGTTATATCAGACATTCCCCTCATTAAACCAATTGGTGCCGTACGCGTTGGATTGATCAACGATAATTTTGTAGTTAACCCTTCCGTTGAAGAGATGAAGACATCCCGTCTTGATTTGATCCTTGCAGGAACAGAAGATGCAATCTTAATGATCGAAGGTTTTGCTGACTTCCTTACCGAAGAGCAGGTTCTGATGGCTCTGGAAGAAGGCCATGCTGCCATTAAAATCATCTGCGAAGGCCTCTCTGACTGGCAAAAAGAAGTAGGAAAAACAAAAGACCGTAGTGAGCTAAAAATGCCACCTGAGGGTCTCCTTGAAAAAGTAGAGCATTTGGTCTCAACTGAGCTCCATTCTCACCTCAAGATCAAGAAGAAAAACAAAGAAACGCTCTTGTACGCGAAACAGAAGAAAAAGCTGTAGCTCACCTCTCTTCTACTGAAAACCCCCAATTTAAAAAATCAGCTGTTAAAGAAGCGTTTAAGAAGATCCATGCGAAATACATGCGTGAAATGATCCTAAACAACAAGGTTCGCATCGATGGAAGATTATGTGATCAAATAAGACCCATCTCTATCGATATGCACCTCCTTCCACGTACACATGGAAGCGCTCTTTTTACACGTGGAGAAACGCAAGCTCTATGCGTCTGTACCCTAGGTGGAGAAAATGCCGCGCAGCGTTATGAAACCCTCAATGAAGACAGCAGCCATCAGATTCTATCTCCAGTACTCATTTCCTCCTTTCTCTGTAGGAGAAGTAGGTCGAATGGGCGCTCCAGGTAGACGAAAAGTAGGACATGGAAAACTCGCTGAAAGAGCATTACTTGCAATCATGCCTAAACAAGATACTTTCCCTTATGTCATCCGTCTAGAATCCAATATCACAGAATCGAATGGGTCTTCTTCTATGGCATCAGTCTGCGGTGGATGCTTAGCTCTGATGGATGCAGGCGTTCCTATCCGCCATCCTGTGGCTGGTATTGCTATGGGTCTTATTCTCGAAGGAGATAAGTTTGCTATTCTCTCCGATATTTTAGGGAGACGAAGACTTCTTGGGCGACATGGATTTCAAAGTAGCAGGAGATGCTCATGGAATCACAGCGTTCCAACTCGATATTAAAGTAGAAGGGATCAGCCATCATATCATGGAACATGCTCTTGCCCAGGCAAAACAAGGCAGAATGCATATCCTCCACGAAATGTTGAAGGTTTGCCCAGAATCTCGCCGTCAAATGTCGAAGTACGCTCCTCGGATTGAAACCGTTCAAGTGAAACCAAGTAAAATTGGAATCATCATTGGTCCTGGTGGAAAACAAATTAGAGCGATCACAGAAGAGACCGGCGCACAAATCGACATCTCTGACAGCGGCCTTGTTAGCATCTCTGCTAGCTCTACCTGAATCGATGGAAAAAGCGAAAAAAATCATCATTGACCTAACTTCAGAAGTCGAAATCGGCAAAGTCTATAAAGGACCTATTGTGTCTATCGTTGAGTTTGGCGTCTTTGTAAAAATCTTTGAAAAAGAAGGCCTTTGCCATATTTCAGAATATGATCACCGCCGTATCGCCGATCTACGTGATGTCTGCAAAATAGGCGACATCATTGAAGTGAAAGTGTTAGATGTAAATGACCGAGGCCAAGTAAAACTAAGCCGTAAGGTTTTAATTGCCCCTCCACAACCTGCCCTTCAAAAGTAATATTAAAGTGAAAAAATAATGTATAAGCCAAATCAAATTAGAAACATCGCTATCATTGCACACATCGACCACGGTAAAACAACCCTTCTTGATGCTTTGCTCAAACAATCCAACATCTTTCGAGATAATGAAAAAATCCCTGAAAGAGCGATGGATAGCTATGATCAAGAAAAAGAGCGGGGCATTACAATCTTTGCCAAGCACACTAGCATGTTCTTTGAAGACTACAAAATCAACATTATCGACACTCCGGGCCACTCAGACTTTTCAGGAGAGGTTGAGCGCGTTTTAGGAATGGTCAACTCCGTGCTTCTCCTCGTAGATGCACAAGAAGGCCCAATGCCACAAACACGCTTTGTGCTTTCACAAGCCTTAAAAATGGGTCTTTGCCCCATTGTTGTGCTCAATAAAATTGATCGCCCTCACGCAGACCCTGATCGCGCCCTTAATTTGACCTTTGACCTTTTTGTAGAACTCGGTGCAACAGATGTTCAGCTAGATTTTGCAACCATCTATGCCTCAGGTCTCACAGGTTTTGCCATTAAAGAACTAGGCGATGAGCGCATTGACATGAAACCCCTCTTCCAACTCATCATTGACAAAGTCCCCTGCCCTCCCGGCAGTCTAGAGCTTCCTTTCCTCATGCAAGCCACCACCCTGATCTTATGATGACTTCCTAGGCAGACAAGCCTGTGGAAGAATTTTAGAAGGAATTATAAAAAAAGGGCAAAACATTACTCGCGTTGATAAAGATGGGAAGCCTTCTCAACACCGCGTTGTACGCATCGACGGATACCTAGGCCTCAAAAAAGTTGAAATGGAAGAGGCCGGTGTAGGTGATATTGTCAGCATCTCAGGGATTCCTGAAATCATGATCGGAGACACGCTATCAGATCCTTCCCATATTGTACATTTACCCCCTATCTTTCTTGCTGAGCCTACTCTCTCCATCGAAATGACTGTTAATAATAGCCCTTTTGTTGGAAAAGAAGGGAAACATGTCACCATGAATAAACTCCGCGACAGACTTACTCAGGAAAAAAGAGCAAATATCTCTCAAAATTGAAGAAAAACGGGATGATGCCATTGAGATCTGTGGACGTGGTGAGCTCCACTTAGCAGTTCTTTTAGAAGCAATGCGTAGAGAAGGTTATGAGTTCATCATCTCCAAACCGCGCGTGATCCTTAAAACAATTGATGGGGTTGAGTCTGAACCAATGGAAAACGTTCATATCGAAGTTCCCAAGAATTTTCTGGCGGCGTTATTGAAGAGCTCTCCCGCAGACGTGGTGAGATGCGCCTTCTTGAAACCAATGAACATGGCATCACCTCTATGCAATTCTATATGCCAACACGTGGACTCATGGGATACCGCAACGAATTTCTTACAATGACAAGAGGGCTTGGCATCTTGACCTCAATCTTTGACAGCTACGCCCCTTGGCGCGGTACAATCCCTGGACGTCAACGCGGTTCTCTCATTTCAGGGAACCAAGGGAAAGTCACAGGTTACGCCTGCTTCAACATCCAAGAACGAGGCAGTCTATTTACAACTCCCGGCGCAGAAGTTTACGAAGGAATGGTTGTGGGAGAACACAACCGTGATAACGACCTTATCGTCAATGTCACACGTGAAAAACACCTCACTAACATCCGCGCATCAGGAAGTGATGAGAATATCATCTTAGTACCTCCTAGAGCCTTTACCCTTGAGCAGGCCATCGACTTCCTCAACGACGATGAAGTCGCTGAGATCACACCCAAGTCGATCCGTTTAAGAAAGCGTTTTCTTTCAGAAAACGAACGGAAACGAAAACCAGGCTAGCCTTTTAAAACGATGTGCGGATTTTTCTAACGAAAAACTCGCACATTGCGTCATTTAGGAAAAATTTTGTTGGAGATGGTGTAAATATCTATTTTTTCGTTAACAAAAATCGAGATTACATTAAAGTAGACTCTTCACAAGTGAGACAACCTAAATGGAGCATAGTAAATCCAGGTCTTGGGAAATGTTCAACGACATCTCTTCCACTTATGACCGTACCAACACCGCTTTGTCTTTAGGTATTCATCGTTACTGGAGAAGAAAATTAGCGCAGGCGCTTCCTAAAAAAGGTAAAATACGCCTTTTAGATTGTGCAACAGGAACGTGCGATCAGATTATCTCCCTCATGAACAAGAAAGTTGGAGTTCAAAGAGCCGTTGGTATTGATCTTGCTCGCGAGATGCTAAAAATTGGAAAGCGTAAACTAGAGCGCAGGCCTTATTCCCACTTGGTTGAACTACAAGAAGCATCGATAGATGCAATCCCCTACCCAGAAAACTCCTTTGATTGTGCAACAGTTTCGTTTGGCATTCGAAATGTACCAGATGTTAGCGCCTGTCTAAAAGAGATCTACCGAGTTCTAAGAAAAGATGGCAAGATACTCATATTAGAATTTTCTCTTCCCTCTTCTTTTCTACTAAAAAAGTTGTACCTTTTCTATTTGAGAAAATGTCTACCAAAAATTGGAGGGTGGTTATCAAAAAATGCTCAAGCTTACCATTATTTAAATGAAACCATCGAGTCTTTCCCTTATGGAAATGCCTTTTCTTCCCTTCTTGGGCAAGCGGGATTTACAAACATTAAAGCAACACCCCTGACAGGTGGCGTTGCAACACTGTACGAAGGAGATAAAGCATGAGTCTTTTAGAGGAAATAGAAAGCCCTCAAGAATATCCCAAGTTTTATTGGGAAGATAGAGATACAGATCAGGCACTGGGTGGATATGGAGCTAACTATACGCTTTCAGATTTTCCTAAAAATTCTCCTGATTTTTTATTTGGTGGAGGAGCTTTCTTTAAAAGCTCTAAAGATACCGTGTGGCATGATGTCCCTCACTCATTTTTTTTCAACCCTAGAGTTTTGCTGTCAGGACAAAAAAAAACTTCTTTGAGAACTCCATCCCCTTTAGAATTTCTAAAAAAACAGAAACGCCTACGCTGAGCGAATGGCATAAACTAATTACCTACGTCCTCCATAGCATTCAGTCTAAGTACATAGAAAAAGTCGTCCTTGGAAGAAGAACTTCCCTCTATTTGAAAGATCCCGTTAACCCTTTTGATGTTCTTAGATCTTTAAAAGCAAAAAATAGCAACGCAGTCTGCTTCTTACTACAATTTTCTGAAGAGCTTGCTTTTGTAGGGGCAACACCTGAAAAACTCTACTCTAGAAAAGGGAAAACAATCACATCAGAGGCACTTGCTGGGACCTTTCCCTTGTCAGAAACAGGAGCTCATCTAAAAGATCCAAAAACATTGCTAGAGTTTTTGATTGTGAAACAATTTATCCACGCACAGCTCTCCCCTTTTTGTGAATCACTCAAATGGGAAGAAAGTAACCGTATAGTAAAAACTTCGACTGTTCAACATCTTTATAACAAGGTCACAGCAGGCCTAAAACCTGGTGTTTTTGATTACCATCTAATCCCTCTATTACATCCTACACCTGCAATTGCAGGATCCCCCCGACCCGCTGCGATCTCGTTTCTTTATCAAAGAGAGCCTTTTGATCGAGGATGGTACTCCTCTCCTATCGGATGGATAGAGAAAGACCAAGCTGATATTGCAGTTGGAATCAGGTCGTGCTTGATCCGAAGTAAAGAAATACACCTTTTTGCGGGCGCAGGCATTGTAAGAGAATCCCACCCAGATAAAGAATGGGAGGAATTAAATGATAAAGTGTCTCAGTTTATGGAGTGATACCATCGATGAACATTGGTTGGGCTAAACTCATTGTACACCACCTTGTATCCCACGGAGTTAGGAGATTTTGTCTCTCTCCAGGTTCAAGATCCTCTCCTCTTGCCTACGCAATTGCCGAAGAGGACCGCGCCTCTTCCTTTGTCCATTTCGATGAAAGAGGGATGGCCTTTCATGCATTAGGGTATGCAAAAGCCACCAAAGAAGCCGTAGCTATTGTCTGCACATCGGGTTCAGCTGTTGCTAACTTATTTCCTGCCGTTGCAGAAGCCTCTGCCGCAGGGATCCCTCTGATTGTGTTGACAGCAGACCGCCCTCCAGAACTCACGGATTGTGGATCGAATCAAACCTGTAATCAGATGAATTTTTTTGGAAATTATGTCAGGTGGCACTGCGATATGCCATGCCCTGATAATCATATTGCAGATAGCTACGTAGGCTCGACAATCACTCATGCATTATATAGAGCAACTCACTCTCCACGAGGGCCTGTACATATTAATTGCAGGTTCAGAGAGCCTTTATTTGAGGGAAACTCTCTTACTCCTCAACCTTCTACTCACTATGCAACATCCCACTCCTCTCTTTCCACGGCAACCTTAGAGCGCTTTGGGAAATATCTCTTAAGGCAGAGCAGGGGGTGATCATTGCAGGCTCTTTTTCTACTAGCAGATCTTTAAAGGGGATCTACGCCTTGGCAGAACATTTGCATTTTCCTATATTACCCGATATTTTGTCAGGGGTCCGCTTTGATCACGATCACCCCATGATTATCCCCTATTACGACGCCCTTGTTAAATCACTGCCTAATCTTAAACCTGACTGTATCCTTCATTTGGGTGATAGGCTTGTGTCCAAAACACTCCTCGAATGGATAAAAAATCAAATGCCTCAGATCTATGCTTTAGTAGCTGACCATCCATTTAGACATGACCCGAACCATGTGTTAACGCACCGTGTTGAATGCGATCCCACTCTTTTCTGTGAGCAAGTGCTCCCCTTTACCTCTCATAAAGTCTCTTGGTATGGAGGATGGAAAGAAGCCAGCAACATGATCGAAGGTGAGCTTAGATCGTTTGAGTCTACATTTACCGAGTTTGGACTGATCCGCTTCTTACATCACCATATCCCTCAGCACTATGCCATTTTCTTCTCCAATAGCTTACCCATTCGACATGCAGATCAGTTTTTCTTTCCCAAGTTTTTTAAAGGACCTATTTTTTGTAATCGAGGACTCTCAGGTATCGATGGAAATATCGGAACAGCCATCGGAATTGCCACCGGCTCTCAAAGACCAACCATTGCTATTCTTGGGGATTCAGCCGCCCTTCATGATCTTAACTCTTTGGCGCAACTGCACAAAACATCCCATCCTGTGATCTTTTTAATCATCAATAACCACGGAGGTGGCATATTCTCTTTTGCCTCTAATCCGGCAAACAAAAAGAACTTTGAGAAATTTTGGGCAGATGCCCACACGCTCGATTTTGAACATGCTGCAAAGACATTCCACATTCCTTATCTCCATCTCACCGACTTTTCCTCTCTTGCCAAAGCTCTCAAAGAGGAAAAATCCTGCATCATTGAAATGACGACAAATAGAGAAGAAACCCACACCCTCCATACCAAAATATTAGAAAAGATCCAGCTATGTCTAAACTCATCTTACTCCACGGTTTCTTAGGAGATCCAGATGACTGGAAAGAGATCATCTCTTTCCTACCAGATTTTGAGTGTGAGGCATTATCTTACCCTTTTACAATTCCAAAAGAAGGGATCCTTGTTGCTTACTCAATGGGAGGAAGGATAGCATCCACTTATCCTCACGCAAAAATTTTAATCTCCTCCCATGTGGGTCTCGTCACTGAAGAAGAAAAAGCAAAAAGAAAAGAATGGATTGATATTTTAAAACACAAACCTTTTTCTACTTTTCTTGAGCTATGGTACGAGCAACCTCTATTTGCCTCACTTAAAAAAAGCCCTCGGTTCCCTACTATTTTTGCAAGAAGGCTCACTGTCAATCCGGCCGTAGCTCTCCATCAATTAGAATCGCTTCCTCTTGCCAATCATTCTATTCCTAAAAACGCCTATTTTTTGTGTGGAACACAAGACTTAAAATACATCAATCTTTATACTCGACTTTCTTTAAATCCTTTACTTGTAGAGGAGTTCTCATGCCTGCCACCTCGAACAACCCAAGCGCTGTGCCGATCTCATCCGCATTTGTGTGGAACGCCTGCGGAACCTACGAGGATATCAAGTATCACAAGGGAAGTAAAATTGCCAAAATCACCATCAACCGACCCCACGTACGCAATGCCTTTCGACCTCTGACCATCGATGAAATGATGCACGCTCTAAATGATGCTAGAAATGATCCGCAAATCGGAGTCATCATTCTGACAGGAGAAGGGAAGGAAGCCTTTTGTGCAGGAGGAGATCAAAAAATTAGAGGCAGCGCTGGCTACCAAGATCACGAAGGCACAGAGCGTCTCAACGTCCTCGATTTCCAAAGGCAAATCCGCACCTGCCCAAAACCCGTGATTGCAATGATCGCGGGGTACGCTATCGGAGGAGGACATGTTCTCCACATCGTGTGCGATCTTTCGATTGCAGCAGATAATGCCATTTTTGGACAAGTAGGCCCTAGAGTAGGCTCATTTGATGGAGGATATGGATCTAGTTATCTAGCCAGAATCGTCGGTCAAAAAAAAGCGCGCGAAATTTGGTTTCTCTGCAGAAAATATACCGCCCAAGAAGCGTTAAACATGGGACTTATAAACCATGTAGTTCCCTATGAAGATCTAGAAACTACCACTATCGAGTGGTGCAAGGAAATCCTAGACCACTCCCCTCTTGCAATTCGTTGCTTGAAAGCTGCTCTCAATGCCGATTGCGATGGGCAAGCAGGACTGCAAGAGCTAGCAGGACATGCAACCATGCTCTTTTATATGACGGAGGAAGGGCAAGAAGGTCGCAATGCCTTTTTAGAAAAGAGATCCCCTAACTTTTCTCAATTCCCCTGGAGACCATGAAAGCAGCTAAAAACACAATTTCCTATGGCCTCTGGTTCCAGGCAATACGCCCCAAAACGTTGATTGCATCCATCTCCCCTGTGCTGATTGGCTTATCTTTTGCGATCAAAGTCCATTCTTTTTCTTTTTTTTATGCTCTTATTACACTACTTGTTGCCCTTGGCATTCAAATCACTGCCAACCTTGCCAATGATTATTTCGACTATGAAAAAGGTGCTGACACCATTCATCGTAAAGGGCCCATCCGTATGACACAAGCAGGACTCATCTCTCCTAAAAAAATGAAACAAGCCGTCCTCATCGCTGTTTTTATCTCCTCTATTTTAAGCTCATTTTTGATCTTAAAAGGAGGAGCTGCAGTGGCTGTACTTTCCTCTCTTTCTATCTTGCTTGCACTTGGTTACACGACAGGCCCTTTCCCTCTAGCCTACCTTGGACTAGGAGATCTCTTTGTCCTTTTCTTTTTCGGCCCGGTTGCCACATGTGGCACCTATTTTCTACAAACAGGGGCACTTTCTTTCGCCCTCTGCGCATTTGGTTTTGGCTGTGGCCTTTTATCAGTAGCTATTTTGACCGTGAATAATGTAAGAGATGTTGATGAAGATAGAAGAGCTCATAAAAAAACCTCTCTGTGCGCTTTGGTGAAACATTTGGAAAGTGGGAATATACCCTAGCTGTTCTCTTAGCGCCGCTTCCAGCCTGTCTATTTGGGCACTTCCTGCCCCTTCTCATATTACCATTAACAATTCCTCTGATCAGAACCCTATGGAAAAATGAATCCCCCCAAGTCCTCAATCAACTGCTTGCAAAAACAGCCGCTCTCTTAGGAGTCTATACAATACTTCTAATTCTTTAGATTGCGGATAGCCCGTTCATACTGACATACCATGACAATGAACTTGCCTATAGATCCATGAGACCCTTTCTTTTTTGTGAAGTTATCGAGAATTTGGTAGGTCTCTAATATAGCATTTTCGAGCCTTGTATTTGTCTGCAACGTCATTAAAACTTCATTTGCCATCGTTACCTCATCGGCCCCAACATCCTTTTCTACAGCACGCAAAATCTTTAAGATTTTCTCATCGTAAGTAATAAGAAGCTCTGCAAATTCATAAAGAGAATGGGTTTTTTGCACATCCTTTTCAAACTTTTCAGCTAAATCTCTCAAACCTGGATATTTATCCATAAATTTTAACAATTCTTTGTCTATTGAGTAGTCACACGGCTTTCCCGCCCGCGGCCTAAGAGCTTTCATGTTACGATCAGAAAGAGACTCTAACATCTCTCTGATAGCTAAGTTACCCTTTACTTTTTGCGCTGCAGCTTCCAATATTTTTGGAGCATTAACCTGCGCATGAAATACTGCCGATACCCTGTGTGCTTCAGTTTTTAATGCCTTGCTCAGAGTAACTTCGACATCTCTGATCACTTTTGCTTTCATAGCTTCTGACATCTCGGTAAATTCTTTGATACATTCCCGCGCTTTCTCTTCTATTTTGTGCTTATTTATAAAAGAGTCATGACGCTTTAAATAAAAAAAATTATAAATGTTTTTAAAAAAACCAACTTTCATATTTTACTAGCCTGTATAATGCTACCTATAGCAACCCTTGTCACTACCCACAAATACCAAAAGAAAAAAATTTAATAAAAATGACAAGTAAATAGTTTATTATATACATCGAATATTGTATAATTTTTCTCCTGAAACAATAGGAGATCAATATGTTAAATCATCAAAACTGGGTTTTAAAACAATGGCCTTCATATCTGTTTTTTGATCAAAGGCATCAAAATAGAGTGCTCAACATCGCGTTAGCGATGTTGAGACTTCCTTCAGCTTCTATTCCGAAGCGATTTGAGGTTCAAAAAGAAATCAAAGGTTGTTATCGTTTTCTCAATAACAAGGCAGTCAATCATCAAATGTTACAAGGCGAACACTACAAAAATGTCCTTGCAGAAGCAGCTTCAGCACCGGGAAGAGTTCTTTTTATCCAGGATGGAAGTGAGCTAATTTATAATAATCTCAAGTGGACAGAGCTAGGACCTACCGCTGATGCAAACGGTAATGGGATTATGTTCCATACCTGCCTTGCTGTTAAAATTGTTGACAATCAACCTCAAGTCATTGGACTTACCGGGCAAAAAGCTTGGATTAGAAGGCACAAAAAGAAAAAGCCAATCGTAAGGCGCAAGAAGCACGTGAATCTAAAGTATGGAAAGAAATGATAGACCTCATAGGCTCCGTGCCTATGAATTGCAAATGGACAACTGTGGGAGATCGGGGAGCTGATATTTTCTCATTTGTGGAATCACTTCCTCCTGGATGGGACTTTGTTGTTCGCTCAAAACATGACCGTAAAATTTTAGTCAATGATGAGGAACAGAACTTGAGGAAATATATTCGAGGGCTCCCTTCCATGGGCACAACAATTCATTCTCTACGAGCAAGAAAAGGCCCTTCTCGAGAAGTCACGCTGCAGATCAGCTGGCATGAGGTTGATGTGCTGCCTCCGGCAGCAGAAAAAAACAAAAAGCCTATTAGAGGCTGTTATGTGCGTGCTTGGTCTGAAGAAGATCCAGATCTGGAGTGGATTTTATTTACTCGCCCCACGATAACTTCCTTCGAAGAAGCCTTAGAAATCGTGACGATATATAAATATCGATGGCTAATCGAAGAATATCACAAATGTTTAAAAACCGGATGCAAGATTGAAGAGGCTCAACTCAAAACCTCAGATCGCATACTGACGCTTTTTGGCTTGCTAGGTGTTATTGCTACGCAGCTCCTGCAGCTCAAAACCCTTTCACGAATGAACCCCGATGATCTAGCTGATAAATATGTAGACAAAGACTCAATCCTTGTTTTACAGAGTATTTACAACTTGAAGATGCCCTGGACCGTAAAAGAATACTGGAGAAGAGTTGGGATGCTTGTTGGTTTTATGGGAAGAAAATCAGATGGAGGTCCTGGGTGGCAAAAAATCTGGGAAGGCTGGGTTAAGCTGCGAGATCTATGTCGAGGAGTTGAGATCGGAAGGAAGTTAGGTGCAGTATGTGTTTAAAAAATTTGCTTGGAAGTTGTGGGTAACGACAAGATAGCAACCATATGCAGAGAATGTAAATAAAAAATTTTAGATAAAGAAATGTTATTAACAATCTATCGCTACTCTATCCCTATCCACTTATGGAATCCCGCACAAAAAGGAATACTTGTTCACGTAAGGAATGGAGAAGAAACAGGCTGGGGAGAGGTCCTTCCCTTACCTGGAAGAAGCGTAGAAACTTTAGATGAAGCTCTTAATCAACTACTCAATTTAGAAAAAGGTTTTTTAGGACCTCTTTTTAACTCTGTATCATTTGCCTTAAGAAGTGCATTACTCCCTCTCCCCCTTCTTTTTCTTGGCCTACCGCTCTTTTTTTATGGGAAGTGTTTCTCAAATCATGCATCAATTTGAAACGTATCCACGCGCAGGATTTTACTATGCCAAGCTCAAACTCAAAGGCCTATCTCTACCAGATGCCATCTTGATTACAAAAAAGCTGAAACAACACTTCCTGCTCCGCCTAGATATTAACCTCCTCTGGTCTCAAAGTGAGTTAAAAGAATTTTGCAGCCATTTCCATCCTGATGACTTTGATTATATCGAAGACCCGGGCTACGATATCTCCCCCTTCCCCGTTGCCTATGATGAACTGCCCATCCCTTTTCCTGAAGCACTCCAAATATGGAAACCCTCTGTGAAAGGCATACCCTGTTCTTCCCAAAACATTATCCTAGGAAGCGCTTTTGAAAGTGGGATCGGCCTTGCCTCTATTGCTAAACTAGCCCACCACCTCAGCTCAAATGATAAAAACTTTCGAGTTAGGGCGCTGGGCCTAGGAACCTATCATTTAATAGAGCAAGATTTACTAGAAACACCCCTTGTTTTTTCTCAAGGCGCTGTCACAATATCTTCCATTTCCCCTAAGATGGATCTTTTAGAAAAAATTGCAGAATATGAAGTTGCTAACAGATACGAAAAAATGGAGTCATGAAGAGTTTGAAGCGCATGTCGAAGGAATGTGCGCAACTATTCAAGATATCCCCGATGATAGAATCGCTTTTGTAGCGCACCCTACACCTGAAGTTATTTTCTTGTTTTTTGCACTCTGGAAGTTAAAAAAAATTGCCTGCCCTTTAAGCCCCCGCCTCCCCTCTGTGGCAGCTTCCATAGAAGAATTAGATGCCTATTTCATTACCCCTCCTATGCCCATCCCAAAAAAACCAACACCGTGGACTCTACAAGGAAATCAGCCTGCCACCCTCCTCTTTACATCAGGATCAGCAGGTAAACCAAAGATCGCCTGCCACTCCATTAATAATCATCTCTATAGCGCTTTGGGCGCGCGCGCAATCATTGAGCTTCTCCCTGAAGACACCTGGCATCTATCCCTTCCCCTTTTCATATAGGAGGGATTGCCATTTTGTTCCGCTGCTACCTAGCGCGCTGCTTTATCTCCTTACAAAGTGATCAAAAAGCTGCTTCTTACCTCTCCCTTGTTCCCACACAATTCATCAGATTACAAGAAAAGGAGCCCTGCCTACCCCATCTCAAAGGAATTCTCTTAGGTGGCGCGCCCCTCATTCCCTCCTACACATCTCCTTGGAAAATCTATCCAACCTATGGAATGACTGAAATGAGCTCGCAAATTGCCACCTGTGGAAAAGTGTTGCCCTACAGAGCCGTCAAACTCTCTACAGATGGAGAGATCCTCGTCAAAGGAAAAACCCTTTTCCAAGGATATTTCCACAAGACAGCAGGCCTCTTGCTACCACTGGATCCCGAAGGATGGTTTGCTACAAAAGATCTTGGAAAATGGAATGAAAAAAACCAACTAGAAATCACTGGCCGCAAAGATAATCTATTCATTTCTGGAGGAGAAAATATCCAACCCGAAGAAATTGAAGCTGCGCTCAAACAAGTTCTTCCTCTCGATGAGGCCCTCATCTCTTCTATTCCAGATCCCCTCTTTGGAGCAAGACCCGTCGCCTTCTTACAGCCCCTCTATGAACTATCCCTTGTACAAGAAAAGCTAAAAGACCTCCTACCCAAATACAAAATACCGATCCGCATCTTTCCCCTCCCTCAGACACCTTCTCTCAAACCCTCGCGCCAGCTGCTGAAAGAGTTTCTAGAAAAGAATAGCCTAAACTCTTAAAATAAAGAAGTAGAAGCTTTTTGTAGGCGTAACAACTTATGGGCAAGAAAAAAAATAAAGATTCGGTATTATCAATCAAGAAAAAGGCAGTGCCCATCTTGAAAAGACACGCTGTAAAACGGGCCTCGATTTTTGGTTCATTTGCTCGAGGATGTGCTAAACCTACAAGTGATATTGATTTTCTTATCGAATATAAAGGAACCGATAAAAGCCTCTTTGATTTAGTTGATTTGAAGTCAGACTTAGAAAAAAGCCTCCACCGTAAAGTTGATCTAGTAACGTATAAATCGATTTATTGGGGCCTTCGCAAACGCATTCTTGCAGAACAGGTTGTGATCTTGTGAAAAAAGACCCAAAGGTGTTTCTTGTTCATATTCTAGAGTGCATTCTTCTTATAGAAAAGTATTCAAAAAAAGTGACTGCAGCAAAGTTTCACAAAGATCCAGTACTACAGGATGCAATCATTAGACGCCTTGAAATTATTGGAGAGGCTGTCAAAAATTTACCTGCCCCAGTCAAAACACAATACTCGAATATTCCTTGGAAGCAAATGGCCGGAATGAGGGATGTTTTAATTCATGAGTATTTTAATATTGACCTCTTTCTCACATGGAAAGTGGTCAAGCAAGAACTTCCTCTCATCAAAAAGCAATTATCAGCGATTCTTGCAGACAAATATACTCCTTCCAAGTGAGATCTTCAGACATCCTCTCTCAAACCCTCGCGCCAGCTGCTGAAAGAGTTTCTAGAAAAGACAATACCTGAGTAGGAATCGGGACAGATTGTTTTGTTTGCAAGGAGACAGCAACATGGACAATCGTCACTCGCCCCACTTCTTGCTCTCTATGAGGATCCCAAAAACGATAACTCAGGGTAAATGAAGATGTTCCGATCTTTTGTACAGAAGGTGTAATATCAACTTCATCCCCCACCCCCAAAGGCAGGAAATAGTCTGCTTCTGCATGTACAATTGGTAAAAGAAACGCCTCTTTTTCCAACATCTCCTTTACTGAAAAAAGCTCTTCTAAAACCTCTATAGCAAGGCGCATCTGCTCTGTAAAATAGAGTACCCCTGTAGCATCTGTATCTCGTAACCGGATCTTGACTAGCATAAAAAAATAGTAAGACTTGCTGGGGGTATAAGTCAATTGCTCTTTGTTGATTATCAATCAGATAGGATCATCCCTATTTCGTAGCACAACAGGCTCATTAAGAATATGTTAAGAAAAAAAGCCATTGCCTGTGATTTCTATTTGCTTTCCAAGCTTACAACAACCTAATAGCCAACTAATTAAGATGTAATTTAAATTATTTAATATATATACATTAACGTGTTATTATTAACTTAAGAATAAATTTAATAATAGGTTTTATGTCACATATAACAGCCCTATCATCAACAAAACAAACCAGCCCTATAGACTCCCTTAAACCCCCATCTTCTGCTTGGGAAAAAACAGAGAGATAAGATTAAAGCTTGGGCTCCAAGCTGTACACTTGGCATAGTTGGAGTAGGCGCTATCCTAGGAACTGTGGTTGCTTTAGGCGCCCTTTCTGCATTCGCCCCTTGGCTTCCTGTTGCCCTGGCTGTAGCCTTTATAGCACTTGTTGTAATTGGGAAATATGCACCTAGGTCAATAACACATAAGCCCAATCCCAAAATAAACATGGATAACTTCCAAAAATTAGCAGGGCGCTTTTTATATCTTAGCGAATGTGTTGATATTTTGAATTACTTGAATACCCATAAAGACGAACTAACTGCACAGGCTAAAAATGAAAACAGATGTATTCGAGTAAAAGCACATGGCAACCCTGACTTACGAAGGACTCTACTTTTTACCCCAGATGGCAAGGTATTTATTATTCTTAATAAAATTAACAAAGGGGACAAAGTGATTGGAAAAGGTGCTGCTAAAGTAGTTAAATACTGCTTTGAATTAACAGAACAAAAAATGTGCACGCATGCAACTTTCAAAGATAAAACGATGTTTGACAAAGAAATCATTCTACTAGAAAAATTAAAAGGTAAACCCAATATTTTACCACTACTTGCAACAGATGAATTCATGTCAAAAGATGGCAATCTAAAATACAGTATGATTACAGAGTATTGTGATTGCGGAGACTTGCTTTCTGTCCTTGAGGAACCAGATAATCTCCCTATTGAGCAACCTAGAGATTTCTGCAGACAACTAGCACAAGCTCTGAAAGCAGTTCATAATGAAGGCTATAGCCATAACGACATTAAAATCGAAAATATTTTTGTTAAGAAAGAAGAAAATGGTGCAATGACTCCCTTTTTAGCTGACTTTGGACTGGCATACGAAATAAGTTCTGATAATCAGAAAAAGATCGATGGAACATGGCTTTACTTACACCCTCATACCATTAGAGCGCTTTTAGATCCTCATGCTAAAGAAATATTATCCTCCCAGACATCTCGAGATATTTGGGCTTTAGGAGCAGTTATCTATAGTGTTGCTTTCCCAAATAAAGTTGTACCTTGGATGGAAAATATACCAAAAAATGTACGTTTTGGAAGTGAAGAAGAAAAGAGAATAATATTTGCAAATCTTGAAAAATTAAGCATTTCCAAGAAACCTGCTTTTGATAAACCCACAGATGAAACATCTTTAGAATATCTCGCATGGAATATGCTTCAAGCAGACCCAAGCAAGCAATTTAATATTGACCAAGTGGTCAATTTCTTAACAGATTAAAAATCAATATCTTAGGAAATCTGTAGACAGGTCATTTGCTGAATCTTGCCACCAATTTTTGGGAAATACTAGATTTTTCGAAATTTCAAATAAAATTAAATAAATCATTTAAATAATAATACATAATTTGATATAATCTATTGCGTAATAAAAATATAAATTACATTTATGCAAAAATTAGATCCCTTATCAAAACAATCAGCAACCGAGTATTCAGAAGCAGCTGGTTTCTCAGCTTCTGAAACAGCAGCAAATGGGGCGCTATTTTCACGCTACGCCTTCAAAGCAGCTTTAGCAACCCCTCTTATTGTAGGGTCTGTAGCTATTGCTTTAGGGGGCATTTCTACAAGGGCTCGCCTTCTTTCTATTGCCTTAATAGTGACCTCTCTTGCTCTTCTCATTATTGAAAAATATGCACCCGGATCAATAATACGCGAAAATAGACAAGCTCCCTCTAAAGAACTACCGCTTCTAGGTGCCTCACCTAAAATCACTCTAAAAAGCTTTCTTCCTCTAATAAAAAAAGGAGAAAATGGAGAGTCCTATTTGCTAGAAAGCGAATGTGTAGGCATTTTATCTTATTTGAAAGCCCATCAAGACACGCTGATTGCAAAGGCTAAACTTGAGAATAAATGTGTCCGGGTTAAAGCGCACGATTGTCCAGATTTACCTAGAACTATCCTTGTAACTCCGGAAGAAAACATCTTTGTCATTCTGAATAGAACGGAAAGTAAAAAAGACAAAACAGTAGGAGATGGCACCTTAAAAAAGGTTAAGCTTTGCTTTGAGCTCACACAACAAAAAATGTGTACACATATAACTTTTAAAGATCCTAATAAACCTCACCTGCTAGATGCTATTTTTAAAAGAGAACAAAACGAAATTAGTCTTTTAAGCAAATGGAAAGGGAGGCCCCATTTTTTACAATTACTTGCTACAGATACTTACACCTCAAAGAAACAAACAAAGAAATCGAGCATAATTACACCTTATTATAGTTCTGGAAATTTGAGTTCTGTATTGAAAACAACTGAATTCTCTTCGGATGAAAAAAAAGCATTTTTCCTCAAAGCTGCATTAGCTGTTCAAGAAAATGCATACTTCAGGCTATGCCCACTGTGATATAAAGCCAGAAAATCTCTTAGTTGATGAGGAAAAAAATCCAGTATTGATAGATTTTGAATCTTCACTAGAAATAAATGAGGAAAATAAAGATAAGATAGCTGGAACAGTCATTCGTTTCCATCCAGCTGTTGCCGCCCTCACAAAAGCAGTAAGGGAAAAAGATGAAGAAACCAAGCTCACACTACACAAACGCTTACCACCTCTAACATCCCGCGATGTTTGGGCTTTAGGGTCATTATTTCTTAGAATGGCAACACCAGAAAAACCGCTCCCTTGGTCGCCCCCTCCTAATATAAATGACCTTCCAACGAAGATAAAAATTGTTGAAAATAACCTTATAAATCTTCTAAGCAACTCTAGCGAACCTGTTTTTCCTAAGCCTATAGATGAAACATCTTTAGAATATCTCGCATGGAATATGCTACAAGTAGATCCAAAAAGACAATGGGACCTCAACCAAGTCATTTCATTTTTGAAAGACCATCGTTCATAACTTTAAATTAAATTTTTTAGTTAGTTTTTTTTCTTAAATCTTTCACTCTCAAAGATTAAATCAATATTTCCTAACATCTAAAAAAGGATGATGGGTTGTTTAAAAACAACCCTTTCCTATAATCCGAACCTTGAACCTATCTGTTAAAGAGACATACCTATGGAAAAGACCAGCTTTTATCCAGAAACAACTCCCCTTCTTCCTGAGCACACTGATGCTCAGGGTGATCTAGTTTCTGCAGAGGAAAAAGACTCTTTGCTTAACTACTTGCTAGGGCAAGGGGAACTGTCCCTTTTAAGGGGTGACTTAAGTGGTCTTGAGCTTTTCGAAAAAGCAGTGGAGTTAGATCCCGCTAATCCTGAAATTTTTTACCGGCAGGGACTTGCTCTTTTTGAGTATGGATCAGAAGAAGGGAAGGAAAAGGCTCTTCTTCTTGCCAATAAAAAATTTAAAGCAGCAACAACTCTCTATCCTACTTACTTTGAGGCTTGGCATGCCTGGGGAAATACTCTCTCTGTCCTGGGAACGAAGTACCGCGCGCACCACTATTCTTTGGAAACAGCAGAAAAGTTAAAAAAAGCCATTGCTACAGGGGAAGGAAAAAACCCTGATGTTTTAGCAGAGCTTTTTTGGGATTATGGTGTGGTCTCAGCAAAAATTGGCAAACACTCAGGGGAAGCGATTGACCTCCAGATGGCAATCGACTCTTTCCAAAAAAGCTGTGAACTTCAAGATGCTCTTCCTTCTGAATTTTGGAATGACTTTGGCCTTGCTTGCCTGCAGATGGGAGACCTTCTAAGCGATATGCGTCTATACACCAAAGCTGTCGATTATTTTAAACATGCCATCTCTCTTTCTATTGCTTCTTTCGATGGATGGAAAAATCTAGCACGAGCCTTTCAGAAGATTTACACTCAAACACATGATGAAGATCATTTCAATCAGGCCAATGAATGTTTCACTTCTGCATCTAACTTAACAACCCATGACAATGAGCTATGGCTTGACTGGGTATCATTACTCTGTGACTCTGGAAGAAAGACACAAGATCTCAAGCGTCTCAAGAGCTGCCTTGAGAAATGTCAACGTTCCTATGTGGCTAACCCCGATCAACCTCTTTTGATTGCTATCTGGGCAGAAGCTTTAGCCCTTATCGGAGAACTCTCTGACAAACTAGACTTTATCTATGAAGCGCAAAATAAAATTGCAGAAGCCCTTGACCTTTCAGAAAATGAAAATCCAGACATCTACTTTTCCTATGGGATGTGTTTAAATTCTTTTGGTAGGTATTTTGGAGAGATAGACTATTACTTTCAAGCAATTGAACAGTTTCAAGAAGGACTGTCCATCGATAGAACCTCCCATCGGAATTGGCATGCCATTGCATACACCTATACCATTGTCGGCGAGATTCAAGGAGATATAACAGCTTATGAAAAAGCCTCCCGTTTCTATGCTAAAGCAATTGACCTCCGCCCTTATAGCTTATATATCTTCGATTCTGCCATTGCTCTTCTTAAACTAGGAGAGATGAAAGAAGATCAAAGTTATCTAGAAAATGCAGTCACCCGTTTTGAACAGGCGCTCAATCTACAAAAAAATGTCCTTTATATCCATCCTGACTGGCTATTTCATTATGCTACCGCTTTAGATATGCTCGGTGATTTTCATGATGACGAAGCCTTTTACTTAAAAACAATCGAGATCCTCTCCCATGTTCTAATGGTCGACCCTGATTTCCCTAAGATTCACCATCGCCTAGCGCTTGCTTTTTCCCATCTAGGAGAACTAGGGAATGAAATCGAACATTTTTATAGGGCCCTCCACCACTTCCGCCTTGCTAGCAAGAATGAAGAAGAAAATGACCAGATCATCTTAGATTGGGGCGTAACACTCATCAATATTGCCCACAACCTTCATGATTCTCAAGAATCTCCCTTATTCTACCAAGAGGCCGAACATAAACTCACAGCTGCGGCTAAACTGGGTAATGAGCAAGCCTATTACCACCTTGGCTGCCTCTACTCACTTCTTGAACAGTACGATCGATCGATGCACTTTATTCAAAAGTCTCACACCTGTAAAAGCCTTCCTCCTATAGATGAAGTCTTAGAAGATGAGTGGCTTGAAGGCCTGAGATCTACCTCTCTTTTCCAACATTTTCTTTCCCTATTTGGGAAATAATATGAGACTGTTGCATAAGTCAGTGTGTTTTGAAAAAGTAGCACATTTTGATGAGATTTTGAATTAAGCGAGCCCGCATATGCGGGACGCCCCATAGAGGGCGAGCGAAAATCGAAAGATCGCAAAATATGCATTTTTAAATTATTGTGTCATATTGATAGGCAACTAGCTCCTTTTTCTAACACATTCACTATTACGTGGCTAGAATTCCACCACCAAATGGTGACTCTACGAAAGTCGCGCTTTTACCCCACAATAAGCCAGCAATCTAACACTTTTAATTACACCCATTGATAAAAGCACTCCTGCTAGAAATTGTAAATTATGAGCAGGTTCGCTCTTGCGAACAACTATGGATGGCCTACAATCCTTTCGCAAAAACTTTTTGAGCCTTTCTCTATGTAAAAAAAGCCTAGAAGGAACTGCTGCGTTAATAAGAGAGTTGTTCTCTTTTATCATCTCTCTTGCTACTATCATCTTTTTACATTTTACGTAAGGGTTTTGCTTCATGGATAAAAAGTCGGTTATTTTTGTGCTGATATTGACAGCGTGTTTTTCTGATCAATAATTATCTTTTTCCTCCTACGAGCAGCCCCCTGCACCTGCGCAAGCCCCTGCTGTTTCTGTAGCAACACCAAAGGTCTCTGCTCCGAGTGCAAATAAAAATGAGACTCTCTATGTACTAGAAAATGCCTACCAACAACTTGTTTTTTCTAATTTGGGAGGAGCCCTTTCAGAAATAAACTTAACATTAGAAAACAAAGAAAATTCAGAGAGTGTCATCAAAGAGATCAGAACGGATCGGATTCTAAAAAAATACTATCCCCAAGATGACAAGTTTCCTCTGCAAGCCTACCAGATGGGAGATGGAAAGAACCTGAACCCCAAAGTCGGAGGTTACTACCCCTTCTACGTCGAGGGATTGCTCCCATTTATATGGCCTTGCAATCACATCAGATACTCAGGGAGATTCTTCACCTACTTTCCAAATGACAAGGATGGAAAAAAATCTCATTGCTTTTGAAGGAACCGTGAACCGCTGCCGTGTAACAAAAACTTTTTCATTTCCTGAAAATGCAGCGGAAGCGCCCTACTGCTTTGATGTCACCATCACATTGGATGGAGATGCGCAAGGGTTATCCTTAGGAACAGGCATTCCTGAAGTAGAGATCGTTTCTAATAGCGCTAATCCCTCTTTAAAATACCGAGAAACAAAAAACAGAAAGGCTTCTGTCGAGCAGATCTCTCTTCCTAAAACAAGCACATCTTTCGATGCTGTTCAACCTGATTGGATCTGTAACTCGAATGGTTTTTTGGGTGTGATCCTCGACCCTTTAACAGATAGTGGATCAGGATTTTCTGCGGCTCAAATCCCAGGCCCCCTTGCACCTACACGCCTTGGTGTGATCGACCGTCAATACGACCTCTATCCTCTAGACAAATACCCTGGGTACTCGATGAGACTGCCTCTCGGCAAAGCCTCTCAAACAATGAAGTTTCGCGTATATGCAGGCCCTTTTGCAAGTGAAGTATTGAAACAAGTCGATAAAACTTATTCCAATAAAGAAGACCGCTACAATCCTAACTACACAGCTTGCATTAGCTTCCATGGATGGTTCTCTTTTATCTCTGAGCCTTTTGCTAAATTTCTCTTCTTCCTTATGGAAATTTTCCACTTTGTTACAAGGTCATGGGGCTTTTTCTATTATTTTACTCACAGCTGCATTACGAGTCATGCTCTACCCTTTGAATGCTTGGTCGATTAAGTCGACAAGTAAAATGCAAAAAATGGCTCCTAAAGTCGCACAAATTCAAGAAAAATATAAGAAAGATCCCAAACGCGCCCAGCTGGAGACCATGACTCTTTACAAACAACATGGCGTTAACCCTCTAGGTGGCTGCTTCCCTCTACTCATTCAAATGCCGTTCTTGATTGGAATGTTTGACCTTCTTAAATCGACCTTCGAGTTAAGAGGCGCTAGCTTTATCCCCGGATGGATTGATAACCTGACAGCGCCCGACATCGTGTTCAGCTGGGGTTACCCTATTTGGTTTTTTGGAACTTCACTCCATCTGCTACCGATTCTTTTAGGTGTGATCATGTACTTTCAACAACAGATGACAGCAAATTTGCCCAAAGATCCGAAGCAATGGACCGACCAACAAAGGCAACAGCGTTTTATGGGAAATATGATGGTGCTTGTCTTCGGCGTACTCTTCTACCACTTCCCCTCAGGATTAAATATTTACTGGCTCTTTTCTATGCTTTTTGGAATGCTCCAACAATGGTGGACAGCAAATAAGTTGAAAACGGTGGCTACCGACCTTCGTAAGTAGACTTTTTTCGAAACTAAGGGTTCCTCGATTTTCGGGATTATTTTGGCTGATTTCGATTTAAATTGCGGGGGTAATATCAACCTGCGTATATTACCCCTGCAATTTAAATCGAAAATCAGCTCAAAAGAACCTGAAAATCGACAGAATCTTAGTTTCGAAAGAGGTCCAATGAAAATATGGGAAGATTTTGTTAATGCGCAAAGAAATGAACTGGGAGAGGAAGCCGTTGCAAAATGGCTAACCTCTCTCAAAGTGATGCATTTCGATGCTCGGAACCTTTACCTAGAAGCACAAGATCCGTTTGCGATCCATTGGTTTGAGCAACATGTGCGACCCAAGGTCCGCAAATGCCTCGTAAACAATAATAACTCTCCTATCAAAGTTCATCTAGCACTTTCAGAACCCCTTGCTCCACCCAAGCTACAAAAAAAAATTTGGAAACCTATTCTCAATCTTTCGCCAGATGGTCTGGACGCGCATGCGACTTTTGAACTTTTTGTACCTGGAAAAGAAAATGATCTGACAGTGCAGCTTTTTTGTTCTATTTTAGATAAGCAAGAAAACTTTAACCCTATTTTTATCTCAGGGCCTGCTTCATCAGGGAAAACCCATTTATTGATGGCAGCTGCCCATTATCTCCAAGCAAAAGGAATTTCTTCCTTTTATGTGCGCGCAGAAACTTTCACTGAACACCTCATTGCAGCCATACGCAATGGAGCTACCCGCCTATTTAGAGACCTCTATCGCAATCATGATGTTTTAATCATCGATGATGTAGATACAATTGCTGGAAGATCTGCTACGCAGGAAGAATTTTTTCATATGTTCAATGCTCTGCACGCTTCGGGTAAACAGATGATCTTTGCAGCGCACGCAATACCGAGTGCTTTTTCTAACATCGAGCCCAGGCTAACAAGTCGTTTTGAGTGGGGAATTGTTCTCTCTCTTCAAAAACTTGACCCATCTGAGTTCAAAAATCTTCTCCTTAAACGTCTTCAAGTGCTTTCATTTCCCTTATCTGAGGAAACAATCTGCTTTCTCTTATCCCAGTTTGGGCATGCTCCTTTATCTCTTGTGAGAGCTCTTGAATCGCTCATCTTATCAAGCCATTTACAAAAGACATCTTCCTCTGATGATCACTCCCCAAAAAGCAGAAGGCATCTTAGAAAAGCTCATCTTAGAAGAAAAAAAAATTCTCTTAACACCTGAAAAAATCATCCGCTCTGTCTGTGAAGTGTGTGGAACAACCTCTCAAGATATTTTAGGAAAATCTCAAAGGCAAGAATATGTCCTTCCAAGACAACTAGCGATCTATTTATGTCGGACCCATCTTAAAATGCCTTTTGAAAAAATCGGGAACACATTTTCAAGAGATCACTCGACGATCATGACAAGTGTAAAAATGATCCAAAAAAGATAGATGAACAGAACAAGGAGATCTCTTCACTCTTGACAGAGATCTCCCAAACAATGAATTAGATCTTGATAAACGGTTGGCCTGGTTTCTGAGAACCGCCAGAAGGTGGCGGTGGCAATCTACCAGGAGCATTGGGAAGTTTGTCTTCTTAGGCTCTCTTCCCTCCATGATGTCCTTCACTTTTTTACGCCATCTTTCAACGGCTTCTACAAAGATCGGAGCAAAACGACGGAGAGCAGAGGCATCTGCCCCAATTCCCATCTCTAAAACACAGTGCATCAGAATGAGTTCTTCATTGACAGCAACACCCACTCCACCACCGGCCATTTGACCACCTAACATCGAACCTTCAAGCAAGGTTTCATATAATTTTAAGCGAATAGGACTCTCTTTCTTAGGAAGACCATCTAGGAGAGGTGAATACAGGTAAAGTCTGTCTGAGTTTGGCTCATATGTGATGTGAAGTGAAAACGTATTATCAATCCCTAGAATACAGGTATGGTTTTCATCAAATTCCAATTTTTCAAGATTCAGTTCCTTGCCGAATTCTTTTAAATTGGCTTTTGCATTCTCCAGCGACATAAATCCTCCTTATGACATAAGAGAGCATTCTGTCACCCTCATATAAAAATTGCAAGCAAAAAAATATGTTTAGTTTGACAATTCAAAAATAGAATTGTTATGCATAAACTTATGCAAGCTCCACAGACTTATGTAGCACACCGAGGAACTCCCATACCCCTTGGAGCATCAACAGTTGACAACTGCATTAACTTCGCTCTTTTTTCTGGGCAAGCAGAAGGGGTTAGTCTATGCCTTTTTACTCCGGGCTCTCAAACCCCTTTTTTAGAACTTCCCCTCAATCCAAAAATAAATAAAACAGGCTTTATTTGGCATATCTCTATAGAAAACTTCCCCCTTATTTGATTGGGGGTTTAAAGTTTTCAACAAAGAAGCACATAAAACAAAAATACTCTCTGATCCCTATGCAAAACAACTAAACTCCCCCTCTGCATGGGGATCCTCTTTTTACAGCTCCCATTCTATCCTAGGAGAATGGACATCTCCCACCCCTTTTGATTGGGAACACGATGTTCAACCCCTACATCCCTTAAAAGATCTTATCATCTACGAGATGCATGTCAGGGCTTTTACACAAGACCCCTCTTCCCACGTAAAGCATCCCGGATCATTCCTTGGCCTCATTGAAAAAATCCCCTACCTAAAAGAGTTGGGCATCAACGCAATCGAGCTACTCCCTATCTTTGAGTTCGATGAATCGGATAATCCTCTGAAAAATCCCAAGACAGGAAAAAAACTCTGTAATTTTTGGGGATATTCAACCATCAACTTCTTTTCTGTTATGAAACGGTACTCTCACTCGGGAGATCCCATTACAGAATTTAAAACGCTTGTGAAAGAACTACACAAAAACAAAATTGAAGTCATCCTTGATGTTGTCTACAACCATACGGCCGAAGGGAATGAAAACGGAAAAGTCTTTTCCTTCCGAGGAATCGATGAGGCAACGTACTACATCCTGGGCCCCAAGGGGGAATACTACAACTTTTCTGGGTGTGGCAATACATTAAATTGCAATAACCCTGTTGTTTCTGAATTCATTCTTGACTCTCTCCGCTACTGGGTCTCAGAAATGCATGTCGATGGCTTTCGCTTTGACCTTGCCTCCATTTTAACACGTGATCCTTCAGGAGCCCCCCTACCCAAACCTCCCGTCATCGAGGCCATCAGTAAAGATCCTGTTCTGGCTAACTGCAAATTGATCGCAGAAGCCTGGGATGCTGCTGGGCTCTACCAGGTCGGAAGCTTTCCCTCTTTTGGGAGATGGATGGAGTGGAATGGAAAATACCGCGATGTTGTTCGCAGATTTATTAAAGGAACAGAAGGGCAAGTAGGAGAATTTTCAGAAGCAATATGTGGCTCCCAAAATATCTACGGCTTTTCTGGGACTCCCAGCCACAGCGTGAATTTTGTAATTGCACACGATGGATTTACCCTGAGAGACCTTGTTTCCTATAACGATAAACACAATGAAGAAAACGGGGAAAACAACAACGACGGAACAAATGATAATGCTAGCTGGAACTGTGGACAAGAGGGGGAAACTACCAACGTTAAAATCGTCCAACTCCGCAACCGGCAAATGCGTAATCTTCATACCACCCTTATGATCTCTCTAGGAGTCCCTATGATCTGGATGGGAGATGAATATGGCCACACACGCAAAGGGAATAACAACGCCTGGAGTCACGACGACGAACTCAACTGGTTTCAGTGGAACCTACTTGATAAAGCAAAAGACTTTCATCGCTTCTACACCAAAATGATTGCCTTTAGAAAGACAGAACCCATCCTCAAACGGCGTGAGTTTCTATCAAAAGAAGATATCGACTGGCACGGACATCTCCCTTTCCACCCCAACTGGTCCTCAGATAGCAGATTCATTGCCTACATGCTCAAAGATTTCGAGAAAGAAAACCATCTCTATGTTGCCTTCAATGCAGAAAACACACGCCCCACCCTTCAACTCCCTGATCCCCCGCCCCATAAAAAGTGGCACCGTATTGTCGATACAGCGCTTGCAGCCCCCAATGACTTTATCGATGAACCAGATAAATTCCCTTCTTTAAAAAGCACTTATAAAATGGAAGCGTATTCCATTTTAATCGCTAAAAGTCTGTAATTTCTAGCCTACCTCCTGTAACCCCTTTAAGGAGCCTCTGGATAAGTGCTTTGTCGGAGATTGCTGATCAATTTTCTAAGACGACGATTTTGGAAAACGCAGCTAACATGCAGAATGTTAGCGAGTTTGAAAAATCTAGTATTCGCAAAAATTGGTGGCAAGATTCGGCAAATGACTTGTCCAGAGGTTCCTTAAGAGGAAGATATTCATTACCTCCTTCTACATTAGACCTATTGCGTAATTAAGGTTCTAAAGCATTTAAACTTGTATTTGGTGGGATTAAAAATGCTCTGTCCGGGCAAACCCTCTAGATGTCATCTAAGTTTCAAGGAAAAGGAATATCTGGCACAACAACACCAAAATGCTTATCCATTCATTGACTATATCTAGACATGAATGTGCATAGGTTCTTCTAAAGGGAGTGCATTAAGAAGCCCCTTGAAAGGTGATAAGGCGTTCTTAAGGGTATTATTACCTGGTAGCTGGTTGAAGAGATCTTTTAGATTCTGCTTGATGAACACACCCTTCAGCATCTCGCCAAGGGCGCTGTTCATGATTTGATCAAGGGCAGAGCTCCCTTCACTACCGATATCGTAAAGTTCGATGCGATCGATGACAGGCAAATGTTTTACTCTCTTCCCTTCGCTAACATAAAATAGATCTGTTTGAATATTAGTCAGTATAATACGGCGGATCAAGACGGTTTTTTTATTCTTTGTTTCTTTTCCTGCTCCTTGCGCTGCAGTTGCCTCTGCATTTTTAATAATGACTGTCCAATTCCCCTCTGTACCAGTAGCAGATTGAAATTCAAGTCCTAGATAGACATTACTGATATTAATCTCTTCAATCACAATGTTTTGACGCAGATATTCTGTCAAAGGAGTCCTTACCGCGATTGTATCAGCAGCAAAAGCAATCGGAAGGCGATAGCCTTTAGGATTTTCTATTTCTAGTTTTTGCACTTCAATTGCCTTCGGAGAAAAGTCAATATCCCCAATCTGGACAGGAACTTGCAGCTTACGAGAAAGGTTATTTGCCACCACATCAGGAAGTTGAGTCTTAGCTACAAATAGCAAAATGACCACTCCCAACACGACAATAACAAAAAGTCCTATAAAGCTGCGAAAGAATATTTTCATAAGCTATCCTAGATAGCTTCTCTTTATAAAAATAAGATTTTCTATACAAGAAAAAAGGCACTCCCCAGAGGAGAATGCCTTTATGTAAGAAAAAATTGGCTACTAAGATTTAGTAGTCAGAGCCGCCCATTGGATGAGCAGGTTCCTTTGCTTCTTCCTCTTCGTCCGTGATGATTGCTTCTGTTGTTAATAGAAGAGAAGCAATAGAAGCTGCAAGTTCGATGGTTAAACGAACGACTTTCGTTGGGTCAACAATACCGCGCTCAACCATGTTAACAAACTCATCTTTTTGCGCATCCCACCCTTCATAAGTACTCATAGAAGCTACTTTTTGAACGATGATAGAACCTTCTTTCCCAGCATTATCTGCGATTTGGCGTAGAGGCCAGAGTATCGCTTTCATGATGATCTCAACACCGACTTTCTCATCCCCTGATAGGGTTTGAGCAAGTTTTTCAAGCAGTGGGATACAGCGTACAAAAGGAACGCCACCACCAGGTAAAATCCCTTCTTCGACAGCTGCTTTTGTCGCATGAACTGCATCATCAACTCTATCTTTTGTTTCTTTTACTTGAATTTCAGTTGCTCCACCCACGTGGATGATTGCAACTCCACCTGCTAGCTTAGCAAGGCGCTCAAGTAATTTTTCTTTGTCGTAGTCAGATGTACTCTCTTCAGCTAGACGGCGGATCAGAGCTATACGCTCTTGGATGTCTGCTTTTTTACCAGCACCTTCGACGATCGTTGTGCTCTCTTTTGTAACGACGATTTTGCGCGCTTTTCCTAGCATGTCAACAGTGACATTCTCTAGTTTGATACCAAGCTCTTCAGAAATCGTTTGTCCACCTGTCAAAATCGCAATATCTTCTAGCATCGCTTTACGGCGGTCGCCAAAACCCGGTGCTTTAACAGCACAGACTTTAAGACCTGCGCGGATGCGGTTAACAACTAAAGTAGCAAGAGCTTCACCTTCGACATCTTCAGCAAGGATGAAAAGAGGCTTGCCACTTTCTGCAACAGCTTGCAAAATAGGAAGAAACTCTTTCATTGCTGCAATCTTCTTGTCATAGATAAGAACATAAGCATCTTCTAAAACAGCCTCTTGGGACTCTTGGCTTGTGATGAAATAAGCAGATAAATAACCACGATCGAAGTTCATCCCTTCTACAACTTCAAGCGTTGTATCAAAGCTTTTTCCTTCTTCGACAGTGATTGTTCCATCTTTACCTACTCTATCCATCGCATCTGCAATGATAGCTCCTATCTCTTGATCGCCATTAGCAGAAATTGTTGCTACTTGCGCAATCTCTGTTTTGCTCTGAATAGGTTTTGATAAAGCCTTAAGTTCGGTACAGATGGTCTTAACAGCTTTTTCAATGCCATGCTTAATTTCCATCGGATTTGCACCTGCAGTGACGTTACGAAGACCTTCACTGTAGATAGCTTCTGCAAGAACAGTCGCAGTTGTTGTTCCATCGCCCGCTTTGTCAGCTGTTTTGCTAGCCACTTCTTTGACAGCTTGCGCACCTAAATTCTCGTGTCTATCTTCTAGTTCGATTTCTTTAGCTACGGTCACACCGTCTTTTGTGATATGAGGAGCGCCATATTTTTTATCGATAGCAACGTTTCTGCCTTTTGGACCGAGCGTCACTTTAACAGCGGCAGAAAGAGTACGAACACCTTTTAGAATCTTTTGACGAGCGTCTTCTTTAAATTTAATATTTTTAGCAACCATATTTTATTTCCTTCTATTGGGTTAATATCGCAATGATGTCATCAGCTTTGACAATAACATAGTCTTCGCCTTCGACAGAAACTTCTTGAGCTGCGTATTTGTCCATGAGAACAAGATCTCCTACGCTAACAGGAACAGGGATAAGAGTCCCTTCTTTTGTTGTCTGGCCAGGTCCGACAGCTATTACTTTAGCTGTTTCTTGTTTTTTCTTAGCTGTATCAGGAACGATGATTCCGCCTTTGAAGGTCTCTTCTTGCTCGAGGCGTTGTGCTATAACTCTGTTACCGAGTGGTCTTAGTGCAATCTTTTTTTGTATTTGTTGTGTCATATCATTGACTCCTTGTTTTGAAGAATTTCTATGAATTTCTAATTCTAGAGAAGCTTCTATTTTTTTGCAAGCACTTTTAGCAATCTCCTAATCTGTCTGCTAACACCCATTCTAAAAAGAGGTTGACTCCCACTTAAAAACATGGATAATCGAGAATTTATTATAGGATACTACCCATGCAAAAAAACAGCCCTCTCCCCGAAAGAAAAAACGTTCCCGAATCTGACCGCTGGAATGTAGCTGCACTTTACCCCTCCTTAGATGAGTGGAATAAAAATTTTAATCAATGGAAAGGAAAAGAGGAAGCCGTGAGATGGCCCCATTTAGCAGCCTTTAAAGGACAGCTAAGTAAAGATGCTAAAACCCTTGGGCTTTTAGTAAAAAATTATTTAGAATTAGACCAACACCTGGGAAGACTTTATACATACGCCCACCTAAGACACGATGAAGATGTGGCCCAAGACACTCATAAACAAGCGTTCATCCGCATCACTCAATTAGTACACGCTTTTAGACAGGAGTGCTCCTGGATAGAACCTGAACTACTTCAATTATCTCAAGAAAAAATCACCCATTATTTAAAATCGGAAGAACTTCGCGAGTACAAAACATTTATTGAAAAAATCATTAGATTTAAACCCTACACCTTATCTGCATCAGAAGAGAAACTACTAGCTACAGCAGGTCTTGCTTTAGGCTCATCTCACAGAACATTTGGAGCTTTTAACAATGCTGATCTAAAGTTCCCAAAAATTGCCGATGAAACAGGAACCCTGCATGATCTTTCTCATGGGACCTACTCCACTTACATGCGTAGCAAAGATAGGGTCCTACGAAAAAATGCTTTTCAAACGATGCTGGGCGGGTTTAAGAATTATGAAAATACCCTCTGCGAACTGATCAACGGACAAGTACAAGCTCATCTTTTCACAACCAAAGCAAGAAACTTCTCCTCATGCCTAGAAGCGGCGCTATTTCCTCATCAGATAGATGTCTCTGTATATCACAATCTGATTGCTACAGTAAGGAAACATTTGCCGATGCTACATCGCTACATGGCGCTTCGGAAGCAAATTTTGGGGTATGAAGAGTTGCACATGTACGACTTGAGTGTGCCTTTTATCTCTCAAGTCGACTTTTCAATGCCGTATGAACAAGCCGCTCAGCTCGTTACTGAGTCGGTGCGACCTCTCGGGGAAAAATATCAAGGACTCTTGCACAAAGGCCTTTTAGAGGATCGTTGGGTGGACCGGTATGAAAATCTACGTAAGCGCTCTGGGGCCTACTCAAGCGGTTGCTATGGCAGTATGCCTTACATACTTATGAACTATCATAATAATTTCCAAGATGTCACGACTCTTGCCCACGAAGCAGGCCACAGTATGCACTCCCTTTTTCTTGGAAAAACCAGCCTTACCAAGATGCTGACTACACCATTTTTGTAGCAGAAGTTGCCTCAACATTCAATGAAGAGCTCCTGCTTACCCACCTTCTCAAAATCACGCCTGAAAAGGAAAAGAAAGCTTATCTCATCAACCAAAAGATTGAAGACTTGCGCAACACATTTTTCAGACAAGCGATGTTTGCAGAGTTCGAACTAAAAATACATGAATTTGCAGAAAAAGGCATTCCTCTGACTCCTGATCTTTTAACGGCTGAGTACATGAAACTCAACCAAGATTATTTTGGACCTGCTGTGACAGTAGATGATGAGATAGGCATTGAATGGGCCCGTATTCCCCATTTTTACTATGGCTTTTATGTTTATCAATATTCGACAGGGATTGCAGCCGCCTACACTTTGACAAAAGTTACTGAAAAAATGGACCTGAAAATTATATAAAATTTCTCTCTTCTGGGGGTAGTCTCTATCCCCTTGCAGCGTTGAAGTTAGCAGGTGTGGATATGAACAAGCCAGATGCTATTGAAGCGCTTATTCACAGGTTCGATGCGCTCACAAATGAACTAAAATCGCTTTTAGGGATCTCTCTTGAATCGACAACCTCCTGCGCAAGGGCAACATCATGAAAATACTTGTTGTAGGTGGAACAGGAATCGTTGGCTCTGCTATCGTAAAAGAGTTATCACCCCGTCATGAAGTGATCGTTGCGAGCAGAAAAAACAGTGATGTCGTGTGTGATATATCTTCTGAAGAATCAATCAAGGCAATGTTTGTCAACGTAGGAGAAGTAGATGCTGTTATTTGTGCAGCAGGTAAAGCACACTTTGAGGATTTTTCCCACATGACAACTGCTAAATATCAAGTAGGCTTAAATAACAAACTAATGGGGCAAGTCAATCTTGTACTCATCGGCTCTTCATTTGTCAAAACAAACGGTTCTTTCACTCTCATCAGTGGCGTCATTGGACTGGAATACATCAAGACAGGATCTTCTGCCGCAATGGTCAATAGAGCCCTTGAAGGGTTTGTGAAGGGTGTATACTTGGAGATGCCAAAAGGGATCAGGATCAACATTGTCTGCCCGACAATCGTATCAGAGTCAATGCCCCTCTATGGATCTCTCTTTAAAGGATTCACCCCCGTTCCTGTCTCTACAGTTGCTACAGCATTTGCCAAAAGCGTAGAAGGCTCTGAAACAGGAAAAATCTATCCTCTTCTGTGAAAATGATATTGATCTAAATTCGAGATCAAGATATGTGATTAGACCTCATGCATAACCATAAACTGTTGTTTTCAACAGGCGGTAGCAGGTTTATGCAGGAGATCTAACATAACTCACCTTAAGCAAAAAGGATGGCTCATGGACTGTTTGAAAGCTGTTGATAAATCGAATTGCAGAAAATGGGTAGTATTGAATGAAATACAACCCAATTTCTGCAATTCGATTTTCAACGCTT
Organism: Rhabdochlamydiaceae bacterium; assembly: GCA_047459655.1. Lineage (GTDB taxonomy): Bacteria > Chlamydiota > Chlamydiia > Chlamydiales > Rhabdochlamydiaceae > CANJJB01. The sequence continues at coordinate 512,598 of JAJREF010000001.1, forward strand.
TGAAACAGTCCATGAGCCATCCTTTTTGCTTAAGGTGAGTAACATAAACGGTGGCCCTTTATGAGCGAAGATAGACTCACAGGAATTTTAGTCATTCAAAATGCGAAAGGTTTGCACACACGCCCCTGCGCAGAACTTGTAAAATGTGTCAGCTCATTTAGATCGGAAGTAACCCTCCATTATAAAGGCGTTCAGGCTAGTGGTAAGTCACTCCTTGCCATCCTTACCTTAGGGGCCCCCCTAGGAGCTAATATTACCATCGAAGCTGTCGGCAAAGATGCCAAAGAAACTATCGAAGCCTTAATTGCGCTTGCAGAGAAGAAATTTTACATTACCTATTAAGTGCTTTGTCGGAGATTGCTCATCAATTTTTTGAAGACGACGATTTTGGAAAATGCAGCTAACATGCAGAATGTTAGCGAGTTTGAAAAATCTAGTATTTGCAAAAATTGGCAGCAAGATTCGGCAAATGAGTTGTCCAGAGGCTCCTTAGGGATCTGTCGATTTATGGTTCTTTTAAGCCGGCTTCCTATTAGAACGTGAAATCAGCCAAAATAATCCATAAAATCGACAAACACTTAACACGCAAGAATTCTAATACCACAACTACTTTATATACAATAACTTACACAAAAAAAACAATACCCCTCACATACTGCCACCTTTCGCCATCTTATTCTTAATACATTCATAATTAGAGATTTACATAACATAAACAAATAATTAAAAAAACTTTACATTCAGGAGTGTGCCTGCTAAAATTAAATTAATAATTTAACAAAATAATACAATGAGGTTAATATGTCTCACAAAGTAACTCCCCAAGATGGTTCTACACAGCCAACGAACAGCTCAAGCAATTTCCCACCAAATACATCATCTAATCCCCGTGATTGCAGCGCTTATGCAATAAAGCGCCTAGCAAAAAGTTCGAAAGATGAAACTGTTGGGGATGATACTGACCCATGGGCTTCATTTTTATTGGAATGGGACGAGGAAAACGTTCCTCTTGATCAACCTGTTCCGCATAAAAAAGATGCGGACGCTTCAGCATCAGCGGCTACCGTTGATAGAAGTGAACAGACTTCAGTAGTTGAAAAAACACAGGGGTTATTTGGAAGATTCTTCGGATGGGTAACAGGCGCCTCTTCTACAAAAAAACCTGCACAACCCCCTCGTTTAGAAGCAGCTCCTCGTTTAGAAGCAGCTCATCTTTTAGAAGCAGCCACAAGCAGTACCACACAAAATTCTTTTTTTCAAAGAAATCCGGCTTTCCCAGCAAGAAGTGCCAACACAGGTATAGTCAAGAAAGACACTACAAGCCTTATTGAAAGATACATTGAAGGATCTTTTCCAATTTCACAGATTGATGATGATTTCCCAAAACATGTGCAACAAGCAGCACAAAATACAAGATGTGAACCAGAGAAGCTCTTGAACACCCCCAACCGAGCAGGAAATCAATTATTCTGGAATTTTTTCTATTGTTTTATAGGCAAATATAAATTCACTACTATGCAAGCGCTGTTAGATATGGGAGCTATTCCTGGCAACATAGCCCCAGAATCAAAAACTTTTCGAAATGCATTTAATTCATCACTTGACTTTGTAGAAGCGTTATCTTTGATATTAAGACTTGTTAAGGATGGAAGGTTGTCTGAATCTGATGTGAACTCTTTCAAAATTGCTTGGAATGATTTGATAAAAGAAATTCCACAAGATCACAGACTCGAGAATTTGAAAATTTATTTGTCAGATAAGACAGAATATCAAGGGGAAGACACTGGCTGGAAAAAAGAAGATCTAAAAAATTATATTAAGAACAACTTTGATGAAAATTTGAATTGGAAATAATAAATAATAATACAATGAGGCTAATATGTCTGACAAAATAAATCCACAAGATAGCTCTAGACAACCAGTGAGCGACCCAAGAGGTTCTATAGAAGATACCTCAGGCGCTCTCCGTGATTACAGCGCTTATGCAACAGAACTCCTAAAGACTTCTTGGAACGATGAAAAAGATAGAGATACTGATTATACTAATCTAGATGGCCTCATATGGGACGGGATGTGGGACGAGCAAAACGTTTCTTTTGGTGGATCTGTTATACATAAAGATGAAGAAGAGCAAGCAAGATCACCATCACCATTAGAAAGCGATGGAGATAACGATATCGACGCTTCAGCATCAACGGTTACCGTTAACACACATGAAAAGCACCCAGTAGTTGAAAAAACACAGGGTTTATTTGGAAGATTCTTCGGATGGATAACAGGTGCCTCTTCTACAAAAAAACCTGAAGAAACTCCTCCTTTAGAAGAAGACTGGACAGATATGACTGGAGAACCGAACCGAGAGTCACATATCGATTGGTCTGGCCAAGGACTCTCATCTATTGGTCCAGAGCGATTCAGTGCACTTAGAGCTGCAGATCCAGAAACACTTGATCTTTCCGATAACAAAATCAGTAATCTAGACGAAGATTTCGCTGATTTAACAAAACTAAAGACTCTTGACCTATCTCGAAATCCTTTAATTTATGTAGATGGTCTTCAGAAAGGAACAAGCTTACAAACCCTTATCTTAAATAAGACGATACTCCGTCAGTTCCCGTGGTTTTTGAAAAATTTAAAAGAGTTAAAACATCTTGAACTTGAACAGGTTGGGCAATTTCTAGGGTCTGGGAGTCGTTATCGTGAAATCAGTCGATACACTTTCCCGCAGGAATTATCCAATTTAGAAATCCTGAATATGTGTTTTCATATGAGATCTTGGGACCGCGCCTTGTTACCAAAATTGGATAATCTCATAAATCTAAAACATCTTAATATTGTTGGTAATGACACCCCACCCGTTTCTTGGGATAAATTAAAAAAATTAGAAACTGTTACACTAGATAGCGGTCAATATAAGATATACTCAAAACTGATACAAGAAGCAATCCCTAGTTGCAAAATTATTGTAAAGGACATAATGGCAACTCACAGAGTGTAGTAGATTTGACTGAACCTGAGCTTTGCAACTACCTCTCTATCATATCTGCTGAGGCTGGGGCGGAGTGTCGTCTGAAGCCTTAGGAGAGGGTTTCTTTGTGGGTTGCAAAGAAGGGGGCGGTGGTGGGAGCTTTCTTTGAAGCTCTTCAGCCATTTTTAGGCGCCCTTTTTTCTTTTCAAGATCCCATGTCCCTTTGATGATATCTTGGACATCATCTTTATCAAGCGTTTCAAACTCCATGAGCATTTGGGTCATGAGCTCTACTTTGTCTTTATTAGCCGTGATGATCTCTGTTGCGCGCTGATGCCCTTCTTTGACAAGTTTGAGAACTTCTGCATCGATAAATTTAGCTGTATCTTCTGAATAAGTACGTTCTTTAGTCCCTGCCATGCCAAGGTACATGCCACTTTCGGAGCGCTCATCATAGGCAACAGTTCCTAGGGCATCTGTCATCCCCCATTCACATACCATGCTTCTTGCAAGGCGTGTTGCCTGGGTGATGTCCATCTGAGCACCTGAGGAAATATCTGATACAAAAATCTCTTCTGCAACTCTTCCGCCCATGAGAACAGCGAGTTGGTCGAGAAGTTCTTTTCTCCAATAGCTGAGTCTATTTTTTTTGGGCATGAAATGAGTAGCTCCTAGAGACATCCCACGCGGAATGATCGTCACTTTGTCAACGGGGTCGGCATTTTTAACAACAAGTCCTACAATCGCATGTCCTGACTCGTGGTAAGCCGTTGTCTTTTTCTCATTATCATCGATCTCAAGGCTGCGTCTTTCTTTCCCATATCTGACCTTGTCACACGCTTCTCTAGCTTCTGTACTTGTCACAGCGGTTCTACCGCGTCTTGCCGCTAAAAGAGCCGCTTCATTGAGGAGGTTCATGAGATCTGCCCCTGAAGCCCCAGGTGTATTACGGGCAAGCTCCATCAAATCGACTGAACTATCCATCTTAATTTTTCTAGCATGCACTTTCAAGATTTCAAAACGACCTTTCACATCGGGAAGGTCAATCACGATACGGCGATCGAATCTACCAGGACGCAGAAGGGCTCTATCGAGCACATCAGGGCGGTTAGTCGCTGCAATTAAAATAATTCCTTCGCTAGGATCAAACCCATCCATTTCCACAAGTAGTTGGTTAAGGGTTTGTTCTCTTTCATCGTGTCCACCACCAATCCCAGCACCTCTATGACGCCCTACAGCATCAATCTCATCCATGAAGATAATGCAAGGGGCTGATTTCCTAGCCTCATTGAACATATCTCGTATACGGCTAGCACCCACACCCACAAACATTTCAACGAAATCAGATCCTGAGATAAAGAAAAAGGGACGATCGGCTTCTCCGGCGACGGCTTTAGCAATTAAGGTTTTTCCTGTACCGGGAGCTCCTATGCAAAGAACACCTTTGGGGATTTTAGCACCAAGAGCTGTAAATTTGCCGGGATCTCTGAGAAAGTCAACAATCTCTTGAAGTTCTTCTTTTGCTTCATCACAACCTGCGACATCTTTGAATGTCACTTTGTTGCGCTCTTTAGTCAAAAGCTTGGCAGGAGATTTTCCAAAATTCATCGCAGAAGACCCTACACCTTTCATCTGCCTTGAGAAGACAAAGTAGAGCAAGAAGACAACGAGAAGAACAGGAAGTAGAGTTAATAGATAACTAAAATAATTAGGAGAGGGCTCTTCACTCTTAAATGTTTTATCAAGTACGAGGTTTCTTGGCTGATCAGGCGCTTTAAAGTAGGCTCCCTTGTTTGTTGGGAAAGCATCCCATTCTTGCTTTGCCTGCGCGTACCAGTGGCTAAAGGCTTCTGGATCTTGTTTCTCAAGAGCTCTTGTTGAGACTTCTTGATTATTAAAGAACCAGGTCATGTTGACCACTGCTTCTCTTGCCTTGTCTAACTGTGACTCGTTGTTGATTAACTCTTCTGCTACACCGTTGTATTGGGCAATTTCAGCTAAATAATTACGCACGGATCGGAGCTGTACGAGTCTGGCATTATCGACTTTTTGATTTAAATCGGTGACAATTGATCGGATACTTTTTAAAACGTTTCCATAGATGGTGCTTCTCTCAGCGGGTGTTTGATCCGCACTGATGACGGTTTGCTCGATAGTCTTTAATTGCTGTTTCATCGATTCATTGCCAATTCCCAAAGAAGAAGAGCGAAAGCCTTGAATCAAAGCCATCAAATCTTTTCCAAAAGAAGCAGTTAGCTCAGAACGAGGAGGATACTGTCTTTCTAAATCTGCTAGACTCACAATAGGTCTATCGGAGAGTTGTTTAACCACAACTTCACGACTTCTTCCCTCTGTACTAACTACAGGATCAATCACCCAATAACCTGTCGAAGGAATAGGAAGGCCGCTTAAATGCAAAAACCAATCAGCAGAACTGGCTACACTTTTTTGAAGAGAGGTTAGATCCCCTTCTATTCTTGTTTGGTCGGCAACTAACTCATGGTTGCGGTTCAAAGTTTCTAAATACTTAAATCTAGCCGTTGCATCATCTGTTAGACGATCACGAAATTTACCGCTGAAGGTCACCAGCTTTTCATTATGATCTTTGAGGGCGACTTTTCTACTACTGTCTGGTTGAATTAAGTCGAGGTTAACGAGGTGTTCAGCCTGGTGGCTAAAAGCTACTTTAGCAACTCTCTCGGAAGAGAGATTTTGAACTGTCAGAACAATCAAAATAATAGCGAGGAGAAAAACTAAAAATCCTCCTGGCATGCCTTTACGAGGCTCTGGTCGTGTCTTATTTTCGTTACTCATGTATTTTCAACTCAAAGTGTTAATCTTACAAATTAAACCATTTAGCAGGGATTTTAGTAAAGCTCTGCATTCAATCCCCACCTACCTGCGCAAAATCAAATATCTGAATCACATGGGGCCTAATTCAAGCTAATAGCCTTCATTATTTTTTATTGCAACAACTCTCCGGTGGATTTCAATTATTTTTTTCCAGAAAGAATTTTTTTCTTGGAAGAACCTCTTTCAAGCAGATTGTAAAGGGTTTCTAAGGCCTCATAAGACAAAAATATATTTTCCCCTTCTACCATTTTTTTAAGAAAAGTTTTTATTTCGACAGGTTCAAAAGGGTAAAAAAGTTAAGATCTACCCTGACCTCATCCTCTTTTTTTCAATCAGCCTCCAATAAGGATCTATTTGGCGATCTAAATAGTCTTTTAAAGCTTGCGACCAAGAGGCGATCTTACAGAGGTTACCTGCGACCTCTTTCCCAAATTTTTCAGCTAGCTCTGGTAGAATCTGCGTGCGCATCCGAGAACGTAAAAACCTCGCATCTCTATTTGTGGGATCCTCTAAAGGGGTTAGCTGCTTTACTTCAAGCCAAGCATAGATCTCTTGTTTGCGGTGTTTAAGAAGAGGCCTCCAGATAGACATCTCTTTTAGGTAAGAGACTTCCAAAATACCTCCTAAGGAGGTGGGATGAGCCCCTTCTAAAATTCTTTTAAGCACTGTTTCAGACTGGTCATCGCTATGGTGCCCTAGAAGGAGAGCTTGGCATGAAAGCTTTTGATATAGAGTGGCAAAAAAGGAAAGCCTTGCTTCCCTTGCTTGCTCCTCCCCTTTATATCAGTCAGTTTAGTCTGGTGAAAAGGAATGCCAAAACCAGTCACATATTTTTCTAAAGCACTAGCCTCCAGGCTACTTTCCTCCCTCCATCCATGATCGACATGAGCAACATGGAGCTGAAAAGAAAAAAATTTAGAGACGTTCAGCAAAAGATGGAAGAGAGCCAAAGAATCAGGCCCTCCCGAGAAACCAAGCAACAGTGGTTTGTCCAGGCACCCCTTATCTTCAAGGAAATTTTTAACCGTTTGTAAAATCTGATCTTTCATAGCTCTATTTAATTATCTTTGTATTATAATAAGCCCAACTAAAAAATAATACAGATTTATGCCCCTGATTTGGCGATACTTTTTTAAAAATTACCTGCAAGTTCTTCTTTTGTGCGTTTCGAGCTTTGTCACCATTCTTTTTGTTATGAGAATGAGGGATGTCGCTGAGTTTGCTTCCATCGCCTCAAGTGGCATGGCTATTTTTTTATTTAGCCTATACCAAATTCCCCATGTGCTTCCTCAAGCTATTCCGATTGCGTGCGTGATTGCCTCGATGCTCCTATGCCAGCGCATGAGTACAACCCATGAAATGACAGCCTTGCGCGCTGCCGGCTTTGGATTGCAAAGAATTTTATATCCTATTTTACTCATGGCCTTTGTGCTTAGCTTACTTAATTTTACGCTGGCCTGTGATATTGCACCGCGTGCTAAAATGGCCACAAAAACACTTCTATCTAAAGCAGGATCAGATAATCCGTTTTTTATATTTAATAAAATTTCAGAAGGGAAGTTCACTAACTCTTATGTCGAAATGCGTTCACTTAAAGAAGGGCAAAAAGCAGAAGATGTCCTTTTTATCATGAATAATAGATCGAACAAACGCCTGGGGATCATCACTGCCAAAGAACTAAAAATCGAAAAAGAACTTCTTACAGGAAAAGATGTTTCTATCATTTCCTCTGTTGATCCTAAATTGGAAGATGAATTTGATCACCTTGTCATTGAGAATCAAACGTACATGGAAACAAAGGCCTCTAACCTCTCTGACATGTTTAGCAGTAAAAAGGGGTATGCAGGGCTAGACTTCCTTTCCTTACGCGCTCTTTTTGCTAAAGCTGCTCTACAAAAAAAGAGTATTTTTTCTACGATTACGGGTCTAGAAATAGCAAAGCGCCTGTCTATCTCCTGGGCTCCTTTTATCTTTACGTTAATGGGCGCTGCCTTCGGGATGGAGTTGGGAAGGAGAAAAACAAAAAAAGGAATCATTTGCGCCATTCTTTTATCTGCTTTTTACCTTTGTTGCTTTGTTGCTGCCAAATCGATGAAAGGCTCTCCTCTGATCGGTTGGATCATCTATTTCCTACCCTACCCGATCATTATTTTGATCTCTGCCCGTTTCCTACGTAACTTTTCAAAAGGGATCGAATAACCATGCGACTGAAGTTATGGGAGAGGTATTTTTTTCTAGAAACCATTAAAGTCTTTTTCTTTGTGCTGTGCTCTTTTTTCTTCCTCTACTCTCTCTTGACTATGCAACGCATATGGAAGATTTTGTAAAAAAGAGTCTCTGCAGTTCAAAGATCTCACACAGTTTTACCTCAACCATTTTTTAAAAAGAGCCGATCTTCTTTTGCCCCTTGCTCTTTTGGTTGCCACCATTAAGGTTCTGACATCTCTCAATATTAAACATGAGTGGATGGTCCTTCAAGTCACTGGGCTGCGCACCCGCAGATTGCTAAGACCTTTTTTTGTGATGGCTATTTTCTGCAGCCTCTTCAACTGGGCTAACTTTCAGTATCTTCTCCCCACGTCTCTCCATGCCATCGAACAGTTTCACGTCAAAAACTTCAAACACTCCCACAGAGCGCAACGGCAAGAGTTGATGCATATCTTAAAACTGAAAGATCGCTCAAAACTTCTCTATCAATCATACGATGCTCAAAAAGAGGGTTTCTTTGATGTGTTGTGGATCCGTTCAGTAGATGACATTTGGCGAATTAAATTTTTAAACGCTGATCCCGCAAAACCCATCGGCCACTATGTTGATCATTTAACCCGTAATAAAGAGGGCTTTTTAGAAAAAAAGATTCCTACGAACACTGCCTCTTGACAGATCTTAAATGGGATTTAAAAGCGATGGGGGATGGGATTATTCCTTTTGAAAACCTCTCTATTAAAGCTCTTTGGAAACAACTGGGACAAAAATCTCCCGCTACCCAATATGAAACCCCTAAAATCCTCTCCCAACTTTTCTTTAAACTAGCAACACCGTTCTCTCTTTTGATTGTCGTGATAGCTGTCATCCCCTGGTGCATCTCTTTTTCACGCTATCTCAATACATTTATTATTTATGCAGCAGGTCTGTTTGGGCTTTTAGCGTTTTACATGCTGCTGGATACGGTGGTCATCCTCGGAGAGCACAACGTCGTCCACCCCGCCTTTGCAGTCCTTTCTCCATTTGTAATCTGTGGACTTATTTTTAGCCGGAGGTTTCTAAAACGAACATGCGTTTAAAACCTTTGTTGTACTGCCATTTAGCTATTTTGTTTCTCTTAGGCACTTTTTTCTGGGGGCCTACACGCGTTTACTGGGATATTTTCGATGTTGGTTGCTTCAAGTTTTTAAATGGAACGCTCAAAGATAGCTCCATCCTGCAAACATTCTGGGCGCTTGCTAACCATAAACTCACCGATTGGGTAGAAGATCTCGTCTTCATTGTTTTTTTGCCATTGCCATTTACCAAGTCGGTGCTGGAAAAAGACTCAGAAAAGCCTCACAATTTATCTTTTGTATTCTGTTTGCAGCAACGATGCTTTATGGCGTAAACAAAGTGCTTTTCCGTGAACACTTAAAAATCCCAAGAGCTAGCCCCAGCTTAGTAGTCACTCCCTGTATCCGCGTCTCTGAGAATATCCCCTGGCTGAAGACAAAAGAAAAAGCAGGCTCTAGCTTTCCAGGAGATCACGCGACAACCGTCATATTCTTTGCTGTCTCCTACACCTTTTTTACAGGTAGGCGCCTTGGCTACTACGCCCTTGCGTATGCTATCCTCCGAACCCTTCCTCGCTTGATCATCGGCGCTCATTGGTTCACAGATGTTTTTGTTGGCAGCGGAACAATCGTACTATTATTTTCCAGCTGGGCTCTATGCACCCCCTTCCATTTTTGGGTGACAAGCTGGATCGAATCCTTTTTAAAAATCTTTTCCTATCGTAGAATCACCTCATTATGAATTGGAAACTTCTTCTTTATTGCCATCTAGCCGCTTTAGTATTGCTAGGAACTTTTTTTTGGCCCCCCACCTATTCTTATTGGAATGCTCTTGATACCGCTTTCTTTAAATTTTTGAATGGCTCTTTAGTTGATAGCCCTAAGTGGCAACTGTTCTGGGCCCTCCTTAACCACAAAACAGCGGATTGGATAGAAGATGTGATTTTCCTTTTCTTCTGCATCTTGGCCGTTACAAAAACCTCTTCAGAATTTCGACTCAAAAGAGCCGCCCAGTTTATTTTTTGTATCCTCTTAGCGATACCCGTTATATACCTGGCTAACCGGATCATCTGTAGAGAACTCATCAACGTCTTCCGCATTAGTCCCAGCTTGGTGATCACCCCCTGCGTGCGTCTTTCACAAGAAATCCCCTGGATGAAAATCAAAGATAGCACTCACTCTTGTTTTCCTGGAGGACATGCCGTAACGCTTCTCTTCTTTGCTACCTTCTACATGTTTTTTGCAGGAAGAAAACTAGGATATTATGCCATTGGATATGCCATTTTCCGCTGCCTTCCCCGCCTGATTGTAGGGCCCATTGGATCTCCCGACATCTTAGTCGGCAGCACAACCGTCGTTCTTCTTTCTCTCAGCTGGGCCCTTTGTACACCCTTTCATACCTTTTGCACTCACTACATTGAACTCGCCCTCAAGCGAGTTTTTGCTAAGCTAAGAACTCTTAGAAACCGAAGATTTAGGCAATCCTAATTTCTAAGCGTTTTCCTAAAGCAGCTACTACCATTGTTAGAGATTTTAAAGAACATGTTTTGGTTGGATCCAGTATTCTATTTATAGCGGCACGGCTTGTATGTGTTCTTTTAGCAAGTTGAGTTTTAGTAAGCTTTTGCTTTTTTATTTCTTTTTCTAGCTGAAAAGATAAAACTCTTTTTACAGCCTCAGCATTACACTCTTCAAATATCCCTTCCTCTTTGAGGAAATCATCAAAATTAGAACCTTTATGCTTATTTCTCATTTTCCCTCTTCTTGCTTATATTTTTTAGCCCGTATTTTTGCTAGCCTTAATTCTTCAAGAGGCATTTTTTGGCTTTTTTTAACAAACCCATTTAAAAGAATGATCTCTCCATTAATGAAGATAAAAACAATCCTAGCTATTCCATTGAGGATACGTGAACGAACTTCCCATAATCTCTCTCCGATACTACGAACTAGCGGCATTCCCAAAGGCCATCCTATTTGAACTGTTCTTAAATCATTTCCAATTTTTCTTCTATCCTCTCTACTCAAAAGACAAAATCCATTCTTTTACAGGTTCTCTACCACTGCCTTCCTCTTTATAGAAAACTATGGGAATTGGACGATGGTCCATTATACATTCTCCAAATCTACATGTATCAAAATTGGTACAATCCTAACAAGTCTTAATTTTCTATAAAAGACAATTCTGATAGGATCGCGAAAAAAGGGACCTCCTTATATGGCTATAAAATCAAAGAAAAGCGCTTTCTCATTGCTCCAAGCATTTTGTACAGACATTGCTTTGATGTCTTCAACACAGGCGCTGCTCGATTGGGATCAAGAGACGTACATGCCACCCGGTGCAATTGAATTTCGCGGCATGCAAACAGCTCTGTTGTCAGGACAGATTCATAAATTAAAAGTGGGGGCAAAATTTAAAGGCCTCTTAAGTCAGCTCATTGATTTAGAGTCGGGCAAGATATTGGATGACACGCTGACACCTACACAGATTGTCGCAGTCAAAGAGTGGAAAAGAACCTATTTACAAGAGATTAAGCTTCCCTCTGCTTTTGTCAAAACATTTGCAACGGTTTGCTCCAAAGCTTCCCATACATGGGCAGAGGCAAGAAAAAGCAATAAGTTCTCTCTCTTTGCCCCTCACCTGCAAAAAATTGTCTCACTCTGCCAAAAAAAGGCAAGATTTTTAGGCTCTTATGCACACCCTTACGATGCCCTGCTTGACCTCCATGAGCCGGGAATGACAGTAGCAGAACTCACGCCCCTTTTTGAGCGGTTAAAAACAGCTCTTACAACTCTTCTAAAGACCCTTGCAAGTAAACCCAAAGTAAATACCTCTTTTCTAGAACACAACTACCCCCAACATAAGCAAATGGAATTTGGCCGCCTTCTCTTAGAGGCAATGGGGTTTGATCCGGCAACATCGAGATTAGATCTCACCTCCCACCCCTTTTGCTCAGGCCTTTCTATTAAAGATACGCGCATGACCACAAGAATTCATCCTAATCTCATCATGTCTAATATTTTTTCAGTCCTCCATGAAGGAGGTCATGGCTTGTACAATAAAGGCCTACCTGAACACGAATTTGGCACTCCCCTCTGTGAGCACTCCTCTTTAGGTATTGATGAGAGCCAATCACGCTGGTGGGAAACCCGTATTGGAAGAAGCCTCCCCTTTTGGAAATACTTCTATCCTAAGTTACAAAGTGCTTTTCCTGAACAACTCTCCTCTCTTTCCATCGAAGATTTTGTCAGAGGAATCAACATTGCAGAGCCCTCTTTTATCCGCGTAGAGGCCGATGAAGTCACCTACTGCCTCCACATCATTCTGCGCTTCGAAATCGAAAAAGCGCTCATGGAAGGATCGCTCAAAGTTAAAGACATTCCTAAGGTATGGAATGAAAAAATGCAGGCCTATTTTGGCATTGTGCCCAAAACAGATGCGGAAGGGTGTTTACAAGATATCCATTGGTCTCTTGGCAGCATCGGATATTTCCCGACCTATGCACTCGGCAATATTTATGCAGCGCAATTTTTTACCGCTTTTGAAAAAGCCCACCCCGACTGGCAAGAAAAGCTCTCCCAAGGTAATCTCTCTTTTATCCGGGAGTGGCTCTATGAAAATATCCACCGCCACGGCAAGCTCTATACTCCTCACGAGCTCACTCAGCGCATTGTGCACCAACCCCTCAGTGAGAAGCCTTATATAGCTTACCTTGAAGGAAAATACCTCTGCCCCATAAAATAGACCCTTAAATCCAGGAAAGTTTAGCAGAGGGTATTAGGTTTGCATTTTTTCAAATTTTATTTATAGGCAATAGATGACCCCCCTTTCTCTAGTGTCTCATAGAAGTGATTTGCCACTCCCTTTCTTTCCTCGAAGCGTAATTGCGGCTTCTTTCTTTCTGACTAACGCCGCCTTGTCTGCACTTGTCTCTACCCTTCCATGGCCTAGTAGAACAATAATACGCATAATTGCAACGGGAATTAGTTTGGTTGGAGCCTACTTGGTTTTCTTTAGACTTTTCCCAGCTCCCCCTACTCCACAAGAAATCGCTGATCGTAGAATAGAAGAAATCGTACGCACATTACACTACATTGAAACATACTCCTTCCGCACGCAACGCGAGCATATAATACCATTTATAAAATCTTTTCTTACCACTGATCCTATCATTCCAATTCCTGATCTTTTAAAAGCCCTTTCATCTTACCAATTATGTGCTATTTCTGCACATGAACGGACAATGGGATCTATCCTCCTTTTAGAATTTCTATTAAAAAACTCAGGACAGCTAGAGATAAAAAAAGAAGAACTCATCTCAAGCGTAGAAATTTTTATAAAGGTTTATGAACGATATTTTGAGAAAGGTTATGATCAAAGGAAAGAAGAAGAGTGCAAGCAAGTTTTTTCTGGAATACAATCTCTGATTCCAAAATTAGTTGAACATGCACTCGAGTCATATGTGTTAGAAATAGTAAGTGTTTATAATAGGAAAAAGGTAACGATTCATCAAGCTCCTGTAGATTGGTTTATAGCATGGCTCAAAGCAATGATGGAACGCTACGGAAAAGAGCGAGTCGAAAAAGAACTTGACTTAGAAGAATGGGCTTGCAGAGTTAGAAAAGCCAACCAACCTTCCTTCATAAGTATTGATTCTAATGAAGAAACTCTTGCTTCTATGAATAGCCAAGAGGAAGCAATGTCTCGGTTAATGCGCCTGACATCAGATAACATACAATCTATAATAGCCGTCCAACGAGCTGAAAACTGGCATAAAATTAGAGAGGCGGCCCGCATTTTGGGAAACCGAGCATTAGAAGAAGAAGCTTCTTAAAATCACTCAATTTTTATAAACTACCGCCAAGCGAGCGCTCCCTTACCTTATGAGCCTTCCCAATAACAAGAGCTGCCACAATAGCAAGCGCCATCCAGTACCACACAATTGAGGTTATGCTTCCCGTCTCTTTAAATAACCACAAAGAAATAGCCGCTGTCGGTGCCCCCAATAGCTGCGAGCCCATCGCATACCCAAATGAGATCACTAAATAGCGGTGAGACTCTGGAATCAGGCTCTGCGCCCATGCATGTAAAGGAGCAGAAAATGCAACCCCTAAAAACACCAAAAAGATCCTGATAGCAACCACAGTAGCCCATGTTGCTTGTTCAAGCATTAAAAACAAAGGAAGCGCACTTAAAAGAGCAGCAAGACTTGCACCTATCATGAGCCTTTCTCGTGATATTTTAGACGAGATCCATCCGCAAAGCGGCAGCATTACAAAATCTAGAATCAGCAAGGCCGAGTTCAGCTGCATCACCTGTTCTTTTGTGATCGATGTCACAAGGGGCACAAGGCCGTTGATTAAAACAAGCGCAACAGAATAACTTGCATAAGAGAAACCCGCACCTATAGCTATTAAACTAGCTGGTCTTCGGTAGGCCCAAAGTGTTTTTCCTATCTGAGCCAAAGGCTGCCTTGCCTTATGAGGAATAGTTATCTTTTGACTCATTCTGATCATACATCCAAAAAGCGCTGTGACCCCTCCTATAATATAGAGAACTCGCCACCCTGATTCGACAGTGGTAACCTGGCAAAGCACAGAGACCCCAAGAGAGGCAAGCAAGATCCCCCGATTGTTGAGGCCCCGTATAGGCTGCTGAGCACATCGTGCCTCTTTTCCTCAGCACCTTCCAAGAGTAAAATGGCCCCTCCCATGATCTCTCCCGATGCCAAAAAGTTTTGAACCAATCTCACCACGCAAAAAAGAATAGGTGCCAAAATCCCTATGCGCTCAAATGTTGGAATAAACGTGATACAAAAGAGATACAGCCCATCCCCAGTAAACTTAAAAAGAGAGCTCGGCCTCTCCCATATCGATCCCCTACATATCCAAAAAAAAGCGCTCCCAAGGGGCGCATCACCATCCCCAACGGAATAATTGCATAAGTTAAAATCAGCGCTGTAAGCGGGTCGTGCTTAGGGAAAAATAAAGGAGCTAGAAAAGGTGAAAGAAATCCAAATAAAGCCGTGTCATAATGTTCAAAGAGGTTGCCTAGACAAACGCTCCAAAATTGCATCCGAAAAATTTTCATAGATCTCCTGGCAAAAATTTCCACCAAGAGAAGATAAGGACGTTCTTAACAGCTTCCACGCTCCCTCCGCCGGTATTACCCGGATCAGGTCTCTAAGAGTTAGGCATGCGCCCTTTCAGCCACAATTGCTTGCAGCACCTCTGGTGTTGGAAGGAATTTTAAATGGAAACCTCTTTTATGGGTAGGGATAACTACTTGGCAAGTTCTGTATTTAAAACCTCGTCCTGCTCCTTTGGCTCTCTGATTAACTGGCTGACAACGATTACCCCGCACATATTTCCAAAGATATTTAAGACCGTACGCGCTCTGTCGACAATCCGATCAAAGGGAAGCAAGACTGAAATAGCAGACAGTGGAATATTGACGATTTTAAAAACTAAGGCTAAAGTTACCATACTAGTTTCAGGAATCCCACCCCCTGCCATGCTTCCTAAAATACAGGCAATAGCAAGCAAAATTTGCTGAGAAAGCGACAGATCTAGCCCTAAAATCTGTGAGAAGAAGAACACAGCTGCCATTTCATACATTATCATGCCACCCAAGTTAATAGAAGCAGATAAAGGAAGCATAAAACGCGTGGCAAATGAGTTGGCCTTAAGACCCTCGACTGCATGCATTGCAACAGGAAGAGTAGCAACCGAGCTTGAAGTTCCAAAAGCCATATAAAAAACAGGTAAGCTCTGACGTAAAATATCTAAAATCTTTTGCTTCGATGCGATGGAAGCTAAAATAAGTTGCCATAAGCCATGTAAAAAAAGCCCGAGAAACAACACCCCTACAAATCGCAAAAGCGCCATAAAATTCACTTGTAAAGATCCACTAAGATGGGATTGTGCAATACCATACCCAACCAGAACAAATATGCCGATAGGAGCTAGGACCATTACCCCACTTAAACACTTACTAGAGATATCACGAATAGAACCAGCCAGCTGAAGGAAAGGTTTAGAGGCCTCCCCTACAAAGGCAGCTCCAAGACCAAACAAAATAGAAAAAATAACAACAGGAAGCAATTCAAAATGGGTTAGCGAATAGAATATGTTATCGGGAAAAATAGACAGGATAAAGTTTGCAAATTTAAAGTCGTGATGGGTTAAAGCAACTTGACTCTCTCCGCCTAGAATGAGATTTGAGTTTCCTCCTACCCCCGGCTCCAGCGTATTAAATAAAATAAGCGCAATCAAAACTGCCATCAACTCGCTTAATAACATGTAACCAACCATTTTTGTTGCCATAGACTTCAGCCTAGAAAGACTACCTTTTAAATTCCCTAGGGCCACAATTAGAGTTGAACAAATAAGAGGCAGAGCAAATAGCTTGAGTAGGTTAATAAAAAGATCACCAAAAAACTTAATTTTTTCAAAAATAAAAGGACAATAAATACCCAATAGAGCGGCTAATGCAGCAATGGGTAAAATCGAATTGGTGCTGTTTTTTATAAAAAATTTTAAGATAAATTTTAGTCCGTAAATAGAGTTTTATAATTTAAGGAACCTCTGGACAAGTGCTTTGTCGGAAATTGCTGATCAATTTTTCGAAGACGACGATTTTGGAAAGCGCAGCTAAAATACAGAGTGTTAGCGAGTTCGAAAAATCTAGTATTTGCAAAAACTGGTGGCAAGATTCGGCAAATGAATTGTCCAGAGGTTCCTCAAGAAGACTTTAACAAAGTTTACACAAAAAGATAAATAAAAAAATAATTTTTATTTAACAGGAAAAATATATGCATAAAGTCATAATAAAAAAATCCCTAAGTCCTGAACTGAGACCGTTGCATAAGTCAGCGTATTTTGAAAAAGTAGCACATTTTGATGAGATTTTGAAATGTGCGTTTTTACAAACATGATCACTTATGGAACCTCTGGACAAGTGCTTTATCGAAGATTACTGATCAGTTTTTCGAAGACGATGATTTTGGAGAACTTAGCTAACATGTAGAATGTTAGAGGATTAGAAAAATCTAGTATTCGCAAAAATTGGGAGCAAGATTCGGCAAATGATTTGTCCAGAAGTTCCTTTTCCAATGGTCTCAAACTATAAAAAATGCTACAATAGACATCTTGCGTAATTAAGATTCTGTCGATTTTATTGATTATTTGGTCGATTTCCCATTCCAATAGTAAGGGCAATATATACTCTATATTGCCCTTACTATTGGAATGGGAAATCGACAGAATCTTAATTACGCAAGAGGTCTAATCCTTGAGTGAACCAAAGAGCTTAAATTTATGACAGTCATAAGATGCGGATCTAGTCAATTGATGACAGGCTTGCTTGCATGGAGAAATCCTCAAGGAAGGGAAGAAAACTGGATATTGCGCCCTCAACGCATTGAGAATATATGGAAACACGCAGGAAAGGTCATTTCTACTGAAATTGGCCTTGCTCTTCTTGTCATTACATCTACTGTAGAAACAGTTGTCTATTCCACCCTTGTCATTACATTCCTCCCATTATACCCGGTCACTGATAGGCCTTATAAATTCTTTGCAAAACTTCTTCAAAGTAGCGCCTTTACGATTATTTGGGGGGTGGCTGATGCAATACTGTATAACCCATTCTTTGTAAACATAATGACCCAGGAAAGCTTTGCTCGTTATTGGGCATCAATCTTCAATCCTACCCCGATTGTAATCTTGCGATTACATGACAGACTGTATCTAGCTGACTGGCAACAGCAGCGGAGGCAGGAAAATATAAACGATAGGTTACTTGGGCCTATTGTTGCTGAAGGGCGTACCACCCAAAAATTAATTGAGCAGGGAGCTAATTTTATCCAACAGAATGTATTGGAAAGCGCGGATGCTAACACCATAGTCTCTTTTAGAGACATCGATCCACACATCTTCATGTTTATACTGACCAAAGCTGTTTATATCTATACAGCCGGCACCAAAAAAATGATGAAATTCCTGGCTTTTTTAAACCGGCAACAAAAAATCTTATCTTAGCTTTGCGGCAAGAACAAAACAGTGAAGAAACAGCACAAGAACTCCAGCGATTAATTGGAAATCCAGATCAATTTGAGACTGCACCTCAAGGAGAATCTGCTAAGTCTATGTTTAATAGATTGAGGAACGCCGCCTTAGGAGAATTACAAAATAGTTTGTTGAGCACTAGATGCTGGCAAAACGCTGCTCTGCGTTTGCACGAAGCTCAAATATAGTCGATTAATTATCGAGTGGCTAAAGGAAGCGGCAATCTGGATGCAATCTTGGTGAGATAGAGGCCGTACTCGCTTTTGCCCATTTTTTTAGCGAGCAAGTGGAGCTCTTCATGGGTTATAAAGCCCATTTGGTAGGCAATTTCTTCAAGACAAGCGATCTGAATGCCCTGTCTTTCTTGGATGGTTTGAACGTAGAGAGATGCTTGCTGAAGCGCTTCGTGAGTTCCTGTATCAAGCCAGGCAAAGCCCCTTTCTAGGAGATGCACCCGTAGGGCGCTTCGTTTGAGATAATCAGCATTGACATCGGTGATCTCAAGCTCTCCTCTTGGAGATGGTATGAGGGATTTAGCAATAGAAACAACATTGTTGTCGTAGAAGTAGAGCCCCGTAACAGCATAAGGAGAGGTGGGATTTTTGGGCTTTTCAACGATATTTTTAGGCTGACCCTCCTCATCAAACTCTATGACTCCATAACGCTCGGGATCTTTGACTTCATAGCCAAAGATAATCGCGCCTTCTTCGAGATCTTTGCAGCGCTTCAAGATGGAGGGCAGCTGGTCTCCATAAAAGATATTATCGCCTAGAACAAGAGCAACACTATCTTCTCCGATAAATTTTTCGCCTAGTATAAAAGCTTGCGCGATACCCTCTGGTTCGGGTTGCGCCTGGTAACTGAGATCAAGGCCTAGATGAGAGCCATCACCAAAAATCTTCTCAAAACGAGGAAGATCTTCAGGTGTAGAAATGATCAAAATCTCTTGAATACCTGCGTACATTAAAACAGCAAGAGGGTAATACACCATCGGCTTGTCATAAATAGGCAAGAGCTGCTTGCAATTAGCAATCGTTAATGGATAAAGTCTTGTGCCTCTACCACCTGCTAAGATAATCCCCTTCATGGCTAATCCTTAGGATCGTTGAAGATATAACCAGCTGCAATGAGCTCGTCGATGTAGGTAATGCAATAATCACTTTCTAAAAACTTCTTATCATTCAACATATGCAGATGAAAAGGAATTGTTGAATGTACGCCACCAATGTAAAACTCCTTCAAAGCTCTTTTAGCAATAGCAATTGCCTCTGTCCTATTTTTACCCCTGATAATTAACTTAGCGATCATAGAATCATAGTTGGGGGGATGCGGTAGCCTGAATAGCAGGCGCTATCGACACGAACATGAGGTCCGCCGGGAGGAATGTAGTACTCGAGTTGTCCTGGTGAAGGCGCAAAATTTCTTGTGGGATCTTCTGCGTTGATACGGAACTGGATGATATGCCCTTTAGGAGTAAGATCTTTCTGCCTGATCTTGAGTTTTCTCCTATGGCAATCTTGATTTGCTCGCAGACAAGGTCAATACCGGTGAGCTCCTCTGTGACTGTATGCTCTACCTGAATACGGGTGTTGACTTCCATGAAATAGAAGTTTTTATCTTCGTCGAGGAGAAATTCAACGGTTCCCGCTGAATAATAGCCCGCTGCTTTTACAACAGCAACAGCAGCTTCACCAATTTTCTTACGGAGAGAATCGCTTAAAATAGGGCTGGGGGCTTCTTCGATGAGTTTTTGCCTACGTCTTTGGATAGTACAATCCCTCTCAAAGAGATAGAGATAGTTGCCATGTTTGTCACCTAGGACCTGTATTTCAATATGGCGAGGGTTAACAATCATCTTTTCAAGGTAAACATCAGGATTATTGAAACTCACTTCAGCTTCTGTCCTAGCAGCTGCAAATTGCCTCACAAATTCTTCGGCATTATGCGCAATACGAAATACCTCTTTCCACCTCCACCTGCACAAGCTTTGATGAAAACAGGAAATCCGATTTTCTTAGCTTCTACTGAGACCTTCTTGAGGTGTTGCAACAATACCGTTAGAACCCGGAATCACAGGACATTTGACACTTTTAGCAGTAGCCTTAGCTTTGGCTTTGTCACCAAGCATGGCAATTGCTTTCGGAGAGGGACCTATAAAATTCAATCCACAGCTCTCACAAATAGTTGCAAAGCCAGCATTTTCAGATAAGAAACCATAGCCTGGGTGGACAGCATCAGCGCCTGTGATCTCACAAACCGACAAAATATTAGAAATTTTTAAGTACGATTTTTGAGAAGGGGGCTCCCCAATGCAAATCGCCTCATCGGCTTGAAGAACATGGAGCGCTTCCGCATCAGCTTGAAAATAAACGGCCACCGTTTGAAGTCCGAGATCATGGCAAGCCCTAATAATGCGAACAGCAATTTCGCCTCGGTTAGCTATTAAAACTTTCTTCATACAACTCTAAATTAATTTCGTTCCGAACTCTACAGGAGTTGCATTGCTTGCATAAATCTCTGCAACGGTCCCGACACAACCAGCCTTCACTTCATTCATTACCTTCATTGCTTCAATGATGCAAACAATGGTATTTTCATCGACCTTGTCACCCAATTTGATGAATGGAGGATCTTCAGGTGATGGAGAGGTGTATAAAGTTCCTACCATAGGAGAATTAATAAATTTTCCATTTTCTGCTTTTTTCTCTGGATGAGTCTCTACATGAGAAGAGTGATCTATCTTATGAGGTAGGGGTGGGTGGGGAAATCTCTCCTGTGGCGGATAATATACGGGAGGCGGTGTATGGACAACAGGAGAAGCCTCAGGTTTCCGCTTAAGGTGTATTTTGTAATCTTTATCTGTGATGTCAATCTCATCAATGCCCGCTTTTTCCATCGCAGCCATTAATTCTTTAATCTGCTTTAAATCCACAACTGCTCCTTTAGTCTAAGGGCTCGTAAAGAAATAACTAGGCATTTCCTTACGAGCCTAACTCGATTATACTCGTTGCACGTAATCTCTTGTGTGCGTATCAACTTTGATAATGTCTCCTGATTCCACAAATAGTGGAACATCTAACTTTGCACCACTTTCTAAGAAAGCCGTCTTTGTCGTATTGCCCATAGGGGAAGAGGGTTGAGATGTTTCTGTTTTAACGACCATGATTTCCAAAAACTGTGGAAGCTCTATAGAAAACACCGTATCTCCATAAAAAACCGCTTTAACCTCTGTGCCTTCTTTTAAGAAATGGACTTTATCGGCAATGACCTCGGCAGGAACAAGGACTTGTTCAAGGTTGCCCACATCTAAAAACAGGTAATCTTTCCCCTCGAGATAGAGGTATTCAAGCTTCTTTTCCACAAGAGCGATATCTTGAACGGCTTGCCCAACTTTAAAGTTTTTCTCGAGAATTTCTTCAGTGAGCAAGTTTTTAAGCTTTGTTTTAATGAACGGATTGCCTTTGGCAACGGTAACTTTTACACACGACTCAACCCGATAAACTTTGCCGTCTACCGAGATGGTCATTCCCGGAGTGATCTGATCTGTTTTAGCTGCTGTCATAATCCTGCTACAATATCCTTAATATGTTTAAATTCCGTCACTGCAAAGTCAACATCGGCTTTGGAATTAGCTACAGGATGATAACCCCTGCCTCTGCCCCAACGCACATGGATCGTCTTGCACCCTAACTCTTTAGCTGGCGCAAGGTCTATAGTCACCCTATCTCCACAAACAACCGTTTCCTGTGGCGTGGAGCACAGCTCTTCCATTATGGCCTGATAATGGGGCTTCTTGTTGCGATCACGTGAAACAATGATTTTACTAAAAATGGATGAATCAATACCAGCTTTTTCCATTTTTTTAAACTGCAAATCCTTTTCCCCCACAGTCACGAGGGCTAATTGATGCGTCTCTTTTAGCTCACTCAAAATCTCCGTTACATCATCAAGCGGTAAAATTACAATGTCTGAGGGAAAATCTCCATAGATAACTTTTTCACCTATAGAATAAAATTGTTCTTTGCCATCCATAATGTCAAGAAACTCTGACAAAGAACTCCTAGCGCTGTCAGCCGTTTGATCTAAGCGCTTTAGCAAGTCAAGAGCCTCTGTTTCATCAGAGATAGCAAGCCCTGCTGTCATCATATGCTGGAGCGCACTCTCCAATTGAATAGGAGTGATACATCCCGACGTGTCTATTAACGTGTCATCTAAATCAAAGATTATTAACAATTTTCATCAACTCATGGGCTAATTTTTTTGAATCATGGCGAATAAGGTTTCGCTTAATCAAGTCTTTTTTAGAACCTTCTTTTAATTCTCCTAAGAGAGATGCAGAGCGAACCCGCTCATCTTGCAAATCATTCTCAATGAGATCCCCTTCAGACGCATAAAGATCAATTAAATCTTGAGGAGGAGCTTGATTATTGACCAAGATATAATCAAAAACATCTTCTCCTATAAACTGCGCAATTTCATTTAAGTAATTACTAACTTTAAAACCTGTTGTTTGCCCTTTTCGGTTCATCAAATTAACAACAAAAATCTTTTTAGCGTCACTTTCTCTCAAAGCGTCTGCAATTCCTTCGACAAGGATATTAGGGATCAAAGATGTATGCAGACCACCGGGCCGAAAACAATGAGATCAGCGTTCATAATTTCGTGGATAGCGCGCGGATTAGCCTTAGGATATGGCTCTAAATAGATCGAGCTGTATCCATTTTTCAATCTCTTGAGAAAGGTAAATTTCCCTTTCCCCTTCTAAGAGTTTGCAGTTGCGCAAAATCATCTTTAATCTAACTTGGTGAGTTGTCACTGGAATGACTTTTCCTTTAATGAAGAGAATACGAGAAACTTCGTCGACTGCCTTTTCAAAACTTCCCGTTACTTTTTCAAGAGCTGACAGAAGAAGGTTGCCAAAGCTGTGGCCTTCCAGCCCCCCTTGCTCAAAGCGGTAGTTCATAAGACTTCTTAGTAGCCTTGAAGAATCAGAAAGAGCAACTAAGCACTGCCGCACATCTCCAGGAGGAAGGACACCTAGCTCATCTCTTAAAATACCTGTACTGCCCCCATCATCTGCCATAGAAACAATTGCCGCTAATATCGACATCGTAATTTTTTAACCCTCTAAGGACAGTAAAATTTCCTGTTCCCCCTCCGATCGTAACAACCTTTTTCACGTATTTGCTCCCCGTAGGGTTTGAATAGCTAGCGCTAAGTCTTTAGACTTTTGAATATATGTTCCAGAGACTAACACATTGGCTCCTTCTTTAACACAAAGAGGTCCTGTTTTATTATCAATGCCACCATCTACCTGGATATCCAAGGTGATACCTCTTTTTTTACACGCCTCTTTTATAAAACGCACCTTTTTTAACACTTCAGGCATGAAAGCTTGCCCGCCAAAACCAGGATTAACAGTCATCAGCAAGAGCAGATCACAGTGCTCCAAATACTTAACTGCCAGCTCAATCGATGTATCAGGAGAAAAAGCAAGACCCGCTAAAACATTGCATCTGCGGATATAGTCGATGGTTTCTTGCGTTTGCTCTGTCGCTTCGAAATGGAAGGTGATCCGGTCAGCACCTGCTTCTACGAAGCGCTCGATATACTCAAAGGGGTTGTAAATCATCAAGTGAACATCAAGAAAGAGATTACAAGAGCGTTTTACAGCTGCAACCGCTTTAGGCCCCAGCGTGAGATTAGGAACAAAATGGCCATCCATCACGTCGATATGAAGCCCATCTGCACCAGCATCTTCAATTCTCTTTGCTTCGCTGCCTAAGGCCGCAAAATCAAAGGAAAGAAGGGAAGGAAGAATTTGAAGGCGGTTTTTTTTCATAGTGGCCTATTTTACAATCTCACTTCCTTAGCGTCAACATGGAAAAATTTTTGCTTTACCTTCTTCCGACTTATAGAAATGAGATACCCCCAAAGAATTTTGTGCCGCGGCAGGTTGGTTTTGCAAGAAGGAGGTCGGGACCGTCAAAAAGTTCTAGAATTAGAGTATTTCTTGTCTCTCCATGAAATAGACTCCCTCTGGCTCTACTTTGACTATCTTTTCCTGCTCTGGATTGTCAAGCAGTTCCTTCCAAAGGTTAAATAAATTTTTAATTAATTCGCATGGAAGAATACTGCGCATTTCTATCGGAAAAAGAGCGTGAAAGAGACTTTCCACAAGAAGCTCATCTTTAGGATCCAAAGAGCTCTTAAGCAATCGTAAAAGCTCTACCTGCTTAGAAATCATCCCCCCATTATAGTCCCGCATCTCCCCTATCACCTGTTGCAGCTCGTGCACGACATCCTGCCGCGCTTTGAAAAGATCAAGGGAGCCATCTTCCACGCGCACACCCTTCAGATGAGATTCCCACACGAAAAACGGTCGCTTCTTTTGGGTATTTTTTACGCAGCATCCCAAGCCTCTTTACCCTATCAGGAGTGAATGTTAAAATACTCTCTTGCTCTTCAAATTTCTCTTCAATGGAAGGCGTATTGGGAAACAAGATGCGAACGATAATGACTGTGAAACAAAGCTCTGCCTCCTTCTGTTCATCAAAAGATAAAATGAGCTGAGGAAGATCCCTTATAAAACGGAGTTCACCTGCCAGTGTCACAATATGGCGCATTACCTCTTCTTCATTGCGTGGCATAAAGAGAGGTTTTAGGGCAACCTCAATGCAGTGCTTGAGCTGCTCTGGGAAAGATAGACGCAATCTGCTAATCTCTTCCTTAGAAAATTCCAACCCATCCTCTTTTTCTATTTCTAAGTAGAGAATATGAATTCCATCCCCCCACCTTCATTGACAAAAAAAGAATCTTGCACCAGCTTTACATGGAAAATCGCATTCTGGAGAGCTTTTACTAAATGTCTCTCTTCAAAAAGTTCGTCAGGCTTAAGAAAATTTAGCCCTACACAGATCCCTAACACTCTTTTCACTCCCCACGGCAGGTGTAAATCAACGGAATGGATCTTCAACCGAATGTGTCTTTTGTCAGCCTCTCTTTCTAAAGAGTGCCGAATCACCTTGCGGAATATATAAAAAAGAGAAATTAAACGACTCAGGTAGTGCGTGTCTCGTGCTGACTTAAATTCATCTTTACTCATGACGAAAAAATGTTGCATCTCTCCAAAAATATCGTAATCGATCTCTTCTGGTTTTTTTTGGATGAGCGTAACAATTTTTTCCTGAATGTTCGCGTGTTTTTCAGCAGCGCGCATGCCGTGTACTTCCAAGATCCGATTTGTATGGTAGAAAGAAACCATCCCCAAGCGAATTTCCGTCTCAATCACCCGTAAATTATGTTTGAGAAGCTCGACATCAACATCGCCATTTAACTGTACGACCATCTCAGCTAGCGTGTAGACTTGGTGACCCAAGTTCACAAGTTTAAAATCTGTCGAAAAGAAAAAAGAAATATCGATTCTCTGTCCTGGCATCAACCATTGATTGATGATGTCGTAAAAAATCTTGCTAATATTGAATCGATTTTTTCCTAAGAAAAATAGGGATAGTTTTTCTCCACTGAGCGACCACTTTAGCAAAGGGAGAACGCGCTCAAAGGTAGCTACGGCCTCTTCTTGCCTCTCTTCATCCAAACCATCAAAAAAAAATGGATCAGGGAAAATCCTTCTTAGGGAATTATGCAGCGCGTTTGTGTAAAGGGCTCCACCCGGATGATCAATCCCTTCATTAAAGACCGTCAGAACCTGTGAATTTTTTGCATCCATTAATCGTATCACCTTCAAACAAAAGAGAATCTAGGGGTCCGATAGACCGAGGAAGCTCCCCTATAAGAGTCCCTCCCGCTGTATCAAACGCCTCAAAAGGCAGAATATGCAAAGGCAACTTATTTTTTAAAGCTAAACTAACACACCGGTGATGAAGAACCTTAGCTCCTTGCATTGTAATATGAAGAGCCTCTTCATAAGTTAGCTTAGGAAAAAGGAAGCTTGCTGATTTTTTGGGATCCTCAGAAAAAACCCCCGGAATATCTTTATAGAATTCGACCTTCTCGGCTCGTAGCGCAACACCAAGAGCCACAGCTGTAGTATCAGAACCTCCCCTCCCAAGGGTTGTGATCTCCCCTTCCTTACTCATCCCCTGAAAGCCCGCAACGATGACGATCTTACCCTGCGCAAGCTCTTTTAAAATTCTCTGAGGCCTAATCTCTACAATCCGCGCATCTGCATGCTCCGAGGTCGTTATAATTCCCGACTGACTCCCTGTAAATGAAATCGCTTCTTTCCCCTTGGCAGCCAGCGCCATGGCTAAAAGAGCAATACTAACCCTTTCACCGACAGAAATCAGCATGTCCTGCTCCCGCCTAGGCGGCTCAGGATGAACTTCTTTAGCAAGCGCTAACAGCTGATCAGTGGTATTACCCATGGCGCTCACCACTACGACGACATATCTATAGACACCAGCCCTAGCTAGGACAATATCTGCCAATTTTAGAAAATTGGGACGAAGTAGCAACAGATGCCCCCCAAATTTCATCACTAGCGTATGGCCTAGCATTAAACCCCTCTATTTGGGCGTAGTCTAAAGGATCCTATTATTTGTTGACGAGCCCTTAAGAATATAAAAAAGTTTATTACATTCTCAAAATCAAGAAACTATTTATTTCTGCCCTTTTTGACATTTCTAAGGCTCTTTTTTTGGCCATGCGTACTCACATTGTCCCCAAAAAAGGACTTTAGATCTGGACAAAAATCATTAAAAATAAATTTCTAGATAGACTCTTCTACCTATATTTCTTTCGTAACGATCTTTTCTTATTGATGTTATTTTTAATGATTTGCTATTGTTTTCCCTTTACCCGCAACTATGTGGTGCTCCCCTTAGTTTTTACGTGTTTTATGCTTGCAGAGCGGCTTTCATTCATCTAAGGTTTCCCTTTGATAAATGGCAGAAGATACTCAGTATAAAAACGTTAAAAACAAGCCGTTGGAAGAAAATCCACCTTAGTTGCGAAATTAGAAACTCAAGGAGAAACCTTTAACATGCCCAAAAATACAAATGACTGGAGTGAGTGCAACATTATTGATGATGTTGACTTCAACGAAGAAGACGCGCAATTATTTAAAAAATTACTAAGCAAGAAAGAGACCGACGAAGGAAAAGGGTCCGTTGCTTCTATGAGCTCAGGGCAGGTGCTGAAAGGACGTATCGTTGAGATCACTAAAGACTTTATCGTTGTTGATGTAGGGTTAAAATCTGAAGGACTTGTTCCATTAAATGAATTTATTGAAACAGCAGACCTCTACCTTGGGAAATGAAGTGGAAGTCTTCTTAGACCAAACAGAAGGAGAAGATGGCCAAATCGTTCTCTCTCATGAAAAAGCAAGAAGATTACGTCAATGGGAACACATCGTTCACAACTGTCAAGAAGGCTCTATTGTCACTGGAAAAGTGATCCGCAAGGTAAAAGGTGGCTTGATGGTAGATATCGGAATGGAAGCTTTCCTCCCTGGCTCCCAAATCGACAACAAGCGCATCAAAAACCTCGATGAGTATCTAGATAAGACGTTTGAATTTAAAATCCTTAAAATCAATAGTGACAGAAAAAATGTCGTTGTTTCCCGTAGAGAACTTCTAGAAGAAGAGCGTATCTCGAAGAAAGTTGAAATGTTAGAAAACATCATTGAAGGACAAGTTCGCACAGGTGTTGTCAAAAACATCACCGATTTTGGAGTTTTCTTGGATCTTGATGGCATCGATGGACTCCTCCACATCACCGATATGACATGGAAGCGTATCAAACATCCATCTGAAATGGTTAATTTAGGCGATGAAGTGGAAGTTATTGTTCTGAATGTCGACAAAGAAAAAGGTAGAGTTGCTCTAGGAATGAAACAAAAAGAGACCAATCCTTGGGAAGAGATCGAGAAAAGATACCTACCTGGAACACATGTAAAAGGTAGAATCGTGAGCCTCGTCCCCTATGGTGCCTTCATTGAAATCGAGCCTGGAATCGAAGGATTGATCCACGTTTCTGAGATGTCTTGGACCAAGAGTATTTCTGACCCGAGTGAAATGGTAAAAAAAGGTGATGAAGTAGAAGCTCTAGTGCTTGGCGTTCAGAAAGAAGAAGGTAAAATCTCGCTAGGAATGAAGCAACTAGGTAAAAATCCTTGGCAAATGAAGTTGAAAAAAAATATCCTATTGGCAGCAGTGTCGAAGCAGAAATTCGCAACCTCACTAACTACGGAGCTTTTGTCTGAGCTAGAGCCGGGAATCGATGGTCTTATCCACATTTCTGATCTCAGCTGGATTAAAAAAGTATCCCTATCCTTCTGAAGTTTTAAAGAAAGGGGATAAAGTAGAAGCGATTGTTCTATCTATTGACAAAGATAGCAAAAAATCACGCTCGGAGTCAAACAACTCAGCCAAAATCCTTGGGAAAACATTGAAAAAGCAGTTCCCGTCGGAACTCTTGTGAAAGGCGTTGTAACTAAGATCACTGCTTTTGGAGCTTTTGTTGAGCTTGACAATCGGAATTGAGGCTCTCATTCACGTTACCTAACTCTCCGACCAACCTTTTGGCAAAGTTGAGGGAAGTGATTTCTAAGGGCCAAGAGATCGTAGCCAAGGTGATTAAAGTCGATCAAGAATACAAAAAAATCTCCCTCTCTATCAAAGAGTATCTTGTTGAAAAAATAAAGAAAATCACGATGACATCGTAGTTGGCGAGAAGAAAAAACGTACAACCAAGAAGAAAACAAAAGATAAAGAGGAAGAAGGAACAGAGGGTGAAGTAGTTCTCTCTTTTTACTTTTAATAAGGATAAAAATGCACGAGTAAAGACTTGGTCGCCATTTTTGAATATCTAGAGCGTGAAAGGGATTAAGCGTGATATCGTCATTAGCGCGATTGAGGAATCTCTTTTAGCTGCTGCGCGCAAAAACATACAAGGTTTAATCAACATATCTGTCAAAGTGAATAACAAGACAGGAGATATTGAAGTTTTTGCCCAAAAAGAAGCTGTTGAAAAAGTGACAATACCCGAAGAGGAAGTTTCTCCTGAAGAAGCTAGACTTATTAACCCATATGCTGAAATTGGCGACTGGATAGATATTACATGCACGCCACAAGAGTTTGGAAGAATTGCTGCCCAAACAGCGCGTCAAGTGATATCCCAAAAATTGCGTACAGCAGAAACGAGACTGTGATTTACGAAGAGTACCGCCATAGAGTCAATGAAATCATCTCAGGAACTGTGAAGCGCATTGTCCGTGGAGCCAACTTAATTGTAGACCTCGGAAAAGTAGAGGGCATTTTACCTGATCGGTTTTATCCAAAGACAGAAAAATACAACGTGGGAGAACGCGTTCAAGCTCTTTCTTTTGAAGTAAGAGACACAGAAAACGGGGGGGCAGAAGTCATTTTAAGCCGTAGCCATCCTGACTTCGTAGCGCAGCTTTTCATGTTAGAAGTGCCTGAAATCAATGACGGTAAAATCACCATAGAACGCATCGTCCGAGATGCAGGTTACAGGACAAAGCTCGCTGTCAAGTCAACCGATCCTAAAATTGATCCTGTTGGCGCTTGTGTAGGGGTCAGAGGAACAAGAGTGAAGAATATCATTCGAGAACTCAACAATGAGAAGATCGACGTCCTTCCTTTTAACGCAAGATCCTGTTCAGCTATTACAAAATGCTCTTTCTCCTATTGAGATCAAAAAAATCAATGTCAGTGACGATGGCTCATCTATCTCTATCGTTGTCGAAGATGAACACTACCCTGCTGCGCTCGGCAAACGGGGAATGAATGCTCGCCTAAATGGCCAACTTATAGGGGCTGATCTACACATCCAGAAAATGACAGATTTCCAAAATGCAATGACATTGGAAAGACAACAAATTGCAACAGCTCAAGACCCAAGCTTAGATGAAACACTCCAAGTGGAAGGAATGAGTAACTTGATCATTGAAAGCTTAATCTCTGCGGGCTTTGATACACCTCGTAAGATTTTAAATGCAACCCCAAAGGAACTGGCAGCTGTTCCTGAGATTAGCTTGAAAATGGCAGATGAAATTTTAGAAAAAGTACGTAAGAAAAAGGGCTTAAAAGTTGGCTAAAAACCTCAAGTTAACGATCAAAAATGCTCAGTTGGCAGAAGCCTTAAAAAAAATTTAAGAAGCCAGAAGAACCTGCTAAAAAAAAGGCTGAAAAAGTCAAAAAAGCAGTCAGAAGAAGCCCCTCTGCCCGAAGTGGTAGAGCCAGCACCTATTCTAGCTCCTATTGAACCACCACCTGTCCAAAAGCCAGAAGTTGTACAAGCTCCGCCACCTCCAGAGCCTGAAGTGACTCCCGGCCCTCCTGTACAATCTAAGGTTGAGCCCAAGCCTAAGCCAGAACTGAAAATTGGAAGCACGCGCCCTGCACCCGAACGACGCATCTTCTCTTCCCCTAATTCTACTAAACCAGCTGGCCCTAAAGCGCCTCATGTGAAGCCACCTATGCCTGCTGGGTTTACCCCCCGATCAGAGGTCGTTGCTGGAGGAGGAAGGCAATATCCTTCTACTTACCGCCCCCCAGGACAACATCCCTACAGACCTGGCGGCAGACCACCTTTTGATAATCGACCCTTTTCTGGATCGCCTTCATCACGCCCAGGTGGAAGACCCCTTTACGCTCGATTCCCCTTCCCCAAAAAGATGCTTCTAGATCAGAGGCTCCCAAAAAACATCCCTCTAAAGATGAAAAGGGTTCAAAGATTTTACCGAATATAAACCAGCCAAAAAGACAGCAGAAGGAGAGCGCTCCTTTGACTCTCGAGATAGACAAGGTCTTAGGGCTGATGAAGATCAGATTTGGAGAAAACGCAAAAGATCAGGGCCCAAGTTCCGCTCTCAGGAAGAAGAAGTTATTAGACCCAAGTCTTTACATATCCGTATTCCGATCACCATCAAAGATCTCGCAGCTGAAATGAAGTTAAAAGCCTCTCAACTCGTTGCTAACCTCTTTATGAAGGGACTCGTGCTCACTCTCAATGACCTCTTGGATGATGAAACAACGATCCAACTCCTAGGCCATGATTTTGACTGTGAATTGACAATTGATACAAGCGAAGAAGAAAGACTACAAATCACCGATAAAACCATCAAGCAAGAAATCGCAGAAACATCAGCAGATGAGCTGCAGCTGACGTAGCCCTGTTGTGACATTCATGGGACACGTCGATCATGGTAAAACAAGCTTGATCGATGCAATCCGCAAATCAAACGTAGCCCAAGGGGAAGCAGGCGCAATCACTCAGCACATTGGCGCTTTTAGATGCCACACAGCCGTCGGTGATATCACTATTCTTGATACACCGGGCCATGAAGCCTTTTCTGCAATGAGAACAAGAGGTGCTGACGTGACCGATCTCGTCGTCCTTGTTATTGCAGGAGATGAGGGAATTCGAGCGCAGACAATCGAAGCCCTTAAACAGGCGGAAGAAGCTAAAGTACAAGTGCTCGTCGCTATCAATAAAATGGATAAGCCTGGGTTCAACGCCGATAACATTTACCGCCAACTCTCAGAACATAATTTACTTCCAGAAGTTTGGGGTGGACAAACCATTACCGTTAATTGCTCAGCCATCACAGGCGCTGGCATTAAAGAACTACTTGAAACGCTTGCTCTCCAGGCTGAAGTTCTTGAACTCAAAGCCAATCCCCGCATGCGTGCAAGAGGCAGTGTAATCGAATCTCAAATGCATAAAGGTTTTGGCGCTGTGACAACCGTACTCGTCCAAAACGGAACTCTCAACCTTGGCGATGCGCTTGTCTTCGACCAAGAATGGGGACGCGTTAAAACAATGCATGACGAGTTTGGCAATAGCCTCGAACATGCCGCCCCTTCAACCCCTGTAAAAATCACAGGCCTTTCAGGGCTTCCTGAAGCAGGTTCTGAATTCATTGTGGTTAAAAATGAGAAAGAAGCGAGACTTCTTTCTGAAGGAAGACTCCATATTCGCAAACACGTTGCTCTCCAAGTGAAAAAAGCAGGTGTCGAAGGCCTACTCCAAGATCAAGCGCAAAAACAAGAGAAAAAAGTTCTTCACTTGATATTGCGCGCTGACGTTCAAGGATCTTTGGAAGCGCTCAAACAATCGATTGAAAAAATACAGTCGGAAAAAATCAATGTCCTGATTATCTCTGCAGAAGTGGGTGCTATCTCTGAATCTGATATTCAACTAGCTGGAGCCTCTAAAGCAACTATCATTGGATTCCATACGCAAGTTGAAACAAGAGCGGAAAGTTTAATTAAATCTCTCAAGGTTAAAGTTCGTCTCCACGATATTATCTACCATGCTATCGATGACATCAAAGAAATCATGGTTTCTCTCTTGGATAAAATCGCGCAAGAAAATGACACAGGTGAAGCTCTTGTAAAAGCCATCTTTAAATCATCTCAACTTGGCAGTATTGCCGGTTGCCAAGTGACTGAAGGAACGATCCGTCGCAATAACCATATCCGCCTTGTGCGCGACAAAGAAGTCCTCTGGAAAGGCCCCCTTGCTTCTCTCAAACGTCTCAAAGACGATGCCAAAGAAGTGTCAAAAGGCATGGAATGCGGAATCCTCTTGCAAGGATTTACGGCTCTGAAAGAGGGAGACCTGATTCAAGCCTATGATCTTTTCTATCTCACCCAGGAATTATAAAAAATGAGCAGCAAACGGATCGATAAAGTCAACTCTCTGCTCAAAGAAGTGATCTCCGAAGTGATTGCAAGGGATGTACGCAACCCCAGAGTGAACACTCTTGTAACAGTCCTCGGCGTTAGTATCGCTAAAGACCTACATAATGCTACCGTCTATATCAGTGTGATTGGCTCAGAACAAGAAAAGCAGGAAACGCTTGCAGCTCTTCAGTCAGCAGCTGGCTTTATTTCTGTCCATGCCTCTAAAAAAGTCACTATGCGGTATTTTCCCTCTCTGATTTTCTCTCTTGACTCTTCCATTGAAGAGCATTTAAAAATCCACGAGATCTTGGAAAAAATCCATGATGAAAACAATCTCGCCAGACCCATACTACCGATGAATGAAGGCATTCTTCTTGTTGATAAGCCAAAAGGTAAAACATCTTTTAGTTTAGTGTCCGCCCTTCGTAGAAAAACCGGCATCCAAAAGATCGGCCATGCAGGAACACTAGATCCTTTTGCAACAGGCCTGATGATCATGCTGATTGGAAAAACATTTACACGCCTTTCTGATCAATATCTAATACAAGAAAAAGAATACGAGTGCACCGTGCGTCTTGGCATTACAACTGACACGTACGACTGCGAGGGGAAAGTAGTCCAAATCTCTTCTCATATTCCCTCCCTTTCCGACATCGAAACCTCTTTAACCCAGTTCAATGGAACCATCCTTCAAATCCCCCCTATGTTTTCTGCCAAAAAAATAAAGGGCAAAAAATTATATGAACTCGCAAGAAAAGGGATATCTGTTGAAAGAGCGCCCGTCTCTGTTACCCTGAAGACAACCCTAATCTCTTATACTTACCCCCACCTTAAACTACACATTGTCTGCTCAAAAGGGACCTACATCCGCAGCCTTGCTTATGATTTAGGAACTCTTCTTACATGTGGAGCTCATCTTGATGAGTTGCGCAGACTTCGCTCTGGATCTTTTTCTATCGATCAAGCCATCAATGGAGCGCTCCTCTATGCAGATCATTGAATCACTCGAAGATATCCCTTCCCTCACAGGCCCCATTTCTTTAGCTATTGGCAACTTCGATGGTGTTCACCCAGGCCATCTATACTTGATCAGCGAACTCAAGAAAAGAGGGGTACCTGTCATCATCACCTTTCGCAATCACCCAGCGGAGATCCTCTATCGAGACAAAACCCCTACACCTCTCTGCTCTCTAGAAAAAAAACTCCATTTTTTAGAATCAGCAGGTGTTGAACTTATTATTCTTCTCTCTTTTACCCCTGAGATCGCTTCAACAACGTATGATGTCTTCTTAAAAAGATAAAAAAACACCTCCCCTTTCAAACATTTATCGCAGGGAAAGGTGACACCTTCGGCTTTCAAAGACAAGGCACTGAAGAGCGCATCAAATCTCTTCAATCTGAGCTTGACTTCGAAGCCATCTATCTAGAAAAATTTATATTTCAAGGAAAGCCCATTTCCTCAACCCGGATCAGAGAACTCCTTGCCAAAGGAGAAATAACCGAGGCACAAATGCTTTTACACTTAGAGGTTATAAAACAATAAAATGAACGATTTTGCGCTGGTCAAATCGTTCATTTTATTGTTTTACAACCCCTTACAAAAAGGTTTTAAATTATGCCAGATCTTGCTTGCGGTATTGTAGGCCTGCCGAATGTTGGAAAATCGACCCTCTTCAATGCCCTTACTCGTAAAATGGCAGCAGCTGCTGCTAATTATCCTTTTTGCACCATTGATCCTAACGTCGGGATTGTCGATGTCGAAGACTCTAGACTCTCCATCCTCTCCAAAATCTCAGGAAGCAAGAAACTCATCCCTGCCACCGTTACATTTGTTGACATTGCAGGTCTTGTAAAAGGCGCTTCCCAAGGAGAAGGCCTCGGCAATCAATTTCTGACCAACATCCGAGAGACCGATGCGATCATCCATGTTGTCCGCTGTTTTGCAGAAGGAGATGTCATCCACGTTGCAGGAAAAGTCGATCCGATTGCTGATATTGAAGTCATTAACCTAGAACTTATCCTCTCTGATCTCCAAATGATCGATAACATCATTAAAAAACTAGAGAAACAAATCAAAACAAAAAAAGAATTTGAAGGGATACTCCAAACACTCCAAAAAGCCAACATCCACCTCAATCAAAATAAACCCCTCCGCTCTTTCTCTTGCACTCCAGAAGAAAAAGCCCACCTTGCTCTCTACCCCTTCCTAACAAATAAAAAAGTCCTGTATGCTGCAAATGTCGATGAGGCTTCCCTTCCTTCCATGGAAAATCCCTTTGTTCAGCAAGTGAGGGAGCACGCTGAAAAAGAAGGCAACTCCGTAATCCCTATCTGCGCGAAATTGGAAGAAGAGCTAGGACAACTCACTGTAGAAGAGGCAGCCGAATTTCTCCAAACCCTCGGCCTCCAAGAAACAGGACTCAACCGCCTCATTAGATCGGCCTTTACAACCCTTGACATGATCACCTACATCACAACCGGTGAAATTGAGACAAGAGCCTGGCCGATCAAAAAGGAACTCCCGCGCAGGAAGCTGCCGGCAAAATCCATACCGATATCCAAAAAGGATTCATCAGAGCTGAAGTCGTCTCCTTCAATGATATGGTAAAATATAAAGGTAGAGTCGGCGCAAGAGACGCTGGCAAAGCAAAATCAGAAGGAAAAGAGTACATCGTCCAAGATGGCGATGTCGTTCTTTTCTTTCACAATTAGAAACTATGGACCAAATCTTTGTTACATGCCCCGGTAGTGTAGAACTTCTGCTCTTAGATGAGCTGAAAGAGATGGGAATTGAGGGCAAGAAGAGCCTGAGGGGTGTTTTTGTCCCCAAAACCCCTGAAAATGTCTACACGATTAACTACAATTCAAGACTGGCTACAAGAGTATTGTGGCCGCTTGTGAACTTCCGCTGCCGCCATAAAGATGATCTCTATAACTTCGCAAAAAAAATCAACTGGAGTCTCTATATTCAGGCAGGGAAAACATTTGCCATTGACTCGAACGTCTCCCACCCGAACCTCCGCAATAGCTTATTTGCCGCTTTTATTGTCAAAGATGCCATCTGCGATCAGTTCCGCGAAAAAACAGGCGTAAGGCCCTCTATTGATGTTGCCCATCCCGATGTCCAACTCAATCTCTTCATCAACAATGAACAAGCCATTCTCAGCCTCGATACTTCAGGTGATCCCCTTTTTAAAAGAGGCTATAGACAGTCGACAGGACCTGCTCCCATCCAAGAATCAGTTGCCGCTGCCATTCTTAGAAAAATCGGCTACACCTCTTCTGACATCCTCATCGATCCCTTTTGTGGGTCGGGGACTTTTCTCATTGAAGCAGCCTTGATTGCCACTCAAACACCCCCTGGCTTTTTTAGAAAAAAATGGGGATTCATCAATCTTCCCGATTTTTCTGAAGAGATATGGCAAGCCACTAAAGCTGCCCTTGATAGCAAAAGAATTTCTTTAACTCCTGACACAATCTTTGGCTATGATAAAGACCGTGTAACCCTTCAATCATGCCTTCAAAATGTCCGCTTTACCAAATTCCCCATCACCTGTGACATCTCTGATATCCAGCGCCTCTCTCCCAAAAAGCTTCCCACACTCCTTATTGGGAATCCCCCTATGGGAAAAGACTCGAGACCTCCAAAGATCCCTACATCGGCTTTGGCCAACTCTTAAAAGCTTGCCCCCACACAAGAGCTGCTCTCCTTAGCCCCGATGAATACCTCATCAAAGCAACTGGCCTCCCCTTCAAAAAAGCTGCCTCCTTCTATAACGGTGGCCTCGACATCGGCCTATTTATCTTAGGCTAAACCATAGAGCTGAAACGCAGCATTATGGCATGTCTAATATTTCTTATTTAGGATAACGCTCCATTTTAGTACTCTTATGGGAAACCTTTTGATGCGCTCAAATGTATCTTTATTTTGTGCACATGGTATAAATAGTATTAACTCATGGCTGAAAAAACAGAAAAGGCGACCCCGAAGAAGCTACGTGATGCAAGAAAAAAGGGGCAAGTCGCTAAATCACAAGACTTCCCCTCAGCTTTCACATTCGTTGTCTCGATTGCGATGACCTTGATGAGCGCTAGGTATCTATTTCAGCAGATGGGCAGTTACCTCATTTATTGCTTTCGTAACATCTCAGGCAATATTGATCTTCAAAATAGAGCCGGGGGTTATTTAGGCGAATGCATGATGGTGATTTTAAATGCAAGCTTGCCCATTGCTATCATCACAGCTCTCATGGGAGTTTTGGTTAATTTCTTAATTATAGGACCTGTTTTTTCATCTGAAGTGCTTAAAATCGACGTGAAAAGGCTGAACCCTGTGACTAATCTGAAAAACATGTTTAAAATAAAAACATTAGTCGAATTAATCAAGTCGGTTTTGAAAATCACTGGAGCGTGTATTTTAATCTACAGCGTTGTATACAACAGCGTTCCTCAGATTATAGCTACTGCTGCAATGCCCATCTTAGGAACAACGGAAGTTTTTTCCAGCTTTCTTTTTAAAGTTATTATACGTGTAGGAATTTTTTTTGTCTTTGTTGCTATCTTGGACCTAACCTTTCAAAAACAAAACTTTATGAAAGAAATGAAAATGGAAAAATTTGAGGTCAAGCAAGAGCATAAAGATACAGAAGGGGATCCTCATATCAAAGGTAAGCGTCGCCAAGCAGCTCAAGAAATTGCCTATCAAGAAGGCCCAGGGGCCACCAAAAGAGCAAGAACTGTCATTACAAATCCTGTGCACTTAGCAGTTGCTATCGACTATGCAGAAGAAAAAGAGCCAGCCCCTCGGATCTTAACAATGGGCAAAGGCCTCGTAGCCGATCAAATCATCCGTATTGCCCAACAAGAGCATGTCCCCATTATGAGAAATGTCGAACTCGCACAAAAGCTTTTCAGTAATGGGAAAATAGGTGATTATATACCTGAGGATACCTTTGAAGCTGTGGCCGAGATTTTGCATTGGCTTAAAAAATTGGAAGAAGAAAATTTGGAGTTATTTAAGTGAAGAAGTTTTTTAGTGACTTGTTAAGAAATCTCGGAGGGGAAAAAGCTCTGCGAACTGTGAGCCGCTCTGCAGATGTTATGCTAGCTTTCTTTGTCGTCTTGATCGTGATGATGATCATCATCCCTATCTCCCCCACTTTTCTTGATAACCTCATAGCCATTAATTTAACTGTTTCGATATCACTACTCATGGTAGCTCTCTACATTCAAAAAGCTGTGAACCTCTCTATATTCCCCTCACTCTTGCTCCTGACTACGATGTTCAGGCTGGGGATTGAGATTTCAGCAACGCGTCAAATTCTTCTCCATGCCTATGCAGGCCACATCATTCAAACCTTTGGACAGTTTGTGGTAGGAGGAAGCTTCATCGTCGGTATCGTCGTCTTTCTTATCATTACAATTGTACAATTCATTGTCGTAACAAAGGGTGCCGAGAGGGTTGCTGAGGTAGCCGCTAGATTCACGCTAGATGCGATGCCAGGTAAGCAGATGAGTATCGATGCCGACATGCGCAGCGGGGTTATCGATGCCAACCAAGCAAGAGAACTCAGGCTAGCCCTTACCAAAGAGAGTCAGTTGTACGGAGCGATGGATGGTGCGATGAAGTTCGTAAAAGGGGACGTCATTGCTAGTATCGTGATTGCCGTTATTAACATCATTGGAGGCCTTATCATTGGTATTTCCATACATGGTATGAGCGCAATGCAAGCAGCCAAAGTTTATACCCTCTCTCTATCGGGAGGCGGCCTTATCTCTCAAATTCCTTCCCTATTGATCTCTTTAACAGCTGGTATCGTGACTACGCGTGTTTCTAGTGAGAAAAAAGATGCAAGCTTGGGGAAGGAAGTCTCTTCCCAGCTACTAGGGCAACCGAAAGCAATCATGATTGCAGCAGCTGTACTTTTATTGATGGCGCTTATCCCTGGCTTTCCTAAAATCATCTTTATTTGCTTAGCCATACTTTTAGCAAGTATCTCCTTTGTGACACAGTATAAAGCAAAACAAGCGTTGCAAAAATCTATGGGGGGAACGATTGCCGCATCCACCGATACTGATGTCCCAGGACACTCTATGGTTCGTGGACCAAGCGATGAGTATGCTCTTACTCTGCCCATTATTTTAGAGGTGGGAAAAAGCCTTTCAACTTTGATTAAAAAAGATAAACAGG
Source organism: Rhabdochlamydiaceae bacterium (assembly GCA_047459655.1). Classification (GTDB taxonomy): domain Bacteria; phylum Chlamydiota; class Chlamydiia; order Chlamydiales; family Rhabdochlamydiaceae; genus CANJJB01. The sequence goes on from JAJREF010000001.1 coordinate 551,610, forward strand.
GACACTCTTTTGTTGAAGAGATGATCCCAAAAATGAGAAGTGCCCTCTACCAGGATTTGGGAGTGCGTTTCCCTGGCATTCATGTGCGCACCGATTCCCCTACCTTAGAAAGTGATGAGTATGCAATCTCCCTCAATGAAGTTCCCATTGTAAGAGGAAAAATTTTAGAAGGAGCTCTTCTTGTCAAAGAAGCTCCCGAGATTCTCAAAAAATACAATCTCCCTTTTACACAGGCTAAAACAACCTTTGGCCAGCCCTCTTTGTGGGTTGAGCTCAAATATCAAGAAATTCTTCAAAAAGCGGGCATTAAATTCTGGAAACCCCTTGATGTAATGATCCTGCATCTTTCCCACTTTTACCGTACACATGCCGCTGACTTTATCGGCATTCAAGAAGTCAGAGGAATTTTAGAGTTTGTCGAAAAATCTTTCCCCGATCTTGTCAAAGAAGTCACGAGGCTTGTTCCTTTACAAAAACTCACAGAGATATTTAAACGCCTCGTGCAAGAACAAATTTCAATTAAAGATCTCCGCACGATTTTAGAAGCTCTCTCTGAATGGGCGCAGACAGAAAAAGACACCGTCTTATTGACCGAATATGTAAGATCATCTCTTAAGCGCTATATCAGCTACAAATACTCCCAGGGGCAGTCTGTACTTGCCGCGTATATCCTTGACCCTGAAATTGAAGACATGGTAAGAGGAGCGATTAAACAAACATCTGCAGGCTCTTACCTAGCGCTAGACACAGATGCAACGCAGTTGATATTGCATGCCATGCGATCAACCATCGTTCCAACTCCCCTAGGAGGACAGCCCCCTGTTCTTTTTACCGCTATCGATGTTCGCAGGTTTGTCCGTAAGTTAATTGAGGGAGAATTCCCAGATATGGCTGTCTTATCTTATCAAGAACTCGTGCCAGAAATCCGAATCCAGCCTTTAGGTAGAATTCAACTCTCCTCAGGAATAGAAATCATGCCTGAACACTTTAGCAGTCAACCAACGCAGCCCGTTCACGCAGGTGATGCTGCGCGCGCCCAACAGGCCGCTGAAAAACTTCGCCTTGCCCAATATGCCGTTGCACTCGACAGCGCTATCGATGAGTTCAAAGACTGGAGCGATACTTCCGCCTCTTTCAATCCCATGAATATGTCTCGTAACTTTGCCACTCTAGAACAACGTCGAGGAAGGGACCGCGGAAGAACTGATGAGAGCAACAAAACTCACGAAGCAGATAAAGAAGAAGAAGCTTTAGATGAAGTTGTTCCCATCGAAAAAGTCGAAGAAACCTCAGAACAATTTCACAGAAAAAACCAAGAACTGCAACAGCGGACACTCCTTCTTTTACGCTCCCGACTCTCTACCAAAGATTCTGCGGAAGATGTCTTAAAAAAGTCAGCGAATTTTATAAAGATACTTTTTTGGCCGATGAAGCCCTTGACTTCTTAATTGAAACCTCCCGCGGTCGTATTCAAGATATTGTACGCGAGGCTAAAGCAAACCTCAATCGAGACTTCGAAAGAGAAATCAAAGCTGGTAAAAACATCTTCTCACAATCCCAGGCATTTGCCGCAAAAGGCATCGGGATACCCACCTCTTTACGAGACCTCTACCGAGATATTACGGGTAATCCCCGAGAAGCTGCTGTCCTTTTTGAAGAGCTGACTAATAATTACCCTTTTGACAAATTAAAAACAGTGATCAATTTCATCCTCCACTCTCTTGGCGCAGACATGAAAGCAAAAGGCTCCTCCATTTCCCGTCCTGAGCTGTCCCGCCTTTTCACAGAAACTAAAAATATGCAAGCAATACTCGGCATTTTTAGATTCTTTCTATCTCGCATGCGCATGATAACCAGCTCCTTTGCGCGGGAAGGAATTACTTGCCCTGAAAAAATCAACTTCGAAGCTTTAGCTAAAGCCTTCATGCGCTTTTTGCAAGAAAGATACCCTTCTGTCGATAAAGCCCTCCAGCTTGCTTTCCAATTTGATTTGGATAAAAAAATTGCCGCCCAAATTATTTTGTATATTCAATTCCGCGACGCCATGCGACAAGTCTCTTCAAAGCTTTTCAGAGATGAAAGGCAAAAACAAGAATTTCTCCTCTGTTTTATGGACACCTTAGAAGAGCTTGAAGAGCAGCTCGAAGAAGAACTTGAAGAAGAACACAAAAGAAAAAAACAAGAAGGAGGATAATGGATAGGTTCTTACTCTTGTTAGATGACCTAGGCACGCTGATTGGCCTTCCTTTGCATGTAAACCAAAAAGGCCTCTGCCAAATCAACATCAACAATCAACTCCATATCCAGCTTGCAAATGAATCTGAAAAAGAAAGAATCCTCGTTGCCACCTTTGTCTCCGATATCCCTCCGGGGAAATTTAAAGAAAATATTTTTTAGAAACTTTAAAAGCAAATCACCCTTATCCCCGCATCGGAACATTTTCCTATTCTGAAAAAAACAACCAACTTGCTTTTTTCTCTCACGTCTACTACCTGAATTTAAATGGAGACACCCTTGCTGATTTTTTAGAAAAATTTATCGAAAAAGCACTCTCTTGGAAAATAGGGATTGAAACAGGCCACCTTCCCCAGCACGGTGAAAGCATCCACAAAGTAGGCCCTTCCATCTTCGATATAAAAACTAAATGAACTTCAATAACTACCCCACTTATAAAGCCTGGGAAAAAATTGGAAAACGCCCCAGAAATGGCATCAACCTCCCCCTCTTTCCTTACATAGCAAAAATAGCTGTGGCATTGGAGAATTCCTTGATCTCATTCCCCTCATCGATTGGTGTGCGCAAGTAGGATTCGATGTTATCCAGCTCCTCCCCTTAAATGACTCTGGAAGCGATCCCTCCCCTTACAATGCAATCTCTTCCTGCGCCCTTAACCCGATTTATCTTTCTCTTTACAAACTTCCCCATGCTAAACTCCCTCCAATCACCCCGAATAACTCCCCTCGCTTTGTATACAATGACATCCAAAGCTTTAAGCTCAACTTTCTCCGCAATTACTGTGAAGCATATGGAGAAGATTTCATCAAGACAACATCCTTCCAGACATTTATTAAACATAACTCCTGGCTATCCTACTACTCCCTTTTCAAAGTGTTGAAAGATAGAGTAGGACAAAATAGTTGGACCACCTGGCCCCCTGAGTTAAAAGAGCCCGACTATCCCCTACTCTTTGAAAAACATGCCCATGAGATGCTCATCTACATCCTCATTCAATACTTTGCATTTCAACAACTCTCAGATGTTAGAAAATATGCGTCTGCCCGCGGCGTCCTCCTCAAAGGAGATATCCCCATTTTGATCAGCCCCGATAGCTCCGATACCTGGATGAAACCCGAGCTTTTCGACTTTTCTTTGGCCGCAGGTGCGCCTCCCGATGATTACAACGCTGAAGGACAGTACTGGGGATTTCCTATTTTCAATTGGGATATCGTCAAAAAAGAAAACTTTAACTGGTGGAAAACCCGCCTTGAAGTCGCTGCTAACTACTACGATCTTTATCGCATCGACCATGTCGTCGGATTCTTTCGCATTTGGGCAATAGCCCTCAATGCCCCTGCCAAAGAAGGGAAGTTCATCCCAGAAAATCCAGCTCTGTGGGTTCCTCAAGGAGAGGAAATCCTGCATATGATGATCGATGCTTGCCCCATGCTCCCCATCGCAGAAGACTTAGGAATCATTCCTCCTTCCGTCCGTGCATGCCTGCTCAAACTCGGCATCTGTGGAACAAAAGTGATGCGCTGGGAAAGAAAATACGAGGGTGATAAAGCCTTTATACCCTTTACCGACTACCCAGTTATCTCCCTTACAACCGTCTCTACCCATGATTCTGAAACACTCCAACTCTGGTGGCACAACTCCCCTGCAGAAGCAAAAGACTTTGCTGCCTTTAAAGGATGGACATATTCCCCGATCTTTCCTTTGATCAAAGAGTAACAATACTCCATGATGCCCACCACACCGCAAGCATTTTCCACATTAATCTACTCCAAGAGTACTTAGCCCTCTTTCCCGAACTCAGCTGGCCCAATCCCCTGGATGAACGGATCAACATCCCCGGCACCGTCCTTCCCACTAACTGGAGCTACCGCTTCCGCCCCAGTATAGAAGAGATACTCGCGCACAAACCACTCAAAGAAGCCATCCAAAAGATTTTAAATTCTCCTAGCTAAAATACCAGGATCAACAATGGGGCTCGGATTCCATGGCAGGTAAATCTCTCCTTTCTCTCCACTGGGTATTTAAAACTCAAAGTCAATCTCACTTCACTTAGATCTAGGGAATTTTCAAATTCTGCCCCATTAAACATAACAAATACAACTCTTGATTCCCCCCTATTAAGGGATCTAATTCAAATTTTGCTCCCTTATCTTGTAGAACAACACCTGCACCCCTAACTTCCCATTTACCTAATGGAAACCGTGGAACTGTCAATTCGATTTGAGAAAATGAATCAATCCTCTTACGATAAACCTCTGTTATCACGTTCCCAACATTTTTTTCATCAGGAACATCGATATATTGTCCTCTAAATCCTACCACATCACTCGCCGCGATTTGTTGCAGAGTTGCCTTGTTATTTTCTCCATTTATTTTAATTCCAATTACAACTAATTCAGTAGATTGATTAGCAAAGACATCTTTAATTCTATCAAGATTACCTTTAAAAACTGTTCCAACCCCATCTGTTAATAAAATGGCAGTGGAACGACCCTCTTTCTGTCGACCTTTCATAACAGTAGCTGTTTTATTTAAACCCGCAAGAATATCAGTCGCTCCATCACATCTTATACCTTCTATTTTTTGTACTACAGCTCTCACTGTATCTGAAGTTAGTCTAGTGCGTTGCAGGAGAACTGTTCCTTTGGTATTAAATACAGTGATAGACAGAAAAAATTTACCAGACTTCTTAGTCTCATTGAGAGCAGATCCCACGATCTGTTTCAATGCTATTTTTACACGCTCTATACGTGATACACCATCTATCCGATCATTCATACTATCACTAATATCAACACAAAAATGAAACGTTCCTTGAAAACCCTGTTCTTTTTGTTCGGGAGCATCAATAACAAGGCGTGCTGTATTGAGCGAACTCTTCATCCTGGCAGAAAGGCCCTGAGGGGATTTCGTCTAATATAATGCACAATTGCCCAAACAACAATAACCGCCGCACTTGTGAAACCCCATTTATGATTCGAAACAAAGACCCTTCCTGCTTTGCATACTCCATAAGCATGACGTTGAATAAAAGCACCTGCGTGGGGTAATTGTGCACATGCCCAGCTCCAATTCCTTCCAACCCAAGCCCCTCCTTGCGTACATCCTGCACTCACATAATCACCGGCTGTTTGCCAAGCCCAACCAACGTACCTGTCTACCAAATTGCTCATTTTATCCTTCCTGTAACCATGAAAACTATTTTTATAAAAGGCAGGTTATCACAAGCTTCTAAAAACATTAAACTTTATTACAGCTTACCTTGCCTAATACCCTAATTTTTCCTATTGACCAATGTTTTTTTAAATTGATAATAAATAAGCACTCCTGATAGATTCCTGGTCTCTTCTTATTGAAAAACGAAGAGACACAAAAATAAAAAAGAGGTTTTTTTATATGACTCAAATTTTACAAGCTTCACTACTTCGAGATGGACTTAACGCACTACAGATAGGTGCATTACGCATGCCTACTTTCTTCGCACAAATGACTGCTGCTCTTGCTGTTGGAGAAATTGCTGTCCGTTCCATAAAATCCGGGCTAGATTTCGTTGGAGTTCCAACTGGTGGAAAGCTAGCTACAAGATTGAGCGAGTGGACTTCTATGACTTATACCCAAAAAAATGATGATGGAGAAGAGGTGAAAGTCAAAGTAAACTTCCTAAGACCTTATGAAAAAGTGAGTGCACAACAATTAGCTACTGTCGCTTTAGTTGCTGGCCTGTTTGGAAACGTTGGTGCAACAGCAATTGACTTTGCTTTTGGCCCAGCTCCTGCAATTTATAATAGAGTACTTAGCTTTTTAGGAAATATTCGCGTCGAAAGCGGTTCGGTACACCCCTTAGTTAGTTACGTTTCTTCTTTTGTTTATAAAGCATAAGCGTATAGTTTAACTTCAGGGACTGTTTATTTAAGTCCCTGATTCTTTCTTCTGTCATGAGTCTATCTCGAAATTAAAAAACAATTTATTTTTGATGATTTTCGTTCATGTCTAAAGCTCGTTTTTGTGGACAGTGTGAGCACACATGGCCAAAAAAAGGGCAAAAACAAATATTTTCTTAATTTCGAGATAGTCTCATAGATCATACAAATAAATTTCAAAGTGCATTTAAATAACCTCTGGATAAGTGCTTTGTCGGAGATTTCTGATCAGTTTTTCGAAGACGACAATTTTGAAGAACGCAGCTAACATGGAGAATGTTAGCAAGTTCGAAAAATCTAGTATTCGCAAAAATTGGCGGCAAAATTCGGCAAATGAATTGTTTGAGACCTTTCTACAACTCTGGCAAATCGAAAAAATCGAAGATTTTTTTGCAAATTTTTGATTTTATATCGAAGACATACTCAATAGAGTAGGCAAGATATGAAAAATAAAATCTGCGGAAAAAGCGCGATTTTAGCGGTTTACCAGAGTTGTGCAGAGGTCTCTTGCCCAGAGGCTACTTAACAAAAGGGGGAACTCTTTGTAAAAAGTTTTTCCTATCTAGGAGATCTCTGCATCACTAGTGAAGCAAAAAAATCTTTAAGCACCTGAACGAAGTGGGTTAAAGGATTTCGATTTAAAGGATTTCTTAAAACCACCTTTTTTATTAGGAAAGGGTGGTCTTGTTTTTCTTAAAGCGATCTCTTTGTTCCATTGCGTACTTAACAACTCCCTCTTGTGACTGGAAGTCTCTTTGGACTGGGGTAAAATCTTTATCTGGCGATTTAAAGCTTCTCTCTGAAGATCTAGGCTCAAAACCTCTGTCTCTTGACTTGAAGCCTCTATCTCTAGGCTGAAAACCTCTGTCTGAAGATCGAGTGTTTCTATCTGGCGGGCTAGAGTCTCTATCCGCATATCTAGATTCTCTATCTGAAGGTCTAAAACCTCTACCGGAAGATCGTGCATCTCTTTCACGAGGTTTAAAACCTCTACTGGAAGAGCGAGAACCCCTCCCAGAGGATCTAAAGCCTCTTTCTTCAGAAGGAGCTGAGTTTGTTGAAACAGTCAGTGGAGGAAGGGGGCCTGAAGCAGTTTGTACATTAATTCTTTGGCCTGTAAAACGCTCGATTTGCTTCACAAGTGACATCTCTTTTGTGTGAGCAAATGTATATGCAATACCTGTAGCTCCAGCTCTTCCTGTTCTACCAATGCGGTGTACATAATCTTGCACATTGTCTGGTAAATCAAAGTTAATCACATGGCTGATTGCTGGAACATCAATTCCTCTTGCTGCAACATCTGTTGCAACTAAGATTTTGATTTTTCCTTCGCGTAGGAGTGCCATTGTGCGTGTGCGCTGTCTTTGTTTCATGTCACCATGAAGAGCAGCCGCTTGAAATCCGCCATCCGTCAAATGTCTCTCCAACTTATCTGCTTGCCGTTTTGTTGCTGTAAAAACAACCACTTGCTGAACAGAAGGATCAACAAGGAGACTCTGCAATAACCTGTATTTATGGTCGATATTAGTAACAGTGAACAATCTCTGGTCAATTTTTTTCTGAGCAGAAAGATCGATAGCAACGCTGATCTCTACAGGTTTATTCAAAAGACGTTGAGATAATCCTAAAACGCTTCCTTTAAGGGTAGCAGAAAACATCAATGTCTGACGTGCTTTAGGTGTTGCCTTAGCAATTTGTTCCACGGCATGGATAAAGCCCATATCGAGCATCCGATCCGCTTCATCAAGGATAAGCACCTCTAATCTTGAAAAATCAACACGCCCTTGTTCCATATGATCGATTAAACGACCCGGTGTGGCTACAAGAATATCAAAGGGTCGAGAAAGGTTTTTATTCTGCTCAGGATAAGGAGATCCCCCGTAAATACAGACCGTTTTCACAAAAGGAAGGTATTTGGTGTATTTGACGGTCTCTGTAGCAACTTGCATCGCAAGCTCTCTTGTCGGAACGAGTACTAAAATACGAGGGCCTCTTCCTTTAGAAGGAGAGGGCTCCACAAGACGGTTAAGTGAAGGAAGCATAAAGGCAGCCGTCTTTCCTGTACCAGTCTGCGCTGCAGCTCTTATATCTAACCCCTTGACAATCTGAGGGATCGCTTGCGCCTGGATCGGTGTAGCTTCATTATAGCCAAGCTCTTGAAGCGCCTTGAGAATATCTGAATGCAAAAACAAATTTTTAAATGACATATCTTCCATTGATTATAAATGTAATGGGGCGATTATAAAACAATTGATCTATAAAAAATAGCTTATTCACACAAATTCCAGAAATAAATTAAAGATTTTTTAGATATTTAATCTTGAAGAAAAATCAGAACACTCGATTAAATAGACCTTCGATGTAGTAACATTCGGGAAAAATAATAAAGCTGAAACACGTCTTTATTTTTCCGTATGGTATGAGTAGAAAAAAGCCCTCTATTCTAAAGAGGGCCATAAACTAAGATATTAAGGGATGCGCGCTGCAACAGCACATGTTGCTTGAGATAGGCATCTCACAGCCCCATTAACCAAGCAGCTACTGCTAGCAACTTTATAAGCTATAACACTTATTAAAAATGCCGAGGCGATCTTCTGGCCTAGCTGTTTTGCCGTTTTAGTTGATAGACGCACACCAACACTATCACTAAAGGCATTTTGGGTTAATGTTGAAAATCCTTTTTTTATCTTTCCTGGCCAGGATTCTGGGAGCCGATCTAATGCACTTTCACATAAATAACTCACCCCTATCTTTTCAGCAGCAACATTTATAACTTTTCTAACTATATCGAGCAAATCATCCGCCGCTTTAACTGTGGCATTAACAGCTACATAAGTAGCAACAACAGCAGCACCTTCGCGAGCAATTGTTCTGATATCCATAAAAACCTCCTGTTAAATTTTACTTTCCGATCTCCCTAAGAAATCAGAATTAGAGCGGATGTTAACAGAAAATGATTTAGATACATACAAAAAAACAGACTCTGTTAGCCCAAAATGATAATGTCCTCTTTCTGCTAAATAGAAATGTCCTCTTTTGAAGATACTGACCTCATTCAAATTTGTTTTTGAAAGGAGGTGAGAGTGAAGGAGTTGATAACTATGAGCAGAAGAGAATTAGAAAGAGTTGAAATGATGCGCAATTTAAAAAGAAAAAGCTTTTCCCAGATAGAAGTGGGACAACGTCTGGGGATAACAGCCAGACAAGTTAGACGTTTAAAACAAGCTTACGAACTGCATGGAGAAGCTGGCTTAGTTTCCAAAAGAGAGGGCAGCCTAGTAATCGCAGGTTAACAGAAGCTTTTAGATCACAAGTCCTAAAGCTGATTTCCGCTCATTATGCAGATTATGGCCCTACGTTAGCTCAAGAAAAGTTAGAGGAAAAACATAAGCTTACATTGTCTATAGAGACGCTTAGGAAATGGATGATAGAAGAAAATATTTGGTCTCCTAAAAAAGCTAAAAAGGCAGTTATCCACCCGATGAGACCAAGAAGGAGTCAGTATGGAGATCTTGTACAAATAGACGGATCTCCCCATGACTGGTTTGAAAATAGAGGACCCAGGTGTACCCTTTTAGTATACATTGATGATGCAACTAGTAGACTTGTCGAGCTGTTTTTTTCTCTTGGTGAAACAACAGAATCTTATTTTAAAGCGACAAAAAGGTATCTAAAGAGATGTGGAAAACCACTTGCTTTCTACAGCGATAAATATGGAGTTTTTAGAGTCAACCACAAAGAAGCTGTATCTGGTAATGGAGTGACAGAGTTTGGAAGAGTCCTAAAAAAACTCGATATCAAGCTCATTTGTGCCAATACACCCCAGGCAAAAGGAAGAGTTGAAAAAGCCAATCAAACATTGCAAGATCGTTTAGTCAAGGAGATGAGAGAAAAAAATATTTCAACTATTGAAAAGGCAAATGAATGGATTCCCGAGTTCATAGAGAAGTATAACAAAAAATTTGCCGTAGCTCCTAGAAACGCAGAAGATGCTCATCGAGCTTTAAAACCAGAAGAGAACTTAGAAGAGATTTTCAGTTACCAGGAAATCCGATGTCTCTCTAAAAACTTAAGCTTCCAATACAAAAACAGTCTTTATCAGATCGATAGTGAAAGATCATCATACACTCTAAGGAAAGCAAAAGTCATGCTTCTAGAAGATCTCAATGGACGGGTAAGAGTGCTGTATAAGGGCAAGGAGTTAAAATACAAGATATATGGGGAAGAACCGCAAGGGAAAATTGTGATGTCCAAAGAAATAGATTTAGCACTTAATTGGATAAACAAAAAACCTCAAAAACCTTCAAGGAGTCACCCGTGGAGATAAGAGAAGAGCTTTTGAAAATGGGTATTTTAGATAAAAAACGGACAAGTCCAATGAAGATCAGAACATCCAAAGAGGACATTTCTAAATTGGAGAAAAGCGGACATTTCTATTTTGCGTTGACACAAAAAAACAGACTCTTCTCTTTGCAAATTTACAACTCCTACTTGTATTAAATTATTTTCCGCGCCATTCTTTTTTGTATGATGATAACTGTACCATTTATTCGTTTGAGGCGTCTTAGACAACATCCTGTGCTAAGGGAATTAATCCGAGAAACAGATGTGCAGGTTAACGATTTAATTGCTCCGGTATTTGTTAAGGGAAGTGAAGGAAATAAACAAGCGATTGCATCGATGCCGGGATGTTATCAAATTCCACTCAATTGTTTATTGGAAGAAATTGAGGAAATTCAGGCGCTTGGGATCTCTTCTGTTATATTGTTTGGGGTTCCTCCCTATAAAGATCTCTATGGATCGAACGCCTATCATGAACATGGAGTGATCCAACAAGCCATTAGAATCATCAAAAATGCATCATCTAAGCTGCTTGTGATTTCAGATATCTGCTGTTGTGAGTACACAAATCATGGACATTGTGGCTTCATTAGAGAAAACAATTCAACCTTTGTAATCGATAATGATAAGACATTAGAGCTGCTGATGAAACAAGCTATTAGTCATGCACAAGCTGGAGCCGATGTGATCGCCCCTAGTGGAATGATGGATGGGATGGTAAAATCCATCCGTTACGGTTTAGATAGTGCAGGATTTGAAGAAATTCCCATTTTGAGCTACTCCGTTAAATACGATTCTTGCTTGTATGGACCTTTTAGATCAGCTGCAGAAGGCGCTCCTGTTTTTGGAGATCGAAGCACCCATTTCATGGATCCTGCCAATAGTAGAGAAGCACTGCGTGAGGCCCAGTTAGATATAGATGAAGGGGTCGACATGCTCATGGTCAAACCCGCCCACAGCTATTTAGATGTGATTTACCGTCTAAAAGAAAGCTTTCCCTCTATCCCCCTAGGAGCCTACCACACAAGTGGTGAGTTTTGCATGATTAAGGCAGCTGCTGAAAAGGGGTGGATAGATGAAAAAAAAGCCGTCTTTGAAATACTTAGAGGGATGCGAAGAGCTGGCGCTGACTTTATTATAACCTACTACGCTAAAGAATTTGCAAAATGGTTAGCACTGACATAACTTTTCTTCCATTTTTTTAATTGCACCTCTGTCACTCCAAGACCTACAATGCGACTAAGGAACTGGGCAAGAATAATTGCTGCATTTGGACTGCGCCAAAGCCCCGTGGTTGAGCGATCGTAAGCCACCTAGTATCAGACCGATCGCTCAACCACGGGGCTTTGGCGCAGTCCAAATGCAGCAATTATTCTTGCCCACTACTATCTATTTCTCTAAGGTCTTCTTCTGTGTCGATAATAAAGGAGGTACGGTCCTCTTTTTTTACTAATTTTTTAGCTTGAGAAAGAATATATTTATCTAGCAATTTCCCCACCTTACCCTTAACGAGGATTTCACGAATAAGGGCTCTACGCTTTTTGGCCGACAAAAGGGGGAATAGGAGGTTTTCAGCATTTTATCGGCCATTTAATACCTCTTTTATAAAAGTCAATTTCTTAATATAATGTTTCCCTCTACCACCAACGGACAAATTTTTATGGGCAAACAAACAGAACTCAAAGCTTTATTTTTGATTGTCACTATTTTCATTGCAGCTTGCATTGAAACAGATATCTACTTGCCCGCTTTTCCAGATATGATGACCTGGTTTGCTGTTTCTGAAAGCGCTATCCAAGGTCTCCTCACTTGGAACTTTGTAGGAATCTGCATTGCAAGCCCTCTCTATGGGCCTCTTGCCGATGCCTTTGGTCGTAAAAAACCCTTGCTCATCGCTCTAGGGATGTTTCTAATTGGAAGTCTCATTACAATTTTTGCCACTAACCTCGATCAGATGCTAGCGGGTAGAGTCCTTCAAGGAGTAGGTAGCGGTGGATGTTTTACGTTGGGAACAGCGATCATATTTGATGTCTTTCAAAAAGAAAAAGCAGTCCGAGCGCTTAACTCACTTAATATGATCATCCCCCTAATCATGGCAGGAGCTCCTATATTAGGGGGCTATCTCAACCATGCATTTGGGTTCCGTTCAAATTTTCTTGCCATTGCCATTTTTGTAACAATTGGCCTGATCATAACTCTGATCTCCTTTGAAGAGACATTACCTAAAGAGAAACGGATGCCTCTTCAGTTTAAGTCTGTTGTAAGAGATTTTAAGGAAGCTTTCTTGTGCGCCCCCTTCTGGCAACTTACTTTTATGATCTGCTTAATTTTTGGATCCTATATTGCCTTCCTATCAGGGACCTCTGTTCTCTTTGTGGTGGAGTTTGGGATGAGTAAATCTATCTTCCCTTTTGTTCAAGCAGCTATCTTGGGTGGCTGGGTAGCAGGAAGTCTTATCTTAAATTCCTCTATTGCTAAATGGGGCATTAAAAAAGTCAAAAAAATGGGTCTGATGGCATGTGTAGCTGGAGGATTAGAATTAGCGATTGTAACCCTCCTTGCTCCCACAGACGGTTATCTTCTTACGATTGGCATGACGGTCTACGCTTTTGGAGCTAATTGGCTCTTTGGGCTGTATTTCCCCGAAAGCATGGCAATCCTCCCCACATCAAAGGTACTGCGGCAAGCCTAATTACAAGTGCTCGCTTGCTGTCTGCCGCGCTTATTGTTGGATTAGCAAGTAGCCTTTACAACGGAACCATCTATCCTCTAACAGGGATTGTTGTGGGATCCATTTTGATTATGCTTCCCCTACTTCGGATGTATGAAAGCAAAAAAGCTACCGCTCTCTCTCCATAAATAGATTTAGTAATTGCTTTTCATACTCTTCTATCGGGATTAGACCAGCTTCCACGCGCCTTTGAGCCAGGAGTTCTGGATCGCACACAGGATACATCACGAGCTCACCTGCCGCCTCTACCCATTGCGTGCCATAGACCTGCGGCTCATTTCCGTACATACACACTCTATCCAGTAAATAAGCATAATTGCGAAAGGGGGCCTCTTGTTTATCAACTGCATCTTTCAAAAGAGGTAAGCACTGTTTTTGAAAATCCAGATCTTGGTGTTGAACTAAAAGCCACATTGCTTCAGCTCCTTCGAGCCCGACAAGTATTATTCCTGGCCAACCAAATTCTGCAATGATTTCTTTTAGTCTAGGAGCATGTTTTTGATCTATTTCTTGCAGCATGTTCCAATTTCGTTCAGATATAGCAATCTGTCTTACCCTCTGATCTTCAGCTTGCATCTCCAAAAGCTCTCCTTGTAGAGAAGAATGCTTTGGTTGTGTAAGGGCGCAACAAAGACCAGGAAGCGCCCTATCAAGAATGCCCTTTGAGCTTTCTGCCTCAGCAGCATACCCCATAAGACATAGACTCATACAAATAACACATAATCTACCCACCATTGGGCCAACACTCCTCATAGGAAAAATCAAACTCATCGGTAAACCCCGCTTTTTCTTTCATTATTCGCTTGCGCTCGCCCATTTTAGCTCTTTGGTCGATTTCCTGCATCTCTTCTATGGCAAGAAAAAAATCAGCGATTTCCTTGTTTTCGTGTATGTGTTTCGCTTTTGTACTGCTCGGTAGAGGCATACATAGATGTTGAATAATCCATCTTAGAGCTAATTGTGCAGGCGTCTTACCATATTTTTTGGCTATTTTCGCAATGAGCGCATCATCACAAATACGTCCTCTGCCGAGTGGGGACCAGGCTTGCACAGCAATACACTTCTCTTTACAGAGCTTTAGTAGTTCAAAATCACAAAAGTAAGGGTGCATCTCCACTTGAACCCAAGAAATCGGAACTCCTACAGCTAAAGCTTTTTTCAAATGGTTAAAAGAGACGTTGCTAAGCCCAATATGGCGGATTTTTTTGTCTTGTCTTAACTCCTCCATAGCACGTAATGTCTTATCAATGGGGACTTGACTATTGGGCCAATGTATTAAATACGTATCTAAATACTCTATCTGGAGCTGTTCCAACGTCTTTTCTAGATCAAGGCGTACATTTTCTGGCTGCAACATATCATGCCACACTTTTGAAATGATGTAGACATCACCACGATCTACATCCTTTAATGCTTGTGCAATCGCTTCAAAGTTGGAGTAGCGCGTTGCCGTATCGATGACACGATAACCCGCTTCGAGCGCCTCTTTTACAGCTTGTGTGCAGATGTGACCTGTCAATGGATAAGTCCCGAATCCTATCATAGGATAACTCACCCCATCGATCTGGCACATCCCACTTTTAGAATCTAATTCAATAGAAGCAGATAAATGCATGCTAGCTATCATACCTCATGAAAAAAATATGAATCTAGATTTAATTCATCAAGATTGTCTGTTTGATAACCGATATAGAGATCGGGGCGAATGAGAACAGCCCTGCAGCCTTTAGCTCCATATAGACGGTGGGCTGACCCAGAAGAATCTTTAAAGCTCTGCACAGTGTGTGACACAAGAGGAAGTCTTCCCTCTTGAAAAATGACGATCGGAATGATGGGGTGAGCTGCAACCTTTTGAAGGATAGCCGTAAAATTGGGTGCTTCATTCCCTGCAAAAAGGAGTAGATAAAAAGAGGTAGATTTGCGCCAAAGAGCGTACAGGCTAGTAGGCTCATCTTGATGAAGAAGATAAGCATCTGGCGCTCTAAAACCGCTTTGTGGCCCTACAATAGAGCTTCTAGGATAACAAATACCTATTTGAGAAATTATTTTTACCAGATATCTCTGCAAAAAGAAATGCGTGTTAAGCAAAATATCGCTGCATTACGAAGAGCGATAGCTACACGGTTTTGCAAGGTGGCAATTTGTGAGGCGATCTCTGTTGCTTGTAAAAGCTTTTTAGCAACAGAGCGCCTCTCTAAATCATACGTATCCAATAGCTTTTTACCCGCTTGCTTGTTATGCACCAGTGCTAATTTCCAGGCTAGATTGAACGCATCTTGCAATCCTGTATTCATCCCCTGCCCTCCAACGGGACTATGGATATGTGCGGCATCACCCGCTAGAAAAACAGATCCTTTCTGATAGGTCTCTACCATTCGGCTATTGATACAAAAATTTGCACACCAGAGAGGATCTGAAACAAGAACGTAGGAGCCTGTATGCTTGCAAAGAAGCTCTTGGACCTCTTTAAGTTGAGGCTTTGCTACAATCTGCTCTTTCAATTGGCCGTTAGGAAGAGAGTGACGTTCTTTGAGCAGATTACGACAACGCTCTAGTTGAAAAATCAATCGGTAACGCTTTGGCTCAGGAAGAGGGATGGCTGCAAGAGCGCCTATTGCATCTAAAAAAACGAAAAGCTCATCAATAGGATAATCCCAGTGGATACGCACGTCAGCGAGTGAAAAAATACCTAAAAGAGGTTTCCCTTCGAACGCAAGGTTGAGCTGCTTGCGAACCTGGCTATGCGCCCCATCACAACCTACAACCCACGTTGCTTGAATTGTTTCTTCTTGCCCAGAGGTAGTATGAGCAACAACGACCTCAACATCTTCCTCACGTTGTTTCATCCTCAGAAACTCTACTCCCCTCTCAATCTTTACTCCAAATGAAATAAGGTACTGCTCGAGGATCTCTTCTGTTTTTACTTGTTCAAGACTTAAGATAAAAGGGTAGGACGAATCAAGGGTGTCAAAAGAAATTCTACCTAATTTATGAAACGAACAGATCGGGTTGCCCACTTTTAAACGCAGACCTTCTGCTAAAAAAGCCTCTGCAAAACCCAAGTGTTCAAAGATCTCCATCGTCCGGGCTTGTATGGCCACCGCCCGTGACTGGTCTTGACAAGCAACACCTTTATCGATAATTCTACAGCTAAGACCATAGCGCGCAACTTCTGCTGCCATCAGCATGCCTGTTGGACCTGCTCCAACAATCAGCACATCAACGCGATTATCCTTCATAAGAATACACCCTACGCCATTCAAAAAAACGTATTAACGCATAGCGTATAGATAAACTTTTTAGCTTATTTTCTCAAGAAAAGTAGAATCCTAACCACCAAAGAAAGCTAAAGGTGGGTTGTTTTATGTACGAGAATTGGGAGCAATCGACTCGCCTCTTCGGTTATGCTATTCTCAAAATTTTATCAGGATACGGACACTAGAACATGGCAAATGGAGAAATCATCCTATACACCACAGAGGATGGGACAGCTTCCGTTCAGCCCAGAACCCAAGACGGCACTGTTTGGCTAACCCAGGCCGAAATCGCTGAGCTCTTCCAAACAACTCCTCAAAATACAACTTCAAATCTAAGAGCTATTTACACTGATAACGAGCTGGTTGAAGCCGCAACTTGTAAGGAACGCTTACAAGTTCAATCTGAATGGAAAAGAACGATTCAACGAAATCTCAAATTTTACAATCTTAGTGCAATACTTGCGATAGGCTACCGCATTCGCTCTCCTCAGCAACCAGGCTCAACTATTTTTTAAAAAAGTTCAAAACAAAATGCTCTGGGCTACAACCCATAAGACGGCGGCCGAATTGATTTTAGAGCGATCAGATTTTAAACTGCCCAATATGGGGCTGACAAGTTGTGAGGGACACCGCGTCCGTCAGCAAGACGTAACCATCACCAAAAATTATCTCACTCAAGTGGAACTGGAAGAACTTAACCTAATTGTTGTCATGTATTTGGATTACGCGGAGCTACAAGCAAAACAGCGAAAGACGATCACGATGAGAGAATGGGAGGAAAAGTTGGATACCTTCCTTAGCTTTAACGAAAAAGATCTCTTAAGGAGTCTCTGGATAAGTGCTTTGTCGGAGATTGCTGATCAGTTTTTCGAAGACGACGATTTTGGAAAGCGCAGCTAACATGTAGAATGTTAGAGAGTTCGAAAAATCTAGTATTCGCAAAAATTGGCGGCAAGATTTGGCAAATGACTTGTCCAGAGGTTCCTTAAGCCACGCAGGTAAAATATCTGCCCAGGTAGCAGAAAAGCTCTCCCTTGAGCGCTATTCAGAATTTAATCAAAAGCGCCTTAAGGAAGAGAGACTGCGAGCTGATGAAGAAGATGTTGCTCTTCTTGAAGCAATCCGAGAAAAAGCTAACCCAAGCGAAGCTCCTGCGGATTAAAAGAAGCTGGGACTTTTTACAAAAATTGTTTTTTAGATTTGTCCAGCAGCTGATGTTTCCCTTTGCTGTATTGGCTAGCCCAAGACCTCTGAACAACAGTCCCTGCTTCGGGATCGATTTTGAATAAAGCCCGCCAGTCAGGAATTATCGAGCAAACGGATTGTCATGAACAAGTAGATAAAAACTTTTATATTATGGAGGTAGTTGCAAAACTCAGGTTCAGTGAGAGAACCGTTCTTAACGATGCTGGATTTTAAGAATCGTCCAAGAGAATGGGGGCGGTGTGACTCGAACACACGAAACCCGAAGGTGGGGGATTTACAGTCCCCTGCAATTGCCACTATGCGACACCCCCCAAACAGAAAAAATGCTGGCGAAAGGACTTGAACCCTCAACCGTCCGCTTACAAGGCGGATGCTCTACCATTGAGCTACACCAGCAAAAAGGAAAGAACCTTATAACAAATGATTCCTTATTGCTCAAGATTTTAAGACGGTATTACATGTTAAAATGTTTTTCGTCAGGAGGAACTTCAGGCAGTTTAGGCTTAACAGGTGTAACATTTTGTTGAAATAGGGAAGAGATTTTGTTGGAGCTTGTCAAAACCTGGGCAGATCCGAGCAAGGACTTTGTAGTTTTTGATTCACAACATTTTTTAAATTTCTTTCCTGACCCACAAGGGCATGGATCATTTCTACCTGGCTTTGACATGAGACCTCTTTTGGGAAACACTATACCGCTAAAAAGAAATATCGGGTAGAATTTTTTCCCATGAGCAGCCTACCAATTGCAAAACCTCCATGGACAACATTAGGAAAAAAGCTTGAAAGCATGTGCCGTAAAGCACTCTATCAATTCAATCTTTTAGATGAATCAGGCAAGGTTGCTGTTGCTCTAAGCGGTGGTAAGGATAGTCTTGCACTTCTCTATCTTCTGAAGGCCATTTCAGGCAGGGGTTTCCCTGTGCTGGATATCCATGCTATTCATGTGTCTGGCGAGTTCTCTTGCGGAGCCTCTGTCAGCGAACAATTTCTGCGTCCTATCTGTGAAGCTCTCGGGGTTAATTTTATTTTGAAACATTCAACACAAACAAGAGAAAATTTAGCCTGTTACAGCTGCTCAAGAGAGAGAAGGAAGCTAATTTTTGAAGCGGCTAAAGAAGTGGGTATACATACGATTGCTTTTGGGCACCATAGAGACGATAGCATTGAAACCCTTTTGCTGAATCTTTTACACAAAGCAGAGTTTGCGGCTAACCTCCCAAAAGTACACATGCATGACTATGGTATAACCATTATTAGGCCTTTAATTTTCATTGCAGAAAAAGAGATTATCTCTTTTGCTAAGCTCCATGGATTTGCAAGAATCACCTGTCAATGCCCCGTAGGACAAATCTCCATGCGTAAAAAAGTCAAAGATCTATTGCACTCTGTAGAGGAGATTTTTCCCAATACAAGAGAGAATCTTTCTCAAGCTAGCTTGCATTACGGATCTACTAAAGCTGCGCAAAAATAAAGCATTTTATTTCTAAAAGTGTTAAGAATGTTATATGTATACACAAGAACTGATTTCCATCGGTTGTTACTTCCTATTGCTGCTGGCAATTGGATATTTCTCTTATCAAAAACACATGTCTGCAACCGGCTTTATCATCGGCAACCGCTCGATGAACTGTTGGCTAACGGCACTGGCTGCCCATGCTAGTGATATGAGTAGCTGGCTTGTCATGGCCTATCCTGCTGCAGTATTTTCTAAAGGCGTGATCAGTGCGTGGACAGCAATTGGCCTTACCACGTGCATGTACTTGAACTGGCGTATTATTGCGCCTAAAATCAGAGTTGCTACAGAAAAGTTCAACAGCATGACATTTTCTTCTTTTTTTGAGAGCAGGTTTAAAGACACTTCTGGACGGATACGGGTTTTTTCTGCGATTGTTCTGATCGTATTTTATACGATTTACATTTCAGCGGGGCTAACAACACTTGGAGACAATCTAGAAGTCCTCTTCCAATTAAAGTATTCAATCGGTGTTTTGATAGGACTTGTGGTTGTCATCCCTTATGTGTTCTCAGGTGGTTATCTGACGCTTGCCTGGATTGATCTTTTTCAAGGCTTATTTTTGATGTGCGTCATTATTTTTATTCCCCTCTATATGATCCCAAAGATAGGTGGATGGGGTGCCATCTCAGAAAATATAACGATCAATCATCTCACGTCTCGATTGATTCCTGATTTTTCCCAAGCCACCATCGTTTCAATTATTTCCTTAACATTTGGATGGGGACTTGGTTATTTTGGTCAACCACACATTGTCACTAAGTTCATGGGGATTAAAAAGGTTTCTGACATCCCAACTTCTAAATGGATTGGAATGACATGGATGGTTCTCTCACTCGGAGCAGCCACCTTGATTGGGCTTGTAGGAATTGCCTTTTTTAAAGGACATTTGGATAATCCCGAACTTGTCCTTGTTGAAATGGTCAAGTTATCGTTTTCTCCTATTATTTTGGGCCTTGTGTTATGCGCTATCATTGCAACAACAATTAATGCTATGAGCTCTCAAATCCTTGTTTTATCCTCAAGCTTGGCTGAAGATTTGTACAAAAAACTGTGGAGAAAGCACGCCTCCTCTCGAGAAGTTCTTTTAGTCTCGCGCCTTGGGATCATCCTCGTTGCCTGTGTAGCTTTTCTCATTGCCTTCCGAAAGACCAATACCATCTATCAACTTGTTTTATATGCTTGGTCAGGGATTGGATCTGCTTTTGGCCCTCTTGTTATCTTATCGCTCTATTACAAAAAAGCTAATAAATATGGCGCCTGGGCTGGAATTTTAATCGGAGGATCTGTGTCTGCTGTTTGGCCCCTTTTTAACCATTTATTCCCTATCGGCCCCCTAATTCCTGGTTTTTTTGCAAGTATGCTATCCATTTTGTGGGTATCACATCTCACAAGACACAAACTCTCTCATATGTTATGATCCCTCCCATGAATAAAACGTCCAAAAGACCAAAAATTTTAATTACTAATGATGATGGGATCTTTTCTATGGGGCTTAAATGCCTTTGGCAAGCTCTTGTAGAATATGCTGACCTTTTTATTATTGCCCCCGGAAGTGATCAATCAGGTTCAGGGTTGGGGTTCACTCTTAGAGTACCTCTACAAATCGATAAAGTAAAATGGGAGCAAAATACACCCGCCTGGAAAGTGAATGGGACACCTGTCGACTGTGTAAAATTAGGCTTAAGTGTGATCCTCAAAGAGAAACCTGACTTAGTTGTATCAGGCATCAACCACGCTTCTAATGCAGGTAGAACAGTTTTGTATAGTGGTACTGTGGGTGGAGCGATTGAAGGCGTGCTCCGTAATATTCCTAGCATTGCATTCTCTTTTGAAGACATCGACGCACCTGACTATTCACAAGCCCAAAAATACATCCACCCTATTGTGCAACATGTATTAGAACACCCGCTACCCAAAGGCACGTTGCTGAATGTCAACTTCCCTTACACTTCTACAGATTTTAAAGGGATTAAACTTGCTCGCCAAGGACGTAGTTATTGGATTGACACCCCCCATGAACGTATCCATCCTGAAGGAACGCCTTACTTTTGGCTAGGCGGCAAATGGGATGAACAAGAAGAACATCCTGAGAGCGATGTCGCCCTTTTGAAAGAAGGCTACATCACAGTCGTCCCTATCCATGTCGATGAATTAACCGACCATGAGCATCTAGAAGAAAGAAAAGCTTCCTTTGAAAAATCATTTCCTCTTCTCTGAAGCATCTAATCTGATCAAAGCTTCTTTTTGCGCTTTCTCAATAACGTCTCTACCCCGTCTATTTCATAAATGCGCTTTAGCTCGTATAGAAGAGCGCTATTTGCAATACTATCGATGAGGGGTTTATCTTCTTCATGTTCTTTCTGAAATTTTCTTGCTTGAATCATCACAGAAACTAACCGATCGAAGTAGGATTTGATCTTGGGAACTTCCTTCACTAACTGCTCATGTGTCCCTATTCCCTTGAGCTCCTCTGCCAATTCTTTACATATTGACTCCCCTTCATAACGAAAATCTTCCAGAGAAGAAGGAGAACATGCACATATAGCGAGCAGAACCAACACACATAATGGAAATCTTATCATGTAGATGATGATAGCAAAATAAAGCATTTTCCTAGCACCACTAGAAAAAAAATCCCCAGATATTTAGAATCATGATGGAAAGAAAGTGTGTACAATTCTATGAATCATGCTATGGTAAAATTATTATGGGGAAGAAGTTGTATGACATATAAAAATGCGATAGTTGCCTTAACCTTACTCTGTTCTTCTTTTTGCTTAGCAGCTGACCAGCAAACAGCTACTACACCAAAATCTAAATGTGGATGTTCTCCTCAGGAGATTGCACAAGCAGCCTCTCAAGCTCGATCTATTATTGCTAAGAAAGCTATTCCAGGTGTTGTGTTCATTAAAGTAGAACTCGAAAGTGGGGAAGATGGATCTTTTCCATTTAGCTCTGGAGACAACCCTTTTAATTCCCCCGATGAAGACTTCAACCGCTTTTTTGGGATCCCTTTTGGTAGACCCATGCCACCACAGCCACAAGTAGGACAAGGGTCTGGTTTTTTTGTAACCGCTGATGGATATATTTTCACCAATGCGCACGTTGTCAAAGGGGCTAATAAAATAGATGTTACCTTGGACAATGGGCAAGTGTTACCAGCGACTCTCATAGGTGCTGATCCCAATACCGATATCGCTGTTATTAAACTCGAAGGAAAAAATTTCCCATTCCTGACGTTTGGAAACTCTGATGAATTAGAAATCGCAGAAGACGTGATTGCCATTGGAAGTCCTTTTGCTCTTGAAGCCTCTGTCACAAGAGGGATCGTGAGCGGTAAAAAAAGACAGCTACAAATATCTGATTACGAAGACTTCATTCAAACCGATGCAGCCATCAACCCAGGTAATTCAGGTGGTCCCCTATTAAATCTTCGTGGAGAAGTTGTTGGCATTAACACTGTGATCATCTCCCGCTCAGGTGGTTTTATGGGTATTGGCCTTGCAATCCCCAGCAACATGGCAAAAAGCATCATGCATCAACTCATCGAGAAAGGATCTGTAACACGCGGATTTCTCGGTGTTACGCTCCAGCCTGTTGACAAAGATATCGCAGCAGGGTTTAACCTCGATAAGGCAGAAGGCGCACTGGTGGCAGACGTATCTAAAGGATCCCCTGCAGAAGAAGCAGGTCTTAAACAGGGGGATATTATTTTAGAATACAACGGAAATCCGATTAAAACCTTCCAAGCATTCCGTAATGACATTGCCCTCATGGCTCCAGGAACTGTCGTCAAACTCAAGGTTAATCGCAAAAATAAAATTTTAAATATATCTGTTACGCTCGGCTCCCTTTCAACTAGCAATTCTTCACCCGGTGTCTTAGATCAAAAATTGGGAATGGAAGTGCAAAATCTTACCCCCAACTTTCTAAGCAACTTGGTTATAATCAAGGAGAACAAGGGGTTGTGGTCACGAAAGTCAAACCAGGCTCCCCAGGAGCAATGGCTGGGATCCGTCCAGGTTGCCTGATTTTAGAGGTCAATCGTAAGCGAGTCACGAACACGTCTGAATATAATGATAATTTGAAAGAGGCTGCGAAAAGCAAACGTATCGTCCTCCTTATACAACAGGGAGCCTCCATGCGCTTTGTATCCATCCGCCTTGACTGAAGAGTTAAAATTTGATATCATGTACCCCCTTAGGGGTGATGATGTCTATTCTAGCTGTTATTTTAATGTATGGGCTTTGGTCAAGCGTCTTTTCACTTGGAAAAATGGCGCTTCTACATGCCTCTCCTTTCTTCTTGACCGGTACCCGCATGCTCCTTGCAGGACTCATTCTTCTTTCCCTACCTTGCCCTGACAAAGCGATCCTCTTTTAAACTCCAAAAAAACCAGATTCTGTCACTTGCACTTCTAGCAGTTTTTAGTATCTACCTAACAAATGTCTTGGAGTTCTGGGCTCTGCAGTATCTATCTGCAGCTAAAACCTGCTTTATCTATAGCCTCTCCCCATTTTTTGCAGCCTTTTTTTCCTACCTCCATTTTGGAGAGAGGATGAACCTCAAAAAATGGATTGGCCTTTCCTTGGGCGTCATAGGTATTATTCCTGTTTTGTACTTACAAACAGGTGCTGAAGAGATGTGGACAGCCGTCGGTTTTTTATCGTGGCCCTCTCTTGCTGTCATTGGGGCTGCCCTATTTTCTGTATATGGATGGGTGATTTTACGGCTGACTGTCAAAAATCAGATGGTCTCTCCTGTGATGGCAAATGGAACAAGCATGCTGTTAGGTGGGACGCTAGCTCTTATTCACTCGATGTTCACAGAGTCATGGAATCCAATCCCTGTCGTTCCCGGAAGTATGGGAAGCTTTGCTGGCTGGGCCCTTTTCATGACTTTTGTTTATAACATCGTATGCTATAACCTGTATGGGCTCATGCTTAAAAAATTCACGGCGACATTCCTTTCTTTCCTTGGTCTTTTAAGCCCTATTTTTGCCTCCTTCTATGGCTGGATCTTTTTCAGATGAGCCCCTTTCCTGGGTGATCTTTCTCTCCACAGCTATTGTCTCTGCAGGCCTTGGTATTGTCTACTCAGCAGAGTTAAAGCAAGGCTATATCTTGAAATCAAATCCCACTTCTACTCCCGCTGCACCATAAGAGCCCTAAATCTCCTTTACAACAAGAAGTAAATGAAATATTTTATTGCCTTCCAAGGAGGATTTTATGGTAAGCCCGATCTCTTTTTTGACATCTGCTACAAAAGGTGACCTTATTGTTACAAGTCTACTTGCATTTGCAATCAATCAGCTAGGAATACATCTGCTAAAAACAAGAGCTATAGATGGTATAAAAAATCGTCCCATCGTGGATATAAAAAGGAACAGTCAATAGAGCAAGCCCAAAACAAAAACAACAATAGAAATACAGCAGTTGCTGCTATTATTCAAAGATACAACATGTACAAACTTTGTAGCGTTATCATCTCTTGCGCAATTGGCGCATTTTGTCTATATAAAAACCTTTCTCCTCTTTCCTACCTTGCACCCTTAGGTATGTATATTGATTGGAAAAAATTTGAGCATAATCGAGATGTGATCGCTCAATTAGAAACACCCTCCCTGAGTAAGGACTTTGTTGCAACGCTTAGCTCCCCAAGTGTAGTAACAATTGGTGTGAGTAAATCTTCATCAATCCAAATGGTACGATATATTTTTACCCCAGAAAATCTTACAACTTGCGAAGAAACAACTGATAAGCAGGGAATCCGTTTTCTAAATCAGACAGCCTATAATATACAATCAACAGAAATAGGCTGTTATTGCTTAAAATAGAGTTTTCTAAGAGAGTTGGGAGACAAAAAGGTGGAAGGTGGGATCAGAACGGATTGAATCGAAGCTTTTGCTTTGAAGCACTTCTTTAAGATCAACAGCACCCAAACCAAGGGCTGTTTCAAGCCAGCCAATAGCGGGTGCAACTTGCGTAAGTTGAGCTGCAACCTCTGCATTTCTTAAGGCAACTTCTATATCTTGCGTGGCTTGAAAGACAGGACCTGCCAGTTCATTCACCAGTACAAAATCATTCTCTTCAAAAGCAACTTTATGGAGTAAGCACAAGCCCGCAGAATCGAGCCTTTCTTTTAAAGATTTGAGCGCTTCGTAGGCCTCTTTTTTCATGCCCAGTTCGTAATTTAGAAAGGCAGAATACTGCGTAGCAATCACATAGATGATCCCTTCTTTAGCTTCGATGCGCAGTTTTTCAAAAGCCTCTAAGGCCTCTTGCTTATGCCCTTCTTGAAGCTTCATCTCTGCGCGTAAGAGCTCCTCTTTGAAAGCCGTATTGCGGTCACTGTCTTTGAGATGTTTCGTCTTACGAAATCCATCAAAACTCTCAAAAGCAAATAGAAAAAAGAATGGCGCCTGCCAAAAATTGCCCTGTTACAAATAAAAACAAGGAAACAGCCAGGGCTAACACCATGCTAAAACAAAAAGCATACCGCACGCCTTTTGCATGAAAGATTTTCTCAAGAACAACTCTCAGCAGCTGGCCTCCATCAAGAGGGAGCATAGGAAGAAGGTTGACTGCAGTCCAAAACCAATTGATATTCCTGAAGTTATTTAAAAAAATCTTGAGAGGAAGAGAGGTGATCTGTGGCAACCCTTCTAAAAAGTAAGCGATAAGTCCCAGTAAGAAACCAAAAAGAGGTCCATCAAATATGATCAAGAACTGTTTCCAGAAAGAAAGCTCGGGGCCATCATGGTATGTAAGCCCACCATCGCAACCAGTTCGATATGGCAGGTGCGTCCAAAAAAGAGGCTGTGAGTGCATGGCCAAATTCATGGAAAAGCACAGACACAAAAATGACGCCAACCCAAACAAACATCTGGGAGAAAGAGTTTCCGCCACTCAACAAAAATGCAATCAAACAGGAAAAAATCCAAAAAGCAGGGAAATAAACAAACAGGGATTCGTCCAGGAATTTTAATCATGTCTAGTGTTTACCGGTCAGAGCTCGCACCATCGCTCTGACCGATATCAGCTGGAGCTCTGCGATGGCTACGCCCGCTTTTCTAAAAGCCTCTGATCTTATCCTTTGCAGTCCCTTTCCCGCCAGCAACAATTGCTCCCGCATGCCCCCATGCGACGCCCTGGAGGAGCTGTCACCCCTGCAATGAAGGCAGCCGTTGGTCTACGGCTGTGGGTTTTAATCCACTCAGCCGCTTCCTCTTCTGCATTTCCTCCGATCTCTCCGACGATAAAGAGAACTCCTTCTGTTTCGATATCTTGATCAAATAATTTCAATATATCGATAAAGTTCGTCCCATTGAGAAGGACTCCCCCGATGCCTATGCATGTTGTTTGTCCAAGGCCCAGTAGCGTTGTCTGCCACACAGCCTCATATGTTAAAGTCCCTGAGCGAGAGACAATCCCAATCTTGCCTCTCTTATGGATATACCCTGGCATAATACCAATTTTACATTCACCTGCTGTGATAAGACCAGGACAGTTAGGCCCAATCAAACGGCTTCTTCTAGAATGTCTCATCACTCTGGAAACTTCCAACATATCTCTGATAGTGAAGTCCCTTCTGTAATACACACGATGAGAGGAATCCCTGAGTCTTCTGCTTCTAAAATAGCTTCCGCAGCAAAGGGCGCTGGTACAAAAATCACTGTAGCATCTGGTTTGTGTATTTTTTTTGCTTCATACACGGTATCAAAAATGGGAAGTCCGCAAGCTTCTTGTCCTCCCTTTCCCGGTGTAACTCGCAACAAAGTTAGACCCATAGAGAAGACATTGCTCTGTATGAAAACTCCCTGCCTTGCCAGAGATTCCTTGTGTGATCACGCGCGTTTTATTAACGAGAATTCCCATTTAACACCTTGACGATTTTTTCAGCTGCCTCTTCTAAACTATCTGCTGTTGTAATTTTAAGATCTGATTTTGCGAAGCATCGCTTTCCCCTCTTCAACGTTGGTTCCTTCCATACGCACAACTAAGGGGATTTTTACTGCTACTTGTGCTGCCGCTGCAAGGAGCCCTTCTGCAATGGTAACACAATTCATAATGCCACCAAAAATATTGACAAGCACGGCCTTCACTTGAGGATCTGACACGAGGATTTTAAAGCCTGCCGCAATTTTATCCGCTGTCGCACTCCCCCCTACATCAAAGAAAGTTAGCGGGTGTTGCTCCACAGGATTTAATGAGGTCCATTGTTGCCATGGCAAGACCTGCCCCATTGACCATACAACCGATATTACCTTCTAGAGCAATGTAGGTCAGGTCGTGGTGTTTAGCTTCTACTTCATTATGCGATAGCTGGGTGGGGTCGTAAAAGCCTGCGATCTCTGGCTGGCGGTATATGGCATTATCATCCACGCTGAGCTTGGTATCGAGTGCCCACATTTTTTTGTCTTTAGACACGACAAGAGGATTGATCTCTAACAAAGAGGCATCTTTGGCAATGAAAGCTTTTGCAACTGCTTTTGCGATCTGGATTCCTGCTTTTGCAACATCTCCTGTCCATCCCATAAATTTTGCAAAATAGACCAGATGGTAAGAATGGATGCTCCCGTCGAGTTCTATAGGGATTTTGAGCACTTTATCAGGGTATTTGGCTGCAATTTCTTCGATTTCCATCCCCCCTTCCGGTGAGGCAATCAAAATAGGAAGCGCTCTACTCCGATCGATGACTGCTGCTAGGTAGTATTCTTTTTCAATATCAACTGGTTTTGAAATTAAAATTTTATGCGCAATCACCCCTGCTGGCCCCGTCTGATTATTAACGAGTTTCATTCCTAAAAGCTGTATAGACATCGAGAGAATCTCTTCGGGAGTTTTTGCGAACTTAACGCCCCCTCCCTTCCTCTTCCACCTGCATGGACTTGAATCTTGAGCACCGCTTCTTTCAGCCCCAATTTTTTTATAATATGTTCAACCTCTTGATGCTTGGTCGCAACCCCAAATTCAGGGACAGGTATGCCATACTCTTTTAACACCTCTTTGGCTTGGTACTCGTGCGTATTCACGTTTAAAACCCCAACTAGCTTATTTTCTTCTTTATGTGATAGAATCAACTATATTATCAAGGGGTAGATTCGATGTTCGGTTTTTTTAAAAAAGTTAAAGATGCGTTTCTTAAAACACGCTCTCTTCTAGGACAAAAATTCGAGCTCTTTTGGGAAACCCTGGAACGATGAAACCTTTGCAGAGCTAGAACAAACACTGTATGAAGCCGATCTAGGCACGCAGATAGCAGCAGACTTCACAGACTACCTCAAATCTTCTCTGCGCACCAAAGCAGAAACTCCCATTGAAGAGATCTTTGCTCTTCTCCGAGCCCGCGCGCTCGACATACTCAGCCTGCCACCTCGCACCAATCCCACAGTAGGGCATCCTCTTGTCTTTTTAATTGTAGGGATCAATGGAAGCGGAAAAACAACATCAATTGCAAAATTAGCCCACCTCTTTACACAGGAAGGAAAAAAAGTGCTTCTCGCAGCAGGTGACACATTTAGAGCAGCGGCTATTGATCAACTCTCTCTTTGGGCAGAAAGACTCAAAATCGATATCGTCAAATCAAAACCCGGCAGCGATCCATCTGCTGTTGCTTTTGATGCCCTGACTGCCGCTAAAGCGCGAAGTGCAGATATTGTATTGATTGATACGGCAGGAAGACTGCAAAATAAAACCGACCTCATGCAAGAGCTAGCTAAGATGAAACGCACATGCGACAAAGTGATACCTGGCGCTCCTCATGAAGTGATTTTAGTGCTCGATGCAACAATCGGGCAAAATGCACTTGATCAAACCCTTGTTTTCCACCAGTTCACTCCTCTTACGGGCATTCTCCTTGCCAAACTAGATGGCTCTGCAAAAGGAGGCATTGTGCTTGCAATCTACAAAAAATGTGGGATTCCTATCCGATGGATAGGCCTTGGGGAGTCAGTGGAAGATCTCCTTCCCTTTGATCCCAAAGCCTACGTAGATGATCTATTTGATACTTGACCCTTCTGCTATCGCTTTCACCGTTCCTTGGTCCACATGGAAGAGAACTTCTCCTTTAGGAACTGGTTTTGATTTCTTCCACTTCTCTAAGTCAAAGCTCACATATGCCTGAATTCTTTCAGAGTCCTTGCTAATGAAACGAAAGTAACAAGTTCTATCGGACTTTACTTTAAAAGAATTATCTTGGGCTAAAGAATAAAAATCAGCCTTTAAAAAGAAACCTAAAGGAAATTCCTCTCCTTCATGAACAACAACAGCCAAGTTAGGAAGCCTTCCCCAAGATAATCGACGGGAAATGTCAGGTGTGACATCTTTCAATGCAATAATTTCAGCACATTCTTCAAGATCCAACACCGTTCTACTTGCTGGCAACAATATAGGTGCTGCTAAAAGAAGTAGCACACCTATGTATTTAGATAAACTTTTCATATTTCATTGCTCCTACTGGAATGACTAATAAATCCTAACAAATCTTTAATTTTCAGTACAGATATTCTTGCCATTTTGTTAGCCCAAAATGATAATGTCCTCTTTCTGCTAAATAGAAATGTCCTCTTTTGAAGATACTGACCTCATTCAAATTTGTTTTTGAAAGGAGGTGAGAGTGAAGGAGTTGATAACTATGAGCAGAAGAGAATTAGAAAGAGTTGAAATGATGCGCAATTTAAAAAGAAAAAGCTTTTCCCAGATAGAAGTGGGACAACGTCTGGGGATAACAGCCAGACAAGTTAGACGTTTAAAACAAGCTTACGAACTGCATGGAGAAGCTGGCTTAGTTTCCAAAAAGAGAGGGCAGCCTAGTAATCGCAGGTTAACAGAAGCTTTTAGATCACAAGTCCTAAAGCTGATTTCCGCTCATTATGCAGATTATGGCCCTACGTTAGCTCAAGAAAAGTTAGAGGAAAAACATAAGCTTACATTGTCTATAGAGACGCTTAGGAAATGGATGATAGAAGAAAATATTTGGTCTCCTAAAAAAGCTAAAAAGGCAGTTATCCACCCGATGAGACCAAGAAGGAGTCAGTATGGAGATCTTGTACAAATAGACGGATCTCCCCATGACTGGTTTGAAAATAGAGGACCCAGGTGTACCCTTTTAGTATACATTGATGATGCAACTAGTAGACTTGTCGAGCTGTTTTTTTCTCTTGGTGAAACAACAGAATCTTATTTTAAAGCGACAAAAAGGTATCTAAAGAGATGTGGAAAACCACTTGCTTTCTACAGCGATAAATATGGAGTTTTTAGAGTCAACCACAAAGAAGCTGTATCTGGTAATGGAGTGACAGAGTTTGGAAGAGTCCTAAAAAAACTCGATATCAAGCTCATTTGTGCCAATACACCCCAGGCAAAAGGAAGAGTTGAAAAAGCCAATCAAACATTGCAAGATCGTTTAGTCAAGGAGATGAGAGAAAAAATATTTCAACTATTGAAAAGGCAAATGAATGGATTCCCGAGTTCATAGAGAAGTATAACAAAAAATTTGCCGTAGCTCCTAGAAACGCAGAAGATGCTCATCGAGCTTTAAAACCAGAAGAGAACTTAGAAGAGATTTTCAGTTACCAGGAAATCCGATGTCTCTCTAAAAACTTAAGCTTCCAATACAAAAACAGTCTTTATCAGATCGATAGTGAAAGATCATCATACACTCTAAGGAAAGCAAAAGTCATGCTTCTAGAAGATCTCAATGGACGGGTAAGAGTGCTGTATAAGGGCAAGGAGTTAAAATACAAGATATATGGGGAAGAACCGCAAGGGAAAATTGTGATGTCCAAAGAAATAGATTTAGCACTTAATTGGATAAACAAAAAACCTCAAAAACCTTCAAGGAGTCACCCGTGGAGATAAGAGAAGAGCTTTTGAAAATGGGTATTTTAGATAAAAAACGGACAAGTCCAATGAAGATCAGAACATCCAAAGAGGACATTTCTAAATTGGAGAAAAGCGGACATTTCTATTTTGCGTTGACAGATATTCTTGCCATTTCTAATTTTTTTTGAGATATTGAAAAACATATGCAAGCAACTTTCTTCCATTCTCCTTTTTCTAGAGAAACAGTAAGCGATGGCAACAATCCTGCTCTTCTACTCCAATTCATTTTAAATGAACTGATAAAGGAAGAAACATTGATAAAAACAATCCTTCCTTTTTCCTCTCCCTTTGACTGGAAAAACTCTGTAGGCTCTATGAATAAAGTCACAGAACACGCTCAACTCCTTGCATTCGCATTCCCTCTTTTTGAAAAAGAAGCAAAAGATTTTCAAGAAAGCCTGGACCTACCTTGCTTCAAGCTCATCGCTCTTCTAGAGCCTTTTATCTTAGCAGCAAAAGAAAATGTTTATTTGCTCTATTTCCTCATGCAACATAAGTCAAATGTGGCCGTATCCCAACTACTAACGAGAATCCCTAAAGAAAATATAGAAAAAATGCAGTCCGTAGTTGCGACTAAATATCGGAAAAAGGGATTATCTCCACCGCCATGGATATATTAGTTAGCGAAACGCTCAAGTTTATCAAACAGGAATTTTCTTCTAATGATACAATCGCTATTAACCCTGAAGATTTGGCTTATTTTCATCAAGAAAGAGTGCCTCTTATGACTGAAAAACCTCTTACTGCATTTACCTTGGAGCCGGTGGCTAAACCTAAAAAAGAAGAGATGGAAGAAATCAGGACTTTGGTCAAAAGCGTAGCACCTCATATCCCTCTTGCAGTGGATATTCCCGATGATAGCCGGGCCAAAAAAATTTCCAATCTATGGGAAGAGCATCTTAACACAGCTGAAGTGATTCTCTTATCGTACGGTCAAACAGGAGATGAACTGAAATTTTTACAAAATGTTACAGGAGCCCTGACCAACCTCCTTTTACCCACAAAACTTATAGATGCAACCCGCTTCGAAAAAGAAAATAAGTGGCCCATCTTTTTCTCTTCTTTTCACCTAAAACTCATCCTTGCACCAGAGATGCACCTATGGAAAAAAACAACTCTCTCTACATTTTATAAAGAAAATCCCGTAAGTAGCCTACACTTTCTTGAAAAAACACCCCTAATTCTACTCTCTCCTATTTCCCAATATTTAAAAAATACAAACCTAAAAAAACAACTATGGAAGACTATCGTTTCGCATCTGTCATCTTAGATGTCGGAATCGACAAACTTCTCGATTACAAAATTCCTGAGCATCTGTCGCAAGAGATTAAACCTGGTATGCGCATCACAGTCCCAGTAAAAGGGCACTTGCGAGAAGGCACCATCTTCGAGCTCAAGCAAACAACCCCTTTTGCAAAAGTGAAAGAGATTGCAGAGATCACCTCATCGGGCGCTCTTGTCTCAGAAGAACTTTTCCGACTTGTCCGTTGGGTCTCTAGATATTATTGCGCCCCTCTTACAAAAATCATGAAGTTCATCCTTCCTCCTTCTGTAAGAAAGGGGATGGAAGAAAAAAGGCAACTGCAAGTTACATCTCTACTTTCTAAAAATGCCTTGCTTGCACTCTGCCAAGAAAAGAGGCAAACATTCCCTTCCCAAGCAGCCATTTTGGACGTGCTTCTCATGCGTCCAAAGGGAGTTCTTCTTTCAGAACTCCTAGAAAAAGCGCAAACCTCAAGAAGTCCTGTCGACTCTCTTGCAAAAGCAAATGTGCTCTCTTTAAATCTCATTGAGATTGACCGCTCTCCCCTCCTGGATCAAGAATTTTTTCAGACAAAGCCAAAAAAATTAAACGCAGAGCAAACATCCGCTCTTCTACACATCTCCAATTCGCTCCAAGAGACTCGCTTTGAAACCCATCTCCTCCATGGTATTACCGGCAGTGGAAAAACAGAAGTCTACCTTCAAGCAATTGCTCTTGCTCTAGCGCAAGGGAAAAGCGCTCTTTTTCTTGTCCCTGAAATAGCACTCACCTCTCAAACAGTCGAGCGGTTGAAAAGCAGATTTGAAAGAACAATTGCGATCTTACACCATAGATTGAGTGACGGGGAAAGACGAGATGTATGGCATAAAATCCACAAAAAAGAAATCATGCTTGTTGTAGGGGCCCGATCTGCGATCTTCAGTCCCCTGCATAACTTAGGGCTCATTATTGTCGATGAAGAGCACGACTCTTCCTATAAACAAACCGATGAAATGCCCTGCTACCACGGAAGAGATACAGCCATCATGCGTGCTAAGCTCTCCTCTGCCACCGTCATATTAGGAAGCGCAACTCCAAGTCTTGAAAGTTACTATAATGCTCTTTCAGGGAAATACCGCTTAAGTAAACTCACAACACGCCCAGGCGGTGCCACACTTCCTACCGTCTCTATTGTTGATATGCGCCGAGAAAAAGCAAAAGGGCTCAATCTCTTTTCAGATAAACTCTTATCTGAAATAGAAAAGAGAGTCAAAATAGGAGAACAAACCCTTCTCTTTCTCAATCGCAGAGGCTTTCACACCTCCCAATTGTGCACAGCGTGTGGCCACAAAATAGAGTGCCCCCACTGCGCCCTTTCTCTCACATTTCATAAAGGGGAAAACTCCCTTTCGTGCCACCTTTGCAACTATGAAATCACACCTCCGCCTAAAACCTGTCCCAAGTGTCATCATGCAGATAGTTTAAAATATAAGGGAGCAGGGACAGAACAGGTAGAAGAGCCCTCCATGCCATATTCCCCGACATCCGTACACTGAGACTCGACGCAGATACAACACGTCACAAAGGAAGCCACGAAAAACTCTTCAAACAATTTCGTGCAGGAAAAGCGGACCTCCTCATCGGCACGCAAATGATTGCCAAAGGTCTCCACTTCCCTTCCGTTACATTGGTGGGTGTATTAAACATCGATGCCACCTTACAAATCCCCGATTTTCGCTCATCAGAACAAGTCTTCCAACTCATCACACAGGTCTCAGGAAGATCAGGACGAGATGCTTTAGCCGGCGAGGTAATCATCCAAACACATATTCCAGATAACTCCGTCATTTTGCACGCCTCTAAACAAGATTATGAGTCCTTTTATCAAGAAGAAATTGCCACGAGAAAATTTTTTAATTATCCCCCTTTTTCCCACCTCATTAAGCTCACCTTTGCAGCCAAATCTTCTGCAAGAGTAGAGGCTTATGCGAAAGAGTTAAGAGCCTATCTCCTGGGAAAGCTACCCCCTCTTTTGCACTCCATCCCATTATCCCTTGCGGTTATGCCAAGATAAAAGATTTATTCCGCTTTCAACTCATCATCAATGCCCCTCTTACAAGACCTGTCACGGAAATTCTTGAAACAATCACTGTTCCATCTTTCCTAAGACTCACCATTGATATTGATCCTCTCTCGACTTATTTCTAATGATCTTCTACAATAATAATAACTATGCAAACGCCCACCTACCACACCCATGAAGAGTTTCAGAACCGCTCGCTGAAGTTAAAAGAGATTCGGGAGCTCGGGATTGACCCCTATCCTCCTAAATTCCTTCCTACCCAAACAGCTGCTTCCCTTTTACATAAATATAGCGAAAAAGAGATCGGTGGTAGTGAAGCAGCTGAAAAAGAAGAAACAGAAAAAGTTTGCCTTGCAGGACGCCTTGTCTTGTTCCGCGGCATGGGGAAAAATGCCTTTGCTCACATCCAAGATTCTTCAGGTAGAATGCAGCTCATGTTCAACCGCGATCACATCACTGTTACAGGATTCCAACCAACTCCTGAACTAAGTGCGATGAAGTTCGTGGAAAAGAAACTCGACCTAGGTGATATCATTGGCGTTGAAGGGTTTCTCTTTCGTACGCACAAAGGGGAGCTGACCGTGTATGTAAAATCTCTGACGCTTCTGTGCAAATCCCTCCTCCCTCTTCCTGACAAACACAGCGGGCTTGCAGATAAAGAGATACGCTATAGAAAAAGATGGCTTGATCTCATATCCAATCCTGAAGTTGCAGAAACTTTCCGCCTCCGCAGCCACATCGTAAAATCTATCCGTAAATATTTTGAAAAATTTGATTTTACCGAAGTAGAAACCCCCATACTAGAGCGCACCTACGGCGGCGCGCAGGCAAGACCTTTTGTCACCACAATCGATGCATTACACCAACAGATGTTTCTCCGCATTTGCCTAGAGATCTCTCTTAAAAAACTCATCATCGGCGGCATCGATCGCGTTTTTGAAATTTCAAAAGTATTTCGTAACGAAGGGCTCGATCGCACGCATAATCCTGAGTTCACCATGCTTGAGGCCTATGCCTCTTACTGGGATTACAACGATATGATGATACTCGTTGAAAACCTCTTTGAGACCTTAGCTCTCGAACTCTTTGGAACCAGCCAAATCACAGTAGAAAAAGAGGAAGTGCCCCACACCATTGATCTAAAAGCCCCTTGGAAACGCCTCACGATGAAAGAGGCAATCAAAGTCTATGGCAACATCGACGTTAACTCCTGCTCTGACCAGGAGATACGGTCTATCCTTAAGAAAAAGGGACATGCGATCCCAAAGAGATTGATCAAGCCTCACGTGGCAGCCTCATCGCGCTCTTATTCGAAGAAACAGCAGAGCCCCACCTCATTCAGCCCCACCACATCACCGACCATCCTATTGAAACGACACCTCTTTGCAAACTCCACCGAGATCCAGCATCTCGGAAAGAAAATCTCGTCGAGCGTTTTGAAAGTTTTATCTTGGGAAATGAGATCTGCAATTCCTATACAGAGCTCAATGACCCCGAACTACAAAGAAAGCTTTTGATCGAGCAAGCAAATGCCAAAGCAGCAGGTGATGAGGAAGCAAACCCTCTCGACGAAGAGTTCATCGAAGCCATCTGCCAAGGCATGCCCCCCACAGGTGGCATTGGAATTGGCATCGACCGCCTCGTCATGTTATTCACTAAAGCACACTCTATTCGCGATGTTCTTTACTTTCCTATTATGCGGTCTGAAGAATGAGATCTCTTCTCTTTCTACTAGCACTTCCACTTTTAGCCTCTCCCCAAGAGCCTCGCAACCTCAGCCATCTCGATCCCCTTTCTGTTTCACAACACTTAGCTTTCTATGAACTATATCCCGATACTCCTGCAGGAAAAGAAGCGCTTACCCATGCATGGCAGCTCTTAAATCCCTCCAGAGTAGAATTAAAAGAACCCCTTCCTCTTCCATCTTTCGATATCCAAGCCATTATTTCTCTTGTGACACGCCAGCCTTTCTCTGCTCCTGTTACTCTTTCTGAAGAACAACTAGGCGCCATCGATACAATCAGTGCTTCCCTCAGTAACAGATCGTTGAAAGGACACTCCGTTTGGACAAAAAAGAGGTGTTAGCACTCCCGCCCGAAGAGATTGATCTAAGCAGGGGCCTTCTTATCAACCAATTCAATGAGAATAAAGAAAGCATCCGCCAGTATGAAGCGAGCCTTGATCTCATGGCACTGCAAATATTAGCAAGACTCCCACACGGGGCCTCCCCCATTACCCAAATTCAAGCCATCAATCGTTTTATTTTCCAAGAAATGCGCTTTAGATTCCCTCCCCACTCCTTATATGCCAAAGATATCGATCTCTATACATTCCTCCCCTCTGTTTTGGACAGCCGAGAAGGGGTCTGCCTAGGTATCTCTATTCTCTACCTCTCACTAGCCCAACGCATCGGTCTTCCTCTTGAGATCATCACCCCCCCTGGCCACATCTATATCCGTTACCGTGACGGAATTAAAGTCATCAACATTGAAACAACCGCCCGTGGGATCAACCTTCCCTCCGATGTTTACCTCGGTATCGACACACGTAGACTCCACGAGCGTACGATCAAAGAAGTCATCGGCATGGCTTTTATCAACCAAGCCTCTGTTGCTTGGGGCCTCAATGAATATGAAACAACCACAAAACTCTACGAGATTGCAAAAGACTACGTCCCCAATGATCCTCTCCTTAAATTTTTTCTCGGCCTTAACTACCTCTTTATCGGTAAAAAAAGTGAAGGAAAAAAACTCTTAGAGCAAATCAGAGGCATCACTTTTGACTACGCCGTCTCTCCTGAACACACCCCTGACGACTACCTCTCAGGAAAGGTCGATATCGAAGGGTTAAAAGCGATCTTCATGCGGGTCGATGAAAATAGACAATCGATCTTAGAAAAACAAAAAAGGCTCCAAAAAACACTCGCGAAATACCCCCACTTCCGTGAAGGCCTTTTCCACCTGGCTATTTCCTTTCTCCAACTCGGAAGACCCAGCGAAGCAAAAGAAATCCTCGAAAAATACCACAAGATAGATCCCACTAACTGCGTTGTCGAATACTACCTTGCCATCCTCTCCTATGAACGTTTCGACTACAACCAAGCCTGGCAATACCTCAAAAACACAGAACAACTGCTAGCTGCGCGCGAGCATACCTGTAAAGCCCTCCGCAGCTTCAAAGATCAGCTCCGCAGAACCTCTCCTGAGCCCTAAAATCGAGACCTCTGCACAACCCTATAAAATCGCTAAAATCGTTCTTTTTCTGCAGATTTTATTTTTCATATCTCGCCTACTCCGTAGAGTATGTCTTCGATATAAAATCAAAAATCTGCAAAAAAATATTCGATTTTTTCGCTTCACCAGAGTTATGCAGAGATCTCTCAAATGTGTCTTTATTTTTTGCAAATGGTATCAGTGCGAATTGAGCTTTTTTCTTGTACGATTTTTATCTGCACAGCGACTTGGAAAGGGGCCCCGTAACTTCTTTGCGGGGAAGAACGCGCAAGCAGCCGATAGCCGCTACAGCACAGCAAAAATTTCTCCGAACGAGAGAGGACAGTGCTCTGCACGGACTCTCACGCAGAGAAAAATTTTGGCAAAGCTGTAGTTAGGCGCAGGGGACGCGGGGCGCGTAGTGCCCGACATCTATATTTTCCTCTTATATTCGGTTAAAAAAGATCCAGTTCCTTAAGGAACTGGATCTTTTTGCTGTGAAGCGAGATAGAGGTCTTTAGAAATCCCATCTTCCGGAAATGGTTAAACCATTGAGGTAGAGATTTCCGGGGGAAGCATCCACATTAGAGATGTTGTTCATCATCCATGTGATCATGTTTTGATTCCAAAATACTTGGAAATCATAAGTAGCTGTGAAGTCTAAGAAATACTTCTTATTACCCAAATAACTTCCCCATCCAAAACCCAATTTACCATCTGCATCCCCTCTTAAGTAGTTCTTACTACCAAAGCTAATAGAGTAAGCAGGAGAAGCGGTAGGCTCTTTGTAACTGAGGGTTGAATAATGTGTATAGATAAGGCTTCCAGAAGCACTTCCAATCAACCTAAAACCTTCTCCTAAAAGAAAGTTCAGATCAAAACCAAACCGTGGACCAATCCCCCAGGAAGAAGTTTTCCAAGTAGGTTGGGAAGTAGCGCCTAAAGTCGTTTGGCCAGAGATCTTATATCTCTGCGAAAGCCATTGTGTACGTAGACCAAAGAAAGGATTAACTGTGAGCTTTCTTCCTTGATAGAAAGGTCTGCCCATTTCTACATCTAAAATATCGATTCCAAAACTCCAGCGATGATCACTATTTGTAAATACAACACCACCCCCGCCACCACCAATCAACACGAACGGCGTACTAAGGAAAGGGAAACTCCCTTGGTGTCTATTCAAAGCATGGTGAAACCATGTATAATTTGCAGCCACCACCCAATCATCATTGCGGGTGTTCGCCCCGATACCCACCTTAAAGCCCGACTTGTATGCATCTTTCATAAACAGCGTATCGTTAAAACTTCCCGCAGGACTGCTGTAAGTAGATCCTATTCTCATTCCATCTTGCTGCACATCCCAAAGAGTGTAAGCCGCCGTTACAAATATATCACAGCATCCATTCACGTCTATTTCGGCTGGATGGTTGTAGCCCGCAGGAATTTTATCCACTGGCTGCTGAGAATTCACAAGCTCTTGATAAGGACCCACATGTCCTTCTGCTACGTAATTATCTTGCAGAGTGTTGTTCACAAGATTACGATACTCATCTGAATTAACTTGCGCAGCGCAGCTTCCTCCCTCGCAATTACCACTTTTGTTGATTAACTCAACAGATTTTTTAGAAGAATCTCCATAGAGACCCGCTATAAAAAGAGATGCTGCTGTAAGGGCTACAACCAATGTTTTTTCTTTCATATGAATACTTCCTCTGTAAGTAAATGGGCAA
The DNA here is from genome assembly GCA_047459655.1 of Rhabdochlamydiaceae bacterium. Lineage (GTDB taxonomy): Bacteria > Chlamydiota > Chlamydiia > Chlamydiales > Rhabdochlamydiaceae > CANJJB01. Next base: position 590,966 of record JAJREF010000001.1, read on the forward strand.
AAATTTTATTGCCATACCTCTCCTGATATCAAACACCCGAATTAATTCAAAACATTATTATTCAAAAACTCCTAGAGACCTCTTCATAACTCTGGGTAAAGCGAAAAAATCGAAGATTTTTTGCAGATTTTTGTTTTTACATCGAAGACATAATCTGTAGGGTAGGCGAGATGTGAAAATAAACATCTGCAGAAAAAGCACGATTTGAGTGATTTACCAGAGTTATGCAGAAGTCTCTCCTAGATATTCACCTGCCTACTTCTTCAGCAAGTGAAAAAACAAGACCTATATACAACACGCAAAAAGAAGGGCCCATGAACTTTTTGAAAGCTATTGACAAATCGAATTGCAAAAAATGGGAACTATTGAATGAAATACAACCCAATTTGCGCAATTCAATTTTCAATGCTTTGAAATAGTGCATACGCCCTTCTTTTTACGTAAAGCTGAATTTAGGAACCTCTGGATAAGTCATTCGTCGAATCTTGTTGCCAATTTTTGCGAATACTAGATTTTTCGAAATCGCTAGCATTCTGCATGTTAGCTGCGTTTTCCAAAATCGTCATCTTCGAAAAATTGATCAGCAATCTCCGACAAAGCACTTGTCCAGAAGTTCCTTAAGCAATTTAACAGGGTCATTTATACTAACTAAAAGGAAATGAATATGCCTTGTTTAGATGGTTTTACAATCCGTTCATTCGGCAGAGCAACGTATAAATCGGTTGCAAAATGAGATAAAATAGCAGAAGATAGCCCTATATTTTCAGCCAAATAAGCCTCTTCCATGCCAGTTATTGCGAGCGCAACCAAATCACCAAAAGTCCTCCTTTCGTTAACTCCAATATGTGCAAAAGAAAATATAATTGATCTTATTCCCATTTGCAAAGCTTTACAAATAGGTGCATCAATGGACTTGGAGAATCTTGTAAAGGTTAATTGAAGTACTAAAGAGGGCAATTGCCGTAGAAAAATCTCACTTAACACCTTAAAGTAACATTCTTCCACTATAGCAGGAACAAATGAGGCGTTATATACACGCCCAATGTAATAATCTGTACTTAAACTGATTTTCTTAGACGCGTACAAGACTGGGCAGAGAAGATATCCAAAGATTTTTTTTTCTAAAGGGGTATAATTTTTTTTCGGAGTTTTTTTAGCTAGAGCCGTAAAATATTTACTGTTAGATAAAATAGTCGAAATCAAGATAATTATCCAAGCAGGATGCTTTTTCATAAAATGAAAAAGGCTTTCATGAGGATGTTTAAAAAAATAGGCTATATTTATAACTGAAAAAAGCGAATGTAATATTCTTCTAACATCAGTAATGTTACTCGTAGACAAGCCTGTTATTTTACTAATCTGCTGCGAAACAGACCGCATCTTATCGAGCACCAATTGAGTAAGTGTAAGAGCAGCGGCTGTTTTTGAAAAACGCAAAACCCCTTCTTGAGCAGGAATTAATCTTGTTAAGAAATCTATTTTTTCCATTTTAAACATACCATATTAATTAATATGAATATTATATATTAATAAAGTATTTTATACAAATTTTTCCCATAATAAACCCTGGATTATGCTTACTTAAAATAATTTTTAATACAAATTGGGAGACTATGGACAAGTGCTTTGTCGGAGATTGCTGATCAATTTTTCGAAGACAACGATTTTGGAGAGCGCAGCTAACATGCAGAATGTTAGCGAGTTTGAAAAATCTAGTATTCGCAAAAATTGATCAGCAATCTCCGACAAAGCACTTGTCCAGAAGTTCCTTAAGCAAGGCTTCGCTAAAGAAGATCTATACCCAAACCTAGCTTGGCTAGCTGACAACCAAGAGGCCATTGAGAACAAGTTTTTCTTTAATAAAAAAAAAGAACCCATCTCGATAAATTTTTATTGAATCTAATAAATCAATTTATTAGAAGAGCATTTTAAGGAGATTAATTTTCGATGTCTTATTTACGGATGATTCCTGCAGCGCTCATTGTTTCTGTTTTATTTTTTCATTTTCCTCAAATCCTTGGTGTGATCCAATTGAACGATGTGATGACACCCGATCAACAACAAAAAACAGGCATTGACAAACTGAGCCGAGCACAGAAAAACCAGTTAGAGACATGGATTAACGATAAATTTGTCTTAAAACCAGTTGCCGCTGCAAATACCGCACCTAACACGCCCCCTGCACCAGCTACACCTCCTATGCCTGCAGGACCAATGCCTCCCGCTGGTCTAAAAGATCTCTATGTTTCAGAGAATTTAGATGGAGGGGCAAAGCTCCAACTAAGCAATGGCGATACCTATGAGGTCCACCCCAGTGATAGAGACATCAGCTCAGCGTGGCTTCTCCCGTCAAACATCAGCATCACGCCCAACAAAGACCCTGAATATCCCATTAATCTGACCAATACCGTCTCTAAGACAACTGTCAGGACAAGGAAGTTCAATCCCAATCAGCCCCCTGCAACCACCGCTCCCAAAGGCGGATCTTCCAACCTGCAAAAGCCCACTAAGTAATACCCTCTTGATTTTACTTGGGCATAGAGTTACAATCCTCAACTCGTAGATTTTGTTAGGAGGATGTATGAATCCGCAGTTCACCGAATCTGTCTCTACAGCCTTGCAAGAAGCTGTCCAACAAGCCCAAGAGCAAAGACACACAGAAGTTACAGAAAATACACTCTTGCATGTTTTTTTCTCAGATCCTCAAGGGTATTTTTCTACGCTAGCTACCTCTATAAATTTAAACCCACAAAAGCTCCTAGCTGAGCTGAAAGAACAAATCAAAAAAATCCCCATCTTTGAAGGAAAAGCCGAGGCACCCATTTTTTCTGTAGCTTTGGGCACACGCATCGGAGAAGCGCAAGCAATTGCTAAAAATGGAAAGATGACTATATCTCCTCTGATCACCTCTTCCTTGCTTTCTGGCAACATGCAGGAGAGCCTTTTGCAAGCTGGAAAAAACAATCCCATCTTTCTACTAAAGAAATCGAAGAGAGAATAAAGAGTATCAGAGGGAGCCACCGGATGGATTCTCCAACAGCTGAGGCAAATCTGCAATCTCTCGATAAATACTGTAAAAATCTTACCGCTCTTGCAAGAGAAGGAAAGCTTGATCCTGTTATTGGAAGAGATGAAGAGATCAGAAGGACAATGCAAACGCTTTCTAGACGAACAAAAAACAACCCCCTCTTATTGGAGAACCAGGTGTTGGAAAAACCGCCATTGCGGAAGGGCTAGCCAGTCGTATTATTCAAGGAGATGTTCCCGATTCTCTTAAAGGAAAAAAACTCTTTGCACTCGATATGGGCAGCCTCATTGCAGGAACAAAATTCCGTGGAGAATTCGAAGAACGACTCAAGAGCATTCTCAAAGAAATTGAAAGCAGTGATGGCAATGTCATTCTTTTTATTGACGAGATCCACACACTTGTCGGAGCTGGAGCAAATGAAGGAGCTATGGATGCCGCCAATCTCCTTAAGCCAGCCCTTGCGCGAGGCACTCTCCATTGCATAGGAGCGACCACCCTTGCAGAATATAAAAAATATATCGAAAAAGATGCTGCTCTGGAGCGAAGATTTCAAAAGGTCGTTATCGAAGAGCCCTCTCCAGAAGATGCCATTGCAATATTAAGAGGCCTGAAAGAAAAATATGAGATTTACCACGGCGTGCGTATCACAGAAGGTGCTCTCCATGGAGCTGTCATGTTATCCACACGCTACCTCCCCGATCGCCAACTTCCTGACAAAGCAATTGATCTTATCGATGAAGCAGCTAGTATGATTCGGATGCAACTAGGCGCTCTTCCCCTACCAATCGATCTTAAAGAAAGGGCTTTTTCTAAACTACTTGTTAAACAAGAAGCATTAAAAAGAGAAAAACTCCCGTATCACAATCAGAACTTGAACTACTTGCCAAAGAAATCAGCCAAGAAAAAGAAGAACTCTCCCTTCTCAAAGAGAAATGGAATCATGAAAAAAAACTCATCGAATTTCTCAAAGAGAAAAAAATAAACTCGAGATGCTCAGATTCCAAGAAGAAGAAGCTGAAAGAGCCTCTGACTTTAATAAAGTAGCTGAAATCCGGTATGATAAAATCCCTGCCACTCAAAAAGAACTCGAAGCAGCGCAGAAAAATTTAAGCCACCTCAAAGAACGTCTTCTCCAAGAAGAAGTCGATGAGCAGCTTATTGCACAAATCATGAGCAAAGTGGACCGGCATCCCCGTCCAAAAAATGCTCGAAGGAGAAGCAGAAAAACTCCTTCACCTTGAAAAAGATTTAGAAAAGAGCGTCATAGGACAACCTTTTGCAATACAAGCTATCAGCGAAGCAATCCGCAGATCTCGGACAGGCCTAAGCGATCCTGGCAGACCTGTAGGGGTTTTTCTCTTTGTAGGACCTACTGGCGTTGGAAAAACAGAACTTGCCAAAGCATTAGCGAAACAACTTTTCAACCAAGATGAAGCTATGATCCGCCTTGACATGTCTGAATACATGGAAAAACACACCGTTTCCAAGCTCATCGGGTCACCCCCAGGTTATATCGGCTATGAAGAAGGAGGGCAGCTGACAGAAGCAATCCGACGTCATCCCTACAGCGTCGTGCTCCTGGACGAAATTGAAAAAGCCCATCCCGATATTTTCAATATCCTTCTACAAATTTTTGATGATGGACGTATTACAGATAGCAAAGGACGCACTGTCAATTGCAAAAATGCAATTTTTATAATGACCTCTAATCTTGGATCAAAGCAGGTTATAGATAAAATTTCCGCACAAGAAACAGAGTGGCAAAAAGAAGAAATGCTAGCTCTTATTAAGCCTGCATTGGAAAAACATTTTCGCCCCGAATTTCTAAATAGACTCGATGAGATCTTGCCATTTTTACCATTACAACAAAAAGAGATGGAAAGAATTGTTTTGATCCAACTCAAACAAGCAGAACATCGTCTTCAAGATAGAAAAATTGCTCTCCAATGGTCCCCCGAAGTCCTCTCATTCCTCGCACATGAAGGATACGACCCTCTCTATGGAGCAAGACCTCTTAAAAGACTCATCCAGCATAGAGTGATTAACCCTCTATCAACAGCTTTGCTAAAAGGAGAGATTAAAGATCATCAAGACGTCTTACTAGAACTAGATAAGGAAAAAAAAATCATCACTTATACCATTTAACGGTATCAGACCTCTTGCGTATTATACCAACCCTCACTAATAAACCGACATTGTAGCCGCGTCAAAGCCCTGGGGTTGAGCGATTGCAAACTGGTTTGTATTGTATTAATACTAACCAGTTTGCAATCGCTCAACCCCAGGGCTTTGACGCGGCTACAATGTCGGTTTATCAGTGAGGATTGGTATTAAGCATTCGTCGCAAATAGGCTCAAAAGAACCCGAAATTTGACTGAACCTGAGTTTTGCAACTACCTCTGCACAACTCTTTTAATCCGCGGAAAAAGCGCGATTTTAGTGGGTTACAAGAGTTGTACAAGGATTAGAAATTTTTTAAACGCTTAAAAGCAGTGTAGTGAGTTGCAATATCGCTTGCCACTTTATCCAGATCATCTGTAATGATCATCGATTTAATATCATCTGAGTCAATATATCCAGATTTAAAAGGCATACTAGTTAGCCAATCTATAAGACCTGTCCAGAAGCTTTTTCCAATCAAGTAGACAGGGAAAGGGTCAATTTTTTTCGTCTTAATAAGAGTAAGAGCTTCGAAAAGTTCATCCAATGTGCCAAAGCCTCCAGGAAAGACAATAAACGCTTGAGCATAACGGACAAACATTACCTTACGAACAAAAAAGTAGCGAAAAGACAGTAGGTATTCAGGATCTATAAAAAGGTTAGGCTTCTCTTCACCGGGAAGATCAATACAAACACCACAAGATCTTCCTTTAGCATGTCTAGCCCCTGCATTTGCAGCTTCCATAATGCCAGGGCCACCACCTGTGATTACGCCAAACCCTTTTAAAACAACTTTTTCTCCCATAGAAAATGCAAATTGATAAAAAGGATCTGTTTTTTTTGTTTGAGATGAACCAAAAAAAGCAACAGAAGGCCCTATAGACGTCATTGCTTTGAAACCTTCAACAAACTCTGATAAAATGCGAAAAAGCCTCCACACATCCAGCTCCCCTGAAAACTGTTCTGGAGTTTCATTAGACATCAAACCTCTTATTGAACAGAAGAATCTGTTAGGGGCCTTCTTGCTTTCTTTTTGTGAGGAAGATTTGCCTCTTTACCATGGGCTACTTCATGGAGATTTTCTATGGCCATAAAGGCAGAAGGATCTTCCCTTAGAACAATCTCTTTAAGCTCAGAAAGATCTAGGCGTTCTATAATGATAAATAGTATTTCTTTTTGGTTTCCTGAGAAACCACCACGTCCATGCATGAGCGTTAATCCTAATCCAAGCTCTTGCATAATTACATCCGCAAGTTCTCTTGGCTTCGAAGAGATAATCAATACAGACTTCAGTTCATCAAGCCCTACGATCACAAGATCGATCATCTTAAATGCCACTACATAGGTGATCATCGACTGAAGAGCGATGTGCCAGTTGAGGGTAACAAATCCGTATGCGCCAAAAACAAACACGTTGATAAACATGATCACTTGACCAACTGTGTATCCTTTTTCGGTTGATGATGATTGCCAAAATTTCCGTTCCATCAACACAGCCTCCATTACGAATCACCAACCCTGCACCCACACCCAAAAGAGCCCCACCCACAACAATCACCTCAATCAGATCAGCTTCAAAAGGAGGAACTTTCTGTAAAAGCAAGAGGAACCCCGCAAATAAAATAACCGCTACAAACATATGCACTACAAAAGTACGTCTGATATGTTTATACGCAAGAAAGATAAAAGGGAGATTGAGAAGCACAAGAAAATAAGGGAGGTATTGATCTCCGAAAATCCGTGCAAGGATCAAAGCAATACCGACAGCACCTCCGTCAATTAAACCACTTGGCAGTAGAAAAATCCGAATAGCGAAAGCAGCTAAAAAAGCACCTACGGTAATCCAGAAATAACTCATAACATGGTAAGAAGTAGATTTGTGTGAATGAGCCATAACACGCACCAATTAATTAAAATATCCCGAAGAAATGCAGGATACATCTCTTTATAATCTGTGTACAGAAAAAAAACACCCCTCCTTGATAAGCCATTTGGATAAATCTGGTAAATCGAGCATGTTGGAGCCCTACCACCTCGACCTATCACAAAACCGGGCATACGAATCGCGTACACGGCTTCTCATCATTCACTCACCTTGCGCACGTAATTATAATGCTCTTGGATTTGAGTTCTTTTTTCGCTAGTTGGAAGATCGATTTGTGGGTCATATTGGCTTAAGGAGCCTCTGGATAAGTGCTTTGTCGGAGATTGCTGATCAGTTTTTCTAAGACGACGATTTTGGAGGACGCAGCTAACATGCAGAATGTTAGCGAGTTCGAAAAATCTAGTATTCGCAAAATTGGCAGCAAGATTCGGCAAATGACTTGTCCCAGAGGTTCCTTAAGGAGCCTCTGGATAAGTGCTTTGTCGGAGATTGCTGATCAGTTTTTCTAAGACGACGATTTTGGAGGACGCAGCTAACGTGCAGAACAGACCCCTTGCATATTAAGGGACAAATAGAGACTTGAAGATCCATGAAAGAACGCGGGAAACGGGGCTCGAACCCGTAACTTCTGCCGTGACAGGGCAGTGCTCTAACCAATTGAACTACTCCCGCATATAAAAAATGTTGGGCGCAAAAGGACTCGAACCTATGACCACCTGTGTGTAAGACAGGCGCTCTACCAACTGAGCTATACGCCCAAAGCGAAACGTAGGGGAGTGTATCCTAAACAGGGTTTATCGGCAAAGGTTTTCGATCTACTGAAAAAATTTCATTTTCCTTTTCTAAAAGTTCCTTACCTCCAAACGAGACAAAAACCCCTTTTCCTTTTTGAGAAAGAAGCTCTTTAGCAACAACGTCCATGACCTCTTTTTTTGTAAGAGAAAGCAATTGTTTCCGAAATTTTTGCCTTCTTTCTTTTGTCTTTTTCTCAACTTCCCAGACATATCCAATAAAGCTCCGACTCCCTGCTGAAACAGGCGCATCTAAATGCTGGATCACCTCTAGTTTTGAGTCTTCTAAATCTCTCTGTCAAAGTCCCCATTTGCAATCGCTTCTATCGATTGTTCAAAAATTTTCAATGTATTTGCAACATGAGGATCACGATAAGAGTGGAAAGTAAAATACCCTGTAGCAGCTCCATAGGTAGCTCCACAGCCATAAGCTCCCCCTTGCTCCCTGATCAGGGGATGTAAAATTCTATTATCTATAAGACGAGAGCCTAAACTTAAGGCTGGAGCGTGAGGATGTAGGTAGGGAGAGACCTGGTAGGCAAGGCAATTAAAGGCAAGCGGAGAAGCAATAGGGATCCCCTGAGAAGGAGGCTCAGAAAGAGAAAGATTCCCCTTCCAAACATGACTTGCCTTGGTAGGCAGATCGAGTATCCCAAAATATTTTTCCCTTTCCAGTTGCCCTGCCATGGCATCGTCGCAGCTCAAAATCAGCCGAGGATTACAGAATGTAAAAATCTTATCCCGTACGGCGCTTAACCTCTCTATAAAAACATCCAGCCCCTTATGAGAAAAACTCTCCACAATCTCTTGAACTGTTTTAAAAAAAGAGAGGCCATGGCAGAGATAATTAACCTTCCCTACCGATGAAAAGCCACTTAAAGCTAATTGATTAGCATACCGCAGAGCATTGCGATTTAGTCGATTTTCAAGATTGGCATACATTTGGAGCATGAGTTCCTCTATCCGTCTCTTCTCATCTAAACGGAACGATGTTACCATTTCTTTCATGACAGAAAAAAGGGAAGAAGCATGACGGTTCAGTGCTTTCCCTCTAATCATAAGAAAGGGACTCAGCTCCTGTACATTGTCTACGTGAGGGTTTAAAGAAAAACCGCCCATAACACCAGCTGTATAAGCTTGCAGATATTCTAGATTTTCAACGTAATTTCTTTTACCAGCTCCCAGTTCAGATAAAAAACTGCTTAAGATTTGAACATAAGGAAAATCTGCTTCTGTAATCTCTGGTAGATCAAAAACTAAATCTGCATACACAATTTGGTTGGTAAAACAAGGATGATATACAACATTTCCCTTTCTCTTAAGAACAAAGTCTTTTACTTCTGCAGGAATATCACTGATTTCAACTTTGGGAAGGCATTCAATACTTTGTTCCTCTTCCTCCTGCTGATACTGCGCAAGTTTTTTTGCTTGGTCAACGATTGCTTCCATCTCTTCTTGCGACAGATGTTTCTTAAGATCTTTGAGATCTTGTTTTTCTTTTTGGAGCTCTTGTGAGGTTAGCTGAGGATCCGGACGCATGATTAAACGAACAAAGTGAGTGTTAGAGAGCAAGTAGCGATCGATCAATCCCGTCAAGTAGCAAGGGTCTTTTGTCTTTTCAGAGTAAGCTATTAAAAAGAGAGTGAATCACTAAAGCATTTTCTGGAGCGCATCCATGCTGCTGGCCTAGGGCTGCGCGCATAAAAAGCGTCAGTCCAAAAGGAGCATGATCCCCCGTGATTTCTGTGCGTGCAAACTCAAGCTGGTGGATCGCTGACTCAATGAGCTTGGAAGGGATACCCGTTTCTATAATGTCTTTCAGCGTCTTTCTTAAAAGTTCTTCTAGTTGAGAAGCATCCTCTTTTCGACACCCCTTACAAATGAGAACGTAAGGAATCTCTGACATCTCTGTGTCAATATAAGCGTCTGCCGATACGCAGAGTCCTGATTGCAACAAAGGCAACCTTAAAAGAGAGGCGTCAGTCTCCATTAAAATCGCATCAATCACATTCAACGCAAGCATAGCTTCTTGTTCATGGATAGGCACTGTCAACCATCCAAACACCACCATCTCTTTTCTATTTAAATCTTCCGTTTCAGACACAGGATAAAAAGCCTCTTTATAGACAGGCTCTTTAAAGCGCTTCTGCGCCTTAATCGGTGGCAACGCCGGCAATTTATCAACTCCGATTAGCGCTTTTTCCTCAATGAAATCGAGGTGTTTTTCGGAGCGGGAAATTACCATAAAAGAAAAAGACACCGCGAGGGGTGGTAGTTGTCTTCATGGAACTTGATTAATTCTTCATAGGACAACTTAGGAATTTCTTTAGGGTCTCCTCCTGACACATAGGCATAGGGAAGATCAGGAACTAAACTATCCATCATCTCATGCCATATGCGCGTTTCAGAAGAATTAAAACTCCCTTTCATCTCATTCAAAACAATTCCCTTCCTCTGAAGATCAGAAAAAGGATTCGCAGGCTCTGTAAATTCCAAACGATGCCCCTCTTGTAGAAAGCTTAGCTTCTTAAGCTGAGGATGAAATACCGCATCGATATAGACTTCCATCAAATTATAAAAATCCTTCTCGACCTGACTAGCCGCAGGATAACAGGTAAAATCAGGCCCTGTTAGGGCATTCATAAACGTGTGCAAACTACGTCGCGTCATGGCAAAAAATGGATCTTTTACAGGATATTTTTTAGAACCACAGAGCACAGTGTGCTCAAGAATATGAGCAACTCCATTAGAGTTGTAGGGTAACGTTTTAAAAGAAAGGCAGAAGAGATTCTCAGGATCCTCGTTTTCTAGATGAATCACCTCCGCTCCACTCGGCTCATGCACGATCTCTCTCAATGTGCACTTGAGCTCTTCGATGTATAATATCTTTTTTAAAATGAACGAGCGGTAACGTTCGCCTTTCTTGTCTAAAAACATAAGAGACTCATACTAAAAGATCTCACGTTTTCCAGCAACCTCACTTTCTATTTATCCCCTAAGATGGTATAATTTTTTCCATTAAACCCTGGCAGATTATGAAAATAGCTCTTTCTGTTCAAAATTTATCTATCTATCCTTGCTTTCAACAACTCCATTGGAGAACTCGCATTGTCTCTATTCTTGCTGGCTGCGCTCTGACTCTTTTCTTATTCAAAAAATTTATTTTCTTATATACCGACAATACCCCCCACCCCCTACTAGGCCTAAGGGTCCTTCTAATATGACCCCACGCCCTAGTCTACCAGCACTAGGAGTCGCACAACCTCCAGCTCCTGTTGTTACGCCCCCACACCCTGTTTCAGCAACGACCACCACTCCTACTAGACATGCCACTTTAGCTGTCATGGCCCCACCTTCCGATCCCATAGACCAGAACCTTTTATATTATTTGCAAGCAGTTCTAAGCTTTTTTCAAAAGAGGATTTTTCAAAAAAACTAGGGACACAACTAGAAGGCTTTAAAGCAAGAGGGATTACAACGCTAAGTGATTTAGAATGCCTTGCTCTTAGTCAGTTTAACGCTAATATCGATGAACTCGATAAAACTATGCAGGCCATTTCAGTTAATGCTCAAGATACCCAATTAAGAGGGGTCAATAGTCAAATATCCCGTGTCGCAGAAAACATCCAAGAATTCATCCAGCGATTCATAGAAACTAATAATCCTATACAAGCTATCTGCGCATCTTCCCCACAGAGAGAATTTAATCTAAGTAGCGATATCACATCTATCGAAAACAATCTTACCACTCTTAGAGATGCATGCTCGAGGCCCAATGTTCGCAACCCAGAAATAATTCAGCAAAATAAAGACAATCTATCAGGTATTGTTACTCAGCTTCGAGATCTAGATCACAAGCGCCAAAATTGCTGGCTGAAAGGATACCTATTACAACAAGATCTCCTTGGATTTTGGAATCGTTATTCCAAAAACCCTGCAAGCAGATCTCTTTCTGTTTATACAGCTTTAGAAAATACGCCACTTGAAGGGCTCTTCCAATTGGGAAGGTAATTTTGGTAGCAAAAATAACATCTTATGTATCCCCTTATTGCCCCCAATTTTATTCGGGCATCCGAGCCATCTGCGTCTTAGCAAGCAGCATCATTTTGACATGTATATTCGAATATGCTCTTTCCTATTTAAACACCCCTATCCCGAGAAATCCTCCACCTCCTGCAACCCCACAACCTCCAACACGCCCTTTAAACCCTCAAAGATTTTTGCCACATGTTGGAATTAGAACCAAAGCTGATCTGGATTGTCTGAATTACTTTTCATTTCGTGAAACAATCATATATCTAGACAAAGAATTACAAAAATTATCTCACCATGAAGTGAAATACACTGTATACACAAAAAATACAACGACCTACAAAATTGAAGATTTCAAAATCGAAGAAGACTATGAAAGAATAGAAGAGATGCGAAACCATATTGAAAAATTCGTAAGCGCAATCGAATATATCCTTAAACTAGTTATGCTCGCATACCGAGACACTATCGAAGTGTACCCAAACTATACCCAAGACTGTCTAAATCTTGATAAAGCCATCTTGGAAGTCAAGGACTCTTTGGATCAGCTATCTGCTCAATGCTTCTTTTGTTCCATAGATGAACAATTTCACCCACGTCCCACAGGCATAAAGACCCTCAACGAAATAAAAAATCAACTAAAAGCGATGGAAATAGGATACCAGGAACTTTTGCTAAAAGATACATCCATCAAGAAAATCTATCTAATTTTTGGGCTCAGACAAGAGAAAGATCCCTTTCTAGCCTGAAATCACTAGGGTTCTCTTTCTTAGATTTTTATCGCATAAACTCTTTAAACTGCTCCTCTAGAGAAGAAGGAACCACTTCTTGAATACCTGTCTTATCATACATAAGAAAGTAGGTACAAGCGACCATGATGCCCAAGGCGGGGCTAAAAAGAGCAACAACAAGAGCAACTGCGCAAACAGAGGAACGCTTAAGTGCGATCCACTTCTTACGTAATACACTTTGACAAGCTTTGAAGCGAAAAAATGTCACCAGATTAGCAACGAAAAATACCGTGAAAAGGCATAACGTATATCCTAACCAAACTACATCTCCAAGGAAAAGCACAAAGAATAAAAGACGTGCTGTCAAAGAGGAAAAAAACCGATCTTTCTTAGACACTTGTGGTTCTACTTGTACAGCTTCCGCTTGTGGAGCGTCTTTAGAATGAGAGATGTCATAAATTGGCATACGTTTATTTCTTATGTTTAACTTTGTTAAATCCGTTTAGTGCAGCGATCCGGTATCCTTCCGCATACGTTGGGTAATTAAACACTTGATCAATAAAATAGTCAATCTTCGCGTTAAAACTCATAGCGACCTGACCGATATGAATGACTTCAGTAGCCGCCCGCCCAATAATATGAATCCCCAAGATTTCCAATGTTTCCTCGTGAAACAAGATCTTAAACATCCCCGGATCATTTCCGATGTATCCGGTTCCTGGCAATCTCGTAGTAGTAAGCTCTTCCTACCGCATACCGGAACCCTAATTGCTTCAGTTCCTCCTCAGTATAACCACAGGATGATATTTCGGGTATTGTATAAATTCCGATCGGGTAAAATGTCGGAAAATGGTGCGTCTGGACCCCAAAAGCATGTCTTGCGGCCAGTCTTCCCTGTTCCATGCCCGTTGCTGCAAGCGCAGGCCCTCCAATCACATCTCCTGCCGCATAAATGTGAGAAACCCGCGTCTGAAAAAGGGCATTCACTGGAATGTATCCTTTTGGACTGAGTGTAATGCCTGCGTTCCCAATATGAAGATGATTGACATTTGCTTCCCTTCCAAGGGCATATAAAAGCATTTCAGCCTGTAATATAGATCCATCTGTGCACCTCACTTCTACGTGGTTATTGTTACGAATGATCGACTCTGGTTGTTTTTTCCCTATCACTTTCAATCCAATGTTCGCTAGAGCTTGCTGCAGATGCAATCCAATCTCCACATCTAAAAGAGGCAGCAAGTGATCTCTTTTATCCACAACTGTTACTTCCGTTCCTGAAAGCAGCAAAAAAGCTGGCGTACTCCGATCCAATAATTCCTCCTCCTAAAACAATGAGCGTTTTAGGAAGATGATCAATCATCAAAAGCCTTGTCGAATCTAAAATCACCTGATTGTCGAAAGGAAGGTTCATCGGATTCCGCGGTTTTGATCCCGTTGCAATTAAAAAAAACTGACTCTCAATGCACAAAACAACCTCATCTTTTTCATTGAGGACCTCTACATGATAGGGGTCTTTAAACCTTGCAGTTCCTTGAATCAATTGAATATTATTTTTTCCAAATTGATGCAGAATGATACGCCGCTGCTCATCTAAAACCCTGTGAAGACGGTAGTTCAAGTCGCTGATCGAGATGGTCCGCTTGAGATGATCTTTCCCATAAAAACTTCTTTGATAGAAATCTGTAAGAGCCAAAATCGCTTCCCTTAGCGATTTAGAGGGAATTGTCCCCGAGTTTAAAGAGGCACCTCCAGGATGAGTATCCTGCTCAATCACTACAACAGATTTTTTCAATTTAGCTGCTTGGATAGCCGCCTTTTGACCTGCCGGACCCGATCCTATGACCACATAATCAACGCTTAGCTCTTTCATTTTTTACACATCAAATTAAAATTTATATTTAACATTACAAATTTTGTTGTTCAATAAGAATTCTCCTGGTATATTGCTTTTCTTTAGATGAAAGGATATATATGCCAAGAAAATGTCAAGTAACTGGAAAAATCCCCGTAAGAGGCAATAGTTACGCTCTCCGCGGGATTGCAAAAAAGAAAAAAGGTGTAGGTCTTAAGGTGACAGGCATCAAACGCCGTCGTTTTAACCCTAACTTGGTGAAAAAGAAATTTTGGTTCCCAGAAGAAAACCGTTTCGTGACTCTCACCGTAACAACAAACGGAATGAGAACCATGATGAAACATGGGATGGCCGCTATCGTTCGTGATTTACGTCGTAAAGGCGAAACTGTTTAAGTTTTTTCGTCTCTCATTTGCTATCGTTTTTATCTCTCTTTTCTACGTCTGGGTAGTTTGCAGAGCTACCCACGTAGAGCTTCCCTCTCCTGGAAAACCGCTTCTTTTTTACTCTAACCAGACACGGCAAGACCTCCGCCTGACCTTTCGTAAAGCTATTCGGTCCGCTAAGCACTCGATCCACATCAATATGTATGCTCTCACAGACCCCCTTCTACTAAAATGGCTCAAACTACAAGCAAGTCATGATGTCCATGTGACCCTCTATTTTGATCCTTCTGCAGGACATGTGGAAAGCTCTCCCCACTTTGACGCCATTCCCCTCAAAACCCGAGGACTCATGCATCAAAAAATTCTCATCATCGATGACCACCTCGTCTTTCTAGGCTCTGCCAATATGACAACCTCTTCCCTTGTCTTGCATGACAATCTCACTCTAGGTTTCCACTCCCCTCTCCTCGCACAATTTCTCAAAGACCCTCTCCACTACGCCCCCCACCTTCCCCGCCAAAAAATTCCCTCCTATCCCCCACTCCCCTTTCAAATCGGCTCCCAACAAGCCCAGCTATGGATGCTCCCTGATAGACAAGGAAGCGCTTTAGCACAAGTCATCCACGAGATAGATAGTGCCACTAAAACAATCTTCATCTCGATGTTCACCCTCACACACCCTGACCTAACGGAAGCCCTTATCTCAGCTAAAAAACGGGGCGTTGATGTAAGGCTCTGCAGTGATTTTTATGCCGGTAGAGGCGCCAGCAGGAAATCCCTAAAAAGACTTCAAGAAGAAAATATCCCTCTACTATTTAGCCAAGGTCAGCAACTGCTCCACCATAAATGGGCGCTCATCGATGATCATACACTCATCGTAGGGTCGACCAACTGGACAAAAGCTGCCTTCACAAAAAATCGCGATTGCCTTCTTTTTTTAAAAGACTTATCCTCCGATCAACAGGCCTATCTAAAACGGCTGTGGAAAGTTGTTGTTTCTGATGGGAGAAAGAATTTTTAGTCTATGACAATCTTAAGTCTTGCTTATACCTTCTTCCTACTCATGGATTCCATTGGCAATATCCCGCTCTTTATTTCCCTACTCAAAGAGCTCAACCCAAAAAGACAAAGACAAATCATCCTAAGAGAGCTACTTATCGCTCTTGTCATTATGATTGGATTTATCTTCATTGGTGATGCAATTCTTTCTTCGCTTGGAATATCGAACTACTCCATCTTGATGTCAGGTGGTATTATCTTATTTATCATCTCTCTTAAAATGATTTTTCCTTCTCCCCACGACCATACGAACGAATATGGGAAAAGAAAAAGAGCCATTCATTGTGCCCCTCGCCGTCCCTCTTGTGGCAGGGCCGGCTGTTTTAGCGACAATCATGTTATACGCTAAACAAGAGGAAGGTTATTTTGTAATCGTATCGGCAATTATCCTTGCCTGGGCTCTTTCTACAGTTATCCTTCTCTCTTCTTCTATTTTAAAACGTTGGATGGGATTAAAAGGAATCATTGCGTGCGAGCGCCTCATGGGCCTTCTGCTAGTTATGCTCTCTATCCAGATGTTTCTAGGTGGCGTGACAGATTACTATCTTTCTCTTGAAAAACTCTAGCCTAGAAATCCAGAAAAATACTCTTCGACGATTTCCCGAGGCAGATAGCTTAGAAACAGCTTCTTCCTAGCCAAGCGAAACTCTCGAGCATCATTTGGGTGCAAGCTCCCCTCAATTGCTACCGCAAACTCTCTTTCTGTGACCCAGCCATACGTAGGAGAATACAAGTTTACGTCTCCAAATGGGTAAAAGTCATCTTCGGTAATAGAAAAAAACTTAGTAACCTCTCCTATAAGCTTTTCTTCAGACGCTGGACTCATATTATCCTGCAGAAATGGATGAGGGACCTCTCCCTGACTAAAGCTTTTATTGAAAACACAAGAAAGAAGACTCAGTATAGGGACTGCACACTGATCGACACGCAAAATGCTGGGAGAAAAGATCTGATCTCTATTAATAGTTGTAAAGAGAATTGGATCTGTCCATCCTGTATCTTCTGGTCGATTACTCAGGTCCTCCAAATTAAAACCGACCATTGAAGAAGGAGAACACACTAATTCTTGCATGACTTTATAACGCGATGTTCGCTCTTGCGCATAAAGAGAAAAAAAAGATCCATTAAAGAAGGAATACGCAAAAGCAGCTGACAATATAGCAGGAACCGATACGGCACAACTTATCTGAAACGATTCGCCAATAAAATCCAATTTATTGTAAAGCCGAATAGGGCGTCTAAATGGAATGCCCATATCAGCACGGTCGTACCAATACAAACGTCCAGCCATCATTTCGCTATAACGCTTCTTTAAATAATTTCCTATGTAATATACGCCTACAACACCAAGCAAAATCTCTAATGAAATAACAACAACTAGCTTTAATGTATTGATCCAAGCAGTCCCATTCATTTTTTGCATAGCGCTTTGAAAGCACTCAATACGAGAACGAGGTCCTAAAAACAAGACTTCAGTTCTACCTAACGTCCAAACAACCGGCCTATCAGATGTGAAATTATGACGAATGACTAATGCGCGGACCCGATCTAACTCTGCATAGTTAGGATACTCCCAATCGCTCATTCCTATGCAAAAACTGAAATCCTCAGTCGCTTGACTTAAACAAGTTTGTAATGTTAAATCCATGGACACTATTTTACTTATAAGCAGTTTTTTTTCATAGGGCTATATTATATATATTAAATTTTTAACTATATCAAGAAAGACAACCTTTTCTAAATGGGGGTTAGATAAGCTGTGATAGAAATGTCTTGACAGGCACAACAACAGGTTCAGAAAAGCTAAAACAGTTGCCTTCCTCATAATCCATATCAAAGACCAATTGGAAAGCATGGGGCGCCCTTTTCTCTTTTTGATAATAAAAAAGAGATTTAGAAAGGCTCTCATCCGATGTTTTAACCTCAACAAGAAACCAAGGCTCTCCATCTTTAGCCACTAAAAAATCCACCTCTCTTTTCTCTTTATCTTTTAAATAATGTAGCGAATAGTCACCAAGACCTTGATCTGTCCAAAAATGCACCGCTTTTAAAAGATGTGAGGCAATAAAGTTTTCCACTTTTGCTCCCTTATCCTTTACTTCCGACCAATCCCATAGATAGACTTTCGGCTCTTTCAATAAGGATCTACTGAGATTCTTTGTCCAAGGCTGGATTGTAAAAGCTCAGCTAGAAGCTCCATTTGGCCTAAATCATTAATCTTTGTTAAGTCACGCAAATCCTCTGTAAATAGCTGTTGCGTGCGCAATCTTTTCCAGCGCGTATAAAAGGGCTTAGAATATTTAATAAAAGGTTCAGGAAATCCTCCAAAATCAAAGAGATTTTGAAACTGCTTTTGAGAAATTTTCTTAGAAAAAGCAGAAACCTCTGTTTGTCGTGATCTCGATTGGATTAGCTCTCCAACGGAAAGTGGGTGCAGCCTATAGAGAAAATACCTTCCCATTAAGCTATCGCCACCTGCTTTGTACGCATCTAGTCTAGCGCTTCCTGTCACAATTATTTTGAAATGGAGTGAGCACTTATCAAAAAAATATTTTAAGAGGGTTTTCCATTTACGGTATTTATGCAGTTCATCAAAAATACCACTAATTTGCGACGTTTGTTAAGACCATTCATTCCTAAAACACCGGCAATAGCATCGGGTCCTTTTAAAATCGTTGCACGATCTGATTGTATATCCCAATTGAGATAAAAGTGTTTAGGAATGGAAGATGACACAAAAAGACTGGTGGTTGTTTTTCCCACTTGCCGAGGCCCTACGAGGAAAAGAATTTGCCTTTATTTAGACAAGTGCTCTTTCATGATTTTTTCATAAATTCTTTTGATTATTATCTCTCTTGGCATCAGCACTCCTTTCAGACCATTTTACGATATGTCGTAAAATAGTCATCTTTTTCCTTTCTTTACTTTTCAAAGAAAAATGGTATTATTGCTCTATGAAAAATCTTAAATTAACCCTTTCTTACGAAGGGACCCATTACTTAGGTTGGCAAAAGACTAAGATGGGGCCTAGCATTGAAGAAACTCTGGAACAAGCCCTGGCTCAGGTGCTCCGCCATCCTGTTAAGCTCCAAGCAGCGAGCAGGACAGATGCTGGTGTACATGCAGAAGGACAAGTGATTAATTTTTTTACTTCCTCCTCAGAAGATCTGGTAAAGCTAAAAAAAAGCTTTAATGGTGTCTTGCCGAGAGATATTTCTGTGCTTGCACTAGAAGAAAGGGAAGAGGCCTTTCACCCTACGCTGCAGGCACAAGGAAAAGAATACCACTACCATATATGCCTTGGGAATGTACAGCTGCCTTTCCACCGCCTTGTATCTTGGCATTACCCCTACCCTCTTGATGTCGATGAGATGCAAAAAGCAGCGCAAGAACTCGTAGGCGCACATGACTTTGCTTCTTTTTCTAGCGAACCTACCGATGATAATGTGCGGGAAATTTTTAGCATCGATGTCTCTATGATTAGTCCTGATCGGCTCCAAATTGGGGTGCGTGGAAATCGATTTCTCTACAAAATGGTTCGCACTATTGTAGGAACCCTTGTGTATATCGGTTGTGGCAAACTGAAACGATCTAATATTCCGCATATTTTAGCGAGCAAAGAAAGAGCGCAAGCAGGTGTCACAGCTCCTGCGCATGGACTTTTTTTAAAGCAGGTCTTTTATGGTAAGTAGAAATGATCTGTGCTGGTGCCACAGTGGAAAGAAATGGAAAAAATGTCATTACCCTATTGGCCCTGTTCATAACGCGCAAGATCTAGCCAGAGAATACAAAAAAAAGTTTGGAATTCTTCTCAAAACACCCCGAAGAGATAAAAGGGATTAAACGTGCGTGTAAAGTAGCTGCCACGATCCTTGATAAGCTATGCCAAGCGGCTAAAGCAGGGGTTACAACCAATGAACTCGATTTACTAGCAAGAAAGCTCCATGAGGATGCTAACGCAATCCCCGCTCCACTTGGTTATGGAGACCCTCCTTTTCCCAAGAGTATTTGTACTTCCCTCAATGAAGTTGTCTGCCACGGTATACCCAACGATATCCCTCTAAAAGAAGGAGATATTCTAAATATCGATGTCACTTCCATCGTGGATAATTATTATGGGGACTGCAGCCGGATGGTCTGCATTGGGAAGGTTGATGAAGAAAAAAACGCGTTGTCGATGTATCGTATGCTTGCCTCATGCAGTCGATCGAAATCCTAAAGCCAGGTGTACTCATTTGTGATATCGGGAAGGTCATCGAAGAGGTTGCAGCCGCCCATGATTGCTCTGTCGTTAATATCTTTGTAGGGCATGGTGTTGGCCTATATTTTCATGAGCCTCCTCAAATTCCCCACCACCTCAACAGAATAGATGTTCCTCTAGTTGAAGGAATGACATTCACCATTGAGCCCATGATCAATGCAGGAATACGGACGACGATTGTCGATTCACAAGATCACTGGACAGCGCGCACAGCCGACGATAAACCGAGCGCCCAGTGGGAGCATACCCTCTTGATCACACCTACTGGCTACGAGATACTAACATCTCTTTAACCGCATTAAAAAACATCTCGATATCAATCCTGGCAAATGACTCTATCTTTAAATCTGCAAGGGAAAAATCTTGAAAGCGCGAGTAGCTATTGGGAACGGCTATCGTGATGCATCCTGCGCTGCTTCCTGCTGTTACGCCCGAGCAGCTATCTTCGATTACAATGCATTCTGATGGCAGAATGTCCATCATTTTTGCCATATGCAGATAGATGTAGGGTTTTGGCTTATTGACTCCTTCTGGATCATGATAGTCTGTTAAATCATCTTGGCCGGAAAGAACCACATCAAATAAGTGTGCAATCCCTAGACTTTTCAAATGCGCGCTAATTTCATCATGGCCTGCTGCTGAAGCAACCCCTAGTTTAAGGTTGCGCTGTTTTTTCTCTGCGGCTAGTTTATACAAAAAATCTACCGTATGGTGAATCGGAGGCAGCCCTTTTCCCTGCATTGCAAAAAAACACTCGAGCTTATCCCTGACGATCTCTTCAGCGCACTCTTTTCCGATTTTCTTAGATAATGTTTTGGCAATCAATGTGGTAGGGCGCCCCACATGTAGATAGTACTCCTCCACACTAAAATCTTGCCCTTGCTTTTGAAGCGCCTGCCTCCAGCCTGTATAGTGAGCATGCTCGCTATCGACTAAAGTTCCATCACAATCAAAGATAACCGCTTTTATGTGATCCATCCAAATTCTCCTGGGCACAATGAATTTTTCTCAATTTTTTCATATAAATTTCACCATAGCATAAAGTTTTTTTCAAAAATAACCACAAATTTTTATTGATGATCTTTTCTTCCATGTGTACCATCAAAAGGAAAAATCTTCTGAGAATAATATGCGGTTATTTTATTTAGTTCTCTGTTTCATAATCTCTTGGATGGCTCAGGTATCAGCAGAGGGCTTAGATAGATTTTTTAAAAATTCTGAAGCTTTCAAAAGAGCGCATGTTGGTATTTGCATCTTGAATCTCGAAGCAGAAGAGGAAGTCTATGCTTTCCATGAGGAACAATTTTTTGTACCAGCATCACTTCAAAAAATCCCGCTAAGTGTAACGGCTTTTTCTGTGTTGGGAAATGATTTTTGCTTTCAAACTACGTTAGCCTATGAAGGCATAATAGATGAAGAAGGCGTCCTACACGGCAATCTTTTGGTACAAGGAGGAGGAGATCCAACACTTCCGTTAACAATTTTTGACGAATGGGAAGCGTGTTTAAAAAACCATGGAGTGCATTCAATTGAAGGAAAAATCATTGTAGATACGAGTGTTTTTGAAACAGCTATGGCCTCCCCTTTTTGGTACTTTGAAGATCTAGGGAATTATTTTGGAGCAGGAGCCTGTGGCCTTAGCATCAATAAAAATTCATATAAGATCACCTTTTAAGCCAGGTAAAAAAGTGGGTGATCCAGCTACTGTAGTACAAATAGACCCTCCTATCCCCTATCTTACCTTTCATAATGAAATAACAACAGGAGCTGCAGGCTCAGGAGATCAGGCCTATGTTTTTGGCTCAGAATACTCCCCTTTGCAATTCTATAGAGGAACAGTTCCTCTTGACCATGAGACATTCACCATTAAAGCTGCCATACCAGATCCTGCTCTTTTCTGCGGGATGACACTTGCAAAAAAAATCCCTACCTCCCAAGGAGTCGAAGTTATAAAGACAAAAAGAAACAGCGGTCTACCCTCTCAATTGATTCATCAGAAAAATCTCCACCAATAAAGCAGATCTTAGAAGATCTCAACCGTTTTAGTATTAATTTGTATGCAGAGCACTTGTTAAAAACAATTGGCAATGGGGCTGCCGAACAAGGGCTAAAAAAATGGAAACCTTTCTCAGAGAGTCAGCCATCCCAGCTCATGTAAAAGATGGGGCGGGTATAGCCAGAACCAACCTCATCACACCGAAGGGATTTGCAAAGCTTTTATGCACCATCCGAAAAAAC
Organism: Rhabdochlamydiaceae bacterium; assembly: GCA_047459655.1. Taxonomy (GTDB): domain Bacteria; phylum Chlamydiota; class Chlamydiia; order Chlamydiales; family Rhabdochlamydiaceae; genus CANJJB01. Next base: position 613,389 of record JAJREF010000001.1, read on the forward strand.
CCCTTGTATCAGCCTATCTATGATTCCTTTCCCTCGGTTGGAGAAGGCAGCTTGATATCTTTTCTGCCTATTCCAGATGCTTGTATAAGAGCTAAAACAGGTGGCATGAATATGACATGCAACCTAGGCGGATATATAAAATTAGAATCGGGTGAAGAATTTGCATTCTGCATCTGCTGTAATAACTACGTAGGATCACTAAAAGAAGTGAAAGAAGAAACACATAAACTATTAACTTTTTTTGTAGAGTCTAGAAAAGATCTCTTTAAATCAAATTGTATTACAAGCCCTTAGCAAGGGCTTTAGATTTTTTGCTTTTTGTTTTTAAGGGAGAAGATGTGCTCTTTTCCGATAATTTCTTCAAGATGGTAGCCATCACTAAAAAACCTTGCTCAAAGCGATCAAGTCCAAAGTTTTCGTCTGGGAGCATGCATCTCATCTTCCATCAGTGCAACACCAATCATGGCAACTTCTGCGCCGCTAGCCCTTGTTAAATCAGCAACAATAGGCACAGTAGCACCACAAAATATCTTCTGGCAGGGTTGTTTGAAAACATGTTCGAAGGCTTCTGTTGCAATTTGAGCAATAGGAGTTGTGGGGGATGTTCTGACAGGCAATCCTCCATGATCAAATTTCGCTTGGATATCGATTCTTTTGTCTACTTTGTCTTTCAAAAATTTGATGACTTTTTTAGCAATATCATCGGGATCTTGATTGGGAACCAGTCTACATGAAATTTTTGCAACAGCGCAGGAAGGAATTACCGTTTTAAATCCTTCTCCTGCATAACCTCCAGAAATTCCATTGATTTCTAGGGTAGGCAAAATTGTATTGGCTTCCCACAAAGAACCTTCGAGGGTTTTATGAAAGGATAAGATGCCATAATTGTTTTGGAGACTCTCTTCACTTTCTACTGTTTGATTGATCTGGTCTAATTCTTCTTTGGAGGGCATGACGACATCATTGTAAAAACCAGGAACAGCCACTTTACCACTTTTGTCCCATAATTTTGATAGCACTGCAATCAATGCTTGATTAGGGTTAAGTACAATACCCCCATAAATACCTGAATGCAAATCAGCATTGGAGTTTCGCAGCACAACTTCCATCGTGGTAATGCCCCTTAAACCCAATGTAATCGCAGGAACACCCATTTTAGGAAGCCCCATGTCGACAATTAACAGATGATCTGCTTTAAGCTCTTTTTGTCGCTTAGCTAAAATCTCTGTTGTACCACTACTGCCACACTCCTCTTCCCCTTCAATAAATAGCTTAATGTTGACATTGGCATTTTTAGAAAGTGTAAGAAAAGCTTTGAGAGCGGTGATTGTATAGAAACACTGCCCTTTATTGTCAGAGGCCCCTCTTGCATATACTTTGTTATCTTTAATAACGGGATTAAAAGGTTGCGATCTCCACTTATCATAAGGGTCTACAGGTTGTACGTCGTAGTGATGGTAAATTAAGACAGTGGGCTGGCTAGGACCTGCTTCGAGGTGTGTTCCAAAAACAACAGGATGCCCCGAGGTCTCCCAGATTTCAACCTCCATGCCTATGTTCTTGATGTAGGTAGACAACCATTTGGCAGTACTGACCATATCCTCTTTGTAATTGGGATCGGTGCTAATGCTGGAAAAACTCAAGAAAGTAAAAAAGTCAGAGATTGTCTGCTTAGCGTTGCTTGTATACCAAGTCTGTAAATCAGCAAGAAAACTTTTTGTCATGGGGTTTCAATATCAATGAACTGTTGCGCACTTTCAACGAGATAGGCAGCAAGCACTGGATCTCCTTGGTATGTCATTTCCACTTGCATCTTCCCATCTTTTGATGGAGCGCCGCAGGTAATAAGAACATAGCATGCGCCATCATCTTCTAAAGTATTGTTAACTTCAATAGCTGTTTTTTTATTAGAAAAACCAGCTCGCCTTAGCAAATTCGCAGCTATCTTACGCATGAAACATCCTTAATCTTTATATGACACGACTCGTTTCATGCCATACCGGGTATAAAAGATACATGTCATAAACGGTAATTATACTCAAACAGTTTAGATATCATCTGGAAAAATTGCTAAGAAAATAAAAATTTACCAACCCCTTCAATATTGACAATTAGTATAAAAACAGGTTTAATTTGTGATATTAGATCTCTTGGAGGGTTGAATCATGAACTTTGCAAAAAGAATTATTCTGTTTTTAGCGGTTAATTTTCTTGTTGTCATGACCATTTCATTCATTTTGAATCTTCTTCACGTAGGACCTTTTTTGCATGAACGTGGTCTCGACTACCAATCCCTTGCCATCTTCTGTTTAGTATGGGGCATGGGAGGTGCGTTTATTTCTCTTGCGCTATCCCGCATCATGGCCAAATGGCTACTAGGAGTTAAAGTGATCGATCCTGATACGCGTGATCCTCACTACCAAAAACTTTTATACAGCGTCCATGATCTATGTCGAGCAGCAGGGCTCACTCACATGCCTGAAGTTGGCATTTATAACTCTCCTGAAGTGAATGCATTTGCAACAGGCCCTATGCGAAGCAGGCTCGGTAGCTGTCTCCTCAGGATTGCTAAACCGCATGTCTGAAAAAGAACTAGAAGGAGTCCTTGCACACGAAGTCTCTCACATTGCTAATGGAGATATGGTTACCATGACCCTTTTGCAAGGAGTGGTCAACGCATTTGTTATGTTCTTAGCTAGAGTTCTAGCCTTTGCTTTGTCAGCAAGGCATAGTAACAATAAGGGCAGATCGGTATCTAGCTTTTACTACCTCTTTGTTTTTTTATTTGAAATTGTTTTTATGATTTTGGGATCTATGGTGATTGCCTTCTATTCAAGGTACCGTGAATTTAGAGCCGACAAAGGGGGTGCTTTTCTAGCCGGCAAAGACAAGATGATTGCTGCCCTAGAATCACTTAAAAAAACAACGCATGTCCACGACCCTGCTGCAGAAAAACCAGCACTCCAAGCCTTTAAAATCTCTCCTTCCAAAGGAAGGGGCATCTGGCTCTTTTTGCTACCCATCCCCCTCTAGATCAAAGGATTAAGAGACTTCAAGAAGGGTTGTAGAGCAAAAAGATTGCAGGTTTTTTCTGAAGATCTGGAAGTGTTGTCCACTCGCAGATGGGTTTTGAAATCACCCTTTCATCAGGACCCATTAAATTTGAAGCCACGCACAAAAGATCTTTAGGCCTGCGTGCTTTTATAATCGCTTCTAACATCTTTGATTCCTGTAAGGGGTCTCTATAAAAATGTGGGTCATTTGAGCGGGTAAAGAGGCAAGTTGTTTGTGCAAAGGCGCAGGATCTCTTTCTAGATAACCATGGAAGGTAAATTGTTGTGCGGGTAATCCTGAAAGCATCAAAGAAAGGAAGATGGAGGAGGGCCCTGGATAGGCGTGTATCTCGACACCTTTTTTACGAGCCAGTGAAACAAGCTGAGAGCCAGGATCTGCAAGGCAAGGAAGGCCTGCATCAGAAATGAGGCCAATTCTTGCTTCAGAAAGTTGGAGAAGGGGTGCTGGGTCTGAGGTATGCTCATTGAGAAGGTATATAGGAAGAGCAATTTTTCCAAAAAACTTTTTTAGAAACTGCCTACCCCCTTTTTCACTCTCGGCAATCAAGGCATCTATTTCAGGCGGCTCAAATCTCCACGTTGACTCTTCATGTAGTACATTGGGAAGTAGGTGGAGAACTTTCATAACTTTCCTAAAAGGAATCAAAAAGAGTTGTAGGAGGAAGGGGAGAGCTTTTTGCTGCAAGTTCCATCTCATAAAGAGAGAGAAGACCTTGATGAAAGTAAGTGGTTTTTTTCTCACGGGCAAGGGAAAGATATTTCTCAAGAGCTTGAGGACGGAGCTGAGGAAGCAAGCGGGCAATTTCTGCAGGGGGTGTTTTTGTAGCCAAAAACGCCGCAATTTTATATCCCGTTTGAAGGTGATAGCGGAGCTGTCCTACAAAAAGGAAAAAAAGGAAAGATCTCCTATTTTATCGTGTACAAAACGTGCGTCTTTATTCCAAATCACTTTTTCTGCAAGCTGCCAACCATTTGCTTCAGGGAGACAGTGGCATAAAGCTTGCACATCTGCTAAAGAGATCACTTCTCTATCCCCGATAAAACAGAGGAGCTTTTCTATTTCTTGATGGAGGGCTGGCATGACAGGACCTACCTTATCAATGAGGGCAACTGCTACCTCAGAGGGAAGGTGTTTCCCTTCGGCTTTAGCTTCTTGGACAAGCCACTCATGAATCCTGCGTTCTTTATCCCAAGGTTTTTCTTCACTTAAATCTAAAACAACCATCTCTTTTTTACCCTTCTGGTAGAGATCTGTCAAAGACTTGCTAGATGAAGAACCTAAAATTAAAAAAGAAAAAGGGCTGGGCTGAGAGACATACTCTGTAAGAGTTGTGAGTGGTTTTACGCTCTCTAGGCCATCAAAAAATATCACGCCTTTTCCACCAAACAGGGAGGACGTGTTAAGATCTGTTAAGATGGTGTCTATCGTTGTGGCTTGAGAATCAAAGGTCTGGAAAAACGCTTCCTCTTTTTTGGCAATGAGAGAGAAAATTTTCTGCGCGATTTGTCTTCTTTCAAAAGGACAGGATGTAACAATCAAATAAGTTGGAGAGGGATGATCTGGGAAAGCTTCTCTTAAATGCTTATCAAAAGAAGCTAAGTTATAGTACTTCAAGCATTACCAACGGGATTGGAGATTAAATCGTGAAAATGTTGAAGACGTATAAGTTGAGCGTCTTCCATACTAAAAATCTCCTGGGGCTGCATGACTCCGCACAAACTTTTTAGACTTTCACATTTTAAAATTACAAAGTCTACTTCTGCTAAGGAGGAGAGAAGAGCAATAAATTCTTCTTCAGGATCAGAATCTCTGATGTAGATGATGAGTTTTGTATCTGATCTCTCCGATGAAAGGCTACGAATGCTCTTAAAAAGAGCCGTTGACATACCATTTGCGCTATGAAGACCTAAGATACAGTATCGTTTATTTTTCAAAGCCTGCTGTAGAGCAAAGAGATGCTTCTCATCGAAGATCTTATTGTCGACATCAAATTCTAAGAGCCTGTGAGACATATCGGCTAAGTCAATACGCGCACACCCAAGACGCTCAATTGCAATACCCGCTGCAATATTTGCAAGTTGTATGCTGCTCTTAATATCAAGACCACTAGCCAAAGCTATTGTGATCATGGCAAGCACAGTGTCTCCTGCCCCCGTTACATCTTTGATCTCTTTGGATCTTGCAGGAAACTCAAAATGGTTACCCTCTTTTGTAAAGAGAGATCCCCGCCTCAGAGCGTGTGATCATCAAATAGGTGATGTGATTACTTTTCTTAAATATCTCTTGGGCCACTAGCTCTATAGGGACATCATGGGAGAGTTTTGCGGCTGCATACGCTTCGCTTAAGTTGGGTTTTAAGACTGTCGCGCCGTTGTACTTCGTGAAATCATCCCCTTTCGGATCAACTATCACAGAAATATTTTCTCTTTGGCAAACTCGATGAGAGCAGCCAGGATCGATTTAGATAAAAAACCTTTTCCATAATCAGAAATAGCAATCACTTGAACAGTGTTAAAAAGGATAGGATATTTGCTCAAATGATATGCTGCTCAGTTTTTTCTGTGATAGGCTCTACTTTTTCAAAATCTACACGCAGCACTTGTTGAGCATCGGCAATGAATCGATTTTTCACAGGGGTTGTAAAGCCCGGTTGTATCATAATGCCTTCTATCTTTGCGCCTTCTGACCCTAAGAGAGAAAGAATTTTTTCACCCGCGCTATCTACACCTACTCGGCCAATTGGAATAACTTCTGCCCCCAAAGAAATTAAGTTCAAAACAACGTTACCAGCCCCTCCTGGTCGATGTTCTTCTTTTTGCGCATGCAGAATAGATACAGGAGCCTCAGGAGAAATCCGCTTTACTTTACCTGTTGTGTAAATGTCGTGCATAAAATCGCCAATTACACCCACGCGCACGCGCTTGAAAAAGCTGAAGGCCCCAATGAGTTTTACCATCGTTGATCCCTTAAGAGGTAGTTCTGTATATAGTCTTGTACGGCTTTTTCGATATCGTAATCAAATAGAAGTTTTTGAGATGTCGCGTATTTATTCATTTCCGCGCATGTGTAGTTTTGGTATTTCGATAAGAGGTCATCTGGCATTTTGATATATTCTATTTGCGTTTTTTGGCCAAGAGCTTTGAAAATTGCACTTGCTAATCGATTCCACGTTGTAGGAGATCCTCTTCCAATGTTAAAAATACCTCCCAACTGGTTGTCTAAAAAACCACAGGTCATACGAACTGCATCTTTGACATATACAAAATCTCTACATTGATCTCCATCGCCAAAACGTTCGGGTTCCGAAGATTTAAATAAGCGAACAATCCCTTCTTTTTGTGCAATAGGAACCATTTTATATACGAGCGATGCCATGCGGCCTTTATGGTATTCATTAGGACCAAAGACATTAAAATACTTAAGCCCTACGATTTGATCTAAGATTCCTTCCTTTTTTGCCCATAGATCAAAAAGGTGTTTTGATTCTCCATACAGGTTTAAGGGTTTGAGCATTTCTAGTAAGCCATGATCATCGGAAAAACCCGAGGAGCCATCTCCATAAGTCGCAGCTGAAGAAGCATAGATAAATCTAACCTGGTGCTTGAGCGCATAGGTCGCTAGTTGCATCGTGTAGTTGGTATTATTATCCCGAAGGTACTGTGCATTTGTTTCCATCGTATCTGAACAAGCGCCCAAATGGATAATGGCTTTAATCTCTGTTTCTCTTCCTTTTAGCCAAGGGATAAGCTCAGAAATACCTAACAGTTGGATATATTTTTTATTTTGTAGGTTTCTCTCTTTATCTGGATGATCAAGCACATCTGACTAAAACGAGATCGTGTTTTCCTAAATCATTGAGATGCCTAACAATACCTGAACCAATAAATCCTGCTGCACCTGTAACAATAATTAAATTTCTATTATCACGCATAAGCTCCCCTATTGGGAGAATGATAACAAAAAGAAGGAGTTTTGTACCAGCAATGCTCTTCTCTTAAAAGAGGCTGGGTTTCATAGAACTCTATGCCAAAAAGGCAGGGCTTAAGAGACGAGCTTCCTAAACAGAAAAAAGCCGTTCCACTACCTGTCATGGTTACATGGAAAAATCCGAGATCTAAAAGATCTTGTTTAAGGGTTGCGAGCTTTGGCATTAGCTGAAAGGCAGGGATTTCAAGGTCATTGAAATAACAAGGATGACCCTTGAGTAGTTGAGAAAGGGCTTCCTCAGGATCTCTAGAGGGGAAAAGTAAAGGTGTACAAGCCTTATACACCGCCTGCGTGGAAAGACCATACGATGGCTTACCAATCCATAATTTGTAAGCGGGAGGGAAAGAAAAATCTTGGATCGTTTTGAACACCTCTCCTCTACCCGTACAATAAGCAGCTCCTGTAGAGAAAAAGAAAGAAATATCTGAGCCTAGTTCACCACTCCAGCTAGCTAAATCATCGATAGATGCAGGGTGCCCAGCTAGCCCATTCAGAGCCCATAGGGTTGTAGCAGCATTTGAGCTACCTCCCCCGAGTCCTGCTTCTATAGGAATCTGTTTATGCAGATAGATTTTGGTGTAAAGGGAAAGCCCTGTCTTTTGACGAAATAAACGAGCCGCCTTCAAAATAAGATTGTTCTCATCTGTTGGTAAGAAAGGATGATTGCAAGAAAGTTCGTCTTTGTCACTTAACTCGATTTCAAGGGTATCACCCAGGTCAATAGCTTGATATAGAGAGGCTATATCGTGATACCCATCGGCTCTTCTGCTCAACACCCTGAAAAAGAGGTTAACTTTCGCAGGAGAAAATAAAAACATTGAACCCTTAATACGCAAGAGGTCTACTTTTTAGTAACTGGTTTATCTGACACAACTTCTAAAATATAGTTACAAGTGACGCCCTCTTTAAGCTTGAGCACTAAAGAATGCTGCCCTAGAGCTTTAATATGGAGATGGACTCCTACATTGCGTTTTTCTAGTTTAATGCCTTCTTTTTCAAAAAGATGGACAATTTCCATTGCGCCAACAGAACCGTAGAGGTGCCCTTCTTGATCAACTTTAACGATGATCTGGAGGGTTTTCCCTTCAAGTTTCTGCGCTAAAGCTTCCGCTTCGCTCTTATCAAGAGCTGCTTTCTTCGATCTTTCCTCTTGAAGCTTTGCTTGCATACGTAAGGTATGAGCACTTGCAGGAACGGCTTTCTTTTGCGGCATTAAGTAGTTTCTTGCAAAACCAGGTTTAGGCGTGATAAGTTCACCGCTTCTGCCGATATCTTGAACATCTTCAATTAATAAATATTGCTGTCTCATTACATCTCCTTATTGAACGTCTGATACAAATGGGAGTAGTCCCATGTAACGAGCTCTTTTAATAGCTTGTACTAGTTGTTTTTGATAATAAGCAGAAACACCAGAAACTCTTCTAGGTAAGATTTTTCCTTTTTCTGTGATGAATCTGAATAATGTTTCGAGTATCTTTGTAATCGATCGTTTTAACATTAGCTGCTTTAAATGGGCAGCTCTTCTTCTTCTTGATAAATGGGTTTTCCATGGTAGTATTCATTCTTTAATCTCTCTCTTTTTATTCAGGTAAAGGTTGAAATTCAATCTTTTCTGGCACTTGCTCTACTCGAAGCGTAATAAAACGCATAAGATCTTCATTTAAGTTATACTCTTTCCAAAGCTGTTGCATATTTTGGGCAAGCGTTGAAAAGTACAATAAAAAATAATGACCATCTCTTTTTTTATTGATCAGATAAGCCATTTTTTTACGCCCTTGATCAAAAATCTTGTGGATCTCCCCACCTTTTTCAGTGATGGCAGACGTAATTTTTTCTAAAGCCTTCTGACGCGCGTCATCACTGAGTGTTGCACTCAATATGTACATCCCTTCGTAGAGGTTTTTACGTTCTTTTGACATTCTTTTTTCTCCGTTAATTCTTTTTATTTCCTTCTGTCATGGCCACTTGGATCCCCTTTTTCGACCCAAAGGTCTAAGACATCTGTAGCTTTGTTCAAAACTCGTGCAAGGTCTCTTTGCTCCCCTGCAGAAAACTTTGCCAGTACATAGTCAGCTAGCACTTGCCTCTGAGGAGCAGCTCCTATCCCTACCCTAAGCCTTGGATAGGAAGAGGTTTTTAAATGCTCTTCTATGCTTTTCAGTCCATTGTGGCCCCCAGAGCTCCCTTCCTTCTTTAGGCGGAGCACTCCAAGATCAAATGCCACATCATCTACAACGACTACCATGTCTTCTAATCCTAGCTTAAAATAGTTCATACAAGCTTGGACTGCTCGGCCACTGTTATTCATATAAGTCATAGGAAGTAAGACGAGCACCTTACCTCTATCTATTTTCCCTTCGGCTAGCTCTCCACATAAAAGAGCTTCCTGCCGGAACTTCATGCTATGCCTTTTGGCAAACTCTCTCACCACTTTAAAGCCGACATTATGTCGCGTATCTTCATAAGTAGCTCCGGGGTTGCCCAGGCCAATAATTAAATACGTCTTAAGCCGTGGTTCTCTTTGCGATGACGACAACGACTTCATCCATTTTAGCAAGGGGCTTTACTCCTGTTGGCATTTGGATATCCGCTATACGTTTAGCCTGTTTAATTCCCAACCCTGCAACATCTACTACAAATTCTGTAGGAACATTTTTAGGGAGACACTCTACTTTTACATGGCGACTTACTTGACGCAAGAAACCACCTGCTTTTATCCCTACACACTCAGCAATTCCTATGCACTGAACAGGAACTTTCACACTGACAGGCACATTATCTACAAGTTCTTCAAAGTCAATGTGTGCCACGTCATAAGTTGTCAGTTTATATTGAATATCCTTCACGATAGCTTTGACTTCTTTGCTATCGATAACAAGTGTAAACACTGTAGTTGGCAAATGCCCTGGCTTCATAGAACGCAATAGGGCCTTAAATTCAGCTGTATCAATCACAAGCTGCCGGTTCGGACGACCCGGAGAGTAGAGAATCACAGGAACTTTCCCATCTCTTCTCAGCTGCTTTATCTCACTTTTTTTGCAGCGCCACGCTCTTTTGCAATCAATTTCATAAAATTTCTCCACTTAATAAGCTTGAAATAGTCGAATAAAATAGGAAAACCTATTCGAATATTTAAAACTCATTTAGCAAGGAAAGAGGGTTCTACTCGTCTCACGTATCGCTTGAGCAAATAGTGGAGCAACAGAAACGGTTTCTACAACGTCATCCTCTGACTGTAAATCTACCGTATTGGTGATCAACATCTTCTCAATCGCACTTTCCTTAAACGCTTCTCGCACAAACAACCCGTGAGTCACTACGGCAAATATTTTCTTTGCCCCAGCCGCCTTACAGATTCTCAATGCTTTTCCTAACGTCTCACCAGTTGAGCAGATGTCGTCTACCAGAATGACGTCTTTATTATCGACATCCCCGATCAGAGCATCACTCTCAACCTGTTTTGCATCCACTCGCCGCTTATCAACAACTGCGTATTTTGTCCCTAATTCCTCTGCAAAAGCTCTGGCCAATTTAATTCTTCCAACATCCGGGCTTACAACAACACTATTTTGAAGAGGCCATTTTTTAGACTTTCGACTAAAAGAGACCTTGCAAAAAGGTTATACACCGGTATATCAAAAAAACCCTGAATCTGCTCTGAGTGCAAATCCATGGTAAGGATGCGGGCAACCCCCGCTTTCTCCAATAAATCCGCTACTAGCTTCGCAGTGATCGGAACATTTGCTACACCTTTTCGATCTTGCCGTCCATACCCAAAATAAGGAACGACAGCCGTGATCAAGTGCGCACCCGCCCGCTTCAAAGCGTCGACTGTTATGAGCAATTCCATGAGATAGAGATTGGGATGCCGTGCGATCGTCTGCAAAACGAAAACATCCCGACCGTGAACATTCTCTAAAATTTGAACGCCTATCTCACCATCTGGAAAAGTCTCAATGGAAATATTTCCTAAGCTAATATCTAGACATTTTGCTATTTGCTTGCCAAGTTCCGGATGGGATGTCCCGGCAAACAACATGTATGCATCATTACTGCTCATCATGCCTGTACTAACTTAAGAAAATCTCTCCTTGTACTATTGGGGTGGAAGGATTCGAACCTCCGAATGGTGGTACCAAAAACCACTGCCTTACCACTTGGCGACACCCCACCAATATACAAAGTAGAACTATGCTACAGATCAAATCATTTATTCGCAAGGTGATTTTGGTTTTGCCGCCTTTAGTTTTGACATCTAAAGAAGTGGATGTTAAAATTTCTCGTTGAAAAATCAAGGAGATTTATGGATAGCACGGTTTCAATCTTACCAAATCCTTTTGAGACAATTAAAAATTTTATTTTTTCTAAAAACACAGCAGAAGGTCAACAAGGTAGCACGATTCCAGTTGTGACTTTGGAAGGATCAAGACTTCAGGCCTCCTTGTCGTCTGCAGCTGGGTCATGGAAAAATCGATGCGATTTTATAAATGCTCTTTTCCAGCACATCTCATCCTCATACCCTAAACAAGAACCTGTCACAATTATTTCTATGGGATCTTCCCAGCTACTCATGGAATTTTTACTCTTAACCCTTCTAATGAAGGATGGGTTTAAAGAAATTTATTTTATTGGCATAGACCCAACTTATCGATCCCTTTTTCAGGACGAATTAACGGAATTTAGGGAAAGAATAACCCAAATCTATTCAACTTTATGTCATGAAAAAATGCCAAAAGAAAGAATTAAATATTTAACTTCTGCAAATAACGTATCAAAATACTTCTCTTCATCTTCTGCAGTTGTGATGCAATGCCTCCCCCTACGGAGAGCTCCTTGCCGATTGCCACAAAATGGGCATACAAAATAAAAATCCCCTCACTCTTTTTGCAGGCAACGCTACAGGAGTGAAGGAAGAAAACGCTAACGCAATCATGCTTATTCCACCAACACTTGCCAAGCACGTTCTTGCTATACAGCCTGAAAGCACTATATCTTTATATGTTTTTAAAAATAAAGAAGACTCTGAAAATTATTGCATCGATTGGGGGATTAAAATATCACCTGCAGGAGAATTAACTATTGATTTTTCTCATTCTAAAAAATATATAGAATCCATTAGCAAGTCCGGCAAAGCAGATCCAACTCAATTATCAATCTTAAAAGAGCTATTCCTGCAACTGCCGACAAAGTTGAAAGAAGCCCTAGAAACCGAAATACAATCTTCCCAAAAACCCCTTCCAAAAGAACAGGTTCTTGCATTACTCAAAAAAGCTAAAGAAATTGCCGCAAAAGAAGCTCCATTCCTAACCTGTTTATTTTTAGAAGATTACGAACTTCGATTCCAAGAGCTAATGGAATACTTAAAAACAAATGCACCATGCACTGATGTTTTTACACTTGTTGCAGATCCTCTCAATGGGCCTGTCATTAAAAGTTTTAGGGTTTTTTCAGGGAAAGCTGAACCTATTAAAATTTAAAATACATTTCTTTTTATTGCTATTTTCTGGTAAAATATTTTCACTCATTTCAAAAAAACCCGTCGAGAGTTGTCAATAAGATGAAAAACACACTCGCCTCTCTCAATAAAAAAATCTGTCATGATTTTGAAAGTAAAAAAAAGCTAGAAAACAGGATTAGAAACGATCTTTTAGACGCTGTCTCATGGGGACATGTAAAAGTTGTTAAAAGAATTCTCCATTCTCCAGACAACAATATTCGTACTAAGTATTGGCAGAATGCGCTCCTAGATGCTGTCGCTAAAGGGCATGAAAAAATTGTTACAGAAATCCTATCAGCAGAAGAAATTAAGATCACTGTTCCTTTTTTAGAACTTGCCTTCTCTGATGCCATTACTAACAGACATCCCTTGGTTGTTAAAGCCATTCTTGACAGCTCCCTTCCTAAGCTACGCATGAAATGTTTAGAAGATGGTCTTTCTGACGCTACTTTCTATGGAGAAGCTGCTATTGCTAAAGAAATTATTTTATCGGCTGGCAGCAAAATTAAAGGAACCTCTTTAGAAATAGCTCTTTTAGATGCATCTATCAGCGATCACTCTTCTGTCATAAGAGAAATCCTCCTCTCAGCTGGGTATAAAATCCGCATGGAATACATCGAACAAGCCCTCACTAAAGCAGCAGCGGTCAGCCATCTCAATGTTGTTAAAACAATCATTGAAATTATTGGTAAAAAAATGTCTTTAAAATGCATAGAAGAGGCGCTCTCTTCTGCAGCCGCAAATGGAGAAATTGAAATAATTAAGTTCTTACTGATTTTCAAAGATCAGAAGATACAGCAGCACTCAAGTTTTTAAGGAGCCTCTGGATAAGTGCTTTGTCGGAGATTGCTGATCAATTTTTCGAAGACAAAGATTTTGGAGGACGCAGCTAACATGCAGAATGTTAGCGAGTTCAAAAAATCTAGTATTCGCAAAAATTGGCAGCAAGATTCGGCAAATGACTTGTCCAGAGGTTCCTAACTCACCTTACGCAAAAAGGATGGCTCATGGACTTTTTGCGTAAGGTGAGTTTTTAATTGTTGCCATTTTTTATCTATTTTCTAATATAAGCAGTTTATGCACATTATTCATATTACTTCAGAACTTGCACCTATTGCTAAAGTTGGAGGACTTGGCGATGTAGTTTATAGCCTCTCTAAGCAGCTACAAAGGCTAGGAGAGAAAGTTGAGATTCTACTGCCTAAATATGACTGCATCGATTATTCCCTGCTGAGAAATTTAAAACCCATTATGGAGGATCTGTGGTCCTACGATGGGTCTTCTTCCTATAAAAATACGATTTGGACTGCCTCTATCGATGATTTAAACGTCGTTCTGGTTGAATCTCACCACCCGGGAGGATTCTTTTCGCGAGGAAAAATTTATGATTGCGAAGACGATATCGATCGATTCATCTATTTTTCAAGAACTTGCATGGAATACATCTATAAATCGGGCAAATCTCCCGATATTGTTCATGTGCATGATTGGACAACAGCGCTTTGCCCTGTTTTGTACAAAGAAATGTACATTTCGCTGGGACTTCGCTTAAAAGGTATCGCTCTTACGCTCCACAATTTAGAATACCAAGGAAAATGCTTACCACAAAATATCACTCGCTCTGGCCTGAATGGGGATGCGCTACTCACTCCTAATAAAATGCAAGATCCACAAGATCCTCGCCTGCTCAATATTCTGAAAGGGGGCATTAATTACAGCGATACAATTGCAGTTGTCTCCCCAACTTATAAAAAAGAGATTGAAACCACAGAAGGAGCTCATGGCCTCAGCCAAGTGGTTATGAATAATCAACAAAAAATCCATGGCATTCTCAATGGAATCGATTTAGATTACTGGAATCCACAAACCGATCCCTACCTACCCCACCATTACTCTCAAATTGACTACCAAAAAGGGAAAGCGCTGAACAAAAAAGCACTGAGAAAAAAATTGGGTCTGCAAGAATCATCAGCACCTCTTGTCTGTTGCATTAGCAGACTAGTCCCTCAAAAAAATCCAACCCTTATCAAGCATAGTATAGAAAAAACCCTTGAAAAAGGGGGGCAGTTTGTTTTGCTAGGTTCTTCCCCGATTCGAGAGATTCAAACGCTTTTTCTTTCACTTCAAACGCAGCTAGCTGAAAACAAAAATGTTACCATCCACTTAAAATACGATGAAAAACTTTCCCATTTGGTTTATGCCGCCTCCGATATGATTGTGATTCCCTCCCTCTTTGAGCCCTGTGGTCTTACACAACTCATCGGGCTGCGCTACGGAACCATTCCGATTGTACATGCAACCGGCGGGCTTGCTGACACTGTCTTTGAAGGGAAAAATGGATTTACCTTCGAACGCTCTACAAAAGAGGATCTCGATGGAGCTCTAGAAAAAGCTTTTGCTTGCTTTACAACGACGCCTAACAAATGGACGCTGCTCATCTTAAACGGGCTGGAAACTAACCATGGGTGGGAAAAGTCAGCAAAAGAGTATATAGAAATTTACAGCGCTCTAAATACGATCTAGCGTCTTTTTAATATAGACCCAGTTAGCCCAGATATACTCTGCGCCAGAAATCACTGTATAAATTGCAGCAATATACACTGCATAATAGCTCATCTGACGCAGCGACTCTAGGGAAGTACTCCCCAAGTGTAAGGAACGAGTAAAATAAGGATAAATAACGCTGTTACTCCCTGCACAACAGCTTTAATCTTTCCACTAAGTCTAGCTGCTAATGTCACACCTCTTAAAGCACATAATGTACGGAGTGAACTAATAATGGAGTCGCGAAAGAAAAAGACAAGAGCAGCAAGTAAAGGTAGCTGGATGATGCCTTGCGTCAATGTAAAAAACACCGACAATCGAAAAATGCTATCGGCCATGGGATCTAAAATCTTTCCTAAATCTGTGACCTTGTTACGCTTTCTTGCAACAAATCCATCAAAAAAATCAGTTATCTCGCATAGGGCTACAATAGCGAGGAGCGCGTAAGGAAGGACCGTAAAAGAAAGGCCTATTTTCTCGTAGTAAAGATAAACAACGAGAAACACGGGGCTCATTACAACCCGCACTAACGTAAGGAGAAAAGGTAGGCTCACAAGCACCCTCACTAAAATATCGATGTCACATATATACAGATTTGGGAAAAAAATGGATAGAAGATTATGTCTTTCTAGCTTAGAATCCCGTCTCCGAATAAGGACTCACCTTACGCAAAAAGGATGGCTCATGGACTTTTTGCCTAAGGTGAGTAAGGAGTAATATTTTATGCGCCATATCTTTTTTTGCCTGGCTTTTGTTTGTTCCACTCTCTTCGCTTCAGATCCATACTTCGATTATCTTGAAAAACACCCTATACTTGCATCTTACCAAGGGAGTGCAGAGGAAGGGGAAATTGAGATCATCTTAGACAAACAAAAAATTCTAGAAATTGAAAAGCAAACAGGGAGAAAAGTTGGCATCATTGGTGAAGATAAATACTGGCTATGGATTAATGACGCTGTCAAGTTCCCCAGTGGCACCTATGGCGTCTACGGAAGAATATTATGGAGACAGTCGTTAACAGGGATAGCTGGAGTCGCCGTCCTGCCGCTATTACCTAATGGGAAGGTCGCTTTAAATCGAAATTTTCGCCATGCAACCCGCTCGTGGGAATATGAGCTCCCACGAGGAGCTGTTAATATCGGTGAACACCCCGAAAAGGCGGCACTAAGAGAGGTTAAAGAAGAAACGGGGATGATTGTAGATAGGCTCCAGTTGCTGGGGTGTATTGCTCCAGATTCTGGATTGACAAACTCGGTTGTTCCAGTATTTTTAGCAAAGACAATCGCACTAGGAGCAGCTGAACCAGAAGACTCGGAAGCGATTGCTAGTATCGATGCTTTTTCTATTCAAGAATTGAAGCAAGGGTTCATCGATGGCTACCTTTCAATCACCATCAATGGAGAAGTACAGAAAATCCCTCTCAGGGATCCTTTTCTAACGTTTGCTCTTTTCAAGCAGAGATCCGAGGGCTACTCTTTTAACTCACCTTACGCAAAAATAAGGGTCCATAGGCCGTTTGAAAGCTGTTGATAAATCGAATTGCAGAAAATGGGTAGTATTGAATGAAATACAACCCAATTTCTGTAATTCGATTTTCAACGCTTTGAAATGGCCTATGGGCCCTTATTTTTGCGTAAGGTGAGTTTTTAATGCAAGCTGACCGCAAGCGGCTGCAATATCTTTACCCTTTGTATAACGCCAGGTTGTATTGATACCAGCTTCCATCAAAATGTCTCTGAATGTTTCAATCGCTTCTGAAGGGGGTCTTTTCAGGAGCAGTCCCTCTACAGGATTATAAGGGATTAAATTCACGGTGCATGGGTGGCCTTTGATGAGTTTTGCAAGTTCTTCTGCATGCTCTCTTTGATCATTGATATCTGCTAGGAGGGTATATTCATACGTGATATCGCGTTTACTCTTTTGCGTAAAAAAGAGCATTGCTGAGAGAAGGTCTTCAAGAGCGTATTTACGTGCGTAGGGAATAATCTTTTGGCGGATTCTCTGGTTAGGAGCATGGAGAGAAAGAACTAAGTTGACCTGGAGATCTTCCCCTGCAAAACGCTTAATCTGCTCTACAATCCCTACAGTTGAAACCGTCATACGCCTTTGAGAAATATTGAGGCCTTTAGGGCTATTGAGAAGGTGGATGGTTGTAATAACAGCCTCGTAGTTCTCAAAGGGCTCTCCCATCCCCATGAACACGACGTGGCAGACTCTTTCCCCTTTTTCTTTGAGAAATCTATCTATATGAACGACTTGTTCGGTGATCTCAGCAGGAGAAAGGTTGCGCATAAGCCCTTTTTTGCCCGAGGCGCAAAAAGCGCACCTGGCAGGACACCCTACCTGGGAAGAGACACACACGGTTCTGCGTCCTGGGGCTCTGATGAGCACTGATTCCACCAATTTGCCATCGGAAAGCTGCCAGAGAAATTTGGTAGTGTCTCCATCGGCAGAATCTTCTGTTTTCACCAATTTAAGAGAAAACAACTGAAAGTATTCAGATAGTTTCTGGCGCAATGTTTTAGAAAGATCAGTCATTTCTTCCCAGCTAGTTGCGCCTTTCTCGTAGATCCAGCTGAGTATTTGAGAAGCTCTGAAGCCTTTCTCGCCTATCTGTTCCATGTGCATTTTTAGCTCTTTTTCTCTAAGTCCTAGAACCTCAAACATTGCTACTCCTTTCTATAGATGGTTCTTCTCCGATTAGGTGTCCGAGACCAAAATTTTTTAATATTAGAGCTTGATCTTTCTGAACATGAGACAAAATGAGGTCTACTTTTTCCTTTTTGCACCATGTGTTGAATTCGTGAAGAGCGTGCATACCCGTTGCGTCTACAGAAGGCACATTACTCATGCGCAAGACAAACATCTTGGGAATCGTATCTCGTTGTTGGTACACCGCTTTCAAATGATGGGCCACTCCGAAAAAAAGGGACCGTAGACATCATACACCTCAATCCCTGGTGCAAGATGGGTAGGAGTAATCACCTGCTTGCTACCAATCATGCGTTTCATGAATAGGCAAGCCGATAAAATCATACCGACCTCTAAAGCCACTGTGATATCGATAAACACAGTCAAGCAAAAGGACGTTAATAAAATAAGAATGTCGCTTTTGGGAGCTTTAAAAAGCTGAATGAAATGGGGCATCTCGCTCATATTCCAAGCAACCATTACGAGCAATGCTGCTAAAGCTCCAAGAGGGATCAAACCTACAGCAGGTGCCAAGAAAAATAAAATAACACCAATGCAAATAGCGTGTGCCATTCCTGCAAAGGGGTGCGCGCCCAGTTTTAACATTAGTGACTGTTCTTGCAATAGCAGCTGTTGCAGGGATCCCTCCAAAGAGGATTGATCCTACATTTGCAATGCCCTGAGCAAGCAACTCACAGTTAGGTTTATGACGTCCCCCAATCATGCGATCTGAAATCACAGCAGATAATAAAGACTCTATCGCAGCTAAGACTGCAATTGTAATGGCAGATGGGAAAAGCTCTACTATCCGACTGAGGTCAATGTGTTGTAGTGAAGGAAAGGGAAGCGTTCTTGGCATCTGGCCAAAGCGAGATGTGATTGTCTCCCCTGAAATGTGAAATCCGGCACAAACAAGTGTAGCCAGAACAATACTGATAATACCCCAAGGAATAGAAGGGAGTTTTTTTCTCACTAAGACAATGCAGAAAAAAGTACAAAGTGAAACAAGGGTAGTTGTAAGATTAAAACTAGGAAAGGCGTAGAAATAAGCCTGCCATTTAGCAATAAAATTGGCAGGGGCATGCTCTAAGCTAAGACCAAAAAAATCTTTTATTTGAGAAGAAAAAGAGTAACTGAAATACCTGTAATAATTCCTGTAATCAAAGGGTGGGGGATATATTTGATAAGAGACCCTAACCTTAACACTCCCATCAAGATCAGCATGCAAGCTGCCATAAGTGTTGCAAGGGCAAGACCATCATACCCATATTTTTGTATAATCCCATAGATCACGATGACAAAAGCGCCTGTAGGGCCCCCAATTTGAACCTTGCTACCCCCTGAAAAAAGAAACAAGAAAGCCGGCTACTATCGCAGTATATAGTCCTCTTTCGGGAGAAACTCCTGCAGCCATAGCAAACGCCATTGCTAGAGGGATGGTAACAATCCCTACTGTAAGACCAGCCAATAAATCTTTCTTGAAAAAATCCCAGCTATACCTTTTAAAGAAGAAAAAAGATTTGGGAATGAATTCCTGGTATTTTTTTAGCATCTTGATCTACAATCCTATTTATGAGGTAAACATGAACAAATCTAAGCTCCCGATGTCCATCCGCGTGAAGAAAATGGATAAACAAGTTAAGCGAGACATTCAATCTGCCTCTATGGAAACGAGTTCTGTACCGGTCTTGAATGATACCAGTATTGACAAGCTTTTGTCCAGGCTTCCATCTAAAAGAAAGAAAAAAGAAATAGCAGTGTTAAAATCTTTTGAAAATGCTTTTAACCGTAAAAAAGAAAAGCCTAAGACGAAGCATTCTAAACGTACAAATACAGGTCTTATAGATACACAATCCCCTCCTAGCAGCCCCCACACTGAGGGTGTAAGATGGAGGGCAGTCGGCCAAAAACAGACTCAGGCTAAAAATAAAATTTATAATAAAACATCCCTTAAAAAGCGATAATCCTCTGAATGCTGCGCATTGCTCAAATTTCTGATTTACACTTTTCAAAGCTGACTTATTCTCTTTCTCAATTTTTGTCTAAGCAGTGGGTAGGGAACTTCAATCTTTTTGCATTTAGAAAAAAAAATTATATCCCTGATAACATAAACTTGCTCCCCGAGATTTTTAAAGATTTAAATGTACAATATGTGGTGGTCTGTGGAGATGTGTCAACGACATCGCAGCGTTCTGAGTTCGCGCTTGCCTCCCATTTTATTCAACACCTAGCCGCTAATGATGCTACTCCCATTGTTGTTCCTGGTAATCACGACCAATACACAAAAAAAGCTTATAAACAAAAGTGGTTTTATGATTTTTTCCCTTCAAGCTTCTCTTCTCCTATTAAAAAGTTCAATCTTAAAGAGCATGGGGTTGCGGCTAAATTTTTAGGCGATCAATGGTGGATCGTAACTCTTGACACGGCTCTTGCAACGCCCCTTATTTCTTCTCGAGGTTATTTCTCTCCTTTCATTGAATTCAACCTAGAAGAACTCTTATTACAGATTCCACCACAAGACTCAGTCATTCTCGTTAACCACTTCCCTTTTTTTCAAAATGACTCTTCTCGTAAAATTTTGCTACGTGGAGCAGAACTGCAGGCGGTTATCCGTAAATTCCCAAAAATCAAGTTCTATCTCCATGGACACTCCCACCGCCACTGTATTGCAGATTTAAGAATGGATGGACTCCCGGTCATCCTCGATAGCGGAAGTACAGCACATAGAACAGATGGAACATGGAATCTCATCGACATCACTCATAACGGAAACTCCGTTACAGCCTATGCATGGCAAACGGATAAGTGGGTCCCCCACAAAAAGGTCTCTTTATAATGGGAAAAGAGCCTTGGTATAAAGATGGATTGAAATTTAAATGTACGGGCTGCGGTAAGTGCTGCACAGGAACATCTGGGTATGTCTTTATTAGTGATAAAGAAGTGGAAGAGATGGCAGCTTTTCTCAAGATCTCTGTGACAGAATTCAAATGCCGCTACACCCGCTTTGCCTATGGGAAGCTTGCTCTCATCGAGAAAAAGAGGTAGTGATTACGACTGCGTTTTTTTGAAAGAAAAAAATGTGATGTATATGCTGCCAGGCCTGTTCAGTGCCGTAAATTCCCTTGGTGGGAGAGCAATCTAAAATCGCAAGAAAGCTGGAAAGAAACAGCCGCTGAGTGTGAAGGGATTGACCATCGTGATGCTCCTGTGGTAAGTTTGAAAGAAATTAGAGAAGTGCTAAAAAAGATGGTTTCTTTTGAAACGCGTGCTCAGGAGTGGCTCTCTGGTCCTTACGATGCAGAAACAAAAGCTGCTATCCGCAAACTAGATCGAAAAACACTCGAAGATGCTTTCTATACCGACCTTTCTTTTGGGACGGGAGGCTTGCGAGGCCTCATGGGACCTGGGACGAATAGACTGAATATTTATACCATCCGCAAAACAACGCAGGGCCTTGCAAATTATATTCTCAAAGCAGGCGACCCCTCTTCCCACGTATTCATTGGATTTGACAGTCGCCACCACTCCCAAGAATTTGCAGTGCAAACAGCCCTGGTCTTGGCAGGCAACAAGATTCCTGTTTTTCTACTGAAAGAAATCAGACCGACTCCCTTTATTTCTTTTGGATGCCGCTATAAAAAATGTCAGGCAGCTGTCATGATCACAGCCTCTCATAATCCCAAAGAATATAACGGCTACAAAGTCTACTGGAGCGATGGAGCGCAAGTCGTTACTCCACATGACAAAGGAATTATGGCAGAATGTGCGCTGGTTAACTCTTTAGATAAAATTAAGCTTGCAGAAAAAAACTCTCCTCTTATCACACTTTTGGAGGATGAAATCGATGCTCCTTACCTCCAAGAACTTTTCCTTTTACAACATTTTCACCAACAAAACAAAGAGAAAGGGCATCTCCTCAAAATTTCTTATACAAGCCTCCACGGAACAGGTATTACCCTCATGCCACAAGCGCTCACAGGATGGGGTTTTACTTCCTACAATTTTGTTGAAAAACAAATTATCCCTGATGGCGACTTTCCTACTGTGAAGTTTCCTAACCCTGAATATAAAGAAACGCTACAAATGGGGATTAACCAGCTAGAATCCTCCCAATCTGATATTTTAATTGCAACAGATCCCGATGCTGACCGTCTTGCAGTTGTTGTAGGACACCAAGGGAAGTCTGTGATTTTAACAGGCAATCAAATCGCATCTATATGCGTCTACTTTTTATGCCAAACGCTCTGTCAACAAAAAACACTACCTGTTAACCCAGCTTTTGTAACTTCTATTGTCACAACAGAGCTTGTCACGAAGATAGCGCAAGCCTATGACATCCCTTGTTTTGAGACTTTAACGGGCTTTAAATACATCGGAGAAAAAATCCACCTTTGGGAAACTGAAAAAAATGGATACAAATTCCTCTTTGGAGCAGAAGAATCGTACGGTTTTCTTTTGGGAACATATGCGCGAGATAAAGATGCGATTGTTTCTGGATGCCTCATGTCTGAGATTGCGCTGTCCATGAAACTACAAAATAAAACCCTCGTCGATCTTCTCGAAGAAATTTACCAAAAATTTGGGTTATTTAAGGAAAAACAAGCCTCTTTTGATTTTAAGCCTGGCAAAGAAGGCCTTGATGAAATTCAAGCCTTGATGTCAAGCCTTCGAAAAACGCCTCCGACTACTCTGTGTGGCCAAAAAGTTATCCAGGGAAAAGACTTCACAAAAAAAACAAAAGAGGGCCTCCCTTCTTCCGACGTTCTTCTTTTTAGACTAGAAGATCAAACAAAAATCATCGTGCGTCCCTCTGGGACAGAGCCCAAAATTAAAATCTATGCTGCCGTTCAAGAACAAAAGTTTTCCTCCGTTGATAAAGCACTAGCTACCTGCGATAAACGGTTAGATGTACTTTTGAAAGCACTCGAAAAAGAAATCTCTATGGGGATAGGTTCCTAGGATCAAGCATGATGCCGCTCATGAACGTAATTTCGTTTGGGACAGGTTTTCTTTCAGGGTAGGGCAGTCTCCCATGGCTAATAGCAAGCAGCGTTCTTAGGATCCTCTTCTTAATGATTCCAAGTTCTTCAAATGTAAGCTTACACTCATCTAACTGCTTATCTTGGATCCTTTCCCCTACAATTTTTTCTATGAGCGCAGACAAAATTGCCTCATTTGTAACCTTCAAAGAAGAAAACGCGGCCTCTACGCTATCAGCAATCATGAGAATAGCCGATTCTTTTGTCCTCGGCTTAGGACCTGCATAACGAAACCAATTGATATCCACTATTTGTTCATTCTTGCAATTTTCTATATGCTGGTGGTAAAAAAAATAGATAACACTTGTACCGTGATGTTCTTGGATAACATCTATTAAACTCTGAGGAAGACGATATTGTTGTCCAAGAGAGACGCCATCTGAGACATGCGCTTTAATTACCTGAGCAGATTCAAGAGGAGTAATAAGGTTGTGCAGGTTAAGATTATCGACCTGGTTTTCAGTAAAATACTGGGGATTAGATAACTTTCCTACATCGTGGTATAAAGCTGCCACACGACAGAATAAGCCATTTGCGTTGATCGACTGCGCAGCAGCCTCCGCAACAATCCCTACAAAGCAAGAGTGTTGATATGTTCCCTGAGCTTCCATGCTCAATCTATGTAGTAAAGGGTGGTTAGGGTCAATATACTCAATTAAAGTCATGTCTGTAACCACATCAAAACCAGCTTCTAAAATAGGTAGCAATCCTACTACAATGATGGCTGTAAGACTGATGAAAATAAATGCCGCAAATATTTCCCCAACAAGCTGAAAGGTCCAGAATTGATTTTGAAAAAAATTAAATCCCATGATGATTGGAATGATAGCAAGCCAAACCTTGGCACATACCTCAAAAATCTCTTTCTCCTACGGATTTTTCTAACAGACAAGATCCCTACTAAAGAGGCTGCTAGATTCATAACCAAAAAATAATCATACTTCACAGCAAGTGTAATTCCCAAGACTACTGCCAAGAAAATAGAAATGATAAAAGAAGTTCTCATCCCTAACAAAAGGCAGGTTAAAAGTGCTCCAAACAAAATCACAATCGGATAACAAAAAACATCTACAAAACTACCAGCTTTATTTAGAATAACAAATTCGGCAACCTTGGCAAGAATAAGGCTTAGCATAATAATTGTTCCGATCAAGGCAATCCTTCTAAAGGAATACAACACCTCTAAACTTTGCATACGAAGGTAGAGAACAATCAAAACAGTGAAAATCAATGCCTGGATAAAACTACCAGTAAGAGTGCTCAATGTAAGCAGGTTCTCGTTTTTCATTAAAACTTTTTTAATCTCTCGCATCATCTCAACATGGCGTTTTGTAACCTTTTCCCCTACTTGAATCACCCACGTACCAATTTCAACATAAGTCTGCTTGAGTGGAACGCTCTCTTTAACTTCCTGTCTAATTTTATTACGCGCACTTAAATCTTCTCGAAAGATCCAGGCTTTCTGCGCAAATAGCTCACTGACATATTGATAAACAGGATCAGAAGGGAGGTCCGGAGAAACGGCTAGAGCGTGAACCCCTTCCCAATCCCTAGAAGATAAAAAACCTTGTTGTTCAAGATTTTCAAAGCTGTCAATTAAGAATCCTTCTTGGGGTAATCCAATCTCTTCCATCTTGCGAAAAGTACGCTCATCAACGAAATGAATTTTTTGCAAGGCCGCTTGAATACTCTCTTTACATCTATATATATCTTCAAAAGTAGCTGTGGGAAGTTTGTCTCGCCAGGCAGGATAGGCTCTGAGTTCATTCTCTATCTCTTGACCGATTTGCGTAATCTGCTTACGATCTAGACATCTAACAAGACCCACATCACGTACGGCCTCTTGCCGGAGAATACTCGTAGCTTCTGCATCTGCAAATGAAAAAGAAACAGGAGCCAAAATACTTTTTCTGCGATAGTATTTAATTCTAGATAGTCAACTCGAACTTCTCGATAATGCAAAAAGAAGGTCAAGCTTATGACAAAGAAAAATCCCAGCAAGAAATGTTTAAATTTGAATTTTTTATCTAGCCCTCCTCTGCCCTCTTGTGCAAAAGAGAAAAAAGAACTAACGCTCTTTCTGAAATTCAGAAGGTTACCATCCATAAGACAACCGCAAATGTACTTCCATATTATCTCCAAAAAGCTTATAAAGACAAGCCTATATGTACCAACCTTTTCATCGCAAGTACCGCCCCAAGATATTTTCCGCCATTCTTGGTCAAGATAATATCGTGATTACCTTAAAAAATGCACTTAAATTTAATCGCGTAGCTCATGCTTATCTCTTTTGCGGGTCTAGGGGGACCGGAAAAACCACTCTTGCTCGTCTATTTGCAAAGGCACTTAACTGCCTCAATCTAACCTCTGACCAAGAGCCTTGTAACGCCTGCACTTCTTGTGGACAGATGAATGAAGGGCGTTCGTTAGACGTCATAGAAATTGACGGCGCTTCTAATAGAGGGATTGATGACATCCGTCAAATCAACGAGACAATTGCCTATGCAACTTCTTCTAGTAAATATAAAATTTACATCATTGATGAAGTGCATATGTTAACCAAAGAAGCCTTTAGTGCTCTTTTAAAAACTCTCGAAGAACCTCCAGAAAACGTAAAATTTTTCTTTGCAACAACCGAACCTCACAAAATTCTGCCTACTATTATTAGTCGGTGCCAAAGGTTCGATTTAAATCGGATCCCTTCAGATCAAATCTGCAAAAAGCTTAAAACCATAGCCGGTGACCTCAACCTTGCTATCGAAGACGAAGTGTATGAACTGATTGCCAATGTAGCAGAGGGGGGCTTAAGAGATGCTGAATCTCTCCTTGATCAATTAATGTGTTACAGCGAT
Organism: Rhabdochlamydiaceae bacterium; assembly: GCA_047459655.1. GTDB lineage: Bacteria > Chlamydiota > Chlamydiia > Chlamydiales > Rhabdochlamydiaceae > CANJJB01. The sequence goes on from JAJREF010000001.1 coordinate 639,074, forward strand.
GGATCTATTACATATGAAAATGTGAGCAAAATTTTAGGATTGAGCCCTAGAAGTTACTTTTTTAAGCTAGACCAAGCAATCCACGAGCAAAAAAACTCTTTTGCTTTTGAGCTCGCACAAGAGGTTTTTTCGACAGGAAAGGATCTAATTTGTTTCGTTGACAGCCTCATGGAACATTTTCGCATACACCTGCTTTATAAACTTAAAACCCCTGTCTCCCTGTATCTCAGCGAAGAAGACCGGAGGTCTTATTTAGCAACCTCTCCTCTGTACACGCAAGATCAATGCCTATCTAACCTCGATTTTCTGATGCAGTGGAGTAAAGATTTATCTAGAATTCCCTTCAAAAGAATTACGCTTGAAATGATCCTTCTTCATCTCATTCGCAGCAAAAATAAAATTTCCCTTCCCACCCTTGTCCGTAGGCTGGAAGAGCTAAGCATGGCAAAGACTCCTATCGAAAAGATCTCTGCAAAAGAAGTAGTTGAACTGCCACAACCAGTAATAGAGCCCCCCGTCGATACAAAAGAAATAGTTACGCCTATTCCCCATTCCCCCTTGCCACCTCCCGTACCAATTGCAGAACCTCCTCAACAAAAATCTGAAAATATTGTACCCTCTCCCTCAGGTCGCCATGAAGTCCTTCTTAGGTTTGCGTCGGTCGAGCTAGAAGGGACATTATACCATTAGATCTCTTGTGTATTAAGGATTCATCGATTTTATAGGTTATTCTGACCGATTTGCGATTCGAATGGAAAATCGGCTCTAAAGAACCATAAAATCGACGAACCCTTAAGGAGCCTCTGGATAAGTGCTTTGTCGGAGATTGCTGATTAATTTTTCGAAGACGACGATTTTGGAAAACGCAGCTAACATGCAGAATGTTAGCGAGTTCGAAAAATCTAGTATTCGCAAAAATTGACAGCAAGATCTGGCAAATGGGTTGTCCAGAGGTTCCTTAAGGAGCCTCTGGATAAGTGCTTTGTCGGAGATTGCTGATCAATTTTTCGAAGACGACGATTTTGGAAAACGCAGCTAACATGCAGAATGTTAGCGAGTTTGAAAAATCTAGTATTCGCAAAAATTGGCACCAAGATTCGGCAAATGACTTATCCAGAGGTTCCCTAACACAGAAAAGGTCTATTCATAAAAATATAAGGATGAGGAGTAAAAATGGGCAGTGGATTTTCTAAAATGAAAAAGCAGGCGCGTTTGCTCGAAGAGCAGTATACAAAAGCGCGACAAGATATTGAAGGCCGCGAGTTTACAGGGTCTGCAGGCAATGGGCTTGTCAATATTGTGATTTCCGGAGATAAAGAGATCAAAAGTATCAAGATCAAACCTGAATGTATCGACATCTCTGATCTAGAAGGATTAGAAGACTTGATCAAGGCAGCACACGCCGATGCTTCTAAAAAAATAGAACCAAATGCCCTTCCTCAGATGCCGTTTAGTTTTTAGCGAGTCAGAAAAATCTAGTATTTGCAAAAATTGGCAGCAAGATTCGGCAAATGACTTGTCCAGAGGTTCCTTAAGGAGCCTCTGGACAAGTGCTTTGTCGGAGATTGCCGATCAATTTTTCGAAGACGACGATTTTGGAGAACGCAGCTAACATGCAGAATGTTAGCGAGTTCGAAAAATCTAGTATTCGCAAAAATTGGTGGCAAGATTCGGCAAATGACTTGTCCAGAGGTTCCTTAACTCACCTTGAGACCGTTGCCATTCGCGAAAAATAAAGACATATCTGAGGACGTTAAATGTAAATTTATTTTTTGTGAATGGTATTAAGTAGTTTTTAATTCCCTTGTTTTGCATAAGAAAAATTAGATCTCTTGCATATTTCTTACGCAAAAAGTCTAATGAGAGGCTGCTAGCATGGGTGAGGGTACAAAATCAGCGAAATCACTATTTACTTCTAAGCTATTTCTTCCATTTTTTTTGATGCTTACTTTGATGGGAGTGGCTGGAGCTGCCATCCAAAAAGCAAGCAACTTACTAGTGATGGCTCAACTAGATAAAAGCACAGCCCCCATTGTTAAATTGATCAGCTCTTTTCCCGTTATGTTACTCATCATCCTATTTGTTTTCTTTCTACGAAAAATTCCTATTCAGTCATGGATGCTGTATGTCTTGCTCAGCTTTGCTATCATCCTAGCGGTAGTTGCTTTATGGCTAATCCCCAACATCGTCCAATCTCCCTCTCATAAACTTGCAACTGCTATAGAATTTTTGTTTTCAGGAGACCTAGGACATGGCCTAGGAGAAGCTGTCCGTCAGTGGAGGCTTTCTTTAGTGCTCTTAATGCTTAAATTTTTAAGCCCTGCTCTATTTTCTGTAATCGTATGGGCATTCATTAACCAGGTAACTCTATTTTCCGAATCAATTAAGTACTATATCCCCCTAGCTTTTCTCTCTAGCCTACCAGCTTTTTTTCTTTTTCGACCCATTTTTTCTCTTCTGTTGTTACGAGTGGTCCCATGGACCATGCGCGCTTCTTGGTTATCGGAGCTTCTATTTCTACCCTTCTTGCACTGTTTATCTTTCGACGGGCGTGCCAGAGCATTCCTGTGGAGCGATGGGCAGCAAGTAGCAAGGAAGGAACAGAGCTTCAAACAACCTCTCCTATTGGTAGCTTGGCACTTGCTGTTGTTGGGTTTGGAGTGATTAAAGCCTTTTTAATGTGAGCTTCAAAGCAGAGCTGCAGAGTATTATCCCATCTAGCGCAGACTACAATGTGGTAATAAAACAGTTCTTAACAACTGGGAATATGGGCGGCCTTCTCCTAGGAGGTGTGTGCTGCACTGGAGGTCCTTGGCTTTTAAAACGCTTTGGATGGTGTCTAACTACTCTTCTGTCCCCTTTTCTTGTGTTGGGAAGTGTTATCCTATTTATCTTTGGAATACCTTTTAACTTCTCTATTTTGACACTAGGAAAAATTCATACAATATTCATCACAGGGCTGAAAATGGGATTACTCATGCCCTTGATACAGATTGCCTATCTATCGATACCCAAAGAATTGCGATTCCGCACTAAAGGATGGGCAGAGCTTGTCCTTGCGCCTCTTTTACTCTCGATTGGCAACGGGGTTATAGGAAGTCTCGAGCTATTAAAAAAGAGTGCAGCAATTATTCCTTATTTCGGAATACTCTCAATCTTGACTTTAATGATTATGGGCTTAGCGATCTATAGGCTCAGCTTAAGACGGTCGATGGACCAAATTACACAGCTCGACTGAAAGTAGACATCTTGCATAATTAATACGCATTATGTCTAGTGGTTAAAAACTGCGTGATTGCAGCCGACGTATCTAGTGTAAGACAATGCTCTGCAATCTCGCACATCTCTAACAAGGTATGTTGCCTCACAGCCTTTTTGATGACAGGAATAAAACGGGAAGCACAAGAAAAGTTATGTACCCCTAATCCGATGATGAGAGGGGCAAAAAGTGGATTAGACGTAATCTCCCCACACACTGCAACCGGCTTGTTATTTTTCTTAGCCTCCAGAGCCACCATCCTAATCATACGTATTACACTCGGATGCGTAGGATAATAAAAATCGCTCATTGCTGAGTTATTTCTATCAATACCCAGCGTATATTGAATCAAATCATTTGTTCCAATAGATAAAAAGTCACATTCGGACGCGATGATATCACAAATTAAAATGGCTGAAGGGACTTCTAACATACATCCCAAGGGAATATTGGCTTTAAAGGGGATCCCCTCTTGAGCTAGCTCCTCTTCTACCTCATTTATAAATTGTTTAACCTCTCTTACCTCTTGGATATCTGAAATCAAAGGAATGAGTATACGAATATCCCCCTCCATAGAAGCTCTTAAAATAGCTCGCATTTGTATGCGAAAAATATCTTTCTTACGCATTAAAAACCGAATGCCACGACACCCTAAAACAGGATTGGGTTCTTTAGGGAAATCATGGATGGAAAGAGGGAGCTTATCCCCACCCAGATCAAGCATTCGAATCACGATCGAAAGACCTGCTGCTTTTTCAATCAGTTGCTGATATAATCCCAACTGCGCATTTTCATTAAAAAGAAGTTCCTTATCTTGAAAAACAGGGTACTCTGATCGGAAAAGCCCGATACCCTTGGCACCGTGATGGTGCACCAGATCAACATCATTTAATCCATTCACATTCGCATAGAGTTGAATAGGATAACCATCTTTTGTCTCGCAAGGCACATTTCTATCTTGCTCCAACTGCTGATATTGGATTGTCAGCCTAGTTTTAAGTATCTCATACTTGGCTAATGTATCAGATGAGGGATTAATGATAATATCGCCTGTTTGCCCATCTACAATCACACGGCTTCCCCTAGCCTTCTGAAGAGTCTCCATGTCAATACTTGCCACATAAGGAATGCCTTTAGATCTAGCAATCAATGCTGCATGAGACGTACCGCCTCCTGTTTCCGATACAAATGCTGTTACTCTTGATGCTTGCATCGAGGCCGTATCTGAAGGGATAAGATCTCTTGCAAAAATAATCGAATTGGGAGGGATATCTTCAACGGCTATTTTTTCAGTCGGAGCAAGGTTTTTTAAGACTCTATTTGAAAGATCTCTCACATCCCCTAATTTTTCCCTAAAAAAGGCATCCGGATGCCTAGAAAAAAGTTTCTCTAGTCCCTCTATCACTGAATGAAACACCGACTCCGTATTCTTCAGCATTTCTCTGATTTTCTCTTCCATTTGAGTGGTGATCAGAGGATCATCCAGCATCTGAATATGCGTCTCAACAATAGAGACCGCATCGTTTGATCCCTCTTCTGCCAAAACCTTCTGAAGCTGCCTTAAATCTTGTCGAGAAGAGGAAAGCGCTTGGCGGTATCGTTCTATTTCCCCTTCCACTTCCCCTGTGCTAATGGGAAACTCGGGAACATACTCCTCCGGTTGACAAGACAAAAACACAGGAAATCCAATTGCAATCCCGTCACTGACAGGAGCACCTTTAATATGTATTTCTTCTTCTTTTTCTTTATCCATTTTCTCCAAACTGATTTTCAAAAGCTTCTACAAGTTTGCTCATGATTTCTTCCGCATCATCTCCTTCCGCCATTAAGGTCAGTTGCCCGTTTTTTTATAGCCAACATCAAGATACTAATGATACTGCGTGCGTCAATGATCTCTTCCTTATATAATATCTTAACTTGAGACCTACTTTCTTGCAAAAGCTTGGCAATCATCGTAGCTGGACGCGCATGCAAGCCAAGCGTGTTCTTAACCTTCACCTTACATGTTAATTTTTTCACAAATTTCCTGTTCAGGTTTTATCAGCATTTGCTAACTCACCTTCTCTTACCTTTCTTTTTACGTAAGGTAAGTTGCTTAAAATCGATAAACATTGTAAGTAAGTGTTGTTGTTTTTTTAAAGAAAAAAATTCCATATCGCCTTTCAATTGAAAATCTTGTACAATGAGTTCTGAGGGAATAAATAAAATGGACAAGCTAAAAATCGTTATCATTGGTGGTGGATTTGGTGGACTTACCGCTGCAAAAAAATTAAAACACACTAAAAATGACATCTTACTCATAGACAAAACCAATCACCATCTTTTCCAACCCCTCCTTTACCAGGTAGCCAGCGCAGCTCTCTCCCCCAGTGAGATCGCTATTCCTATCCGCGAAATTTTTCGAAAGCAAAAAAACACAACCGTCATCATGGGAGAAGTTGTAAAAATTGATAAAAAGCTAAAACACATTGTTTTAGGCAATGGTGATTGCATTCCCTACGACTCCCTTGTCGTAGCCGTTGGAACAAGACATTCCTACTTTGGAAATGACACATGGGAAAAATTTGCTCCAGGCCTCAAAACCGTCCAAGATGCCTTAACCATCCGAGAAGAAATCCTCATCTCTTTTGAAAAAGCTGAACGCCTTGAAATCCTTCCACCCAATTCCAAATACCTGAACTTCGTTGTGATCGGAGGGGGACCTACTGGTGTAGAAATGGCAGGCGCTATTGCAGAAGTTGCCTACAAGACGATGTTTCAAAATTTTAGACGCATTAACCCCGCTCAATCAAAAATTTTTCTCATCGAAGCAGCCGACTACATTTTACCCACCTTTCCCAAAGAGCTATCTCTACGTGCAAAAAAAGATCTAGAAGAGCTAGGTGTGAATGTAATTGTAGGAAAAAAGTTACAAAGATCTCTGAAGAAGGCGTGCAAGTTGAAGATGTTTTTTACCCTTCAACAAATGTAATTTGGGCAGCCGGTAATCAGGCCTCTCCTCTTCTTAAAACACTTGATGTCCCCTTGGATAAACAAGGAAGAGTTGTTGTAGAGCCCGATTTAAGTATCCCTGGGAATCCCGAAATTTTTGTCATTGGAGATGGAGCCTGTGCTATTGGTAAAGATGGGAAACCTCTTCCTGGTATTGCTCCGACAGCCATACAGCAAGGAAAATACGTTGCTAAGCTACTCAAAAAACAAACCCCTAAACTGAAAAGAAAACCTTTTCAATATTTTGATAAAGGAAGTATGGCTACGATTGGAAAAGCAAGAGCTATTGCCACTGTCGGCAATTTCAAATTTACAGGACTCTTTGCCTGGTTGATGTGGTGTTTTATCCATATCGTTTATCTCATTGGATTTAGAAGCAGATTAACCGTGATGCTCGAATGGTGTTTCGCTTATCTGACAGGACAGCGCGGAGTACGCCTCATTTACGGCTCCGTTGACCCTGCTTTACCAAACAAAAAAGAGCGTGAAAGCAAATAATTTTTGGGAAAAACAACCCGCTTTTTTGTATGGCCTTTTCATCCTGCTAGGAGCAGCCTCGATTCTAAAGCCCAGCTTTTCATACATTGCTCCCTTGCCTTCCTATCCTATTCCTGCACCAACAGACATAAACTCATCTTAGGTCTCTCTATTTGTTCTCTCCCTTGCCTATACGAAAACCCTCTATACATTTCCAGATATCGGTGAAAAAAAAGTTCCAGGAGAAGGAGTTTTTCACGTTGACACTCTCACCATGTATGCATCTCCCTTTCAACACTCCTACCTATTCAGAGGGCATCTCGAACATTTTACAGGAGAAGGCCATGAGTGGAGAAACATCCCTTGCAGTTTTCATGTCCCTTTAAAAAGAGCGACCTCTTGCTAACCGCGATCTTCTAATTCAAGGCTCGCTTATCTACAAAGGAGACAAAAAATATATCATCAAACCAGCTTCTTTGACACCCCTTGAAAACACCTTTCTAATCGCAGAGTGGCGATTCCAGAAAAAAACAAAATTCACCAAATGGTTAAAAAGTTGCATCCCTCATAAAGAAGCCTGTAGCTTTTTATCTTCAATGCTAACAGGAGATGTCGATGATAGACTCTTAAATCTAGAATTTAACCGCCTAGGATTGCAACACATTCTCGGCGTTTCCGGTTTTCAGTTCGTGCTACTAGCTGCCCTTGTCGGCTTTTTATTTCGTCTTATTTTGCCTTATAAAATAGCTACCTGTGGACTCATTCTCTCTCTGACAGCTTATTTCTTTTTCTTGGCGACTCTCCCCTGTGCAGAGAGCCTGGCTAGCAGTAACCATCTTTTTAACCGGAATACTCCTCAACAGACGTACAACGCCTATTAACGCTTTGGGAGCAGGGCTCATGATAGGAGTATTTCACGACCCCTTTCGATTTTAAATATCGGCTTTCAACTCTCTTTCCTCTGTACCTTGGCAATTTTACTCATTTATCCCCAGATGCGCACCTGGATGTCCTATCTACTTCCCTCTAGACCTTTTAGAGAAATCTTAAGGATGAACACATGGAATAAACACGGCTATCTTTGTGCTGCGCTCATCAGAGAAACGCTTGCTCTCAATCTAGCCGTGCACATCCTAGCGCTGCCGGCACTCTTGTGTTTATTTGGAAAATTCCCTCTCATGAGCCTACTTTACAACCTTTTTATACCTCTTTTCTCTACTATCGTCTTTCTAGGATCTCTCTTAGCGATTGCTCTTACATCCATCATCCCACCCATCGGTCTATTGATCCATCAATGGAACACCCATCTCACCTCGATCTTGCTAGACATCTCCAATAACCCTCCCGCCTACCTAGAGTTTTTTATTCGCACGCCTTACTTTCCTCTATGGCTATCCATCATTTTGTTAACAGGAATTTTTGTATGGGCTTGTAAGTCTGACACTTACACACAGAATAATTTATCAATTAAAAAATAATAAGCATATTATATTTTTACTCAATTTTGTTTATAAAAATCGATAAAAATGTTAAGCTCAATGCCAAAAAAAAAAGAAATATGGCAAAAATTCAATTTGATTGGGCCAGTGACCGAATAGCTTTATTGAGGAACCCCACCTTGAGAGGAGCAGCCGAACTCGGGCTTAGAGTTTACAGATTCATTTACAGCTTGTTAGCTAGAGGCGTTTATAGAGTCAGTTCTCCATTGGAACGCGCTCAACAAATTTTTATGAGTATTCCTGGGTATGCGCAAAATGTCTTATTTCCTGCCGCTCCTGTCTTCCATGAAAAGCCTGAAAAATTCGAAAGTTTATTGAATCGATGGATCCGTAACAGCTTACAAACTCCATTAAATTCTTCACAAAAAGAAGCAATTCATGAAGCGATTCAGGGAAAGCTCCCGATACAACAAGAAGAGCAACTGATTACTGATATTTTAGCAAAAAAGAAAGAGGGCCTACCATCGTCTGATGCTGATGATCGCCGAATTTTGACTGAGTTTTTGCAAAAAGCAAAAGCTGCGGCAGCTAAAGAGAAATTAGGAGTTCCTTCTCCTCTCCAAAAAATTAAAAATCGTGCGCTAGAAGAGAAAGGCGCACTTTCTGATTTGAAAAAAAATTTAACCTTCATCGATCCGACAGTGATTGATAGACGAATAAAAGAATCTTTTCGACCTGATGAAAGAGCGGAATTTATTCGAAGCAGATTCCCAAACATTGATCCTGAGAATTTATGGGATGCTTGCTCTGCGAGGAATCCTGAAGCAAATCTTGAAGAAAAGATTGGCTATTTTCAGGAAGGCCTCAATGAAGAGGAAAAATCGCCATCGGAAATTCTTCTACAATTTGAATATTGCCTCTTATTACGCGCGAGGCTTGTCTTAAGTAGAAGTATTCTTGCATGGGAAACAAACGACCGTTACATCGACGATCTCAATAATACGGCTAGTGAACTTTTTAAGACCTTGCGTCGTGCAATTGAGGGGCGGTGGGATAAAACAAAAGCAGCGATCAATTCACCTAAAGCAGCGATTCTAAAAATTGATGCTCAGTTACATGCTTTTAAAAGTTTAAAAAAAGATCCTGGCCTCTATTTTAACCACGCAAAAAAATTAGTAGAAGACATTCATCAGCTAGAGGAAGAGTTTTTGGGAACTCCGTGCGATTTTGAAAGCTATTTGAATCAAACTGGCGCGTTTTCTTTAAGGGATGCTATACGCCATATTGAAACTGTCCTTGATATCCCTGAGCGTCGTGATTTGATGGGAATCAAAGACCCTCAAGAGCAAAAAGCAAAACGCCATGAACTTCTTGGAGAAAAACTTCTTTATCTTTGTATTCGAACAACTGGAGACGGCCAACAGCTGATTCGTTTAATGGGACCACAGCCTCATTGTTGTTCAGAAGAACAATTGCAGCTTTGGCAAGCTTCTCGGGATTTTTATCATAAGCTTTATACAAACAATAAAGACCATCTTCAAAATGCTCTTTTTTCTATACCTGAATTTGTCTCCCATATAGAAAGGGGAAAAGAGACGATTACCCTTTCCACCCTCCGGAATGCGCATGAAGAGAAATACAACATCTCCGCTTTAGCAGAAACTTTAGACCTTCGGATGGGTCCTTGGCACAAAGCCTTGCAACAAATTTGGATCAATCATCTTCCTATTCAACAAGAAGAGCAAATTCTTGCTACTTCCAGAAGAAAATGTGAAGAAAAAATGTCTGAACTGTTTGCCCAGTGGATGTTAGAGAAAACAGGAATTCCCTTTAAATGCGCCCTATCTTTTAACAACCTTAGACTCCCCGATAGGGAAAGGCAGCGAGCAGAGGCATTGAGAACAATCGCAAGGAAGCTTCCTCGCAGAGAACGCCCTCCGGCTCCACCTAACACCGATGCATCTCCTTTCCGTGGAGCTCTTCTCAACTCGATCAATCTTACTCCTCTTATGGGAGGCGATTCTCAAATTGTATTTAATGCAACTCCTTTTGATGTAGATGGAGCTAATCAGCTTGCGGCCCCAACAGACTTAATTACCCGGATAAAAAATTCTCCCGCTTATAATCCTTCCGCCCCCCTTAATGATCGTATTGCCTGGATCGTTGCCGCAAGCCGTAATCCAATCTATCTGTCAGGTCTTAAAAGTGGACCCTTGATCCTCTATTATGCCTTTTTTGACACTTCAAAAAATCTCTCCAATACTAGCGCACCTGAGGAACTTTTAAACGAATTCATTGATCTCGTCTTGAGAGAAGAAACTCTTCAATCCAATAACGCCTGGAAAAAGAAGTTCTATCCTGCTATTTTCGAATGATTGTTGCTGGTGAGCCTCTTCCGATCAAAGTTTCTGAAGAAGAGAAAATATTTAGTACAAATAGCTAATTTGGCAGAAATTTCTGTGCCAGATTTTACTGTTGTAGATGGATCTAATCGATTTATCCGCAAAGGACTTCTCCGGTTTAGCAGGGCCCTTCAGGATTCTGAAGTTGGTCTAGAAGGGCTAGAAGAAGCTGTAATTCAGCGCTCCACCCAAGAATCTTCTCTTCCTCAAGATCCAAGAACGCGCATTGCTATCGATGCGCTCCGAGCGCGCCATGGAGAACATATTGCAGAGAGTTTGCTTCCATATGTATGGAAAGCTTACCCCTTCGATCATGATCAGGGGCAGCAGGCAATTGCTCGAGCAATCTCCTATGCGTTCCGTGGCCGTTCAGCAGATGCGAGAGCTTATATCACAGGGCTTTTAAGGAGTCATCCTCGAGGAAATGAGATCGATCCTCATACGATGGCTTTCCCTCCAAGGATTGTAATCTTAGATCTTCTCATCGAATTACTAGGTCTTCAAGATCCTTTTATATCAGAGATTCGAGCATTCAACCAAGCATTAATCGACTCAAATAATGCTCCCCAAATGTTGATGGGTTTTGCAAGAGAAATATCTCTTCGTACGCAAATCTTTACTTCAAATCCTAATCTAAAGACTTATGCGGATCTCTTGAAGATGAAAATTGCCTATCAGGCTTTGAAAAAAAACCATTTTGGTAAAACAGTTGCAATAGGAGGATTCTTAAAACTTGCGATCGATCAGGCGGAATTATCAATGGCGAATTCTCTGGATCAGATAAAGCTCTTTGCTTCCAGATGCAATCCAGACGAGCTCACTCGTACTCTTCTTGAGATGCCTGATGATCCTGCTCTTAGAGATTATCCCGAAAAGAGCGTAGAGAAGGTATTCAGAATTCAGCAACAATGCAGCTTACCGGTCACTTATGAAGCTCCTTTTTCTTGTCTTTTGGAAGAAATTCTCTAGATATTGTTTCAGGATCCACCTACTTTGATGGGGAAGAAGGTGTCGATCTACCTCCCCATTTGCAAAATCACCCTCATGTTCGCTCTCTAGGCCTTCATGATTTGCCCTATGTGCGTAATCCAGACGACTCTTATTCTTATTTCACGACAGAAAAAGGTCAAAAAGTTGCGCAAGTGCGTATCAAGATGAGCAGTGGCAGGATCATCGTTCAAAAGAGACTCCCTTCCCAGTTTACTGATCCAAAGATTAAGGTGCTTCAATATCTTCCTCTTGAGGATTTTAATTCAATCCCTGCGGCATTAGCTCAGCGTATGGGCGTCGAAGAATTTTGGAAAGATTCAGACAATACAGTTTACGGATATACCCAAAAAGGAGTTTTACTACTCTCTATACATGAGAACCGAACGATCAATACTCCTTCCGGGTCTTTTGAATTTGCAGAGCAAGTAGCTCTTGAAGGATCTCCTTCTAAAGAAGTCTTTAATTGTTTACGTCGCGCTCTTCCAGCTGATGAAATCCTTATCAAAACAGATTCGACCGAATTCTACGTGCCTGCACTTAGTTTAACGATCCAATTTGATCCCACAGATGGAAATTGGAATTGTACAAGTCCCGATGTCTCTGGGATGATACTCGATCTAAGCGCTCCTCCTTTGCCATCTACTCTGGTGCTCAGAAAAAGAGAAAAGCGAACCAATATCTCTTCAAAACTTAATGGATAAACTAACCATACTTCGTAAACATTTGAGAGAGGCCCAACAGATAAGGGGTGCTTCTCTTTGCAATAAGGCTGAGATTAAACAAATTGAACAAGATGTTTTTCAAATAGAGTTAGAAATCGCCCAAATGGATCCGCGTATTTATATTGCGATTCTTCCAGAACAAAAATCTGGCAAATCCTGCCGAGAAGCTTTGGCGCGTCAAGTGGAAAACCTCGCTGATCTTTCACGCCAAATTGCAGAAACGACAGACCCCGATCTCAGCAGATCTATTCAAAATGAATATTTGAGTAAACAGGAGCATTATTGCGATCTTCTTGAAATGTATCGGACAACTAGCGCAACAAATCTAAGAGCGGTAGTTTTTGAAACGTCACACGCTGGCCATGTATTGCCAAGAGATTTAGCAGGAGCAGCATTCCTTGCCCCCAAAGGATTAGACAATCCACTTCCTTGGATTCAAGAGCTTGCTAAACATCCATTCACCCAACCTCTTGATCCACGGACCTTTGATCTTGTTCAAGATGCGGCACACACTTCCTTCCTTAAGGAAGATGAATTAACGCTCTATTTACATCTTATTTTATGCCAGAATGCTTTTTTACGCTTACAGGAAACTGCAAAAACTCTCTCTTCTGGTCAAGATAGTAAATTGCAGGAAGCTCAAGAGAAGTATGATAAGCTACAACAACTTTGTAAAAAAATCGCCACATCTCTTCGAAGAGAAGTTCCCTCTGAAATTAGAGCCCTTCTTTGTGTGCATTGCCCTGATGTTATTATCCAAAACACTCCTCAGCAAAGAGAAGTCGATCCTTTCCCTAAGATCGCGGAATCAGAACTTTTGGCCCTGTCTAGGCAAAGCCTTTTGGAACGCCTTGCTCTTAGCCCCTTAATTGCTTCCCGTCCTAAGGACCCTGCTTCAGACATCTCTGATGATCAAAGAAGATTGATCAAATCGTTTAAAGGTCATAGTCGTGACCAAGTTGACGGGTTTTATTTAGAAGAGTTTGGGTTTTTCTCTCCTACAGCGCTTGAACGTGAATTTAGCGTTGACAGCGAAGGAAATGGTCTTTTTGGATTGAACCAAAAAGATATAGCTACAATCTTTGAGTCAATGAAATCAAAAGGGTGGATTCAACAGCGCTCGGCGCAAGATTATCTCTTCTCCGTAGCTCACCCGCTAACTTTAGCACAAAAAGGAGACCTTCTTGCGCTTATCGCAGATTTTCCTCTTAGTCAAGAAAATCGGGAAAAAGTTGCAAATCGGCTCCATAAATTTCTCTTCCTAGCAGCGCAGTCAAGTTTTACCTTCTCGTGGAAAGATCCTGCAGCTATAATAGCTTCTAATGAAGCCCTCGAAAAAGAAAGGGAAGTGCACGAGCAGAAAATGCTTGATGCAAAATTTTTCTTGGAAGAGCGTCTCCATGCTGCCAATATTTCTCTCACTGAATTTAAGAGAAGAGTTTTTTTACAAGACCATCGCAGCCCCCCTTCTAAAGCAGACTTTACAGCAGCAAGGAATGCTCTCCTTCGTTATCTCCTTCATAAAACAGAGCTCCAGCATCTCGATAACGTAGCTAAAGCTCCTTTACAGGGAGAACGCAATCAAATCGAATTGCTCAGCACTGCCCGACAATATCCGATCGATTCCCTTCTTTGTGGGGCAACAAAAGAAGAGCAAACGATGCAGTTAGCTTTTCTTCTCTTTGAAGAAGATTATGGAGCTCGCTGCAATGCGATGCAGATTCAATTATTCCGCTCTTTAATGCTTGATACGGAAAATCCTGAAGCGCTCGCTGCTATCCAGGCGCGCATGGGATTTGGAAAGACAGCTCTTCTTCCTCTACTTGCTCTGATTAAAATAGCAAAAGAGGCGCATAAGCCTCCGAAAGAAAAATCGTTGATTCGTTATGTCGTCCCCAAGGCAGTGCTTCAAGATAACGCAGTGTCGTTTGATCGGCGAATTGGAGGGATTTTAGGCTCGAATGTCATTAAAGACCGAGAATTTTTCGCGCTACCAAATTGATCCTGACAATAAGCGTGCTTCGCTCCAGTGGATTTTAAGAGATCTTGAAAGCCGCTTACATTTCTATGAGACTGCCCGCAATGAAGGCCTTGTACTGATTCAGCCACCAGAAATTCGACAAAGTATGGAGGCTCAAGAGCTTGCTTTTGGATTTCTCGCTCTTAATGCAAAAGATTGTACCGATGAAGAACAAAGACTATGCACCCTGTGCAAGCAAATGCTAGGACGCATTCGCTCCATGATTACCTATACAATCTTCGATGAGCTTGATGCAACGCAAGATTTTAGAGCATGCGACGTAAACTTTACTGAAGGAGGAAAGCTACCAATTGATCCAAATGCAATCCTTCCTTTATCACGATTGATTGATTGCGTTACAGCTCATCGCCATGAGCCTAGAGATAGCCTCGCTAGAAAGATGCTAGCTATTTTAGAAATTCCAGAAGACGTTTTTTCTCGATATGTGACTGACCCCAAAGAAGAGATTACACCGAATTTAAGAAATCATCTCAACACTCTTAGTCTGGAAGGCCGTGCAGGCGTATTCTTGATTCGCGCAATCTTGCTTGATCCGAATTTTCTTGCTTTTGTCGCGGATAAACAGCCAAACACCCATTTTGGTACCCGCTTTACAGAGGTAGAAGGAAAAAGGACTTTATATTACGATCCAGATTCTGAATCAGATCTGTTGATTGCAGTTCCTTATGATGGAGCAAATACTCCAAAAGGGATGTCGATTTTTGACAATACGGAAGTGGCAGCAATTACAACGATGCGTTATTATAACTCCACGGAAACAGTTTTTGAAGAACCACACCTTAAATTCCTTGTTACTCAAACAAAAAAGCAAAAACTTCCTCCCTTTTTGATGGATATTGTAACAGATGTTCGAAACAAGGCTGGAGAGCCATTTATCGATTGTCTGACTCGTCTTTCCGGGCTCCTTGATCCTGCTGAGATCGAACAGGCAAAAGTGCGCTTTCATCAAGACTTCTTGGAAAAGCCATCCCCAGCGGTGCGTTCTTATTTTGGAATGGCTGTCGTCGCAACACAGGTTCGTACTGACGAAGCTCGAGCTAATAGCAATCGCTATGAGATGGGCTCACCGAAAGATCAAATCAGAGGATGTTCCGGAACTGTGAGCAGTACCTCTTCCTACTTTGAAAGAGCAGCTAACGACCCTGGTGCCGATGCAAAGCTGAGTCTTGAGATTATGGGACGCGATAACAATGCGCCCATCGCCATTCTTCCTCCAATTGGTGATAATGAAGAAGATTATTTGGGACACACTCTCGACTCTCTTCTTGCTCATGCAAATGAAAACACTCGCGCAATCATTGATGTTGCAGGGATTTGCAAGAGTCGTGATGGAACGCCAGAAACAATTGTGGTTGAATTGTGGCACCGTCTCCAAGGACATCCGAAAATTCAAGAAATCGAAGGGATTGTCTATTATGGGAAAGATAATGTGAAGAGGGTCTACCGAGGCCCAGACATCCCCCCTATCCCTTGCACAACGGAAATGGAATTAGCAGCTCTTCCTAGAAAGCATATTTTTCTTTCTATGGACAAAAAATACGCGTGGTTCTGATATCAAACAAGCAGACGGAACCCATGCTCTTATAACCATGGATGAAAACGTGCCGAATAACGACGCAAAGCAGGGTGTCCTTCGCTTTAGAAGCCTTGTGAACCGCTCTTCAGAGCAAACCTTTACCTTTGCTTTGACCGGTTCTTTTCACCAGATGCTCAAGAGAGAAAGATCGCTATCGATGCAAAAGATGTTGCAAGATATCTTCGCCTACGTGAGAAAGAAGAGGAGGCGAATAATGCCCTCTTATTGTTTAGAAAAGAGCTTGAGGCGCATCTAAAACAGGCTGCTAGTCATATAGAACATCAAATTTTTTCCAATCAAGATCTTTCTCATCCTGATATACGGGCAGCTTATCTCAATTTTCTCAGAAAAGAGATGAAATCACCCCATTGGTGGAACGAGCTATCACAACCTTGGAAGGGAAGTATGGTGGCTCTTTGCGCGCTATAGGAAGAGATCAATTCATACATGAGCAGGTCAATGCGTCGAGGGAAAAATTATTTCAATTGAATGCCTTGTCTCATGATACGCTCGGAAATCTGCAAATAGATGAAACGATTGACCTCACATTTTTCCATCAACGCATCGATTTTTCAAAACAGCTTTTTGAAACTCGTTATCCTGAAAATCGGGCTGTTGAAGTTTCTACTGTAAACACTGCCGCTGAGGCTGTTGCTATGGCGTTAGCTCAGGCGCAGGCACAAAGTCTAGCTGAATCTGTTGCCGTCCAGATCAGTACAAGCCTCACTGAGAATCTCGATCGACTTCCTCCTTTAGGCTTGAGAATGACCAAACAGCCCAATTTTTCAACGCCCAAAGATTGGTTTGCAAATCCGGTGGGCGTTCCTATTGATGATTTTGAAAGATTAAAATCTCAGATCCATCCCCATTTGCGTCAGAAAATTTTTCTTAGCCCACATATGCAACATAGTAACATTGTCTCCCATTTTGGGTTGATCCCCACGAATCATTCCGATCCCCATCTATTTATTTCACAAGAAGAAGCTAACACGTGGGTAGGGCTTCCAGCTGATCAAAAAAACACTAATTATCAGCTTATTGATTTGCGTGAGGATTCGCAGTTAGGTGTTGACCATTCTCCTCTTCTTAGGAACATGAAAGGCGCAGTGTTGAAAAAAACAGACAATATCACTGTTCCCATAAATACAGATGAGTTGCGACAAACAGAACTGACAAATGTTACTGGAACACAACTTGTTCCCACTCTTCATGTAGACGAAAATTTTGGCCAGATGCTTACCCATTTTTCCTTAACATCGTTTGGAATTTCTAGAACGGGGGGTAAGATCCCGTTTTTTTAAATAGAGAAGGAAATAGCCTCATAGTTGGAGCCGGAAATGCCATTGCTGTTCAAATCCCTTTGGACAATGAATGGCTTACTCCTATTTTTCAAGAAGAGCCCACAGAAAATTTTCCTCCCAATGTGTATGCAAGAATGCAATCAAAATTAGAAACAGCCGCTAAGGCCTTCCAAGAGGAATTAGCAAACTTAAAAAGACAGCAAGAAAGGCTAGAAGAGCAGCGGCGTCGGGCATTTGCTGTCGCTCAAGACGCATCAACCTTTAACATTAGTGACTCATTAAGGGAAGGACTACAGGCACGCGATCACCAATTTCTTACTATAAAAAACTTCGAACGTCCTCATACTAATGATAAAATTAGAAATTGCGGAAGCGCTTTTATCCAACAATTGAAGCAAATCAAAGCTGCTCAGGAGGAACTCCGCAAGAACCCTTCGGTAGAAAATCTAAATAGATTGCAAAACGTTTTTACCGGGTTCGTATCTCCCAAGTAATGCAGTTTAAGGGATACTTTGGAACTACACCAATCTTTGATCGAGAAAGTTGGTTAGCCAATTTAGAAACAGCCCCTCCCTTCGATCTTGTTTATGGCCGGATCCTGCATGAGGTGCATGGCTCAAATATAGTAAGTGCAAGAGATTGCTCTATGAAGGATTGCCAAACTATGTTTGCCGAAACACTGCCTGCAATGCGCGTTACTATAAAAAATATAGAAGCAGCCAGCGTTCAGCTTCCTCCAATTGAAAAAGCTGTAGCTGATATTCAAGAAACTATACATAAACTATCTAAGAGAGCAAAAAGCTTGGCTGAAGCAGAAGAATGCATGAAACAAATGGGAAATCCGCACGGCTTCTTGCGAGCTTTAGCAAACGAAGGGATCCTTTTTGTGAACCGAGAAGAGAACCCTACTTTATTATGGGATCGTTTCAATTTTGGTAAATTTCCTGAACAGTCAATTCAAACAGTTTTTCAAGGATATCTTCCCGACTTTCACAATACCTTTTCAAAAGGGACAAAAGAATATTGTGCCAGAATCCATGCCCCCTGTCCGGAAGAATCGGAGGTTCGAAAAGACTTCGAAAATCTGCTTGCGACGTCCCTACAACTAGCTCGAAATGTTGAGCCTAGAAATCGTGAAATACACGTAAAAGCGCCTTACTATTGAACAGGTGGTGCTGGAAGCTCTGAAAAGCCCTCTTGCTGCTGCGTGAGATTTTGATAATCATCCATTGAACTGATGATATGGGGTCTAACAAATACAATCACATTACGTTTTTCACTTTTCTTTACATCTTTGCTAAAAAGAGCACCTATCAAAGGAAGACTGCCTAAGCAAGGAACTCCTGCTTTTTGATTTCTCTTAGAATTACGGATCATCCCGCTCAATACCAAAAAGTGTTTATCAGGGACATGCACATGGGTCATCATGTTGGTTTTAGTCGTATGAATCCCGTGAATCCCACTTCCACCGTGCAAATCATTTTCAACAGCCTCGGTAATGATTTCATTGATATCAAGAGTGATCACATTCCCCTCTCCAAGACGAGGAGTAATGCTTAAAGTCACACCCACATCTCGGTATTCAATGTTAGAAGTTGTTTGCTGCCCACTTCCGATCGTTTCCACACGAGAACCTGCAAAAGGAATATTATCCCCACAAAGATCGTAGAGTTTTTATTGTCTTGCGTAATAATTTTTTGATTTAAAACAATTGCGGTGTCTTTGTCTTGTTGAAGCGCTGAGACCAAAGCCCCTAATGAGAGAAAAGAAGCCCCCTTATGAAAAATAATATCTCCGATCACACCCATATCAAAACCTCTGCCTAGAGGAATTTGGCTTGTACCTGTTGGCGTATTTTGTCCATTGATACCTTTAAAAGTCGATGCAAAAGAGGAAGTGTTACCCTTAGGAGAAAAACTGCCTGTTCCAAAACCAATTGAATCCCGAACTTTGCCTCCCGCTGCCCACTCCAGCCCAAACTCGCTCGACTTTCTCGTATCTGTTTCTACAACCAGAACTTCAATAAATACTTGCCTTAAGGCAACATCTAAACTTTCGATGAGCTTTTTTACGCTTGAAAGCGTATCAGGATCTCCTGAACAGACAAGAGAGTTTGTAGCCTTGATCCACTGAATAGAATTGATCGTATCAATATATTTATGAGATGTATGGGGCTTAGTTTTTAGATCAAGAGCTATTTTTTTGATGGCACTTTCAATCTCATCACCTGAGTGGTACTGCACTTTATAAACCAAAAAATCAGGATCAACATCTTTTAAAAGAGGAGAAAGAGGTTGATGGAGCTCTAAAATTTTTTCTGTTTCTACTTTAGGTTTTGAGGCTCTTTCTAAAAAAGAATTTTTATCAGCATCTTTTGCAGATATCCGGTGGATGACTAAATATCCTTCTTCTTTGTGCACTGTAAAACCATGTACTTTTAAAATCTTGACAAGTGCCTGTAGCACCTGAGATGAGCTTACGGGTTTTCCAGAAGAAAGAGAAATATTAAAACCCAACTCCTTATCATCGAAAATGAAATTCTCATGAGAAATACGGCTGACAAAACGGATAAACTCAATGACAGGCACTTCTTGAAAAGAGATGGTGTGCGCATCCTCTTTTTCTAAACTCATCGGTTCTTCAAAAAAAGATCTTCCCCGAGAACGCTGCCCGTAAGAATGCTGAATCCTAAAAGGCTTTTTAATATAATGCTCTTCACTTTGTCTTTCCATGCAGCCCTAACTCCGGGGCGCCATGAACATTATATGCACATCCGTTCTTTTTTTTGTAGAATTTTCAGAACAGACATCCCTTCAAACCATCCATCTTGTCTATGAAATTTCACCTTTTAAAAACTTTTAGACCCTCATTAATTGGAAAAATTTCTTTAAGGATGATTACAAAACTCAGGGTTCGTCGAAAATAGGTTCAAAAGAACCCGATACCTCTTTAATTTGACGGTAACCACTCAATCCTATATACTAGCCTACTGATAGTTGCAAAACTCAGGGTTCGTCGAAAATAGGTTCAAAAGAACCCGAAATCCGACGAACCCTGAGTTTTGCAACTACCTCTACTTTTGTGGCGGTCGTAGCTCAGTTGGTTAGAGCACTGGATTGTGGATCCAGATGTCGCGGGTTCGAGCCCGTCGATCGCCCATTTTTGAAAAATATGCATAATTTAGAAGCGTTTTTACTCGGATTAGTACAAGGATTCACAGAATTTTTTCCTATTAGCTCATCTGCACATCTTAAATTTGTCAAAATGCTGCTCGGCCTAGAAGCAAATAATGACAGTGCCTCTTTCGATTTATCATGTCATCTAGGAACTCTCATTACGCTGATTTATTTCCTAAGAAAAGATATCATGACCCTTTTTGCTCACGATCGCAAAAAACTCTTTACGATGTTTCTCTCATTAACGCCTTTGATCCCTTTTTACTTTCTTTTGAAACCTGTGAGAGACATGGCCTCTGCTCCCTCTTTGCTTGGACTGTTTCTGATTGTCACAGCGGGCATTCTATTTGTTGGTAATAAATTTCAGCTAAAAAAAATAAAAGAGCCCATCTCCAAAACCGATTTCTTTTTGATCGGCACAATGCAAGCCATTGCCTTAATCCCTGGCATCTCCCGCAGTGGATCTACCATTGCCACCGCAAGAGCTCTTGGATGGTCTGCAAGAGATGCAGTCAGATTTTCTTTTCTTCTTTCTATCCCTGCCATTTTAGGTGGAACATTTTTAGAAATTTTCAAAATCTTTAGAGAGCCAATAACCTCTTCTTTACCTTTTTCTGTCTATTTTATTGGCTTTAGCACCTCTTTTTAGTAAGTCTTTCGATTGTTTCTTTTGCTATGAGATTACTCGAAAAGGGGAACCTAAAACCCTTCTTTTGGTATTGCCTCATTGTTGGAATTTTGATAACCCTATATACTCAGGTTACTGAAGGTAGTTGCAAAACTGAGGGGTCGTCGAATTTTCGGTTTCTTTTGAACCGATTTTCGATGAACCCTCAGTTTGTAACTACCTCAACTAGATTTCAAACTCACTTACGCAAAGGATAGATCATGGATTGTTTGAAAGCGTTGAAAACCAAATGGCAGAAAATGGGTTGTACTTCATTCAATACTACCCGTTTTGTGCCATTCGATTTATCAACAGCTTTCAAACAATCCATGATCTATCCTTTTTGCGTAAGATAAGCTCAAAGTTCCGATGGCAAAAAAGAGACTACTTCCCCTGATGTTGTAACAAAACACCCAGAAGCTAAGGGCTTGCTCACTCTTGCGTGTGTTTTGATCTGTTTTCTTTCCCTTGTCAGCTTTACCTTTAAAAACCCTTCCGCCAACTGGCTGGGAATGACAGGTTATGGGATTGGATGGCTTTTCTCTTATCTCTTTGGCGTCTCAGCTTATTTTGTACTTGCCTTTGCAGGATGGGTAGGGTGGTAAATTCCTCCTGGATGGAAAAGTCGAAAGCCTCGGTATGAAAGTTTTTTACTTCTCTGTTTTAGTTTTTTCTTTTTCCGTTCTAGTCAGTGTCCTTACGGAAAAGGAATGCCCATCCCTGGCGCTTTAAAGCATAAAGTGATTACAGAGTCCACTTTCTTAAAACTCCCTTACCCAAAAAAAGTCATACGCCATAACTTAGGCGGTGTTCCATTCTATTACCTTTACAGAGATCTCCCTGACATTCAACCTCCAAACGATCCTCTCCGACGTTGGAACCTTGATCACTTTCTCAATCACAAGTATCGTCTCTTTCTTTCTTTTAACGGGCACACCCTTCTCTCTTTTTGCCCAAAAGTGGTCTCATCTTTGGCTAAAAAACACCCTCTTCTTCCTCTGAAGAATTCGAAAAAAGCTTAAGCCATCCCACAACATTTCCTATGAAAGAGAGATCCGATATGCGCATCCGCGTCTCTTCTGACCCCCCAGAAAAGCCGGGACCCTTGCAAAAGAAACACTGCACTGAATGCGCAGCGCGTCTACAATGGAGATTTTACCACCTATCAGATCCCTCCTCCCTCTCTTTTGACCAACCCGAAAAAAGTCGACCACCCCTCTCTCAAAAAAGAGTTGAAGAAAAAAGCAGATATCTTAGAAGAATCCCTCATGAGTTTTGGAATTGAGGCAAAAGTAGGAGAGATCAACTGCGGTCCTACCATTACCTCTTTTGAAGTACACCCAGCTATTGGCGTAAAAGTCCAAAGAATCACAGCCCTTGAAAACGACTTAGCGTTAAACCTACAAGCTAAATCCCTCCGCATCATTGCTCCCATACCTGGAAAAGCTGCTGTCGGTGTAGAAATCCCCTCCCCCTATCCTCAAGAAGTCAGCTTTAAAGAGCTACTTGTCAACTACCAACAGAGCCCCAAAAAATTCCATATCCCCATTTTGCTAGGCAAAACAGTACTTGGCGAGCACCTCATCACCGATCTTGCCAAAATGCCTCACTGCCTCATTGCTGGGGCGACTGGCTCTGGAAAATCTGTTTGCATTAACACCATCGTGATGTCCATTGTCATGAATGCTAGACCCGATGAGATCAAACTCATCATGGTCGACCCGAAAAAAGTCGAGCTCACTCAATACACCAAGCTCCCTCACATGATTGCACCTGTCATCACAGAAGCCCACGGAGCTTATGCTGCCTTAAACTGGCTTGTCAAAGAGATGCAGATCCGATACGACATCTTAAAGCAACTAGGCCTACGCAATATCTCTGCTTTTAATAGCAGAACCATCAATAAAGAGTTCGAAGCCTCATTGAACATCTCAATACCAGAAAGAATGTATGCCATCGTTGGCATCATCGATGAATTTGCCGATCTCATGATGGCTTCCTCTTCCGATTTAGAGACCCCCATTGCAAGAATTGCCCAGATGGCACGCGCTGTCGGCATCCACCTTATCTTAGCCACCCAACGCCCTTCACGCGAAGTAATCACAGGCCTCATCAAAGCCAACTTCCCCACCAGAATCGCCTTTAAAGTAGCCAGTAGAGTCAACTCCCAAATCATCCTCGATGAGAATGGAGCAGAAAGCCTTCTCGGAAATGGAGATATGCTCTTTTTACCCCCTGGTTCTTCCCACCTGATGCGCGCACAAGGGGCCTATATCAGTGATGAAGACATGAACCAAGTCAGGGACTTCATTACAAATCAAGCCCCACCCCACTACCTCATCCCCTCTTTTGATCGCATGGCACAAGAAGAAAATGCAGATAGTGCCGGAGAATCGAAAGATTCTCTCTATGAACAAGCTCGCCAAATTGTCATAGATACAAAAAACGCCTCCACTACTTTCTTGCAAAGAAAACTAAAAATCGGTTATGCCAGAGCTGCAAGCTTAATGGATGAGCTAGAAGTCAGAGGCGTCATTAGCTCTCAAGAAGGCAGTAAACCACGGCGCGTTTTAGTAGAGGAGAAAGATCTTGATCGATCATCAGCAGATTGAAAAACAACTCATTCCCAGACTGCAGAAATTAGGATTTATCCTTCTTGCATTCAGTGTTTTTGCTTTCGGAGCTTCTTTTATGCCCGAAGCAGAAGAAGAATTGGCCATGAATGAAGAATCTCTCATTCCTGATTTTGAAGAACCTCCTCCCCTAAATATGTATCTTATTGCTATTGTCTTTGCTTCTGTAGGCGCAACCTGTATCACCATTGCCTGGAAAAAGAAAAATAGCTTACCCAACTCATGAATGGATTTCGCCCACTAGCTTCTGGATCAAAAGGAAATTGCATCTATTTTGGCACGAATAATACACGCATCCTTATCGATGCAGGAATCAGCGAAAAAAAGATTAAACACTCGCTAGACACCTTTGATGTTTCCTTGAAAGATATCGATGCCATTCTCATCACCCATGAACACACCGACCACATCAAAGGCCTTGTCACTCTCGCCCTACGCCATAAAATTCCCATCTTTGCAAATGCAGATACAGCTAAAGCCATCCACGATAATTTAGATGAGTGCCCCAAATTTAAAATCTTCTCCACCGGGGAAACCTTTGAATTTGGAGATATCGAAGTCCACCCCTTTAGCATCCAACACGACACCTTAGATCCTGTTGCCTTCACAATCCGCACAGGCACCCTCAAATGCGGTTTTTGCACCGACCTCGGCTTTGTTACAACCCTTGTAAAAAACAACCTCAAAGAGTGCGATTACCTCTACATCGAGTCAAACCACCAACCTTCGATGGTCTATGCCTCAAACCGCCCCAGTACCTATAAACAGCGCGTTCTTAGCAGGCAAGGGCACCTTTCCAATGACGAATGCGCAGACCTCCTTCTAGAAATCTTCCATCCCAAACTCAAGCACATCCACCTTGCCCACCTATCCCAAGAATGCAACTCCCCCGAACTTGCCCTTAAAATCATCCAAGACAAACTTACATCTCATGGCCACACCGTTGATGTCTCCATCGCCTTCCAAGACACCCTCAGCCATCCCATTTTTTTCTAAAGAGGTTGTTGCACAGTAATCACTGGCTCAATGAGCTTCCCATTATTTCTACGCGGCTCAATAACAACTTTTCCATTTTCTATAGACACTAAAAAATAAGCATTCTCACTTCTAGTTTCTGCTAAATACCAAATGACACCCGGCTTCAGCGGTATTCTCGGAGGGATACCCCATGATCCATCCCCTAAATAAATAATCCCTTGCGGATCAATTTTTTCCTCTTTGATAGGATGGGTCCTTTTATAGCAGTGATTATGGTGCTCAAATGCAGCAGAGACACCATAGCGCTCAAAAAGAGGGACCCAATTTTCTCGAATTTTAACAGAAACTCCCTTGTCATAAGAGTAGAAAGACGGAAATGCAGCGATGTGATATCCCGCCAGTTTCACTTTTCGATCCCTCCTTTCTTCCAATACCTTATTCAGCCAATCCGTTTGAGCCCCGTCTATAGGAGATGTATGCCCTGTGTCTAGAAGAAACAGACTCACATCCTCTCCAACATCTATGACCTGATATGCCTCATACTCTCTAGGAAGAGAAAAGAACTTATAAAACAGTGCCTCCTGATCTGAGTCTTTCCGTCTCACATCGTGATTGCCCACAACAGGGATAATCGGAATGAGGTGCCCATTACTTTTAACAAGCCCGCTTTGCCATGCCTTGAAAAATGCCTTCCAGCGACTAATTTCCCACTCTCTTCCTTTAAAAATTCCACGGCCACCACCTACCGTATAAGCAATATCTCCTCCCATCACCACAAAATCTGGATCTTGCTTAGCAACCTCTTTATTCATCTTCTCGAACAAATCTCTCTTGTAGTAAGCATCCCCTCCCACAACAAATTTCAAAGGCTTATTCTCTCCAAGCGTCTGGAATGTATAAATCTCCGGCTCATCCCCTACCCCGAAACTGGTAAGCCCCATCCTGAGTCAGCCCTGTGAGCTCTACCACATGGATACGCATCCGGCTATCTTCTATGACCCTTACCTTGTCCTTTGTCTTAACCCACTCCTTCTCCCCTATCTTTTGAGAATAGACCCACGACCCCCCATCATCCTCGTCTATCCAATGAATTACCATCGTTTGGGTCGGATCATGCGTCCATGAAAGGTATACAGCCTGAGGCTCCGCAGAAAGCCCCTCTAAAAAACATATAATGCTGATAATTAAGCACTTAATATAACACATCTAACCTCTAAAACAGCAAGCACTTATGTATACAACCCACCACATTTGGAGGCAAGCGATTTAAGGGACTATAAAACAATAAAACGACTTGGAGCGGTGAAATCTTTTATTTTATTGTTTTACAGTCCCTAACCCCCTCTATTCCAAAGAACTAAGCTTAAATTATAATAAAAAGCAAAAACTTATATTAAATATAACTGTTCTAATTAAAGTAAATTTTTTATATAATTATATTTATATAAAAACAATTAATTATGGATAATTATGGATGATTATACAAAAGTAATGGATCAGTATTTTAAAATCTGCTTAACAACAGACAGCGAAATCGAAGATACACCCCAAACACCCTTAAGCACCGAAGTTAGTGCAATAGCTCAGAAAAACCTCTTGCCTCCTGCCACTCCTGTTGAAAAAAAGATCACCCCTAAAACAGATACAAAGGCAACCCTCATAGAGAAACAAAAAGAAGAAATAGCTGGACTACAAAGTTTGGTTGAGTTTCTCCGGGAAGCCCCCTAACAACATCAGACGAACCCAAAGAACTTAAGGAAACTATGGAAAAGCTAGAGGCCACCAAAGCTTCTCTTTCCAGAAAAATTCAAGAAGCAACCGATGCGCAAAAAGAAAATGCTGACCTATCAAAGGAGCTGACAACTCTACAAAATAAAAACACATCCCTACAACGTGAAAACACATCCCTAAAAACCAAAGTAGATGCACTAATTAGAGAGCTAGATGCATATGAAGCAGAACTATCTGCACGGCCACCTCTCGTCCCAATACATTCCGATGAAGGATATGCTAGTGAAGGACTAGTAGAATACACCTATGATCCAACCGATCAAACAGAAAGCTCCCCATCAGACCCCCATCAAGAACTGAGCATCCTTAAAGAAACTATAAATGTCATCCGATCAAACCTGGAAGAATTTGAACAAGAAGGCCGTAGAGACATACAAAGCCTTTTAAAGAATTTATACACCCTCCTCGATAGAGTAGAACTATCTAAATAACCAAGGAAAAATCATGGACACATCGATGAATTCTTCCAACATCTCTCCCGAAAACAAATGCAATTAGCTAGAGGTTGCCCTAAAAGCACTGCTGCTGTTAGCAACTATTTTTTAGAGCTACAAAAAACCCAAATAGCACTGTCAAAAGCAAAAGCTGCACTTGATGAACCCTCTAATTCTCAAGAAAAGGCCTCCCCCCAACAAGAACAAGTTAACAAGGGACTACGAGAAGCAAACACACGCCTTTTTGATCTTTGAATTGGAGCAGCTTTCACCCAGCTGAAATACGGGGTTATTTTTGATAACTCATCTTACGCAAAAAGCCCATTCCAATCAATTGCAAATACTTAATAATCAGTGTATTGCGAATACTATTATAATTAAATTTTAATTTACATATAATTAATTTTTTGTTAAAATTATATTATAATAAAAATAAGGCAAGCCATGACAACGAACATAGGCTCTACACAAATTAGCGAGGGAAAGTATTTTGCAAGCTCAAGCGCTCAAGCTGAGTATGTAGATCTTACAAGCCTCAAGCAAAAAATTGAAGGCTCTAACTTACCCGATCTCATCGGTACAATCATTAGGCTCATAGCTGAAGATGCCAAAGGAAATTTTTCTCTAGATGTTTCTCACACCAAAGCCACCCTAAAACATGGGCAGCCCCCGACTACCGTTGTTATAAAATCAACATCAACTGGCTGGCTAAAAACAGTAATAGCATCTGGCAATACCACGACTACCCCTATATTTGAATGCCAAACTGAGAACACCGAATATACAAGATTAACAACGCTCTTTATCGCTACGATGAGAGATGCAAGAAATTCTGCCACAGCTACACACGCCCCTCTTACAGCTGTAGCAACTACAGATTCCCCTGCGCTACCCCAACCGCTTGCGGATTCAGCAAATACGTTACAAGAACTAACCACACAATTAGATAAAGTGCAAACTAGTCTGAAGGCCCTTTTAGAAAAACACCAAGCATTGGAAGCAGAAAAAACTCAACTCGAGACTACCTTACATAAAGCTCAGGAACAATCAGCTGGACACGTAGAACAAATCAATACCCTTAATGATGAGTTAAAAAGATCTCAGGAAGAATATCGAATGCTTAAGGCAACGCATGATGGCTTAGAAGAGACAAATAGAAACCTCGAAGGACAGTTAGAAAAACTAGCTGAGAAACAAGCTAGTATAGCGGCCCTTGAAGCTCAAATTGAAGCATTACAAGGTGTTAAACACACACTAGAGGCACAGTTATTCGAAGATCAAAAAATAGTAGATAATACAAAACAGTTATTAGCTGCAAGCGAAAGAGAAACCAAAGATCTAGAACAAACTCTAAGAGATGCCAAAAAAGAGCATCAAATACTAGCAGACAAATTAGAAGCGGCCGAGCAAAAAAATAGAGAACTCTCAACTAACCTAGCAGAACAAACCCGTGCCAACGATGCGATGACTCAAGGTCGTCAAGCAGTATCACTTCAATTAGAAAAAGCACTAGCTAATTTAGGGGAAAGTGAAAGATCTCGCGAATTAATGGAAACTCAGCTAGCAATAACCTCTGCAGAGATAGAAGCGCTTAAACTGGAAAAACTCGGAATTGAAACTCAATTAGCAGAATCAAAAACAGAGCTAAAAAAAGCACAGTCTTTAAAAGAGCACCATCAGGTTTACGCAGAAGAAAATGACAAACTTAAAACACGGTTGTCCGAAGCAGGCCATCAGAACGATCGTCTTGAATCAGAAATCAATCATATGACTGCTAAAATGGAAAAACTAGAAGCAAAAGAAGCCGAGACATTAAGCGCGCTCGATACTCTCGAGAAGGAAAATGCAGAATTAAAAAAACAGGTAAAACATCTTCAACAAAAACTCAAAGAGTACCAAGGCATAGAAGAAGAACTTAAAAAAGCTAGAGACCTGGTAGATAAACAGCAAAAAGAGATCGAACACACTCAACGCCTCTTAAAAACCTCTGAAAGAAAGCTTGCAGAAGTTAGCGAAACTGTTGAAAGAGAGAGAAAGGACTTTGAAGCAGAGCTTGGTAGCAACCAGAAAAAGATACAACAATTATTACAAGAGCTCCAACAACTAAACAAATTAGCTCCATCTGCTGAATTAGAGGAAGAGCGCAACGATTTAGAAACACAGCTAAGAGAAGTTCAGGAGCGGTATAAAGAAGCCCTTGCTAGAGCCGAAGGAGCTGAAAGAGCTGCTACACAATCATTCGTGTCCCTACAAGCAGAACAAATGAAGCTCAAAACTCAAGAACAAAATCTTGCGAGCGCTAAAGCTAGAGTAGAATCTCTGGAACAATTTCTCAAACAAGAAGCTGAAAAAACTGCCGCTCTCGAAGCGCTCAATATGAAAATGAGAGATGGAATAAGCGAGACTGTTGAACACTGGAAAAAAGAGCTTTCTAACACAAATGCTGAATTGCATATAGCAGAAGCACATATAGAAAGCTTAGAAAAAGAGAAATCCCTGATAGCACGTCAGTGGCAAGAAGTGAATGCAACTAATGCGAGTCGCGAGTTAGAATATGCACAACTTCAGGTTAATGCGGAAAAATACAGGACTGACTTAATCCAAGCAACAAGGGATGCACAACTTGCAGCTGAGAAGACCCGGGCTGAAAAAAATGAGTTATCTATGGAACACGAAAATCTTATCGCTGATATGAAAGATAAATCTCAAAAACTAGAAGGGGAATTCAGAGCAAAAAATCAAGAACTCACAGCGCAAATAAAAGTGCTCACAGAAGAACTAGAAACATTAAAAGCTACACCATCTACTTCCAGCAGCAAAGAAGTGGAAGATCTTAAAAGAAGACTTGAACATGCACTCAGAGAAAAGGAAAAAGATAAACAACAGCTTGATGAGTACAGAAGTGGGGTATAACCAGCTACTTGAAGAGCATCAAAGCTTACTCGCTCGATATGGCAAGCTCAACAGAACAGACGACTCTGGATACGGGTCCTATGGCGGAGAGGAAGAAAGCTAAAAAGCAAAGGCCCGCTATTAGCGAACCTCTGTTGTCTCTACCGTCTGTACTTCTACTTTAGCTTCTTCTTCAGAGCCTGGTTGTACATTTGAAATCGCTGCTTTGAGAACTTCGATTTTAGATCCATCGACCATTTTCAATATAATTGTGTCATCTTGAACACGAACAACAGTTCCAATGATTCCCATAGCTGTTACGCGGTCGCCTTTCTTAGCAGAAGAGCGTTGTTGCTCGAGGGCTTTACGTCTTTTTTGTTCCGGTCTCCACATGATAAAATAGAAGAACACAACAGCTACACCGATCATCATCAATGTTTGCGTTAGATTATTCTCGCGTGCAGGAGCTGGAGCTGCGTCTGCAAAAACCGAACTAGCTGCCAAAACAAATCCTAAAATTAATCCTTTCATATAAATCCTTCTTTAAAGCTTGTTAATCAATATTTCCATATTGCCTGAAAACGCCCCTCAAATCAAGTAAAAAAAACTCTATTAGATATACGCAAAATATTTTTTTTATTATACGAAAGAGTGAGGGGATTTAGCGATGTCCAAGCCTTTTCATTTTTTTCTCCATCTATTCGTGCCTATGCTTTTCATAAGTGGGCTCATGTATGTGAGCATGCACTGCCTTATGCACTCGGCTATTTTATTCGATAAAAACTCCTTACCAAGAGAAGAGATCGTAACCCCTTTGCGTATCATTTCTTATCTAGGAGCCGCAGGATTCCTGCTACTTGCTTATTATGTACCGTTCAAAAAATTGTTTGTCTGGACGGTGGGAGTATTTGCAGGATGGATCTGTGTGCTGGGGCTCTGTCTCTTACCTTTTCATGAAGCGCTCCAAGCAAGATCTATCGGCAATTGGATTTTAGAGCATGGAGCTGTCTCTTTATCCCTTATCGCCTGCCACTGGGTACATGTGCTGTTTTACATCACAATGGATATATTTAATGTGGGAGCCATTACCTTAATTGTGTGGGGCATCATCAATCAGATCTCTCAATTCGGAGAGGCTTTCCGCTATTACATTCCCCTTGCTTTTACGCTTTCTGTCCTAGCAGGACTCATCTCCTTTGGGTTCAATTTTTTGCAGGTTAAACTTATTATTCCCCTCTACTCACACAGGAAATATATTATGACATGAGAGAGGTCTCTTCGTGGCTCAAGGGATCTTATTTGTTTTTAATTGCCTCATTTTCCCTGGTTTGTGTTTTGCTGATTTTTCAAAGGATATGTGCTAACGTCCCTAAGGAGCGCTGGAAAACAGAACCCAGTTTACGTGATTTTCACTTTACAACGTTTTTGTTGAGTATTGCGGTTTTATTTTTTGGGCTAAGCTTTTCTGAGGAGCTGTTTTGAAACACCTTTTCAAGAGCAGCTAGCCATCCAGTTTAAGTCAGCTCTACCTGAAGAGTTCATAGCCTTTATGGCAATTCACTCTTTCAGAACGGCTGGCCTGACCATGATCGTCAAGGTTATTTCTATGTTTTTAGGAACATGGCTACTGAGAAAGCAAGGATGGATTCCCACCTCATTAAGTGCGGCTTTAGTCATTTTGGGAAGTGGGGTTTTAGTTTGGAGTGTAGCTTTGATCTCTGGACATTTCCCCATTTCTCTAAGCTTTGTTCATCGCGCGATTTACGCAGGTTTTAGAATGGGACTGTTTTTTGCTTTGATCCAGATGACCTATCTGAAAATACCTCGTCATGAAAGATTTTTTGCGATGTCTTTAGTGGGGCTTGCCATGACTCCTCTGCTCAATGGACTGGGAGCAGAAGTTGCAAAGGCTATCCCCCTTCAATTCCCATCTCAAACTCTCCAATTCCCAGCTCTTACGATCTTCTTTGTATTAACTATTTTAATCCTGATGCGCAGCATCAGTTTCCTTGGGAAGTCAACAGGGCTTAGTTCATTTCATCTAAAAAAGACAAGATAGAACTACAATATTTTCGATATGACGGGTGTGGGGAAATTGGTCAACAGGCTGGACTGTTTCAATGGTATAGTCTTTTAATGCTGCGATATTTTTTACCTGTGTCTCAGGATTGCAGGAGATGTAGAGGATCTGCTTAGGTGAAAGCGCTTGAAGCATTTCGAGGGCTAAAGGATCAAGGCCCATCCTAGGTGGATCTAAGATCACAAGGTCTGGAGGCTCAAACGAAGCATCTTTCAAGATCTTACCTACATCTCCACAGATGATGTCTATGTTAGTGATATTATTAGACTCAGCATTGGCCTTTGCATCGAAGACGGCGTGGGATTCAGCTCGATTGCTGTCACTTTACGGACATGGGGAGCCATCGACATACCTATAGTGGCCGTGCCGCAGTATAGATCCCATACGTGGGCCTCTTTGGAAAGATTTACAAGCTTCAAAGCCTGGGTGTAAAGGTGCTCTGCCTGCTCTGTATTGGGCTGAAAGAAGGAAGTCGGGCTAATTTTAAAGGTGAACCGCTGCCCTAGAACCTGCAGCTCTTCTGTGATGTGATCAGGACCGCTGAGATGGAGTTCGTAGAACTGGGTAGGCTGACCACGTATACATTGTTGCACCCGCAAAAATATAGAGGCATGGGGATCTCCGATTGCTTCTACAAAACTTGTGAGATGAGATCGGTGGATGGGATAGTTTGGATCGCCTGAAACGGTTAGCATGACGAGCCTTTGCCCCGTGCGCTTACTCTCTCTGAGTGTAAGGTTGCGAAGCACTCCTTCCCCTGAACGAAAATTAAAGGCTTGCAAAGATGTCGCATTCCACCAGCTACGCACTTGTAATAACGTTTCAGAAAACCAGGGAGAAGCCAAGTGACACTCTTGCAAGTTAAATACTTTGCCACGAGAAGATTTAATGATGAGACCTAAGAATCTATCGCCTGCTTTATTTTGAGAGAATGAAAACTCCATCTTATTCCGGTAGTGCCACACATTTTTACAAGGAATGATGGGCAATACATCGACATTGAAGGGAGCAAAGAGTTGCTGCACAAGGGACTGCTTTTGCTCAAGCTGGATAGCATAGGCGATATCCTGTACTGAGCACCCCCCACATTCTAAGACATGTATACACTTACTGCAATTTGCCATCGGCATATGATGCCTGCTTGTTTCTTAAGAAAAAAGATTAAAACTCATTTTGAGCTCCATCCGATTCACATTTAAGTAGATAGACTTATTTAGAGGAAGACAAGCAAATATTTTAATTTATTTTTACAAGAATGTCTAGGCTGTGAAAGAGGTTTTTGCTATACTCTCCGGCAGTAGTTGATCCCGTGTCGAGCTTCCAATGCGATTTTACAATTTCGCTGAAGGGGTGATCCGAATCAATCTCAAAAAAGGTAGATGATTATCTACCTGTTAATTAAACAATGTTAGGGAGTTTTATGAATCAAGATTCAAATAAGAAATTGTACGTTGGAAGCCTTCCATATAGTACTACAGAAGACGAATTGAAAGATCTATTCGGACAATTTGGTCCGGTATCTTCTGTGCGCATTATCACAGACAAATTCACAGGCCAATCTAAAGGCTTTGGATTCGTCGAAATGGAAAGTGCCGACGATGCTCAAAAAGCTATCGAAGGAGTCAACGGGGCACAACTAAGCGGACGCACACTTGTTGTTAATACAGCACGTCCTCCACAAGAACGTGAACGTTCTGGCCAAGGCGAACGCCGTGGCGGTGGTGGTGGATGGGGTGGCGGCGAAGGAAGAGGTCGTAGAGACCGTCCTCGCGGGTAAGCATCCAGCTTCCGCATAGAGTCTTATTCTGATGAATAAGACTTTCACTAAGCAGGGGAAAAATCCCCTGCTTTTTTTTTGTCTTATAAAAATGGAATAATTGCTATAAACAGAGCAAAAAGAGCTTGTTATGGGAAAAGGGATACTGGTCGCTGTCGATTCTCACTCTGAATGGCTACTAGCCGGCTGGTGGGCAGCGTATAGTCGACATAACACCTACCCTGTTGCTTTTGTCAATTGTGGCATGTCTAAGAAAGGCCTTGCCTGGACTCAAGAGAAAGGGGCTGTCATCCAACCATCCTTTGGAAGCAAGAAAGGGCCTACAAAACCTCAGATTCTACAGCTATCCCCTTTTGCAGAGACTATCTGGATGGAGCTTAATTGTGAGGTGCAAAGCGATCTCTCTTGCTTATTTGCAGAACTGACGGGCAATGAAGAGATGGGGCTCTGCCTTGAAAGGGATGACAAAGGCATGGTATTCAACTCAGGGGTGATCGTATTCAAGCAAAATCCAGCTTTATTAAGCCTTTGGGCAGAAAAAAGCCTTGGCAGTTACCATCTTGATAAACATTTCTTTGCATCCATTTTAGGGACAGAAGAAAGCCGCCTTAGAGAGTTAAAGCCTATCTATAACTGGATCCCCACATGGGCGCCAATCCTGCAGCTATTGTTCTCTATTGGCCGATCAAAACAGGGAAGCTATTCATTAACCCTTCTCAAGTCCGTATCAATACTTTTTAATACCATTTCCAACAAATAAATTCATATTACGGCGGCTTTCACGCAGCTGAAATGTAAATTTATTTGTTGGAAATGGTATAAGGTCACTTTTTTCCAGAATTTTTAGTATACTGCCTCTACAATTATGAAAAAAAAAGTTGTTGTTGGCATGTCAGGGGGGTCGATTCATCTGTGGCTGCTTTGCTCCTTAAAGAGCAAGGTTATGAGGTCATCGGCCTCTTCATGAAGAATTGGGAAGAGAAAACAAGCGAGGGCGTCTGCCTCTCCTCACAAGATTACGAAGATGTCGTCAAAGTCTGCAAGCAAATTGATATCCCTTATTTTTCTGTGAATTTTGTAAAAGAATATTGGGATAATGTCTTTACCAACTTCATAGAAGAGCTCAAACTAGGATACACGCCGAATCCTGATGTGCTATGTAATCGAGAAATCAAGTTTAAGGTGTTTTTTCAAAAAGCAATTGACCTAGGTGCTGATTTTCTAGCAACAGGGCACTACGCAAAAACAGATCATAAAAGACTGTTAAAAAGTATAGATCAAGATAAAGATCAGACATATTTTCTATATACACTTCAAACCAAAACATTAGAAAAGGTCTTGTTCCCTCTGAGTGGTTTAACAAAAAAGAAGTGCGAGCCATTGCTGCTAAACATGGGCTTGCAACCTCAGAAAAAAGGATAGTACAGGTATTTGTTTTATCGGGGAGAGAAACTTTCGCCCTTTTTTAAGCCAGTTCATCCCCTATCAAGAAGGGAATTTACAAACATTAAGTGGTAAGGTGGTGGGAAAGCACGGGGGTGTAGCTTACCACACACTCGGACAAAGAAAAGGGCTTGGAATTGGGGGCCCGGGAGATGCCTGGTTCGTTGTAGGTAAAGATGTAGAAAAAAACATCATCTATGTCGAGCAAGGGGAAGATCATCCTGCTCTTTA
This sequence comes from Rhabdochlamydiaceae bacterium, assembly GCA_047459655.1. Classification (GTDB taxonomy): domain Bacteria; phylum Chlamydiota; class Chlamydiia; order Chlamydiales; family Rhabdochlamydiaceae; genus CANJJB01. Next base: position 674,374 of record JAJREF010000001.1, read on the forward strand.
TTCTTCTCGACTGACAGCCTCAGACATTCACTGGATCAGTGGAAAGGCTCCACAGCTGCCCTTTCACTGCCATGCAAAAATCCGCTACCGACAGAAAGATCAGGAGTGCGTGATTGAAAAAATCGAAAAAGACTACCTTGTAGTTTCTTTTCTGACACCTCAAAGGGCAATTACCCCTCGGCAGTCAATCGTCTTTTATCAAGACGATTGCTGCCTTGGCGGCGCCCGCATTACTTGAGAGTCTTTTGCAACTTGCTATGATGTCTTCCATACATAAAGTAGAACAAGCAACCTATTACCATAAAGGCAAGGAGCTGGAGCCACGTTACACCTGGCATCAAGATCATCAAGAAAAGGCAAGAGAGGGTTCCCAATAGAGGCACCCAAGGTGTAAAGGGTGTTCTAAAAGGCCGATGGAGATGAGGCTGGGTAAAGCGTAGGATCAAGATCCCAAAGCATACCATACCGAACACAAACAGCGCTCCCATTGATGTCAACTGACCTAAAATATCGACCGGCAAAAAGCCAGCAATACCCATACCTGCTAATGTCACCACGATTGTCGTTAGCAAAGGGGTTCTAAATTTCTGGCTGATGGTTCCAAACATTTTTGGAAGAAGGCCATCTTGAGCCATTGCGTAAAAAACCCTTGCCTGACCCATCAACATGACGAGAATCACAGACGTTAGTCCTGCTAAAATTGCAATCTTCACAATCAGGCGCAACCAGGTAAATTGAGGCCCTAGTGCATTGACAGCAACCGCAATAGGATCAGGAACGCCGAGAAGAGAGTAGCTCACGATACCTGTCAAAACAAGTCCAAAAACAATGTACAAGATTGTGCAAATACTAAGAGATCCTAACATTCCAATTGGCATATCTTTCTGAGGATTCTTCGACTCTTGCGCTAGCGTTGAAACAGCATCAAAACCCAAGAAGGCAAAGAAAACAATCCCTGCTCCTCTAAAGATTCCACTCCATCCAAACTCTCCAAACACACCGGTATTGGCTGGGATGAAAGGGGTTAAATTGTCTATTTTGATATATGCTATCCCACAAGCAATGAATAAAAGAATAATGCCGATTTTCACAAACACAAGAAGGTTATTGAGAACAGCGGCTGTTTTTACACCCACAGACACCATCCATCCAATCAAAGCAATGATGATAATCGCAGGCAAGTTTAAATAGCTCCCTGTAGACGCCCAGCCAAAATCAATGTCATAAACCAAAGGTGACTTGGCCACTATGGAAGAAATCTCCCATCCCAAGTCTTTCATGAGACTTCCAAAATACGCTGACCATCCAACAGCAACTGTACAAAAAGAAAAAAGGTACTCAAGTGTCAGCGCAAGCCCCATAATCCATGCAAAAAATTCGCCCACTGTGACGTATGCATATGTGTAGGCACTACCTGATGTTGGAATTAAAGAAGCAAACTCTGCATAGCAAAGCGCCGCTAAAGCGCAAATAATTGCTGCTATTATAAATGAAATAACAACTGCAGGTCCTGCAAATTTGGCTGCAGCTTCTCCTGTAAGAACAAAAAGTCCAGCCCCAATGATAGCTCCGATACCCATCGCAGTCAAATTGAAAGGCCCCAATGTTCGCTTCAGTCCATGCTTCGATTCAGAAGCATCTTTAAGAAGTGCTCCGATCGATTTCTTAGCAAAAAGTCCCTTTTTCATAATCCTCTTTATAATATTTTAGACGAGCAAAACCGAGCTCACCGCTCAGTTAAATACAGCAGTATAAGGAAAGGATCTCTTTTTTCAAATAAAAAAGGAGCAAACAATTAGGGGTTGGGGCAAGAATAATTGCTATATTTGGACAACGCCAAATATAGCAATTATTCTTGCCCAGCTCCTAATTACGGACAGAAGGCTCCCAATCTTTCACGTAGCCGAGCAATCTTTCTGCTGTAGGCTTCTGCACTAAAAGTTCGAGAGCATTTTTTTGACTACTCAAATGGGCTAGCTTGGATAAAAGATGGAGATGCGTTTTGTCAGAACAAGAAAAAGAAAAAACAATGTATGCACTGGCTTCCCATCTAAAGAATCGTAATCGATGGGTTTTTCGGGAAAAACAGTTAAAATCATATCTGATCCAGGATGCTCAAGAATAGAGTCTCTAGGGTGAGGTATTGCAATCCCGTTATTCAAAGCCGTTGACATGAGCGCCTCTCTATCCATTAAGAGCTCGGTGATGAGTTCAGGATCAAACCCTATCCGAGGAGCTGCTTTTTGCATGGCATTCTTGATGATTTGAGCCTTATTTTTCCCTGGAATGTCTTTTAAGATGCCCCCTTTATGCATTGCCCGATAAAGGCTAAATGACTGAAGCCCCCCTCGATAAGGAGGAGTTGTGTCGCTTGGAAGGGGATAAATTTGCCTTTCCCCAAAAGGAGAAAACCCTTCTTTTCCTAGTTTACATTTCATCATCCAGTCTTCAATTTCACTTTTACTAAAACGATACTGATGGTTGAGCTGATAGGCAGGAATTTTACCATCTTTTAACCAACGACGGATGGTGGTTTCAGATACGTCGAGAAGTTCTGCAACATCTTTAATCTTTAAGTCCATGATCACCTTAACATTCTTTAAATAGCTCTATCACTTGTTTAGCAGAAGTTGCATTTAAAAGGGACAATCTTCTTTTGGGATCTTTGATGGCAGTTGTTAAACGAGATAAGATATTGAGATAGGCTGTCTGCTGATTGTCAGGGCCTCCAATCATAAAAACAAGGTGAACGTGCGAGCCATCTAAAGAATTCCAGTCTATCCCTCTTCCACTCTGAATGCCGATAGAGATAAAAAAATCTTCATAACCAGGAAGCTTAGCATGGGGAATTGCAACTCCCAGTCCAATGCCTGTGGACACAATTTTTTCTCGATCAAGAATCGCTTTATAAAAAGCATCTTTATCTATTAACTTGTGGCTTTCATCTAAAGTAGATACAAGCTTTTTGAGAGCTTCATCTTGCCTCTCAACATCTAAGAATACAACAAGCCTATCATCTAAATACTCAGCAATTGACAAACCTTCTCCCTTTCTCAAAAAATGCCGTAATTTAATCAATAAATAAAGAAATCGATCTCTCTTACGTAAAAGCTTAATGCGTACCTGTGTGTCCAAACCCACCCTCTCCACGTAAAGTCGTTGTCAACTCTTCTTCTAAGATAAAAGCTGCTTTACATACCGGCATTAACACGATTTGGGCAACCCGCATACCAGGGGTCACCGTAAAACTTTCTTTCCCATGATTGATAAGGATCACTCCAAGCTCTCCTCGATAATCAGCATCGATTGTCCCAGGGGAATTAAGAACAGTAATTGCATATTTCAAAGCAAGACCAGAACGGGGTCTCACTTGAATCTCGAAACCTTCTGGTATAGCTAAACGCAATCCCGTAGGGATTAAAGCTGTCGACCCAGGCTCTATAATAATATCAGCAGAAAGATAAGCACTCACATCCGCCCCGGCAGCTAGAGCTGAAGAATAAATAGGAGGCTTAGCTCCTTTAGAAACAGTAATAGAAACATCTACACTTTTATGTTCACTTGGCATTGATTAACTCTGGTTCTCCAGTAACTAAAAGCTCCTTGAGCTTCTGCGGCATTTTTCTCAAAGACCTTTCATCCATCTCTGAAAACTCTTTAAAATGACGCGCATTTCCTGTTAGAAAACGTAAAAATAAATGTAGCTTATTTTTTAATTCATGTCGACAAGCAATACAATCGATCATCCCTTTTTCAAGCAAAAACTCTGATTTTTGAGCGCCAGGAGGAAGCTTCTGACCAATTGTTTGCTCGACCACCCGCGATCCAGCAAAACCAATCAACGCATCGGGCTCTGCTATAATAATATCACCTAGAGAAGCAAAAGAAGCCGTCACGCCACCTGTTGTGGGATTGGTCAAGATAGAAATATAAGGCAATCCTGCTTCGTGTAATTTACCTAAAGCTGCTGATGTTTTTGCCATTTGCATAAGAGAAAGGATAGACTCTTGCATCCTAGCGCCCCCTGAAGCAGAAACAATCACAACTGGGAGCTGATTTTGAAGACCGTATTCGATAATAGAAGTTAGCTTTTCGCCCACTACCGAGCCCATCGACCCGCCCATAAAGCTAAAGTCTAAAACACCGAGTGCAACCGTGATACCCTCTACCGAGCACGTCCCAACAATTGCCCCTTCATCTCTACCCGTTTTTTTTTGAGCTTTTTGCATACGATCTTTGTATGCCTCTGTATCAACAAAATCTAAGGGATCCATTGCTTGGAACTGCGTGAACAGCTCTTTGAAAGAACCTGCGTCCGCTAGGACATCTATACGTTGCATTCCTGTTAGCCTGTAGTGGTAGTCACATTTTGGACAGCAGGAATTGTTCTTTTCTAACTCGTTATCGTGGATTAACTCTGCGCAACCTGCGCATTTGATCCAGCCGCTATAGTCATCTTTCTTAACGGTCTGGACCTTAATTAGCGGCCTAGTAAAAAGATTTTTAAACATGCACAACCTAAATTAAAAAATAGTTATACACACTATGATAATATAAAAATTAAAAGAAAACAAGCTCAGAACCCTGAGCTCCACCTATTCAATAAAAATTTATAATGATTCTTGATACCGCCCCTCAATATTCTTCCAGTTTACTATTTTCCAAATATTTTTTACATATTCAGCCCGCACATTTTTATACTGGAGGTAATAGGCGTGCTCCCAGACATCAATCCCTAAAAGAGGCACAAACCCCTGCACAGTTAAAGGGTCCTGGTTTGGACACGTTGTTGTGATGAGCCGCTTATTGCCTTTATCATACCCTAGCCACCCCCATCCGGAGCCCTGGATACCTACTGTCTGAGTGCTAAATTTTTCAATGAACTGATCTAAAGATCCAAATGTTTTTTCGATCGCATGGAGCAAACTACCCTTAGGAGGCTCTCCTCCACCCTTACCGACAGGCGCAAGATTAGTCCAAAAAATAGAATGGTTAATATGTCCTCCACCGTTAAATCTAATGGCTGCTTCAAGAGCGATCATTGCCCCTATATCTGATTTACTCTCAGCTTCTCGATATTTTTCAAGGGCTGTATTTAAATTTGTCACATACGCTTGATGGTGCTTCGTGTAGTGAAGTTCCATGATTTGTGCGGATATGACAGGTTCTAACTCATTAAAATCGTAAGGCATGTCGGGAAGCTTATAGTTCATACATCTCCTTCTTGGTGATTCCCGAGGATAAACCTACTCCCTTTTCTGGTCAAATATGTATTTAGGGCCTCTTGTGTAATAGGGCCAATACAAATTGTTCTTTTTTCAGGAGGTAGAAAAGAGAAAATTTCGAAAAAGGCCTCCACCGTTGAAGGGCTTGTAAAAACAATGGTCTCGATCATTCTAAGATCTGGGAGTGGTTCTAATTTTTGCGTTACTGTGTCATAGAGATCACAGATGCGATGCTGGATCTGATGATCAATCAAAAATCTCTCCAATACATCTCTAGCACGCAGAGAATGGGGAAGAAATATATGCGCCTTCTCAATTGACATGCTCTTTAACAGCTCCACGACACCTTCTTGCCTTTCTTGCTGTGCGACAGCTGCTACTACAAGCCCCTCCTCTTCTAGTCTTGCCTTTGTTACAACCCCGACTGCAATGATGGTTTTTTTTTCTAAAACCTTTAAAGAAAGCTGTTGCTTGAGAATAGAAACTGCATTTTTGCTGGTAAAAATGCAGTGTGTATAAGAAGGGATTTCTTCAAAAATATAGGGAGGAATAGCTTTCGGAACTAGCTTGATCACCGGGTAGTGAACTACCGGGCCTACGCCTACAAAATGGGAAGGATCTGTTCCTAAATATAATATCATTTCATATTATGATAAACAGCATCGACATCGTCTAATGCTTCAATCCAATCAATGAGTTCTTCATTTGCTTTTGTATCTTCTGCATTGCATTCGATGTACACTTTGGGAATCATTTCAAGCTCTGCTGATTCTGAAGGGATAGAGTGTTGATCCAAAGCATCTTTTACCTGAAAAAGTGCTTCGGGAGGAGTTGTGATGATGTAGATATCGTCATGCCCTTCAAAATCTTCAGCCCCCGCCTCTGTAGCGATTAGAAACACTTCATCCTCTTTTCCATTTTTTTTCAGAACTTGAATCACCCCTTTACGATCAAAGTTGAACGCAACAGCTCCAGGGTTTGCAATATTACCACCTCTTTTATTGGTTGCAATCCGCATATCGGAAGAAGCCCTATTTTTATTATCCGTCATGATCTCCACAAAAATACCAACGCCTCCATACCCATAAAGCTCATAGGTTACCTCTTGATAATCGGCTTGGTCTGCGCTGCTAGCTTTTTTGATGTTACGCTCGATATTATCATTCGGCATATTGGCGCTTCTTGCCTTCTGAAGAACAAGGCGCAAGCGAGGGTTGGACTTAGGATCGGGTCCTCCATGTTTGACTGCCGTGATGATCTCTTTTGTAATCCGAGAAAAAATCTTCCCCTTGATGATATCAGCCCTTCCCTTACGGTGCTTGATATTTGCCCACTTACTATGTCCTGCCATAATTACAGCTCTCTTTGCATTAAAACTTTATCCACATACTTGTTTTCTAATTTGATAAAATGGGGATGCCGCCCATATTCAATAAAACCTGTTTTTTTATAAAGACCTATCGCGGGATTCCCATCATAGACCTCTAGATGAAGGAGCTCTATTTTATGCTCTTCTTTGGCAAATTTTATCAATCTTTCCATCAATAGCGTTCCAAATCCCTGGCCACGGTAGCGTTCATTGATCAAAATAGAAAATAGGGTTTGATGTGCTAACTTTTGAAAAGGAGAAATGTAGAGGTTTGCCATGCCAATAGGGATTCCATCTAGGCATAATGTTAAAGCGGCTCGTAGCTGAATATACCCTGTCCAGATACGGACAGAATCTTCCACCTCTCTTGCATCTGTCATTGGGTACCACTGGAGTACCGTAGGATCGTTAAGGAAAGCACTTAAATAAGGAATATCTTCTAAAACGGCAGGCCTTATATCGACTGTCACAGTTTTGCCTCCATGAAAATACGAGCTCTATATTCCCCTCTTCTTTAACAAACTTTTCTTGCCTAAAGACTTCATGAAATCCCTCTTTTTGTAAGAGCTCAATAAGAGGATTACCCTCGAACACCTCTATATCCATCATCTCTAAGCGAAAATAATTTTTAGCGAGATGTTTTAAATTCCTTACAAGAGAGCTGCCAATACCTTGTCGCTGCCACTTAGGGTCAACAATCACTTTGGCCAGGCAATGATGGGCTACTTTTTTGTAAGGCATGAGAAAAGTGTGCCTATACCACAAGGCACATGTCCAACCGTTGCTGTAAGACTACAGCTCCACCTGCAAAAACCAATCCAGCACTGTGCCGCATCTTCCCGCTCTTTCCCTGTTGTCATAGGGAAAAATCGCAACATTCCAGGAGCTTGCAACCACTGCTTTAAGTACATGATGTCTGTTACATAGGTATATCTAATATCATGTTCTACAGCCATTAACCAAACTCCTTCAGAAAGGCTAGCACAAAACCATCAATTTCTCCATCCATAACTCCTTTTACATCTCCTACCTCGTAACCAGTGCGGGTATCTTTTACAAGTGTATAGGGTTGAAAGACGTAATTGCGGATTTGGCTACCCCAGGCATTTTCCCTTTTTCGCCCCCCATCTCTTCCACTCTAGCTTTACGCTCCATCATCTCTTTTTCATAGAGCTTGGCACGTAGCATTTTCATGCAAGATTCGCGGTTTTGAATTTGACTCCTCTCTTTCTGGCAAGAGACAATAATGCCAGAAGAAAGATGTGTCATGCGGACGGCAGAATCGGTCTTGTTGACGTGCTGTCCACCCGCTCCTGAGGCCCTGTAGGTGTCTACTCTAATCTCTTCAGGTTTAATTGCAATCTGAATGTCATCGTCAATTTCGGGTGTCACATCGACAGAGGCAAAACTCGTATGCCTTTTAGCATTCGCATCAAAGGGAGATATGCGAACAAGCCTGTGAACTCCTTTTTCTGCTTTACAATAACCATAAGCAAAAGGTCCAGATATCTTGTAAGTGATGCTCTTAATCCCTGCGACATCCCCTTCTACCGTATCTAATACTTCGATGTCCCATCCCTGCGAGATGCCCATCTCAAATACATCCTAGATAACATGAGCGCCCAATCACATGCCTCTGTCCCTCCAGCTCCTGCATTAATACTCAGATAACAATTTTTCCCATCCATTTCACCAGACAGCATCTTGCGAACTTCTAGCTCTTCCAACTGCTTTTCTACAATGGCTAGCTCTTGATAAAGATCGGCCATGAGTGCCGTATCGGAAGTCTCTTCAGCCTCTGGCAAAAGGGCTTCCACATTTTGAAATCGCTGCTGAACCTCTTGGTAGGGCAATGTCCATGACTTTAATTGATTGCATTCTGCAATAGTTTTTTGAGCCTTGATGTTATCTAGCCAGAAATCGCTCTCTTCCATCTTCTGCTGCAACTCTTGAATAGCGGATTCTTTTGTAGCCAGGTCAAAGATACCTCCACATGTGAAGGAGGCGATTTTGAATGCTTTTCAGACGGTCAGTTGTTTGTTCGTTCATATATTCCTTCAAAAAGGTTCTTTTACCCACTATGCCCTAATAACGCCTTTTCCGGAAAATAATTTCATTATTTGATCACTAAAGTAAATTATTTATTTTAAACGCTCTCAAAAAAAAATCAATCTTAGGATGTTGTAATATAAATAAGGCACAGACCCCTAATAGCCCAAGGCCCTAAAACCATATCCTAACTGACTAAAAACCAAAAGATTAAGTTAACCTATAATTGACAAGCATTTGCTATTAATAAATTCAGAATTATGATATAATTTTTTTATATTTCTAATTAATAATAAGGCTTATTATGCATATTACAAGTTTTAACAATTACATGCCCTCAATGCCTTTTGTTGCACAAAAAGGGCGTGCTTGGGTTTATAATAAAGTCAAAGGTATCGATCTAGTTGCTATCAAAAATGCTTCTATTCAGATTGGCTGTAGAATTGGCTGGAAAGGCCCTGTAGCCATCATTGGAGTAATTACATTGATCATTGGGATGCGTAAGTTATTTTCACCTATCGCAGGCCCCTCGCAGGCCCCCTTATCTATTTCTATTAAAGTTCCCAAAAAAACTAAGCTAGTTTCTAAGTTAGATATCAGCATATCTAAAATGTCCCTTATAGTTGCAACAGCCCTTGAGAAAGTCAATCAAGCTGAGATTCAAACTAAAAAAGCCTCCGACATGCTGGTAACGGCTAACAAAAATGTTGAAAAAGCTAACGAAGACCGTAGTGCAGCTCATAAAATTTGGATAACTGCTCGCGATCACAATCTGTCAAATAATTGTGATGAAACTCTCCAAGCTCGAAAAGCTGCTATCCAGAAATGGAGGAAAATCCAAAAGGCTACTAAAATAGCTATCCAAGAACAGGATACGGCTCAAAAAGAAGTTAGCCTAGCTTCAGCAAATTATAAAAAATCTCAGGCAGAGCTCGATCAAAGAGCAGAAGAGCTGTACTCGCTAATAAAACAACTTGATAAAATAAAATATTTGACAAATCGTTACCATACCGATAAAAAAACAGCTTTAAATAAATCTCAGATAAGAGACTCACATCACACGAGTTTGCTAAATTTAACACAGCAAAGACGACACCTGTCAAGATTAAGGAACAAAGGAATTTCAAGAAACAGAAGTGCTATTTTTTTGAATTAAAATTGTGTGATCTTTCTCAATCTGATAACTCCAAAACCAAGAAGAGGCCCCTAGAGGCTCTTTAATGAACTCTATCTCTTGTTCTTTTTGCACAGCTGTTATGCGGAACCCCTCTTCTACTTCTATGAAAAAGTCGCCGGGAAGGGTGATATTTTCTGCGTAAAACTCTGAGTGACCCCTAAGAATAATATGGCAGCTCTCTTGCCTTCCAATCTCATTTTTCCAGTAGACGTTGGGCAGGTCAAAATCGATCCCTTTATTCCTTATGGTGACATTTTTTAGGGTGCATTTGCCAGTTTGGGAGGAATACGTTAGAAGCCCTTTTGCATCTGTATCTCCCATGACAGCGTCGGCATGGATAAGTAGGCTTCCTTGGAGGTCAAGGTTGGACATGTCAAGCTCTGCTATATGGAGCTGCAGCTCACTTTTAGGAAAGATTTTACCTCCACGGATCTTCTGGCAGATCACTGAATAGAGAGGCCCTAGCGCGGGATGGTAGAGGAAAATAAAGGAAGGTCCTCGAGTAAAGAACAGGGAAGAGTCATTTTCTTCGGGTGGCTCCATTTGACATTGGAGAAGGAGTTCTCTCCCATTATTCAAGATATCAAGAAAACATCCTTCGGGTGTTTCAACAAGAGATGATCCCAATGTAAAGGCTCTTTTAGCCGTAGAAATCGTCTTTCGTCTTTTATTATAGGTTAAGTACGTGCGGAGTTTTCCTCTTTCCCCTTTTTGCAGAGGAGATGCAAATTCTTGTGTAAAAAAGTCAGCAATATTTTGCATGGTAGATTCTAGCCTTGCAATTTCCTCTTCTTTTTTCTGCCCCGTGCCGGTGTGGTATGTCATCTTTTTAAGATTCACTAAGATCCCTGGAATGGGACACTTTTTGACAGCTGCCTGCACAGCTTTTAAATCGGCAAAAAGAAGGTTTGTATTAAAGGAAAATTGGGAATAAAGACTACCTGGCTTTTCTGGTTGGTCTGCTATTCCAAATCTTTTAAAATCACAATATTCGATATTGGTTAAGACATATTCAAACCCGTTTGCAGTCGGCGTCTCAACCACTACATTCACCCCTTCAGATGTTTTAATCTGACGGGGACAAGAAGCAAATCCAAATAGCTTATCTTGGGCGCACCCAGTGCCGGTAAAAGCCAATATGCCATAATCAGTACCGGCTACAGGGTTATTGATTTGGCGAATGAGGGCTTTTGTCTTTCCTTGAGAAAATAGCCAATCAAAAACTCCGTTTTCTTGGGCTAGCCTCCAAATGGCTCCATGCCCTCCTGGTTTCAAAATCAGCTTCATGGCTTTTTGCAAACACCAATCCCCTGATTTATTCACGGCAGGGACAGAGGGTTGGCAAAAAAGCCGAAAACTCTCTCGAGGCCTTCCAAACCACTCATTCTCTGTACAAATGCGTAGAATGTGAGCGTGGTTATTTTTCTCTTTTGAAGTCATCATAGCAACCGGCGTGATAACCTGCTCACCCGTCAACTTATAAGCAAGGTACTCCCTTGCTTGAAGATCGATCATTACGCCTTCTAGTAGAGAATCTGCCAAGAAAAGATAAGCAAGCAGCTGGTAAAGGCTCTCCTGTTTTTTCATCTTGGAGACCTAGACGATCAGCAGCACCCCCTACAGGATAAATCTCTGCCATCTCTTTCATGTGCTCTAAGCCCTTCCAAATAGCCTCATGCACTTGACTATTTTCCGACGAAATGTCTAACCCTTCTGCTGGATAATACTGGCATGTAGCTTTTTCTTGCGCTTTCCCTCCCGATAGGAGCTTTAACATACGCACATGGTAGCCCACGATTCCCCCAATAGAGGAATAAAAGTTCTCGACAGCCGTAAGATCCTCTAGCATTTCTTGGAGATCTTTATCTGCATAAGGCATCTCTTGAAAGATGCGCTCTCCTTGACCAATAGCAAGAAGAGACTTAATGACAAGTTCATGCTCTAAGGAAACCTGCTCCAGTATTTTTTGCAACAAGGGGCTGCTTAAAATAGCATCATGTACGTGGGGAAGTTTACTGAGAGTCTCTACCCGCTCGCCCATTGCTTGACATCTATTTAAATCTTGAACTAACACTTCAAGCTCTTGAGAAAGACCTAATACCATTTATTAAAAATAACCTCGTATTTGAGCGCGTCAAAGCTCTGCAATTCAACGATCGCAAGTTGGGTTGTATTTGCTTAATACTACGCAACTTGCGATCGTTGAATTGGAGCAGCTTTCACGCAGCTGAAATGGGGGGTTATTTTTAATAAATGGTATAAATCCATACCTATCATCCTTGGTTTCCTACATGCATACCGAAAGAGGGGCTAAAAGGCAAGAAAATCGGGAAAATACATCTTTTTGACGATTTTTTTTGACTATAATATCTCAAGAGAGCTACAAGATGTCTTCGGGGACTAAATTTATTGCCTCGAAAAAGCTATCAAACCTGGTTTAGGGAAGATAGACAATTAATTTTTTAAGGAGAAACGGACATGGCAAAAAAGCAAACATCTAAGTTTATGCAACCAATGCAACTCAGCGACGAATTAGCTGCTGTTGTAGGAAGAGGTCCAATGCCTCGCACTGAAGTTACAAAAAAACTTTGGGGCTACATTAAACAAAATAAGAGACAAGACCCAAGCAATAAACGCAATATCCTTGCAGATGATAAGTTGCACAAAGTGTTTGGAAGAAAGTCTGTTAACATGTTTGAAATGACTAAACTCGTTAGCAAGCACCTTTCCTAAGTAGACTTTCAGCGCAGCTAGATGTAGGAATTTGCTATTTTTCTCTGAATGAAGTGCCATGTAAGGTTAAGTAAAAATTCTCAAAATCTAGTTGCGCAATTTCCCCATCGGCTATATCCTTTTCCTCTATGAAATACCTAAGTGTTATCTTACTAGCTGGAGGATGTGGTAGGCGCATCGGGGGCCCCCTTCCGAAGCAATTTCTTCCCCTCCAAGGGCAAACCGTTGCCAGCTATAGCCTTAATCTTTTTCTTACATTTCCACAAATTAAAGAAATTATTATTGTTTGTGACTCTGCGTACCGCCACTTATTTCACGATCCCCTGATCAAGTTCGCAGATCCCGGCAAAGAGAGGCAAGACTCTGTGTGGAATGGGGCATCTCTTGCTTCTTCTCAATCAGAGCGCCTGATTATCCACGACAGCGCGCGTCCCTTTCTCACAGCAGCTCTTTTGAATAATCTCTTGCAAGAAGCAGAAAATCACCTAGCCGTAGCATCCGCTGTCCCTATCAAAGCCACGATCAAACAAACAACTGAGGATGGGTTTGTAGAAAAAACGCTCAATCGCGACCAGCTATGGGAGATGCACACGCCACAAATCATTGAACCTGCTCTTTATAAAAAAGCAGCCCTATTTGCTAAGTCCCAGAATCTTCTATTAACAGATGATGTAGCCCTTGTAGAACTCCTCGGGCACCCCGTCAAACTTGTCAAAGGGTCGTATAAAAATATTAAAATCACAACGCCCGAAGATCTATCCCTAGCGGAAACCTTTCTCCATGCACAAGTATAAACTCCTCATCGCCTATGATGGTACAAACTACAGCGGCTGGCAGATCCAAGCCAACGCGTTATCGATCCAAAGCCTCATCGAGAAGGCTTTACACACGCTCTTAAAACACCCCACATCTCTAACAGGTGCTGGTAGAACAGACGCAGGGGTTCATGCCCATGGACAAGTTGCACATTTTTGTTCTGAAAAAGCAATCGATCTTGCGCGCACGCAGGCTTCATTAAACGGCCTCTTACCTCTGGATGTACGCATTCTAGATATTGAGCGTGTCTCCGATGACTTTCATGCAAGGTATAGCGCGATCTCTAAAGAATACCACTACCACCTGCATTTAGAACTTGCTCAAAACCCCTTGAAAAGACTCTATAGCTACCACGTTTTACACCGCACTAATACCGCTCTCTTAAAAGAAGCAGCGCTTCTCTTTGTAGGCACGCATGATTTTACCTCTTTTGCAAGCAAAGCTCTTTATGGTTGTGCAGCAAAAAATCCCGTTCGCACGATCTCTCGTTTAGATGTGATTCCAGAACCCGGAGGTCTGTGCCTAGAATTTGAAGGGAATGGCTTTTTGTATAAGATGGTGCGTAATATCACAGGCACGCTCATCGATGTTGCTTGCGGTAAGATTACGCTCGAAGAGATCCCTGTTATTTTTGCAAAACGAGATAGAGGCGCCTCCGGAAGGATTGCGCCTGCCCGCGGCTTATTTCTCAAGAAAGTTTCCTATAATACAATATCTTCGATCGATGAAAAATGCAGAACGCCTTTAGGAAGCGCTGAGAGCATCTGAGGATGCTCTAAAGGACATATGAGGATAGCTTGGGTTACCTTGGCGCCTAAAAGGGCTTGCAATCCCCTTGTAGAGTCTTCAAAGCCCACCACCTTGTCGCCTGGCTTGCCCAATTTTGCAATCGCTGTTTTGTAACCATCGGGGCTTGGTTTGGCTTCTTTGTAATCTTCTCTTGTAACCCAGAGAGGAATGGTCTGTAAAACAGGTTGATGCTTTTTGATCTCTTCTACTTGTTCATACAAAGAATTGGTGACCACACACCTGCGCAGGTTATTTTTCTCCAATCCCTCTAGCAACGCCTCAACGCCTGGCATTAAATTAATTTTTCCTGCATGTAGAAGTGTTTGATAGATATTTTTCTTTTCAGCATAGAGCACCTCCCACTTGGGCTCTTCTGCATACAACTTAGGGAATTCTGCGTAGATCGCTTCCTTAAGTCCTGTTGATTTAAAATGGGCTGCCTCAAAAAAGCGTGGTAAACTCCAGTTCAGCTTATATCCTCTTTTTTTACACATTTCAACATACGCCAAAAAATGAAGCTCTTCTGTATTGACCAAAAGGCCATCAAAATCAAACAAGAAAAGAGTAAATTTATGTATCCATTTCATTTTTTTGACACCCGAATCTCTTTTACAAGAGCATCTGCTTGATAGATTTTATCCAGCGCTTCCATGATGCCTTGGGTATGGACGCTAATGGCTCTTCCTTGCTTATCTTCAAAAGCATAATCCCAGATGAGAGAATGAATATTGCCATCAAAAATAAGGCCTACGACCTCTCCTTGCGCATTGATGACAGGACTTCCTGAATTGCCTCCAATGATGTCATTGGTAGATACAAAATTAAAAGCAGAGCCGCTTGCAAGAAGAGGCCCACGGACTTTCCAACTGAGCGGAAGTTCATAAGGGGTTTTGGATTGGTGCTTTTCCGCACACTTAAAAACACCCCCGAGTGTTGTCATAGGGTTAATAAAAACGCCTTTCTCCTCATACCCCTTTAAAGAGCCAATAGACAGCCTAAGCGTAAATGTCGCATCGGGATATAAACTTTCTCCATAGCGATCAAATAACATCTGCGCAATGGCAGCGTAGCTTTCTTTCTGCACGCTCTCCAGCAGATCTTCTCGCTTCTCTCTGACGGCTCTTGCATAAGGATCGAGAGCTTTAGCAAGCAAAATAAAGCCATCGGTTGCCTGATTGACTTCTTCAGGATTATTGTATAGCTTTTGGCGGTATTCAAGATCTGTTAGCTGTGTAGAGGCTAAGAGCTCTTCCGCTCTTTTGGCAGGCGTCTTTCCTCCCATTGCAAGGACTACAGCTGGATGCTCCTTGCCTAATTTAAGTAAAAGGTTGTTTAAATTATTGGTCAGCAGCATGAGCTCTAAATTTTTGTACACAGGCTCTGTTGAAAAAAGCCTGAGTTCAAGAGCTGCAAGCTGATGATCTGCATACTCTTTCAATCTCTCTCCGCTTGGTTTTCCTCTTTCCTTTTCTAACCGCACAAGGTGCTTGGCCCACGTGTAAAGCTTGCAGTATTGAGCCCCATATCCCTCTAACATCACGTAAGAGATCTGATCCCCTTTAAAATCTGCAAGAGCGGTTTTTAATTTTGCCCAAGGAAGATAACGCTCAGATGCTACATCTCCGTAGAGTGCTTGCTCCTTTTTTCTTTTCTCTGCAATGATCGGTGCTGCCTTCAGCGCTTTCTCTATCCCGTTGTACACTTTAAAAGCATTCTCATAGGAAAATAATGGATCGAGCGCGATCCGTTTATTCTCTGGGCTTTCGCTAGAGAACTTCTTCAAAGAGACGATTTTTTCTTTTAGGAAACTAAGTAGAAGTGGGAGCTCTTCTTGCTGAAAAAATTGGACATGGTCTGCTGTGAGCATCCTTTCTGTTCTTCCGGGGTGACCTGCCACAAAAAGTGGCTCAAGAGCCTTGGGCCCCGAGGCACTCCATTTTAAGTAATGCTCTGGATGAACAGGCTGGTCATTTTCATAGACTCGAAAAAAACAGACATCGAGGTTATAGCGAGGGTATTCAAAATTGTCGGCGTCTCCACCAAAAAACGCGATGTTCTTTTCAGGTGCCATCACTAGCCGCACATCGGTAAATCGCTTGTAGAGATAGAGGTGGTATTTAGCTCCTTGATACAATGTGACAACTTCGGGTTGCAGACCTGTTTTTTCTTTTGCACTATTTGCAATATCTGCACAGGCTTGCTTGTGTATCTTTTCTTTTTCTGCAGCTGTCATGCCATCTTTCACATCTTTATTGACGTCTTTTGTGATATCTTGAATAGAAATCAAGCTCTCGACATACATATTAGGACACTTCAATTCTTGCTCAAAACTTTTTGCAAGAAAGCCCTTCTCCATAAGATCTGTCTCTTCTGTCGATAAATTATAAATTGCTTTAGACCCGACATGGTGATTGGTCATAATAAGACCTTGAGAAGAGACAAAAGACCCCGATCCCCCCAAACTAATCCTCACGCACGCTTGCTGCACATGCTGTGCCCAGTCTGGACTTAACTTAACGCCATACTCTTGCTCTATCTTTTCTACCGGCAGCATGTTAAAGGGCCACATCCCCTCTTCTGCTCCTACGCAGCAGCACACACATAAAAACAGACCCAACCATATCCTTTTCATCCCATCTCCCGTGTGATCCAACCCATCATGCAAAATCCTTGCAATCTCGTCAAAAAGTAAATAATAGACAACTCTTTGAGTTGTTAATTTACGGCATCAATCCTGTTGTTGATTGCACATTTCTAAGAGATTCTTCAGGAAGGGCCCATCAGATGCAAGTTCCCTTTGAAGGTTTTCGCTCTGCTAAGCCCATCATATTTACTCGTTAATCTGCAGATAAAAAGATATTTTTGTCTTTGAAAAACTCAGACTATTAATTATGAATGCTTTAACCTCGACCAAAAATCGATCGATCGTAAAATAGTCACGACTAAAAGACGATCGATCGTAAAACGGTCAAAAAATCTATTAGGATTCGCTAGTTACAACAACCTTTTTCTCTTTGGCAAGAAGAATGAAAAAGCCACAAGTGCCGATAGCAAGTGCAATCGGGACAACGGATATTCCATATTTCAGCGCTTCAGACATCTGAGGTCCACCTAAAAGATTAATCACTCCACCCATGGTTGTGTGGAAAGCATAGCCAAAAATCATGATGATCATGTTGGCAATCGCAGTTGCAAGTCCAGCTACGTGCGCCGGAACATATGTTGACACTTTATAGATGGTCAGAATTTGATAGGCAGAGCAGACTCCGACAAGGATAAAGCTCAAGCTAATCATACTCGCTGGCAGCTGAAAGGATAACAGGAGCACAAAGCTTGCAACCATTGCAAGACCTGCCCCAATAATCGTCCCCAAATAACTCCCTGTCTTATCAGCCACAATGCTCAGTACAGGCCCACCAAAACACATCCCAATAAAGATCATTGAAGGTAAACTAGCTGCTAGCGTGCCTTCGTAGTTATACACCTGTTTTAAAAAGGCTGTTCCCCATACATCCGCAAAGCCTTCAAGCGGTCCTACCATAAGCCCTGCAAAAATACAGGTCCATATGACTCTAGAATTACATAGCACGGTCTTGATATCAGAAAAGACAGGCGTTTCAGGAGGCGCCTTCATATCGGGCACAATCCAATAAGTGAGCAACGCTAAAGCAACACCTGCACAAGCAAATATTTGAACTACCATTTGATAACCCAACATCTCCCGCATAAAGCTCACAGGCCCCCCGCCATAGATCGCTCCAATCAGCCCGATCGTCACAGAAAGACTCAGCATACGTGTAAAGCGCTTCTCATCAAACGTCATACGAACAATTTTAAAAACGCCTAAGATCGCAGCCGAAGAACCGATACCTACAAGCACCCTTCCTAAAATCGGATAGCCCCAGTGTGTTGCAAAAGCAAGGGGCAATATGCCAATCACCGTCAGTAAAATACAACCTGTCATGACTTTTCTAGGGCCGTACTTATCTAACATGATTCCTATGGGCAAATGGATCAATGAATAACCTATATAATATACGCCAGAAAACTGTCCAAAGGTGGCCGCATCTATATGGAATTGCTGCATGATGTCAGTCAGCATGATATTGGGCATCACCCTTAGAATATATTGGTAGGCGTAGAATATAGAAGCGACGATCCACACCATCCATACAGCTAATCGGGTTTTGGGAACAGAACCTTTCATATAGTCAATCCATTTTTAAAATAAAGTTCGCCAATAGAACACATGCTTTCGTCATAAAACGGGCTGTTTTCTCTCGGAGAGGACATAGTCTACCCTATTTGAAAATTAAGACTCAAGAGCTATCAAAATAAAAAATAATTTTTACATATCCCTTTACTCTTTTCGAAAAATACAGTTTAAAACAGATCGGGAATACTCCTTTCCATACATAGGGCTTTTCGACTGTTTCTCCTCTGCTTCTACAAGATGCAGAGTATCTGAAAATTCCTCTATAAGCTCATCCAATGAATATAGAAAAGAGGGTATTTGAGAGTGGGGATCGATGATGAGCTTGGAAGCAAAGTCAGGCGAAGTAGTCAGCAGGGGCCCATAAAAGCCATCATGGATCGAAGCCAAAGAGACAAAATAATAGCCTCCGGGCTTCAGCGCTTGCGCAAGCTCTGCTCTATAAAGTTTTTGAGCCTTCTTATCTACGATATGTTTATAGCAAAAAATATCAACCGCTATATCCAAAGAATCACTACTAATAGGCCACTTTGCAGCCGCATTCTGCCCATAAGCAGAGAGAGGCAAGTGCCTTTTTTTAGCTTCTTCATTGATAAGATCCGCATTTTCCTGGAGAAGATCAAGGGCTGTAACAGTAAAGCCCTCTTTTACAAGATAAAAGCTGTTTCTTCCCTGGCCACATCCAATGTCTGCAGCATAGCCTGGCTTTAAGTTTCTTCTCTGATACCAAGCCATAAACTCTACTAATGCTTGCGTAGGATCCTTTCTAAAAGAAGAGGGAATCCCTTTTCTTTGATACTCTTCCGACCATACTGTGATTAACGATTCATTCATTTGACCTCTCTTACAATTTCCATACAAATTTCTGGAAGCTGTGTTTCTATACAGTTCTTTAATTCTCGGATAGCTTCCTGGATATCAGGAGGAAAATCAGGATTAATCGCCTCATCTTTTGCAGGCCACGCAGCAGCTCTTGTGGCTTCATCAGGCCAGCGGGAATAAGCAATCCACATCCCCTCTTTTGTTTTGTGCAATATTGAACCCAAAGCCCCTTTTTCTTTTACAAAATACGTCGCTACTTTTTTCCAATAGTCTTGGTACGCTGTTTCAAGACCTGCTTTAATAAACCCGCGATAAACCACAGTAAACATTGCTTTCTCCTAGATCACAATATGTGCTCTTGCAATCCCTTCCATCACCTTTATCTCCGCAAGATTTTCTTGTTCTAATTCCGCTAGATAGGCTTGCATAGACGTTTTAGTAAGGACATATGAAACAAGATGGTCAGGAATTTGATTAACTTTCATTATTTTGGCAGTTATCTCTTCCAAAGAGTGGGGGTGTTGTTTGAGCATTGCAATTAACATGGCCTTGATCTCCAAAATCCGCTTTTCATGTTTGTCTATGAGAAGAGATAAGTCAGCCACCCTTCCTCCATGGTAAATAATCGCATCATCTAAAGAAGGAAGCAAAGCCTGCAGTTTTTTAAATGAGCGCAAGGCGTCCCCGATAAATGTATAATACAAGACTGGATATTTGCTGCAGGTATCTTCCCCAAAAATAGCATCCCCACAATAGAGCACATTATCAGGTGTTTTGATGGCAATCATCCCACGGGTATGCCCTGGAAGGGTTATAATGTCAAAAGACTCCGTGCCTATATTAATCTTTTGGTCCTGATAAGGAGCAATGATATCTGTCACTTTAGAAGCCTGCTGAGGCGCTAGGGGCTTACATGTTTTGAGAGCTTCAAATGCTTGGGCACCTCCACAAAAACAGGTCGGGATCATTAAAGGGTCCTCAATAAAAGCTCTCTCTGCTTCTGTGCTAAAGATCTTTATCTGGGGATATTTTTGTTGAAAAAATGCATTCCCCACAATGATCTCCATGACAATGAGTGTTGATGATCGCAGTCAATTGCGCATTGAATTGCACAAGAGATTTATCGATCTCTTTTGCAACATCTTTGCTGATACCACTGTCCAGAAGAACAGCCTGGCTATTTTTGATGTAGACTCCTATAGAGAAAATCCCATCGCAGAAATAGCTATTGCCTTTAACTCGAATGAAATTGATTTTTGCCATAGGTTATCGACTCATCTCGACAAACTCTCCATTTGTCATTTTTTGTATCTGGCTGGAATGTAACTGAAAAACCGCAAAGGGCGTACCAGCAGCTGCCCATAGACATTCATAGTTCTTCAAAGTCGGATCAATTAATGTCCTAATTTTTTCAAGATGGCCCACAGGTGGCACTCCCCCAATTGCAAAACCTACCTTTTCTTTAACAAATTTAGCATCTGCCTTAATCAGCTGAAGACCTGTAGCATCTTCAATTTTTCCAATATCAACCTGGTAAGCGCCTGAAGCGATTACTAGAATTGGCAGGCTAGACGCTTTATCGATAAAAATGAGCGATTTTGCAATTTGCGCTACACTGCATCCAATGGCTCTTGCAGCCTCTTCTGCTGTTCTGGTTGAATCAGGAAGTTCTTTTACAGCATAAGAAAATCCATTCTCCACCAAAAAATCTTGCACTTTTTTTGCACTGTCTGGAAGTTGCTTATTCATCGTTTAATTTCCATTCTGCATTTTTATAGTCGTTGATATGCCAATCAGAAGCACCTCTGGAGGCTCCAAAACCAAGACACATGTGAGCAAGAGCGTTCACACAAACACCCCCTTCTATTTGTTTGTTCATTACAACTACCAATTTATTCTCAAACATTTCAGCCTCCTTGAGCAAGATTAATTTCTGTTGAAAAACAGTGCACTGCCGAAGCTAATGCTTTGGCGCGGTATATTCCTTTTTTCTTAGAAAATTGCACTTTGACAACCCCAGGTCTCTCTATAAAATGTCCTTGTTCTACCCGAAAGCTATGACTCCCTTTTTGTAACAGCCCAAAAGTATCGACATACGCTACAAGCCCTCCTAGCACAGACCCCGTGAAGGGATCTTCAGATATCCCTACCAAGGGCGCAAAACAGCGCATATGAAATTGATTTTTTCGATCAATAGGCTCTGAGCATATGAGGCAAAGCACCACAATGTCATGCTGCTTAGAAAAGTGAGTCAAAGCCTTCAAATCACATTCGATTTTTTTTAAATCTGCAAGTGATTTTATGCAAATAAATAAATCTTTATTTGTCTCTTCATACATAACAGGAAAAGCCTTATCCACTAAATGCAAATCAAATCCTGCAGCTTTTGCCACCTCTTCATGAAGGATATTTGATTTTTTTAACCTGATAGAAGGTGTTTCGTAAGCTATTTTTATTTTTCCTTCCTTATCTACTGCAACTTCCATCTTGAGAATGCCCGAAAGCGTCTCCACATGAAATACATATTTATGTGCTCTTTGAATGCCAAATTTTTTCTCTTTAGCAATCATATAGAGAGCTCCCACCGTAGAGTGACCACAAAAATTAATCTCATGACCTGTAGGGGTAAAGTAACGCAACCGAAAGTCTGCTTTCTGACTAGGCAAAACAAAAGCTGTTTCCGACAAATTGAGTTCTCGAGTGATTTTACGCATGGTGGCCTCATCTAGTTCTTCGGCTTCCAGCACAACTCCTGCAGGATTTCCTCCAAAATTTTTATCTGTGAAAGCATCAACTCGATGAATTTGAATCTGCCGGAATGTACTGATTGTCTTTAGATAATTATAAATAGTTGCTCTTGATAGCTGCATTTTCGCAGCAATGTAGATAGAAGCTTCCTTAAACTCAAAAAGCTTTTTCCCATATAGAAGAGAGATCAGCTCCCGTTTTTGCCTACCTGTTGCAGACTGGATTGTTACCTGTTGTATTTTGAGGTAACTACCTATCAATTGATCGATATTTTCCTGCCACTCATTTACATCTTTGTCTGCTTGCTGGAAGTGTCTCTGAAGCATCAAATCAAGGTGATCTTTTAAATGTTGTAGCTGGGTTGTATCATAGCGGAAACGTAAAAAACAGCCGGTGTTACCCTCCTCACCCCTCATAAAATAAACCACCTGCTTAACCTGTTTACCATTAGACAGAACTTTATGGGAAACACCCTCTCTCATTAAAGACTCCAACTCTACCACCTCCTCTTCTCTAGAAGAAGAAAAGGGATTCAGAATTTCAATGATTTTTCCTTTATAGCTAAACAAAGATATCTCAAGCAGTGGGTAGAAAAAATTCACTAATACCTGGGCTAGCTGCTTTAACTTCTCGACTTGCACGGGAATCTCCTGAAAAAATAAAATAATATTCTAAATTGTAATTTTATTCTAGATAAATAACTGCAAATAAAATTTTTACAACACAACGGGTTATAGGTTAGAATAAACCTCTTGAACAATCACCGCTTTTCCATTCAAATAGGAGCTAGATCCATCTTAAGGAGCCTCTGGACAATTGCTTTGTCGGAGATTGCTGATCAATTTTTCGAAGACGACGATTTTGGGAAACGCAGCTAACATGCAGAATGTTAGCGAGTTTGAAAAATCTAGTGTTCGCAAAAATTGGCAGCAAGATTCGGCAAATGACCTGTCCAGAGGTTTCTTAACAAACTGCGGAATGAATTGAGAAGAATCACTTTGATAAATAGAGGAAACTACAACAGCCCCAGCTTTTACCCACTTTAGAATATAAGCAGGCCCGAATAAATCTTGAGGAAGGATGATTTCATTGCCCTCCATTAGGTAATGTTGAACCTCATATCCTGCTCTTTCTTGGAGAAAGAGAGCCGCACATTCGATAATAGCCTTTTTTGTAACCTCCTTTCCGTTTGTTTTGTGTCTTAGAAGGAGCATGACATTATCTAGGCTGAATATACCTTGCATCCTCAATTGAATTTCTCGATCCCAACAAGCAGCCAAAAGAGCACCCCGAAAATAATCGATATCCCAAACTTTATTATCCGCTTTAAATTCTTTTGCCACTTGAGAATTGGAATATTTTTTTGCTGGAGAAGTAAAATATTTATGAATGATCGCATTCATTTTCTCTACATACTCCTCTTGAGTAATCACCCCAGCTGATTGATTAAGTTTATGGGTATAATACTCTGTAAAACCCTCAGTAAACCAAAATAACTCGCTCTTTGGATCTGCTGGCGGCATTTTAATCCCATTCCACGTGTGAAAATGTTCATGGCTGATGGTATGCACCATTTCCTGTGGGTGCTGCATCCAGTAATCATTCGCGCAAATAGAAAAAGAGTCGTAAAGCCCTCTTCCCATACAAACTTCTACAGGCCCTAAGGGTAAAACAGTGATGAGGTAGTGAGGGAAAGAAAAATCATTCCAAAAGGAACGTTGGGCCTAAATGATGGCTTCCGCCTTTTCCAAAAATTGCTGAGCAAAGGGCAGAAATTGTTTTCTGGTCATGAGAGTGATAGAAGGGTCGACACTACTCTGAAAGATTTGAAAGTCACCTCCTACAAAAACAGTGGTGAGCAATCCGTCTAAGGTTTTGTGAACAATTTGCTCTTGCAATCCAATACCAAAACTATTGCCAAAGACCCAATCAGCAGGCCAACCTTCCCAAGACAAGGTGACGCTCACCTTTTCAGCGGAAGGTAGATCAGGACACACCAATAAGTGATCCCCATAACAATGGAAATAAGATGCATCTCCTTGGGGATACATAAACCAGTCAAGCGCATCTGAAGAAAGCGATCGGATACGATAAGAGATATCAATAGAAGTCTCCACAACTGCTACACTTACCAAGCCTTCTAGGTTAGGCAATAGCGGTTGGTTTTGGAGATTAAAAATAATGGGTCCTGCCTCAGGTAATGCGATTTTAAGAAGCACCTCTGGCTTTTCCACATGTTCAATATGTAAGTCTACTTCACATAAAAAGGGTTGAAGGGCAGGACGGATGGTGTAATGCAGCCCTAAAGACTCTGCTTTAAGGAGCGACATAAAAAGACAAAAGAAAAGTAAAAATCGAAAACTCATGGGGCTAGTATAATTCAAATCGAGAACTTTCCCAAGTTAATAGAAGTTTTGACTGGGAGAAATTAGAAGAATCGAGTAGGATGCTTCCAATTTTTTGGAGGCTAACTATGAGAGCATTCACACTGCTGGTTCTTCTCGTTGTAAATCTAACTGTAAATGCTAACAAACAAGCAATTGACCAGCTTGTTTATGAAATCCGCAATCCCCAAACCGAGCCTTCTTTGTTCCGCCGGGCCTTAGAAAAAATTGGCGAATATCTAGCTTTGAATATCTTAGAAGAATTGAGCACAAAAGAAACAACCATTCGAACTCTTACCGACACCGAAGCTACCCATCAACTTCTCGATGAAACTCCTGTTTTAGTGACCATTCTTCGAGCAGGACTTCCCCTGAATGCAGGCGTACATAAGGTGTTTCCAAAAGCAGAAGTTGGATTCCTTGCGATGTCAAGAAATGAAGAAACATTAAAAGCGCAATTAGACTACGTAGCGCTCCCCTGCTTAAAAGATCGGACCGTTATCCTTGCTGACACTATGCTAGCTACAGGAGGATCGATACTCGATGCTATCCAAATCGTCAAGCAATATGAACCCAGACAAATCTTTATCATTGCTGCGATTGCCTCAGAACCCGGCATAAGACGCCTCTTAGACTATGATTCTACTATCAAAATTTTTACAGCCGCTGTCGATCCCTCTCTAAATCATAAGGGATACATCATTCCGGGACTAGGTGATGCTGGAGATCGATCTTATGGTAAAAAACATCCAGCAGAAAGCCTACTAAAATGTTCGCAAGAGACTCTTCCCGACAAATCAGATATCTAAAAAGAAGAAGGCCGTAAGAGCAGCCTTCTTTTAACGATCGTGTTGGGGTGTATTTGCTTAAGGAACCTCTGGACAAGCCATTTGCCAGATCTTGGTGCCAATTTTTGCGAATACTAGATTTTTCGAATCGCGTAGGAGGGAGCCTTTAGGCTCCCGTCCTCGCACACCACCGTACGTACGGGACCGTATACGGCGGTTCCTGATCACTATGACCCAGCTCGCACTATGTTCATCATAGGTGTGTATCCCATTGCTTCAATAACCCTATTTGATACCCCTTTGTGCATGCAGTAGGTCTTTGCCATTCTCCATGGCCCTTTACTACTATATGCATGCTTTCTGGCGGTGCTATCTTTAAGTCCAAGTTCTTCTAGTCGTTTATGTCGCGTTCTAGGTTGCTTCCACTGTCGCCAGAGGATAGACCTTATCTTGCGCCTTATCCATCCATCTAATTTCTCAAAGATTCCTCGTTCATCCGCTATGCCAAAGTAATTGGCCCATCCTCTTGTAAGTGGCATGAGTTGTTTTCGGATGCTATTCGTTAACTTGCTGCCTCTCATCTTTTTAGTGAGTCCTTTTACTTTGTCTTTAAGGCGTTTCACTCGGCTTTCGTGAACTACAATCCGATGCGGCTGTTTTTCCGCTTTGAAGGTAAACCCTAAGAACGTGCGCTTCCATGGGTTATCCACAGCACTTTTCTGCTCATTGACTTTGAGTTTGAGCTTCTTAGTCAGATATCTGACTGCTGCTTCCATTACGCGTTTGCCTGCTCTTTCTGTTTTAACATAGATATTGCAGTCATCAGCATATCTTGAAAATCGCAGTTTTCTCTTCTCTAATTCTCTATCAAAGTCGTCTAGCATGATGTTGGATAGTAATGGTGAGAGGGGCCCGCCTTGCGGCGTGCCCTCTTCTGTTACTTTTACAAGTCCATCCTCCATGACTCCTGCTTGGAGATATCTCCTGATCAGAAGGAGGATTTTCTTGTCCTTCACTCGTCTTGCTACTCTTGCCATCAACATGTCATGGTTGACTTTATCGAAGAACTTTTCCAGGTCGATATCTACAACCCATGTGCATCCTTCTTGGATGTATGCTTGGGCTTGTAGCACGGCTTGCTGAGCGCTTCGATTGGGTCTAAATCCATAGCTATGTTGGGAGAATGTTGGATCGAATACAACGACTAGCTCTTGATGTATGGCCTGCTGGATGATCCTATCCATGACGGTGGGGATTCCCAATTGTCGAACCCCTTTTCCATCTGGTTTTGGTATTTCCACCCGTCTTACGGGGCTTGGCAAGTATTTTCCATCAAGGATGTCTTGTTTGATCTTGGGCCATTTCTTATGCATGACCTCTTTGATCTCTTCTGTGGTGATACCATCTATTCCAGGTGCTCCTTTGTTACGTATTACCGCTTCAATGGCTTTCTGGATATTGCTATCCTTCGTGACTCCTTCTATCGTTGCGATAGGGGCGTCATAAGGATCGCTAGGTAGGAGAGATGTTTTCCTTTCTGCCTTGTCAACTGTCGCACTTTTCAGAAGCTGTGAGGGACTCTCTCCCGGGTCTTCTGTTTGAGCTTTGGATTTTTCCTCTTTTCTGCGATTATTTGTTGTCATAGAAGTTTGGTTCTCTCCTTTGTTTTCATGTTCGGACCTTCAGTGTCTTAAAAAAAACACCTACTACGTCGTCTGCTGACTGCTGTACCGTTCGCGTCGTCTCTCCGAGACACCGCTAGCGCTGTCGTTCCCCTCTTTTGTCGGGTACTAGTCAGGCGTGGATACAGCTCTCACCGGGTAATTCATCATACTTTCCTACTAGCCTGTCGCATCTACATGAACCCTTCCGAGCAAGTATAGGACTTTGGATTCCAGTGCATCCTTATCCTAGGGTTACTGCCTCATATGCGCTTCCTATTCGTCGGGCCAGCATTTTTGTATACGGCTTTCTTCAGATCCCGCTTCACGGCGGGCACCCTTGCCTTCTCTAATGGTTCTCCTTGCTAGAGTCCATAGAGGACTTTCACCTCCTAGTGTGATGACATACCGGTCGCACACAGAAGCCAAACTCTTGGCTTCTTTCATAGGCAAAAAAAAGCTTCCCCGTCGGGGAAGCTTTTGTTTTGCCGATGACCGGCTCCGGGCTACCCGCCGGTTCGTGTCCTGCATGACACTTCACTTCGAGTCCGGACAGAAGCCAAACTCTTGGCTTCTTTCATAGGCAAAAAAAAAGCTTCCCCGTCTGGGGAAGCCTTTGTTTTGCCGATGACCGGACTCGAACCAGCACCTTATTGCTAAGAGTAGATTTTGAGTCTACCGCGTCTGCCATTTCGCCACATCGGCATGATAGACGTGGCGGTAAGTTAGCAGTAAAACTAAAAAAAAGCAATAGACCTCTTTCGAAATGTTAGCCCAAAATGATAATGTCCTCTTTCTGCTAAATAGAAATGTCCTCTTTTGAAGATACTGACCTCATTCAAATTTGTTTTTGAAAGGAGGTGAGAGTGAAGGAGTTGATAACTATGAGCAGAAGAGAATTAGAAAGAGTTGAAATGATGCGCAATTTAAAAAGAAAAAGCTTTTCCCAGATAGAAGTGGGACAACGTCTGGGGATAACAGCCAGACAAGTTAGACGTTTAAAACAAGCTTACGAACTGCATGGAGAAGCTGGCTTAGTTTCCAAAAAGAGAGGGCAGCCTAGTAATCGCAGGTTAACAGAAGCTTTAGATCACAAGTCCTAAAGCTGATTTCCGCTCATTATGCAGATTATGGCCCTACGTTAGCTCAAGAAAAGTTAGAGGAAAAACATAAGCTTACATTGTCTATAGAGACGCTTAGGAAATGGATGATAGAAGAAAATATTTGGTCTCCTAAAAAAGCTAAAAAGGCAGTTATCCACCCGATGAGACCAAGAAGGAGTCAGTATGGAGATCTTGTACAAATAGACGGATCTCCCCATGACTGGTTTGAAAATAGAGGACCCAGGTGTACCCTTTTAGTATACATTGATGATGCAACTAGTAGACTTGTCGAGCTGTTTTTTCTCTTGGTGAAACAACAGAATCTTATTTTAAAGCGACAAAAAGGTATCTAAAGAGATGTGGAAAACCACTTGCTTTCTACAGCGATAAATATGGAGTTTTTAGAGTCAACCACAAAGAAGCTGTATCTGGTAATGGAGTGACAGAGTTTGGAAGAGTCCTAAAAAAACTCGATATCAAGCTCATTTGTGCCAATACACCCCAGGCAAAAGGAAGAGTTGAAAAAGCCAATCAAACATTGCAAGATCGTTTAGTCAAGGAGATGAGAGAAAAAAATATTTCAACTATTGAAAAGGCAAATGAATGGATTCCCGAGTTCATAGAGAAGTATAACAAAAAATTTGCCGTAGCTCCTAGAAACGCAGAAGATGCTCATCGAGCTTTAAAACCAGAAGAGAACTTAGAAGAGATTTTCAGTTACCAGGAAATCCGATGTCTCTCTAAAAACTTAAGCTTCCAATACAAAAACAGTCTTTATCAGATCGATAGTGAAAGATCATCATACACTCTAAGGAAAGCAAAAGTCATGCTTCTAGAAGATCTCAATGGACGGGTAAGAGTGCTGTATAAGGGCAAGGAGTTAAAATACAAGATATATGGGGAAGAACCGCAAGGGAAAATTGTGATGTCCAAAGAAATAGATTTAGCACTTAATTGGATAAACAAAAAACCTCAAAAACCTTCAAGGAGTCACCCGTGGAGATAAGAGAAGAGCTTTTGAAAATGGGTATTTTAGATAAAAAACGGACAAGTCCAATGAAGATCAGAACATCCAAAGAGGACATTTCTAAATTGGAGAAAAGCGGACATTTCTATTTTGCGTTGACATAGACCTCTTTCGAAATTCTAACGCTTAACGCTTTTCTTGGGGAGTCTCTTCCCAGGGATAGGGTTCTCTAGTGCAGGGCTTGGGGGCTTCTACTTGGTAGAAGACCTCGTTTGCCTTGCGATAGATGTACTCCCCCTTGGCATTTTGTTCGCGTATTTTTTCTTTTTCCGTCTTTTCTAGCCCAGAGCAAGAAAAAAATAAGGGGAAAACGATAAATAGCCGTAGCGTATTAATAAACATTTTTTTAGATTGCGATTTAAGGGACGGTAAAAACCCTAAGAGGACATCATGCTGGGCAGGGTCTTGGTACAAGATGAGGATAGACTTCTTTTTTGTTTTTTAGAAGATAAAAATTTCGGCGTTCGCTTGGCTAAAAATAAGCAAATGGCTTTTTCCCTCCTCCAGGAAGAACCCTTTGATCTTATTTTTTGCGAAGAAATAGAAGTCCTAAAAATGGCCAAGACCCTCTACCCTGAATCAATTGTCATTGTGCTGGCCTCTATTCCCAATGTTGGAAGTGCCATAGAAGCGATGCGCCTAGGAGCTTTTGATTATTTAACAAAACCTATTGCCTCTGCTGCCTTAGAAAAGGTGCTAGAAAGAGTAGAAAGTGCGCTTGTTCTGAAAAAAGAGGTGGTCTTTCAGGCAAGGGGCAAGTTAGAGAGGATCATGACGGAGAGCTCTGTCATGAAACAAATCCTGGCAGATATCGCTAAAATTGCAAAAAGCAACGCCTCTGTTTTTATCTGCGGAGAGTCAGGAACAGGTAAGGAAGTGATTGCGCATGCAATCCACTTTCACTCCCATAGAGCCTCCTCCCCTTTTATCAAGGTTAATTGTGCGGCGATTCCAGAGTCTCTGATCGAATCAGAATTTTTTGGACATGAAAAAGGCTCTTTTACAGGAGCAATTGAAAAGCGTCTAGGTAGGTTTGAACTCGCACACAAGGGAACACTCCTTCTAGATGAAGTCTCTGAAATTCCTCTTAGCCTCCAAGCTAAGCTTCTGCGGGCTGTGCAAGAACAAGAGTTTGAGCGAGTGGGTGGATCAAAAGCCCTCCAAGTCGATGTACGCTTTATTGCCACCTCTAATCGCAACATGAAAGAAACAGTCGAAAAAAAATTATTTCGAGAAGATTTGTACTACCGTCTCAATGTAGTCCCTATACAACTCCCTCCCCTAAGAGAGAGGAAAGAAGACATTCTGGGGCTAGCAGAACATTTTCTCCATAATTTCTGCTTAGAAAACCATAAAAGTCGCAAACAGCTATCTATGGAAGCAAAAAAAACACTTCTTGATTACCACTGGCCCGGTAATATCCGAGAACTGGCCAATGTGCTGGAAAGAACGGTTGTAATGGATCTGAGTGATGTGATTGAATCGGCTCATTTAAGGCTGGAGATCTCTTGTCCGATTATTCCTCATCTGACATCTTTAAAGGGGTTAACGCTAGGAGAGGTAGAAAAAAAACACATCCTAGATACCCTTGTAACTCACAATCACAATCGCACGCAGGCAGCAAAAGCGCTAGGAATTAGCTTACGCACGCTCAGAAACAAGCTTGCTCAATACCGTCTAGAGAGGTAATCTCTTTTTCAATGCACTCTTTTAAGTGCATCCACCGCGCTCTTTCAAAGTTGGAAGCTCTTTCTAGATATAAAGGGTGATCTTTCTCTTCAGGAATCAAAAAACTGTGTCGGTAGGCAAGCTCAAAAGCAAAGAGCGTGCCGGCAAGGAAGGGTTTGTAGGCTTCTTCCTCTTCTAAATCCATTTCTAGAACGATTTTAGTCCCGCTATTTAGCCTTTCTTCTAAAATCTTCTGCGTGAGTGTTAAGCACCTTTTGAGACTCTCTTGAAGTCTAGAAAAGAGCTTCTCGATATCTGCAGAAGAAATCGCTAATTGGGTATGCTCGATGTTCTTTTGAATTTCTTTTCTTAAGTTGCGTGGCCGAGGGGCATACTCTTGCAGGATATCTCCTAAATTTTTATAGGGAATATGGGTAAATCCAAGACCTCTAGCGGATGCATCGAAAAATTGCCTATCTGAGCGCTCTTTTGCGTACTGCGAGAGTGTATCTGACTCCATGATCCACTTGACGAGGGTCGCAACAGGATTCCCCTGACGATTTTTTCGGACAATGAGCTGATCTGACACTTTTGTCTCTTGTAGGAGTTTTTCCATGGTCATACTTCCTGTACTTACAACGCCTGGTGCATACATCTGCATGCCAGCATAGGAAAGATCAACGCCTACAAAAATGATGGGATTGCAGCCCCATGCATAGGCAAGTGCAGCTGTTAATGTTGTAATAGAAAGCGCCTCTCTACCTAGAGAAGGTCCTATAGATAGCTCATCGAGCCCTAAAGCAGCTTCTAAATGAGCTTCTAAAGGCCCTCCTGTTTTGGAAGATAAATATCCTAAAGGCCCTGAAAAAAGATCGAGCACCTTAGGAAACAGTCTAGAAGAAAAAATCAAAGGTGTGTCGGGGCATTTGAGATGTTTGAGGTGTTCATACTCTTGAGGGTTAGGATCGATTGCTAGAGCAAAATGGGGCTGAATGTTAAGCGCTCCTAGTGCTGAGATGGCAGAACCTGCCGCCAGAATGAGCGCCTTCTCTTCACAGGTTTTTAAAATGTCTTGCGCCTCTGCCAGGGAAGGCCCTGCGCCGCAGATGATCGCCGGAGTCCCTTTGAAGATCCCCTGCCACTTATTCACATAAAAAGTCTCCGGCAAATGGAGAATATTTTGTAGAATATTTCTATGGAAAAGAGGGGAAAGGAGCTCTTCCGACAGGAGGGCATTCCAAAGAACTGTCTTTCTCTGAAGACTCAGCTTAATTTGCCTTAGCCGGCTACTTTTCTTCCTAGCATAAGAAGGAAGGGCTATGACTTGAATATGGGCAGAGGAAAAGCGTTTGGCGCAATCCTCCAAAGCAGAATCCCACATGCTAGAGTGAGGGATAAACTTAAGAAAGACCTGAGGATGATTGAGAATCTCTTGAGATGTTTTCCAAAAAGCATCTAAAACCCCTAAATCATCTTCCAAAATGACAACCACACGTGAGGATTTCTCTGTCAGCCACGCCTCAACGGAATAAAGGTGGTGACCAAGCCCTATACCATAGACATAAAGAGTATCTATGTGAGAAGTAAATGAGAGAAGCTCTGTCTGCTTTTCTACATGCAATACAAAATTGCCACGGCGTGCGTTGCATTTACCATCCTGGTCCTGAAATAATTCAAAAGGCTCAAAGGGAGTAAGGCGTAAGTGAACGTCTATGTCAGCGTAGTTAGCCTGCATGGTCGATTAATTGAGGTTGCAGATTTTTATAAAAGAGTATTTTGTGTAAAAATAGGCCAGCTTCCCCATCTTTATTGTGACGTAAGATCACCTGTTTCCATACATCCCAAATAGGAAGCAATAAAACCTTGTAACTTATCTCTTCAGAAAGCTCCTGCTCTAAGAGAGCCGACGCCCCACTTTCATGAGCAGAATAGGGATATACACGCTCTATCTCTTTAAACAAACTATCCACGATTTTAAAAGAGCGGAGTAGAGAATTTTCGAGAGTTTCGAGTAGGGTCCCTTTTTGGACCGCTGTCAAGTAAGAGATAGGCACTCTCAAATCCTCTTGGGGTGTTAAAGAAGCGATCACATCGCGCAAAGGCTTATCTTGTACGCCAGCAAACCCAAGCCCCCCTCCGTTGCGTTGATCCAGGTGGTATCAGGGTGCTGCCTGGCAAAATTCTCTACCCACTCAGCGGCTAAGATCCAGTCGATCTGTGCAAAGAGAACCTCTCCTTGTTTGCTGGTCACTGCCTTTCTTTGAGCTGTTCCCCCTCCTTGGACTCCTGCTGCATATGTGTGCTCTTGAGAGGCGGCAAAATCCATCCCTACAAAAATAATTGGATTGCATCCTAACTGATAGGCAAGTGCAGCACAAAAAGTTCCAACTGTCCAGCCTCCATCAAAAGGGGATGGCAATCCCATTTCTTTTTCCAACCACATCTCTAAAGGATAGTTTCCGTTGCCCCCGACGATTAATTTGGGGCCTTTTGCGCATGCTACTGCTTGGCTATCAGTCCGCAGTTGAAAAAATACGGGGTTATTAGTGGGAGAAAATGTGTGAGCAGAAGCCGGGTCAACGTGTGCTTCTAAATGGGGCTCTATACCTATTTTTTTCAGCGCTTGCGTTGCTCCTCCTCCAGCTATAAGAAGGGCTTTAGAAGAGAGTTCTTTTAAGAGCTCCCCATTTTTGCGTAAAGAAGGCCCTGCTCCGCATATAACGGCGGGAACTCCCTTGTACTTTCCAAAAAGTGCATCTGCTCGACAAAAATCGGTTTGTAAATTGTGTTTGATATTTTTAAAGACCTGTACGCCTTGATCCGCACAATCAGATACTCTGAAACCCACTTCTGCCTGCACACGGATAAAAGCATCTAACGCCTCTACACTCCCACCCGTTTTTTCATAAGAAAAAGGCATAAATAAGTACTTCCAAGCTACACTCTCAAACACTTCTTGTTGATTATGTTCATTAAAAATATAGATATCGACTTCAGAAAAAAGGGCCTTCTTAAGAAGAACAAGGGAATCGGTTTCCAAGACAACAATACATCGATCTTTTTGAGCACGCGCCCATGGCAAAAGTTTTTTAATCCTTGCTTCATCCCATCCACATAGGCACACCACACCGCTCATTTTATACCCTTTTTAAGCTGTTCATAAGAGGGCATACAATTGCTCTCTTGCGTTCCATCCAAAAATAACACTTCTTTTTTGCTGACGACAGCAACATACAAAGCACCTACAAACATGTTGTAGCCCAGCACCTGCTGCAATGCCTGAGATGTTAATGAAATGGCCTTACATTCGATCATAAGCAGGGGAAACAAAACATGCTCTGGATGGCAGAAAAAACCATAATATCAGCTCTTCTTTCAGGAACGCGCTCACGCGAATTTTGGAGATGAGGGAGCGTTTTCAACTCTTTTCTACAGCAAATAACTCTTTGGGATACCCTAAGACGTCTATCATCTTTTTAAGCCACAGCTGGCGCACAATCTCTTCAGGCGTGGCAGCAACCCACTGCTTACGTACGCAGTCATAGATCTGTTTCATTCGGGCAAGATGATTCCGTAATTCCCATCTGTTCGGCGATAAATCACTTTCAGCCTACTATCTTCTTCCCCACGAAATAACATAAAGGGGTCTCCTGAGAGCTCCATTTTCATGACAGCCTCAGCAGAAGTTAGCATCTTCATCGGGCGCGTTTCATTGCCGATTGTCTTGGGTGGGCGGTATTCTTCAAGAGTTGCCTGTTTATTAGCACTCTCAATTTCATCATTGATCTCATCGAGATCGGTATAAGGTTTTTGTAGAACACTCACCTGCAGATCAACAACAGATGGTTGTTTTTTATGGTGATCATGGATCTTATCTTTCCAGCGTCTTAGCTGCCCTTGCAGCTTATCCACTGCTTTATCAATTGACACGTACATATCCGTGCTCGTTGCGCCAACTTTAATTTTAAAATGATTAAACTTAAGCACGATCATCACAGCATGCTCTAGCTTTTGAATGTCCATTGTCACATGCATATCAAGCACATGGCTATGAAAACGATCTATCTTCGCTAGTTTCTCCATTGCATACTGCTTCATGGCATTGGTGACAAATACTTGCCTGCCAACAATGGTAATACGATATCCTGCCTCTTCTGCTAGAAACTTAGCTTTATCAACCATATACCCACCTTTTAAGACACACTGCTCGCCTTTTCTCAAATTCTCACTATACGCTTTTCAAGATTTATAAACTAGACTCCTAAAAAAGAGCTCATCGCACCGAACAGGACTCGAACCTGTAACCACCCGGTTCGAAGCCGGGTACTCTATCCAATTGAGCTATCAGTGCATATCCATTTAACTCCTCACTGGAGGTAAAGCAAAAGAGTACCAAAGATGAGATTTTGATACCACATAAGAACCCCAAAAGAGACCTTAAATTAAAAATCGAGACCTCTGCACAACTCTGGTAAAACGAAAAAACCGAAGATTTTTGCTTTTACCATTCACGAAAAACCTTGGCCACTCTTGCCCAAGCCTTCTGAATCTAGAGGCTCTCCTAAAAATGGAGTAGGAGGGTTAGCCCGATGGGGCTTTCTAATTGGCGATAAAGGAGGTATGGATACATTGCCGCCTGAGTTAAGATTTAATAAGAACTCCGCCATTTCCTTTTTCTGAGCGAGCTCTTCTTGATAAGGCTCTAAGAGATCTTGATGGAGCTGTAAGATTTGTTGGACATCTTCGAAGGTTGCGGCTGGACCTTTATGAAGATCTATTAAGCTGCCCAGGCCTTCCAATTCATGACATGCCGCTTCTATCAATGGTATTTCTGTTTGTTTGTATATTCTTATTTCCTCCCCCGCATCTCCTTCGTACTCTTTTATACTCAATAATTGATCCTTTCTTTCCTGAAGCATTGAATATCTCTTTCTTGCCAGATACTCAATGGATTGGATCGTAGTATCTCTTATATTTAATAGCATTTGTTGGGAATCATCAACGAAAT
Source organism: Rhabdochlamydiaceae bacterium (assembly GCA_047459655.1). Taxonomy (GTDB): domain Bacteria; phylum Chlamydiota; class Chlamydiia; order Chlamydiales; family Rhabdochlamydiaceae; genus CANJJB01. Next base: position 709,954 of record JAJREF010000001.1, read on the forward strand.
GACCAGGCGCACCCTTTACATCTCTACGTAAAGAATCTAGAGCAACGCGCTCTTTACGCAGAGTTTGGAGTCCCTCATTTAGGTGATTAATAAACCCTCTCAACACTACCAATTCTTCTGGCTTCAAACTCTGACCCTGGTTTGTTTCAATTGTTTGTTTGAGATCCTTCCAACATTTTTCTAAAGTTTCATTCTTAGCGATTACAGCTTGAAGCTCACCTTTTTTTAATTCCAGCTCCTCTTGTAAGGAATGTGTTTGAGATTTGAGATCCTTCCAACATTTTTCTAAAGTTTCATTCTTAGCGATTACAGCTTGAAGCTCACCTTTTTTTAATTCCAGCTCCTCTTGTAAGGAATGTGTTTGAGAGCGGTAGTACTTAATAACACACACAACAGCTCCTAAGGCCAGGGCTATGGCAGCGCAACCCAGCCCTTGAAAAGAAGAACATCTTCTTAGGGCATTGAAAGCTGTAGTTGTGATTTCCAAACGCACCTCTGCAGAAGGGATGTAAGCAGCAATACGACTAAAAACTCTTTCCATGGAGATCCTATATTTAACTTGGGAGAGATTTTAAACGACTTAAGCTTTCTATAAAAGCAAGAAGATTGAGAGGGGGGCTCTTGACAAGTTGCCTTCCGAAAGTTCCTGCCAATTTTGGGACCTGTGCACAACTCAAATCGAAAAAATTTTCGATTTGCCATAGTTCTTATTTTTGCGAAATCGCTTAGGCAAAAGCCCTTTTGTACTAATTGTCTATAAAAGCAAGAGATATTTTACTTTTTAGTTTATCGATCAGGGCGGGGGTTAGAGACATGCTGTGCATTTCTTTGAACGAGCGCGTAAGGGCTAACTGTTTTAAGCTATTCCATTCTATATCGGTGACAGTGAATGGAAAGAGGTGTGAGCTCTCCCAAGAAAGGAGACCTTCGTGCATCAATAATTTGAGATAAAAAGATCCGATTAATGTAAAAGTGTCTGTAAAATGAGCAAGCTGAGAAAGGCAGGCAAGGAGCAGGGCATATAATTGGGGAGCTGGCTTACCGGGGAGCTGGGATTTTAAAACAATTTTTACCATTTCAGCAGCGGCCTGCAAATGTGGAAGGCTCCTTCTTAAAAAATGGTGGTCATTCAAAATAGTGCCGTCTTGAAGCTTGCATAGATCTGATTTGCCCTTGGTAAAAAGAAACTCTGCCTGACAGAAGGGAGTTGTAAGAGCAATCTTATTTTGATTTTTAATGTGCTTAGCAATGAGTGCTATTACCCCCTCATGGGAGGTAAAAACAGTGACAATTCTTTCATTTTCTTTATAATCGAAGGTCTTTAGAACAATCCCCTCTGCGCGCTCTTCTTTCATAGCCGCAGTATAATGCACCGTAGGATTTTTAAACGATTGCGAAAGGTGGGACTCGAACCCACACAAGTTTCCCCACTACCACCTCAAGGTAGCGCGTCTGCCAATTCCGCCACTTCCGCAAGAATAAATCGATGGAAATCTTATCCGGTCTATTGAAAAGAAATCAACACTTTTAATCAAAAATCAGATATCGTCTGGAATTATGCGATGCACGACCTACTGTACGGCCTCTACGTATGACATCCCGAGGCTTTTCCAATCTCTGCAAAAATTTGGCTCTGTTCAACTTTTCCGAGACTGTATTCACATTCTGATCAAAGAAGATAAAAAACCTAAGGGTGATATTTTTTACTTTGCTTATGGGTGCGTGGTTTTCTGGAGCTTTTCAGAAGAAGAAGAGCAGGCGGTTTTATCCTCTCTGAAAGAGTTTGAAAAAAATTCTAATACTAAATTGGAGATGGATGAATTCACGTTTGTATATGGCGAAGGGATGCATATAGAAGAAGATGAAATCACCCTCCATACAAAAAACACTTTGACAAAACTCGCCATTTCCCATGGCCTTGCACAGTCTGTGAAGTTAACAACTTTCGAAGATACGATCCAGACTACCATTGATAAAACAAAATACCTCCCTGAAGATCTTTCTCTAAAAGGAAAGATTTCAATGTCTCGGAAAGAGATTTCCAAAAAAATGGGAGAGCTATTCATTGAACGTAACTTCATCAATCTACATTCTGACATTTTAGACACGCCTGAATTTTTCTGGAACTATCCAGAGCTGGAGCCTTTCTACCGCAGAACAGCCCATTATCTCGATGTCAATAAACGCATAGAAGTGTTGAACAAACGGCTGACCGTTGTGCATGAACTCTTTGAAATCTTAAGCAATGAACTCAACCATCAACACTCTTCCCGCTTAGAGTGGACTATTATTATCTTGATCGTCATAGAAGTCGTGATTGCCCTTCTGCGTGATCTGTTCCATTTGATCTAATAGAAACCTTTCTAATAACTACTTTTATCTAGTTTTACTTTGCCGCGGAAGAGGCGGTAAACGTAGACACCGTAAGCAAAGACGAGAGGAAGGCCTATTGCAACAATAATGAGCAAAACTTTGAGTGTGAGATCGGATGAGACAGCATTAGCCACGATGAGGCTGTTTGCTTCAGGATCAATGCTAGAACGGATGAGCATTGGAAATGTTCCAATTGCAAAAAGAACTGTTAACATGGCAATGCTTAGGCAAGAATAGATAAAAGCCCACCCATCTCTTCCTTTATACATCTGGAGAGGAATATTGACGATCATCCCAAAAGCAACGAGAGGAATCAATACCAGCCAGGGACTCTCATGCAAGAATGCAAGCATATGGGGCATATAAAACTGCGTGATAAGCGTTGTGGTTACATAACATACAATAAACACGAAAATTGTTTTTTTGACCCATCTTCTCAAGCGATGGTGAAGCGCGCCTTCCGTCTTCATGACAAGATAAATGGCTCCATGCATCATAAAAAGAGCAAGGGTAGTGATGCCTACCAAAATAGAATAAGGGTTGAAAAAACCGCTGAAGGATCCAACAAAATCTCTATGTGAATCCAAGGGGATACCTACAATAAGGTTGCCGACAACAAGGCCTACTCCAAAAGCGATAATAACGCTACCTGCAAAAAAAACACTATCCCATAGCTTGCGCCATCTAGGAGATTCTAACTTACTGCGAAATTCAATACCCGCTGCCCGAAAAATCAAAGCAGCTAGCAAGATCATTACGAGGTTATAAAAGGCAGAAAAAATGGTGGCATAGGCTTCTGGAAATCCTGCAAATAAAGCCCCCCCAACGATCACTAGCCAAACTTCATTTCCATCCCAGACAGGACCGATGGCGTTTAAAAATACGCGTCTATCCGTATCTTTTTTTGCAAACAGGTGGAGGGAGCCAACTCCTAAATCAAAACCATCTAACATCGCATAACAAACCATGCAGGCAATTACAACAATGTACCAAAGATCTCCTAAGTTCATTGGACCTCTTGTGTACCAAGGTTTTGATAGATGACATCATCATTTTCAGCACCTTCTACAGGACCATGTTTAATTTTACGGTCGAGAAGAAAAATAAAAAGCCCAAAGAGCAGGCAATAGATAATAATAAACATGATGATCGATCCTACCACTTGAGGAGCCTGGATAGATTTAGAAACCCCATCGACGGTTTTTAAAAGTCCATAGACGATCCAAGGCTGCCTGCCGACTTCAGCCGTGATCCACCCTACTTGGTTGGCAACTTGGGGGAAAAGAACTGAGATAAGGAGAAGGCGGAGTGTCCACTTGCTTTTTTCTAGACTTTTTTCTCCAAAAGAAAAATCCCATTCCTGCAGCAAGAGCCATCAAGCCCCACATGAGAACCATCATATGGTAAGACTGGAAAGTAAGCTGTATAGGAGGCCTTTCATCTGCAGGAATCTGATCAAAGCCCGTTACAGGTGTCTCCAAATCACGAGAAGTAAGTAAGCTGAGCATCTTAGGAATTTGAACACCGACAACTTTTTGATTTGCTTCATCGACCCATCCAAAGAGTGTGATGGGCGTCCCAGGTTCTGTGTGATAGACGCCTTCCATTGCAGCAAATTTTGAAGGTTGATTTTTAGCCACTCCCCTTGCCGTCGAATCAGCAGATATCAGCTGCAGCACAAGCGTGATTAAGGTGGTAATAAGCCCGATCTTCATAGAAATACGCGCAAAGGGAAGGTGTGTTTTTTTCAGAAAATAATAGGCACTCACACTTAACACAAGACAAGAGCCTGCTAGCCAACATCCTAAAATGACATGGATCACTCTATCAACAGATGTAGGATTAAAAATCATGCCCCAAAAATCTGTAACGATTGCTTTCGCATCTTCTCCCGCCCCTACAATTTTATACGCAGTCGGTGTCTGCATCCAAGAATTAGCAACGACGATCCAGATCGCACTAAAATGCGCTCCGAGGGTAACTAGAATTGTAGCCAGGTAATGCATCTTTGCACTCACCCTTTCCCACCCAAATAACATCACGCCCAAAAATCCTGCTTCGAGGAAAAAAGCAAAGATCCCTTCTGCTGCCAAAGCACTACCAAATACGTCCCCGACAAAGCGTGAGTACCTTGCCCAATTTGTTCCAAAGCCAAAAACCTGCACAAGGCCTGTTGCAACTCCTAGCGCAAATGTTAAGGCAAAGATCTTCACCCAAAATTTCGTGATGGTTTTATAGAGAGGATTTTTTGTTTTAATATACATCCCTTCTACGATGACTAGTACCAGCCCTAAACCAATGCTTAAGGGTGGATAGATGTAGTGAAACATGCTGGTGAGTGCGAACTGGATTCTTGAAAGAAAAACAACGTCCATAAAAAAAGATTACTAGAACGGATAATTTTAAGATAGCCCGGCGTGAATGATATCATGCATGCGTAGAAGGCCCACGACTTTGTTATTATCTAAAACAGGCGTGACCATGATCCATTTTTTAGGGTCTTTTTGCATGACTTTGAGAGCATCCCATGCTAGATCATTGCTTTGAACAACGATAGCGGTGCGAGTCATGAGCTCTGCAACTGTCTTTTCGAGAATATCAGAGCCGAGCCTCTGTAGAGATCTGCGTAAATCGCCATCTGTAAAAATTCCAAGGAAGGAATCTTTTTCTCCTGTTACAACTAAGCAACCACATTTTTTATTGGTTAGTTCTGTTAGAACGTCTGCGACTTTGTCCTCAGGCTTGCAAAAAGGCACATGAGAGCCTTTCATCATGAGATCTTCTACTTTTAAGAGTATTTTTTTTCCGATCGAGCCAGAGGGGTGGTTGTCCCCGTAGTCACTTAAAGTAAAGTTGCGGGCCTTCATAAGAGCAACAGACAAAACATCCCCAAATAACAGTTGTACTTCTGTAGAGGTCGTCGGCGCTAAGTCAAAGGGGCAAAGTTCTCTATCAACGGGAAGGCAGAGAGCTAGGTCTGCTTGTTGCGATAGACGGCTCTGCAAGTTGGATACAATTGCAATTATCTTAGCAGCTTTCTTCCTGATGAAGGGTATTAATGCAATCAGCTCTTCTGTCTCTCCACTTTTAGAAAAGAGAAGAACGGTGTCATCTTGGGATAGAATACCGATATCACCGTGCAAAAAATTCACAGAAGGAAGGTATAAAGCTTTTGTCCCTGTTGAGATAAGCGTCATGGCAATTTTTTCTGCAATCATGCCACTCTTGCCAATCCCAGTTAAAACAAGAAAGCCTTTTGTCTGCAAACAACTCTCTACAACTTTCTCTACTTGCGCAATATCGATTGCACTAAAGAAATGCTGGATAGACTGCTGTTGCTGTGTAAATAATTCTCTTAACATATGTGTAACCTATTGTAAAAGATCGACGATTTTTATACACAAACAACTTATAGCTCGTGAAAAATTAAAAAATTTATTATATTTACTTTAGGAGATCTAGCATGAAACACACGATAGCTGTCGCTTATGGAGATGGAATTGGGCCTGAAATCATGAAAGCTGTTCTTTTTATTTTGAAAGAAGCGGGCGCACAGCTAGAGCTCCAGGAAATCGAGATTGGGGAAAAGGTATACAATAGAGGCATGAAAACGGGAATAGAGCCGAGCAGCTGGGAGATCATCCGCAAGGCAAAAGCCTTTCTCAAAGCCCCCATTACAACACCTCAGGGTGGCGGTTTTACAAGCCTGAATGTCACTGTGCGAACAACGATGGGCCTTTTTGCAAATATCCGCCCTTGTGTTGCATATTTTCCTTTTGTAAGCACAAAACACCCCAAATGGACTTGGTGATTGTAAGAGAAAATGAAGAGGATCTCTACTCAGGGATTGAATACAGACAAACACCGGATGTGATGTGCTCTCACAAAATCATTTCACGACAAGGCTCTGAAAAAATCATTCGATATGCCTTTGAGTACGCGCGCCATCATGGAAGAAAAAAGGTTACCTGTTTTATCAAAGATAACATCATGAAGTTTTCCGACGGCTTATTTCATGCGATATTTGATACAATCGCTAAGGAATACCCTGACATTCAAAATGAGAGCTGGATTGTTGACATTGGCGCTGCCAAGCTAGCCGATACCCCTGAGATTTTTGATGTGATTGTGATGCCTAACCTATATGGTGATATTCTTTCTGATGTCGCAGCGCAAATTTCTGGATCAGTCGGCCTTGCAGGCTCTTCCAACATTGGGAATCATGGAGCGATGTTTGAAGCAATCCACGGCTCTGCTCCCAAACGAGCAGGGCAAAATGTTGCAAACCCCTCAGGCCTACTCCAAGGAAGCATCATGATGCTTGCCTATCTCAATGAATCAGAAATTGCAACGCGTGTCCACGAAGCTTGGCTTTGCACCCTAGAGCAAGGGATTCATACCTATGACATCTTCAATGAAAAAACAAGCACTCTTAAGGTGGGAACCAAAGAATTTGCAGAGGCCGTGGTAAAAAACTTAGGAAATAGCCCTAAAAAGCTCAAAAGCCCCATTTATAAATCGGCTACAAAAATCGTGGCTCTCTCCCCTGAGCACCCAACCAAATGTAAACGAGAACTTATAGGTGTTGATCTTTTTATCTACGCCAAAGAAACGGCAAAAAAATTTGAGGAAAAGATGTGCGAGCTAAACCCCACACCTCTTAAACTTCAGATGATCTCTAACCGAGGAGCGCGCATTTGGCCCGATGGGCATCCTGAAACATTTTGCATCGAGCAGTGGCGCTGCAGGTTCTTCCATAAAGAGAAAAACCACGCTGTATCTCACCAAGAGATCCGCCATCTTTTAGAAAATTTAGAAAAATCAGGCTACGATGTTTTCAAAACAGAAAACCTCTACCTTTTTGATGGAAAGCCTGGATTTTCTTCTGCGCAGCCTATTTAGGTCGTCTGATCTTTCTCTAAATGCTCTTTGAGTGCCTTCAGAAAGCCGCAGCCATACATCCCGTCTAACACCCTATGGTCGAAAGAGAGTGAGATATTCATCATCGAGCGTACTCCAAAGAGATCATCCTCTAGCACAACCACCTTCTTGTGGATGGCGCCCATACCAACAATCGCAACTTCTGTATGCCGGATGATGGGAATCCCAATTTCCACACCTGAGATCCCGAAATTCGTGAGAGTGATCGTACCATCTTGCACTTCGTGAGGAGCCAGAGTGCCTGCACGGGCGCGGGAAGAAAGGTCCCCGATATTTTTTGCCATTTCTGCAAAAGAAATCGTCTGACAATTTTTGACAACAGGCACCATGATGCCTTGGTCAACACTCACCGCAATGCCAATATTTACAAAACGTTTGACGCAAATGGTATCCCCTTCTAACGAAGAGTTAAGAAGAGGATATTCCCTTAAGGCTTTAGCAATAGCTCGTGCAGCAAAAGCTGTAATAGTCAGTTTAACCCCGTTTTTGGCCAAAAAGGCCTCTTTTTCTTTTTGGATTAACTTGACAATGTCTGTGACATCGACTTCTGTGATGAGCGTGGCATGCGGGGCTTCATAAAAAGAGCGCACCATGTTGTCAGCAATCGCTTTACGCATCCCACTCATTTTCACACGTTCAATATCGGGAGCATTGCTCTGTTTAAAAGGGCAATTTTTCTCAGGCGGTTTTTTATTTTCTAAGTAGATCTCCACATCTCTTTTTGTAAGTCTTCCGGCAGCGCCTGTCGAGGGAATTCTTTCTAATTCTTCTAGGGAGATTCCCTGTTCACGGGCAAGTCTAAGAAGAGCTGGGGAAAATACATCTTTCATATCTCCTGTGGTAGTCGCAGGGCTCGGTTGTTTTTGAATAGCAGCTTGAAGAGGTGCGTCTGCGTGATGCCCTGCATGTAGTTGAATCGTTGCTAATAGATCACCGACTTGGAGCTCTTGATCAGGAGCCGCTGTAATACTCGTAATCACACCTGCAGCGGGAGCGGGAATCTCACTATTTACTTTATCGGTTGACACTTCTAGAAGAGGTTCATCTAAATTAACGGTGTCCCCTTCTTTTTTAAACCACTGAACAATTGTTGCGCTGACAATACTTTCTCCAAGCTTAGGGAGAGTCACTTTGTATTCTTCACTCATAAAGACGCCTTTTTAATTTTTGCCACTCTTCCTTTCCCGATACAATCTCAAACTCTCCTTGGAGAGGTAAAATCGGTAATGAGCAGGAAAATTGGCGTGGGATTTTTACATAATCTTTTTGGGTACACACGATAGCATCTGCACCCGACTTTTGTGCAAACAAAGATAATTCTTCGGGCAAAAAGGGGTCATGATCAGGTTTAAAAAAAGTAGATAGCACCTCAGCACCCGCATCCTTGACCGATTGCAAAAAGCGTGTTGGTTTTCCAATTGCACAAAATACACCAACCCGTTTTCCCTTTAAATTCTCTTGTAGCTTCATTCTCACAAACATAAGAGGAGCGTTCGTGTAAGAAGAGAGCTTTTCTTTAATTTTTTTATGGCACTTAGCGTCATTGACTACAATAAGAGCAGCTTTTTTTAAGCGCCCGGGATTATCTCTCAGTAGCCCTCTGGGAAGAAAGTACCCTTTGCCAAAAAGATCTTCCCCATCCATCACTACAATTTCCATATCTCGCTGAAGATCGCGGTACTGCATTCCATCATCAAGGATCAGCACCTCTGCTCCTTTTTCAATAGCTCTATTAGCGGAGGCAACTCGATTTTTACCGACCCATATGGCAACTTGCGGAAGCTCACAGGCAAGCCAAAAAGGCTCATCTCCACACATCTCAACAGGAGTTTCTGCATGGATGCAAAGAACATCTCCAGAATTCTCTACTTTTGATCTGTAGCCTCTTGATAAAACAGCCACTTTTAATGTTTTAGATAGTTCTTGTGCTAACATTTTAACAAGGGGAGTCTTCCCCGTTCCACCAGCCACAATATTGCCAACAGAGATCACAGGAACTTTCACTTTGGCAGATGAACAAATTTTTGTATCATAAGCTAAGTTGCGAAGAGCTACTCCTCCTTGGTAAAGATAGCTCAGTGCATGTAAAAGAGTTTTTCCCTTCCTCTTTCCATCCATCACCTCCAACACATAGCTCTCAAGTGTCATAAAAGAGCCCTTTTTCAACCATTTCAATGATGATGTGAATCGCTGTCATATGCGCTTCTTGGATCCGATCAGAATAACGAAAACCCTCGACAATCCACTCAAGATCTGCCATCCCCCTTGACTTTCCACCAGTCTTTCCTAGGAAAGCAATTGTTCCAAGACCCATCTCTTTTGCAACACTCATCGCCTCAATGAGATTGGGAGAGTTACCACTTGTTGTAAGAGCGATAAAAATATCCCCCTTTCCTCCAAAAGCCTCTACCGACCTTGAAAAAACGCCCTCATAACCTAAATCATTTCCCACACACGTCAAGTGACCAGGATCGGATAAAGCGATAGCAGGTAGAGCTCTTCTCTTGTGTCTAAAAAAACCAGTGAGCTCTTCTGCAAAGTGCATCGCATCACAAAGGCTTCCACCGTTGCCTGCAATCAAAAGCTTGTTACCATTTTGGAAACACTCTATGATTTTTTCAGCAGCATCTGCAATAAACTGAAGACTCATTGGACGCTTAAGGTACTCAATGGCTCTTACACCATCTTCCACAGCCTCCAAAATCGATGTCTCTACAGATACCTTGGTTTCCATATGCGCAATCCAATTTTTTGCTTGTCAAGCACCCATGATAACGCAATGGAAATTAAGAATCTAGTCTCTTCAGTTGACGAATTGAGGTTAGATCTCGATAATCAGATGCCATGAAGAAACACTACCGCATTGCAGTTGTTGGCGCAACAGGCGCCGTTGGGCAAGAGATGCTCAGAATACTCGACTCTAGGGATTTTCCCATAGAGGAAATCAGATGTTTTGCATCCCCTAACTCGGCAGGAAAGTCTCTCTTTTTTAGAGGAAAAAAAATTTCCTTACAGACACTTGACAACTCTTCCTTTAAAGACCTTGATATTGTTTTATTTAGCGCAGGCAAAAAAATTTCTTTAGAATTTGCACCTAAAGCTGTCCAAGAAGGGGCCGTTGTTATTGACAATAGCTCGGGGTTTCGAATGTGCCCAGAAGTTCCTCTCGTGATCCCTGAAGTCAACCCTGAAGCTCTCTTGCAACACAAAGGTATCATCGCTTCTCCCAACTGCACAGCAACCATCCTGTTAACTGCGCTTGCTCCTCTCCATAGACTATTTCAGATCAAGCGGATGATCTTATCGACATACCAGGCAGCAAGCGGCGCTGGAGCAACTGCCATGCATGAGCTCCAAGAAGAAACAAAAGCCTTTTTATCAAAAGAGCCTTTTCAAAGAACCGTGATGCCTCATCCGTACGCGTTTAACCTCTTCTTACATAATGCTCCTATGACAGATGATAACTACAATGAAGAAGAGAGCAAAGTCATCGAAGAGGCGCGTAAAATTTTACAAGAGCCAGCCCTTCCGATTGCTGTTACGTGCGTGCGCGTTCCCATTTTGCGTGCCCATTCTGAATCGATCAATGCTGAATTTCATAAGCCCATTACCGCAGATACAGCACGCTCTATTCTAGCAAAAGCTCCTGGCATCACGCTCCTAGAAGATTGGAAAAGTAACCGCTTTCCTATGCCATCTGATGCCTCTTTTCAAGATAATATCTTTGTCGGCAGAATCAGAAACGATCTTTCCCAAAAAAACACACTCGACCTCTGGGTTGTCGGCGACCAACTCTTAAAAGGTGCCGCCCTCAATGCTGTGCAAATCGCAGAGATGCTCGTTGCCTCTGAAATCATGCAAAATTAAATAAATCTTTTACTTTTTCCGCACGCCAATATTTAACAGTTTTGTTAAGTATTAGGGTTTCGCAAAGAATCTTTCGTGCATTCAAACACACATTTTTCATGCGTGATCGGATGCTCAAACTCCATTCTAACGTGGCGCAAGGCAATCCCTTCATGAAAGTTATGTTTGCTCCCATACTTTCTATCTCCGAGAATAGGATGCCCCGTAGCCGCGAACTGGGCTCTGATCTGGTGATACCTACCTGTTGCAAGATCAATAGATACAAGCGTTGTGCCATTTTTTTCTTCTAAGACATGGTAGTGTAAAATGGCCTCTTTACCCTGGGGATCTACAAAGGCTTTGTGGTCGCCATGCACGAGATAGTGAGTGAGAGTCGCTTCTTTTTTTGGCAACAGACCTTCAATAAGAGCCTGGTAGATTTTCGAGATCTTTCTCTCACGCATAAGAGCTTGGAGGCGTGAGAGCGCTTTACTGGTTCTAGCAAAGAGGACAAGTCCTCCCACCGATTTATCAAGACGGTGGATGGGCTCTAGAAAGACATTGCCTGGTTTCTGGTATTTTTTTTTCACCCACGCTTTAGCAAGGATCTCTAAATCTGGTTGCGTAGCAACGCCTGGCGGCTTGTCTACGACGAGAAGGTGGTTATCACAGTAAACGATGTTTGCGCTGTCGAAGGGCTTCATATAAGAGTAATGTGGTTGCGGTTGCGACATTCAAAGAATCAGCAATCCCCTTCATGGGAATTTTTACCTGTATATCGGCCGCTTTCATCCAAAGATCTGTCAAACCTAATTGTTCTGTCCCTACGACGATAGCTACAGGGCCTGACAAGTTAGCCTCTGTGTACTCGAGTTGAGCTGAGGGTGTAGCTGCTACAATTTGTATGTTATGATTTCTTAGCCATGTGTATACATCAGGGCTTTTCGCTTCGATCACAGGAATGGTAAATAGAGTACCCACACTTGCCCGTACGACGTTCGGGTTATAAATATCTGTGCATCTATCACAGACAAGCACACCGGCTGCACCGACGGCATCTGCAGAACGAAGAATAGTGCCGAGATTGCCAGGCTTTTCAATCGACTCTGCAACCACAAAAAGAGCAGACTTGTGCACTCCTACGAGATCTTTAAGGCCTAGCTGCATCTGATGCGCAACAGCTACAAGGCCATCAGGGCGATCACGGTAGGAAATTTTCTCAAAGAGATGTTTAGGCAGCTCGCATATATCGCACTCTATCTGGTTGATAAGAGCTTCTTCATTACTACCTAAGAAAAAGTCAGGACAAATATAGAGAGAGTGGAAGTGTACATTGCCATCTGCTGCTCGTTTGATCTCACGGTATCCCTCGATGAGAAAAAGTTCTGTCTCATCCCGCTCTTTCCGATCTTTTAGACGAACGAGTTGTTTGATTTTTGGGTTCTGAGCGCTTGTTATTTTATCCATGCCATCTCGCATAAGTTCCTGAAGGAAGATCAAGCTCACCTGGTATCACCATTTCCCCTGATTCTATGTTCCCTTTGAGTCCTTCTGTGACTTGCCTCATCAGATGGTGCATCACAAGGGGTGTATAACCTGGGGTGTGAGACGATAATATAAAAAAAGTGGCTTTGGAGAAAGCAGCTTTCTACAGAGTTCTAAGATGGGTAAAAGATCCCGCTCTATTTTAAAAATCTCTCCATTATTCCCTCTTCCGAATGTCGGAGGATCGAGCAAAATGCCATCATAGAGCACACCTCTTCTCACTTCTCTTTGTAAGAACTTCACAACATCGTCGACAATCCAGCGGATCTCAGCATTTTTTAGATCGTTGAGTTCTGCATTTTCCCGGGCCCATGCAACGACTGTTTTAGAAGCGTCGAGGTGACACACTTTAGCGCCCGCTTTAGCAATTGCTAGCGTTGCGCCACCTGTGTAGGCAAAAAGATTCAAGATGTTAGCGCCCTTATGCAACCGCGGCACCATCCATGACCATAAAGATGCATGCTCAGGAAAAATCCCCAGGTGCCCAAAATCGGTCGGCACAATTTTAAATTTAATCCCCATGCAGGTCACCGTCCATGAGGCAGGTAACTTTGTTTTGTGTTTCCACTTGTTCACAGGCTCTCTTGTAAAAATTGCATCGGCACTTTCCCATTCTTTTCTTTCTATTAGGGGTTGCCAGACAGCTTGAGAACAAGGTCTTACAAGGGTAAACTTCCCAAATTTTTCAAATTTATGCTCGTGGCCACTATCTAAAAGAGCGTATTCAGACATATCCCATCACGTAGTGTAAAAGTTTTTCTATCAGTTGGTTGCACGTCGATAGCATAATTGTTTGCCGATTTCCTTGAATAGAAAAAGATCCCGATTCTATTCTGCCTCCCTTTGCACCGATTGTATAAAAAATAGTGCCTACAGGTTTCTCTACAGAGCCACCGGAGGGGCCTGCAATGCCGGTAACTGCCACTCCAAAATCTGCAATTGTCACCTTCAAAAGCCCTGCTAACATCTCTTTTGCCGTTTCAGAGCTGACAGCCCCTTCTACAGCAATCGTCTTGGAAGAGACGTTTAGGATCTTCTCTTTCAGAGTATTAGAATAGACAACAAGCGATCCCAAAAAATATTGGGAAGCCCCTGGATAAGCCGTAATCTGGCTTGCAAGAAGCCCGCCTGTGCAAGATTCTGCAAAAGCAAGAGTCTTCTTACTTTCCATGAACCATTGATGTAGAGTTTCTGCAGTTTTAGTAGACATGGACTTGTATCCCTTTTTCTTGAAGCTGAGGGTGTCTATTTATCCAAGAAAAACACTCTTTCCCAAGCCTAATCGGCACAGCTGTTTTCTTCCCTTCCCAGATAAATGTAGTGGGCGTGCTAAAGTTGCGCAACCACTTAGTGAGCTTATCAAATAAGAGCGTATTAGGAAATTGTTCTGACACCTTAGAAAATAAATTTGTTTTTGGATCTTGGCAGATTTGGGGATAAGAAAACTGCACTCCCCAGGAAACACTGTCTTGACTAAGGACCATCGGATGAAACTTCCCATCTAATTTAGAAGGAAGGAATTGATGGAGTTGCATCTGTACCACGGGCTGAATGGTTTTGATGAGGTACTGTCCTGCCTTTACCTCCATCTTATAAAAAGCATCTGGAGTTGCCGAAAGAGCTCCTGAAAATAGCCTACGGGGCTCTAAAATCTTTCCTGCCTGTAAAATCTCGGCATACTGAGCATAAGTCTCTAAAAAAAGCTCTTGGGGTATTTCCCCTTCGGGAACTAATTCGCTCACGTTATAAAGTGCGCATGGCGCAAGGTGGGCAAATAACTGGCGCATCTCTGCACCACTCAAGAGAACTTGCGTCTTGAGCCACTTAGAAACATTTAAAACCCCTTCTTGAGAAGGATGACTAACTTTTAGAAGGGACATAAGCCTTAGAAACAAAAGAACGCAAGATCATCCACGCAATACCACAAAAGATTGCACTGTCGGCAACATTGAAGACTGCAAAAGAATGACCCCAAAAGATAAAGTGAAACATATCGACCACATGACCATACACAAAATAATCGACCACATTGCCGATTGCGCCTCCAACAATCAAACTTAAAGGGAAATGATACTTTGTCGATTTAGGAGAAAAAATCATGTAACTAATCAATCCTACAATCACCCCTATCCGTACAACTAACAGAATATTTTGCATAGAGCTAAACAAACCCCAGGCAGCACCGTGATTAAACACATGATTAATACAAAAATCGATGCCTAAAAAGTTATGAAAGATGGGGATTCCCCCAAAAGGAAATACGTCACGTCCAAAATAAACAGGTGAAATAGAAAAATTCACCCATGCCTTAGAAACATAATCGAGGGCAAAAATAGGAACAATCAGGGCAAGGAGTTGGAATAAGCGCCTCCAATTCACTGGATCAATCCTTTTTCCATCATTTCTTGGGCCTTTACAGTCATTGTGGCGTAAGGAATAGCATCTAGACGAGCCATAGGAATGGCTTCTCCTGTTACATCGCAAACACCATAAGTATGGTCGTCAATTTTCTCTAAAGCTCTGTCGATTTGACGTAAAATCTTAAACTCTTCATCAGACACTTGGAGGCTAATGCTGCGATTAAAATCATCTGTTCCTTCATCTGCTTGATGCTGAGAATACCCCTTCGATTCCTCTGGAGTTTTCACTTCATCTGCTACGTGTTTAGCAAGCTGCGTCATTTGAGCTTTCATATCTTCTAAACGCTTTTTAAATCTCTCGATGTCTTGTTTTTTTAGTGTCATAAAGATTCCTTATCTTCAGTTAATCGGGCACTTTCCTTCTTCTGAGGAAGCAATACTTTGAATTTCGCCCATTAGTTCATCCATATCCTTAAACCTGCGATAAACGCAAGCAAAACGAATATAGGCAATTGTATCCCTTTCTTTTAAATGACGGATGACAATTTCTCCCAGTTCCGTCGTTTCAATCTCTTTAACCTGCCGCTCCATTAAATCCATTGCAATCTGGTAAGCAATAGATCTCACTTGGTCATGGCTAATCCGCGTATGGCGGCAAGCTGCATCAAGACCCCTGATGAGTTTGTCTTGTTGGAAATCCTCATACCTTCCATCGCGCTTATGGACTTGGATGATCAAGTCAACGGTCTCAAACGTAGTAAAACGTTTTTGACACTGCAAACACTCACGCCTGCGTCTAATCGCATTTTGCTCAACGGCATTTCTAGAATCCGTGACTTTCGACTCTTCATGATGGCAAAAAGGACAACGCATAAATGACGGCCTCTACTGCAAATAGGTTATTTTATAACTTAAAAGTTAAAAAATCCATTCAAATATAGCACTGCTCTTGTAATCTTCAAAGACAAGTGATGAAATATTTCTTTAAGCTAGAAGAAGCCATATATGCTAAGCAGGTACTGACCATTGTCAGAAATAGAAGCCCTTTTGTTTCTAGACGTTCTGCTTTTGTTAGAGCCCATCCCATTCCAGGCCTGAATAAAGAAAGAGTGGGAATGCCCAGCCTAGGACTAGTAAACTCCATGATTTTCCAAGCTACACACATAGAAATAGACTTTTGCACAACAGCTATAGCTTCAAGATACGCACGCCTGTCAAGATACTCAACGATAATGGCGCTTCTAGCAGAGGAGCCTTTAGCTTGTCGAAGTCGTGAAACAGAATGAAGATCATAATCAACCTTTAAACAATCTCTTTCAAAAGCCTCAGGAGTATAACCCCGTTGCAGCTCTTTAACACCAACGGTAAGCCCAAAAACTCGCTCAAAAGGGTTAATAGCTTGTGCACACTTTAACCCAAAAAAATGTTGCCCTATAACCTCAAAAATACCACACAACCCACTAGCAGTTATCATCAGCGCAGCCCCTGCAATCATTGAACCAAAAAGCGGCTTGGAGACAGAAGATACTTTTCTAGCTGCAGCCCCCAGTAAAGCTCCCACGATAACGTCCGCTGCAACAGATCCTAATACACTCCGGCTGAGCTTTGCGATATCCATACCCTATCCCTTCCTAAAATGGGAACTAATTTAAAAACTTAGCAAATTTATTTCAATTAATACTTAGAGCCATTAGAATCAGTCAGGCGTCTATGAAAAAATTATTTATAACTGCATGTTTTTTAATGTTATCTACCTTGGAAGCAAATATGTTAGCTCATGACAAAGCAGCCTGTTTGGAACAATTAGAAAAAGCTACTGACGCCGAGCTTTGGGATGTCTTTCTTGAAGGCCAATTCAAACTTTTTTTGATGCTGAATTCATAAGGATCAACTAAATGCGCAAATACCACCACTATGGAATTCCCACGCAGGAAAAAAGAGAAGATGAAACCCTGGTAGAAGCAGGAGGATTTAGGTTTTATTCTACCCCTTTCGAAGGCAATAAATGGCATATCCAATGGCATCGGTTTCCAGAAGGCCATGGCCTTCCTGAACGATTAACACAAGTTCCTCATATTGCTTTCCAAGTCGATAACCTAGATGCGGAAATCAAGGGATGTAAAATTCTTTTGGGCCCCTATAGCCCCCTAGAAGGGTACCGCGTTGCCATCATCGAAGAGCAGGGCGTACCAATCGAACTCGTAGAAACGACGCTGACCGATGCAGAGCTATCACAGCTTGAGCAAGAAAAATTTGGAAAATGAAAAGCGTTGCATTATCTGCATTTTATCTGCATAATAAAGGCAACGTTAAATGCAGATAACTTGCTGATATTATGCCGATAAACTTTAAACCGCTCTATAACCTGACTCCAAAAATTGCTTTAAGCCTTATTCGTATCGAGGCAGCTAAAGAAAAAATTCTACACCTTCCTTTAACACCGATAGTCTTGGCCTCTTTACGAGAGACAGCCCGCCTATATACGACGCATTATTCTACAATGATTGAGGGGAATGCCCTCTCTCCAAAAGAGATTGAAAAAGTACTTAAACATGAAGGGCACTTCCCTGGACGTGAACGGGATGAAAATGAAATAAAAGGATACTATGCAGCTCTCATGCAGGTAGAAAAGTTAGCTGCTACAAACCGCCCAGTAACTGAAAAAATAATCCAAACTTTGCATGCCACTGTCATGGCAAACGGGAAAACGAAAGTAGCGCCTACCCCCTATCGAGATGGTCAAAATGTCATCCGCGATGGAAGAACGAAAGAAATCATCTATATGCCGCCCGAGGCCAAAGATGTGCCAGGCCTTATGGGCGGGCTAGTCGATTGGATTGATAAAAACAGCCACCTTCCCTGTGCAATTGTAGCTGGTATCGCTCATTATCAATTTGCTACTATCCACCCTTACTATGATGGGAATGGGAGAACGGCGAGGTTGCTGACAACCCTCCTATTGCATTTAGGTGGATATGATCTAAAAGGCCTCTACTCATTGGAAGAATACTACGCTCGCAATCTGGGCGCCTACTATGAAGCAATCACCGTTGGTGAATCTCACAACTACTACCGAGGTAGATCGCAAGCAGATATCACTAAATGGATCGAATATTTTGTAGAGGGAATGGCCGTCGCGTTTGAAAATGTCTTGAAACGCATGAGCGAAGCCAACATCCAAGGATCCCCTGACCAAAGCGCGCTGATCCGTAATCTAGACCCAAGACAGCGTAAAGGCCTTGAACTACTCCAAGCATTTGAAACGATTACATCTAGTCAAATTGGCGAATTATTTGGATTCAAACCCCGCACCAGCGCACAGATCTGCAAGCTATGGGTAGCAGGTGGCTTTTTAGAAATTGCCAACCCCTCTAACCGAGCGCGTAAATACAAAATTTCTAAACAGTATGAGTGCTTGATTAAGCAATAAAGAACGGAGGAGGTGGGATTCGAACCCACGATACGTTTATCACGTATACACGCTTTCCAAGCGGGCTCCATCAGCCACTCGGACACTCTTCTATGAAGAAGATGAAACCATGACTTTAGGTACACAACAAGGCTCATATTTACCCCGCAGGCAGCTACTCTCCTAGCTCACCAAGCAAATATAAATCGCCATCGTCTTGCCATTGGAAGCCGTTAATACGAGCTCGAAATGTTAGAGCTAACTGGTATAAAATCTTCTCTTCTTCTGTTTCATAATGAAATAGAATTATTTGATTGTTCGACAAACGCCCAACTACTACACCTGGTTCATTGATAGGAAAGTATAGCAATTCGGCATCAACAATTTGATCTTTTCTCCAGCGTAGACAATTTAAAATAGCCTGCCCATTTGATACCGTCTCACCCCAGAAGTAACCCCTGCCTTCGTTCCCAATAGCGCCTTCTTTTGTATGGAGCAACACTATTTCCCCGCTTGGCAAAAAACCATAAGGCTGGCCAGAATTGCTGAATCCTACGATTATAAAAGCCAACTCCTGGTTGACCTCAATAATAGTTCGTAAAGGGAGCTCGGGAGAAGAACAGCTTAAGTGAAGTATTCCATTCTCAACGGTTTTTCTAACTATTTCAGCCTCAACTGTATTGCCACTTTCAATTAATCTTCTAGCGGCAGTTGGTTGTACCCCATAAAACTCAACAACAGTTCCATCATCCATTGTGGCTATGGCTGTAAATTGGACATCGTCAAAGTCTGTGACGGTAATTTGAATGGTCTGTCCAGGCACATAATTAACGATTGTTACATCCGCCGCCCCGAAATCTCCTATCGTAACAGAAAGCTCGTCTTCAGCTGATGCTGCCCCACGACAAACTGCACAGTTAGGCAATATCTCTTGATCAACACAGGCTTTATAGTTAACAAAGATGTTCTGTGAATTAACAGGTTCAAAAAGTGGGTCTGTAAATTAACAAGTTTAAGTGCTGCCATTTTTTCATTAAAAACTGTGGTTAAGCAAGGCTCGCAAAATAAGTGGGTAGCTTTACATATAGAATACAACACTTCTGAAGATTCAAAACAAATAGGACATTCTTCCTCACTCAATGTAGGCTTAAAAGTAGCATGATATTTCATTTGTATGCGCCAGGGCAACGAGGATAGCTCAACCACCCGTTCAAAAATTATTCTTTTCGGGTTAGGGAGGAGGGCATCCGAAGAGCATTCTAAATGAAGAAAGCCATTTTCTACATGCTTTGAAATAATCTGAGCTTCAATCGTTCTTCCTTTTAACGTTTTTGCAAGCTCTAAAAATGCTCTGGTAAAGCGAATGATTGTTCCATCTGGACAAGACCCGTAAACAACCTTTGCTATTTCATCAACCCTTTCAATTTTTACTTCCAAATCGCCTGAGACTTCATAATCTATCCATGAGACTTCAGCAAGGCACCATCCCCATTGATCATCCTTAACCCAAACTAATAATTGATCACAGAAAGGGCGAGAATCCTTCTCCGCATAAACTTCATACCTTGCCCCTACTTCTTTTCCCCTTACAGTAAGAGGAACTCTTCTTACTTGATTGACAAGACGAAAACCTTTAAAGCCCTCTTCAGAATCAACCTCTCCAATAAAAACATCGCCTTCAATTTTGACAGACACACCCCCATGTTCCATTGAGCGCGCCATCAATCCTTTCCCCTCTTTTAGACGCCCTTGCAAAGAACAGACTAAGTATAAGTTATTATCTCGAGTAAATTTTGAAATAATTTGAG
The DNA here is from genome assembly GCA_047459655.1 of Rhabdochlamydiaceae bacterium. Lineage (GTDB taxonomy): Bacteria > Chlamydiota > Chlamydiia > Chlamydiales > Rhabdochlamydiaceae > CANJJB01. The sequence goes on from JAJREF010000001.1 coordinate 730,236, forward strand.
CCCCGACCTCTGCCTGCTCCAATCTTTGAGCTTTTTCAGGATGTATATTAGGAAAATGGACAATCGTTCCATCCTGTAATTTTCCATGCAATGTTTGTGTTGTGTGATTAAACCCTTCAACAAAAACTGAAATTTCTTTTCCGGAAGAGTAATCAAGTGGAATCAATTTTAATTTTTTTCCATCCAATGAAACAGAAAGCTCTCTCTCCACTACTTGCCCACCTTCTTGGAGTTCTTGGAGGAGATCTTTTTCAGCATATACAGGGTCAGCTTTAACTGAGTTGATAATCTCAAAAGCTTCGATGGCTCTTAGAAAAGACTCCAGCTGCGCACGCACACCTTCTTTTCCCTTTGTTCCAATAAAAGATGTGGCATTCCACCTAAAATCCACGTTCCCCTGTCTAGAAAATTTGCTAAACCGCCAGTCGACCGACATCCACCGCGGGTAAGCAACTACATGATATAGCGTATACAAATTGAGAACAGAAAGAGCTGTAAAAGCAATATGCGACTTAGAAAAAATTGCAAGAGAAACATAAACTATTTGCTGAGAAACTAAAATCAATAAAGTACCTAAAGGCAGTGGTCTGTAAGAAAAATCCAAGCTTTTCTCTCTAAGCTTTCTTTGTAGATCTCCATCTAAATCCTTTAATTGCCACTGATTAAGATTAGTTAGTTTTCTGATTCCGTGCATCATCAGGCAATCAATAAAAATAAAAAAAGAGCAGAAAGAGCAGCATAGGATACCCAAACAATAGTCAACAGCATATTAGCTAGAAGAAATTTCTTATTTTTAGCCCACATGATTTCTTTTGAAATCTTCATGATCGCTGCTTGCCCAACCCTGATAAGCAGTAGAAGAGAAATCTGCGATCCTGTAAAAAGACGATCTGCCATCAACGTAAGAACAGAAAAGCGGCAACTTAAGACAACTAGCTCATCAGCTCGCTTAGATAAATTCAGGTTATTTCTAGAAACATACTGAAAAACGGCATCGGCAGCCGTCATTACTCCAGCCATAGATTGCAAAGAAATAAAGCCAACGGATTGAACCCCAGCAGCTATTAAAGCTGGGTTATATAAGATTTCTTTGATACGCGCTTGGTTAGGAAGAGCCCGACAAACGGCATCTACATAACCACTTCCGTTCAATTGCTGTATGAGAGAATTCATACTGGATACAAACATCAAACCTCTGTTTTTCTTCCGGTGGATTTTAACTAATTATTAATTAGATATCAAAAAGATTTCAGGCAAAAAGAACGGAGGAGGTGGGATTCGAACCCACGATACGTTTATCACGTATACACGCTTTCCAAGCGGGCTCCATCGGCCACTCGGACACTCCTCCATAAAGAAGAGCAAGAGCTTATCCGAAGTAGTTATTAACCAGCAAGGGTAGTATTTTCAGCAAAAAAGCCTTGCTGAAAAGAACTCAAAACGTGATCATATAAACCTGCATATGAAAAAATTTTTTTATTTAGCTTCTCTTCTACTCTTTTTCCTGCGAGCAAGGTCAAAAGCAGCCACGCCATTCTGTCCTTGTTACGCTACCCCCTTATGCCTATTTTGTTGAAAAAATAGCTGGCTCAGTGGTCGATGTAGAAATTTTGGTCCCCCCTGGAACTAACCCTCACGTGTATGAGCCAAACCCTAGACAAGTGGAACATCTTTTGGATGTTACCGTATGGTTTCAGATAGGAGAAGGGATGGAGGGAAAACTAATGAATGTCCTCCAGCAGCATAATCCCCACATCCTTGCTGTTGATCTATCTGAAGGAATCCCCCTCATTGAGGAACACTCTTGTCACGATCACGTCCATAGCGATGAAGGAAAAGATAGACATATCTGGCTCAGTCCAAGGCTAGCGGAAGTCCAAGCACGCACCATTGCCAAAGCTCTGGTTGCTACCTACCCCGAGCATCAAGAGCAGTTTGTGATGGGACTAAACGAGTTGATAAATGAGCTACAAACACTCGATGCCCAAATAGCGCAAAAGCTAGAACCCTTTAAGGGACAAGCAATTTTAGTCTCTCATCCTGCGTTCGGATATTTTTGCCAAGAGTTTGGCCTCAAGCAGATCTCCATTGAGAGTGAAGGGAAAGATCCTCTTCCTAGGCATATTGAACACATTTTACAAGAGGCAATAGCTCTGGGTGTAAGAGACGTCTTTACACAAGTCCAATACAACAATAAAGCGGCTCTCTTATTGGGGAAACAATTGGAGATTCCCGTCCATGATGTCGATCCTTATGCCCCTGACTATATTCCTAATTTACTCCACATCACTCAGCTGATTTCTCATGAAAAAAATGAAGCCATCCTACTACAGAACGTTGATTTTTCCTATGATAATACTCAGATTTTAGAGAAGGTTAATTTATCCATCTCTATAGGAGAACTCATCGGGATTTTTGGGCCCAATGGAGGAGGAAAGACCACTTTTTTAAAACTCTTGATGGGCTTTTTAAAACCTTCCCAGGGCTCGATTGAAATTTTAGGAAAATCCCCTAAAGAAGCACGCAGAGATATCGGATACGTTCCACAGTCTACTCACATAGATAAGCAATTTCCTATTTCCGTCTTAGAAGTTGTCCTAGGGGGAGCTCTCTCTCTTATCCCCACTTGGGTTCTACCCGAAAAAAGTGAAAGAGCAAGCAGAAGAAGCCCTTGTAAAAGTGGGACTGATCGATTACAAGCATCGACCTTTTGGCACTCTTTCTGGGGGCAAGCCCAAAGGGTTTTGATTGCCAGGTCTATCATCTCTAGACCAAAGATTCTTTTGCTAGATGAGCCTACCGCTAGCATCGATCCTGAAGCTGAACAAGAAATCTATGATCTAATCCTACAGCTCAAACAATCAATGACAATTCTTATGGTCACGCATGATCTGCAGATCGTGGTGAATATGGTAGAGCGCCTTCTATCCATTAAAAGAACCGTCTCATCTTGCGCTCCAGAAGATGTCTGCGGACATTTTGCCATGGGACTTTATCACACACCCATCAAGAAGGTCTAAGATGTTAACATCCTTTTTTAGCCACCCGTTCCTTCTCCTTGCCTTATTTGCAGGTTTGGCAGCTTCCGTTACATCGGGCATCATTGGCTCCTATGTGGTGGTCAAAAGGATTGTCTTCATCAGTGGCAGCATCGCTCACTCTGTCCTAGGAGGGATGGGCCTTTCTATTTGGCTTAAAAGAACATATGGGATTATGTGGCTCTCTCCTCTGGGAGGAGCCCTGCTAGCCGCGCTTGTTTCTGCTATTTTGATTGGATGGATCCACTTGAAATATAGACAAAGGGAAGATACGGTCATTGCGGCGATTTGGTCGACAGGGATGGCTATCGGGGTGATCTTCACAACTCTTACGCCGGGCTATAGCGTTGAGCTCATGAATTTTCTCTTTGGCAACATCCTTTGGATTACCTCGAGTGATCTTAAAATGCTGCTTTGCTTAGATGGTATTGTTTTGATCGTTACCCTTCTATTTCATCAAAAATTTTTAGCCCTCTGCTTTGATGAAGAGCAAGCCTCTCTCCAAGGTATATCTGTACCCCTTTACTACCTCTTATTGCTCAGTCTAGTAGGAATATCCGTTGTAATTTTGATTCAGCTTGTTGGAGCAGTGCTTGTGATTACAATGCTGACTATTCCCCCTGCGATTGGAGGAAGGCTGACACACCTTCTGGGCAGGATGATGCTAATTGCTATCTTACTCGGCAGCGTATTTACATTTCTTGGACTGCTAGCATCCTGACCAGCTCAATTGGCCACCGGGAGCAACAATTGCCCTCGTGTCAGCCCTATTTTATCTATTGAGCTTAGTCATACCGCGTAAAATTAAGACATAGACCTCCTAGGCGCTCTTTGATGAGACATAGGAGGATCTAAAAATTTTTATTATAGAGCGCAGTAGCGGTCTATGAATGCGCGCCAGTTACCCCATTTTTTAGAAAAAGGTTTTTCTTGTTTCATGGGTTTTTTCATATTTTTAGCTTGTTTTTGATTCTTTTCACAATTCCCTCCCCTTGGGTATTAACTATATGTTACTTTGTTCTCCAGACTGAACCCGGAGTTATTAGTAAACTCTTTATTTTGTTCTTTGAGCGAAAGCTTATGTTTCTTATGGGTCTTTAAAGTAATTTTTGAAGCCTTTCGTTTCCCGACACGCTTCATAACGACCCCTCCTTTTAAGATCCAACTCTATAACTTGATGTTAAAACATTTTTTTATTTTTTGCAATTGAATAGAATAAGCTATTTGTTTATGATGCCTCTTAGATTTATTATTTTTGGGGTTAAAATGTACGCAATTATTGAAAACGGCGAGAAGCAATACCGGGTTGAAAAAGACGATGTGATTGATGTTGAGCTAATTGATGCAAAAGATGATGGACAAGTTGAGTTCAAAAACGTCCTCTTTATCGGCGGCGGATCTGCTATTAAAGTAGGCGCTCCTTATATTAAACAATCGATGGTAAAGGGAGAGCTCTTAGGCACAGTCAAAGGACCTAAAGTCATCGCATTCAAGTACAAACGAAGAAAAGGTAGCACTCGTAAAAAGTGGGACACCGTCAGAAGTATTCCCGTGTTAAAATCACTGAAATTATAGGATAACTCATATGGCACATAAGAAAGGTCAGGGTTCTACACGCAACGGTAGAGATTCTCATTCACAACGCCTCGGCATCAAAGCAACAGGTGGACAATTCGTCTCAACTGGAAGCATCATCGTCCGTCAGCGCGGAACGAAATGGTATCCAGCTAAGAATGTAGGTGTTGGTAAAGACCACACTCTATATGCCGAGATCGATGGGGTTGTCACATTCCGTAAGGGAGCAAAAACGTTTGTTTCTGTTCTTCCTGCGAACTAAACTAACCACTCTATATGTTTGTTGACAAAGTGACATTGACTCTCAGAGCTGGTTCAGGTGGCGATGGAGTCGTTGCATGGCGTCGAGAAAAATTCATTCCGAAAGGAGGCCCTGCAGGCGGCGATGGAGGAAAAGGTGGAACCATCACACTCCAAGCAGATCCTCAGGTTGTTTCCCTAGAAGATTTCCGCAATAGGCGCATCATTGCAGCGCGCAATGGAATGCCTGGCAGTTCAAGCACAAAAAGGAAAAGACGGAGAGGATCTTATCCTCAAAGTTCCTTGCGGCACATTTGTAAAAGATGTGCTCACAGGAGAAATCATTTTTGATCTCACCACTCCCTCTCAACTCTTCTTATCTGCAAAGGTGGAAAAGGTGGCAGAGGCAATTTTCACTTCAGATCTCCTACCCACCAAGCTCCGAACATCTGTGAAGAAGGCGTCCCTGGCGAGTCTAAAGAAATCGAACTAGAGCTCAAGCTCATTGCTGATGTCGGACTCATTGGCATACCCAATGCCGGCAAATCCTCTCTCATGTCTCAATTAACTCCTCTAGAAGTCAAAATTGGCGCCTACCCCTTTACCACTCTTTTCCCCAACCTCAGCTATATCCAATTTGAAGATCAGTCTCGCATTCTCGTTGCCGACATTCCTGGCATCATCGAAGGAGCTCATGAAGATAGAGGACTCGGCCTTGCCTTTCTAAAACACATTGAGAGAACCTCTGTACTTGTCTACGTGATCGATATCTCCGGCATTGAAGAAAGAGATCCCCTGAGGAGACTTCGAGATCTTACGCAATGAACTCGCTGCCTATGACCCTGCTCTCATGGATAAACCATCGATCATCGTCTTGAACAAGATCGATGTAGAGGGAGCACAAGCCCACACCAAGCGCTTCCGCAAGAAGTTTTCCTCTTATCCCATCTTTGAAATCTCAGCCCTAGAAAAAGGGGCCTAAAGCCCCTCGTAGAAAAACTCCGCTCCGTTGTCGCGCAGGAAAAGACCTCAATGAGTTAACCCATAGCCAGTAGAATTGAGCATAAACGCCTTTAGGAAACCTCTAGACAATTCATTTTCCAAATCTTGCTGATCAATTTTTGTGAATACTAGGTTTTTTGAACTCTCTAACATTACACGAATCTAATTCCTATAGAATGTGTTTGTGAAAATATCCCGTTCAATACCGCTTCAGCAGAAGTAGCTTCCGCTTCCCTTGCTTGGCTTTCTTTAACGGATTCCCGGAAGTGTGATATAACTCGATAAGATGGCCATGCACCTTCTTGATTAGGGTTGATCTTATCTGAAGCAACCTTCGAGATGAGCAACCAAATTTCTTTACACTCAATAAAATTAATGGCACTCCTACCACCTTCTAAAACAACAGTAACCTGATGTCTACAAGAAGATTGTGGACACTTGCGGTGAATAACAATAGATTTAACATGGTCTAGCCCAATAGGATCCACAAAAACTCCAATAAATTTACCACCAACATTCACATACGAACAACCCTGTAGTTGTTTGCAAAAAGACCCCTTTCGAAAGAGGTCTAAAGTTGATTCCGCGGAATCTTACTACTTAGAAGATATTAAAAAAGGAAAAATCACCCGATCTTAGCAACAAATAGAAATGTCTAGTTGTTGCGCAAGAAAAGGGAAAGGATCGATTTGGCAAATGAATTGTCCAGAGGTTCCATAAGCGCCCTGATTCAGAAAAGTGGCCATGGCCTTATTTGCTGCATTAAAGCTGCCCTCTCTCCACCTTTTATTATTATACCAAAAGCTAAGGGCAAAGATTGTTATTAAACGAATAAATTGGCCAGAACTGGAATCGAACCAGCGACACAAGGATTTTCAGTCCTCTGCTCTACCGACTGAGCTATCTGGCCATTAAACATTTACTAGAAATGTGACCACCTAACATAGAGGCTCATCTTTTTTTTGGCAATAGACAACATTCAAATAGGTTGCTATTCTTGCCTATTTATAATAGATCTCTGGATAATTAAGGTTCTGTTGATTGAGCACCCCACAACCTAAAAATATTATTGTTCGGATGCCTAACTGGATCGGTGATCTTGTGATGGCAACCCCTATTTTAACCGACCTTCGGAAAGCTTTTCCTGAGGCCCATATCACGGCTATGTGCAGGGCCCCGATTGCAGAGCTTTTAGAAGAGGACTATGATATCAACGAATTATTTACCTTTCATAAGATCAATGGGCTGGGGCACAGGGCTCAAAAAAGAGATATCGTCCAAAAAATCCGTCAAGGCAAGTACGATTTAGGTATTCTTTTAACCAATTCTTTTTCCTCTGCATGGTGGTTTTGGCAAGGAAAAGTTAATCGCATCGTTGGGTATAAAGGGCAGTTACGCTCTCTTTTTTGACAGATAGAGTCTCCCTACCAAAAGCCCTTGAAACCCAACACCTGGTTGTTTCCTATAAAATGCTTTTAAAGCCTTTGGGCATCCCTGTATCTGAAAGCGCCCCCCGCCTCTACTTAATGGAAAGAGGTGAGCGAAGCACGGGCCTTGCTGACCCGTATGGGCGTAGATAAAAATCATGTCATCGTTGGGATCAACCCAGGAGCTGCTTATGGATCCGCCAAGTGTTGGTTGCCTGAGAGGTTCCGAGCAGTCACCGAAAAGCTCCTCAAAAATAAATCAATAACAGTGATTTACTTTGGAGACCCTAATACAGCGCCGCTGATTAAACAGATTTGTGAAAACCTTCCTTCTCGTGTGATCAATCTGGCAGGACTCACCTCTATCCGGCAGCTCGCCTGTCTCATCAAATTATGCGATGTCCTGCTAACCAACGATAGTGGCCCGATGCACATGGCAGCAGCTATAGGGACACCTCTTGTTGCTCTATTTGGATCCACGAATGACGTCACGACAGGGCCCTATAAAGGAGGTACTGTTATCCATAAACACGTCGATTGCTCTCCTTGTTACAAACGCATTTGCCCTCTTGATTTTCGGTGCATGAAAAGAATAGAGGTGCAAGAAGTGATTGAGAAGGTCTTACAAAATCTCCCTACACATAGCAGTTTATGAACTTAAAACAACTGTGGCGTAGATTTGCTCCCAATCCTCTTGATCGAAAGCTTAAGAAAGCAGCTCGGCGTGGACAAAAAAAGATCTTAATTCCCTGGAATAGAGGCCTTGGAGATATCCCACTGGGACTCTATGCTATTGTAGCACGTATCCGGGAATTTATCCCTGATGCCGATATTACGTTTATGACAAGATCTGATCTAGCCGATGGCTTTTCTCTATTGGAAAACGTAGAGACAAAAGTGCAACCTGAATGGAAGCGAAAAACACCCTATACCCTTCCTTCTGATCTCTCTTCCTACGACTACATCCTTGAAAACCCCGATCCCACATACTGGGTTTCCTGGCAGCTGGGGAAGTTAGTGCCCAAGCTCAAGTGGAATGCTGCATGGGATGCTCTCCATGAGAAATTCGATCTCCCTGAAAGATGCCTTGGCGTCCATGTAAATTCAGAGACAAGCTATGGGTATGAAAAAAATTGGCCCGCTCATAAATTCGAAGAGCTTTTTTCCTCGGTCTCTTCTCCTATTTTACTGTTTGGACTGCACAAAACACACATCTTTACTCACCCTAACATCATTGACTTAAGAGGAGAGATGACTTTACCTGAGCTCCTATCTATTATTAAAAATAGATGCTCTACCCTTTTAACGCCCGATTCAGGCATTCTCAGTTTGATTTACTACCTTAATCTTCCCTTTCCTCTTCGTATCATTTCTCTTTGGGCAGACCCCAACCAAGGGATTCTTAAACAAAATGTCCCCTCTCCTGAACCCTCTTCTGCAACACACACCTATTGTTAGCTTAGACCCCAAAACAGCAGCTGTAATTCCTTTAGATGTTGTAAAAAAGGCCCTAAAAATCCTAGAGCCTCTCCCTTCTTATGACAGATCGGGTAATCGAGGCAACTTGGCACAAGGAAAGAAACTCCTTTCACAAGGGAAAATCGGCTGTTTAATTTTAGCAGGAGGGCAAGGGACAAGGCTCTCTTCTAAAACAGCCAAGGCCTTAACACCTGTTACGCTTGTGACACATAAAAGTCTTTTGCAACTGTTTTGCGAAAAACACTCGCTGCCTCACGAGAAAGCAATCGCCCCTTCCTCTTGCCATCATGACCTCGCCTCTCAATCACCAAGAGATCAAAACTTTCTTAGAAGAGAACCGTTTTTTTGGACTAGACACTTCCCAAGTCTCTCTTTTCCCCCAAGAAATGCTCCCCTTGCTGGATGACCAAGGTCATGAAGTATCCTATGGGCCTGATGGAAATGGCCACAGCTTAAAACTCTTTGTACAATCTGGCATCTATCAAAAATGGAAAGAGCAAGGCGTTACCTATCTTAACATGATCCCCATCGACAATCCTCTTGCAGACCCGTTCGATGCAGAACTCTTAGGATCCCATGCTCTATCTCATGCCGACATCTGCATTAAAGCAATGGCAAGAGAAAGCTCTCACGAGCAGGTCGGTATTCTTGGCATGTGCAACGGTAAAGTTGCAATCCAAGAATACTCTGAAATGCCTAAAGACTCTTCTGCTTTTATGATCGGCAACACAGGGCTTTTCTCTTTTGCCTTTCCCTTCATTGAAAAAATTGCTCCTATTACACTCCCTTTACATGGAGCGCGCAAAAAATTAGGAAGCACTTTCATCTGGAAGTGTGAGCGCTTTATCTTTGATCTCTTTCCGTACGCCAATAAAATGACCGTGCTTGTGTATCCGCGCGCAGACATCTATGCGCCCATCAAAAACGCCTCCGGCACTAAAAGCCTCAAAACAGCGCAAGAGGCGCTCCTTGCGTTTGATCAACGAACGTATGAAAAGATTTCTGGTCTCAAAGTTCCTGACAGGACCTTTGAACTCTCCCCTGCTTTCTACTACCCCACAAACGAGCTCTTAGAAAAATGGAGAGGAAAAGAGCTTCCTTCTAAAGATTATATCGATTGATCGGGAAGAAACTGCTTTCTAATTCTTAAAATGCTATCTGCTTTTACAATCCATGCATAAAAAAATAAAAGCCCTCCAAATGCTACAGAAAGAGATAAAAACTGAAAACACTGATGAAGCAGGGCACGGGGAAACGCTACTTCTTTTCCATGCAATAACATGTTAACCGTAGGATCATTTAAAAAATAATGACCAACAGCAAGGGTGGATGCACCTGCAAGCAGCGAACACACCATTACCTTCATGCAAGCATTTCTTGATTCTTGGTCAAAAATAGGCCCTATGGCATTGGATAATTTACGAGATAGAAATTTATAATTAGCAAATGCAGCAACACTCGTTGCAAGAGCAATACTAGCCGCTCCAAGCCCAAGCCAAAAAACTAAAATAGCATTCAAAAAAAGGCTGAGCGCAACAGAAAGCAGAGAAGCTTTTAAAGGTGTTTTAAAATCCTTTTTGGCATAGAAGGCTGGCGCCAAAAGAAGCACCAGCACCGCCGGCATAAGACCTATCCCATAGGCCCATAAACAAATCGTTACTTGAACTGTTGCTTGAAAATCAAAAAGCCCATGCCCATAAACGAGATTCACTGCAGAAGCCCCAAGGACTAACACAGCTACGCTACAAGGGAAAATCAGCGTAAAACTTCGACTCAAAGCAAAATGTAATAGTTTGAGATACTCTGCAATCTTTCCTCCTTGCATGGCCCGTGAAAGAGGGGGCAGAAGCGCAGAGGCAAGCGCAATACCAAACAAAGAAAGCGGTAAATGGTGTAACCGAATAGCGAAATTAAGATACGCAGGCCCCGAAAGGGAAGCTGCATGAGCAAAAAGCGTATCAATAGCTGTGTTAATCTGGACAGCACCCACACCAATCACAGTATAAATAATCCCTTTCACCATCTGTATAAATTGTGGAGAAAAAAGTTTTGGGCTTAACCACTCTTTCCAAGACAGATACGGCTTCAATAACTTCATAGTCCCTGGGATTACCATCAACCACTGACACAAAAAAGCAGCCACAACTCCCAAAGCAAGCCCCTGCATCGCATCTGCAGAAATCCAATCCTTCACCCACCAAATCGCTACTAAAAATATCAGATTGTAAATCAGAGGAGATGCAGAAGAAACAAAGTACTTGCGCTCTGATTGCAAGAAGGCGCTAAAAAGCGCATATAAACAAATAAATAAAACCCCTGGCAACATCGTCATCGTCAAATACAGGATCTCTCTTGTCTCTTGAGCCAATGCCACATGGCGTAAAAAAACAAACAACCCACCTTCTGCAAGAGCAATGATCGCAATAAGACAAAAACTAACCGAGGCTGTGAGATCCCGAAAAAAGCAGCCCCCTCTTTTGCAGAAACAGCTCTTGCAGCTTCAAAGTTAGGACTAAAGCCCGCCAGCAAAGACCCTTCTCCAAAAAGACGCCTCATCAAAATAGAAAAACGCTGTGCAAGAAAAAAATTTGCAATCCCAACACCAGCTCCAAAGCAAGAAGCGATGGCTATCTCGCGCAGAAATCCCGTGACCCTGCTTAAAAAAGTCCCTGAAAAAAAATGCATCGCTGAACGCACGATCGATTTAGGCTGGTCCATTTAGATCCCTTGAACAGATGTTGAACTTTCTCTATAATCTAATAATATGCAAAAAAAATCCACTCAAGAACTGCTGATTGGAGCGCATACTTCTTCGCAAGGAGGAGCATTCAATGCGTTACTAGAAGGGAAAGAAATTGGCGCAACAACTATCCAATGCTTCACGGCTAACCAAAAAAGATGGGAAGGGAAAGAGATCTCAGAAAAAGATATCGAGCTTTGGGAAGAAGCCCTTCTTAAAACCGACATTCAAAAAGTCATGAGCCACGACAGCTACCTCATCAACCTAGGCTCGCCGAACAAAGAAGGCCTCGTAAAAAGTAAAAATGCTTTTAAAAAAGAATTGCACCGCTGCCACCAACTAAAAATTTCTTTTTTGAATTTCCACCCAGGGGCTGCCCTCGACTCTTCTGAAGAGGAATGCTTGAAAACCATTGTCTCATCCCTATCTGAAATGGAGACCCTAGCAGAAAAAGGCCCTACACGGCTTCTCATTGAGACAACCGCTGGTCAAGGGTCGACTGTAGGATGGAAATTCGAACAGATTGCTTACCTCACAGATAAGCTCCATAAAATAGTTCCTATAGGTGTCTGCATTGATACCTGCCATATCTTTGCTGCCGGCTACGACATCCGCACCAAGGCAGATTGGGACAAAACATTAAAAGAGTTTGATAAAATTATCGGTCTTAAGTACCTTTATGCGCTCCATGTGAATGATTCTATGAAACCCTTAGGATCAAAAAAAGACCGCCACGCTCCATTAGGGGAAGGGGAAATAGGGATTGAAAGCTTCAAAGCGATGATGAAACATCCAGACTTGATAGAGATCCCAAAATACCTAGAAACACCCGATGGGCCACCACTCTGGAAAAAAGAAATTAAAATGTTGAGGGAATTTGCATATTCGCATTAAAAATATTGATCCTTCTTATTTAGGAAAAACGCTCACACTCGCTGGCTGGGTCCGCACTCTGCGCGACCAGAAAAATTTTGCCTTCATCGAACTCAATGATGGCTCTACTTTCCACGGCATTCAAATTGTGATGGATAGCTCCATCTCTTCCTATGAAGAGCTCCTGAAAAACATATCGACAGGCGCCTCTATCGTTGTTAAAGGTACACTCGTAGAAAGTCCTGGAGCAAAACAAAAGTGGGAAGTGAAAGCCACAGAGATAGAAATTCTTGGCACTTGTTTAAGCGAAGACTACCCGCTCCAAAAAAGCGTCACTCCTTTGAATTCTTAAGAACCATTGCACACTTAAGAGCTAGAACAAACACCCAAGGCGCTGTTTTACGTGTCCGTAACGCCCTAGCCTTTGCAACTCACCTATTTTTCCAAGAGCAAGGCTTTCTCTACATCCAAACTCCCATTATTACTGCTTCTGACTGTGAAGGCGGTGGCCAACAATTTCTAGTCACAACGCTCGACCTTAACCGCCTTCCTAAGCTCTCTGATGGCTCTACCAACTTCTCTAAAGACTTTTTCCAGAAGCCAGCCTACCTCACCGTCTCTGGTCAGTTAAACGGTGAAACTATGGCCTGTGCACTCGGGAACATTTACACTTTTGGCCCTACCTTCCGCGCTGAAAACTCGAACACCTCCAGACACCTTGCAGAATTTTGGATGATCGAACCAGAAATGGCCTTTGCTGATTTAAAAGACAACATGGCATGCGCAGAAAACTATCTCAAATACGTAATACGGTATGTCCTAAAAACCTGCCCCCAAGATATGGAGTTTTTCGACTCGTTGATTGAAAAAGGGCTCATCGCGCGCCTAACGCACGTCCTTGAAACTCCTTTTGCACACCTCACCTACACAAACGCGATTGCAATATTACAATCTTGTGGAAAATCCTTTGAATTCCCCGTTGAGTGGGGCATCGATCTTCAATCGGAACACGAGCGCTACCTCTCAGAAGAGCACTGCAAAAAACCTGTTATCCTCACTGACTACCCCGCTAAAATCAAAGCCTTCTACATGCGCGCCAATGAAGATGGAAAGACCGTAGCTGCTATGGACGTTCTCGTACCAAAAATTGGAGAACTCATCGGCGGCAGTCAACGAGAAGAACGCCTTGAGATCCTCGAGAAAAAAATCACAGAGTTCGGCTTAAAAGCAGAAGATTATTGGTGGTATCTCCAACTGAGAAAATATGGCTCCGTTCCCCACGCAGGTTTTGGCGCAGGCTTCGAAAGACTCGTCCAATTCATCACCGGCATGGAAAACATCCGCGATGTCATTCCTTTCCCCGCTTCCCTGGCCACGCCGAATTTTAAGGAATCAGAACAAACTGCTGTTTATAGTGAAAAATCTCGATTTGCCTTTCGACACGGCCTGATACTTGCTTTTGGATAGATGTTATTTCTCTTGCCCTTTCTTTCCTTTCATGTTCAACAAGTTTGCCGACCTCTTCCATGTTGAGGAGCGTTAGGAAAGGGCAGCGATTGAGTTCAGGACTGATCCCACGAGGAACACTTAGATCTAGAATAAGACGCGTTTTCACAGATTGTGGCACCTCGGAAATCACATACCCTGTATTTTGCGTCCCACAAATCACCAGATCATACTGATGCCATATACCTAAAGAAGACCAGTCAATGATTGACACACCATGATCTAAAGCAAAAGGTTCTGCCGCATGGGGCGATCTTGTACAAAAAGTCATTTTAACCAACGCTCTCTGCAAAAGAGCTTTTGCTATTTTGCGGTTGATCTCAGAAAAACCAATCATCAAAATTGTCAGCGGTATTCTTTCATAGAAAAAGTTATGCACTAAACGCTGCACCGTTCCTTCAAGCGTCATCGGAGAGAGAAATGTCGAGCGAATCTCCTTCCCAAGCTTCAAGCTCTTCTGAAATAGAAAATGTAGCGCAGAAGGCAGGTGGTGGCGCTCGCACGCCTCTCCATAGGCTAATTTCACCTGCCTTTGAATATCACTTTCTCCTAAGATCGCACTCTCAAGACCCGCTGTGACCATGGCTAAATGCTCAAAACATTCCCTTCCGAAAAAAGAATACATCGCATGATCAAATGACGATACCACAACTTTTTTTAGCGCATGAAAAATATCACTGTGAGTGCTTGCTAGATCCGTTGAACTAAAATAAATTTCCGTCCGATTGCATGTGGACAGAATAACAAAATGTTCATTTTTAAGAAAAAGATGGCAAGCTTCAGCAATTTCTTCTCGCAGTCCAAGCTCTGCCGATTCATAACTGATCCCTATCACACCAACATGCATCCCTTCCCCCTAAAAGAGCCAGTTATAATTTAGGTTATGAAATAACCGCAAGAATACAATGCATATCAAATCCTCGCCGTTGCAGAGCAGCCATTTTTTTGATACGATCTTTTTTCTTCCATGCTTCTTTTTTCAAGAGCTCCCTGATTGCTTCCTTTTGATCTTCCACAGAAAGCCTCTTCTCTTTTAAGCCAGCGCTTTTCATCTTGTAAGCAATCAAGCCAGGGCCATAGCCCTTTCTCTTAAATCTTTCCGTTCTTCTTTCCGCTTCCCCTTCATCATTTAAAAATCCGAGACGTTTGCACTCTTCTACAGCCCATGCCACTTCTGCTTCTGCGAACCCTCGCAAATTCAATTTTTTAATTAACTCTAAAGAGGAATAGCTTCTAATACTCAGTAATCTTAATGCTATTTTTTTGACTTCTTTATTTTCCATAGAACACTTGTTTGACAATGATATAACTTTAATTTATAATGAAACAAAAAGATATTAAAAATAAGAGTAACTATGGGCGTAGATCCTATCAATTCTCCCGGATATAATTCTAGCCCTGGTGGCAAAACTGAAAACTGGGGCAAAGGCGTTATGCCGCCTGGCAAACCCTTGCCTGCCGATAGTACATGGGTTAAATCTTTACGCCGCCTCTTCCCTCATGCTTCTGAAGCAGAGATTATGGAATACGCTTCTCGCTTCCGAGATAATATGTTTACTGCAGTCCAAGATCAGATAAAACATGATGCAAAAAAACAAAAAGAAGCGGCAGACAGACTCAAAAGAGTGGCGCAAGGACAAGACGATTAGATGGAACCACAAAAGCCTAACTCTTTAACCGTGTCAGGATCTGAAGCAAGAGTCCGCCTTGATAAGTTTCTCGCCTCCCACTTCCCCGATTATTCCCGTTCCTATTTCCAATACCTGATTGAAAATGGATTTGTCCTTGTCAATGGAGAAAAACTCAAAAAAAGAGAAATTCCGCTACCTGGAGATGAGATTGAAGTCTGCTTCCAGCTCACACCTGAACTATCTCTTGAGCCAGAAAACATTCCCCTTGATATTCTCTTTGAAGATGAACACCTCATTGCTGTGAATAAACCGATAGGGATGGTTGTGCATCCAGCTCCAGGCAGTCCCAATCACACCTTTGTCAATGCCCTTCTTTATCACTGCAAAACACTTCCCGACAGTGGCAACCTACGCCCAGGGATCGTTCATCGCCTTGATAAAGATACTTCAGGTGTACTAATCGCTGCTAAAACGCACGAGGCCCATCAAAAGCTCGTTTCCATGTTTTGTGATCGAACCATACACAAAAAATATATCGCCGTCTGCCTGGGCAATCCTGGCACACTCGAAATTTCCGCTCCCATTAAAAGACACCCTACAAGACGGCAAGAGATGGCTGTCTCCTCTGAAGGAAAAATAGCCATCTCCCGCGTGAAAACATTAGCATCAGACGGCCTCTCTTGTCGAAATCGAACTTGTAACTGGAAGAACCCATCAAATCCGCGTGCACCTTAAACACCAAGGAACACCTGTGTTAGGAGATCCCGTATATGGCTTCTATCTCTTCCAACCAAAAATATAGCATCCATCGTCAACTTCTTCACGCCCACGAACTCTCTTTTGTACATCCATGTACCAACAAGCCCCTCCGGCTTGTAGCACCTCCCGCTCCAGACATATTGCATTTTTTTCCTTCCCTGAACCTATCCCATTAAGGAGCCTCTGAATAAGTGCTTTGTTCGGAGATTGCTGATCAATTTTTTGAAGACGACGATTTTGGAAAACGCAGCTAACATGCAGAATGTTAGCGAGTTTGAAAAATCTAGTATTCGCAAAAATTGGTGGCAAGATTCGGCAAATGACTTGTCCAGAGGTTCCTTAATAAGTTTCAATCGATTTTTGGGATTATTTTGATCGATTTTCAATTCTTTTCGGGGAGCCACATCAACATTCGTATATGGCTCCCCGAAAAAAAAATCGAAAATCGACGAAAAATATTGCTAGGATAGGTTCCTCTTTAAAATCTAAAGAAAAAGTTTAAAAAGACTTGCTTAATATAAGATTTGTAAATTATATTCGCCAGAGAACCTATACTGATATTGAGATTTTCTCTATTCTCAGTATAGGTTCGAAGATTTCTAATTCTGAGTAAATGAAGGATCGAAATATGAAAGAATTTGTCGAATATATTGTTAAGAATCTCGTTGATAATCCAGACCAAGTGCGTATTAGTGAAGTGGGTGGAACGCACTCCCTCATCATTGAACTTTCAGTAGAAAAGTCGGATATCGGCAAAATTATTGGAAAGAAAGGCAAAACTATCAATGCAATCCGGACCCTCCTTATGTCTGTTGCTAGCCGGAATGGGATCCGTGTTAACCTGGAAATTCTAGAAGAGCCAAAAGTGCCTGAACAGACTGTTTAGTTTTATATAGACGCGTAATGATTTTTATCATATCTAGTAATGGCTATGGGCACACAAGATCGCTTCCGCTTCAGATGGTGGACTCTTCTGGGAATATCGATCCTTGCGTTCACGGCATTTCTAGATTTTACGATTGTTAATACTGCTTTACCCTTTATTCAAACCGCCTTAAAGGCAGATATACTGCACCTGCAGTGGATCGTAAACATCTTCATTATCATTCTCAGTATGACAATGATCGCAATGGGGAAATTTGCAGACCTATGGGGCAGAAAAAAGGTGTTCTATAGCGGCGTGTTTGTTTTTGCCATTGCAGCTTTAGGTGCAGGCTTCAGCCAAACAATAGAAGTGTTGATATTTTTTCGCGCTCTGCAGGGACTCGGAGCTGCTGTTCTTTTTATCGTTTCTGTTGCCTTGTTATCAGATGTATTTCCCGAACAAGAAAGAGTAAGAGCCATCGGCATTTATGGTGGAGTCACAGGCTTTGGGCTGATGATCGGCCCTTTCTTCGGAGGCCTTTTAGTGAATGTTCTAGATTGGCGATGGGTATTTTGGATTAATCTCCCATTCATTGTAGCAGGTCTTTTGGCTTGTTCTTTTAGTCTAAAGGGTCACATCGATAAACAACATTCTACCAAGATCGATTGGTGGGGACTTTCTCTTTTGATTTGCGGTCTTGGATCTTTGATGTATGGGATCATTACAGGTGCAGAGGAAAACTGGACTTCCATTCCAGCATGGATTTGTCTCGGATCCGGTATATTAGCCCTGACCAGTTTGATTATCCTTGATAAGATAAAAAAGAATCCCCTACTTGACCTTCAAATTTTCAAAGACAACTTGGTTTCTCTTGCAGCTCTCAGCAGCGCCATGGCAGGAACTGTCTCTACGGTGTTCATGTTTTTCGACCCCCTGTATTTACGCACACTCCGGGAGCTACCCCCTTTTCTGATAGGGCTTCTCATCGCCGCTATTCCTGCAGCTCAAACACTCATCGCATTTGTCTTTGCACGCTCCATGAAATGGTTTGGGAATACAAACCTACTTTTTGTTTCAGTAGTTGCAGCCTTTTTAGCTACAGCTTCCCATCGCCTCATCGCCCTTCACACCCCATTTCTCTTCTTGATCCTTCCCTTTTTCTCATAGGGATCAGCTGGGGACTCGGCAATTCCGCTACAATGACAGCTGTAACACGCGTCGTTCCACCCCACAAAATTGGCGCCACCATCGGAACGATCGGAACGATTTGGAATATTGCAGGCTCACTTCTTTTGGCAATAAGCACAGCTATTTTTCACACCGTAGAAATAAAAACCTCATTCTTACCCGCCTTTCATAGAACGATTGATTTCAATATTGCCTTTGCAACACTTGCTCTCATCGCAGCAATCTGGCTACGCAGCTGCATCCACATAAACAACACAAAAATTTAACTATCTCATGTAGATGTGCCCTCCTTCTGTACGCAAGGGCAGTTTTAAGGTGAACATGGGGTGTTGCGAAGAAGTCTTATATTCAATTAAGTTTTCTGGAGATTAGGTTAAAATTTTTCGATAAAACTGAAAAACCCTGGAGGAGACATATGCCGCGCAAAGAAAGTCATAGGGTTTGACAAAGCAAATCCCGCTTCCTTAGCAAGGTCTTTAAAGCGGTCATATTCTTCACTCTCACTAAGAATGGTTCGATTTGGGTCAGGGTATTGCCGATGGTCAGCACCAGCAGCTAATAATGGAGAAGATCAATACATTCATATTCTCTTATATTATGTGAAGTTGCGTTGTTATTTTATCATTAAACTCAAGACTACAAAGCAAAAAAAACATTGCTTAAATTAAAAATAATTCATACTATCGTCTGAAGATTTTTTAACTGTATCAAGAAAATAAGGTAGATATGGAATATGTGAATGCACCTAGATCTGCTGAACGATTTAACGCTTTATCAGCTGGCTTAGAAGCTACGGAGCATGAAGAATTAAGTAGATCGATCATCGGTCTGTACGCAATTGATTCAGTAATGAGGGAGGTTATTTCTTTGCGAGGTCGAACTGTTGAGTGCCTCTTTGGAAGCGCTAGAAGAGCTCGAAACAAGACCTTCTGCATACACGAACTTTTTTGGTTTTTTCTGGCATTCTTCAGCCCCTAGTTAATCGAGATACGAGAAGGAAATCATGAACCGATTTTGAGACTCGTTATAGTCTGCTAGAGAATTCGTTATGGAGGGTGGCCAATATGTTCCACATCGATGAAATCAAAGAGGGAAGAGTTGAAGGTTGCTTTTGCAGACTACCCTAAGGAAGACAATTTTAGCTTTTCAAGAAAAAGTCTTAGGTTTTTCTTCTGATAAATTTAGATGAGATCGTTGGAATTGTCAAATACAACGACAGCCAAATGGAATGAAGAAAAAACAAAGACTCACTGAAATCTATTATCAAATGCTTGATAATAAAACAGCAGCTAACGGATGAATTGGAGCGATTGGGCTGCTCAGCAAAGAATGGATATTAGCCATCCGCACATCGTTAGCCCGACCTTCTAAGAATCAGTGGAATGCAGCTCAAGGTGGAGATCTTTCTTATTTGCAAGCTGCTTACCGGCAAAAATGGTTTTGGCAAAGAGAAGCATTTCTCAATGAGCTGAAAGATGGAAGGACCTTGCTTCACTTTGTCATGTCTCAGGACGCCATTTCACATGTTACTCGTTGGCTCCTAGATTGTCGGAGCGAATCCGCGCTTGCAGAGATATCGGATGGATATATGCCTCTCCATTGGGCTGCAAAGGTTGGAGATTTGGACAGCGTTCAGGCACTTGCTGGGCTAGCACGCTGAATGGCAAGGGGGCTATATGCCAGAACTCCTCTTCATATGGCGAGCTCACAATGGGCATCACCTAGTTGTCAGATGCCTTCTTGATACATGGGGCTGACATCAACGCTCAGACAAATAGAGGAAGATGCATGAAAAGACTCCTTTGCATGATGCAGTGACCTTAGAAACCGAAGTCTTGTTGTTTCTGCACTTGTCAGACATCCTCTTCTTAATCCTAACCTAAGAGACTCTTCAGGACACTCTCCATTTTATCATGCAGTTTGCGATGGTTTAGTTGATATCGCCACTTTGATTGTAGGCCACGTAAAGTGGAAGCCTATTACTGATCCAACAGATCCTGACTATTCAAGATTTTTAGGAAGACCCCTAGGGATAATGCAGATGCAATGAGAGAGTTTCTTGAAAAGCTTACAGGAACTCCACGCTCTTGAGAGGTCTTTTGTCAGAATATAAACAAAGGTGTATTTTATGACTTTTCCTGACTCTATTACTGCTTTTGCAACAGTTTCTCTACCCCCCTCACTATGTATGAGCAAAGCAAGGTCCTTGAGAACTTTGAAAGCTTGCTCAGAGCAGGAGGCTTTCTAGAGCAGGAGGCTTTGTAGATAAGTATCATTCACCTTCCGAAACTCTTTTTTTACGACTCTCTTCGGAAGAGAAAGCCGCGGAAATTGATCAGCTCGCAGGCTTGTTTTTGATTCTGTCTGATTTTGATTGCGATAACATAAAGAAAATTTACAACTATTTGTTTTATTTATTTCCTTATTTTAAAGAGCAGGACATCGCTCGTTTTTTTAATGAGAGCTTGACTCCAGGTGGCTCTTCTGCCCCTCCCTTCCAAAAATTGATCAACTATGCCCCAGCGTTAAAAGATCAACAAAGAGATCTCTCTTTGTTTTTAGCCCTTTGGCATAAAAGGCAAGCCGCTCTTGTCCCCATAGAGCAGCGGCTAATTTTTTACTCTGAAGCAATGCACTACTTTGCCACAGCTTCTAATATAGCAAAGACACAAGGTGGTATTGCTCTTGTAGAAGAAATAACCCTAAGTGCTTCCAACATATTGATAAAAATAGCAGAAACTCATGCTGAATCCTTTGAAGAAAAACTGGAAAGAGCAGGCAGGGGTGGAAGACACGAAGACGTTGCTGAACTTTTTATGCATGTAGATAGCTTAAAAAGACTCTGCATTCAAAAAAAGATCAAGTTCTTCCCCAAAGATTTTATAATTGTTTTATTAGAGTAGCCACCGCATTTTCATCAACTTTACAAGAAAAATATGCTCAACATATAAGGTCTGCCCAAAGAGCTCTCGCAATTCCACATGAACTTTCTTCCACAAACACCCCTAGAGAGGTATACTCAACAACTACAGACATACCGAGCCTCATTTAAGTGTTTTCTAACGGATAAACCAGACGTGAGAGGATTCCAGAAGAGAGTAACCGAAGCAACTCTTTGCCTTTGTTCAAGATATCCTCTGCAGACACTTTTGCCATTTTAGGTCCCCCTCCTTGCCACTATGATATCCGTGCAATGGGCTCTATTGCAAGAGAAGAGGCAACCCCATTTTCTGATCTTGAACTCATGATTCTCGTAGAAAAAGAGGAAGTAAGGCCCTATTTTAAGCAACTTGTAAAAATTCTTAACCTTCAAATTATCTCCCTAGGAGAAACTGCCAGCCCCAAGCTCACTTTCACCTGTCTTCACGCAAAAAACTCTTCAGGATTCCATATCGATTTTAATGTCAACCCCGATCAAGATCCAGATTTGATGGGAACACCTGAGCAAGTTAAGCAAACACCAAAAAAACCTTGCAGAGCCAGGAACAGCTGCACAAATGGTTCGCACATCCCTGTCTCTTCATAGAAATGAGCCCTTAGATTCCTTATTTCAAAAATACCAGTCGTGGTATGCGTGCTATCTTTGATGCTCCAGAAGAGAGACCCACTAGACACACGCTAGCCTTCCATATACTGAAAATAAGATTAGAAGACTATCATAAGACCTGGGGAATAGCCCGCTATTCCTCCTGTTTTCAATCTAAAAACACACTACATTCAACCCCTCCATCTTTGCCTTGCTGATATCGGTCTCTATTTTAAAATAGAGGCCACCAATACCATAGACATTGTAGATGGCCTTTTCCAAGCCAAAATTTTTACCAAAGAAACAGCTGATCTTATCAAAGAGGCTCTATCGTTCACCTACCAGATGAGAATCCGTACACATGATTTTTACAGAGAACAAAGGGATGATCTCTGCATAGATGCTAACGCTGCTATGAACTGCAGGATGCTCTCCCTAGAAGAAAAAGAACAGCTCGAAAAAATCTACTGGCTTGTTTTACGTCCTCTCTATCAATCGTTAGGGAAGGGGCTGTCTTTGTCGCAAGAGATAACATCAAAAC
>JAJREF010000002.1:0-255902 GCA_047459655.1 Rhabdochlamydiaceae bacterium
AAAGGGAAGTGAAGAAACAAGAGACAAAGCTTGCTCAACCTATGGAAGAGAGCCTAAGCTTTCTTCCAATTGTCCTTAAAAGGAGGTGATCCAGCCCCACCTTCCGGTAGGGCTACCTTGTTACGACTTCATCCCAATCATCGGCCTTACCTTAGTGACCTCTCCCCTTGCGGTTAAGTCAGTCCCTTTGGGTAAAACCAACTCTCATGATGTGACGGGCGGTGTGTACAAGGCCCGGGAACGTATTCACGGCGCTATTGCTGACACGCCATTACTAGCAATTCCAACTTCATGTGGTCGAGTTGCAGACCACAATCTGAACTGAGATCGGCTTTGTGGGATTTGCTCCACTTTGCAGTTTCGCTACCCTCTGTACCGACCATTGTAGCACGTGTGTAGCCCTGGACATAAAGGCCATGCGGACTTGACGTCATCCTCACCTTCCTCCTAGTTAACCTAGGCAGTCTCACTAGAGTCCCCACCTTTCGTGTTGGCAACTAATGATAAGGGTTGCGCTCGTTGCGGGACTTAACCCAACACCTCACGGCACGAGCTGACGACAGCCATGCAGCACCTATATAGACGTCCTTGCGGAAAATAACATCTCTGTTATCGTCGTCTACATTTCGAGCCCAGGTAAGGTTCTTCGCGTTGCATCGAATTAAACCACATGCTCCACTGCTTGTGCGGGCCCCCGTCAATTCTTTTGAGTTTCACCCTTGCGAGCGTACTCCTCAGGCGGTGTACTTATCGCGTTAGCTACGATACAGTCAGGGTTGAGCCCAACTACATCAAGTACACATCGTTTACGGCAAGGACTACCAGGGTATCTAATCCTGTTTGCTCCCCTTGCTCTCGCGCCTCAGCGTCAGGTTAAAACTAGAAAGCCGCTTTCGCCACAGGTGTTCCTCCACATATCTACGCATTTCACCGCTACACGTGGAATTCCGCTTTCTCCGTCTTACCTCTTTAGCAGAGCAGTTTCAAATGCAGCTTCCAAAGTTGAGCTTTGGAATTTCACATCTGACTTACTTTGCCGCCTACGCGCCCTTTACGCCCAATCATTCCGATTAATGCTTGTACCCTACGTATTACCGCAGCTGCTGGCACGTAGTTAGCCAGTACTTCTTTACCTGGTACCCTCAAATCGCGTAGCTATTCACTACGCTCTCTTGTTCCCAAGCGAAAGAGGTTTACGACCCGAAGGCCTTCATCCCTCACACAGCGTCGCTTCGTCAAGCTTTCGCTCATTGCGAAAGATCCTCGACTGCAGCCTCCCGTAGGAGTCTGGGCAGTGTCTCAGTCCCAATGTTGGCGGTCAATCTCTCAATCCGCCTAGACGTCTTAGCCTTGGTGTGCCGTTACCACTCCAACTAGCTGATATCCCATGAACCTCTCTCTAACCGCAAGGCTTGTTTCCAAGTCCCCTACTTTGATCTAAAAGAGACTCCTCCCTTAGACCTCATTCGGTATTAGCGACCGTTTCCAGTCGTTATCCCCAGGTTAGAGGCAAGTTGTTCATGTATTACTAACCCTTCCGCCACTATGTCGCAGGTTACCCTACAACATCGTTCGACTTGCATGCCTCATCCACGCTGTCAGCATTCAATCTGAACCAAGATCAAATTCTTATTAAAAAATTTGTCTTATATTCTATATAAAAAATTTAAAAGGCGATTAGAAAAACTTTCGTATTTCTATCGCACAAGCTTTATCTGTAAAATCTCTTTTACCTTACTTGTTCTTCACTTCTCTTCTGGATCTTAAAAAGATCCTTTTTCCATATAACAATACGCAAAACAGTTTTGCGCGTTTCTCTTGGGATTAACCTAAGGAAGGTGCCAACATACTAAATCTCTGTCATTTCACGCAATCTTTTTCCTTGAACATTTATAATCAAAAAATTTATCTACAGGTTAAAGGGGTGAGTTAAAACTAGTCATCCCCCTTATTTCGAGGAGAAATCTATATGTTGAGACAATGTTCAAAGATTTTTGGAGTTCTAATGATATTGATTGGAGTTCTAGGATTTGTTCCTGGAATCACCGAAAAAGAAATGCTTCTTGGTATGTTTAAAGTCCACGCGCTATCAAATTTTATCCACCTGATCACGGGTTTACTTGCTTATTTTGTAAGCAGAATGGGTGTTAATCCAACCCGCCTCGTATTCCAAATACTCGGCGTGTTCTATGCTATTTTTGCAGTTTTAGGATTTGCACACCCCCATAAGCACATATTCAAAATGATGGCCCACAATATGGCAGATACATGGTTACACGTTGTTGTGGCTCTTTTCTGTATTTTTATGGGATTCATCTATAAGAATAAGTAAGTTAAGCAATGTGCAGGTTCCCCTAAAGGATCGGTGCACATATGAAGTTTCAGCTAAACCCTGCTATTACTTGCAGGGTTTTTTCTTTAAGCAATTTTTGCATTTGTAAATACAAAGCGTGGCTCTTTTCTTCTGAGGTTGTTGCATCTTCTCTCCTTGCTTGAATGTCTTGAATTGCAATAACCATATCAGGGTACATTCTCTTAAGAGCAGCAACCCAATCAGCTTGTTCTAAAAGATAGTCACCCATCCTATTTTGATTGCTTAGACAAGATCTTACATAGCTTTCTGCCTGGTTTAAATCGATTTCTTTTACCTCACTTATATCAAAAAAACACATCTCTCCAACATCTAAAGACAATCCTAGTTTTTCTCGTAATTGGATAGGAAAAGCTAGATAAACTTCAATTTCATCGAAGAAAGGAAGCACTTCAACTTTACGGCTAGCACACTCTGCTAATAAATCAATGATCCACGATTGCTTCAAACAATTGTACAAAATTTGTAAGGATTGTCCTTGTGCTCCAAAGCGATCTCTTGCAAGCCCTAATTTTAAAACTGATAAAGCAATACGGTCTCCACAAGTTGTACAACCCTCTTTAACCTCACTCCAAAAGGCGGATCTAAAATTAGGATCTCTATCAGCTAGCTCTAAATGGCTAGCGATCATCTGATAAAAAGCCTTTGATCTTTCAGGGTGAACTGATCTCGCTCCTCCCTCTGCTGTCCAGCTAAGACGGTTTAGCCATGTTTGCAACTGTGCAAGAGGCTGAGGGCGGCCATCTAACTCTCTAAGCAAAAGAGTGGATAAAGGGTGCACAGGAAGACCTGCTCTTTGATACACTTGTGTAAGGATATCCATTATAGGGATCTCGCCCACTTCAGCAATTAGAGAGGGCATCGAATATGAGAATCGGGGGCCGTTATAGCCCTAGCTTGAGTTGCCTCTCTTAAACGATTCATGACCGTTTCTGATAATCTGCAATCAATTAATTCGACAGTACAATTATTTGGTAAACCGAAGATGGCAGGTGGTAAACCTGTTATTCCAGAGCATCTAGACAAAGTTAGTTTACGCAAAGATACACAATTCACTAAGCTCTCTGGCAAACCTCTAAGAGACCTGCACCCAGAAAGATCCAATCTTGTGAGCGCGGTCAACTGCCCTAAGCTCTCTGGCAAAGCTATAAGAGATTCGCACCGAAAAAGATCCAATGTTTTGAGCTTGCTTAACTGCCCTAAGTTCTCCGGCAAAGCTGTAAGAGATTCGCACTGAGAAAGATTCAATCTTGTGAGCGCGGTCAACTGCCCTAAGTCCTCTGGCAAAGCTGTAAGAGATTCGCACTGAGAAAGATTCAATATTGTAAGCGCGGTTAACTGCCCTAAGTCCTCTGGCAAAGACGTAAGAGAGCTGCACCCACAAAGATTCAATATTGTAAACGCGGTCAATCGCCCTAAGCTCTCTGGCAAAACTGCAAGAAATTCGCACCAAGAAAGATCCAATCTTGTGAGCGCGGTCAACTGCCCTAAGCTATCTGGCAAAACTGTAAGAGATTCGCACCCATAAAGATCCAATGTTTTGAGCGCGGTAAACTGCCCTAAGCTATCTGACGAAGCTATAAGAGATTCGCACCGAGAAAGACTCAATGTTGTGAGCTCACTAAGAGGTGTATTCCCAGCTTGAGGTCGTACTAAATTTTCAAATTCTTGTTGGAATCCTATCCTTTGTTGTGATCCTTTGCCAAGGATCTTATTTACGAAAGCAGTAGTGGCAACCACAGCAATCCATTTCAAAAACCCACCCGTATAGATAGTATGGACTGATAGAATACAAGCACCCAATAATAGAAGCATTTTTTTTTGTTCGATCAGAAACTTGTATTCCAAACAAAAGTAAAGCGCTCAGAGCAACCAATATTATTTTATTTGGACACGGAAACCCTCTTACCCTCTGCAGTAGGGAGGAAGAAGAATTAACCAGCGCACCCACAGAACTCATGTCTCACCACTCTGTAAATAAAATTATTTGTTATGATAACATGGAAAGCACCTATTTATCAATCGGAATGCAAAAGAATAGGGCCATATAAGGCCATCTAAAATACCCACTCCTCTATCGAAAGGGCTTCTAAATCAAAGGGTTGGACCACTTACCATCTTCAACAAAAGTAGAGATAGCTGCAAAACTCAGTAATCAAGGCACATTGCCCTGCGGACCTCACAGAGTGTGGTTTGAGCTACACTCTGTGCTTGCATAGTTCCCTTTTTCAAGATGTCAAAAATGTAGGCTGGATCTTTGGCTAGCTCAGAGCGCCTTGCCCGGATAGGATCTAAAAAGGCTTGCAGAACATCGACAAGTTTTTTTTTGACAATCGAGTCTCCTAGGCCGCCGCGGGTGTAGTGAGCTTTCATCTCTTCTAGCCCTTGTAAATCAGAATCAAAAGCAGATAAGTAATCAAAGACGGGATTACCCTCAACTTGGCCTGGGTCTTCAACACGTAAGTGATTAGGATCGGTGTACATCCCTTTCACTTTTTTGACGACGATATCTGCAGGATCAGATAGAAAGATAG
The DNA here is from genome assembly GCA_047459655.1 of Rhabdochlamydiaceae bacterium. Lineage (GTDB taxonomy): Bacteria > Chlamydiota > Chlamydiia > Chlamydiales > Rhabdochlamydiaceae > CANJJB01. The sequence goes on from JAJREF010000002.1 coordinate 4,906, forward strand.
CATTCCCGAGGGATTTGCCCATTTTTGCTTTCCCATCGGTTCCAGGTAGCCTGGCTATTTTGGGGATGAGCGCCTTGGCTTCAACGAGGACATCTGTTTTGTAGATGCGGTTAAAGTGGCGGACGATCTCGTTGGTCTGCTCAATCATGGGAAGTTGGTCTTCCCCTACAGGAACAATATCTGCTTTAAAAGCGGTAATATCTGCTGCTTGGCTGACGGGGTACACCATAAAGCCTGCGGGGACGTTCTCCCCAAAACCCTTTTGGTTGATCTCTTGCTTAACAGTGGGGTTGTGTTTGAGGCGGTTCCATGTGACAAGATTCAAATAATAAAGGGTTAGCTCTGGCAGTTGAGGAAGGAGAGACTGTATGAAAATGGTCGTTTTTTCAGGGTCAAGGCCAATGGCCAAATAGTCGAGGGCTACCTGGAGAACATTTTCTCTAACTTTCATCGGATTGTCTGCATTATCCGTTAAAGCTTGGCTATCTGCAATCATGACATACTGGGTAGCTGTAGACTGCAACTCTAGGCGATTTTTCAGGGAGCCCACATAGTGGCCAAGATGCAAAGGGCCTGTGGGGCGATCACCGGTTAATACGATTTTTTTTTTCATGGTCTTTTGAAGGCTTTTAGGATATCTTGCCAACTTTATTGATTTGGGGCAAGAGACTGGTGGAACTGGCGCATTTTAGATTGCTGAAAAGCCTAGGAAAAGGAGGCATGGGAGAGGTCTTCCTTGCCTACGATGGCGTTTGTAAACGAGAAATTGCGCTGAAAAAAATCAGAGATGATCTTCTTAAATATAAAACCATCCACAACCGTTTCTTAAGAGAAGCTAGGATTGCTGCAAGCCTCACTCATCCGTCGATCATTCCTATTTTTTCCATCCATGAAGATGAAAAGCTAACCTACTACACGATGCCTTACATCGAAGGTAAAACTCTTAAAAAATTGCTCTCTAAATCTGAGGATGCTTCTATCTCCAGCCTGATGCGCATTTTTTTAAGTGTATCGCAAGCAATTGCCTACTGCCACTCTAAAAAAGTGCTGCATCGAGACTTGAAACCAGAAAACATTATTGTGGGTAAATTTGGAGAGGTGCTCCTTATCGATTGGGGTCTTGCAGAGTTGATGGATGAGCAAGAAAAAGAAGGTGATGAAGACATTCCTGAAATCCCTTCTTTGACACGCCCTGGGAAAGTGGTAGGAACGCTCCAGTATCTGGCGCCAGAAAGAATTTTGGGAGAGGATGCGTCCGAAAAAGCTGACATCTATGCGCTAGGTGTTATTTTGTACCAACTTTTAACGCTCAGGTTACCTTTTAAACGTATTGATCTTGCAAGTTCTCAAAAAACGGTCCAATTTGAACATTTCATTGACCCTCGTGAGATGGCACCTTATAGAGAAATACCCCCACAACTGGCTATGATTGCCAAAAAAGCTCTTGAGCCGTCTAAGGAGATGCGCTACCAATATGTGAAAGAGATGATTGTCGATCTTGAAAGTTATATTGAAGGCAATCCTGAGTGGCTCTTCATCGAAGAGCTATCCATTGATAATAAAGAATGCTGGGAGTTTCAAGAAAACATCTTGCTTGCTAAACATATTGCGATCACTCGCTCGACAGAGGTGATGGAATGGGTCAGCCTCATGGTCTCTAAGAACTCTTTTGGTGGTAACATGAAAATGGAAGTTGCCATCAAGCTGGGACCTTTAGGAAGTGGCATTGGCCTTCTTGTCAACGTTCCTACGCCTACCGAGAGGAAAGAGTTAATAGACGGATATTGCCTGTGGATTGGTTCTGAAGAAAATCCAGGGCTTAAACTTTTTTGCTCCAACATTGAAGTTGCCTACATCCCTCATATCACTCTCAAAAGAAACGAATTTCAAACAATTCAGGTGGAAAAAACAGAGAATCACCTCCGCTTCTTCTTAAATGAAGAGCTCGTTTGCAATTATACAAGCCACTCCCCCCTGAGAGGTTCGCACATAGGACTCCTGTATAGAGATGCCGACTTCGATCTGCAACATCTCAAAGTTTTTATCGGAAGCCACAACCTCAATGTCTCTTGCCTTGCTGTTCCTGACGCTTTACTCGCTTCGAAAAATTTTGTAGGAGCGCTCTCAGAGTACAGACGGATTGCACACTCTTTCCCTGGTAGAATCGAAGGAAGAGAGGCTATTTTTAGGGCAGGAACAACACTCCTTGAAAACGCTTCTACGAGCAAAAAATTACAATTGAAAAAACAACTCTTTAGCCTTGCTTTAGAAGAATTTGGTAAATTGCATGGGGCCGCAGGAGCTCCTCTCGAATACCTTGGCAAATCTCTTGTCTACAAAGCTATAGGAGAGACAAGTGAGGAGATTAAATGTCTTGAGCTTGCTATTAGAAAATATGCTAAACATCCCCTCCTTCCTCGCCTCATTGAACATATCATCTTCAGGCTTCACGAAGCCTCTAAATACAATCGCTTAGCTGCCTACCATTTAGCGCTTCTGACACTTAGGTTCCTTCCACAAATTTTTGATAATCCCGATAACCGTAAGCTCATGTGCAGCTTAGAGGAACATTGGGAGTCGCTTGATTTTCTCTCTACAAAAGATGCGATCATCCACCTTTCATTTGTTCTGGGGAAACCACTTCCTTTGCTCGAGTCGATTGAAAGTGGAAAAAATGTAGAAGATGCTCTTTTTGCTCTTCTTAATTTAGGTTGCATAAAAATTCTCAAGGAAAATAGTGCTGCAAAAAAAAATCAGGAAATCCAGCAAGCTCTTGCACTCCAATATGATTCCCCTTCCACAAGAGTGCGCGAGTATATTTTCAAAACCGCGCTGGATGAAGGAAAGGCTAAAGAGATACTTCCCTTTGCTCACACGTGCAACCTCTTACACATTCGAGCGCTTCTATCTCTTAGAAAATGGCAAGAGGCAGGAGCCCTCCTCGATGCCTACCCTCTTGAAACGTGCACCGATGAAACTTCTCTTTACCCCCTCTTTGGCTGCTACTTATGGATGACAGAAGGGGAAAAGATTGGAAGGACCCACTTCTCTGGATTCTTAGAGACGGCTTACCCTCGGACGCCTGCTCTTCTGGGTTACTTTCTCAACAAGAAAATTGAACTAGATTCTGGCTGGATCAAAGAAGCTTTTTTCTTTGAAAAGATTAGCCTCTACCGCGACCTGATTCTTTTTTACCGCTGCCTCAATAACTCTGCTAAAGTAAAATTCTTCCAAGAGCAACTAAGAAAAGAGAAGAAAAGCATTTCTAGACCCTAGATTTTGGAAGCAAATTCGCGCTAATTATGGACATACGTGCACAAGAAAAATTTATAATGTGCTTATTATAAATTAAACTCTAGATTTTTATCCCCCTGTTCATCCAGTGGTCGGAAATTGACCATCAGATGGACAGGGGGTATATTTTTACAATCCTTACTCCTAATGAAATGCTTAAGTGAAGGATAAGAATGTCAACGCAAAATAGAAATGTCCGCTTTTCTCCAATTTAGAAATGTCCTCTTTGGATGTTCTGATCTTCATTGGACTTGTCCGTTTTTTATCTAAAATACCCATTTTCAAAAGCTCTTCTCTTATCTCCACGGGTGACTCCTTGAAGGTTTTTGAGGTTTTTTGTTTATCCAATTAAGTGCTAAATCTATTTCTTTGGACATCACAATTTTCCCTTGCGGTTCTTCCCCATATATCTTGTATTTTAACTCCTTGCCCTTATACAGCACTCTTACCCGTCCATTGAGATCTTCTAGAAGCATGACTTTTGCTTTCCTTAGAGTGTATGATGATCTTTCACTATCGATCTGATAAAGACTGTTTTTGTATTGGAAGCTTAAGTTTTTAGAGAGACATCGGATTTCCTGGTAACTGAAAATCTCTTCTAAGTTCTCTTCTGGTTTTAAAGCTCGATGAGCATCTTCTGCGTTTCTAGGAGCTACGGCAAATTTTTTGTTATACTTCTCTATGAACTCGGGAATCCATTCATTTGCCTTTTCAATAGTTGAAATATTTTTTTCTCTCATCTCCTTGACTAAACGATCTTGCAATGTTTGATTGGCTTTTTCAACTCTTCCTTTTGCCTGGGGTGTATTGGCACAAATGAGCTTGATATCGAGTTTTTTTAGGACTCTTCCAAACTCTGTCACTCCATTACCAGATACAGCTTCTTTGTGGTTGACTCTAAAAACTCCATATTTATCGCTGTAGAAAGCAAGTGGTTTTCCACATCTCTTTAGATACCTTTTTGTCGCTTTAAAATAAGATTCTGTTGTTTCACCAAGAGAAAAAAACAGCTCGACAAGTCTACTAGTTGCATCATCAATGTATACTAAAAGGGTACACCTGGGTCCTCTATTTTCAAACCAGTCATGGGGAGATCCGTCTATTTGTACAAGATCTCCATACTGACTCCTTCTTGGTCTCATCGGGTGGATAACTGCCTTTTTAGCTTTTTTAGGAGACCAAATATTTTCTTCTATCATCCATTTCCTAAGCGTCTCTATAGACAATGTAAGCTTATGTTTTTCCTCTAACTTTTCTTGAGCTAACGTAGGGCCATAATCTGCATAATGAGCGGAAATCAGCTTTAGGACTTGTGATCTAAAAGCTTCTGTTAACCTGCGATTACTAGGCTGCCCTCTCTTTTGGAAACTAAGCCAGCTTCTCCATGCAGTTCGTAAGCTTGTTTTAAACGTCTAACTTGTCTGGCTGTTATCCCCAGACGTTGTCCCACTTCTATCTGGGAAAAGCTTTTTCTTTTTAAATTGCGCATCATTTCAACTCTTTCTAATTCTCTTCTGCTCATAGTTATCAACTCCTTCACTCTCACCTCCTTTCAAAAACAAATTTGAATGAGGTCAGTATCTTCAAAAGAGGACATTTCTATTTAGCAGAAAGAGGACATTATCATTTTGGGCTAACAAGTGAAGGATAAGAATTGATTTTCAGAACTATCCCTGTTAAAGTATTTACCCTATGCAAGAAAACTCTAAATCCTACGATCCGAAGCTTGTTGAGTCAAAGTGGTATGCCTTTTGGGAAGAAAAGGGCTTTTTTAAAGCAAATGCCAAATCTCAAAAACAACCTTACTGCATTGTCATCCCCCTCCTAATGTAACAGGAGTCCTGCACATGGGGCATGCACTTGTAGATACATTGCAAGATATTCTGATCAGGTGGAAAAGGATGTGCGGGTTTGAGGCACTGTGGGTGCCAGGGACAGACCATGCAGGGATTGCAACGCAAACAGTTGTTGAGCGCCATCTGATGAAAACGATGGGGAAAAGGCGTAGCGATTTTTCTAGAGAAGAGTTTTTATCCCATGTTTGGAAGTGGAAAGAAGAGAGTGAATCGCAGATTTTAGGACAGCTCAAAAAACTGGGATGCTCATGTGACTGGTCTCGCTTGTGCTTCACGATGGATGAAACGCGCAACATAGCTGTCGTGACACTTTTCAAGAAGATGTTTGATGATGGACTGATCTACAGAGGCGATTATCTGGTTAACTGGGATCCTGTGACTCAAACAGCCCTTGCCGACGATGAAGTCGAACATGAAGAACAAGACTCTTTTCTTTGGTATATTCGTTACCCTTTTCAAAATAAACAAGGGCACCTCGTCATTGCAACAACGCGCCCAGAAACACTGCTCGGTGATACGGCCGTAGCGATTTCAATAGAAGATGCGAGATCTTCAAGATCTCTTGGGCAATTTTGTGATGCTGCCTATCATGAACCGCCCTCTTCCTATCATTGCCGATATGTATGTCGATCCAAAATTTGGCACAGGTGTTGTGAAGATCACACCGGCGCATGACCCCAACGACTATGAAATTGGACTGAGACACAACCTCCCCATGATTAACATTATGACTCCCGACGGGAAGATCAACGAAAATGGGGGTGAGTTTTGTGGACTTTCTATGCAAGAAGCAAGAAAAGCAGTTGTAGAACGCCTTAAATCACTCAATCTGATTGAAAAGATTGAGCCCCATAAAAACCGTGTAGGGATTTCCTACCGCTCTAAAGCAGTGATCGAACCTTATCTTTCTAAACAATGGTTTGTACGCCTTTCTCAATTCAAATCTATCCTCATTCAGGTTATCAAAGAAAAGAAAGTCAATCTCATCCCTGACTCTTTTGAAAGCACTTACCTACACTGGATCCAAAATCTCCGTGACTGGTGCATTTCAAGGCAACTTTGGTGGGGACACCGCATCCCTATTTGGTACCATATAGAAGATCCCAGCCAAGTGATCTGTTATGCGGGGCAAGGGCTGCCTCCCGAAGTACAAAAAAACCCAAAGCTTTGGAAGCAAGATGAAGATGTACTAGACACATGGTTTTCCTCTGCGCTTTGGCCCTTCAGCGTCTTTGGATGGCCCAATAACACCGATGATCTGAAAAAATTTTACCCAACTTCAACGCTTGTTACAGGCCATGACATCCTCTTTTTCTGGGTAGCTCGGATGATCATGATGGGAGAATACACGTTTGGAGCTTCCCCCTTTAAAGATGTTTTCCTCCATGGTCTTATCTATGGGAAGTCTTATTGGACACACAACCAAGATGGCTCGATTACGTACCTACCTGCTGAACAAAGAGAGCTCTATGATAAGGGGCAGCCAGTACCGGCCCAGGTTCAATCGAAATGGGAAAAGATGTCGAAGTCAAAAGGCAACATCATCGACCCTCTAGAAATCATTGAATCTTTTGGAACAGATGCAATGCGCATGGCGCTTGCATCGAGTGCCACTCACGCAAGGCAGATTGATTTAGATAGACGCCGTTTTGAAGAGTTTAAAAACTTCGCCAACAAAATCTGGAATGGCGCGCGTTTTATCTTCATGCATTTAGAAACAGTTGACCTGTCGACAGGCATTGACCACAATCTCCTCTCGTTAGAAGATCGTTGGATCTTATCTCTTCTTAATCGAATCATCCGAGATGTTAACATTTACCTTAATGACTATGCTTTTGACAAAGCAGCCTCATCTGCCTACGACTTCTTTTGGAAGGAGTTCTGCGCTTATTATTTAGAGCTCACCAAACCTGTTCTGTTTGGCAAAGCCGGCACGCCTGCAGAAAAAAGCAATAAGCAAAAGATTCTCCTTGTGGTTCTTTCTAACGCTATCCGCCTTCTCCATCCTATGGCTCCTTTTATCACGGAAGAGATCTTCCACATGCTGAAGACCCATTTTAAAGTCGATAAACTCCCCGACGACCTCTATCTTAAAGAAACACTTCTAGCCCTCTCGTCCCCTGCTTGTATTGTTGCTCCCTATCCTAAAGTATTGAGAGAGCTTGATATCGATATCGACATCGAAGAAGCATTTGCATTCATGGACAAGCTCGTCCACTCCGTGCGTACCATTAGAGCTAGCATGCAATTGCCTCCTGGAGCAGCCACTGATCTCTATATCGTGGGCAAAGCAGCAAGCCTCCAAGTTATTGAAAAAAATCAAGTGATCTTAAAAGCCCTTGTCCGTTTAAACAAACTCAATCTCAGTGAAAAAGAGGAAGCCTTCCCCTTCTCATCCACAGCCATTGTAGGAGAGATTAAGCTCATTATTCCTCTTCCTACAGAGATGAGGGAAAAGAAAAAGCAAGGCTTTTGAAAGAGCAAGATAAGCTCATTGGACAGCAAAACTCAGCCCGCCTCCAGCTATCCAACCCAGATTTTGTTGCAAAAGCTCCTCCTCAACTAGTGAGCAAGCTTCAAGCCACGCTGACCCAAGTAGAAACAGAATTGCTCGAAATCGCTCAAAAAATCAAAGTTTTATAAGGAAGGTAGGATGGAACCTATTAGTCTTAGTAATGCTTCAGAAAAATTGCCTCTCGATTAGCAAGAAGTCACAGTCTTTACACCTCTGGAAGAAAAAACCAATGCACTGTACCAAGCTCTCAAGCTAGGTCAGGCATATGATGCTAATTATAACAAAGATGCCCAAAGACTTGCTCAAGCGTTCTGTAGATACCCTGATTTGATTCTTACAGTCGATGCTCACATAGAAGGGATACGTTTGATGAAATTAGAGAAGGCGGCTGATCCGATAGAATTAGCTGGACATGTTATCGCTAAAGCCCAAGAGTTGCTGAATCTTTTAACCACTAAAGGAATCTATCTAAAAAAAGAAATCAAGGAGAACCTAATCTCCCATCACAAAATCCTCTTGAAGGGGCACCTGAGTGTTTTTTTCGCGACACGACTACTCCAGACCAAGAGAAAATAATTAGAGAAGTTTATGCCCTTTTCATAAAGGCATTTCCAAAAGAAGAAGTACTAAAGCGAGAGGTTCTTGCTTTAAGAATAGTATTTTGTGCAAATAGCATATACCCAACTCATGAAGCAGATGTATGCGAATCGTTAATAAACAGAGCTAATCGTTCGGAGATGTAAAAAAAAGTTTTCTAGAATGGTTTTTAGTTTAAGGTGATGCGCAAAACCTACCCTTGCTTCTGAAATTTTCACGATCGCCTTTTCAAGTAGGAAGGGATGTTTTTCTCTCACCCAGTAGAGGATTTCTTCAAAGATCGCATCGACTTGCTTGATCTTCTCTCCTTCATTCTCATCTGATAAGTCAAGCGCATCATCTAACTTTGATAGGGAGGCAAGAAGAGTGGGGTAATCTTGCGCTTGTAGTAGCTCATCTATCTCTTTTTTATGGGGGTGATTTCCCATGAAGATCGCTTTGCCAATAGATCCTTCACTCAAAATGGCTATCTTTTTGCTTTCTTCCTGAGATAGTTGTAAGTGTTGGATGAGAAACTGACCGATTTCTTCTTCAGAAATCGGGAAAAACTGCATCTTACAACATCTAGAAACAATCGTAGGCAAAAGCTTACTCACATCTGATGAAGTCAAAATAATATAGGTATCGGAAGCTGGCTCCTCTAAGACCTTCAAAAGCGCGTTGCTAGATGCCGGAAGCATTCTATCGGCATCTTCAATGATAAATACTTTACAAGGAGCCTCAAAAGGAGGTAAGCCCACCTCCCTATCATCTCCCGGATAGTTTCTATAGGATGGTGATAGGTTTTTCCTTCTGGAGTCAAGGCATGGATATCAGGCGCTTCTTTTTTGGTTGTTTGAGTAAGCCTTTCTGCAAGCACTTTGGCAAAAAGGGTCTTTCCTATACCCGCAGGGCCATAAAAAAGAAGGACGGGTGGCAAGGATCCCCTTGCAAACATCTGCTCTAAAAGCATTTTAACGGTAGCATTCCCCACAAGAGAGGAAAAGGCTGATGGCATCTCACAATTTCTCATCCATCTCTTTTAATTGTTTCCCTGCTTTTTTTGCCATCTTTATGAAAAATCTAAGCACGTTATATTCAAAAAAAGGTTGATCCTTTATAAAAAAAAAACAGCGCTCAACCTTTTACCTAAAATGATATTGCTCTCTGTATTACTTCTTTCTACCATTTCAGAGCCCGCTAACGCTTCCCCATCCCACTTTCAGAAATATATTGAACCTGTACTGCACTCTTTCATCGACTCAGCTATTTATTTTGGAGGAGGGGCTGTTTGTGGATCGGTAGCTCTTGCATGTGGTGCAGGATGGGCTATATGCCAGCCTCTATCTGAGGCAAAAAAAATAGGTAATGAATGCCTTCTAGCTAGTGAAATCTTGGGAACCGTTGCCTTACACTCTTTTCTCAGGGCTTAAAAAAAGCACCTTTTTTTTCTTGCTTTTTTAAAAAAACACCCTCTTCTTATTTTGCATGGGAAAGCAATAAACAAATGTTATCTCAAGTTCCTGCTTTTTCACCTGAAGATAAAAAACTCCTCAACTTCTTACAAGCAAGGTGGCTTGCTAAAACAACAGGGTGCTACCCCTTTTTCCCCAATTGGATGTGCCCTGCTTTTGGAATATCGCTCCAAGTCCACCCTGAGACAACCAACTCTTATGCTAGAGATCCATCAACTAAAATGTCTGATACATACAAAAACAGACTAGATACTTGGAAAAAATCACTTCCTCAACCCTATGGGTTCCCCCTTATTTTGACCCATCCTACTGATATATCTAGCTACCTTCCTAAAAAAAATGCTCCCCTTATCGTTGATGTCACATCGATCTTACCAGGAGAGACTGCAGATCCAAAAGAATGGCTTAGCGCCTGGCATAACTGTGAAAATCAATTATCTCAGTATTACCATGAACAGAAAATCGATATAAATAATGTCATCTGTATACAAAAAGTGATGCAAAAAGATATTGGGGGTATCCGCCTACTCCCCTTCTCATCTAATCCGCAAGAAAACACAGAAAAACACTACCAGTTCCTGCTCGAATGGATCTCACGCTTTGGACTTGCTGCAAACCGCGTAGAGTTAGACCGCCTTTTTCCTCCTTGTGACACCCTTTCTTTAGAAAACAACCCTAGTAGGCAAAAACAGCTGATGTCTAAAGAAACGTGTATCTCCTGCCTTAACTCTCTTGATGAGCGCTGGCAATCCAATCACCCCCAAAAAACCTTGATGTTCAAAGGAACCCTCCAAGTGCTGAAAGATCTATGCAATGCCATATCAGACGAAGAATGGAACAAGGTGATGAAGAAAGAGGCTCACTCTGTTGCTGCCCAGCTATATCTTACAAATATCCGCGATACGACTGAATATCTTGTCAAAAAAGAGAAGAAGATGCCCTTTCACCAAATGACAAACCACCTCGAAAAAATCCACGCCGACCTCTCCTCTCTTCTTGAAATTTTTAATCCTTTTACCTTAAGTGATTTTACAAATGCATTTCACAAACATCTCACCTCCATACCTAAAAACCTTCAACCATTAACCCATTGTAGTATTCACTCCTCTTCGATGACAAGTTTTGCAGGGATCTTTAAAGCCCTTCAAAATACTCTAGGAAGGCCCCCTCATGTGCTCTATGGAAATAATATCTACTTCGAATGTGGCATGATAATAGAGCGCATTTCCAAAGCCGTACCGATTCTACAAGCTACGGAACAAGATTGGAAAGATGTCGATCTCATCTTAGCCCAATTTAACCCGACGGTGAAGAGAATCAGTTTTAAAGTTACCGAATATCAAGCAACAGAATATCACACAGAGAAGATCTCAGATTTTTTACATAAAGCCTTAGAAGGGCGAGAAGGAAGACCTTTGTCGATTGCAATAGACGGGACCCTTGATTTTAGCAACTCAATAAGAATAGGAAGTTTACTTGCTGAATTTGAGAAAGAAATTGAAAGAGGAGATCTCAACGTCATCTGCTACCGCAGTGGCCTTAAGTTCGATCTATTTGGTATGGATAACTACTGCGGCGCTCCCTTTTATATGATCCACAATTCAGATGAAAAATGGACCCATTTTGACTCTCTAATACACGATCCTGTTTTAGCAACTGATCAATTAAGCCTCAATTGGTTTTGCCTTGCCTACCAAAATGCTGCCTCTTACCTCGAAGAGTATAGAAAGCAAATTTTCAGCAATACACGCACCATTTTAAATAGAACCCCCACGCAGCTTTTTCATCCCAACAACCCTAGATACCGCGTCATCCCCATAAGTCCCAACGCCGATCCTTCCTTCATCGATATCAAAATTTTTGAGCCCTTGCACGCCTTAAGAGGGGGCCTTCTCGTCGCATCCTTGCTCACCTTAAAATGCATGCAAGCAGGGTATCCCCTTCTCTATAGACCAGGGATAGCTTTCTACCACCCCAACCTTGCCGTCCTCTACGGCGACACCTCCACTACCGTCCGCCTCACCGTCGGTCTTGATCCTGCCCAAATCGATGTCATCCTAGAGTGTCTAGAAAGGCTTAACACACTCAATGGCTCATTTGCCGATATTTTAACCAAAAATACTCAATAGACATCTCTGAGTGTTTTTGGCAAAAAACATTGATTCTATTGAGATAGGCTCCCTACACTTGCTACTTTATGTGGTTACGCTGGGAGACATCCGATGGTAAGAAATAAAATCATAGCTGCTTATGAGTGGTAAAAACTTATTCTTGATACAGCATGTGACCGTACATTTATTCGCGGATCTCAGCGCATCTTAACCTCAAATTTTTTTTAGGAGGCCATGATTTTGGCCCCCGCTCCATATTACCTCTTGCTATTGATCCTTCTTACTCTTATGACGGCTTCCTTGGGATGGATTTTTTGAGTCAATATCCTATTTTCATTGATTATATCAACAAGTGTCTTGTTCTTGATCTTAAAAAGAACTAAAGTGCAGGCTTTTGTCAGGATTCCTTCGTTTTTTGTGAGAAATGACAAAAAAATCACGTTTTCTGAACATAGAGGAATTTTGCAACTGCCTTCCTATACGACTTCTTTCCCCGTGAGACCATAAGCATTGAGGATCTTAAGAGCGCTTAAGAATACATCTTCTGGGGTGCGATCGGCTGGAAGAATATGGAACCTAGTGGGTTCTTCTTGGGCGATGTGAAGATAAGCAGTGCGGATCTTTTCGTGGAAGGAAAGGGCTTCTTCTTCAATACGGTCTTGGGTGCGGTGCTTGACGCGGTGTAGACCTTTTTGGGGGTCGATATCGAGATAAAAGGTTAGATCGGGGTGAAGGTTGTTGGTTGCAAAGGAGCAGAGAGTGCGGAGCCAAGGTGTGTCAAACCCCCGAACGCCTTGATAGGCAATCGTTGAATCATTGAACCGATCGCAGAGAACAACGGTTTCAGATTTGAGAGCAGGAATAATGACTTCCTCTACGTGCTGCGCTCTATCTGCTAAAAAAGGAGGAGCTCAGAGCGGTAGCAAAGAGGCACTTCCTTTTTATCGAGGAGGATTTGGCGGATGAGAGCACCCGCTCCTGTCCCTCCAGGAGCAATCGTCTTGATGACCTTTTTTCCTGATTGAGTCAGCTTGTCATACAGGCGATCGATGAGCGTAGTCTTACCTGCTCCTTCTCCTCCTTCAAATGAAATAAACACTGCTTAAGATCCTTCTTCCACATGTTCAATTTTCTGAATCGCGACAACTTTGTCACCAGGCTCTAGGTTCACTAGCCTTACACCTTGTGTTGATCTGCCCATCACCCTCACATCTTTCATTGACATACGCAGTGTTTGTCCATTTTGAGACATGAGAACAACGCCATCTTTATCTGTGACAGAAAGAGCGCCTACTACTCTACCATTACGTTCACTTGTAATGATGGAGCGCACGCCAATACCACCGCGATTTGTCTGTCTAAAATCTTCGATCTTAGAACGCTTGCCGTGTCCATTTTCGCAAACAACAAGGACTGTTTGATCGGGTGTTACCACTTCGCAAGAAACAGCTGCATCTTTTTCATCTTTGAGCATGACGCCTCTCACACCTCTTCCGATTCTTCCGATCGGACGCACAAGAGCTCATCAAACCTAACGGCCATCCCATTTCTTGTAAAGATCATGATCTGTTTGCCAACTTGGGTAAGCCTTGCTGCGATCACTTCATCACCTTCATCAATGTTGATGGCGTATACGCCTTTTTTACGCATTGAACTAAAGGCTGAAAGCTCTGTTTTTTTAACAACGCCCTGTCTGGTTGCAAGAAGAATAGCGGCTACGTCTTCAAAATTTTTCACTTTAAGAACAGCTGCAATTTTCTCGTCAGCTTTAATGTCCTCGAGAAGATTGATGAGTGGTTTACCTTTCGAGCGTCTACCTGTTTCTGGGATCTGCCACACCTTGAGCCAGTAACATCTACCGAGGCTGGTGAAGACCATGAGGAAATCATGGGTAGAGGCAACATAGATATCTTTAAGGGTATCGCCCTCTTTTTCATATCCATGCCAATGGTTCCTTGTCCCCCTCTTCTCTGCTCACGGAATGTGTTGACGGGCATACGTTTGATGTAGTCATCCTCAGAAATCGTGATGATTACTGGCTCATTAGGAATGATATCTTCCATTTGGAGCTCGCCTTCTGCTGCAATGATCTGGGTCCTACGCCCCCCATGGTGGTGTTTCTTGAGCTCTTCTAGCTCTTCTTTGATGATCTTACGTACGAGGTGTTCATGAGCTAAAATATCTCGGTAATGAGCAATTTTGCTTTGTAGATCCGCATACTCTTCTTCAATTTTTCCTCTTTCTAATCCTGTGAGTTGATAAAGGCGAAGTTCGAGTACGGCTGTTGCTTGTCTATCTGTTAACTCATAGTGAGCAATTAGCTGCGCTTTTGCTTGTTCTTTGTTTTCACTTTGGCGGATGAGTTTAACAACAGCATCTCAGATGATCGAGAGCCTTGAGGTAACCTTCCAAGATATGGGCTCTTGCTTCTGCTTTTGCCAGCTCAAATCTCGTTCTTCTGCGTATAACTTCGATGCGATGCTCGATCCAGCAGGTGATAAACTGCTTGATATTCATGGTGCGAGGCATCCCTTTATCTAAGGCAAGCATGTTGCAGCCAAAGGTTACTTGCATGTCCGTGAATTTATAAAGCTGGTTGATCGTGACATCAGGAATCTCTCCTCGTTTGAGTTCGATCACAAGACGCATCCCGTCTTTGTCAGACTCATCGCGGATATCTGAGACACCACTCATCGTCTTATCGTTGACAAGGTCTGCCATGCGTTGGATGAGTATCGTCTTATTCACGTTATAAGGATATCGTCAATGACAAGGCGTTGGCGGTCACCTGACTCTTGCTCTTCTACATGCAAAACGCCGCGGAGTAAAATTTTGCCTCTACCTGTATGATAAGCTTCTTTAATCCCTCGGTAGCCACAAATGACTCCACCTGTTGGGAAATCGGGTGCTGGCATGACTTGCATGATCTCATCGATAGATGTTGAGGGATTATCGACAACAAGGGTTGTTGCAGCAATCAACTCCTCAATGTTATGGGGAGGAATATTTGTTGCCATCCCGACAGCAATACCGGAAGATCCATTGAGCAAAATATTTGGAAACCGGGCTGGAAACACAGTAGGCTCTAGCTTAGTTTCATCGTAGTTAGGGACGAACTGGACGGTATCTTTGTCAAGATCTTCCATGAGAGAGATCGCCGCATGCGTAAGCCTTGCTTCTGTATAGCGCATCGCAGCTGGAGGATCTCCGTCAACAGATCCAAAATTCCCTTGCGCATCGACAAGCCTGTAGCGCATGAGCCAACTTTGTCCCATACGGACGAGTGTTGGGTAGATGACTGACTCACCGTGAGGGTGGAAATCCCCTGAAGTGTCACCGCAAATCTTGGCACACTTTCTATGTTTGCCGCCAGGACTTAAATTCAGTTGTTTCATCGCATATAAAATACGTCGCTGGGAAGGTTTTAGCCCATCGCGCACATCGGGTAACGCTCTAGAAATAATTACCGACATCGAGTAGCGAAGATAACTCTCTTTCACTTCTTCTTCGACGTTACGTGGGATGATAGTGTCGTCTTTAGTATAATCAGTCATATTTTCTATTCTCTTAAATGTCTAAATTTTTCACGGATAAAGCATGTAGCTCAATAAAAGCTCTGCGTGGAGGGACATCCTCTCCCATTAACATAGTGAACATGTGGTCTGCAGCAATCGCATCCGGCAATGTGACTTTGAGGAGGGTACGCTTAGATGGTTCCATGGTTGTTTCCCATAGCTGATCTGCGTTCATCTCGCCCAAACCTTTATACCGTTGAATTTCGATCCCTTTCCGTCCATTAACACGGAATAAATCCATCGCTTCTTTCAGGGTATAAATAGGTGTCTCTTGTCCGTTTTCATCGATCATGTCAAAGAGTTTACCATCGGCAATGAGATAATTGTCAAAAGAGAGGCTGAAATCGCCAAACTTTGTGCGGATCTCAAACATCTTCGCCTCCTCATAGAGCTCCATAAAAGGAAGATTCTTGTAGACAAAAGTTTTCATGTCTTCTGTCTGTTCTTCAGGAGGGATCGATTCAAGGGTTTGGAGGTGGACTCTACGTTGGATCTCTTCATCCTCTACCTTACATCTTTCGAACTCATCTTCTGAGTAGACGAATTTAAACTGATCTCCAATTTTTGTCTGGAATCTAGGCAATCTACCCGTAGCATCTCTTGCATCTAAAAACTCACGGAAAGGAATCCCTTTCCTTTCAATAGAAGCAATCATGACTTCTAGTTCTAGGATCGTTTGGAGAAGTTTTTCAACTTCTTCTTTTGGAATAGGTTCTGGACTACCTGCCATTCTTAGTTGCGTGTCACTTGTTCCTAATCTGAGCAAGTAATCATCCATCTCCCGTTCACTATGGATGTAGCGGCTAATTTTTTTGCGCGACACTTTGTAAAGTGGTGGCTGCGCGATGTAGATGAATCCATTTTCTACAAGAGCCGGCATATGACGATAAAAGAACGTTAAGAGCAACGTTCGGATGTGAGAGCCGTCAACGTCCGCATCCGTCATGATGATGATCTTGTGGTAGCGCAATTTTTCAATGGAAAAATTATCTGTTCCAATACCGCAACCAAAGGCGGCTACCATTGATCCAACTTCTTGGTTTTGGAGAATTTTTTCAAGGCGCGCTTTTTCTACGTTTAAAATTTTACCACGGATCGGCAAGATCGCTTGGAATCTACGATCTCTACCCATGCGAGCAGTTCCTCCCGCAGAGTCCCCTTCTACGATATAAATTTCACAGAGTGCGGGGTCTTTCTCTTGACAGTCGGTTAATTTTCCAGGAAGCCTTGCACCATCGAGCGCTGTTTTTCTAAGCGTGAGCTCACGTGCTTTTTTTGCAGCTTCGCGCGCTTGCGCAGCAATGATTGCTTTTTCTACAATAAGGCGAGAAATAGCAGGGTTCTCTTCAAGGAATGTTGTCAGTTCCTCTCCACAGATTTGCTGTACAATAGAGCCGACATCATTATTGCCAAGTTTTTGCTTTGTCTGTCCTTCAAATTGAGGGTTAGGAACTTTCACAGAAATAACAGCAGCGAGCCCCTCACGCATGTCATCACCCGAAATACTGATTTTATCACTCTTCAGGAGTTGATGATTTTTAATATATTGATTCAAAACGCGCGTAAGAGCTGTAGAAAACCCAGAAACGTGCGTTCCACCTTGCTTTGTTGAGATATTGTTAACATAAGATAAGACGTTTTCTGTGTAGGTGTCATTCCACTGCATAGCTACTTCAAAATCGACAGGACCATCTGGTAAATCCTTCACACCACGGATATAGATAGGTTTGGGAAAAGAGGTAATTTATTTTCATTTAAGTAAGAGACAAAAGAAATAATTCCACCCTCGTAACAAAGGATCGTTTCTGGATGCTCTGTATCTCTATCATCTTTGTAGATGATTTTGATCCCTTTATTTAGAAAAGCAAGCTCTCTTAAGCGTTTGAGTAAAATATCGTAATCAAAGACGGTGACTGTGAAAATCGAATCATCAGGCCAGAACTGGACAAACGTTCCACGTTTTTGGGTGTCGCCTAACATTTTTAAAGACTGCATTGGTTTACCCTTTGCAAATTCCATCTGGTGAACTTTTCCACCTTGGCAAACTTCGACGTAGAGTTTTTTAGAAAGCGCATTTACGCAAGAAACACCCACACCATGCAACCCACCCGACACTTTATAGGTATTTTTGTCGAACTTACCCCCTGCATGCAAAACAGTCATAACAACTTCAAGGGCTGTGACATCTCTTCCATGTTTGAGCGACTCTTTTTCATGTTTTCCAATAGGAATACCACGGCCGTTATCTTCAACAGATACAGAGCCATCTTTATTCAGAGTGACATTGATCTCAGTGCAATGACCTGCTAAAGCTTCATCGATACAATTATCCACAACTTCATACACGAGTTGGTGTAGCCCATTCGTGTGCGTATCACCAATATACATCCCTGGGCGCTCGCGTACAGCTTGCAGTCCCTCTAACACGGTAATGGAACTAGCGTCGTATACTTTTTCGTTATCTTTTGTCATTGTCGTCATATCCTACATATCCTTAAGTTTGTGGATCTACCCCATCCGAAACACAATATTCTTTATCTCAACCCTCGGAAACCTCTTTTGAAGAGAATCTATTAGTGCCGGCTTTTCATGTTGAGAAAGAAGGCTGTACAAAGTCGCATTCTTGACTTTTACATAGAGCACTCCGTTTTCAAAAGAAGAAGCGTGCGTCATCGCAGCTAACTTCTCCCCGATGATCTCCCCCATGCTGCAACGATCAAATCTCCCCTATTTCCCTGACACCTTCCAATCTTATCCAAGATGTTTGGAAGGAGATCTTGCATGGCCTTAGAGGTGAGCTTTGTTGCATGGTACTCAAAAGGTTTGTAACTCACACAGACACCTCTCTGGAAGGTCTTCATATCACACATCCATAATATGTGAGAAGAGACAAAAACTCAAGTCATGATATGAGTCAATCCAACAGCGATTAAAAAATAAATAGACATAGAAAGGAAATCATTAAAAGCCGTTACAATGGGACCTGATGCGATTGCCGGATCAATCCCCATCCTTGCAAAAAAAAGTGGAGAAAATACACCCAGCGCAGTCCCAGCAAAACAAGCTCCCAAAAGACCAACACCCACAATGAGTCCAATATAACCAGGGTGTATTTCATGATTGGTAAGGCCAGCAAAATCAAGAGACCAAACAATCAAGCTGCATAAAACCCCAAAGATCATGCCCGTCAAAACGCCTATACTAATTTCTTTAAGGATCGCCTCCTTTCTCCTACCCACAGAAAGCCCCCCAGTTGCCATACTGCGGACAAGAACAGTGCTGCACTGAATGCCAATATTACCAGACATCCCTGTAATGAGAGGCACAAAGAAAAGAGCAAAGGTTAAAATCCCTCCTGCATAGCCCTGGAGTGAAGACATCAGCCCTACATTGACAAGTCCTGCAAATAAAGTCACAATAAGCCAAGGGATCCTAGCCAGCAGCTTTTTCCATCGAGATTCATTCTCGCGAACTTTCTCTCCAGTACCACCCATCTGCCCTATTGTTTCATCCGCAATGTCTTGGATCACTTCCATCACATCTTCGTAGGTAATCACACCCAAAAGTTTATCTTGACTATCGACAACAGGAAGAGCAGGGATTTTATAGCGCTCTACAATATCGACCACCTCTTCTCTCGAAGCATCTGGGTTTACTTTATGAAGAACTTGTCTCATCACATGGCGTAAAGTGAGAGAAGGAGAGTTAATAATAAGAATGCGCGCAGGCACAAGACCTTGGAGCTGCCCCGCCTCATTTAAAACAAAAATTTGCCTTGTCAGATCAATCCCGGGATTATCATGGATATAACTTGCTACTTGCCCCAGTGTTGAATCCATAGGAAACGCAAAAAACTCATTTGTCATAAGTCTTCCGGCAGTGTTTCTCGAATGTTTGTTAATCTCACGGATCCTCTTTCCCTTTGGAGAGTTCAATCCATCAACCACCTTGCGAAACCTGCGATCAGAAAGGTCTTCCAAAGTAGCTACAGCATCATCAGGAGCCATGCTTTCAATTAAATTTTGAATATCTCTATCTGTGATATGACGAAAGACAGCCGATCTTGTGCTACTGTCTGTGTTGATCATAAAGGCAATTTTATCTTCTAATTTGCTTAGATTTTCATAAAGTACAGGACGAACATTCGGGGGCAGCCTTGAAGCGGCATAAGCAAGGTCTATCGGTGAGTGTTCACAAGCAATTTTGGCAAGATCATGGACAACAAATTTGGAGGTTTGCTTATGAAAGGCCCGCTCTAGTTTATCGCTTAAAATATCATCGAGCTGCCGAGTTTTGGACTCCATAGGATTAGAGGAGGGCGTCTCTTCTTCTTTGATGCCTTCTAGTTCAATCAACACGACCCACCTCTGGAAAATATCTAGTCTACATATTGCAATCTAAGATCTCAAGTTATTCCTCACAAACGAAGTTTAAAACCTGATTTTTGTAAACGCCTTATTTCCCTACAGAAAAATGGTTCTCCTTCGCAAGCTTGGGCTGCATTTTAAAAAAATTTTATTTTTACATTTAATAATCATTAAAATTAAGATATAATATCTATGATAGAAACTTTAAATAGAAACTATTTTTCATTGATGCCTACTTTAAAAAATACAGCAGACTGTCTTTCAATTCTTACAATCAATCAATTAATTTTAAATATTTTTCAAAACTATGCAAACAAAATTAATGAAAAAACAAAAAAAGAAAGAGTTACCAATGTTAGAAGAACAATGGATGTTGTCTCTACGGCTATAACGGTAATTTATTTTTTTAAATCTCCTTATAAAAGTCTTTTAAATTTTATCAAAGAGCAGCCCGTTTCGGTAGTTATTACTATTTTAAACTGCATGGCTCGTCATTCATATTTTGTAAATCGGATCCAAAAATTAGAAATCAGCAATTTTTTATGGATACGATTGAAAATATGTGAATATGTTCTGACACCTTTCTTAAAAATAAGAACACCATTTGAATTGGCTGAGGAAGGCTCTTTTCTTAAAAAAACATATAACATAGCAATACTATCTCCTATATTAGAAGAATCGTACTTTAGAGCGATAAGCGAATTTTTCTACGACAATTACCATCCCTATTGCTGAAATCAATTACCATAAAGTCTCATCAATCAATAGTTGATCAACCTATTTGCAAAATTACACGGATACTAATACGATCAATTATATTTGTTTCTACCCACTTTATGAATAGAAACAAAATATATAAATCAAATGATCTTATTTTGATGATTCCAGGGGGCCTTCAATACGCTTATCTAAGCGAAAATATAGGACTCTCTCCAGCTATTCTAGCTCATTTTGCACATAATCTAGGCCGTTGTTTAATGAACTCTTAAACAGAAGCTTCATATTAAAAAACTTTATCTTTTTAAGATGACTCACCAACGATCTGCCTTAAAACGTAGGGCATAATACCCCCATGGAGGTAATAATTGACTTCTGTTTTGGTATCAATGCGCAGGCGCAGTTTTGCTCTTTCTGCCTTCCCATTTCTTGTGATTTCGAGCATCACTTCTTGACGGGGCTCTATCCCCTTCTCTAAGCCTAAAATAGAGAAAATATCTGCCCCTGTTAGCTTGAGACTCTCCCAGCTTTCCTCATTTTCAAATTCAAGAGGTAAAACTCCCATACCAATGAGATTACTCCGATGGATCCTTTCAAAACTCCGGGCTACCACAACGCGCACACCTAAGAGAGCTGTTCCCTTGGCAGCCCAATCCCTTGAGCTCCCCATACCATAATCTTTCCCTGCAAAAACAATTAGGGGAATATGTTTTTTAGCATAGATTTGGCACGCATCGAAAATCGGCATGATAGTTCCTTCGGGCATGAGCTTTGTAAAGCCCCCTTCTTTCCTTCCACCATCTGGTTCCGAATTCTTACATTGGCAAACGTCCCCCGCATCATCACGTCATGATTTCCTCTCCTGCTTCCATAGCTGTTGAAATCTTCTGGGCGTATGTTGAGAGATAGCAGGTATTTACCAGCGGGGGTGTCTGCTCCAAAGGCCCCGGCAGGAGAAATATGATCCGTTGTCACCGAATCTCCAAAAAAGGCAAGAGGCCTCATATCTTTTAACGTCACAGGCGTTGGCATTTTTAATTCAAATGTATCAAAGTAAGGAGGCTTTTGGATGTAAGTGCTCTTTTTATCCCATGCATACTGCGCGCTTTTGGCAATCGCAATCTTCTTCCAAATAGAGGTCCCTTCCCAAACATCAGCGTACCTTTTCTTGAAGAGAGAGGCATCAATCCCTTCTTGCATAGCTTGCGCAATTTCGTGGGAAGAAGGCCAAATATCTTTCAAAAAAACAGGCTGTTTATTGACGCCATATCCTAAAGGCTCTTTGTCTAAATCGATATCAATTTTACCTGCAAGGGCAAAAGCAATTACAAGAGGAGGAGACATCAAGAAGTTCGCTTTCACAGCGCCGTGGATCCTGGCCTCAAAATTACGATTTCCACTGAGCACACTGGCGGTGATCAAATCGTACTGTTTAATAGCACCTTCAATCCTTTGATCAAGAGGCCCGCTATTTCCAATGCAAGTTGTGCATCCATAAGCTACGAGCTGAAAGCCTAGCTGGTTTAAGTAAGTCTGCAACCCTGTTTTTTCTAAATAGTCGGTGACAACACGTGATCCAGGCGCAAGACTTGTCTTGATCATTGGATTGATCCTCAGTCCTTTTTCTACCGCTTTTTTAGCCAAAAGACCCGCTCCTATCATTACGACAGGATTACTTGTGTTTGTACAACTTGTAATAGCAGCAATCACAACTGACCCATGCTCCAACATCCCCTGAAAAGGGACAGGAGAACTACGATCTTCTACCGCATTAGTGATCGGTTTATTTGTCACCATTTCAGACTCGCTCCAGGGAAGCGTACCGCTCTCAAGTGTTGCAATGCCACCTGTTTCATGGGGTCCTTTTAACGTAAATGTTCCGTCTGACTGGATATGAACCGATCCCATTGCCTTTCCACTTTTCCCATATCCACCCTCACTAATAGGAGCTTCTAAAAGAGAGAGGAACTTTTTTTTCACATCAGGAAGATCCAACCGATCTTGGGGCCGTTTCGGGCCAGAGACACAGGGCTTTACCGTATTTAAATCAAGTTCTACAACCTTTGTATAATCAACATCTCCTCTCTTGGGCACACCAAAGAGTTTTTGCAACATGAAGTATTCTTTAATCTGTTCAATGTCTTTATTATCCCGTCCTGTCATTTTTAAATAATCGAGCGTCATCTGATCAACAGGGAAAAAGCCAATAGTTGCGCCATACTCAGGAGCCATGTTAGCAATGGTCGCTCTATCTACGACTGTAAGACTTGCCGTTCCTGTTCCAAAAAACTCAACAAATTTGCCGACAACTTTTTCTTTGCGGAGTAGCTCTGTGATACGGAGAGTCAAGTCAGTCGCTGTGACACCTTCTTGTAGCTTCCCTTCCAAAAGCACGCCGATGACCTCAGGAATTTGCAGCGCTACCGGCTGACCTAACATGGCCGCTTCCGCCTCAATCCCACCTACACCCCATCCTACAACCCCCAACCCATTGATCATCGTGGTATGAGAATCTGTTCCGACAAGTGTGTCTGGATAAAGAACTTTTTTTCCCTCTATTTCTTTAGCAACCACCACCTGAGCGATGTATTCAAGATTCACCTGATGCACAATGCCGATGCCCGGCGGTACAACCTTAAATGTTTTAAAAGCTTCTTGCCCCCACTTTAAAAAAGAGTACCTCTCAATATTCCTCTCAAACTCTGTTTTCAAGTTAAACGCAAAAGCATCTTTCGTCCCCGACTTATCAACTTGCACAGAGTGATCAATCACAAGATCGACAGGAACCTGTGGCTCGATCATTTCTGCATTAAATCCTTTCGCTGCAACTGCATCACGCATCGCCGCCAAATCTACAAGTAAAGGGACACCCGTAAAATCTTGCAAGATCACACGCGCAACGATAAAAGGAACATCTTCCTCTCCAGGATGCGCTGCATTCCACTCGGCAAGCCTAACCACATCCTCTTCCCCTACCACGCTCCCATCAAAATTGCGCAAAAGTGATTCCAACATAATGCGGATAGAAACAGGAAGCCTACTGATCTTTCCTATCTTTTGCTCTTCTAAAACCGGCAGTGAATAGTAATGGAGGGTAGGGTTACTAGGAAAAGTCTTCAGTGTATTGAAAAGATTTGGAAGCTTAGGCATGGGACCCCTTTAGATACAGTTGAGCCCAAAATAGAACTTCCCGAAATGGAGTTCAACTGTTTTTAATAATGGGACTCTCTAAAAACACGGCCCAATTCATGCAATAATTGGTCAAAACGCCCCTGCAAATGTTTCCCAGTATTGCGATAAATTGCAAGGACGCGATATTGGGAAGAAGCCGGCTGCCACATCACAGGATGGAGACTAAATTTCTTGGCTAAAAAATCAGGTAAAAATCCTATTTCTTTTGATTCAGAGCAAATATTAGCGATCAAAGACCAACTTGGAATGCGGGATTTGACAGGAAGGGAATACCCATGCACTTGTTGCCAACTTTGCTGCAATGACAAAACTTCCATCTGATCTTCAGGTAATAAGACGGGCTTTAGAGAAGCATCTTTATCACTCGAGTAAAGCTGAAAATATCCCTTTCCAACTTCAGCAGCAATCACTCCTTTCCATGGAGCATTATCTAGAACAAGAGCAATATCGGCCTCATCATGCAAAATCGCTGCATAGGCATGATCAGGACGCATGTGCTTGAAATCAATATTATCGACAGAAAGAAGAGCTGGCACTGCAATCTGCGCAATCGCATGTGTAGTTACAAGGCGTAGTGGAATCTGATCTTTTGCAAACATCAAATCTCGTAATTGTTTAATCCACTTTTCTAGAAGAGGCAAGATAATTTGCCCCTCACGAGTAAGGCGAAATTGTCTTTTTTCATGCGTACACAAAGCTATCCCAAAAGCTGCCTCTACCCGTTGAATGGCCGTGCTTGTAGCGCTTTGGCTCAAATGATGAAATAAGGCCGATTTTCCTAGATTTTTCATATGAGCTGCCGTGATAAATAGCTCTACATCTGCAATACGTAAATTTTTTAAGGAGTTTTCCCTTTTTTGTAAGAGTTTTTCCTCTAGTAATTGCTCCACATCTTTCATAAGAATCCTCTATCTTTAAATCTATATTTCCGATATTAGATATCTAATATATCTACAATACAAATATAGCTCAAGCCGTTATCCTGAGGTTTTTATTAAGGAGTCAAATTTATGTCTATTACGAGCTCGATATTGAGTTTTTTTCAATCGATTTGTCGATTTAACTTTGGAAATTTTGAAAAGGAAGAGTTTAAAAAATTTATTAAGATGGGCGTAATATTTGCCCTTATGATTGGGATATATTGGACACTACGCCCTCTCAAAGATGCTGTTTTTATTCAGCTCGTAGATAAATTACAACTTCCCTTTGCTAAAACATTCTCAGTACTTGCTCTTTTACCCCTCGTTATGTTCTACACAAGATTGCTTGAAAAGACCTCCAGAGAAAAAATGCTTGTCATTCTACCTTCATTCTATGGAATTACAATCATTTTATTCGGTTTACTCATGCTGCTCTTCCAGGCTCCAGCCGATACAATTGCAAGTCGTTCTTTCTTTTTTGGCCACGACTAAAGTCGCGGGGTATCTATTTTATGTTTTTGTAGAAAGTTTTGGCTCTTTAGTGATCGCTCTTTTTTGGGCGTTTGCAACCGACACAACAAGCGCAGCTCCAGCCAAGAAAGGGTTCCCCTTAGTAGTTGCTATTGGCCAGATAGGAGGGATTATTTTCCCCTACAGTGTAGGCGGACTACCCTATCGACTCGGGTTATCAACAGATACACTGTCGATGGTCTGCTTAGGAGGACTAACACTCCTTATCATACCTATGGTAAGGTATTTTCTACGCTCCACACCGAAAAACCTGCTTAAATCTTTTCATGGAAAAAATGAAGCCGCTGTAGAAAAAAAACAAGAACCTGGGTTTTTAGAAGGATTAAAACTACTTCTGAAGCATAAATATCTCATGGGTATCTTTGCTGCAAATTTTATCTACGAAGTCGTTATAACTATTTTTGATTTTAACTTTAAGATATCTGCAAGTTCTGAATACTCAGGTGTCGCACTTAGCAATTACCTTAGCCTTTATGGTTCAAGTGTAAATGTTGTTTCTCTGCTTTGCTTACTACTTGGGATTAGTAATGTAACAAGATTCCTAGGAATAGGTGTTGCTTTAGCAGCCATGCCTATCATTGTAGGAGGCGCTCTTTTGGGATTTTTAAGCCTTGATTCACTATCCTTCCTTTTTGCTCTGATGGTAGGATCAAAAGCAATTAATTACGCGCTAAACGGCCCTGCACTCAAACAGCTGTATATCCCCACCACCCCTGACGTGAAATTTAAAGCCCAGGCATGGATAGAGACATTTGGATCCCGATCTTCTAAACAAGCAGGATCTGTATTCAACATGTCTCTTTCTCCCTTGCAAAAAGCTTTTGGAGAGTTAATCGGTAAGTCTCATTATATGATGCTTAGTGGCATTTTGTGCTTCCCTCTACTAGGCTTATGGTTCATTGTCGCGATCTTTTTAGGGAGATCCTTTCGCAAGGCTATTCGCGATAACAGTGTGATCTGCTAACCTGAGCTTTTGAATTTAGTCTAACGCCCGGCGGACATCTCCGGGCTCAAGCCTGTAATACCAACGAAATAAAATTCAACCCTAAGGTTATTTTTTTAATCTTCAAATAAAATATGTCTGCTATTCCGATCAAATTATCCTTGCTTAATCCCTCCCATTCGCATAAACTATTTTCTATCAAAGCTATCAGTAAAACCTCAGAGCGAACTTATGAAAAAAGGGATCCAAAGAGCTGCTGTTTTTTTTAGAAATCTTAAAGTTTTCTACAAAAAAGAGAAACCTATTAAGTGCTCAGATTATCTGGATAATAGAACAATTACATTTTTAGATGTATCAACAGCTAAAGAGGCCATAGAAGAGCTGGTTCACGTGTTAGACAAGGCAAGTAAATTTAGAGATAAAGAAGAATTTCATAGAACCATTCTTAACAGAGAGAACATATTATCTACCGGTATTGGCTTAGGAATTGCTGTTCCCCACGCTAAACTTGCTAGTTGCAAGAATTTTTTCATTGCTATCGGAATTCAAAAAAATAAAGGCATTGAATGGAATTCACTAGATGGCCTTCCCGTTAACTTAATTTTTATGATTGGGTGCCCGCTTAACAGACATGTGGAGTATTTGAATATTTTAGCTCGTTTAACATGGACACTTAAAAACCCAGAGAAAAGAGAGGCCATTTTGAAAGCAACGACAGAGGATCAAGTGATTGATCTATTTAAAAATAGTTAAAAGTGAAGGTGTAAATTGGAAACATGTTCTGAAAATTACAAAAATAGTCCGCCCACTACGATCACGTGGTATTTAAAATTAGCAAAGCAAGATCACGTTGTTGCCCAATATAATCTCGGAGTCTGTTACCGAAATGGGATAGGAACACGAGAAAACTTCTGTGAGGCTTTCTTTTGGTTTTTAAAAGCAGCTCATCAAGGATATGCACGGGCTCAGTATAATGTTGGCCTATATTACGAAAATGGGATGGGTATAGAAAAAGAAGAAGCCCAAGCTTTGCATTGGTACGCAAAAGCAGCAGCCCAAGGACACCCTCAAGCACAATACTCCCTTGAGCTTGCTAATCAGAAGCATGAACATACAAAAAATGAAGCTACTTAAGAAATAGACACTTTAAAAGCAGGGATGATAAAGCTTATTTCCCATGAAACTACTTAAAATTTTTCTTCTGCCAATCCTGTAAATATAGAAAAAAGCTCAGAATGTGCCTGCACGCGACCTCATTTTATTGGCTCATTCGAATGTGCAGAAGTCTTAATATGATGTTAGCCAGGAAAAGAAAAGGCCATATGGAGCATTTATAGAAAATGAAACAATGGAGTTAGCAGCTTAAAGGAACCTCTGGACAAGTGCTTTGTCGGAGATTGCTGATCAGTTTTTCAAAGACGACGATTTTGGGAAGCGCAGCTAACACGTAGAATGTTAGCGAGTTTGAAAAATCTAGTATTCGCAAAAATTGGCAGCAAGATTCGGCAAATGACTTGTCCAGAGGTTCCTTAATGTGTTCTAGCAAAGAGTTAAACTGACACTTGTGATATAAAGAACAAGTGTCAGTTTAACTCTTTGCTAGAACATCTGAGTGTTTCTTTGGTAGTAGTAACGCGAAGCTACTTTTCCCCCTTAATTTTTTGCTGAATTTGAAGAGCTTTTTGCTGATACTCTAGGGCTTCTAGATGCCGGCCTAACGCTAAGAGAGAAGAGCTGACATTATTGTAGCTTGTGGCTGTATCGAGATGCCCTTCTCCTAAGACTTCGCACCTGATTTCCAGAGCTTTTTGCTTATGCTCTGAGGGCTTCTTGATGCCGACCTAACGCTCCGAGAGAGACGCCCACATTGTTGTAGCTTTGAGCTGTATTAGTATGTTTTTCTCCTAAGACTTTGCACCTGATCTTCAGAGCTTTTTGCTGATGCTCTAGGGCTTCTTGATGCCGACCTAACGCTCCTAGAGAGAGGCCCACATTATTGTAACCTGTGGCTATATTGGGATGCGCTTCTTCTAAGGCTTTGCACCAAATCTGGAGAGCTTTTTGCGCATGCTGTAGGGCTTCTGCATGGAGACCTAATGCTCTGAGAGAGAGACCGACATTGTTGTAGCTTGTAGCTGTATCAGGATGCTCTTCTTTTAAGACTTTGCGCCTGATCTCTAGAGCTTTTTGCTGATTCTTTAGAGCTTCTCCGTGGAGGCCTAACACTGAGAGAGAGCAGCCAACATTGTTATAGCTTGTAGCTGTATTGAGATGCTCTCCTCCTAATACTTTGAGTAAAATCTGCAAAGCTTCTTGCTCATTCTTTAGGGCTTCTTGATGCCGGCCTAACGCTCCGAGAGAGAAGCCCACATTATTATAGCTTATGGCTGTATCTAGATGCTCTTCTTGTAAGACTTTGAGCCTGATCTCCAGAGCTTTTTGCTTATGCTCTAGGGCTTCTTGATGCCGGCCTAACGCTCCGAGAGAGAGGCCGACATTGTTGTAGCTTGTGGCTGTATCTAGATGCTCTTCTCCAAGCAGCTCTAGTCTAATTTTTAAAGCCATGAGAGAGTATTTCAAAGCTTCATTTGCATTTCCTAAATAATGCAAACCTTCTCCTACAGTACCAGCCAGCTTTGCTAAAGACAGGGTAACACTTCGGGAAGGCTGGATTTTTTCTGCATGTTGAAGGGCTGTTTCTGCATGTGGAAGCAAGATTTTAAAGGCTGGCCAGTTTTGAGGATTATCTTTGGCAAGAGAATCTATTTGAGAAAAAAGCCTTTCTAAGGTTTGTTCATAAGGTGGCTCTATAGGAGAAAAACTTTCTAAAATCCTTATGCAAATGGATGGATCAGCAGGAAGCAGGTTTGCTTGGCGCTGGAGTTTTAAGTAATTCTCGAGCGCTGAGAGTGCCTTGGGGAGCTCTTTGCCTTGGAAAAAAATCCCTTTGGGATCACCACAGATGATCTTTCTTTTTTCGTTGTCCAAACAGTCGGTTAGGTACAGAGAGCAGCTATCTCCTTCCCTATATATGCGAGGGATAAGGCGCTCAAACCCTATTCCCCAATGGATGTAAATGCAGTTGTGAGGAATAGATATCTTTTCACCATCTTTTTGCAACTCAGCTACGAGGCTCTTATCTGCATTGTAGCAAAGATGCAAAGAGTTGTTGCCTTGCTTCCAAAAAGCTGCTCCATCTGGATCCAAAGAGGAAGAAAAAATCCAAGCTTCTGAAGGATCTGCAAAAGATGGAGCTAGGGTCCAGCTTAAGGTTGCAAGAAGGCTAGATCTCTCCCTTCCTTCTTGAATGATACATTTGAAGAGTTCTACTATTTTTGCGCTTTGTTGGAAAAGAAGGCCTGTTCCTGTATCGCAAATGGAGACAAAATAATCGATGGTAAATGTTGTATCTCCAATGGGGTGTGTCATGGGGATCTCCTATGTGCTGAGTGTTTCTTTGGTAGTAGTAACTTGAAGCCGCTCTTTCTCCTTAATTTTATGCTGACGTTCTGAGGGCTTATAGGTGGCGGCCTAACGCTCAAAAAGAAAGGGCGACAGTGTTGTAGCTTACTGCTGTATCAAGATGCTCTTCTCCTAAGACTTTGCATTCTGTAAAAAAACGGCATGCTTTTGCAACCGGGTAGCGAATGTCGTTAGTTAGCTGAATTTCAGGAGGAAATAAGACTTGGACTAACGAAGTGCTAAAGAGAGAAGATTCAGTTGTTGCTGCTCTTTTAAAATACGCCCAATCCAATGATAGCCTCCTTGAAACAAGGTTTACGCTGTTTATATGGCTTGAGAGAAATTAAAACCGTCTGTTACGTGCTTTTGTAAACGAATGGCCTGACCGATCAAAATGTTCAATTTATCCATAAAATATTGCTTATAAAAGAAGTCATTCTACTTTTGGCAAACAATTAAATACAAGCGGTTTTTTTATGACTGCAATTTGGAGTAAAAAATCTTCAGAAGCGGCCATTCTCAAGTTGAGACCTCTGCATAACTCTGGTAAGCGAAAAAATCGAAGATTTTTTTGCAAATTTGTTGTTACATCGAAGATATAAGCTGCAGAGCAGGCAAGATGTGAAAATAAAATCTGCGTAAAAAGCGCGATTTTAGCGATTTACCAGAGTTATGCAGAGGTTCCTTATGGTGCATTATCGCGATCTTTTTAGAAAGATCCTTTCGTAATGCTATTTGCGATAAGACTGCGATCTGTTAGAGAAAGCACTTTTCCCCCATGGCATTTAATTTGGTCTAACGCCCGCTGAACATCTCCTACCTCAAGGTCGATGCCTGCGCAACCATCTACGAGCACAAAAACATTAAAGCCAAGCTCGAGAGCATCTAGAGCGGAAAAAAGCACGCA
This sequence comes from Rhabdochlamydiaceae bacterium, assembly GCA_047459655.1. GTDB lineage: Bacteria > Chlamydiota > Chlamydiia > Chlamydiales > Rhabdochlamydiaceae > CANJJB01. Next base: position 35,347 of record JAJREF010000002.1, read on the forward strand.
GTATTCTATTGCAACACCTACGAGGTAAAGATCTCTTACACCACGGGCTTTAAGAAACTCTCCAAGGCCTGTTGCTTTAAGGTGGGCGTTGTCGAAAAAAGCGCTATAACTATCGATGTTTTTATCTTCCCCCTTACGAAAAGTCGCATGGATTTTTTCTTGCTGTAGGGAAGGAGCAAGCTGCCAACCTTGAGTATTTTTTACACAGTGTACAGGCCAAATCGCAAAACTTGTGTGATCTGGAGGGTGCGTATCTTGAGATGCAACAACCAGAGGAAAATCAAGAATGAGTTCATTGATAATAGGAATGAGCATATCACCTTCAGGAACGGCAAGCGCTCCCCCTGGCATAAAGTCATTTTGCATATCAATGATGAGAAGCGCTTTCATATGCCTCCTTTTTAATCATCGATAATTTTAATTTATGGAGGGATGGCTCTAGTTCTACAGGATAGGGTCGAGGATATAAAAAACGACGAATTCCAGGGCGGAAATGAGAGAGCTCCTTGATTGCCTTTGCTCGTATTTCATCAAGCGAAGGAGAAGCATAAACAACCTGACCTTTCCTTATTACAGGAATCAGTAAATCGTGAGACGATCCTTCTGGAAGCTCAGTTGCAATATCGTAGATCATGTCAGACAAGTATCCGCGCCCATCTTGAAATCTACGCACTTGTAAAATGCCAGGGGTCGTGATCTTAATGGGTTGCTCTGAAATCTTAATCTTATAACGCCACGGTTCATTTGGAGAGTCACGTAAAGCAGAAAGCTTATAGACACCATCTAAAGCAGGCTGATCTTTCCCTGTTACAAGATTGGTTCCTACACCCCAGCTATTGATTTTTGCACCTTGCCTCTTAAGATCTTGAATGATGTATTCATCCAACGCATTACTTGCCATAATTTCCACTTCCTCAAACCCTGCTTCATCTAAAAGCGCGCGGATCTCAATACTGAGGTAGGCTAAATCTCCTGAATCTAATCTAACTCCTCTCATTTCTATATTCTTTTCTCGCAAGCGTCTAGCTACCTTGATTGCTTTTTTAGTCCCTTCAATACTGTCATAGGTGTCGACCAAAAAAATCACATTGTTGGGCATCGCCTCCCCCCAAGCAAAAAAGGCTTCTTCTTCATCTTCAAAGGTCATGATCCAACTATGGGCATGGGTTCCTTTCACAGGGATGCCAAAAAGCTTCCCAGCCAAAAGATTAGATGTTGCACAAGCGCCACCAATATAGGCTCCCCTACTAGCAGATAACGCCCCGTCGATGCCTTGAGCTCTTCTTAACCCAAATTCGATAACTGGATCTGTCCCTGCAGCATAACAAATGCGCGCTGCTTTAGTAGCAATTAAACTCTGAAAATTTATGATATTGAGTAAAAACCCCTCTAAAAGCTGCGCTTGAATAATCGGCCCCTGCACCCTGATAAGAGGCTCTAAAGGAAAAACAGGAGTGCCTTCCGGCATAGCGTCAATATCGCAGGAAAACTTCAAAGCGCTTAAATAGTCTAAAAAAGCTTCCTCAAAAAGAGGGTTTCCATCTGAACCCACAAGGGCTGCCAAGTAGCTCAAATCGGAAGATGTATACTGAAAATCCTTCAAATAATCTAAAACAGGCTCAAGACCTGCGGCAATCGCAAAAGTTCCCTTGAAAGGCTTGTTACGAAAAAAGATGAAAGACAGCCTCTTTGGAGACAAACCCTCTCTTCCAATAGCCATAAGCCATGGTGAGTTCATAAAGATCCGTTAATGAGAGAGAGATTCTTTGTAAATAGACATAAATCACATTGTACACCCCTCTTGTTTTTTTACCCGCTTAAATCGAATCTTCCAAACTTTTGATGGATGATTTTTGCATCCCTTTGATTATAAGTCAATTACACCACCTCTTCCACTTTATGAGTAATTTTAGTAAAATGGAGGACCTTTAAATAAACGAGGAAATAATGAATTCGATTTTTCTCAATGACATTTCCTACTATCCCCTCATACCTCCCCAGATCGACAAATTCTAAACAAACACCTGAAACTGGAATCTTTACACCTAACGAGGTTATGACAAATAAAGCTCCCCCTCCTATACTCGCTTTCGAAAGAGTTTCAGCACAAGATGGCTCTCTAGCTTCACACCCCCTTTGCCGAGCGTTTAGGTGTGGAGTACGCTTAGCTAATGAGGCTCTTGATGCGAGAGTTTATTCTCTTTTTATTAAAAATTTTTGGGGTGTCTTTATGATAGTGGCTGGCCTATTACCAGCTATTATCGGAAAATTTTTTGAACTTAGAATAGGCTTATTTAGAATACAATTAACCGTAAAAAAGCCCCCAAATGATGCAGGTGATTTTTTCGAACGCTCAAAATATTTTTCTGCTACTAGAGCAGGAGAAGGAATATTTACGTATGCCCTTCATCCAACCACGAAATGGACACTTGATTGGGTCCCTATAAAAGATGAACAAGAGCATAAACGCCTTCTAGGAACTGGAGTCTACTTAAAACCTGGAGAAGGAAGCCTTAAAATTGACATCCTCCAGGGCCCATCTCTAGTAGGTATTCTTGAAACGCAAGACCCTCTCTTCTTGGGGTCAAGGAACAATACGGGAAATCAAGGGTGTTATGCAATACAATGCGCAAATTTTGGTCTGTTCGGAATAGTCATTCCACAAGGGACACAACTCAAGGATAGCGGTAAAACAGAATCTGATATACTATTCATCCCCCTGATATAGCGAATAAAATCGCCAACCTTGACCCATCATTTAATGAAGCGTTCAAGGTGAACTAGTGTTCTGTCACGAATAAAATGGGGATTTGACCGCAGCGAAAGCTCCTGCGGTCAAATCCCCGTTTTTATTCGTGACAGAACACTAGGTTCGTTTTTTGAACTCACCTTATACGAAGGATCGCTCATGCGTCCATCCTTGTGTAAGGTGAATTTCCAAAATTTAATTCTTTAAAATCTTGTAATTATTATAAAAATGAATTACATTATGATTATGAGAACACTAATATTAATATTTCTTACTTTTGCCATATCATTAGTTAATGGGTTTACTTTAAAAGAAAAATTGATCAATGGAAAACCAGGGGATTATGTTGTAACTCTCCAGGGTAAAATGTACACCGTCCTTCTCATCCGAGAGATCTCTCAAGATGCTATCACTATAGAAGAGATTAGCGTGCCTGCAGAAGACATGAAAGATAGCAAAAACTCCTGGAAAACCTGGATAGAAAAAAAAGCCCCCGGCAATACTTCGTGGTCTGCTTATACCATTAATTTCGATACAAACAACTTGGTAGAAGGCTACTCCTACTCTAAGGGGACATGGCTGTATACAGAGGACCCTCATAATTTCTTAGCTAACCTGCTTTCTCTTTCTCTGAAAAAGACTCCTGAAGATAAGAGAAAGAAATAGGGCCTTCTCCTAACATAGGAGAAGATGACCACAGAAAGATTTGGACTCCTCCAGTTGTTCTTGAAGGAAAAATGTTGGATAAAACCTCTATCAATGCTTGGATTGCCAAATGGCCGAAAGATGGGACGCTAATCTCTGAGTGCGATGTAGAGCTTTACTTTGGAGACTTCCCTTTTCCTTATTGGATCGAGATTAAAAGCCCTCACTACAGCGTCTCTATCCGATCTATAGACTCAGGACATTCCCTCCAATCCCCTATGCCCACTTTTCCTAAAAAACCATCTGACTTACTAGGACAAGCAATCCGCACTGATAACAAACTCATCCTCTCTTTGAAGTGCAAAGAAAACTATACCAAACTCAACCTCTTTGTCATTGATCTTTCAGAAGACGGAAAAACACCTATTGCTGTCCAGAGCACTTTTAGACGCGTGAACGACTCGGTCATTTTAGAAATCGAAGAATCCACCTTAGAAAAAGTGCTCAAAAAAGGTCATAAATATCGATGGTTTGTGATTCCTGATAACTCCCAACAAATCTTTGCTGAATCTGCCAGTGCTTTCATTTTTGAATAGGAACTTATTATCGGGATAGGTTCAGATATGAACATTCTTTCCACATTCATTGTTTTTCTATAACCTCTCTGTAGGCCTCTCCTATAATCTATTGACAACAAGCGGATTACATTTGAGCTTAATCGCTTCTTTAAAAAAAGCATTTTCTCTCTAGAAAGAGTCACTTATCAACAAGTTTTCCACAGACAGTCTGCGCAAGAACGATCAAAAAAACATGTAGATTTTTTCTTACAACAGTTTAAAGGAAAATATAGCTAGCGAGAATTGCATGTGCATGCTAAGATCCGCAACTTATTCTCAAAAAAGATAAATATGTGGACCTATAGCTTAACAAAATCTAAAAAAATACTCTGCCAAGTTTATCTGCTGTTTAGTCAGAGAAAGAGCGCGCTTTCTTCTGCGGTCACCAACCAAATAAAAAACACTCTTGCAGCCTTGCAACAAGCCATTCTTGAGAAAGATAAAAAGAAGGCCAGTCTCCTTGCTAAACAAGCCGAAGAATTTCTTAAGACACACCTATCAAAAGGCGCACTCCAAAAAATAAAAGATTTTGCGTTGGGGCTTGGAATTGCTCTTGCAATTGCTTTGTTGATACGTCAAATGTGGTTCGAGTTATACGAAATCCCTACAGGATCGATGCGTCCCACGTTTAAGGAGCAAGATCGCCTTTCTGTATCCAAAACGGTCTTTGGCATTAACGTCCCCTTTTCTACAAAACACTTCTACTTTGATCCCAAGCTTATCCAAAGGGGTGGTATTTTTATCTTTACCGTTGAAGATATGGATTTTAGAGATGCAGACACTGTCTATTTCTATGTTTTCCCTGGAAAAAAACTCCTCATCAAACGTCTGATGGGAAAACCTGGGGATACTCTCTACTTCTACGGTGGTAAAATCTATGGCATTGATGAAAATGGGAATGACATCTGCTCTGAACTACAACTCCCTCAATTAGATAAGATCGAACACATTCCCTTCATTGCTTTGCAAGGTAAAGTAGCCACGACTCCAACACAGCAATGTACTCCCCTGTCGTCATCTATCAGATGAATGAACCTATTGCTAAGCTTTGGGCACTAAGCCCTACACATAGTAAAGGAGAGCTCTTTCCTAATCTTCTCCTTCAAAATCCTCAGATGACCTATTCCAATCTATGGGGCATAGAGAATTTTGCAAAAGCCAGACTTCTAACAAAAGAACAAGTGATACAGATCACCGATAACGACCCCAACACTTTAGAAGAAGGGCTTTTATATTTAGAGCTCATACACAGCCCCAGCATTACCCATACAAGGATTGGAAGAGATGATCGCAACCGCCTCCGTCCTTTGGCAGGAACTTATAAATCGATCATTCCACTCCAAGAGTCTCATCTCAAAGCTATTTTTGATAATCTATATACGAGTCGTTTTGTGGTTGAAAAAGGGTTTGCTCATCGCTATGGGCTCTCTTCTCAATACTTGGTTAACAATCAATTTTTCCCATACCTTCCTGATGTTCCCAACGGAACCTATGAGTTCTACTATGGGAAAGGCTATGGAGTCAAATGGCAGGGAATCACATCAGAGCTTCCTTCATCTAGTCCCCTTTATCGCTTCGATCCAGCACGCGTACAAATGCTTTTTAACCTAGGCATTGAGTTCGACATACGCTACGGCCCCCAGTCCCAGATACAGTACCTCACACCTTCCAGGTATGCTTATTTCCGCAATGGAGACTTATATCTCATGGGCGCTCCTATCTTAAAGAAAGATGACCCTATCCTTATCTCTTTTGTTGAAAGGGAAAAAAACAAACAACTAGCCTCTCGGGATCAAAAGCCCTACCCTGCTTTTATTGACAAAGGCCCCCCCTTCTACCCAATGGAGAAGTAGATAAAGAAAAAATCCGCTTATTGGGGCTTAAAATCCCACCTAAATCTTACCTTGCTTTGGGAGACAACCACGCGGGTAGTGGGGATAGTAGAGAATTTGGATTTGTGCCTGAAGGTAACATACGCGGAGGACCTGTCTGCATATTCTGGCCACCAGGCTCTCGTATGGGAAGGCCCAACCAACCGCCCTACCCCTTCTTTAACATCAGTACGTTTTTGATCTGGGGCCTTGCTGCAACAAGCATCGGCGCCTGGTATTATATCCAGCGAAAACGCTCCAAGTTCCCCTTAGATCTTAGCTAATAGACATCTTGCGTAACTAGTTACGCAAGATGTCTAATGAAACGCCTTTGCAAGAACAATGGTCGTTGCTTCCCCATTGATGTCCCACTCTGTTCCTTGACACTCTTCAAAAGAGAAAGTGACTGCTAAAACCTCATGGCAGATGTAATCCCTATGCTTTTCCATCGCTTCTTGTACGCGCGGTGTCGTCTTCAGTTTGATTGTGATACGATCAGTAACGGAAAGTCCCCCTTCCTTGCGCATTGTATTGATCTTATTGACTAACTCACGTCCAATGCCTTCTAGGAGAAGATCTTCGTTTAAAACAGCATCTAGAACAAGCGTGATAGAGTTCTCTGTTCCCGCTACTAAAGATCCTTTCGTTGTTCTCTCGATATCGACATCTTCTTTAGTTAATGCAATTTTCTCTCCAGCCACAGTCAGCGTGACGGTATGCCCTTCGAGCAATCGATAAAGATCCTCACGTGGAAGCTTTTGTACATGGTGTCCTACTTCATTCATTAACTTGCCAACTTTCTTACCAAGAACCCGAAAATTGGGCTTTGCAGACAAGACAACATACCGACTCTCATCGCCATCAAAAACTACTTCCTTAACATTTAGCTCATCAGCTATGAGCGATTCTTGCCTTTTGAGAGCATCTAACTTGCTTTTGTCTGGGCAAATAACATAGGCTTTAGCAAGAGGTTGACGTACTTTTAATTTATGTTCTTTTCTCAAAGCGTGCCCAATACTCACAACCGCCTGAACCACTTCCATCTCCTCTTCTAATGCAGTATCTCTCAGAGCAGGCTCCACTTCAGGAAACAAACAGAGATGGACAGACTGAGGATCCTGATTTTGGCGCAGCTGCACATAGATTCGCTCACTTAAAAAAGGGATAAAGGGAGCAGAAATTTTTGCTAAATTGAGCAATACAGTGTAGAGCGTCTCAAAAGCTTCTTTCCTATCCTGCGTTGCCTCATCTTCCCAGAACCTGCCGCGCGATCTACGGATATACCAATTAGTGAGCTGATCGATAAACCCAACAAACGGCTGAACAGCCGCTTGAAGATCATACCGATCCATGCTACTTCTCACATCTTCTATTAACTTTTGCAAATGGGATAAAATCCATCTGTCGATATCTGCTTGGGGAGAATCAAACTCTTTGCCCGGGATCCAATGATAAATCGTCGTATAAGTTGCAAGAAACACATAAGAGTTCCAAAAAGGGATCAATACTTGTCTTAAAACCCCTTCCACTCCTTTAGCTGCAAAACGTAAATCATCTCCACCCACAGCAGGGCTATTGAGCAGGTAAAGCCGGACTGCATCTGCACCATAACGCGCAATCACTGCATCTGGTTCAGGATAATTTTTCAGTCTCTTGGACATCTTAGTGCCATCTTCTGCCAAAAGAATCCCATTTACGATTACATTCTTAAAAGCTGGCTTATCAAATAGCGCTGCAGCAAGTACAGTGAGCGTATAAAACCATCCGCGCGTCTGATCGAGTCCCTCTCCAATGAAATCAGCTGGAAATGCCTTTAAAGTCTCTTCTTTATTCTCAAAAGGAAAATGGTTTTGCGCATACGGCATTGAGCCCGACTCAAACCAACAATCAAATACCTCAGGAATTCTGCGAAACGTTTTCCCATTTTCCACAAATGTAAGCCCGTCGATAAAATGGCGGTGTAAATCAAGAACTTCTTTCCCGACCCTATCTTGCAACTCCCTTACACTTGAAATAACAATGATATCTCCATCTTCGCTGCGCCAAAGGGGAATCGGAGTTCCCCAGTACCTATTTCTAGAAATTGCCCAGTCTCTTGCATTTTCAAGCCACTTCCCAAAGCGCCCTTCTTTAATATGGCCTGGCACCCAATGGATCTTTTCATTGGCCTGAAGCAGCTTCTCCTTGATTGTCTCTACCGATACAAACCATGTGCGCATCGCTCGATAGATAAGTGGGGTATCTGATCTCCAGCAAAAAGGGTAGCGGTGACGGATCTGCGTGTGGGTTAAAACCCTCTCTTCTTCTTTCAGTTTTTTGATAATTGCTTTGTCAGCATCTTTAACGTAGACTCCTTCAAAATCAGAGACCTCTTGTGTAAACTGCCCATTCTGGTCGACAGGACACACCACTTCAATTCCTACTTTAAAGCAGGCAAAAAAATCTGACTCCCCAAATGCGGGCGCCAGATGCACTACCCCTGTTCCATCTTCTGCTGATACAAAATCATCGGCTAAAACTTGAAAAGTTTTTTCCCTCTGCCGATCAACAAAATAAGAAAAAAGTGGTAAATATTTCTGCCCTTTTAAACTTTTTCCTTTAACAACCTCTAATACTTCATATTCTTTAAAATGGGAGGCGACTCTTGCCTCTGCCAAAATATATTTTTTACCCGTTACCTTGTCTTTGATCTTGGCATAATTAAGTTCAGGATTCACGCCCAGCGCTAAATTAGAGGGAAGTGTCCAAGGAGTGGTTGTCCAAGCGACAAACGCGGTATCGGGGGCATCCACCAAAGGAAAAAGAACCGTAATAGAGGGATCATCGACATCTTTATAATTTAAATTGGCTTCAAAGTTAGATAAAGGGGTCCCCAGCCTTGCAGAAAAAGGCATCACCTTAAAGCCCTCATAGACAAGCCCCTTCTTATAAAGCTCGCTAAATACCCACCAAACTGACTCCATGAAACTCTTATCCATCGTATGATACGTATGAGAAAAATCAACCCACCGCCCCATGCGCGTTACTGTTTTTTTCCACTCCTCCGTATAGCGTAGAACAATGCTCCTACACTCCTCGTTGAACTTGGCAATCCCAAACTCCTCAATTGCAAGACCCCCTGTCAGCCCTTTTGCCTTTTCAATCTCATTTTCTACCGGCAAACCGTGACAGTCCCATCCAAAACGGCGCGGCACGTACTTTCCTAACATTGTTTGGTATCTGGGGACCACATCTTTAATTGTTCCTGCCAGAATATGGCCATAATGGGGAAGCCCCGTTGCAAAAGGAGGCCCATCGTAAAAGGAAAAAAGAGGCCCTTTTTTGCGCTCTTCTATCGATTTTTTAAAGATATCTTCTCTCTCCCAAAAGGCTAAAACCTTCTCTTCCCCTTCTGGAAATCCCTCTTGATCCTTGATTTCAAACATGTTATCATCCACTTAATAATAGCTTGATTCTATACAGAGTTCCCGTTTTAAGTCTATTGGACAATATCATGGGGGTGAAAGGCTTCGACTTGGAAGCGGAGTATCTGTGGCATGCGGAGGTTATCGATCCCTCCTTAAACAATCGGTAAACAAAATAACTGACAACTCTAACGAGATGGCTTTAGCTGCTTAATACCTAACGGTATTCGGTAGCCGATAGTCTGGGGCCTGACCAGGAGCTTTAGAACTATCGTCATTAACCCTGGTATGGGATCTTTTTCCGTTTCCTAGGAAAGACACCCGAGAAAATAGGAAACACGTAAGCTCTTAATGTCGCATCTCTCATAGGGAGCTTACTAATATAGAGATGCTAAGCATGTAGTCATAGGTAGGAAGTTTGCTAAGGACGAGAGTTCGAATCTCTCCACCTCCATTTTGAGTATTTAGGGGTTGTAAAACAATAAAATGAACGATTTGACCAGCGTAAAATCGTTCATTTTATTGTTTTACAACCCCTTACAGTAAAAAGCCCCTGCAGGGGCTTTTTGCTTGTGAAGACGAGATTAAGGCTTCAGTTTAACGACTGAAGCCTTTTGTTTTTAGTGACATACAAAGCAAATTTCACGCCGAAAAATCCGACTGCGTAAAGCCGAATTACACAATTTTTACGCAGTAGGCTGGATTAAACTGCAGTAAAACCCTACGTCCTCTTCCCTATTTAGCCAACAAGATGTTGGCCAATTGACAACAAGCATTTTTCACGAAAAACAACCTCTTTTTGTGAAATCTCTGGTTTCCTTATTGCCAATTTCACAAAAACATGCTAATTTTTGTGAAAAAGAGAGGCTAATCCGAATGCGCCATAGTGCTGAAACAGCGATAAAAAATAGAATCATCGAACACGGTCCTGGTTGGTGCTTTACCCCAATGCATTTTTCAGGCCTAGGCAGTGACGCCTCTGTTAGGAAAGCACTATCGCAACTTGAAAAACAAAAATTCATAAGAAGGCTTGCAAGAGGTCTGTATGACTATCCGAAAAACCACCATACATTGGGTGTTATTCCTCCCGATTTAAATGAAGTGGCAAAGGCAGTTGCAGAAAAAGACGGAGTGTTGATTCAACCTGCAGGTGCCCATGCAGCAAATTTAGTTGGCCTTTCTACACAAGTTCCTGGTCGAATTATATTTCTAACCGAAGCTGCCTCCAAGAAAGTCAAAGTAGGCAATCAAGAAATAATCTTCAAAAAAACGACAAAGAAAAACATGCTTTCCGCTGGGACTAGGGAAGGATTATTAATCCAAGCCCTGAAAAATTTAGGAAAAGATCATATCGATCAAAAAGCACGCATACAAATTTCAAAATTCCTCAAAGACTCGCCTAAAGAGGAAATCAAAAAGAACATGAAATTCGCTCCAGCCTGGATACGAGCTCTTGTTTTTGACATAATGGAGTTCAAGCCATGAATGAACTCTATCTTTTAACTCAAGATGAGCGAGAACTTTTCTTTCAAACAGCTGCCGATATCCAAAACATGCCTTTTGAAATTATCGAAAAAGACTTTTGGGTGGTATGGATTTTAGCCAGGTTATTTTCACTAGAAAAAGTGAGACCTTATCTTACCTTCAAAGGAGGAACTTCTCTTTCAAAAGTATACAGACTGATTGATCGTTTCTCCGAGGATATTGACCTCTCCATAGAACGAGACTTTTTTGGTTTTGGGATGCCCAACAACCCTGAAAATGCACCTTCAAAGAAAAAACAAAATCTCATTATTGAAAATCTCTCCCAAGCTTGCATAAACTATGTGCAAAATGAATTATTACGAGAGCTAACGAATGCGATTGGTGAAAAACTTGGAACAAATAAAGGATGGCAACTTCTCGCTGATTTGGACGATCCTGACTCCAAAACATTATTATTTGAATACCAAAGCAAAAAATCAAACGCTGACTATGTCCGACCTATCGTGAAAATAGAAATAGGCGCAAGATCAGAGCATTGGCCCGTAAGTGACCATATCGTACATAGCTATACCAAAGAGGCATTAAAAGAAAAAATCCATGAGCCAGCAACGAAAATTCGTGTGTTGAATGCCGAAAGGACATTTTGGGAAAAAGCAACAATCCTGCATCAATATGTTCATTTACCTGAAGATAAAAGACTTCCTCCAAGAATTTCCAGGCACTTCTACGATTTTTTCCGATTACTAAATTCTCCGATAAAGGAAAAAGCCATTGAAGAATCAAACTTACTTGAAAGAGTCGCCAATCACAAAAGCATTTATTTTGCATCAGCTTGGGCGAGCTATAGCACTGCCAAAAAGGGAACACTGAAACTCGTGCCACTGCCTCGTGTTTTGAAAGAACTTCAAAAAGATTACGGGTTGATGGAATCCATGATTTTCAGAGAGATTCCCTCATGGGAATTAATCCTAAAAACGATCGGGCAATTTGAAGAAGAATTTAACTGTATTACGCTGAAGAGCACGTAATCATGAAAAACACCTGCTATAAAAAGTTTGCACTGATCGGCCTTCCTGGAAGTGGAAAGTCTACATTTGCCTCTAAGCTCGGTAAAATCTTAGGCATTCCAGTCCACCACCTGGACAGGCACATGTTCGAGCCTGGCGGTAAGAAGAGAGATAAGCAAGAATTCATAAAAACTCAAAAGGCTATACTTGAGGAAACAGCATGGATTGTTGAGGGATGTTCATTTTCAACTTTTGAAATGAGATTCGCTAAGGCTGATGTTCTGATATATTTTCACTTTTCCCGACTTGTCTGTTTCTGGAGGTTTTTCAAAAGGTTGTTTAACTACAAAAGAGACTTTGGTAGCTTACGAACCATCAACTGGGAACTCTTGAAATACACCTGGAGCTTTGATAACGAAAAAAGAGCCCGAATCGAAGAACTCAGAGAAAAATATCCGCAGACTGATTTTCTTATCTTCAAAAGCCAAAAAGAGGCCGATCTTTTTCTAGAGGGCATATGTTAGAAAAGCACACTCTGTCAGACGAAACCATCATTAAATGCCTAAACACTTATTATGGCATTACAGTCGCTACTCTTGCGTTTCTACCTATAGGCACGGATGCAAATGCTTCGATATATAAAGCTCAAACATCTAATCAGTATCCTACTTTATAAAACTTAAGCTAGGGCACAATCATGATATCGGCGTTGAAATAGTAGAGTTATTGCACCGAGCAGGAATACAGCAGATCATTTCCCCTATCAAAACAATTCATGGCAAGTCAACCCAGCCAATTGAGAATTTTACTCTTATTGTATACCCGTTTATTGAAGGGCAGGATGGGTTCAGTCGCAGTTTAACAGATGATCAATGGATTAAGCTTGGCAAAGCACTAAAGCAGGTTCATGAAATTGAGGTGCCATCATCTATCCAACACCGATTTCAAGAAATGCGTCCTCGAGATTCTAAGAAGATAGCTATGAAAAGCACAATTTCTAAAGCAGTAGCCTATTACACAGCGCTTGGGCAGAAAGACATGGAGGAAGTGAAAAAATATTTGCATCCTGATATTCAATTTACGGACCCACAGGAAAAAGTAATCGGAAAGGAGGCTGTTCTTAAAGCGGCACAAGGATTCACTGGCATTTTTAAAACTTTAACAATTCACGCAAAATTTGGCTCTGAAGATCAAGCGATGATTGTTTATGACATAGAAATTCCTGGTTTTGCCAAAAATTTGCGCGCAGCTTCCCTCCTAAGCTTTAAAGAAGGGCTCATTTAGACCCTTAAGATGATTTAAAAACGCTGTATCCTGCTATGACAATACGGCTTTTGCCCCGTTTGATCGTAGTAATCTTGGTGGTAGGGTTCAGCGGGATAAAAGATGCTGGCTGGGAGGATTTCTGTTACGACAGGAAGCCCTTGTTTTTTAAGTAACCCTGTTAGCATTTCAGTAGTTTCCTTTTGCTTTTCTGTGAAATAAAAAACAGCAGAGCGGTACTGAGGCCCCAGATTGGGCCCTTGCCCATTTTTTTGTGTCGGATCATGGATTTCAAAAAATAATTTAGCAAGAGCTTGATACGATGTTAATTTTGGATCAAATACGATTTCGATAGCTTCTGCATGTCCTGTTTTTTTACTACTTACTTCTTCATAGGTAGGGTCGACGACATCTCCCCCTGTATAACCAACTTTCGTTGCAATGACACCTGGTAACTTTTTCATCAAATGCTGGACACCCCAAAAACATCCTCCGGCAAATACGGCACGCTCATAGCCTTCTTTTGTTAAAGCAGGCACAAAAAATAAGGCCAGAGAGTTAACACAATGCCTTGTATTTTTTGGAGTGAGTTCTTCACCTACAAAAACATGGCCCAAATGGGCCTCACATTTTTTACATCTAATCTCAGTGCGGACTCCATCCCGATCAGGGACTCTTTCAATAGTGCCTGGGATCTCTTCGTCAAAACTTGGCCACCCACACCCTGAAGAAAATTTATCTTTGGAAAGGTATAAAGGAGCGTCACATCTCTTGCAAACAAAAACGCCATCGCTTTTTAAGTGAATATATTCCCCACTGCCAGGTAGTTCCGTTCTTCCCTGACAAATGATTCCCTCTTCATCTGAAGAAAGTACGTGGTAACGAAACATGGGACCTCCTAAATATTAACTCACCTTACGCAAAAAGGATGGCCCATGGACTGTTTGCGTAAGGTGAGTATTAAAAGACTATGTACTTCTAGCTTATCGCTTACCATCTTTTTATGGCTGCAAAAAAGATGCAAGAAACACCGCTCCCTTTTTAGGTGCCCTCATAGCACAGTCATTAGGCTTGTGAAAAATTCCCACCTCCTGCATGTATAAAAACAGGAGTTATAATGTCTAGACTCATCCCCGTTACATTCAATAAGATCATGCAATCACGCGGTTATACGGTGATCATTTTAGGAACAGAATCTAAAAAGTTTGCGATCTATACAGATCCTCAAGTTGGCAATAATATCCAAATCCACTTAACCCAGGAACGTAAACCTCGCCCCTATACGCACGATCTCATGAGCAGCATATTTACCGGCCTGAATATTAAAATTCTCCAAATCGTGATCAATGACATCGAAGATACGATCTACTTTGCAAGGCTATTTCTCGAACAAGGCCTCGGAGAGAAAAAGCAGATCATTGAAATCGATGCGCGCCCCTCTGACTGTATCACTCTTGCTCTGATGCAAAATGTCCCTGTGTTTTGTAAATCAGAGATTCTTAACAAGGCCGTCCCCGTCCAAGATTAGTCTTGCTAAAAGACATTGTTAAATTTAAACTATATCTTTTTTCAGGACTCCTCTATGAATATGCAAAACACTCCTCTCCAAGAACGGCCACGCGAGCGCCTCGTACAATGGGGAGTAAACGCCCTTTCATTAGCAGAACTAATTGCAATTGTGCTGACAACGGGAACAAAAGGAAGGTCGGTGCTTGAAGTTGCGCATGAAATGGTCGGCCATTTTGGAGGGATTGAGGGACTACTCGATGCTTCTGTAGAGGAGTTGATGGGAATCAAAGGTGTAGGGAAAGCAAAAGCAATCCAACTCAAAGCAGCCTTTGGGATTGCGATCAAAAGTGCTGGAACATCTTTACCACGTTTGGGGAAGATAGGAGGAAAGGAAGCCTATGAACTTGTTAAAAAGGAGCTCTCTTCTGCAAAACAAGAGATTCTGGTAGTGGTGTTAAAAGATGTAAGAGGAAGGTTGATCTCTTATGAAAAAGTCTCTGTGGGCACTCTCTCTGAAGTCCTAATTCATCCAAGAGAAGTTTTTTACCCTGCTGTGCGCCATAAAGCTAAAAGCTTGATCTTAGCTCACAACCATCCGAGCGGAGATCCTACTCCTTCCAAAGCCGACCTTGAGCTCACACGCCATTTATTGCGCTCTAGTAAAGTCATGGGGATAGATCTCGATGATCATATTATTGTGGGCAAGCAGACTTTTATTTCTCTTAGGGACTGTGAAATAATAAAATGAACAATTTTGCGCTGGTCAAATCGTTCATTTTATTGTTTCACAGTCCCTTAAGGATGCAGGCCTTCTCGGATAACCAAGATGAGCCCCTCCGTGAACATTTGGACAGAAATTAAGCAGATGAGCATACCGCCTAACTTTTCGCAGGCAAGCAGGCCTTTTTGGCCTAAAAACAGCTTAATGTTGGATGAGGCTAAAAGAATGAGAGAAGAGAAAAACCAGGCTATAAAAATAGCAACGCACACAGCAAAAGGGTTTGCTACTTGTTGAGCATAGATCATCGCAGCTGTAAGGGCACCTGGACCTGCTACAACAGGAGTCGCCAAAGGAAAAATAAATGGTTCTTTCCGATGCACCGTATGCGCATTTTCATTTGGAAAGATCATTGTAAGGGAAATTAAAAAAAGAAGAGTGCCACCTGCAATCCCAATAGTGCCATGGCTAATGCCTAGCATGCCCAAAAATTGTCTTCCAAAAAAGGTAAAGAGAATCAGAATCCCAAGTGCAATTAGAAGCTCTCGCAAGATAATACGCCGCTGCCTCTTGACAGGGTACTCTCCTAACATCCCAACAAAAATGGGGATGTTCCCCAGAGAGTTCAAGATGAAAAAAGGGCGACTGCCATCGAGAAAATATTCATAGCTATATAATCTTTCTCTTTGTTATACACAGACAAATCAGTGCTGTCAACTGGAGATTTTTCATGGTTTTTTTATCTCCCAAAGAAGTCAAAACTATTCACAGCCTCTCCTTGAAAGGAAAAGCATTTATTGCAAAAAGTCGCTTGACCATTCAAGATATTCTTTCCGGCAAAGATCAGCGCATAGCAATTATTTTAGGCCCCTGTTCTATCCACGATATAGAATCAGCGATTCTATATGCGTCAAAGCTAAAAAAACTATCGGATACTGTCAAAGAAACCTGTTTTCTTGTGATGCGTGTCTATCTAGAAAAGCCACGCACAGTGGCAGGTTGGAAAGGATTTCTCTACGATCCCTACCTTGATGAGTCAAACGCTATTGAAGAAGGTATCTCTTTGTCAAGGAAGCTGCTGATTGCCCTTGCCAATCTTGAAATCCCTGTAGCAACAGAATTCTTAAGCCCCCTTGCAGCCTTTTACCTCGATGATCTGATCTCCTGGGGATTCATAGGAGCAAGAACGACTTCCTCTCAAATCCACAGAGAGCTCGCTTCTTATCTACCCCTTCCTATCGGTTTTAAAAACAATACAGATGGAAATGTTGAACAAGCAGCTCACGGTGTGATTGCAGCCCGTATGCCCCATACCTTTTTACATACAAACGTAGAAGGAAAAATCAGTGTTGCAGAGAGTGAAGGAAACCCCCATACACATATTGTTCTAAGAGGTGGAGAAAAACATATTAATTATGATCACGATTCTATTTCTCAAACCCTAAAAACTTTACGATCCCTGGCCATTTCCTCTCGCATTCTTGTCGACTGTGCACATGGCAACTGCAAGAAAAACCATAACAAGCAAAGAGATGCTTTTCTCTCTGCTTTAGGACAAATCCACGAAGGGAATACCCATCTGATGGGAATGATGGTCGAGAGCTATCTCTCCGCTGGTCACCAACTGCTGCCTGAAGACCCTTCCTCTCTTGTCCCTGGTGTTTCCATCACAGATCCCTGCATTGATTGGTCTGAAACAGAAGAGCTTGTTTTGCTAGCAGATGAGTTGATATCATCCAAGGCGATCAAATTCACCCACAGTTGATGCTTCCAGTCTTTGTAGATCTCTCCTCCTTCTGTAACGATTTCTGCTCTGTAGGTTAAAAGACCTCTTGTTTTTTTGAACTCATCGTTGAGTAGAGAGTAGACCTTATATCCCCTTTGATTTTCGATAGGATAGACTATCTCTTTTTGCGAATGATCCTTGTATAAAAGATACATGACAAGACGGGGTGATTTTTCTAAAATATCAGAAGGAACAGCCGAATCGATAAAGAGTTTTTGCCCCTCAGGAGGGTTAGCTTGCCTAGGATCGGGGGTTCCTACGTGCGTGCTGGCAAGGTAAGTCGGTCCTACACTGATTTGTTTGACAGAAACGTAGTACTTATCACATCCAAAAAATAATAATCCTAATAACCAAGCTCTTTTCACGAGGCCTACTCCCTTTTGGAGTAGCTTAATGGATAGAAGAATTTTTCTAACAATAAATCTTGCTCGATGAAGGGAGTCTGGGGTATATTTTGTGAATGGGAAAGTCGGTTGCATCGATTATTTTTAGTAAAGATCGCAAAAGTGCGCTTCTGATCCAACGGAGGGACATTCCTGTTTGGGTTCTGCCAGGCGGTGGGATTGATGCAGGGGAATCCCCTGAAGAGGCAGCGCTTAGAGAAACAAAGGAAGAAACAGGATTTTCTGCGGAAATCGTACGAAAAATAGCTGAGTACTCCCCTTATAATCGCTTATCAAGATACACATATTTCTTTGAAGTTACCCCTACTGCAGGAGAGCCTACATTGGGAGCAGAAACAGGCGATATTCAATTTTTTCCTATAGACAAGCTACCTTCATTACTACCACCCAATTACCCTTATTGGATTCAAGATGCAGCTGCTGAGCTTCCTTTTGTTCTCTATAAAAAAGTTGAAGGAACATCCTACTGGATGCTCCTGAAACTCTTACTACGACATCCTGATTTTTGTAGGGCGCTTCCTTTTAAAATTAATAAATCAAAAGAAGGGCAAAGACGAAGGCAAAGAGGGAAAATGATTCTACAATTCCAAGAGCTGCAAAACACTTTCCAATCACAGCAGGTTGCTTAGCACCTGCTTGAATCCCTGATGCTGCGCACATCCCTTGATAGATCGAAGAAATCATCAGAGCAAGCCCTACAAAGAGCCCAATCCCCATCGCCCGATAAAGGCGCTAGTAAGCCTGCTTTGATGTTATTGCGCATGATGAGCATGAGAACAAAACCAAAGATTGACTGAGAGGCTGCCATGGCAGACATCCCGATAAATTTACCATGATTTTCATCTACTCTACTCATAACGGCATGAGATGCCATGCCGCCGATGCCGCACCCTATTGAGCTTCCTATACACCCGAGGCCCAGCACTATTGCAGGTCCTATCATTTCGTAATCCATATTATCTCCTCACTTATAAAAATTTATGTTTCATTGGGGTAGGTTCGAGGGCGTTAGCAGTTTTTTCAAAGGTTTAAATAACTTTCCCCCACCATCGAAGCAGTGATGATACCATTCTAAGAAATTAAGGCGAAGCCCATGTATGATACCGCCCATAAATCCTACCGAAATATTAATACAATGCCCCAGAAAAATGGCGACTGCTCCAAAAACAAGCCCTAATGCGCTACCTTCTTGGTTAAACGTCGAGGCCATAATAGCAGCGGCTAAACTTAAAGCATACAGCCGTAAATAAGAAAGGACGTCTACAAAAATCTGAATGACAGATGAAATCTCCCCCACCCTTTCATGCCACGCTGAATCACCGCTGAAATAATTGCAAAAGCAAGGCCTATGTAAATCAACTGAAGACCGACTGCCGCTGCAAGTCCTTTTTCCATCCACCCCATGAAGTTAACCAGGCTTGTCGATTGGAGCATACCAGGAAAGTAGAAATAACCACCGATCATAAAGGCAATCCACCCAAGACCTGCTACATTTTTTTAATCACACGCAAAAATGAAAGGCTGATATGCACAAGTCCAATCAGAATGGTTATTTCAAGAAGAATATTACCCGAGAACTCCTCTAACATCTTATACGTATTTCCGCCTTGTGTAACAGTAGAGGCTGTCTCTAACAGCTCTCTTCCTCCCGTCACTGTTTTCAATTGCGGATAAGCGGTGACCCAATGTTCATATACGCTATCCTGGTGGTGAAAATGGTAGAGCGTTTTTTGCTCTGCAAGGTAATGAAGAGGAGAAATTTGACTTAAAAACTCTGTGGAGAAATTCTCAACCCCAAATAAGAACATGTGAGAACGCCCCAGATGATACAAGCATAAGATAGGTAATAGAGGAGCTTTATCATCCTCTGACTCATCCCTTTCACATTTGGAAATTTGCGTTTTAAATAAGCTGCCAAGATAAGAAAAATCACGCCGTATCCCGCATCTCCAATGATAATTGCAAAAAAGAATACGAAAAACCACAAAACCCACTTCGACGGATCTTTGTCAGTGATAGCAGGAACGTCGTAAATTTTAATCAGATCTTCTCCCACAAGGCCAGCACCTTTATTTTCGATGCATGTTGGGACTCTATCTTTTTTTCAACGGCAATTTGAGTCGCATCAATAGCCATGCCATTTAAAAGATCAAAAAGATCAGAGACTTTATTTTCTGGCACCCACGCCTCGATGGAGAATACAGAGTTATGAAGAGGGTATGAGACCTCTTTTTTTGCGCAGATAAGGTTGTATTTATTCATCTCATCAACAAGCACCGTTTGTAAAAATTCACCGTGTCCTGCGTAATCTTTCAGCTCACCTTCTAGCCTTTGGATTGTTTCACTCACAAAGCGAAGTCTATTTTGCAACTCTCCCAAAGGGGAGTCGATGCGCATTTCAATCATGCCTGGGTAGACAAAAAGGTCTTTGCTAATTGAAAAAAGTAATCAAGGCCGTACTCAGTTGCAACATAAATGAGATCGGTATCGGGCGGAACCATGTGATCTTTGGTTGCCTTTCTACAGAAAAACTGTAATTTTCTTTCCCCTTCCCTTTCGACGTATTCGAGATCTTCCATAGAAAAATCGCCAAACGGAGCAACGCGTGAAATTTCAGCTTCTAGGAGCCTTTGTTCTTCATGGAGTTTTTCAAGATCTTCTTTAAGCTCTAAGATTCTTTCTGAAATCTGCATTGCAAAGGGTAAATCGCCCCCTCCAAAATAAATTTCCCCTACAGGAAATTTACGCAAAATCTTAATAGCTGCAAGAAGACTTTGAATCGGAATCGGCTGCTCAATGTGTTTCTTGCCAGAAATGGAAAGAAATTCCAAAAAACCATGCTCTTGAGCCCTTTCAAAGAATTTATCAATCTCTTCTTTGACTCCGACGATGAGGTATTTGACAACATTGATGATCATAGTTGCTCTTGAGCTCTTTTTAAGATCTTTTGCTTAGAGACCTTTGCTTGACAAACAGCTGCAAGCAGTTGATCTCCAAGAAAAATTTTGATCTTCTTAATATTTTGTTGAGCTCTCGGAATCAGAATCTTTTCAAAAAGGTTCACCCGTATAGAAACTTCGCGCAATTCTTGCTCCAGAGCTTTTTTTCTCTTCTCCAACAATCCTCTTCTCTTTAATTTCAATCAACTCTTTGAGAGAAGCAACCCCTGAATCGAGCCACACAGGACTATCAAACAAAAAGTAATCAGATTCTTGGAAAATGATTTTATCAAATACAGGAATATCAACACCTGCAATATTTTCAGATATCTTTTGAGTCTCTAAAACTTTAACAGAAGGGAAAAGATCAAATGCCTGTTTATCTGAAAAAAGGGAAGCAAAAGAGCTAATTTTTTTTTCCAGCACTTTAAAGGCACTATTCAATGTTTGAATCTCTTGTATAGCTTGGTAAACCTCAACCTGAAGCAACATTTTTTTGAGCTGCAACGTCGGCAAATATTTCTTCAATTGCGTTAATCTATTTTGCTGGAGCCGAAGCTCTGTCTTTGTTAGCTTTATCATAAATCTTCAGGTTTAGGCCAGTATTTATCAATGAGCGTTTGCTTGATTCCCACTTCATTGGGCTCAAAACACTCAGCCAAAGTTTTCCATCCTAGATCGAGAGCCTCTTCCAACGTGAGATTAACTTCCAAGCTCATCATCCGCTCTTCAAAAAGACGTGCATAATGGAGGAGTTTCTCAAACCAGCCAGAAAGTTTGAAACCCATCGCTTGCCTCTCTCTCGCTTTTTTTGATTCTGCATATAGACGGATCTGAGCGTTGGCAACATCTCCATGATCTTCTCGTGTGACCTTTCCAATGACTTGCTGCTTCAAACGAGAAAGAGAGCCAAAAGGATCGATCCTGCCTTCGTTAAGATAAAACTGTCCCTCCGTAATATATCCTGTGTTATCGGGGACAGGGTTCGTGACATCGCCCCCTGGCATCGTCGTCACAGAAATAATTGTGATAGAGCCACTGCCATCTATGTCAACTGCTTTTTCATAGCGCGCCGCCAGGTCGGAATAGAGAGAGCCTGGATAACCTCGGTTAGAGGGAACCTGATCCATTGTAATTGCAATTTCTTTGAGGGCGTCGGCAAAAGCCGTCATGTCCGTGAGAAGTACCAATACATCTTTATCTTGGACAGCAAATCGTTCTGCGCAAGCAAGCGCCATGTCAGGGACAAGCAGACACTCTACAATGGGGTCTGTTGCTTGATGCACAAACATGACCGTTTTTTCAAGGGATCCAAATTTTTCTGCGTTATCGATGAAGGCTTGATAATCATCAAAACGAAGCCCCATACCTCCAATAATGACAATATCCGCATTCGTCTGATTGGCAATTCTCATCAAAAGCGCATTGTAAGGCTCTCCTGCTACAGAAAAAATAGGAATTTTTTGTGATTTAACAAGGCAGTTAAAGACATCGATCATGGGAATGTTTGTACGGACAAGATCATGAGGAATCACTCTGCGAACAGGGTTAAATGAAGGAGAGTTTAACTGAACATGCTCACCCACAACAGAAGGTCCTTTATCAATGGGCTCTCCCGCTCCATCAAATCTTCTACCTAGCAAAGAATCGCTGACGACAGCCTCCATCTGTTTTCCCAAAAATGAAATTCTATCGTGTGTTGAAATCCCCCTCGTATTTTCAAACGCCTGGAGTGTAACTTTTTCGCCATCGATGCTAAGCACAGAAGCAAATGTCTCCTCCCCGTTTTGCTTATAGATACGCGCTAACTCTCCTAACCCCACGTCGGTTGCATTGACGGTCAAAAGATTTCCTCTCATATCAACAATGCGATCGTAAATTTTCTTCATATGTGAACAACCCCTTTTACAGCCTGGGCAAGCTTTCCTTCAATATTTTTTAAAGCCTTATCGTAACGCTCTGATTTAAAAGGCATGAAATTCACATTCTTAATATCGTTTTGCAAATCTAAGAAAAATGCCCGTGCCATATCATGATTTTCAAAATGAAAGGGCGCTGTAAACACTTGATTTACAAGCAAGAAAAGAGGGATTTGTCTAGACAAAGGACAATAAGAATCTTCTTTGTCAAAAGCATTTTGTTGCAGGTAGCAAAATTCATATAGCTCAGATTTGAGATAGAGAATCATATCTTGAAGCGTCACACCTTCTTCTCCAACAACTTCCATTCTCTTACCGATCTCATCCCCTTGGAACAAAATCTTAGCAGCGCGCTTGACCATATTCCCCCATTCTTCTTGTATCTCCTCTCCCTTATGGGGCAATGCCTCTAACTGCTGCTGCAACTCAAGGCTGACATTATCGACATATTTACTCCATGAAATGCGAGGATCAATTGCAGGGTAGCGTCTAGCGTCAGATCTAGCTCTTGAAAGCGCTAAAAAAGCACCAACAACCGAAAGCGTCGCTTGAGTGACAGGCTCTTCAAAGTTACCTCCGGCAGGAGAAACAGTCCCTCCAATTGTGAGAGATCCTGTCTTACCTCCTTTGAGGCAGATAAACCCTGAACGTTCATAAAAAGAAGCAATTCTAGATGCTAAGTAAGCAGGAAAAGCTTCCTCCCCAGGGATCTCTTCAAGCCTTCCTGACATCTCTCGCATCGCTTGCGCCCAGCGGGAAGTCGAGTCAGCCAAAAGAAGCACGTCGAGCCCCATTTGGCGGTAGTATTCAGCAATCGTTGTTCCCATATAAATAGATGCTTCTCTGAGATGCAACAGGCATAGAGGATGTGTTGCAGATGATTATAGTGCGTTGCATGAGAGAATCATTCGTATGAGGATCTACTAGATGAGGAAATGTTCTAAGAACTTCAACAACTTCTCCTGCTCTCTCACCGCAGGCTACAAAAATAACAATGTCAACAGCTGCATATTTAGAAAGGTGATGTTGCAAAACAGTCTTACCTGCACCGAAAGGACCTGGAGCGCAAAAACTCCCTCCCTTTAAAATAGGAAACTGGGTGTCAATGATTCTTTCACCCGTATCCATCATCTTCGTTGCTCTCGCTCTTTCTCCATGTATGAGAGGGATTTTTACAGGCCACTTTTGCATCATTGTAAAAGAGACTTCCACTCCCTTCTCATCGACTCCCTTGGCTACCACCGTTTCGAT
This sequence comes from Rhabdochlamydiaceae bacterium, assembly GCA_047459655.1. Taxonomy (GTDB): domain Bacteria; phylum Chlamydiota; class Chlamydiia; order Chlamydiales; family Rhabdochlamydiaceae; genus CANJJB01. Next base: position 58,914 of record JAJREF010000002.1, read on the forward strand.
CGTATAAGAACCAGGCTTGATCACCCACGTGAGTTTGTATTCTCCAAAAAGAGCAAAAGGAACCATGATATAATGATGGAATCTACCTTCCATTGTGTACCCGAGACTGTCTCCCCTTTCTAGAATATCACCCACCTGTGCAACCGGCTGAAAATCCCAATGTTTAGTGCGATCTAAAGGAGGCATGTATACGCCTCTTTGCAAAAAGAGCCCCACTGCATCGGCTACCTTTTCAAGAGGATTTTGCAGACCATCTAGGATAGAGGTTAAAAGACCAGGTCCCAGCTCTGCTTCTAATAAATTCTCATGAAATTCTACCTGAGTGCCTAGTTGGATATCGCGCGTGTCTTCAAATACCTGAACCTTCGCTGTCTTTCCTGCGATCTCAATAACCTCACCTTTGAGCAAAAGATTGCCTAGTTTAACAGAGGCCATCTCCCCTTGACGAATGCTCCCTTCAAACTCAATATGGAGCAAATTCCCAAAGGCCCGTACAACTTTTCCCTTTCCTTTTTCTTGCATAAATTAACTCACAAAAGCATCTAAAATCATTTTTCCCTTTGCTTGGTCAAGAGCATTATAGTCTTCCACAATGAGCAGCCGAGCCGTATAAGACAAAATCCAATCGATAGAAAACACCGGTTTATCCACTAAATCCTCTATTCGATTCAGCCGCCATTTAGCAATCGTTTTATATTTCTCCCATGGATCTGCACCACAGGAAAGGTATTTTTCTTTTAAATCGAGATATCCTGCAGGGGGATCATAATAACTTCCATCTTTTTGGGCTAGTATTTGAGCTACTAAAGGATCAGAAAAATTTTCAAACTGCAACTCCCTCATGATATCTCTATTTTGCTCTTTTGCACGTAGAGCCAGCATCACCATTTTCCAAGTTCTTTCAAATTCAAAGTAAGCCTTTAAAAACCCTTTTTGTCTAGAAATCTCCTCATTAAAAAAGGTTGATAGAACCCCAGAAAAATGTTTCAACTTTTCAGATACATTTTCAAAACGATCTAAAAAATCAAAAATATAAAAAGGAAAGCTATCTTTTAATAAGAGCGCCTCATCCAAATCCTTTTCATTCAGGTTCCCTCTAGGATCAATTGCCTCCTCTAAAAAAAGAAACCGAATGTTGGTCACATCGATATACCTACGGAAAGCAATTGTCTTTTCGTAGTCTTTCTCACTCAAATTAATCTTAAAACGACTCTTTAGCTCATCAAATGAAAGATCAGGCTTCTCCCCTAGCGTCAGCAAAGGCAATGAGGCCGCTAAAAAGTAATAATTACCCATTTTTAAGCCCCAAAAATAAATTCTCGAAAGTCTTTTCGAATGTACTCTGCAATAATCTCTTTCAAAGCAGTATCAGAGAGGTCTATCGTCACATTTTCTTTGATAACTTTAACCTGAACACCCCCTCCTATCGAACTTAAGAGAACACTTTTCTCTCTTAGGTGCTCAAGAATGTTAGCTGCTAAAAGTTGATTAACCTCGCTAGGAGATACTGCAGAGGGAATATAGACACTTAAATTGGCTGCAAGCCCATCTTTGCGCAGCGCCTCCACAACCGCTGTGATGATCTGAGAGAGATCTTTCGGTTTTTGCATCGAGGCAACAATCATTTTCCCCAATTCAGGAGAGATAAGTTTTCTCTCAATTTTTTCCTTCAAAGATTCGAGCGTTTGCCGACACGCTTGAAAAATAGAAGCTTGAAAAATAGATTTCTGCTTGTCAATGTCCGCTTTTGCTTGCGCTAAAATTTTCTCCGCTTGCTCTTTTGCATGGACCAAAATTTCCTCTGCCTGACGACGCGCCATCTCAACTAGATCCTCTGCCTCACGTTTTGCAGGCTCTAGTGTTTCTTCTTTCAAAAGTTTACAGATTTTTTTTACCTTGTCGCTGCCCGTTTCAAGCCCTTTCATTGTACATCCTCGTTTTGTAAAAAGTCCCGCACCTTAAAGATCGCAAAGAGATTAATATTAGTCAATGAACCTCTTGAAGACTAATTTTTCTTGCGAACCTCTCCCCCTCCTTGTATTCTCTCAATAGTCAGAGGCAGTTGCAAAACATTCAAAAGCAGGCAACACCTGAAATACGCAAGAGGTCTTATATTATGGCAAAATACCCTATTTCACTCATTAATCTCATTGCTTTTTTACGAAGACTCCCTGGCGTCGGAACTAAAACAGCTGAACGATTCGCATTTCAAATGCTCACCTGGCCTCAAGAACAACTCGAGCACTTCTCTCAAATATTGCACACTTTAAAAGAAAAAATACAGAGTTGCCCTGAGTGCCGCTGTTTAATGGAAAAAGAAGAGTGCACCTTTTGCGATCCGATGAAAAGAGATCCAAGTATCTTATGTATTATTTCTTGTGCAAAAGATGTCTATGCATTTGAAGAAACGAGGATGTACAGAGGATTTTACCACGTTCTTGGAGCCCTTCTCTCCCCTTTAGACGGAAGAACACCCGACCACCTAGACCTAGAACATCTCAAGCAGCGGATTCAAAAATTACACACCCAAGAAGTGATCATCGCCCTCGATTCAACCATTGAAGGCGATGCTACTTCTCTCTACCTCAAAGAAAGCCTCGTTAAGCTAGGCCTAAAAGTATCCCGCCTTGCCTTCGGGCTTCCGATGGGAAGCCCTCTCGAATACGTCGACGGCAGCACACTTTCCCGCGCGCTCCTGGGCAGGCAGCACTTTTAATATTTAGGCTGAATATCCAGCAAAGTTCCACTCTTGTGAGCCAGGAAAGCGCCAAAACATTTCCAGATTAGACCTATTACGAGTCCACTCAAGACCTCCTTGTCTAACAAATACAGGATCAAAGCCCGCAGCAATCAATTGCGCATTATAATCGCTCTGCACGACATTTTCATAAGATGGCGGAGCAGATGGGACAGCTGGACGTTGATAAAACTCTGTAGCAGCTACAGCACTTGGTGACTCATGCATTACACATCTTGCAACAACATCCCGAATATCCATAATTTCATTAAGCAAGTTTGGGCTCAATTGAGCCTTAGGAGAAACAGCATAGGTAAAAATAGCGCCTAAAGCGGTCAACCCAAGAGCAACAATCCCCGCATTTCTTATTACAAAACGTTGATAAAAAGCACTAACAGCAACCATCGTTGCCTCTGCAGCAATAGCTAGTGCGAAACCACCTGAGACTTTAGAACGCCAGCTTTTTTGCGCATAAAAATCTCTGAACTGATTAAATACCCGTCCACAGGCGTCTCTAGCCTTTTCATTCTCTCTTCCAGACAAATCGAGATAAGAGGGAGGCTGAGTCCTCAACACAATGTCTGCTTCATTTACTCGTTTAAAAGCGTCATTAGACTCTTGAATATAGCTTCCTGCTCGCCAAGTAGCCCATATTGCAGCTACAGCTGCTGATAACCCTATTAAAAAATTCTGTTGATTTCGGCGTTGTTCTTCTTCCCTTTTTGTTTTTTCTCTTTCTGCTTCTGCACTTCCTGTAACATCTATATGTGTTCTTGCACTAAAATCTAAAACAGTCCTCTGATCAAATAAACTTGTGCCAATGGAAGGGCCCCCCCGCTGTCCACGACTTTCAGTTCTTTTAGATTTAGAAACCTCCGCATCTGCATAAAGGGCATCCATTTTGCCCACAAGATCTTGTCCGAATATCCGTAAAAAAGAACAAGGTTGAAGACCTATATTTTCCATAACAACTCCTTATAAAGAATTTAAGTTAACACGACTATGAACGAAGCAACAATTTTAATTGAATAGATCGAAAACAAGCAACTAAAATTATTTTTTACATAGAGCGTATCGTCAATATAAAATCAAAAACCTGCAAAAAATCTTCGATTTTTTCATTTCATCAGAATCGTCCCAAGAACCTACCCCTTATTATTATCGGGATAGGTTCAAATGTTTTTTGACATGTAAAAGCGAAAAATGGAGTTTCTTAAAAAGATTGCAATATTCGAGACCTTTTTTTATATTGTGCTCACGCCGCCAGAAACGGTTACTTATTTAAGGCTTCTTTTAAATGCATAGAAAAATCGCACTCCTATCCTCTTTAGCTTTATTGACCTGCGCCCCTATGACATTTGTAATGGGAGCTTCCCGATCAATCGAAGCGTATGAAGATAAGATGGTTGGGAAGATCGATATCCATATGGAGAATCTACCTCCAGAAGCAATGTTTAACCCAAAGCCTGTTCTTGGGAAGTTAGAAACCAAAGTGGGCGACCCCTTCTCCCAGAGCATCTTCGATGCCGATCTGAAAACCTTATCTGAAGACTATGATAGGATCGAGCCTTCAGTTGAAATCGTCAATGGTGATGTTTACATATCTATTAAAGTCTGGGCAAGGCCCAGAATCAGTAAGATCGTTTGGAGTGGGAATAAACAATTTTCTTCTAAAACGCTCCAGAAAGAGCTCGGCATTAAGGTGAAAAAAGTTTTTAATGTCGTTGAATTCAACAAAGCTTTTAACAAACTAAAAGATTTTTATATTAAAAAGGGATATTTTGAATCTCAGCTATCCTACCAACTCGTTCCTAACCTCGTTGATAATACCGTTGACATTGAAATCAATGTGATAGAAGGGATCTCAGGCCTAATCGATGATATCGTTTTTCAAGGGTTTACAGACTCTGAAAAAGCAGAACTTTTAGAGATGGTTTATACAAAAAAATATCACCTTCTGACCAGCTGGCTCACAGGAGGTGGAATCTATAATGAAGAAGCGGTCGAACAAGATAAGTTAACGATCATTAACTTCATGCAAAACCAAGGATATGCTGACGCAAAGGTAGATATTATTACAGCTCCCGCACAAAAGGGAGGAAAGATTGTTCTCTATGTGACTGTAGATAAAGGTCAGCTCTACCATTTTGGATCAGTAACATTCAAAGGGAACTCCCTTTTTACCGATAAAGAAGTTGAAGGCATCTTCTTAGCAAGACCTGAGGGCGTCTACTCCCCTGAAAAACTACGCAATACAGTTCAAGCTATCAAAGAGCTCTATGGACGGAAAGGGTACATCGATACCAACGTTCAATTTGAGGCAATTCCCCTAGGAAGTTCTCCTACCTATAATATTGAGTTCATCATCGAAGAGGGAGAGCAGTATAAAATTGGGATGATCAAGATCTTTGGGAATGTCCAAACAGAAACGCATGTCATTTTAAGAGAGTCCTTACTGACACCAGGTGATATCTTTGACTCAGCCAAATTAAAAAGAACCCAACAACGCCTTGAAAACATAGGATATTTTAAATCTGTTAACGTCTATGCTGTCCGTACGCAAGACGACCAAGACCTTGGCGAGAACTATAGAGATATCTACATCGAAGTAGATGAAACAACGACAGGCCACTTGAGCCTTTTCTTTGGATTTAGCTCTGGTGATGGAGTCTTTGGCGGCCTTGACCTTACAGAAACCAACTTCAATTATAAAGGCCTTGGGAAGCTCTTTTCAGAAGGGCCTTCTGCCCTGAGGGGAGGAGGAGAATATGCACACGCCAAGGCGACTTTGGGTGCTAAGCAAAGAAGTTACACGATCTCCTGGCTCACACCCTATTTCCGCGATACTCTTTGGAGAGTTGGTTTTGATCTCTTCCTGAGCCAAACTCACAACTTGGAAGCAAAAAAATATTCGATAGACTCCTTGGGGGGTAGTTTATACGCCTCTTATCCTCTTACTGCTTATTGGGCCTTCGGCTGGAAATACCGCTTCAAACACGCTACTATCAGCGTTCCTAGCAGCGCACCTCCTGCAGAGCGGAAAGAAAGGGATGGATCTGGTAATGTGTCTGCAACATCTATCTCTTTAAATTTTGATTCGAGTGATAATATGGCTAAACCCCATAACGGACTTCGCTCTATGTTTGAAACAGAGTTTGCAGGGGTTGGTGGGAGATTCTCCTTCTTTAAAGTACTCTGCCTTGAACACCTATTACCAAGAGCTTTGGAGCCGAGGCGTTATGAAATACCGCGCTGACTTTAGATTCATTCAGCCCACTTTCTGGACAAAAAACCCTCGGGGAATTCCCCTCAGCGAGCGATTCTTTACCGGCGGCGAAAACACAGTCCGTGGTTATAAACCGTTTGATCTGGGAAGCCACTATGCTGATGGCGATCCAACAGGAGGCACTTCTTATTCTGTACTCTCTGTCGAATATCTCCAGGAAATCTTGAAAATACTCGATGCTTTTGTCTTTGCTGATGCAGGATCTGTCAATTTGAAAACATTTGCGCTCGCAAAGTACAATATGAGCTGGGGGGTTGGAATACGCCTGGAAGTGATGAACCGCATGCCGATTATCATAGGTTACGGCTGGCCTGTTAACCCTTCTGACAAAAAAGAAGTACAAAGATTTTTCTTCCAAATGGGAGGACAATTCTAACTACGAAGATAACTGAGTTTTGCAACTACCTCAACTAACTCTAAGGAGAAAAACAATATGAAAAAGACTTTATTAGTATTATTAACAATGGCTAGCTCTCTATGTGCTGCCGATGTTGTACCAAAATTAGGCGTCGTTGATTTCGATACCTGCGCTACCGAATCAAAAATGGGAAAGGAAGAATCAACTTCTTTTAGCACTCTGCAAAGCCAAGCGATGGCAGATATGCAATCGATGGAAAAAGAAAGACAAGAACTTGCAAAAAAATTAAACGACCAAGACTACCTTGATGGGCTCTCTCCTGAGGAACAAACAGAACTCAACCAAAAGATGCAAAATCAACAAATGAAGATGCAGCTTGCTGGAGAAAATTACGAAAAAACCCTCCGCCAAACGTATCAAAATATGGAAGAGAAGTTGAGCGCAAGCATTAAAACAGCTTCTGAAAGCGTTGCAAAAGAAAAGAAATTGGAAATGGTTATCCCATCTAGGCTCTGCATCTATTCTCTACCTACGCTCAATGTCACGGCAGAAGTGATCAAAAAGATGGATGAATCAGCTGAAAAAGCCACTAAAGAGCAGGCAGGCCTCAAAAAATAATGAAATCGTTTACTCTTCAAGAACTTGCAGATCTCACAAAATCAAAACTTGTCGGAGACTCTTCTTATAAGATCACCGGTGTTGAAGATTTAGAAGCTGCAAGTTCTGGAGAGATTTCTTTCTGCGCTAATACTCGGTATGCGCCTCTCATTGCAAAAACGCAAGCCGGGGCAATCTGCGTTGACCCTCAAACCCCCCTTATACAGGGAAAAACTTTCTCATTTCTGATTCCCCTTCTGCTACATTTCAACTGCTCATTAACCTATTTCTTTCCCTCGATACTGCTCTATCGGGCTTTAAAGGCATTCATCCCACAGCCGTGATCCATCCCTCTGCTAAAATAGGGAAAAATGTTCACATTGGGCCCTACGTCGTGATTGATCAGGAATCCGAGGTAGGAGATCATACCATTATTCATGCGGGTAGCTGCCTTGCATCTCTAGTAAAAGTAGGATCTCACTGTGTAATCCACTCTCATGTGACTATTCGAGAGCAGTGCATCTTAGGTAATAGAGTCACACTTCAACCAGGTGCTGTCATCGGCTCCTGCGGGTTTGGATATACGACAGATGCTAGAGGAGAGCACACAAAACAACAACAGCTCGGCATCGTCGTGCTAGAAGATGATGTAGAAATCGGAGCTTCTACTGCCATTGACAGGGCTCGATTCAAAGAAACTAGGATCTGTAAAGGCACTAAAATCGATAACCTCGTCCAAATAGGACATAACGTCCGTTTGGGACCTTTTAATCTGATTGTTTCCCAAACAGGGATTTCCGGATCTGTAAAAACAGGCAGAAATGTTGTCATGGGAGGGCAAACAGGAACAGTTGGGCATATTGAAATTGCAGACGGCGCTCTTTTTGCAGCTAGAAGTGGGATTAAAAAATCGATCAAACAAGCAGGAAAATATGGGGGAAACCCCGCGATCTCTTTAGATGCTCATCACCGAGAGCAAGTCTATCTAAAAAGAGTGGCTGACTACGGAAAAAAAATCGAAGCTCTTGAACGGAAAATCCAAGAGCTTGAAAAAAACCGTTAGGTCATAGGAGGAAATTCATTAAGAGCTTTTTGCCACTCAGAAACATCATCCGAATTAGGCTCTTCTATCGTTCTAAATATTAAGAAGTTCTGGTGTAACTGCTGAATATCTTTGTGGAAGTGGCTCTCTTTATGTGAGAGTAGGTTCCCCATTAAGATATAGAGCATGTGTTTTTGATGAAGAATGGTTTGTTGGTCATTTCTCTTGACAGCACTTGATAAAATATGTGTTGCAGCTTTCATCTCTTCAATATGGCTAGCAATATGACATTGCGTAATATTGAGTTGATGCCCTAAATGAAGAGCTTCTCTTGCCATTGCATTTAAGTTCCCTTCGCTGGGCTCCTTTAGAAACCTGTCATGAGCTTTTCTTAACTTTGAAACACTGATCTGTGCATCCATATTTTTAAGTTGTGTACGAATCTCAGACAATTTCTCAATGTGATCGTGTATGGGCATAGCAAAAGCTTGTATAGGCTGCCCTTGCTTTGGCGTTGCCATTGCGCTGCGCACCTCTGGAATATTATACATGATCGCATTCACATGCCTAACCGCCCTGTCTTCAGGTGAATTGGTAGGACTTGGGACTCCGTCCCACGGTTGTGCATCTGGCCTTGTTTCCATAAATAAACCTCCCTCTTAGCTTCTCCTTAAGGTAAAACAATTAAAATTAATTTTCAACACCGTTATGCATATAAAATAATTTAAATTTGAAGAATCAAGAAAAAAGCTAGTTATAAGACTATGTTAACTGTTTAAATTACAAATAGATGAACATTCTTAAAAGCTCGCATTCTTTACAGAAAATTTATATCAAACTTTATTTAAATCAACTGACATTGATGTAAATAGCATAACTCTTGCTCTAAAAACTCCTTTCCTGAGATATATAACCAAATGATGCAATACTATTTCAAAACAGCACGCGATGAAGAGTTCCAGCTGATTCCTCAGCTCAAAGAGGGATGCTGGATACATATAGACGAAGCTAATGCAGAGGATCTCCAGACAATTGCCCAGCTACTTAACCTTGATTATGCAGATTTACAAGATGCTTTAGATAAGTATGAACTGCCACGGATTGAAAAAGTCCAAAATGCGGTGCTCATTTTCACACGCCATCCAACAGAACACGAGGTAGGAGTGTATACTTCAACACTCACAATTATCTTAACCCCTAACTATGTCATCACCATCTCCCCTCACCAAAACTATCTTATCCGTAATTTTTTAATCCAGAAGAGCAAACTGTCCACATTACAAAAATCGAAATTCCTCATTTCTCTGCTCTTCAAGATTAATCAAGAGTTTACATCTCATATTAGAAGAGTGCGCCATAACGTGCTTCGGCAAGAAAAAGAGTTGATCTCTGTTGAAAGCGAAGATATTACAGCACTTACAAAACATGAGGAGGTGCTTAACCAGTACCAGTCAAGTCTGATCCCTTTGCGGAATGTGTTGGAAGCCATCACCTCAGGTAGATTTGCCAGCCTCCACGAAAAAGACCAAGAACTGCTCCTTGATCTACTCAACGCTCTAAAACAATCAGAAGATCTCTGCAGCATCAGCTTAAAAAGTATTCGAAGCTTGAGAGACTCCTACCAAATCATCTTTACAAACAACGTTAGTAAAACGATCAAGTTATTAACAGCACTGACCATTCTCTTTAGTATTCCTACAATGATTGCCAGCCTTTATGGAATGAATGTTCTTCTACCATTTGCTGCCAGCTCAGATGCCTTTCTCTATATTATCGGCATTACAGGGGTAATCATGATCGGCTCAGTCTTTATCTTCCACCGCAAGCGGTGGTTATAAGTGGTAATTGCAAAACTCAGGCTCAGTCGAATTTTGGATTTTGCAACTACCTTATAAGACTAACATCGCAGGATTTTCTAAGAATTGCTGGACTGTTTTAAGGAACTTTGCTCCAGCTAGACCATCAATCACTCTGTGATCGGCAGAAAGAGTTAGCGTCATCACTTTACCAGCTATCACTTCTCCATCTTCGACAACAGCTTTATCTTCAATGCCACCCACTGCTAAGATGGCTGCTTGTGGAGGGTTAATCACAGCTACAAAGTGAGAAATCCCTAGCATCCCTGAATTAGAGATTGTAAATGAACCGCCTGTATACTCTTCTAGCTGCAGCTTCCCTTCCTTTGCTTTTTTTGCCAGCAACTTAACTTCTTGAGAGATTTGGCCAAGGTTTTTGTAGTCAGCATAACGGACAATGGGCGTGATCAGGCCATCATCTAGGCCAACAGCAATTGCCACATCAACTGTTTTAAAACGAATGATTGTTTGGTTGCTGGAGTTAAAGCCACTATTAACCTGAGGATGTTCACGAAGAGCAATAGCGCAGGCTTTAATAATAAAGTCGTTGATAGAAATCTGATGACCCATATTTTTGAGTTGCTCTCTTGCATCAACTAAGCGCTCTGCTCTGATCTCTTGTGTGATATAAAAATGGGGAATAAAAGTTTTAGAAGCTTGAAGGCGCTGTCCAATCACTTTCCGCATTGGTGTGAGACTCTCTTCTTCATAAGATCCTGGTGGGACATTAGGATTTTCTTGTCTTCCAAATGTTACAGGTAAGTTGGGTTGCCCTAAATCGATGTCTCTACTCATTATCCTTCCGCCGGGCCCCGAGCCTTGCACAGTCGAAAGATCAACACCTTTCTGCTTGGCTACTTTTTTTGCTAAAGGAGAGGCAGAAACCCTGTCTGTAGAAGTTGCAGATTTGAAGGGAGTTGCCTTAGGAAGTGGTGCAGGCACAAAAGCTGGTTCTTGCAATCCTGAAGAATGTAATTGTGTAGGCGTTTTAGACATAGAGACTGCTGACTCCTCTTTCACTGCACGTGCAGGAGACTCCTGAGCTTGCTTTGGCTCTATCCCCTCTGGTTTATACCCCTCTATACTTTCTTCTTGCTTTTCCGTAAAGATGGCAAGTGACTGGTTGACAAGTGCAGATTCACCTTCTTTCACTAATATTTTACGCACAAAACCAGGATCGAGTGCCGTATGTTCAATGGTTGCTTTATCTGTTGCAACTTCAAACATCACCTCACCTGACTTAACATAATCCCCTTCCTTTTTGTGCCATTTCGCTAGGACACCTTCTTCCATTGTGGGGGATAATTTGGGCATTGTGACAGTAAATGGCATAGTTCCTCAACTAATCGTTTGTAAGATGGCTTGCGTAATTCTCTCAACCGTTGGCATTGTCTCTTTTTCTAGTGACTTAGAATATGGCATAGGGGTATCTCTTTGCGCTACCCTTTTGACAGGTGCATCTAGAAAATCAAAACAATGCTCCATGATCTGCGCACTCACCTCTGCGCAAATGCCTGAAAAAATATGCCCCTCTTCGACAAGAACAGCAAAATGGGTTTTTCTAATCGAAGCAGCGATCGTTGCAATATCAAGAGGGCGGATCGTTCTTAAGTCGATGAGTTCAACTCTAATCCCTTTCAAAGCCAAATCTTTCACAACCTGTTTGCACAAAACAACCATGCGTCCATGCGCAACCAGTGTGATATGGTCTCCTTCTGTAACAACTGCGGCTTTTCCAATGGGCACTAGATATTCCCTTTCGGGATTTCCATTTTATCGCCGTAAGAGAGTTCTGATTCTAAAAAAAGAACAGGATTATTATTGCGAATGGAAGACTTTAAAAGACCTTTGGCATCGTAGGCGTTGCTCGGAGCTACAATGATCAAACCAGGAAAATTCCCATAAATAGCTTCCACACAATGGGAATGCTGGGAAGAGACTTGCGCTGCAGCCCCATTCGGACCACGAAACACAATCGGCACTGAAAAGCGATTGCCAGACATATAATACATTTTCGCAGCATTTGAGATAATCTGATCGGCAGCTACAAAAGAAAAATTAAAGCTCATGAATTCAACGACAGGCCTCAACCCTGTCATAGCAGCACCAATGGCAAGACCGTGTGAAACCAAGCTCTGCAATTGGGGTATCGACGACTCTTTCAGGGCCCCACTTCGCTAACATCCCCTTAGTGACTTTATATGCCCCGTTGTATTCAGCAACCTCTTCCCCCATAATAAAGACTCGTGTGTCACGCGTCATTTCTTCATCCATCGCCTGGCGAAGAGCTTCCCTCATTTCAACCAGTTGCATCTCTTCTTGCGTATTAGGGTGCATAGACATCCTCTTCTAGAGTGATAGGGGAAGGAGAAGGGCTCTCTTCTGCATACTTCATAGAAGCTATAACCATCTCTTTTTGTTTACGATCTAATGCTTCATACTCTTCAGTAGTGATCATTCCTGCAGAGATCATTTCTTTAAGTAAAATCTGGATGGGATCTTTTTCTAAAGCTTCTGCTAAGCACTCTTTTGAACGGTACAAACCTGGATCAGAAATCGAATGCCCTTTAAACCGCTCTGTGATCATTTCGACAAGAACAGGAGCTCCTGTTGCTTGGATCTCTTTGAAAATATGTTCAAAAAAAGCATAACAAGCAAAAAAATCCATCCCATCGACAGTATACCCTTTCATGCCAAAGCTCTCTGCTTTTTTCTCCGCAATCGGTTCGACAGAAATGGCACGTTCAACAGCAGTGCCCATGCCCCATTTATTATTTTCGATGACATAGAGGCAAGGCAGATTCCAGAGGACTGCTAAATTTAACGACTCATGAAAAGCACCTTGTGCCACAGCCCCATCGCCAAAAAAACAAATCGAAATTTCTTTTTTCTTCAAATATTTAGCTGTAAATGCAGCACCTGTTGCAACAGGGATTTGACCTCCCACGATCCCAAATCCTCCTAGCAACCTCTCCGTGTAAAAGTGCATCGACCCGCCGCGTCCTCTTGCATTCCCTGTGGCTTTTCCATAGAGCTCCGCCATGAGTTCATTCGGAGTTGCGCCCAAAAGTAGCGCCAGTGCATGGCAACGGTAAGAAGTTGTCCACCACTGTTGCCGGCCCATAACTGTCACCGCAGCCGTTTGAATTGCTTCTTGTCCCACATAGGCATGGAAAAAACCTCCCACTTTCCCTTGTAGATAGGCTGATTCCGCTCTAATTTCAAAGTTGCGAATGAGCAACATCTCCTCCAGCACACGGATGAGCTTCTCTTTCCCCAAGGAGGCCAAGATTTCCTTCTTGTTGCTAGGGAAAAGGTGGTACTTACTTAAATCTTCTTTTGCCATAGTATTTCAGATTACCAATTATGAAAATATCCTCAAACTAATATTGCATTTGGGGTAGAGAAGTCGGCCTTTCGTATCCTGGATGTACATGAGGATTATTTGTAACAGGCACTGTTCGTAAGTCTTCATCTTGTGGATGAAATGCATCATAGCACCCTGGAATCAAAGCTAAAATAGTCGCTAAACCCGCTATTAAATACATATTTTCAACTCCTAGAAGAAGACACCATACCATTTTTTTCCATACAAAGCTATTTTAAATTTATCTTTTTACATGCTTCTTAGTAGGCTTGTGAGTATGGTACATAATATAGGAAGAGAAGGGAAGACATCCCCTCAACTTGATGTTGTTGAATTGTTTTTTAAATTCCGCCGCTATCTCTTTATTTCTTAAAACAACCACATTTTCCTGATGCAAGCGGCTAGCGCGGTATGTGAAATTAAAAGACCCCGTCCAGACCGCTTCACTTCCAAAAACGCAAAACTTATTGTGCATGAGCGCTTGCTTATCTTTTTTGCCTTTACCTGGGTCCCAGACAGAAACAAAAATACCTGCATCCACCATCTTAGCCAGAGAAGATCTGACTTTGACAGAATATTTATCTACAATTACCTGTACATCAACTCCCCGCTTTTTAGCGTTGATCAGTGCGTCACTAATCTCACGATGCGTAAGGCAATAGATCGCAATATAGATGCTCTCTTTTCTTCCTCAATCAATTCAATGAGTCGCTTTTCCACATTGTCTTCGGGAGAAAAATAGACAGACTCATGTTCTGTAACAAGCCCTCCCGGTAGAGATGTTGTCAAAAACACGCAGAGAATGAAAACAACTCTCACAAAATACATAGCATTTATTCCTCGGACAATTTTAATATGTGATAGAAATAAAAGATATGGCTAAAAAACGTCCCATCGACTACGACACAGAAACAACAGGCGTGAGATCTGACAAAGATCGGATCATCGAGCTTGCTGCTTTTGACCCTGAGCGCAACCTCTCTTTTGTACAGTTTATCAACCCACAAATGCCCATCCCTCCTGAATCAACAGCGATTACAAACATTACCGATGCTATGGTTGCCGATGCGCCAACATTCGAAGTAGTTGGCAAACAGTTCTTCGATTTTTGTGGAGAAGATGTGATCCTCATTGCACACAATAATGATCGGTTCGATAAACTCTTTCTCGAGTGTGAAGCTGCAAGATCAGGACTGGTGCTCCCCAGCTGGAATTACGTCGACTCACTCAAATGGGCACGCAAATATAGACCCAATCTTCCCTCCCACTCGCTACAAAACCTACGTGAAGTCTTCGGTATTACGGCCAACCAAGCCCATAGAGCACTTGATGACGTCATGGTTCTCTATCAGATATTCTCAACAATGACCGATGATTTACACATAGAAACTGTCTTTAGTCTTTTATCTGAGTCCAAGGACATGAACCGGATGCCTTTTGGGAAATACCAAGGCAAACCCTTCTCCGAAGTTCCAAAAAGCTATCTACGCTGGCTCAGAGAAAACGGCGCTTTTGATAAAGCTGAAAACAAAGAGCTAAAAGAAAGCCTTGAAAAATTAGGGCTCCTTGTTTAAAATTTCCCGTACATCATAAATGAATTATCAAAAATAAGGGAAAAATATATGGAACCTGCTCCGTTGTCCGCACATTCTGCAACGACACTTCAACCATTCGGCGCCAATTCTCAGATGTCTTCTACTGACAAAAGAGTTCTGCAAATCGCTCGCTCACTCTTACAACAAGGCGCCGTCAGCGATCCCGAAAAAGCCGCTCCCCTGTCTACATTAGTTACCCACCTTGCATACATGGTAGGTGATTCTCCAACAATGAAAAGAGAAGTAATTTTAGCACTTTTAAGTTTAGGCATTCAAGTAACCCCTCGAACTGGCGAATGGACTGTAGGCGTAGATTTTAAAAGACAACCACCATCAGGCGATGAACCAGCAAGCTTAACAAATGATGAACTAGCAACATCCATCGCTCAAGCTGAAGAAGTTGGATTTCTTACCCAAGAAGAAGCAGAAATGCCTTTTAATGCGCCAGATATACGTGCTATCTGCTTTAACATCCAAGCAGAGACTGAAGAAAGCGATTCCACTATCCAACTTTCTGAACTAATGCAAAAGGCTCCATTTGGGAAAGTTTCAGTCCAAAAATTAGTTCTTGCACTTTATGTGTTAGGATATCCCATATTCAATGAAGGGGAAGACAAATTAAAATGGACTGTTAATCTTAAGCTTCAGAGATAGGTCCAAAAGCCAGGTTCAGTCAAATTTCGAATTCTTTTGAACCGATTTTCGACGAAACCTAAGTTTTGCAAAACCTCTAAAATAAAGGAAACATATATGGACCCTTGTACTTCATCAATATTCGACTCTTTTGCACCTGAACTTCAAATTTTAGGTTACAATTTTGCAGGAGCAGTTACCGATCAAAGAATTCAAGAAATCGCTCAAGTACTACAGGGAAAAGGCGTTACCAACAATCCCAACAAAGCAGTTCCTCTGGATTTATTAGTTGAATATTTCCAACCACAGATGCCTCATCCTTTAGATATTGACGCATTAACTTTAGCACTTTTAACTTTAGGAATTGAAGTGGGGCCAACAGGTCGAGAAGATGAGCCCCAATGGACTGTAGGTATAGATTTTAATACAGAGCGAATACAATATGATGTAATACAAACATTTGTCACTAATGCTAAAGAGCTGGAGCTTCTTACCCCAGAAGAGACACAAATATCTTTTGATCCTTCAAAGATATTCTCTCTTCCAAGAGCATCCAAAAAACTACTTTAGAAAGCCACTCTCCCATTTCACTTCGTGAACTACTTGAACATGTTCAAGGATTTTGTGAGCCAGTTTCATTCCAAGAATTAGTTGTTGCGCTTTGCTTGTTAGGATATGACATATCCATTATAGAGCAAAATAAACTTAGATGGACTGTTAATCTTCAGTTAGAAGAAAGTCGAAAATCCCTTGAACTAAGGACCTCTATTGATCAAGCCTATAGGTTAGGAATCTTTCGTAATGAGCAAGTCGTTATTAACCCTGAAATAATGGAAAAATGTTGCAAAATCATGAGGGGATCCGTTGAACCAAATGAGAATGCTCTTGTAACACTTAGATCTTTAACAGACTTTATTCAGCCATTTGATGGGACAGCCATAGGAGAAGAAGTAGTAGCTGCGGCAGCTCTTATTTTGGGACATCAACCAACATATGTAAATGGTGAATGGGGCTTTAATCTTGAGCTTGTTGGCTTTTGACCAGTCAACAAAAGAATCCACATTTGAGCGCATGAAATATGTCTTTATACTATTTGTTGGAAATAGCATAAAGCGTTTCCCAAGTAAGACGGAATTGCTCGCAGTTGCGGAGCAACTCTTCTTTCGAACCTTCTGCGATTTTAACGCCTTTTTCGATATAAATAATCTTGTCGGCATATTCGATAGTTCCTAAGCGATGAGCAATGATAATTTGCGTTACAGAGCCGTGGAGCGCTCCGATTGCATCTTTGATACGCTGCTCACTCAAAGCATCAAGAGAAGATGTTGCCTCGTCAAGGATAAGGATAGGGGCTTTTTTGACAAGCGCTCTTGCAATCGCAATGCGCTGCTGTTGCCCTCCTGAGAGGTTTTGCCCTGCCTCGGCAAGAAGGGAATCATATTTAAGTGGAAGGCGCATAATGAACTCTTCAGCATGAGCCTTTCTGGCTGCATGCACAATCTCTTCATTAGAAAAGTTTCTACCAAAGCCAATGTTGGCTGCAATTGTATCACTGAAAAGAAATGGCTTTTGAGATACAAAAGCCAGCCTATCACGGAGAGATTTTTGGGTGTAGGAGTTAAGAGGTTTCCCATTGATGCGGATTTCCCCTTTTGCACCTCATATAGACGTGGCAAGAGTTGGACAATGGTTGATTTCCCTGAGCCTGTAGGACCAACAAGCGCAACAGTCTCACCTTTGGAAACAGTGAAGCTCACATCTTTTAAAATCCACTCCTCTCCGTAGCGAAACCAGACGTGGTCAAATTCGATGGTATCTTCAAAATCAAGCAATTCTATTGCACCCACATGATCTTCAATTTCAGGTTTGAGGTTTAAAACTTCAAACATTCTTTCAGCTGCCACTACACCTTTTTGAATATTAGAATTCTCATCTCCAAACTTCTTGATAGCTTCATAAGATCGCTGCAGAAGGCCGCAGAAAATAAGGAGTTCAGAAAGGGTTAATTTTAAAGTGTAAAGCCCAAAAAGAACTACGACAGCAAGACAAACCGTTGTGATCGCATGCAGAATAGGTCTTGTTAGAAGTCCATACTTCGCTGTTTTCCCCTCGAGAATTGCCATTCGATCATTTTGTTCTTTATATTTTTTAAACGAAAACATCTCCATCGCAAAAATTTTTACAGTCTGAATACCGGCCAAAAAGTCAATCAAGACAGAGGCGAACTTTTCCTGATTGGATTGGAGCTGGCGAGAGACTCTTTTTAACCTTTTAGCTAAAAAAATAATCGGCAAAATAATAAGCGGGAAAGCGATAAAAATCACGCAAGAGAGTTGCCAAGAGATATAGAGGCAAAAGAAGAGAGAACATGACTGTGAAAGGCATGTGCATATAGTTCCCAATGATCGAGTTAATCGAATTGGCAATTTGTCCTGCATCCCCTACAACGCGGGATGACAACGATCCTATATTATATTTTTGATAGAAGCTCATAGGCAAACTTTGAATGTGCTCAAAATATTGGAGCCGCAGATCTCGACTAATCCGAATGGATAACACCTGTGTCATGTAGCGAGAAGAAAAAGCGCAATTGCCTTAAAAACAGCAACGCCTATTAAAATTCCCACTAAAACATGGAGACTCTTCACATCTGTAAAATGCAGTTTAATCTGAGCGATAATCCAGTTTAAGGGGTTTGTCTCTTTATGCTCTTGCATAAAAGGTAAAGATGTCACAGCGGATGTGCCCATATCGATCAGTTTGTTGAGATTGGTGATCACACCCAGAGCAGAAACTTCGAGAGCATCTGCGATGGTTAGAAGAATCAACGTAAAAAAGTAAAAAGAAAAAGGGAAAGATGCTGACGGCTCTTAAGCGCCGCTTTAAGTAGTAGTCTCATGCCTGAGCAGTTTAATCTATTTTAGGCTTCTCTTCTATAGAAAACTTTCCCATTCTACGAAATTTTTGATACCTTTGCTCGAGAAGAAGGGGAAGAGGAATTTTTTTAAGCACCTTCCACTGATCTGCAATATATTTTTTGACATTTTGATAAACCGTCAGCGGGTCATGGTGAGCGCCACCGAGAGGCTCTTCAATGATTTCATCGATCACCTCTAACTCTAAAAGATTTTCTGCATGCATTTTTAAGGCTTCAGCGGCCACAGAATTTTTACTTGCATCTTTCCACAAAATAGAAGCGCACCCCTCGGGAGAAATCACCGAATAATAGGCATGGCGTAGCATTCCAATGGCATCCCCTATCCCTACACCTAACGCTCCTCCAGAACACCCCTCTCCTATTAACACGATAATAATCGGTGTTGGTAGCCTAGACATTTCCAATAAATTTTGGGCAATAGCCCACCCCTGACCCCTCTCCTCGGCTGTAAGACCCGGATAAGCCCCTGGAGTATCAATCAAAGAAAGCACCGGCAAGTTAAATTTAGCCGCAAGCCGCATGGCCCGCATGGCTTTACGATACCCTTCTGGATGCAACATCCCAAAATTGCGTTTGAGACGACTTTCTGTATCATTTCCCTTTCTTGGGCAATGAGCATGTACTTCACACCGCCAATCGTCGCAAAACCAGTAATGACAGCTGGGTCATCGCGGAAGAGTCGATCTCCACAAACCTCAACAAATTCTTCACAGATATTCTTAATAAAATCGATCGCATGGGGTCTTTTAGGATGGCGGCAGATAGCCACACGCTCCCATGGAGATAAGTTAGAATAGACCTTCTTTTTGAGCTGAGTAAGCTTATCTTCTAGCTTCTTAAGCTCTGTTGTTGACCATAGAGCATTGTTTTTATTTTGCTCTTTCACCTTAGCAATGGTCTCTTCATACTCTAAAATCTGTTTTTCATGGGCTAGTATAGTCATATTTTATCTCATGGGTGAAGCAACTTCAACACCGGGAAGTTTTGCATCTTTGAAATGCTTGACAACCTCAATGATGGTCGGTTTACTAATGACAATAGCAAAGAGCTCTTCTATATCTCCTGTTGCGAGATAAATCGAACCATGGCTCTCATATTTGCCTATGCCAACTTGATTATCTACTAATTGATGCGTGGAGCGATCAATGTTCCAAGGAGTTCCATGGATTCCATACCCTGTAGATTCAGCACCTTTTTCAAAAGGGATCCATCTCGTTCCAAACACATGCATCATCTCTATTTTTTTATCTTGATAGAGGCCTACAACGCCTGGCTTATAAACCGCTACCTTACTACCTAAAGTATAGCTGCCCAAGGGCGTTAAAGAACCTGAAGGCGTATTGGCTAGTTTGCCAAGACCTACTTTATAAGTTTTTAAAAGAACTCTCTCCTGTGTATCCAAGTCAATATAATAAAATCCCATTTTACAAAGAGATACATCTACTAAAAGATAAAACTGAAAATTGCGATCCTTCCGAAATACATTGAAGCGGCTGTTGGGTGAAACCTTCTGATTCTCATAGTCAGGCTTACCGTTTAAACTACGAGCAATGAAATGTTTAGAAGTCCCATAGTAGGATGCATAATCCCCGATCCATGCTGGACGCCCTTTTAACCAAGAAACCTGACTTGTGTAGGAAATTGTTTCCACAATTGGAAGTTTGCTAGGGCCTGTTGTAAAGAGTTGATAGACTCTGTCAATGTCAGGGAAAATCGCCTGCTACTTGAAAAGGAAGCGAGGATACTTCAGGGAGCTTTGCCACCTTAGCATCTGAGTTCTTTAACTCAACTTTAGCAACTGTGCCATCCTCTTTCTTGGATGTTTTTTTAAGAGCAGCAAAAACTCCAATCACGGCAAAAAGAGCAATTGCCCCTATAAAAAGAATTCTTGGAAATGACAAAGCTTTCCCCTTTCTATCCTATTTCTTTTACAATCAATCAGTTAAAAACACAATCATGATCTAATAAGCAGATTCTAAAGGCTTTGATATTACCAATCATTAGATATAAAATCAATTAAAAATAAGAATGGTTTAAAAAAAAATTCTTACATTTCTGATTGGGGGAATGGAGAGAGTCTGGGGGCTGGGTTTAGGCGCATGGGGAAGTTTCTCTATATCTTCCCGCATCTTTTTACCAGGAGTAAATTTAACAACAGCACGCGCTGGTATCACAATAGGAACAGAGGCATTTTTAGGGTTACGACCAATTTTCTGTTTTCTTTCTACAATTTCAAATACCCCAAAATCTCGAAACTCTACACGATCCCCTTTAGAAAGATGCTCTGTCATCAAATCTAAAAAAGATTGAATTACATTCCGCACATCATTTGGATGAAGTCCTTTCATCTGAGCAATCACTTGAACAAGTTTTTTTTTGGTCACTGTACCCATAGATCCCCTTACGTCTTGTACCTACCTCTCCCAGAAACAAGGGCAAAAGGCAAGTCTCACTTTTGCCTCATTGTTGTATCCCTTTGATTTTCAAGCAAGTTCTTTTTTTATTTTGTGATTTTGATAAGAATTTTCTTTTTTTTACCAGCGGCAAAAAGAAGAAATTCTCCACCAATGAGGTGCTCCTGACCAAGTCTTAATTGTGGATCGTCGATTTTTTCATTGTTGAGATAAGCTCCTCCTTGACCAATCAGGCGAACACCCTCTCCTTTACTAGGAAGCAGTCCAATTTTCAAGGCTACATCTACAAATTTGCAGCCCACTACATCAGATAAAGAAAGATCGACATGTGGCATATCTTTTGCCACTTCCTGTAGTGTAACAGGGTCAAGGGTTCCACTGTCACCGGGAGAAGCAGCTTCTGTGACTTTAAGCGCAGCTTGCAGTCCTTCTTCATCGTGCATAAGTTGGGTGATTTCAGATGCTAGCCTTTTCTGGGCCGTGTTAGGCACATAACCCTCCTGCGTCATTTCTTTTTCATAACGACGCACCTCTTCCATATCCATGAAAGTTAGCATCCGCATCAGCTTAATCACATCTGCATCAGATATACGGTACAAGTATTGATAAAACTCATAGGGAGAATACCGATCAGCTGATAACCAAACAGCACCATCTTCTGTTTTGCCAAATTTCTTACCATCACTTTTTGTCAATAGAGGAAACGTCAACCCATAAACAGATTGACCCGTTAACTTACGAACCAAATCTATCCCTGCAACAATATTGCCCCATTGATCACTCCCACCCATCTGCAAAACCACACCGTGGTTTTTAAAAGATGGTAGAAATCATAAGCCTGCAAAAGCTGGTAACTAAACTCCGTAAAAGATATCCCATCCTCTGATTCTAAGCGTGACTTAACGCTATCCTTAGTAAGCATTATATTCACCCGAAAGTGCTTTCCCACATCACGTAAAAAATCAATAAAATTATACCCTGAGAACCAATCCTCATTATTAAACATCTGAGCGCGCACTTTGGGGTGAAAAAAATCAAGAACTTGTTCAAAATTAGAGCGAATGCGTGAAACATTCAAGGCAATGGTTTCTGCATCTAGTAAAACCCTTTCATTGCTTTTGCCAGATGGATCCCCTATTCTTCCTGTAGCTCCACCCAAAATCACAACAGGCGTATGCCCAAACTTTTGAAACCATTTCAGCATCACAATACCAACCAAACTACCTATGTGCAAACTATCGGCTGTTGGATCAAATCCTGTATAAACCTTAATAGGCTGCCCGAGCACTTTTTTTAAGTCTTCACTTGTGACAGCATCAACAAGGCCCCTTTCTTTGAGACAATCCAACACATTTGACATATTTATTCCTAAGTAATGAGGTAATTGCAAAACTCAGGGTTCGTCGAAAATCGGTCAAAATAATCCAGAAATTTGACTGAACCTGAGTTTTGCAACTACCTCTAAGTCTATGGTAAGCTCAACTTGCTTTTATTGCAATTGCTGCTCAAGCTCTTCTTGGAGCCTTGCAACACCTTTGCTTGATTTAGCGGAGTTTTGGTTTTTATCGAATAACGCAATGTTTTTTTTAACAGAAACTCTTTCTGAAGCTCTTCGATCAATCCATCTTTCAATCGCACTTGTTTTGTCTTTTAAAGCCTCAGGGGTCATCTTTTCCTCCATTATTGCCATCCGCTGCTTTAATTTATCCCTAGCTCTTTTCGTCTTTTGACTCTCCCCTGCAATTTCCGTATTGATTACCTTTCTTTTTTTTGTGAAAGCCATATCCCTACCAACCTCCCTAAAGTTAAAAATTTCGCTCAAAAGATAGATGATTTGAAATATTTTTTCAACTAATACCGTTTATTCTAAAAAGGTTGTTAGAAAACTCAGTTGAGTACAATCTACAGAAAATTATATCATCCAGGAAATGACAACTATTGAACAAGCAAAAAAAGCTGCTGGCCAAAAAGCCGCTCAGTTGGTCCTAGATGGTATGATTGTTGGCCTAGGTACCGGCACAACTGCCTATTGGTTCATTCACAGTTTGATTCCCCTGTGCAAAAAAATTAATATCCAGGCTGTTGCAACCTCATCAGCCTCTTTAGAGCAGGCCCGTAAAGGAGGGATCCCCCTCCTCGATGTCAACACCATTACCTCGATTGATATCACAGTCGATGGAGCAGATGAGATCGATCCTGAGCGCAGGATGATCAAAGGAGGAGGAGGTGCCCTCCTAAAAGAAAAGATCATTGCTAGCATGAGCAAAGAAGTTATTGTAATCATCGATGAAACTAAGCTTGTTCCTAAGCTAGGAAAATGCAAGCTCCCCGTAGAAATCGTCCCTTTTGGCGTACAATCAACTATCCACAAGCTCGAGCAACAAGGCTTTTCAGGAACTCTACGGAAAGATAAAAATGGTATCTACAAGACAGAAAATGGCAATTATATCTATGACATCCATCTAGACCCAAATAAAACCCATCCCGCAGAAGACCACGAGCGCCTCATCCAAATCCCAGGTGTCATAGAAACAGGCTTTTTTCTCAACCTTGCTACCCAGGTAATCGTAGGATTCCTCGACGGCACAGTCCGACTCACATAGAGCTACAACTTTGCCATAAATTTTCGCTGATGCAAATCGCTTAACCCTACCGAACTGAGTAGATTTCGCTATACCATAGGTCATTTTTTACCTATATTTGCATTTCACAAAGACACAAACCAATTAAATGAGTTTCTTCTTGATCCTGATCTAGGAAATATTTTGGGATTATACCAATCCTCACTGATAAACCGACATTGTAGGCGCGTCAAAGCCCTGGGGTTGAGCGATCGTAAACTGGTTTGTATTGTATTAATACTAACCAGCTTACGATCGCTCAACCGCAGGAGCTTTCACGTGGCTACAATGTCGGTTTATCAGTGAGGATTGGTATTAGGTCATCTCTGCAAGCAAAAATTTGCAGTAAAGTTATAAGGGCACAGGCTCTGCCCCGAATCCCATCTACAACACTTCGGCAGCAATCGCAGCAAGCTCTGATCTTTCTGTGCGCTCAAGAAATACATGCCCATATGTAGGATAGTCCCTCATCTTGCCAACCACAAAAGTCAGAGCATTAGAGTCTTTATCCAAGTAGGGATTATCTATCTGAGTGGGGTCTCCTGTCAGGATCACTTTTGTCCCCTTACCAGCTCGAGAAATGATTGTTTTCACTTCATGCGGAGTGAGATTTTGCGCCTCATCGATAATAATGTACATTTTTGGAAGTGATCTCCCTCTAATGTATGTCACGGCTTCCATCTCAAGTTTTTTACTCTCCATGATCCATTGCTGCGCATCAGCTCCGTTGCCAACACCTGTTGTTGATTGGCACAAAAACTCTAAGTTATCATAGATAGGCTGCATCCAATGGTATAGCTTTTCTTCTTTTGTTCCTGGAAGATAACCGATATCTTTGCCAAGAGGGATGATTGGGCGGCTTACAAGAATTTTTGTATAGACGCCTTCATCAAAGACTTTCTTAAGGCCAACAGCAAGAGCAAGAACTGTTTTTCCTGTTCCCGCAGGCCCCAACAGTGTCACCAGCTTGATATCGTCTCTGAGAAGTAGATCAAGAGCACATTTTTGTTCTATATTGAGTGGTTGAATCCCCCAAATATCCTTAGTCACCTTTAAAAGAGGCTCTAGCCTTTTCTGACCGGGTTGTATTTGCAGACAGCCGATGACATTTCTGGGCAGGTTAAAACCGCATATTCGTTAGGAGAAAAATCTTTCCCAGCCACATCAAGAAATCCATCTTTGTAAAAAAGATCAATATCTTTTTTAGGCACTTCAATTTTGCGGTATCCCTTATAAATTTGATCGTAGGAAAATTTAAGATTCTCATAATTTTCCGCTTCAAGCCCAATAGCTTCTGCCTTAACACGCGTTACAAAGTCTTTTGATACAAAGACAACTTGTTCCCCTTGCTCTTTCAACAAAAAGGCATTTAGCAGAATTTTATTGGTTGTGCGATCTAAAGGTAAAGAGAAGTTTTTTTTATCAACCTGTTTATTTTCTAAATAAATACGTAGGACAACACCATTTTCTATTTCAACGCCATGGTATATATTATTGGATGGAATATTTTTAATAGAATCTATGTATCGCATCACGTGGCGAGCATTTTTCCCAAGCTCATCTGACTGCCTCTTTAGCCCATCCAATTCCTCTAAAACAGCTAGAGGAATTACTACATCATTGCCATGGAATTTTCGGATAGCATCAGGATCATGCAACAAAACATTCGTATCGATGACAAAAACTTTTCGTTTCACGCTAGCTTTCTCCTTCGCTTTGATTTCAATCAATGAATCTTCACCACTACCTATAGTCATAATTTCTCCTCATTTTGCGCAGCATAGCGAAATACATCTACAAGCACAACATTTTTATTTTAACGCCTAACAATCAATGAATTACAACCATAATTAAGCACTCTAAATGGGTGACTGCTAAATTTAATTGACGCAATTATTTCAATATTCTACAATCGGAGTAGACCGCTTAAAGGAGGTATCCCATGCAAATCAAAATCAATGAAAAAGTTTTAAGCCTTCCTCCCTATATTTCGACCTCCTGGAAAAACATTATTTCTTTACAAGTTTCCAATACAGTCATAGGACCTATCCTCATTATCGAACTTATTTCGGGATCGCGGATAGAAATTCCCAATCTGGAGGCAGCCGTAATGGAAGACATCTTTACAGCCCACTCCCTCTTTCTTGAAAAGCAAGTTGGCAAAAAAAATCCCGAGCAACCCTCTTTAACATTCCCTTTTGATCTTTTGGCAGGACCTGCCTTTTCTGGAATGCAAGAAATGTCAACGCTATTCCAGCACAATGGAGCGCAAGCAGAAACACCTGATCTGCCACAAGAACTTCTAGATAAGATGATCACACTTGCAAAAACGATGGGCGTAGAAGAGACTTCCCTGCCTAAATCAGAGCCCCACTGCAACTGCCCCCATTGCCAGATCATACGCGCTTTTCATCCAACAACAGAATCGGCCCCTCTAGAAGAAGAAGTCTCAGATGAGGATCTTAAATTTCGCACGTGGGACATCAATAAAGAGGGAGATCAATTATATACCGTTACAAATCCTTTAAATTCAGCTGAACACTACAGCGTGTTTTTAGGACAACCGATTGGCTGCACATGTGGCGAAAAAAATTGCGAACACATCCAAGCTGTTCTTCGTAGCTAGCGCAGCGATATTATTTTCTTCTGGTGTTTAAAAAAGCCAAAATCTAGAATGGCGCTTAGCCCATCATTCTAATCTTAGGAGGAATAAGCCCCATGTCCAAACGTCTATCATACTTTTGTTTCACGCTGGGATTGTATTCTTTCACCACTTGCGCCACAGCTGACGAAGGCGCTTTTGCAGTGCAAGAAGCAACTCATGAAACTTCATCTCTGGAACTATCTGATATAACAACTGCTCTGCAGCCTGCTCAGCAAGCTCCTGTCGTTGCTGCAGCTCCTGTTATCGAAAAACAAATCCCTTCTTTTACAGGAAAAGTTAAGGCACGCAAAGTGCGTGTTCGCGTTTCTCCTGATCTAGAAAGCCGCGTGATCACAGAACTAAATAAAAACGATCTACTTGTTGTCGTTGGTGAAAAAGGGGATTTCTATGCTGTTGAAGCTCCTAAAGGCATGAAAGCCTATGTATTTAGATCCTTTGTCTTAGATGGTGTTGTAGAAGGCAATCGAGTCAATGTCCGCTTAGATGCATCTTTAGATTCTCCTGTTATTGGCCATCTTAATTCAGGTGACCGCGTTGATCCCGTCCTTTGTGCAACCAATAGCAAGTGGTATGAGATCACCCCTCCTGCTGACACACGTTTTTACGTTGCAAAAGAGTATGTTGATTATGTAGGCGCGCCTGAATTAAAAGCTCAATCTGACAAAAAAAGAGCTGTAGCCGAGCAAATTATTTAGCTCAGCTTCCCTGCTTGCCAAGAATGAAATGCAACGCCCTTTCAATGAGATTAACCTTTCAGATGTCAAAAACAAATATCAAATGGTTCTCAATGAGTCCAAAGATTTTTCTGATTTAGCTGAAAAAGCGCAAGAAGCGCTGGTTGCTGTCCAAGAGGAATATCTCGAGAAGAGAATTGCTTTTCTAGAGGAAAAAGCCAACCTCAAACTAGGAGCAGAAGTTGATGGGATCGCATCTCATTTTGAAATGGCTACCCGCAATCCTACAGACCGCATGAATCTATGGCAGCCAATAGAAGAATCCCTCTTTCTGACTTGGTCTTGCAGAAATGATGAACGTCCGTTAGATGAGTTCTATGAGGAGCAACGCCAGAATGCTACAGTTGTCTCAGGAATTGTCGAAGCATACACAGCTCCTGTAAAAAATAAGCCAGGTGATTTTATCATTCGTGATAAAGAACTCCCTGTTGCTTATGTTTACAGTACGCAAATCAATCTACAAGATTATATAGGAAAAAAGGTCTCTCTTCTTGTTTCTCCTAGAGAAAACAATAATTTTGCCTTCCCTGCCTTCTTTGCTCTTGCTGTAGAACAATAGGCTATCTGAAGGCCTCTTCGATAAGGAGAGGCCTTCTGACAACTATGGAATTCAGACAGTGGGCTATCCACATCCTCAGCGGAGGAACCCTTCAAGAAAAGCTGTTCACACCTGAAAAGCTAACCGATCACAACCCAGGATCTCCTTTAATTTGGAAAGAACCCTGCAGATCACACGAGCTACGTTTTCAAAAGCACTTCCGTAAAAATCGATTACCCCCCTTTCATGACCATAAGAATCCTGATAGCAGAGTTGTTTGTTTACATCGCTTTGCAGGACACGAACTACTGGCCGTTGAAATCATGGCGTATGCTCTCCTTGCATTTCCCGATACTCCTCCCCACTTTCGTAAGGGCCTTGCCCACACGCTCAAAGAAGAGCAAGAGCATGTCCGTCTTTACATCAAACGATTAGAAGAGATGGGCTGTAAGCTAGAAGATCTTCCCCTCTACCGCAACTTTTGGAGTTTTGTCTCCCACATTACTACCCCCTACAATATATCAGCATCATGAGCCTAACATTTGAAATGGCCAATCTTGATTTTGCTCCTATTTATGGTCAATCTTTTGCTAAACATGGGGATGGACTCTCAGCAAAATTAATGGAAAAAATTTTAAAAGATGAAATTGGGCATGTATCTTTTGGCTGTAAATGGCTTCATAAATGGAATGATCAAGACCTGCCAGACTGGAACATTTGGCTAAAAAATATTCCACCAAGAGTCACTCTCGGTAGAGCCCGTGGCGCTACATTCTTTGAAGAGAATCGAAGACTTGCAGGTGTTCCCGATGATTGGATTAAGGAACTCTCCCAAGCAAGACCCTAAGAAATGGTATCAATACTCTTTTCTGTCTCTGTTATAAGATTGAGCTCTCTTGGAATGCTATCGATGGGTTCGCTTTGAGGAAGATCGAGCGCTTCTGCTGCGGCCCCGAGGTCTTTGAATTTTCTTGCTGTTACAAAGACTCTACTCTCTAGCGATCCCGTTGCTTTGTTGTAGGCATCAACAGCTCCTCCGAGGGATCTGCCAACACGCGACCAGTGCTGTCCCATATCAACAACACGCTTGTAAAGTTCATGGCCAAGCTCTCTTACTTTTTCAGCATGCTGAGAAAGACTCTCTTGCTTCCATCCATACGAGACAGCTCGTAAAAGCGCAATCAATGTCGTTGGTGTTGCTAAAATAACACCTTCGTTAACACCCATCTCAATCAGGCTCGGATCATATTCAAGAGCTGCACTAAACATTGTTTCTGATGGGAGAAAAAGAACCACAAATTCTGGCGTGGGATGAAAATGCTCCCAATAAGATTTTTTTCCAAGAGCTGCAATGTGCGATCTAATTTGTCTTGCATGCTCTTTAAACTTTAGTTCACGCGCAGCCCCATCCATCGTTTCAATTGCTTCCAAATAGGCTTCTAAAGAAACCTTTGCATCGATGACTACCTGCCGCTCACCAGGAAGGCGAATAATGAGATCGGGTCTAAAGCGAAAATCTCCTACGATTTCTTGCGTCTGTTCATAGAAATCGCAGTGCGCAAGCATCCCTGCTAACTCTACCACTCTTTTCAACTGAAACTCTCCCCAACGCCCCCGTGTATTGGGAGAGCGCAGCGCTTTAACAAGGTTAGAGGTCTCTTTACGCAGCTGTTGCTCTGTCTCTAAAAGAGCGTATAGCTGCTGCCGGAGAGCGCCGTGTTCTAATTTGCGCTCATTTTCAATTTGCCCAATCCCCTTTTCTAGCTTACCTAGCATCTCTGCCATTGCTTGATGCTTGTACCCTAAATCATCTTTAGCAAGATCTAAAAAATTACGGTTTGTTCTTTCTAAAACCTCTGCAGAAAGGGATTGGAATGTTTCTTTGAGCTGCTCTTGTATTTTAACTTTTTCTTCTGCGATTGCACATCTCACAATCAAGCGTTGATAGCGATAGACAAGATAAGTCAGTAAAAGGATTAAAAATCCAATGATCCCAATCACTCTGCGTCCTCTTCTTCAGGCTCAAAATCTTGGAGTGTTTTTGACCTTTTCCCTGCAATCAGGCGGATCAAAGATAGTGTTAGCCCTAGCAGAATATATCCCCATGTAAGCCCAAGAAGCATCACAGCAAAAAAGTGCAAAACACCATAGATCAGAAAAATCCCTCCAATCACGGTCATTAAAACCAATCCAAAAGAAGGAACTCTAAAATGAAGGGCTTTTAGACTAGGAAATTTCCAACGGCATACCATTAAAAATCCCAGCATGATCATCGCACAGGCAAGTGTAATGGCTCGAACATCTTCTGTCCAACCAAACCAGCTAACAGCAAAAGGGGATGCTAAAAAAAGATTCAGCGCAACAGCTGCAATAGCCGCTGCTGGAATAGGAACACCCGTAAAATTTTTTTTCTGCGCAGCCTCTTCCTCTTTATTGCCTTTTACCTGCGAGGCCCTTACATTAAATCTCACAAGGCGCAAGACTCCACAGATAGAATAAATGATAGCACCGACAAGAGCAAAAAAAGAAAGACCAGAGCCTTGCTCTGTCGGCAAGCTTTTCAGAAAAAGTACAGAAGGAGCAACCCCAAAAGAAATCGCATCTGATAAAGAGTCAAACACAAAGCCAAATTCACTTTCTGCTCTAAAAATACGAGCAACTGCCCCATCTAAAAAATCAGCAACAGCAGCAAGAAGTAATATTAAAATAGAAACAAAAAGGACATGGTAGTTACCAGCGCCCGGCTCCACCATATTAACTTTAAAAATGACAAAGAGCCCGCAGGCAAGACCGAAAGCAGTAATAGCATTGGGAATGAGATAGACTTGTTTTTTCATTCTTCCAAATATACCATGTTTCTTAATCTTTGTCTTCCATCTCTTTCTTTAGATCTTCGATATTTTTCAATTGATCGGGTGTGAGACCTTTAGGGTTTAACATTTGCTGAATTTGATCGGGCTTTAACCCCATTTTTTCAGCAACAGCTCCTCCTAACTCACGGAACTTTTCCTGAATTTCCGCCATTAACTCTATGGCTTCTTTTTCTCTTCTTCCTTTCCGTTCTGCAACACAACCGACATATCTTGGAAAAATTCCATCATCTCTTGAATAACCCCCTCTAATGCATCTAATGGAATATCGTTTTTATTTTTCAACAATTCGTTGATCTTGTGTAGAATATCTTTTTTCATACCTTTTTGATTACCTTCTTTTTCTTCCGCCCTTTAGCTTCTGGTTTTTTAATATAAATGGAACTATTTCCCCTTCTTTCTTCCAAATCTCTTACATCTTTTTCAATAAAGTCGAATAAGTTTTTAAATTGAGCCGAATCAACTTTAGAGTTCTTTTCTAACTTTCCCCTCAACTTATTAAAACTTTCCTGGATCTGCTCTACAAACTCAAACGCCTCTTTTTTTCCTTGGCTGTTCCAAATTCCGAGTTAACATGAATCTTCTTAAATAATCTAACAATTTTTACTGTAAACAGATGAATTTTATCTTGAGAAAAGTCATCCAAACTCTTTAGAATATCGTTGAATTCTTCTAGAATGTTTTCTTTCATATAAAAGCTCTCCTAAAAACTTTTGAAAAAAATAAAAAACCCTCGACTTCGAATGGTAGTTGCAAATAGTTAATACCAATCCTCACTGATAAACCGACATTGTAGCCGCGTCAAAGCCCTGGGGTTGAGCGATCGTAAACTGGTTTGTATTGTATTAATACTAACCAGTTTACGATCGCTCAACCGCAGGAGCTTTCACGTGGCTACAATGTCGGTTTATCAGTGAGGATTGGTATAACATCCAAAACTCAATGAATTTAAGGAACTAGGCACCAGCCACCACAAATACTAGAATAAAATTTTATTTGCATTAAAAACTCACCTTACGCAAAAAAAGATAAGTTAAAAAATGAACAAGAAACCACAAACAGCTTACGCTCAATAAGGAGCCTCTGGACAAGTGCTTTGTCGAAGGTTGCTGATCAATTTTTCGAAGACGACAATTTTGGAGAACGCAGCTAAGTGCTTGTAAATAAATAACTTATGTATTTCAAGCTGCGTGAAAGGGTTGCGATTCAGTGATCAAAAGTTGGGGTGTATTGAATTAATACTCCCCAATTTTTAATCATTGAATCCCAACAACTTTGATGTAGCTTGAAATGCGGAAGTTATTTCTTTACAAGCCCTAACATGCAGAATGTTAGCGAGTTCGAAAAATCTAGTATTCGCAAATTGGCAGTTGAGGATAGCCAAATGATGCAACCCTTTGACCCAGAATCTCTTCCAACAAAGAAGTTTTTTACCCCTTGGAAACAAGCCCCCCATTCTGCTGTAAGAAATTCTGAATCAAAGAGTTACATCAATTGGATATCCTCAGCTGCCATTTTTTAAACCTAACCGACAAATCTTCATACAATTACAATAATAAATTAATAAAATATTTACAAACAATACTTTTTAATATAAAATAGATTTAAGAGTAAATAAAAAAAGGAATTTTTATATGCATTACACATCTAGCATAAATAAAACTAATTTCGAAACACACCCCTTAAAATGCCCTTCTAAAGAATTTGTATACAAAAAACTCCTTGCACCTACAAGCTCTTTTTATCCTACACCAGACACCCCCCGGAAGGAATTAAAACTGCACAAGAATGGAAATCGTGGATTCAAATGACGATCTTTGCTCATGGGCTAAATGTGGAACTTTGGGATCAAAAAGCACTTTTTGACAAACTCATAGATGATAATTATCCTGCAGGCTCCCTTCTAGATTATGAAAAAATAATCTCAACGCTACAGCCCGAGCTAATAAATGAATATCCTGCTTTGTACAAAGACCTCATTAACGGTTTTAAAGCAGAGCAAAAAATCTGGACAGACTGGATGATGCGGGAAACAAATCCGGTGGTTGAAAATATTGAAAAATTAGAAAAAGCCACAAAAGAATTAGAAAGTTTATTGCTTCTTATTATGAATACAAATACCCCTTTCGATGAAAAGAGCTTAGAAGCTGCTGGAATGTTAAAGGATTTAAAAAAGCAACTGGAGGTCTTGAATAATTTTAGTCAGCTATCTCCGAATGACAAACTATCCCACTACCTTTCCTATCCTGACGATTTCAACATCTTACATTCAAATACCGACATAGACAGAGTCCTTGCTAACCTAAGGACAACAGCTGCATCCTTACCAGCCCCACAAGACCCATCTACTATCCCCCTTGAAAATGACGATTCTGTAAGAAATCAAGCAAAAAGAGGAAAAGGAATTAGAATAGGAACTTCTCATTACTTAACAGCCTTTTACAAATTCTCTCAAACTTGCAACAAGCTTATATCCATGAACTCTGCCTGGGGGATGGAGCTTGCAGAACTTCAAAAATTAGGATCAGACCTAAGCATTGCCTCTCAAAATGCAATGAACGAACTAATGTCTCAAGAAATGAACAAATTTAATAAAGACTCAAGCGGTTCAAAAATCAGTATTATTCAAAGTAAAATGGGAGCTCTACAAGCTGCCTATTCAGGCTATCAAAAACAGCTTGAAACTGTCATGCCATTAATTCTTGAGCAGCCCAAAAACATCACTAAAGATTTAGACAAATTTTTAGAAGCAGCAAAATCTGTTCTACAGCTACTTACAACTTACGCAAACTTCAGACTGTAAGACATAAAATCCTTATAATTAAGGAATTGCAATATACTTACGCTTAATACATTAAGATTTATTTATATTTTATTAATATAATCTTTACAATTAAAAAGATTTATTATATAATTAACTTAAGAAAACAAAAGGTTAAATATGAAAATAGAAAATTATCAAATCAGTCCAAGTATAACGGGCCTATTAAATCAATCTAACCTACAAAATTTGCCTTCCACTCAACCCACAACAGAAGAAGAATGGGTAGACTTGATTTGGAAAGCATACGACGAGTACGTTTCAGGCAGCTTTCCAGGGAATAGAACGCCGCAACAAACAGAAGCTATCAATAACATCAAAAATGAAATTGAAAATGAAATTGGAGTGATACACAAACTTTTCGAAGAATACGGCTTTCTTCCTTCAATTACAAATATTTCGAAAATTCATAGTCTAATTATATCTATTTACGCGATAGAAGGCAGAAAAACAGACTTTCCAAAGATTTTTACTAATGAACTTTACGGCGCAAGATCGCCCTTGGACACTGATCTTTTTAATTTAAGAGAAACACAGATTAAAGAATTTGAAAAAGACATCATTTCAACACTCACTACCCTCGAGCTCTTCCTTGCAACTTCAACATCTCTTACTGATGAGCAAAAAGAAAAGCTCGTAAAATCTATAGAAAATTTAAACAATCAACTATCACAGTTAACAACAGAGAAAAATAGACCAGAAAAAGAAGTAAGAGATGGTGTTATTGCGCTTGCACCAAGTTTTCTAAATAGCATGACCGAAGCTCTGAAAAATGGAAAAAACATACTTGATGAAATCAAGGCTGGGAATAATTCTGTATCAGGTGATTTTCCGATGAATCCTTCTAAAGAAGGTTTCGATACAAGTATCCCTAGAAAAAAGACGGCTCTATAGATACTGAAGCTCTTTCAAGAAAATTGCACGATCTTCTTTACTATACATACTACGGGGATTGCTCAAATTTTAATATTTATACAGCTATTGCTGGTTATTTAACAAACATCGCCGGCATATGGGATCAGCTATCACCTACCGATCAAGCTTCTTTTAACAGCATTATGAGTGAAGTGCCAAAAAATGGACAAAAAAGTTTAGGAAAGGTTCTTGCAGAATCGGTCATTTACGGTAAATTTTACATGTTAAATGGTAACGAGGAGCTCCTTTCTAAATTTATTGATGAATTAATCAATAAACTAGAAGGAAAAAACAGCCCATTTATACAAGATTTTCTAGCTTCTATCAAAGATGTCCGTGCAAATTTCGGTGAGTGGAAAGATGAACACTTAACAGCTGGCGGAAACTGGAAAATAAGCTTTCAGGAGTTCTTAAGAGAGCAATCTTATAAAAATGCTTCTTTAGGACGCTCTAAAGAAATGAGTGGAATTTTTGCTTCTATTATGCGAGCAAAAGTGAAAGAACTAGAGGCAATAGCCAATGGCGACCCTTTTATGTTATTTTACCTTCTCTTAATGCTTCTTTTTGAAAATGATAATAACTACCAAACTCAAATTGGAGGAGTTGGTAAAGCTGTCGAGAGACTTGGAGAGCTAGGCGATGAAGCTGCAGATTTAGGCATATTATTCCAGCAAATCACGCAAAGAGCTCAAACAGACTCAACACCTGAAGATTATGAAAAATCTTTTGAAATGATCAAAAAATTCATGGGAGATGCAAAAGCCTTCTGTGAAGAATTTAAAAATGACCCTAGATTTTCAAGCTCTTTTGCTGAGCTAGAAGATGCTTTTAACCATTTATTTAGCACAGATCCGGAAAAAGGACTCTCTACAAAATACAAAGATAGAGATGGTGTTGATAAATTTGCTGGAAACAACCAGTCTACTATTGGGGAATATTTTGAAGATGTTCGAGACTCTTCAGACACATCCGTCCAATCACAATTTGTTAAGGATTTTTATACCCTATGCGCCCCTGGCAACCCAACAAAAGATATCAATCCAAAAACAGACCAACCCTATGCGCCTCAAATTGGACAACACTATACCCAATTAACAGCTGATATACAAGCGTTTACAAAAGCTCCGCTTAACATGAATAGCACACTAACAATCGAAATGGAAGACATTAAAGCAACTGCAGAGCAGTACGCTGCAATGATCGCAAAATTTACTAAAGACCCCAATGAGCTTGTAAACCGAATGTCACAAAGAATTCAAAAATAATATTTAAGGAGAATGAAAATGAGCACACCTATTAAAGATGTTCAAAACCCCACTTATCAAGAGCCACTGATAACTACACCGACGCTCGCAGATGCTGATGATTCAATAAGCAGCCTTCTATTATCGCTTGAGGGAAATACAGACGTATCCCAAAAAGAACTGACACAAAACATGATTGCTCTTCTAAGATCTATTCAATCTTTATTAGCATCTTTACAAGAAGGTCAATCTAAAAAAGCTACATTAGATTCTGAGACTCAAAAAACAATCGTTTCTATGAACGAATCTCTATCTAAAGAGCTTAAAAAAGAGCTGGATAACTACCTAAAAGCTCTTAAAAAATATGAAAAAAACAAGCTTGTAGCTGACATATTTGGAGCAATACTTCCCTTTTTGGTGACGATTTTTCCTCCTCTTCTAGTCATGTATCCTATGGGCCCATTTACATTGATGTTAGATCCAAATGCCCCTTTTGGAATGGGTGTATTAGGTGAAAAAATGGAAGAAGATCTAGGAAAGGGAGCTGCTCTAGGAATTTCCATAGGTATCGAAATTACCATAACAATTGTTGGAACTATTTTCACATTTGGAGGCATGGCAGCTATCAGAGCAGGTGGAGCAGGCGCTAGAGCAGCCATGAAAGCTCTTTTAAAAGAAGCCCTGAAAGACGTTGCACTCTATGCAACTGCTAAAACACTGACACATGAAGAAGTTCTTCCTCACATTGTAACAGGCATTGTGAAAATGGCAGAAGGAATGTCTGGTAAAAAACTGAGTGAAGAAGATAAGGCTATAGTTCAGATAGTTGTGACTTTGGTTATCCAAGTTGCACTTATGATTGTTGTTCTTAAAGTAAAATCCAATTCTTCCAATGAAAGCATATTTGGGAACATCTCTAAATCTCCTAACTTTCAAAAAGCGTGTATTGCGATTATGTTAGTTCTTCAGGGGGCTCAATCCGGCATACAAATGTGGAGCGGGGCTAATACAATTGAAACTGCTAAGATTCAAAAAATCATGAAAGAGCTTCAAGCTATGGAACTCGAACTCAAAGGTATCGATTCTACACAAAAAACAAAAATTCAAAAC
Source organism: Rhabdochlamydiaceae bacterium (assembly GCA_047459655.1). GTDB lineage: Bacteria > Chlamydiota > Chlamydiia > Chlamydiales > Rhabdochlamydiaceae > CANJJB01. Next base: position 95,255 of record JAJREF010000002.1, read on the forward strand.
ACTATCAAAGAGCTCCAGCGCTACTTTGAGACAATTACACCTCACAATCTTGATCTTGAAGGTGTTGTAGGGAAAAGTGGAGAAAAAACAGCTCAAATTATAAGTAAATAAAATAATTAATAAAAAAAGAGGATTTTATGCACATAGTAAATAGCAACCCTGCAAATAAACCAGTAGAAACATATAACGTTTCATCTCCTAAACAAAAAGATGACAAAATGGAATTTTTGTCTCAACTAGCAAATAATGATGGATCTCAAGGTGCTCAGGTAGCTAAAAGTGTGCTTATGAATGATCCCATGTTTATGGCTGGAACCGGTATCAGATCTTTAGGTTATATTTTTTTACTCTTCCAAATATTTTCTAATTTAGAAATCCGTCTTTTAGAAAGTGGGGTGGAGCAAGCAAAGGTAAGCAATGCAATGTATCACCAACTCAAAGAAATAGAGTTCGCAATAGCAAAAGATGTTTGGCTAAGTGGCCTTGCAAAAGGAATATCTCAAATAACAGGGGCTGTTGCTCAATTAGGTATTAGTGCATATAGTGCCAAGGCTCAAAGGAGCGCACTCAACAAAAATGAAGTAACAGTAACAGGAACACCAAAAAGACCAAATAGTCCTACGAATAGACAACCAAGCGTAAACGACGATAGTTCAGCCTCTGTACAAGGCGTTGTTTCGAGTGATTCGATTCAAGCAGCCCAAGCTTCCCAACAACCAAACGTAAACACTCAAGGTAACTTAGGAAGTAGCGCAGGAACCCCAACAAGTGGGCAACAACATAGCCCAAAAAACCCTCCCTTATCTAAGGAAAAACAACAAGAAGTCAATGCTATTGCAGAAAAATACACTCTACTTGGCAGAGCATTGCATGATATGTCAATAGGAGCTGGAAGTGTTGGCGGAGGGTGGTATGATGCGGAGGCTAAAAGAAGAAGGATTAAAACATTTAATCCAAATGGTAATTGAAAACACTAACACATCTAAACAACGATCTCAGCAGCAATACGAAGAAGCGGCTAAGCAAATAGAAGCAGCGATCCAAGCTTACAATGCTGCTGCAAACGCTAGCCACTAATTTCTCTTTTCTCATTTTGTGCCTCTTGGGCCGTGAAGATTTTCTTCACGGCTTTTTTTATGCTCTTTCAAAAATCTAAAATCTTTAGAATCTAGAGCTTGAATTTTTTTTCTTTTTTGTAGACTTTTGAAACTCAACTACTATATATGGTGTGTTTAAGGAAAGAGAACTACTATCCATAGTAATACGCGCCACTTAAGAAAAAGTTAAAAATCAGGAGATCTGTATATGAAAAGCCTATCTTTATCTCAAGAAAAAGATCTAAAACAAGCATCACGAGAATCTAAAACTGCACACGAGCTTGCTGTTGTTAAAAGAAATGGGACGATGGTTCCTTTTAGAAAAGAAAGGATCTATAGAGCAATCGAACTTGCCTTCCGCGACACAAAAAGATTCGAGGTGAGGAAGTTTTTCCTGAAGACTTAAAAGAGACGGTAATGGAGATCACAGAACAAGTGGTCAAACAGCTACAGACCTTTGCATCGAAAGGGACTAGTCTCACAGTTGAAGGGATACAAGATGTTGTAGAAGTCACATTGATGAAGCTCGGCCACCATGATGTTGCAAGAGACTACATCATTTATAGAGATCACCACAAACAACTCCGCACAGATTCACCACAACATTTCAAAGTATTCAGAAGAGATGGATCTTCTGTTCGTTTTAATCCGATGAAAATCACCTCTTCTATTGTAGATGCCTTTAGACGCGCTTGGCGCATAGAGGGTCTCTCCTCACCAGAAATTGTAGAAGCGGTTAACCTACTGACACAAAAAGTAGTAGATAGAGCTGTACGAGTTGTAAAAGAAGGTGGTTCTTTACATGTGACACGCATTCAAGATGAGATTGAAAATCTGCTCATGGAGGAGAAGTTTTTTGATATTGCCAAAGCTTATATCTTGTATAGAGCATCTATCGGAGAACAGTCGGTTGTAGAAGAAGAAGTAGGAGAGAAAGTAAAGAGACAATTTACCATTCTTGCGCGGGATGGAAGCACCTATACAGTCGATGAACATTTCCTTAAAAATCGTTTAAATTATGCGTGTAAAGATCTCTCTGATGTTTCTGTAGAAGAGCTTCTTGAAAGTACGATCTTGAATTTCTATGAGGGGATGAAAGAGCATGAAGTAGATCTTGCGATGATTATGTCAGCAAGGGCAAGGATTGAAGTGGAAGAGAACTACTCGAAAGTAGCAGCTAGACTTCTCTCCGACGTACTATATAGAGAAGCCCTACATGTATCTGCATTCGATACAAAACTCGAAACGCTTCATACAGCTTATTTCAAAAAATATATTCAGCTTGGAATCTCTTTGCAACGCCTTACCCCTGCTCTTTTAGAATTTGATCTTGATCAACTAGGTCAGGCTCTTGATATAAAAAGGGATGATCTTTTTTCTTATTTAGGGATTCAAACTCTCTATGACCGCTACTTCATCCACGACAAAGAGCGCAGGCTAGAAACGCCACAAATTTTCTGGATGCGTGTTGCAATGGGACTGGCACTGAATGAAGGAAAAGAAAAAAACAATAGAGCTATTGAGTTTTATAACCTCTTGTCGACGTTTGCATTTACTTCAGGTACACCGACTCTCTTTAACTCTGGAACGCTTCACTCTCAACTGAGCTCTTGCTACCTCTCAACGATTATGGATGATCTAAGCCATATATTTAAGGTTGTTGCCGATGATGCCCAGCTTTCTAAATGGGCAGGTGGCATTGGAAATGACTGGTCCTATGTAAGAGCAACGGGAGCTACTATTAAAGGAACCAATGGCAAGAGCCAGGGAATCATTCCTTTTCTTAAGGTTGCCAACGATACAGCTGTTGCAGTCAATCAAGGTGGTAAGAGAAAAGGGGCTATGTGCGCTTATTTAGAAACATGGCACCTTGACATTGAAGACTTTTTAGAGCTTCGAAAAAATACGGGTGATGAAAGACGTAGAACACATGACATGAACACAGCTAACTGGATCCCTGATCTATTCATGAAGCGTGTCATGAATAACGAAATGTGGACTCTTTTTAGCCCCTCTGATACGCCAGATCTTCATGATCTTTATGGAAGTGCCTTTGAAAACCGTTATGTTGCTTATGAGCAAATGGTTGAAAATGGAAAGATTAAACTCTTCAAAAAAGTCGAGGCTCTCCAGCTATGGCGTAAAATGCTTAGCATGCTTTTTGAAACAGGGCATCCTTGGATAACCTTTAAAGATCCTTCGAATATTAGATCTCCACAAGATCATGTAGGGGTTGTTCATAGCTCTAATCTGTGTACAGAAATTCTACTTAATACATCTGCAGATGAAACAGCTGTATGTAACTTAGGATCGATCAATCTTGCGCTTCACTGCACAGAAAGTGGGATCGATGAGAAACAGCTTGCACAAACGATCAAAACAGCGATCCGCATGCTAGATAATGTGATCGACATCAACTACTATCCAACAAAAGAGGCACAGGCTTCTAATGCAAAACACCGCCCTATCGGTATGGGGATCATGGGCTTCCAAGATTGCCTTTATATTCAAAACATCAGCTATGCAAGCCATGCAGCTGTTGCTTTTGCCGATAGCTCTATGGAACTTGTCTCTTTTTACGCGATATTGGCCTCTTCAGAGCTTGCTAAGGAAAGGGGAACCTATGAGTCCTACAAAGGCTCTAAATGGGATAGAGGCTTTTTACCTATCGATACGATCGGCCTACTTGCGCAAGAAAGGGGTGGATCTGTCGATATGGATGCCTCATCTAAGTTAGACTGGGATATTGTACGTGCCTCTGTCAAAAAATATGGGATGCGCAATAGCAATACAATGGCAATTGCCCCAACTGCCACAATCTCTAATATCACGGGTGTAACTCAATCTATCGAGCCAATGTATAAACACCTCTTTGTCAAATCGAATCTCTCTGGAGAATTTACAATTCCTAACACCTATCTTGTTAAAAAGCTTAAAGCTCTTGGTCTATGGGATCAAGAAATGCTCGATGATCTCAAATACTTCGATGGTTGCATTAGAGAAATTGAAAGAATCCCAGAAGAAGTAAAACAAATCTACTTAACCGCCTTTGAAATCGATCCTGAGTGGATTATTGAATGTGCAAGTCGCCGTCAAAAATGGATCGATATGGGGCAATCTCTCAACCTCTATCTTGCTGAACCATCAGGGAAAAAACTCAATGATATGTACTTACTAGGGTGGAGCAAAGGATTAAAAACCTTCTACTATCTCCGAACCTTAAGTGCTACACAGATTGAAAAATCTACAACTGACATTAATAAACGAGGTCTCCAACCTCGTTGGATGAAAAACAAATCCGCCTCAAGCAACATTAAAATAGAGCGAGAAGAAACTGTTTCTGAGCCAAAAGTATGTAACCTAGAAGAAGGCTGCGAAAGCTGCCAATAAGGAGTAAAATAATATGAAAAATACAGAAGAACGTGCAAAAGTTGATCAAAAAAGACTGATTAATTGCCATCAAGTCGATGTTAATCAGCTCATGCCACTCAAATATAAGTGGGCTTGGGAACACTACCTAAATGGCTGCGCCAATCATTGGATGCCCACAGAAGTTCCGATGGGAAAAGATATTGAGCTGTGGAAATCAAATACGCTTAGCTCTGATGAAAAGCTTGTAATCATGCGTAACCTTGGGTTTTTCAGCACAGCAGAAAGCTTGGTGGGAAACAACATTGTCCTTGCAATATTCAAGTTTGTTACAAACCCTGAGATTCGCCAGTATTTGCTACGACAGGGATTTGAAGAAGCAATTCACACCCACACCTTCCACTATATTGTAGAGTCGTTATCTCTTGATCAAGGAGAGGTCTTTAATATGTACAATGAGGTCAACTCGATCCGCAATAAAGATCAATTTGAGATGGAGCTTACAAAAGATCTTATGGATCCTAATTTTACAACAGCTACCCCTGAAGGAGCTCAGAAGTTTCTCGAAAACTTGATTGGATACTACCTCATCATGGAAGGGATCTTCTTCTACAGCGGATTTGTCATGATTCTCTCTTTCCACCGTCAAAACAAAATGACAGGGATTGGAGAGCAGTTTCAGTACATCCTCCGCGATGAAACCGTCCATCTTAACTTCGGGATAGATCTTATCAACGGTATCAAGGAAGAAAATCCCCACTTGTGGACAGAGGCATTCCAAAAACACATCATTGAACGTATCCAGAAAGCTGTTGAATTAGAATATCTATATGCAGCTGACTGTTTACCCCGCGGGATCCTTGGCCTTACAGCCCCCATGTTCCGCGAATATGTCCAGTATATCGCTGACAGACGCCTTGAAAGAATTGGTCTTAAGCCCATCTATAAGTCGAAAAATCCTTTCCCTTGGATGAGTGAAACCATCGACCTTGGCAAAGAGAAAAACTTCTTCGAAACACGGGTCACTGAGTACCAATCCTCAGGAAATCTGAGTTGGTAAGAGCAATCAGGGCTAGATAGAGTAAATCTAGCCCTTTCCATAACAAAAATTGGCTTATTTATCTCTTGTCTCTAAACTATCCCATGCAATAAAATAGACCTCTTAAAAATAGGGTCAAGGGGGGAATATATGGAAGCTATAGGCATAAAAAACACAGTACAGACATCTGAAGGAACCATTTCAGTCTGGGATAGTCAAGGAGAGGGAATACCTGTTGTTTGCCTTCATAGTAATTCAGCCTGCAAGGAAGCTTTCCATCAACAATTCTCAGCTCTTGGCCACACTTTCCGTTTTATAGCGGTCGATCTCCCCGGGCATGGTATGAGTGAAAATGCAAAAAATCCTTCTATTTATTCTATCCCAGGCTATGCCCAAATAATCTTTGAAGTTATAGATGCAATGAAAATCAATCGGGTAGTAGTTTTGGGTTGGTCTCTGGGTGGTCATATTGGCATTGAAATGGATCAACAGCAACCCACCCGTCTTATAGGACTTTGTATTACCGGTACGCCTCCTATTCCTTTCAGTCAAGAAGGATTTAATGCAGGATTCAGACCCATTCCCGTTATCCAAAATTTGCTGGGCAAAGAGGTTTTTACAATTAGAGAAGCGCAAGAGTTTAACAGATGCGGTGGTATTGATCTTACAACAGATCATTATCTTCTGGATGCAACCCTAAGAACTCATGGATTAGCACGATCGCATATGCTTGCTTCTTTGATAAGAGGAGAGGGAAACAACCAAAAACAAGCTGTTGAAAAATCAACGACCCCTCTTCTTATAATCGCAGGAGAAAAAGATGAGGGTGTAAATAACGATTATTTGACTCAAGAAGTATGTTATAAAAATCTCTGGTCAGGGAGAGTTCACATAATTGATGGTGCGGGTCATGCTACCCTGTTAGCAAGAGCGGATGCATTTAATGGAATTCTCTCACAGTTTTTAGCAGAAGTTTCTACACCTGCTAAAGATTAGCGTAGGCCCTTTAGTAGAGATTCTTTTTCAGCAAGGAACTCTTTGAGCACCTGTTCGAATTCTTGGTCATTTGCTTCTTTGCTCACCTGAGAGGCGGCTAGATCGCGCAGCGCAAGGCGGCATACACGAGGATCTTCATCGTGGAGGGCTGCTTTTAAAGCTCTAAGGGAATCTGTAGCTTTACTCATGACAACCCAAAATCTTTTAAGAGAGTGTCGACAAGGCCAATACCATTGGTTGTTAGATAAAGGACGTTGCCTTCCCCTTTTTTGATGAAGTTGGCTTGGGCTAAGTGTTTGACGATGGTATCGATCCCTTTGTCGTTTTGGCCGATGGCTTGTCCAATGAGATAACGATCGATCTCAGTTGTAACATCACCTGCGGCAAGAGCCATCTCGTGGAGTTTGATGAGAAAGCGTTCATCTTTGGTTGTGCTTTTTTGATTTTTCATTACGCTCCTTTTTTCTTTAATCTAGCGCCCGTAGGGGTATCTTCTATGGCAAAGCCCTTGGCAAGTAAAAGATCTCTGCAGGCGTCTGCTTCTTTCCAGTTTTTTGCACTTCTTGCTTCTTCTCTTTTTGTTAAGAGAAGAAGAAGATCGCCTGAAACATCTGCTTGTTTAGTCCCTAAAGGCAGTACTCCCAGTACTTGATCGATTTGCTGGAGAAAGTCAAGCGTTTTCTGCGCATCTTCTCTGCTGACTTTATCTTCATCAGCAAGGGTATTGAACTGCCTAATCAGTTCAAAGAGCGCTGCAAACGCTAAAGAGATATTGATATCATCAGAGAGTGCCTCTGAAAAAGCTTGGTGGGTTTGTTTAAGGAGGGGCTCTACTAAGCCAGCGCTTTTCATGGTTTCTACACTTTTTAGGCGCAGGATAAAATCTTCTATTCTTTGAAGCGATTTAGCAGCTGCGTGAAGCCCTTCGATCGTAAAGTTCATCTGCGTGCGGTAGTGGACTTGGAGAAGCATGTAGCGAACTTGGAGTCCTGTAAAGCCTTGTTTGAGTAAGTCTCTGAGAGTATAGAAGTTCTTAGCACTTTTTGACATTTTGCGATGATCGACTAAGAGGTGTTCAACATGGAGCCAATATCTTACAAAGCGCTGTTTAGAAAAGGCCTCTGATTGAGCAATTTCATTCTCGTGGTGGGGAAACATATTATCGACCCCACCTACGTGGATATCGACGGTGTAGCCAAGGATTTGCATGGCCATCGCGGAACATTCGATATGCCACCCAGGACGCCCCTTACCAAAGGGACTTTCCCAAAAAATATTGCCATCCCGCTCATGATCGTACGCTTTCCAGAGAGCAAAGTCAGAGACATGCTCTTTATCATATTCATCTCCTGCGGTCCTCTTAGAAGCCCCCGCTTGGAGATCACAGAGCTGTAAATGGGAGAGCCTTCCATAGGAAGGAAACTTTGTAATGTTATAGTAGATGCTGCCATCTGATCCTTGATAAGCGATCCCCTCTTCTAGCAGTTTTTCAATGATCTCAATCATCATTCCAATATAATCGGTTGCAAGGGGGTAATATTCTACAGGCTCAATACCTAGCTGGCTTAAGTCTTCAAAAAAGGCAGTGGTATATTTTTCTGTGAATGCTTTTAAAGAAACCTTCTCGCTCAGAGCTCCCCGAATGGTCTTATCTTCTACGTCTGTGATATTCATAGCCTGGATCACTTGCATCCCAAAAAATTTTAAAGAACGTCTAAGCAAATCTTCAAAAACATAGGTCCGGAAGTTTCCAATATGGGCGTAGTTATAAACAGTAGGGCCACAGGTATACATGCGGATGATATTGCCCTCTGCAGGGATGATCTCTTCTTTCTCTTTGGTTTCTGTGTTGAACAATTTCATTTGCAAAGTAGCTCATCTAAAGCACGGTAATGTGTCTTTCCTGTGCCGGTTAAAGGGATCTGTCCTATTTTACGTACTTCCCCAATTTTTATAATAGCGCCGTGGCCATGTTCTCTCAGAGCTTGGTTAACTTCTTCTCTAGAAATATCAAATGTTGCAAAAAGGACAATTGTCGGCTTTTCACTCTCTCTTTCTAAGACAGACACCGCCAGGGCAGGACCCTCTAATTGTAACGGAAGTGGCCATTTTTTATCGAGTGCTAGAAGATAAAGCTCTTCTTCAAGCCCCCCTAAGCTCACCATCTCCCCCAATTTTGGCAAAACGCTTCAGCCTGCCTGAAATCAATAAGTTACCCTCATGGTCCATGAATCCTTTATCGCCGGAGCGGTACCAATTTTTACCTTGAATTGTAATAAAAGGAATTTTTTGAGATCCTAAATACCCATAAAAAACGTTAGGACCTCGGATACAGATCTCCCCTTCTTTACCAATAAGCAAAGGGATATTTGTCTCCACATCGATGATGCAGATATCAACACCAGGGATCGGCTTGCCAACACCCTTCTTCGGTTTCCCAGGCCTCGTAATACTCACAATAGGAGCACACTCGGTAATTCCATACCCTTCAATGATTTCCTTGCCACCACCCAGCTTCTCAACATAGTCAAATAATTCTTTGGGTGTTTTTTCCGCTCCCGATACGATGTAACGAAGGCTCTCTAGTTGCTCAGGTGTTGCTACTTGAAACACCCCTTTGATAAATGTAGGCGCGCAGCAAAAGATGGTGGCTTTCCACTTACCAATTTGTCTTCCAATCAAGTGATAGTCGGTAGGATCTGGTGCATAATATACCCTCATTCCTGATAAAAGGGGGAAAAGACCGGTCACAGAAAAGCCAAAGGAGTGAAAAGGGGGCAAGACCCCATAAAAAATATCTTTAGCATTAAAATCGACGCAAGAGAAGCCTGCTTGCTGATTTGTTAAAATATTATGATGAGAGGAGGAACCCCTTTAGGCAGGGTTTCTGTGCCACTTGTAAATAAAATAACAGCTTGATCTGTGTCGCGGATGTCTCTCAAATCAAAATCTTCCAATAAGGCTTCTGCATCTTTTAGAAGATGATAAAAACCAGATAGTTTATCGCCAAATGTGATTTTCTCTTTTATCTCTTCCAATAGGAGGAGCATATCTTCAATAGGATCTAAATCAGCGTTCTTGACATTATTTAAAAAACGCCTAGAACTGAGTACATGGCGAAGGTGGGAATTTTTTACACAGTGCTCTAGCGCCCTTGCTCCTACCGTCCAATTGAGCATTACAGGAATTTTTTTAGCTAAAAGCGTTGCAAGGATCACTAGATAAGTAGACGCAGAAGAGGAAGGAGAATTCCGATATATTTCCCATCTAGCTTTTGTAGCTTTTTAGCAAGAATCAAGGCGCCGAGCTTAAAACGTCTATATGTCATCACGCCGTTTGAAGATATCTGCACATGCTACTGAGCCATCCATCCGATCACAGGCTCTTAAGAAAGCTTCTTGGATTGTCTCTCCTGTAGGCGCAAGAGCAGGCGGCCTTGTTCTTTCTTCAGGCCATCCTACATGTGCTATTTCATCTGGTTTTTCCTTTTTGTTTCCACTGCGCCACTAATCGCGCGCAAGATATCTCCTACTGTCTCTATTGGGCTAGCGGCTAAATCCTCTAAATCATATTTGTTTTCTAGAAAAAGATATAGATCAGCCATGTCTAAAGAATCAAGCCCAATATCGCGCGATAGGTGAGACTTTCTTTCGATTTTTTCTGGACTTTGACGGGAAATATCGGAAATCTTTTTCGTAACTTCTTTTTCAATTTCAGGAGAAATGGTGATGTTTGTCTGCTCCACAGCTACTTGCTCTTGGAGAGCTGTTGTGGGTAAGCACTCCTTCCAGAAGCGATCTGACACCAGTTTAACAGGCTCTACTTCGGGCGTGTTGTACCACCGCTCTAAATATTGATTCATCTCCAGGCGAGAGCCTTTCAAAGGGAAATCTTGTGGGGGTAGCTCTATTTCAACTGAGCACATCTCTTTTAGGGGTAAAAAAAATACCATTTTTAAAAATTGACTTAATGCCTTCTATAAGAACTTTGCCAAAATCAGGTCTAGATCCACTCACGGCTTTAGAAAATCTACTACCCCACAGTCCTGTTGTCCGTATGAGTACAATATTCAGGTCAGGGCACGCTTGTACTAAATTATGTACTAAGGAAGCCCCTCCTATTTTTTCTCCATTAGAGACTCTTAGTTTTCCAGCTGGGTAGATGAGAAAATTATCCCCCTCTCGCAATTGCTCTTGGATATCACTAAAAAGCCTTTCAATCTTCTTCTCTTTCCATTTATTGGAAACTCTATCCATCATATCTGGGATGGGAATTGCTCCGACAAGCTCCATCAAGTAGCGAATACCAGGTAAGTAATAAAAATGCTCTATGACCAAAGAATGAGGCTGAAATTTCCCCATAGTATTGTCATTAGAATAACAGGATCAATCTCGGCAGGGTGGCTAGGAAGAAAAAGCGTACCGCTCTTGTTATGGAGCCGCTTAAGATTTTCTAGCCCACGCACGTGCACGCGGTAGCGTAGGCGTAAACAAGTTTTGACAATTACAACGATGAACCATGTCCCAATCTTTTTCAACATAGATACCGATATATCCTATTCGAATATTCTTGCCCAGTTCCTAACCCCGAAATTTGAGTGAACCTGAGTTTACAACTACCTCTCTTACGCTAAAATCTTCTTCCAGTCTATGCAAGGAGAGAGATACTCTTCTTCGACATGTGTAGACCATCCTGGGACAGAGGAAACTAAATTCCGTCCCTGCTTTCCTAAAGCTAAAAACTTCTCATGGTCAGCAGAAATTTTACGCCCCTCTGAAAATTGTCTATGGATTGTGATATCTTGTTGGAGAGTACCATAGCGCATGGCATAAGTATTTGTCGTGGAAGGAGTCGTTCTCCAGTGACAATGCTCTGTATGAAAGATTTTCGATTGTAAATTGCTATAATTCGGATGAAAGTATTTATCACGGTGATCAAATAGTGTGATATAATGCGCATCTGGAATTGAGAATCCCTCCATTAAAACATCGACCCATCCCTCTCTATGCAAGTAATCATCTTCTAAAAAATAGACTATTGTATCGGGAGAAAGTGCAAGGCTTTCGACATAAGAGAGCAAGTAGAGAAAAGATCCTGTTTCTGTTCCTTCTTTAATTTCAACCACCGGATATTTTGTTTGCTCTCGTACAAAGTGAGGGGCTGGAGAAGGGTGGTGGATATCTAAAAGAAATGTAAGGTTAACTCTTTTGGGATCAAGCGTAGCTAGTAAATTGTCATAACATTTTTTTCTAGAAAATCCAGACAGGCGATTTTTGTGCGTGCTAATTTCAGAAAAATGGCAGTGTCTGACAATCAATTCTATTTTAGGCTGGAATAGTTCTTTTATTTTTTTAAATAAAACCATCGAATCCCTACGATTTTTTTAGGAACTGGAGTAATGCCTTACACATTGATTTGGACTCATTAAAAAAAAGATGAGATACAGCTTCTTCTAACAACACCCATTTTGCATCTTGGATCTCTTCTTCTTGTAAAATCAAATCTCCTGAAACAATTGCAGGGAAATAGGACACTTTTTTTTGAATAATTTCCTGTTTACGATAAAATCGGTATTTTTCTACCAGAGGATCATCTTGCAAAACGCTATCCACGTTAAGGCCTGTTTCTTCTTTTAATTCGCGCTCTGCTGATTGAAGAGGGCTTTCTCCTGGATTACCATGACCTTTTGGAAAGGCCCAATGCTTTCCTTTTTGATGAAGAACGAGCAGGACATGCCAATGGGATTGCCTCCAAATTAGAGGAATGATTCCAAAGGATTCCTCTTGTACTACGCGCATGAGCTATCCTTTAGGGGTTGTAAAACAATAAAATGAACGATTTCACCGCGCCAAATCAATCGAAAATCGATGATCGGAAATGGGGTTATATCCCTATGAATACTACCCCATTTCCGATCGTCGATTTTAGACGATTTTACGCTGGTCAAATCGTTCATTTTATTGTTTTACAACCCCTTATAGGGAGCAATAATCATGGAAGAGTTATGCCCGCCAAATCCAAAAGCGTTGATAAGAGCTGCAGTTACAGTGAGATCTTGAGCTTTACCAGCAACAATATTTGTAGAACCAAGCCCCTCTTCAGGTTCGTCGACATTGATGGTGGGGTGGATTTTTTTCTTAAGAATCGCTTGTAGAGCTACAACTGCTCCAAAAGCACCTGCGGCTCCCAATGTATGACCAATCATAGATTTTGTGGCATTGACAACTATCTTATCCATCTGGCCACCAAATACTTTTTGAAGTCCAAAAATTTCACACATATCTCCAGCCGGAGTAGATGTTGCATGCGCATTCACATAATTGATGTCTTTTTTGGAAATTCCTGCATCTTCGATTGCTTTTTCCATACAGAAAGCTACCTCAGTGCCGTCTTCTCGAGGGCTAGTCATATGGTAAGCATCACAATTGACAGCCCCACCTAAATATTCCCCAAGAATAACAGCTCCCCTAGCAAGCGCATGCTCTAAACTCTCCAGAACCAAAACAGCTGAGCCTTCTCCCATAACAAACCCATCTCTTTTTTTATCCCAAGGGCGAGAAGCTTTTGTGGGTTCATCATTTCTTTCAGACAAAGCTTTAATAGCAACAAACCCTGCGACACCAATAGGAGTAAGCGGAGCTTCTGATCCTCCACAAAGCATGAGATCTGCTTCTCCCCTGCGAATATGCTCTGCGGCTGCATTAATCGAGTAACTACCAGTTGCACATGCTGTCGAAATTGAGTAGTTCGGGCCCTTAAAACCTAGGTCAATTGCTAAAAGAGCTCCACACATGTTGGTAATAATATAAGGGACAAAAAAAGGCGTAAGTCTTTTAAAGCCCTGATTTAACAGTGTTCCAACACCGTCATAAAAAACATTCATCCCACCCATCCCAGAACCTATGATGATTCCACAACGCTCTTTATTTAGCGTCTCTAAGTTAGGTCCTAAAAGGCCCGCTTGCTCCAAGGATTTTTTCCCAGCTACCATTCCATAGCGAATATAGGGATCTATACGCCTTGCTTGTTTTTTATCAATGTAGTTCTCTGTATCGAAAGAAAGAACGCTTCCTGCAAAGCGAGTAGGGTACTCTTCGCAAGGGAACTGATGAATCGCGGAGACTCCACTTTTTCCATCAAGTAAATCCTGATAGAACCGGTCAACATCGTTTCCTAAGCAAGATACGATACCCATTCCTGTAATAACAACTCTTTTTTTAGACATAAGTAGCTTGGAATATAGCGTAATAAGGCAATATTTCTCAATATTTTTAGATTGCGCTTTCACAAAATTTGGAGTACACTTCGCATGTTCGACTATCAAGGGCGTGGATAGAATACTTCCTTACTTTGAAGAGGACCTCAAGCAGGGATATTATCCTTTTATATTTGAAGACCCCAATTCTTACTATGAAAAAATCTCTAGAGTCATTGGGAAAACAATTTTTGAAGATATAGCAAACTACTACAATTTGAAAACGCCCAATCTTCAGTACTTCAAGAAACTACTGACATATCTTGCTTCACCCCCCCGGGAGAACTAAATATGCACAATTTAGCCAAGAACTTGGGAATAGATCACAAAACAGTAGAACACTACGTGTCGATTTTGGCTTCTGTTGGGCTCATTAGGGAGTCTCTGGATAAGTGCTTTGTCGGAGATTGCTGATCAGTTTTTCGAAGACGACGATTTTGGAGAACGCAGCTAACATGTAGAATGTTAGAGAGTTCGAAAAATCTAGTATTCGCAAAAATTGGCGGCAAGATTTGGCAAATGACTTGTCCAGAGGTTCCTTAAAGGGGAAATTCCGCTTTTTCTTTTTGGGTTTCTTTATTAGCCCCTACGTTAATAGTAAGGTCGACGATTTTTCCCTCTTTCCAGAGCTGCTCAAGCTGGTATTTATCTCTGAGACCTGGCTGGAAAAGATGGACCATGATGTCAAAGAGATCAAGAACAGCCCATTCCCCTTCTTTAACTCCTTCTGTATGCTCGACTACTTCGCCCTTTTTTTCTAGAGCTTCTATGATAGCCTTACCGATAGCGCTTACATGGCGATCAACATTACCTTCTGCGATAATGACGTAATCTGTCATAAAAGAAACGCCTCGTACATCGAGAGCTAGGATGTTAATCCCTTTTTTATCGTAGATTGTTTGCGCAATGAGATTCAAAGTGTCTAAGGGATCTCTTTTCATACGTAGAGTCCATTTTCTTTAATGTACTCTCCTACTTTAATAGGGAGTAAATGTCCGCAATATAGGTTTTTTTTGAGGCGCGCCCTGATATCTGTGCTGCTGATTTCTATGATTGATGTTTTCGTAAGCCCTTCTTTCAAAATAGTAGCCACTTTTTTAGGGAGTTGTTTATTAGATAACTCATTTTCCTGTATCCGAGTTCCGATCAAGGGAGGGGCTAGCTCTACAAGCTCTTCAAAATCTTTCCATAAGTGAAAGTTTTCTAAGGCATCTTCTCCTAAAATTAGGTGATACTCTTTCTCTTTGCTTGCATCCATTTTAATCAGGTATCTAATAGAGTCAATCGTATAACAGGGGGCTGTTTTTTGGATTTCAATATCTAAAAACGTGAACTTGGGAATAGGGCCAATGGCAGCTACTACCATTGCCCGCCTTTGATCTTTTGTCGCAACAGGAGGCTCTTCTTGTTTATGAGGAGATTGACTAACAGGGCAAATAAGGACTTCATCAAGCTCATGGATTTCTAGCATTTGAATCGCAAGATTTACATGTCCAATGTGAATGGGATCGAATGTTCCCCCAAAGAAACCAACTTTTTTTACCTTGCTCAAATCACACTCCATTTGCGTAGGCGGGCTATTTTTAAGAGTTTACGGTCTGGATTCACAGCGATGGGACAACCTGCTTCTAGAAGAAAAGGGAGGTCATGGTAACTATCAGAATAAGCTGTGATAGCGTCTTTCGATATTTGAAAATGTATAGCTAATTCCAACAGATAAGCTGCTTTATTTCTTCCTTCCATTAATTTCGCAATCTTGCACAAGCGGCGATCTTTGTCAACTGTGTACTTGGTTGCTCCCCACTCATCGACTTGAAAAAATTGGGCAATAGGCTCTACTAAAAAGTCAGGGGAATTAGACAGAATAACTGTATAATCGCCTCTTTTTTGAGCTTTGAATAATTCTGCCACCGTTGGCAAGTAAAGAGAAGAAAATAGAAAGTTCTCCAAAAAAGAGGGAACCTGTTTTTTTAAGGTAGTAAGAGGTAGTCCTAGAAGGATTTTTTTAAATACCTTGTCATGCAATTCTTCAATGGAAAGAAAAGAAAGTTCGTGGCCTATTCTATAGGCTGCACAACAGAGTAATTGTTTAAAAGAAATGATCTTGCATTTGTAAAGATGTCTACAAAACTCGTAACTGCTGTTAGAAGCTAAAAGAGTCTTATCAAGATCAAAGGCGGCGAGTTTCAACATCCCGGAGCCCTTAGTTACGCAAGAGGTCTATCTTCCAAGCTGCTGATCTTATCTTCTATATCTTCTATAGCAGCATTGACTTTATCTAAGCGCAATTTTTCCGCATCCATCATCTCTCGGTAATGCATGGCTTTTTCGAAGTCAAAGTCAGACCCAGCAAGAGCTTTGCGGTAATGGTCTACTTGCAACTTGATCTCAGCGCGTTGAGCTTGCCCTTCTGCCAATTTCTCATTTAAATAGGCAAGAGATTGCTGCTGCTCTGGGGAAAGAGTAGATAAAGCTTTTTCTTTTTTATCGAGGATTTTATCTCGCATTTTCTTCAAAAGATTCTCTAGAATTTCTTTTTCAGCAACGGCTAACATCAATTTTTTGACTTTCTGAGAAAGTTGTTCGCGGAGTGCAATTGCTAAATCAAGAGGAGTAACTTCAACAGATTCTAGAGCTTGCTGGATTTCAGTACGAAGCTCTTCTAGTTTTTCTCTCTTTTGACGTTGTAGCACTTCTATTTGTAAATTTCTTTCCTCTTCTTCTTTAGAAACTTTCACTAAGACCTGCCTACTTTCTTCTTTTTTCTGTAGGTATTCCTTTCTAAAAGCATCTTCTCTCTCTTTTAAAAGATCCCAGCATTTACTCAGAATAACACGCGTATGGTTAAAACTATGGGCATCTAACGTAAAATCCTTTGCAACAGACTGAAGGCTTTTAATTCTCTGCCTTGACGTTAAAAGTAGGCTGGTTTGCTTGAGAAGCATCTTCGAAGTTTATTTTAGCAAATGCTTCCAAATCCCTTAAAAACTGTTCTGAGACTTGCTTAATTAATTCTTTCCGTCTTGGGAAAACACTATCACCCACAATTGAAAGACGCTCAAAAAACTTGTTCTTGATCCGTGCTCTCATTTCTGTTTTAATGATTTCTTTACGCAAGCTATTAACACGCGAGGCCATGGTATTTAGCCAATGCAACTCTCGTTGCAGAGCATGGTAGAGCTCTTTGTTTTTAGAAAGTGTCTGGACAAAATCCAAAGATACCTGGCAGGGAAGCTGCGCTATGATCTTATCTCGATTTAGCAAATCTTGCTCGAGAGCGTTAATAGCCAAATCTAGTTGTTCTACGATGAAAGCCGACTGTTCATCCAGTATATCCTTGAGTTGCTTTCCTTCTGCAGAAATTTCAATATATTCCTTCCAAAAGCGGGAACGGGAGGAAGAGTTAAGATTTTCCTTGAAAAAGGGGAGGCAGATCTTCTTAATTTCCCAAAAGTCTCTAAACCGAGGAGAGGATTTTTCAGCAAGGGCCTTTTGCATGAAATCAAGACTCAAGCGAATCTTCTCTTCTGGTTTCTTAGATTGACTTAGAGATTCTTGAAATTTGTCAAAAGGAGCAAGCTCTTTTTCTGCTTGGATAGGATCTTGCTCTGCCTGTAGGTCTTCAGTCGTAATACTCATATATTTAAATCCTAGGAAGACAGTCTAATGCAAAGAGTTATTAAGATTAAAGTCTAAAGTTTTTTTTTAGCCTTACCCTAGCTCATAATCTTGAATAATCATTTCGGCGGTATGATCAAAGCCCATAGTGCCAATATCGATCCAACGAAAGAGCTCTTCTTTCCTAAACCACGTGAACTGCCGCTTCGCGTAGCGGCGTGAAGCTTGCTTAAAAAGGTCTACAAATTGGGTCCAATCTTCGACCGTCTGAGGAGTCTTTAAAAAATCTAGACACTGGCGATAGCCAATTGCTTGGGCAGCTGTCGTATTATTACGAAGACCTTCTTGATCTAATTGCTTGACCTCCTGCACAAACCCATTCGTGAGCATCTGCTCACATCTTGCTTCAATCTTGGGATATAAAACCTCTTTGGGCGTATACACAAACCAACATCGAAAATCATATTCATGGGAGATGTGGCATGCTTTCTCAAAAAAAGAGACTTTCTGATTTGTTAGAGTGATGATTTCAAGGGCACGCACGATTTTATGGCGGTCTCTAAAAGTAATGGTAGCAGCATATTCAGCATCTAATTTTTTTAACCTTTCATACATAGCAAGTAAGCCAAGAACATCTACCTCTTGTTCTAGCTTTTCTCTTACTTCAGGAACTGAAGCAGGACCACACGGTGGCCCATAGATTAAAGAGTGGATATAAAAACCTGTTCCTCCTACTACAATCGGCACATGATCTCTTGCAAAAATTTCCCTAAAGGCCTGCATAGCCTCGCTGTAAAACTCAACCACATTAAATGTTTCATCAAGATCCCGGCTATCGATCAGATGGTGGCGGATAGAGCCTCTTTCTGCAGGTGTAACTTTAGCGGTTCCAATATCCATACCCCTGTAGACTTGCATCGAATCAGCAGACACAATCTCTCCCCCTATGGCTCGTGCAATCATAAGAGAAAGTTGCGTCTTTCCCACTCCCGTAGGCCCCGCAATGATAATGATTCTCTTTTTTATGAAAAGTGGGAATTCTTGCTTTTAGAGGCAGGTCAAAACCTTGAACCTTTGATCCTTCGAAGATAAAATTCGAATGCACAGCAACCCATCTGGGGTTAAATGATGATTATACACATTAAACACGACGTGAGAATTTTTCTAATAGAAAATATTTACTGGATAAGCTCAATACGAACGCGTCTACCAAATCTTGCTCCCACAATCATGGCGATCGTGCGTAGGGCCTTAATAGTACGACCTTGCTTGCCAATAATTTTAGCGACATCGCCTGAAAAAGCTCTGACTTCTATCATGGTTCCCTGATCGCCCTCTACTATTTGGATATCGACAGATTCAGGTTGATCAACAAGATTTTGAATTAGATATGCAATAAATTCTTTCATATTCAGTCTTTTTTCTTTCCGCTGAAGAAGACAGGATACCAATCGCTCAAATTTGGCGCAATCGGTTTTTTACTTGTCTAGTGAGAAAAAAGATTCATTTATAAGATCTGCTATTTCCCTTTTCATAGTTTTTTTGTACTCAAGCCACCATGCATAACACTTTGCACGAAGCGCTTCTAGCTCCACAGGGTTTTCTAATAATTTTTGGACAATAGCTGGCGCCTCACCCAAGTATTAACTGCCAAGAAAGGATAATCTCCCATTAGCCTTTGGAAATAATCAAAAGGAATTTTTTCAACAATCGAAATACAACCACATTCCAAGGCTTCGCAGACTCTAAAGCAATCAAAATTCCAACAACCCTTAGGGCATGGCATAAAGGTGGTATTTAGAAACAAGTTTCGATACTCCTCAATAGAAAGAGAATCTGGCCCATTAAAAGACATGATCTCATGTATAAAATAGTGAGGAATATTTTCATGCTTGGAGCCATTGCTATTCGGGTGCTTTTGGTAATCTGCCCTGCAAAACTCCAGTTGTACATCCGCTTAGAAACCTCTTAATCTCAGGGTGCATCCCATCTCCCCAAAAAACCTGCTCGTATCCGAATAGAAAAAATTTGATCTTTGTATTTACAACCGCTAATGGCTGCTTTTTTCTAAATATATTCCTTGTGTTCAGAATGGGTTTTAGAAATTTTTTATGCCAATAATTTCTTAAAACAAATGCGCAATACTGATAAAAGTTCGTTGATTCTGTATAAATTTCATCTGATGAAATAATAGCGCCTACTTTGTATTTCATATCGTGTAATTTAGCAAAATAATGTTCAATTTTATCTCCAACTCCCCCACAAATAATGATTGATTTATCCATGAAGATTTCATATTTTCCATCTACTACTTCTAATATTTCTCTTATCCAGTCTCGCTGATGAAATTTTTCAGGAAAGGCATCTAATGCTTCTATCTGCCAAATTAGATTAACGGTATAAGAAGACGCCAAAATACAAGATGATAAACATAGAGCGATAATTAGCTTAAATAGAAGCCTTCCAGATGTGGTAGTTAAGGAACCTCTGGACAAGTGCTTTGTCGGAGATTGCTGATCAATTTTTCGAAGATGACGATTTTGGAGAGCGCAGCTAACATGCAGAATGTTAGCGAGTTCGAAAAATCTCATATTCGCAAAAATTGGCGGCAAGATTCGGCAAATGACTTGTCCAGAGGTTACTTAAGCAATCTTTAAAAAAACAATCAGCCAAGACATAGATCCCACTCCCTTTTTGTAAACTCTGAACGCATATTCTTGCAGATAGACACCTTACATGAAATGTTCATTTTGAATACAAAATTTAATCTCTTGTTCTTTTTGACATTGCGCTGATATGTTAGAAATTAATTTCAATTACCCAGATGTTTTCTTGCTATAGCGATACATACCTAGCAGAATCGAAAAATCAAAGGAGTTAAAGATGTTGATGTGTTTATTAATATTATTATGTCAATGGATAGGATTAACAGCGAACCCGACTGACCTCCCACCACCTTATGATAGCGTAGAGCTCTTACCCTTTAATCCCCACGGTTGGTTTGCGGAGGGAATCGAGTAAACATAGAAAAGCTTATAAAAAAGAGGCAAGTAAAAGTAGTCGTTGAAGTAGGTTCTTGGCTTGGAGCCTCTACACGCCATATAGCCAATATGCTTCCCGAAGATGGCGTGGTGTATGCGGTTGATCACTGGCTGGGGTCTCCTAACGAGGATAATAGCGCCTATGATATACCTAATTTATATACACAATTTCTTTCAAATGTAATCCATACAAACCTAACCCATAAGATCATCCCATTGAGAATGTCTAGTCTAGAAGCTGCTAAAACGTTTACAGTTAAACCTGATTTAATCTATCTCGATGCTACCCACGACTTCGAGAATGTTTATGCAGACTTACAGACCTGGTTTCCTTTTGTCAAAGGACATGGCATCCTCTGTGGAGATGATTATTACTGGAAAGACGATCTTAAACGCGCTGTAGACTTGTTTGCCGAGGAAAATAATCTTGTAGTCCATGATATGGGTTGGTTTTGGTACTATGAAGAAAAGGATCTGTTGCCACAAAACGATAAAGAAAGGCAATTATTGCCAAAAAAAAGACAAGGCTTTATGCGCCACAGATGACGTGTCTATTTCTTGCTAGGCGCTAATTTTTTACAACAAGAGCCTGAGCTTGGTTTCCTCTTCGTCCATAGATGTAGAAGGCACTGAGAATGGGAATGAGAAAAATAAAGACCCATCCCATAATATAGAAACAATCATTTAATCCGAGCATAGCAGCTTGCTGATCAACAATCACATTGAGGGCGGCAAGGCCCTCTTGGCCTTTGAGGCCTTGGGTACTTAAATCCGTTAACATTTCATTGGTTTGCCAAGAAAATGGGGTGGCATGCTCTCCTAGAACTTCATGATGGTAGCTTGTTCTCCTTTCCCACAACGTGGTAAAAATAGATGTCCCAAATCCTCCAACCATTGCTCTTACAAAATGGAAAAGACCTGTTGCACTGGGAAGGCTTGGGCTGGGAATATCTTGCAGACTCAAAGCAAATGCAGGTGTTATAAATAAGGTCACTCCAATTCCAAAAAAGAAACGTGATAAGGCGATGTGAAAGAAGTCGATGTTAGTGTCAAATAAAGTGGGGTAGAAAGAGGATAATATAAAGCATACCACTCCTAAAATCATAGGCCTCAACGTTCCGAATCTGTTGATCACTTGACCAATAAAAGCAGAAAAAGAAAGGGGAAAATCCCAAAAGGTGCAACTGCAAAGCCTGACCATGGGGCAGTATA
Source organism: Rhabdochlamydiaceae bacterium (assembly GCA_047459655.1). Classification (GTDB taxonomy): domain Bacteria; phylum Chlamydiota; class Chlamydiia; order Chlamydiales; family Rhabdochlamydiaceae; genus CANJJB01. The sequence goes on from JAJREF010000002.1 coordinate 116,882, forward strand.
ATTCATATACTCCTTAAGCCATAGGGGAACTAAGACGATTGACCCAAAGTAAAGGGCATAGAAAAACATAAAGGAAAATAGAGAGGTAAAAAAGCTTCCGATCTTCATCAGCCTTAAATCGACAAAAGGCCGATGGTGCTTAAGCTCCCAAGCAATAAAAAAAGTGAAGGAAATCAGGCAAATAGTTGCTAAACTCTTAATAATGTGTGATCGGAACCAATCAAATTGTTGTCCTTTATCAAGGATAATCTGCAGCGTGGCAACGCCGATTAGAAGAAGGGAAAAACCTAACCAATCCATCGGTTTTTTTTCTAAGATCCCTACCTTATCTTTGAGCAGCGCCCAAATTACGGTAGCTGCAATAAGACCTATAGGAATATTGATATAAAAAATCCAGGGCCAGGAATAATCAAACGCAATCCATCCTCCGAGTACGGGACCAAGAATAGGCCCTATCAAAACAACAGCACTAAAAAAAGCTAGCACCTTATTTTTCTTTTCTGGAGGATTAACTTCTATGAGAAGTGTCTGGCTTAAAGGGACCAAAGGACCCGAAACAAGCCCCTGAAAAAATCTACATATGACAAGCATTGTAATATTAAAGGAAAATCCACAGAGAAAAGAAAATAAAGCAAAGAGAATTACAGAGCTTACAAGGCATTTCACCAATCCAACTCTTTTAGAAAGCCAATCTGACATGGGAAGAGCAACGGCATTTCCCACTGCAAACGATGTGATGACATAAATCCCCTCCTCCACACTAACAGCTAGATCCCCTGCAATGTATGCAATACAAACATTGGCAATTGAGTAATCAAGCACAATAAGAAGCGTTGCCATGCAAAGCGCTATGTTCAAAAAAATTCTTGTTGCTGAAGATAAAGTTTTCAACGATCCTCTTGCGCCATCAAAAGGGTACCCACATTTTCTTTAATAATCCTTTCAAATACCTCTTCTACCCCTTCTATTTGCTTACCATAGACACTCGAGCCATAGATACGTTTTTCAGTCATTACCTGAGGCAGAACCTTTCCTAAACGATCGTGAGTATCGATCACAACATCTAAAGAAAGTCCCAACCTCAGGGGATATTGGGTAATCTGTTCCATCGGCAGAGAAATTCTAACGGGGAGTCTCTGAACAATTTTAATCCAATTACCTGTTGCATTTTGGGGTGGAAGGAGAGAAAAAACACTACCAGTTCCACCTTCTATTCCCATTACATTCCCATTAAAAATTACACTACTCCCATAAAAATCTGCTGTGACTCTAACTGGTTGCCCGAGTCTGACATATCGTAGATCTCTTTCTTTGAAGTTGGCCTCTACCCAAATTTGGTCTAGGGGTATGACCGCTAGTAAATTAAAGCCAGAGCCTACCGTCTCTCCTACTTGAGCTGTCCGTTTTGCGATAATCCCTTTTGCTGGCGCAAGAATTTGGCAACGCTTGAGGTTTATCCAGGCAAGTTCGAGCGACTCTTTTGCTTTTTTGACAAGAGGATGGGTTACTACAGTGGTATGAGCAACTTGAGCAAGAGCTGCTTTATATCTGTACTCTGCAAATATAAGAGAAGCCACTGCAGCAGAAAGAGAATTCTCAGAATGTTCAAAATCTTCTGTAGACACGCCCCCTTCTTCGATCAGTCCCTTGCGATGCTCGAAATCTTGGACAGCCTGCTTCAGTTTTGCTTTTTTAATATCTATTTGCGCTTTATATTCCTCAACTTGCGCAAATAATTTTGTCACATGACGAAGCATCTGGCCTAGCTCTGCTTCTGCTGACTGCAGTGCTATTCTAGCGTCTGTAGAATCAAGTTCAATCAGGAGCTGTCCTTCCTCCACAAGCTGCGTATTGTCGACATAAATTGCGCTAATTGTCCCGTGAACCTGCGGGGTTACAATGACCATATTACCTGTGACATAGGCATCTTTTGTACCCGCCTGAAAACGCCCCCACATGTACCAATACGCAAAGATGAAAATAGCAGCTGTAACAAAAATGACGGTGATCCACAAAAGAACGTGGGAAGATTTAGAAGGAGACTTAACCTCATCCATTGAACCCTCCTCCCAAAGCTTTGATTAAGCCTACTTTGGCAAGGATGAGCAGTTCTTTAAGATCAATGAGCTTTAACTGCTCTGAGCATAGTAACTCTTTGACTTCAATCACTTCAAGCGCGGTTGCAAGACCATGGTATAGCCGAGACTGAGCCAACTCTACTTGCGCTTTAAGTGTTGCAACTGCTTCTTTTTGAAGCTTTAATTGAGCAGAAACCCACTTGACCGCAGCAATTTTATCTGCAACTTCCTGAGCTGCCCTAAGGAGCGTTTCATTGTAGGAAAAAATCGCCTCTTCAAACTTAGCTACTTTACTTCTTAAGTTAGATCTAATGCGCCCTGCATTAAAAATAGGCAGGTGGATAGCTGGCAATATCGTGTAAAGATAACTTTGCGGAGAGAATAAAGTCTCAAAATGTAAACTCTCAAACCCTGCAAATATATTCAGATCGACGTTTGGATAAAAATCTGCTTTAGCAGCGCCCACATCGTGAGCTGCTGACTCTACCCTCCAAATCTGCGCAGCTAAATCAGGCCTTCTTGCGACCAAATCAAGGGCAATATTCTCGGGAAGAATAAAGTCAGACTCTGGACCAAGAGAGGTGAAGGTAATGGCATTTGTCCCTGGACTCTCACCCACGAGGCTATCGATGATATATTGATCTGTTTCAATGCACCTTTCATTTGCGGCTAATGCTTCTTGGGTATCTTCAAGCCTTTTTTTGGCCCTTAGATTGTCCATCTCTGTTCCCAACCCTTGGGTTCTTTTCTGGATAGTCAACTGTAAAAAAGAAAATCGTAAACGCTCGATCTCTTGCAGCAGATCTTTTCTTGCCAAATCTTTTTGCACACTAAAATAAGCTTGCGCAATCGATGTAGTCACAATGAGCGTGCTACTTGCAAGTTCTGCCTCTTCCATTTTTTTTAAACCCAAGGCTGATTTAAACATATGCATGTTTTTGCCCCAAAAATCGAACTCATAACTCAATGTGGGACCCACATCAATCTGATCGATATAGGGAGGAAGATTAGGATCCAGCGATCTAAAAAAAGAGTTCTTTCCGTAATACATCCAATTAGACTGCGCTTCAATGCCTACGGCAGGAAAAGAAAGAGCGCTTTACCTTAGCAAACTCAGCTGCGCTAGCAATCCTTGCTTGCGCTCTCTTCAGCGTAGGGTTTTCTTCCAGCCCTCGCTTCATTAAATCTGCTAGTTGTTGATCACATAACCCCTTCCACCAGTCTAAGCCTGGCCAATCTCCTTTTACAAAAGTGGCACTGTTCTGGGTCTTTATTTCCACTTTTTCTAATGAGATATGGGAAACGCGCGCATCCCCTTCCATTTGAGGAATTGATGTGCATGCCCCCAAAAAAAATAAAATAGAGACGGCTATTAATTTATTGCTCATTGATTTCCTTATTATAAAATACACATTTTTAATCAACCAAGTTCTATAATAAAAAAACTTTCTTCCATTTTATTTTCAATTATTTGTATAAACAAAATAAAGAGGTATTAATATATGGCGCGCTTTTTGCACCCCCTGTCCAAGAAAAGAACTCTTCTCTTTTTAACATCCGCCTATCTCTTACACTCTCCGCTTTTCTCAGCAGAGCAGAACAAACAAGAATCTGTCAATACGGACAGGTTCACGCTAAGACACATCGAATCAAAAGGGATCGGGTATAATCAGGGGTATACAACACTAGAAGCCTTTTTTCTTCCCTTAGAGCCCCTCAGGGGTCGTTGGGTCCCCTTCCTAGATGGAAGGGCGCATATTTTTAATAATGCAAGACCCGCTGCCAACATAGGCGTGGGCGCACGCTATCTGAACTCTAGAATATGGGGAGCTAATCTCTATTACGACTTCCGTCAAACATCCAAGCTCAACTACAGCCAAATTTCTTGTGGACTAGAAACTATCGGGGAAAAAATCGATGCCCGGATCAATGGATACTTTCCTGTTGGTAAACACACTAAGATATATGGCCGAACCACATTCGATCACTTCCAAGGGAACTACATGTATCTATCTCAAAAGGAACAATTTGCCCTCCAAGGAGTCAACGCAGAGCTAGGTGTCCATCTAGGTAGATCAAAAAAAATAGCCTTCTATACCGCTTTTGGACCTTATTATTTTTGTAATAATTCCAAACAAGCAATTGGTGGATCTGCTAGAATTTCTATGGATATCCAAGACGCTTTTAAACTAGAAGTCAACACCTCTTACGATACTCTCTTTGGTTGGATTGGACAAGGACAAATCAGTCTTTCCTATGCCTTTCAGCCTCGAAGATTTGATAGACTGCGCGGCCAGAAAAAGCCTTCCTCCCCTTCTTTTGATATCCGCACGCGCCTCCTCCAAAAAGTTGATAAGTTTGAAATCATCGTAGTGGACACTAAAAAACACAAAACAAAAGCAATCAATCCCACAACAGGACAGCCCTACTTCTTTCTCTTTTTAGATCCCAACAATGCTGAAAATGGGGTTGGAACTTTTGAATCTCCTATTAACTCATTAGAAAACATCGAAAATTTCGTCCCGCTACACCATGAGCCTATAGAAACACTACCCCTTTCTCTACCTGCCGAACTAGCTCCAGAAAATCGCATGACTCTTCATTCAGTAGAAGAAATTCCCTCTAAAACCCCTGAAGAACCGCTCATTCATAGACTAGAAGTCATTGCCTCACCTCCTCCATTAACAACTCCTTCTGAAAAATCAATGCAGTTAATAGCTGAAGTCCCTAATATCTCTCCCCAAAAACCCGCATTAAACGAAATCTTTCTTGTTCCAGACAAAGGGCAAGAACTACAAACAACTCTAGGAACCGTTATGGTTCCTGCCTCACAAAAAGGCCATCCTAAAATTACACATGTGAAAGACATCGAATACCAAGGTAAAAAAACCCATGTTTTTGTCATTACAATGGAAGAAGACGATGTCGATTCTCAATAAATAGTTGATTATCAATCAAAAAAAATCAGCAGTTTCCACCAGGTTTTTTATATATAGAAAGGAATCAAAAAAAATTTTGCATAAGGTGAACTGAAGAGAGAACCCACGCATAATTTACAATTTCTAGCGGAAGCTGCTGCAAAAAGGGAATGATGTCAACGCAAAATAGAAATGTCCGCTTTTCTCCAATTTAGAAATGTCCTCTTTGGATGTTCTGATCTTCATTGGACTTGTCCGTTTTTTATCTAAAATACCCATTTTCAAAAGCTCTTCTCTTATCTCCACGGGTGACTCCTTGAAGGTTTTTGAGGTTTTTTGTTTATCCAATTAAGTGCTAAATCTATTTCTTTGGACATCACAATTTTCCCTTGCGGTTCTTCCCCATATATCTTGTATTTTAACTCCTTGCCCTTATACAGCACTCTTACCCGTCCATTGAGATCTTCTAGAAGCATGACTTTTGCTTTCCTTAGAGTGTATGATGATCTTTCACTATCGATCTGATAAAGACTGTTTTTGTATTGGAAGCTTAAGTTTTTAGAGAGACATCGGATTTCCTGGTAACTGAAAATCTCTTCTAAGTTCTCTTCTGGTTTTAAAGCTCGATGAGCATCTTCTGCGTTTCTAGGAGCTACGGCAAATTTTTTGTTATACTTCTCTATGAACTCGGGAATCCATTCATTTGCCTTTTCAATAGTTGAAATATTTTTTTCTCTCATCTCCTTGACTAAACGATCTTGCAATGTTTGATTGGCTTTTTCAACTCTTCCTTTTGCCTGGGGTGTATTGGCACAAATGAGCTTGATATCGAGTTTTTTTAGGACTCTTCCAAACTCTGTCACTCCATTACCAGATACAGCTTCTTTGTGGTTGACTCTAAAAACTCCATATTTATCGCTGTAGAAAGCAAGTGGTTTTCCACATCTCTTTAGATACCTTTTTGTCGCTTTAAAATAAGATTCTGTTGTTTCACCAAGAGAAAAAAACAGCTCGACAAGTCTACTAGTTGCATCATCAATGTATACTAAAAGGGTACACCTGGGTCCTCTATTTTCAAACCAGTCATGGGGAGATCCGTCTATTTGTACAAGATCTCCATACTGACTCCTTCTTGGTCTCATCGGGTGGATAACTGCCTTTTTAGCTTTTTTAGGAGACCAAATATTTTCTTCTATCATCCATTTCCTAAGCGTCTCTATAGACAATGTAAGCTTATGTTTTTCCTCTAACTTTTCTTGAGCTAACGTAGGGCCATAATCTGCATAATGAGCGGAAATCAGCTTTAGGACTTGTGATCTAAAAGCTTCTGTTAACCTGCGATTACTAGGCTGCCCTCTCTTTTGGAAACTAAGCCAGCTTCTCCATGCAGTTCGTAAGCTTGTTTTAAACGTCTAACTTGTCTGGCTGTTATCCCCAGACGTTGTCCCACTTCTATCTGGGAAAAGCTTTTTCTTTTTAAATTGCGCATCATTTCAACTCTTTCTAATTCTCTTCTGCTCATAGTTATCAACTCCTTCACTCTCACCTCCTTTCAAAAACAAATTTGAATGAGGTCAGTATCTTCAAAAGAGGACATTTCTATTTAGCAGAAAGAGGACATTATCATTTTGGGCTAACACAAAAAAGGGAATGATTGTAAAAAAATTCAATAGGTGCTAAAGTCATTCCCATGGATATCATTAGCTCTCTTACTATTAGTAGACAGATTAACTTTAAAACCGTTTCTCACGCTGCACCTCTTATCATTCAGGCAGCTTTATCTATTTTAGGAGGCTTAAAAGGCCCTCTTAGTCCAGGATTAAAAGGTATCGCTACATTCGTTATCCCAGGAATTTCTTTACTTGTTTTACGAAGTTTCTCCTTGCCTTGTAGATTAATAACAGTTGCCTGTATAGTAAATTTTTTATTCGAACAGTTAAATCCCAAAAGTGAGAATCCAGATCAACATAGAGGCCCTAATGACCTTCAAGTCGCTCCATCGATCCCACCCACTACAGCTTCATTACAAGAAGAATTAAAAAAAGCCCTTTTAGATCTTGGGATGGCAAGAGAAGAGAATCTTCAATTATTGGAAAAAACTCGTTTAAAAGCTCTTACCGAGGAAGGTAGTAGACAAGAAATACAATCTCTTAGAAAACAAGTCGTTGCACTTGGTGGTCAATTACCAGAATTAACCATTAGCAATGTAATTGATCAAATCCATCAAAAACAGGAACAGTTGCGAGCGCACCATTGGAGCAACTCTCCATTTTTTAAAAATCTATTAACTCATTACCAAGTTCACTATAATCCTCCTCAAGCAGATGTATTACAACTAACAGAAACTGCGATTGGGAACCATCTAAACACTAACGGTCAAGTTAAATTTTCTATTCCTTTCGCTAATTTCCATAGAAATTGCCTAGATGCCTTAAACTTAAATAAGAACCCATCGGAAGCAACTTTGGAAAGTGAAAGACGATTTCGACTTTCAGCAAAATTTGACCCCTTTCCCAGATGCTTAACAATGATATCTAATGGAGCAAACCCAAGATTTCCAAGCCAACGCCAAGTGGGGAATTATATCCTTGTTAACTCTACATATGGAGAAATAACTAATTTTTGGAAGATAGTAAAAAACCCGTACCCTGAATATGGGACTAGCTTACAACTTAATGTCTGTTCACAAGATGATCCAGATAGATTTTTTCTTTCCATCTCTGCAGCATCTTTCGCTATTTGTAATACTGGAGCTCATGTGCCCCTCGAATCGTATCCCTCCTCATTTCAAGAATTCCTTAAGAATGATAAAGCCGTACGCGGTATTATTGATGATTACCTCTACGACACCAATTTTAGATATCCCTTTATGTTTTGGGGAGATGGTGACCGTGAATTTTGTAGTACAATGGATTACTTGGGATTATCGGCGTGTCTTTTTCTCCCTGGTACTATGACAAAAACAGGAAGTCAGCTTTCTGAAGCTGTTCTAGTGCTTGGGGAAACTTGTTCTACACAAATACGTAAGCTTTTGACCCCTCCCTAAAGGAACCTCTGGACAAGTCCTTCGTCGAATCTTGTTGCCAATTTTTGCGAATACTAGATTTTTTGAAAGAAATCTAACGTAGAAGATGCAGAAGAACTGCTAGAATTCATTTGACTCTTACTACTTGAGAAAAGCCAGCTGAGATAGTCTAAGATCTATTGTATAGGGTTTTTCTGGGAGCTCTTTTCGAAGCTCGAGGTAGTTCCCTAAATTTTGCTCATACTCTTTTGTATGTAACCGAAGAGTTCTAAGAAATCCCCCATCTTCAAGTGATTAATACTATTCCTCTTGTTCCTAGTGTTTCTTCGAAGGCTTTCTCTACATCGATCTGTTTGAGAGTAAAGGGAAGCTTAGAAGAAAACTTCAATAGGGCAAAAGCAAGCGATAGCTTTTTATCTAAAATGGGCTGGTTCCACTTGATCTCAGTCTTTCCTAAATAAATGTAAGGGAAGATTTTTAGGAGGGGAAAATGGAGAAATGGGAAAAGGGTAACCAAACTCATCAATAGCGGTATTTTCAAAATCACGTAGGAGGGCCCAGGGTTGCCGAACAGTGTAATCGATGTAGATCGTATCAGGCTCTATTAACTCTACCTTTGCCTCTTTGATAACAGGTGATGCAAGGAGCCTTTTTTCAGCAAGTTGAGGGTTAAAATAGGCAATGGGAGTCGGGGGATCTGCTGCAATATTGATCAATTCTGCTAAATAAGTGGTGGTAAGTATCTCTTTTTGAGGGCCTGTCTGCACAATACGACTCAAGTAGTAGTGAGGGCTGTGCTTTCTTTGGTATTGTTTTCTAACATAAGATCTTTAAAATAAGATGAGAAGTTCCTGTAAAAAAACAAGCTGCACCCCGCAATCCATATTAAAGCTTCCACCAAAGGGAGTTGCTTTTTCATGTTTGCAATTTGCGATTTTGCATGCGCCCCCTTTGGAATCCTGACACGATCATTCGGTCAAATGTTTCGTGCTCAGACAAGCCTTTTGTTGCCCATAATTTAGGGTAAGGACTGGTTGGCGTACACCCTGGCATTGGATTAATTTCATTGAAAATCCAGCTTCCATCAGGCCTTAAGAAAAAATCGATGCGCGAAAGCCCTGCACACTCAAATACTTTGTATGCTAAAGAAGCTAGCCGCTTTCCCTCTGCGGCAATGGGATCCGGAAGAACAATATCGATGGTAGAGGGGGTTGCTGTAGACCCATATTTTTCTGCATAGGTATGCAATTCATCATGGCGCGTGATTTCTAAAGGAACTATGAGGAATTGTTCGTTCCCTAAAAATCCAAACTGAATCTCTCTTCCAACAATTTCTTCTTCGATTAAGAACTTGTAGTCACAAGCTTACAAATGGCATCAATTGCCTTTTCTAGCTCATCTAGATGTTTAATACGGAACACTCCAATTGTAGAACCGAGATGGGAGGCTTTAGCAAAAAAAGGAGGTTTAAATGTTTGTGCAATTTTTTGTATACACTCGTCACGGGATTTCTCCCATTCATAAGCAAAAAACTCAAGAAAAGGGGCGATAGGAATATGATGCGACTGTGCAACGTGCTTTGTCCATACTTTATCCATGACAATAGCACCTGTTCTATAACTGCAGCCAACATAGGGAATGTCAAGAGTTTCTAAAAATCCTTGCAGCATGCCATCTTCTCCAAAAGGCCCGTGAAGCATAGGAAAACAGATATCGCTTTCTCTAAGCTCCTGTATGGCCTGCATGAGCCCTACTTGCTGTCCTTCGATCAGCCACTCTCCTTTTTTTGAAATGGTGAAATGCTTTATCTCATAGTAATCAGAATTAACCATTGTTGAAATCACACTGGCTGAACTCAGTGATACTTCGTGCTCAGAAGACTTCCCTCCTGAGACAAGAGCAAGTTTATAGGAAGGGATTGGCATCTTTAAAACTTCAGGGCCTAAATGTGTGATGTTTCCAGCTCCCATGGTGATGAGGACATCGTGAGGTCTTAAAAATTGGGATAGAAATCTAGACATTTCTTCTCGCTTACAGAAATAGCTTTCGAAAGAGTTGTGCTCTTGGATTTCTTTGAAAAGACGGAAACCCGTTACCCCTTCAATGGGCTCTTCTCTTGCTGGATAAATATCTGTGAGCAATAAAACATCTGCTGCTTCAAAAGCCTTTAAGTAATCTTTCCAGGTGTCTTGAGTCCGCGTATAACGATGGGGCTGAAACGCCACTATCAGTCGTTTTTCACCTGTAGCTGCTCTAGCAGCTTTGAGCGTAGCTTTAATCTCTGTAGGATGATGAGCATAGTCATCATAGATGAGAACGCCCCTTTTTTCTCCCTTTTTCTCCATACGTCTTTTAACGCCACTGAAAATTTTAAAAGCTTTGCGAATAACAGATGCAGGGATACCGACAGCAAGGGCAAGGGCAAAAACTGCTGTAGCATTAAGGGCGTTATATCGACCTACAATCGTTGTTTCTACCTGTGAAAAAGTTTCTCCTTCAATATGAAGATCAAAAGTGGAGCCCCACTTCTCCTGTTTCCAATGGCTTATTTGAATATCCGCATCTTCTGAAAAACCGTAGCTTTTTCCATTTAGTCGAAGGTGGGATAAGCAAGGATCATCGGCACACCAAAAGAGTTTGTCTTTGTCTATGACATGTGAGGCAAATTGCTGAAATCCAGCAATGAGAGCTTCTTCTGTTTTCCAATAATTGAGATGATCGTTATCGATATTGGTAATGATAGCTCCATAGGGCGCGCATCGTAAAAAAGAGCCATCGCTTTCATCTGCTTCTGCTACGAAAAACTCTCCAACACCATGCCCTCCATTTGACTCAAAATTACAAACAGTTCCTCCAATAGCAAAGGAAGGGGCATAATTTGCCTCGGCAAGCACATGAGCAAGCAAGCTTGATGTCGTTGTCTTCCCATGTGTTCCTGTTACGGCAAGAACCTGTTTTTCTTGCATAAGCTCTGAGAGCAATTCAGACCTATGCATGATGCGGAGATTATGCGCATGCGCGGCCTGAATTTCTGGATGATCTGCGGAAATATCTGTACTATAAATAACAGTCATTGAGGGAGAAACATGCTCATAAGAGTGCCCGACAAAAACACTTGCGCCTGCTTGCTGTAGGCCTTCTGTGATATAAGAGGAAGAAATATCGCTTCCTGATACGCGGGCTCCTTTCTGCAGGAGGATTTTTGCAAGAGCGCTCATACCGATCCCGCCAATTCCAATAAAATGGTACGTATTCATAATGATATCCTTGAACCTATTCCGTATTATTATCGGGATAGGTTCTTCTTAAATAACTCACCTTACACAAAAAAGATAGGTCATGGAGTGTTTGAAAGCTGTTGAAACACTCCATGACCTATCCTTTTTGCGTAAGGTGAGTTAAATAAGCATAAATAATATCAGACAGTTCTTCTTTGCTTTCATCTTTGTAAGAAGCAATCGATGCACGCATTTCCTCTAAACGCTTAGGATCAATGTTTTCTTTCACAAGCTCGCCCATTGATTTTGCGTTAAGCTGGGATTCTACACAGACAACAGCAGCCCCTTTTTCCTCTACAGCGCGCGCATTGATCTCTTGATGGTTTTCTGTTGCGTGAGGAAATGGGATAAAAAAGAGCAGGAACGCCTGCCGCCATTTGCTCTGCTACCGTCCACGCTCCTGATCTACAAACGACATAATCAGCAGAACTCCACGCTTTTTCCATCTGTTCTTCAAAAGCTTTGACGCATGAATGAATCCCTTGAACTCCATACCATTTCCGTACTTTTTCTGCACTCTCTGCTGTTCCTGTGATGTGAATAACCTGAAATTGATTTTTTTCAAGGCCGATTTGGCTAACTGCTTGAGAAAAAGGTGGTTGATAGAGTCAGCACCTTGGGATCCTCCAAAAACAAGGAAGGTAAATCTTTGAGCATCAAGATAGAAATACTCCCTTGCCTCTCCTTGCCCTGTCTTCTTCTTAGGAACTTGCATTTTTATCTCTATACACCGCCCTTTCATCCATTTCGCAGCTTCTTTAAATTGGAGTGTAGAAAGGAGGGCCCATCTAGAAAATAAGCGGTTCACTTTTCCTGGAATAGCGTTAGGCTCAAACAAGATAATGGGGATTTTTTTTAGCTTAGCTGCCACCAAAACAGGGAAAGAATAAAAACTACCAAAACCAATCACTAAGGTAGGCTTATAGGTTGAAAGAATTTTCAAGCTCTGGACCACGCCTTTGAGAATGTTCCACCAAGCTTTCAAAATATTCCCTCGAAAGGGCGTTGAGCTAGACACTTCGACATACAAATGTGCATCTCTTTTAAAGTACTTGTTTTTTTTTACCTCTCCCCCAGCAAATAAGATATCGATCCCTTTTGCATATAGTTGCATTGCTAAAGCCTGTGCTGGAAAGATGTGGCCTCCTGTGCCGCCTGTTGTGATGACAACTTTATACATGAACTCTCTTTTGGTAATGGGAAATGTTTAAGATTACGCAAACCATGATGAAATTCGCAAGAAGAGAAGAGCCTCCCTGGCTGAAAAAGGAAGGTTGGTTCCTTTACTGGGAAGCAGTCCTGAAACAACGCCCAGGTTAAGAAATGCCTGAAAACAAAGTAAAAAGGTAAAAATGGCTACGATATAAAACGCTTGGAGATCTTGCGTTTGAGAAGCGATAGAAAAACCAGCATACGCAATTAACATGTAGATAAAAATCAATCCTACCATGCCTATGAACCCAAATTCTTCTGCAAAAATAGCCGCGATATAATCGCTCCTTGCTTCAGGGAGGTAATCGAGTTTTTGCATGCTCTCTCCCAACCCTTTCCCCAAAAGGCCTCCTGAACCTGCAGCAATTTTTGCTTGGTGAGGCTGATGCCCCTTCCCTTGCAAATCAAGTTCTGGATGGAGATAGATTTGAATCCTTGCACCCACATGAGGCATTTGAGAAGCAACTGCAATACCTACTCCCGTTAAGAAAAGGAGAGGTAATCCCCAGTAGATCCACTTGGTTTTTGTTAGGATAAACAACGTAAAGAGAGTGGCCATAATGATAGCAACTGTTCCATTATCAGGCTCAATTAAAATAAGGCCCATAGGGATTGCAATTTTACCAAGAATTTTTAGAAAATTATTCAATGAAACAGGTTTTGGAAGTCCCGCAATAGCCTGAATGTAGTACATAGGGATAAACAGCTTAACAAATTCAGAGGGTTGAAAGGAATACCCACCTATATTAAGCCACCTGTAGGCTCCATTGATATTTTGTCCGATCCCTGGAATGAAAACACAGATGAGAAGAACTGTACTTGCAACTAAAAAAAAGCCACTCAAACGGAGCATGTTTTCATAGCCTAAAAACCAGATGCAAATGGCAGCAACAGACCCTAAAATAGCATACAGTATCTGTTTCATCATTGCATGGTATGTTGCGCGAGGTAGAGATCTATCCAACACCTCCGCTGACGTTGTATTAAACACCATGCATAAGCCGTAGCACAAATAAAATTAAAACACAGATAACAAGAACAAGCGCTCTTTTACTCATGTATGCGAATCTGATCACCGGCTTTTAAACGACGAGCTTTCTCTTCTGTCAAGTTATTTAGCTTGAGAAGATCTTCCATTTTCATGTGGTTTTTGACAGCAATTGCCCAGAGATTATCCCCATTTTTAATCGTATAGTATTTGACATGACTTGCTTCAGCAGGATTAGAAGAGGTTGCCTGTGTTTTTTTGCTTTTTGTAGGGATTTTAAGAACCTGCCCAATTTTAAGACGTGTATTGCTCATCTTGTTTGCTTGCATGATCTCATCTACGGTGACATGGTTCAACCTAGCAATTTTTTCAAGCACGTCCCCTTTTTCACTTTGACCTCTTTGTAAGAAGAGTCTTCTGTGATAGCAGGAGCATCTTGAGCAGGAGAGGTTTGAAAAGGAGAAAGGCCGGTGATTGCTTGCACATCTTCTGCAAAATTGGGTTTGATTTCAACAGGAGTTGCAGCAACAGAAGGGGTTGCATACTGACTGAATCATTTGATCAACTTCATCTCCTGATAAACTTGGAGCTATTTTAGGAACTTCTGGTAAGTGTCAAGGCAGGGGGTTCTTCTTTTTGAATAATAGTTGGGGAGACACTAGTAGTCAGTGGCTCTCCTGCGCTGGGATCACTCTTTCAGGCTTGTAGCAAACAGCACAATCAACAGACCAGCATTCAATAAAATAGCTATAATAACCGTATCTTTTCGGCTCATATTTTTACTCCTTTTGGACTCATCAAATAACAGACACAACGCTTAAATTCTTCTCCTCTATGCGCATAGTCTCGGAACATATCGAAACTAGCACACCCAGGCGACAACAAGACGCATTCCCCTGACCTTGCATATTTCCCTGCCTGTTCAACAGCGGCTGCGAGAGAAGATACTACATGTACAACAATATCTGGTAGAAGTTCTTGCTTAATTTTTTCTGCCGCTTCTCCTATTGAAAAAACCATACGCACTTTACCAGAAAATTTTTCCTTCCAAATTTTATAAGAGGCGCCTTTATCAACACCTCCTGCAATTAAAATAACAGCCCCTGCCATCGAATCTACAGCTTTCATGGTCGCATCGATGTTTGTTCCCTTACTATCATCGAAATAAAAAACTCCTCCAATCTCCGCTACAAACTCTATACGATGTGCAGGCTTTTTGAATGTTTCAAGAGCACTCAGAAACCCCTCTTTCTCTACACCAAGCTCTTTACAAACAGCCCATGCTGCTAAAACATTTTCGCTATCGTGCAATCCTTTCTGGTTATAAACCTGCGGCAATAAGAATTCAACTTTTTCAAGTTGTTTAACTACGTGTCTATCTGTCCATAAAAAAGCTCCTGACAAAGAACCAAATGTTCTGTGCTTGCTCTTAAACAAATATCCAAACTCCCTTAACACCTCAGCATTCACATAAAGAGCAGCATTTGGCTGCATACAATTTTGTATTAAGCTTTTGGCTGTAGCATACTCCTCCATCGAAGGGTAACGATCCAGATGATCAGGAGTAATGTTCAATAATACTGCTATGTCAAGCACTTTAGAGGTAAGAGTTTCTAGTTGATACGAGCTTAGCTCTGCTACGATGATCTCTCCTGGATTAGGACTAAGACAGTATTCCGTAAAGGGGTCTCCGACATTCCCAAGCGCTATTGCACGTCTTCCACTTTCTTTTAAAATATGCTCAACAAGGAGTGTAACGGTTGTCTTTCCATTTGTCCCGGTTATCCCTACAATTTTATGTCCAGAAGATCGCTCTACTAATTCTCTCAGTCCTAGTTCGGCTTCACCTATGATTTTTTTGCCTAGCTTTTTTGCATCCAAGTACCATTGATTTGTAGGGGAATCCCTGGCGATAAAACGACTTCATCAAAATGCTCGATCTGGGGAGATTCAGAAACATGGAGCCCTTCTTTCTGCAATTTTCTAAAAGATCGCAACTACTATCACACCCGACAAGATCATGCCCTTTCCTTTGGAGTAAACGGTAGGCAGATTGCCCACTCTTTCCCATTCCAATCACAAGAATTCTGCTCACCGTGACACCCTATTGTAACTTTAGAGAAAAAAACCCTATAACAGCTAATATCAATCCAAAAAGCCAAAACCGCAGGACAACTTTTGTCTCGGGCCAGCCCATATACTCAAAATGATGATGGAGGGGAGCGCAGAGAAAAATCCTTTTTTTGTTGCGCAACTTATAACTACCTACCTGTAAAATTACAGATAAAGCCTCTGCCACAAAAATCCCTCCGACCAGTGCAAGCAATCCTTCTTTACGCATTAAAATAGCAGCAGCCCCTAAAATACCGCCGAGAGCAAGAGACCCTGTATCCCCCATGAAAATCTGGGCCGGGTACCCATTGTACCATAAAAATCCCAGGCACGCACCCATCATAGCAAAAAGGTAAATGGCGATCTCTCCGCTCCCGTCCACATAAAGAATGTTCAGATACTTAGATATTTCAACGTTATTGGATAGAAAAGCCACCACCCCCAAAATACATGATACAAAGACAACACACCCGGCTGCTAGACCATCTAATCCATCTGTGAGATTGACCGCATTTGATGTTCCCACAAAGACAAAAATTGTGATGAAAAAAGCAAGCACAATCAAAGTGCCATTTAAAATAAACACAGGGTCTTTAAAGAAAGGAACGTAATACTGCGTCATGTATTCTTCTGTCTTTAAGGTTACAGGCTTCGTATCTTGAATCTGCTCTTTAGCAACCGGCGGTTTAAACCAAGCTCCTACGTGGATTTTTTCTGCAGCGTGCGGAACCAACGTATAGACCCCAATAAAAGCTGCCAAAAGCATCTGTAAAAAGAATTTCTTTTTGGCCTTGAGCCCACGAGAGTTTTTGTATTTAAGCTTCAGGTAATCATCATACCCTCCGATCAACCCCAACCACACCGTCGTGACAAATAGAATCAACGTAAAGCTACTCCTTAAATCCATCCATAAAACAAGGGAGAGCAACATCGCCGATAATATTAAAATACCACCCATTGTGGGAGTGTTTTTTTCTTTTCATGAAGCTCAGCAAGCATCGGGCAATCTTCTACCCGGATCGATTGCCCTGTCTTCATCTCATAAAGTTTTTTGATGTAACGAGGCCCCAGAAATATCGTGAATAAAAGGGCTGTAAGAGCAGAAAACAAAAGACGTGTAGAGATATTACCGAAAACTACGGGAACTTTGTAGCCCAGCAAAGAAAGTTGCTCTATTAAAAACAGCAGCATGTAGACACCCGAACCTATTATAAGTAGATTTTTTTTCAGAAGAGGTCTAGCAAGGGGTTGTAAAACAATAAAATGAACGATTTGACCAGCGCAAAATCGTCTAAAATCGACGATCGGAAATGGTTTAGTATTCATAGGGATACAACCCCATTTCCGATCATCGATTTTCGATTGATTTGGCGCGGTGAAATCATTCATTTTATTGTTTTACAACCCCTAAGCGAACAAACCAGATTTTCTTTTCATCTTATAGAAAATGCACAAAAAAATGCTAGTGTCTAATTAGAAAGATTTGCAAGTAGATACGTAATATGAGACCGTTGCATAAGTGATCATGTTTGTAAAAATGCACATTTTGCGATCTTTCGATTTTCGCTCGCCCCTATGGGGCGTCCCCCATATGCGAGCTCGTTCAATTCAAAGTTTCATCAAAATGTGCTACTTTTTCAAAACACGCTGACTTATGCAACAGTCTCAATATGGTTAAGAAAAAGAAAAAATATGAACGCGGGGCGCCTGTGCCCGATGTCTATATTTTTCCTTTTCTTTTCCTCACTCATATTACGCACGTAACATGAGTTGCTAATTTAAAAGCTGCCAAAGATTGGTGTAGTTCGCGCCTTTGATCAATACAACATCACCCGGTCTTAAGGTATCAAAAGCAACTTTCTTCAGCTGCTCAATGTCTGAAAAAAACTCAACCGTTTTTCCTGCTTGTTTAAAAACATCTACCATGGGCAAACACTGTTTCCCTAATAAAAAGGCATGATCCACCTTTAAAACGGCACATGCTGCGACTTCTTTGTGGTTCTTTTCAGAATAAACCCCTTGCCCTGAAAGCTCTCCTAATATAGCAATCGTTTTTCCACCGAGTGCGGGAATAGGCAGGCTTTTGATTGCGGCTTTTGCAGCTTCTGGGCTTGCATTGTAAGAATCATTGATAAAAATAACACCATTCCTTTCTACTCTTTCAAAGCGCAGCTCTACTCCTTTTAAGAATCTCCCTTTTTTAAAAATCTCTTCCCACTCTAATCCCATTTCTCTTGCAACAGTTGCTGCTGCTAAAAAGTTTTCAGCAAAATGATCCTCTTCGAAAGGAAGTTCGAACTGCCGCGTCTCTTGCCCCCTCTCTTGAATAAACCACCCTCTTTTAAGAAAAAAATCTGCTGGCCTATCAAAGCCAAATGTAATCTTCTTTTCTAAAGACAACTCCCCTAGCCTCTTAAACAGGAGTGCCTCTGCATTGATGATCCCAACTTTTGTTTTCGGGTGGGAAAAGATCATAGACTTTTCTCTAACAATCCCTTCTTGTCCATCACTGAAATAGCCGATGTGGGCTTGTCCAATTTTTGTTAAAAGAGCAAGATCAGGAGGAACAATCTGTACAAGCTTTTCCATTTCACCCACTTCGCTCATTCCCATTTCTATGACAAGTACATCGTACTCTTCTTTGTTATTTAAAATGAAAAGAGGCAAACCCACCTGCGAGTTGGCATTCCCAGGAGTTTTTGCTACTTTAAATCTTATCTCTAACAGAGAAGATAAAAATTCTTTTGTCGTTGTTTTTCCAACCGAGCCTGTGATAGCAATCACATATCCTTTTCGCTCAGCATGGACTGCTTTAGCAAGCTTTTGCAACGCCTCTACCACGTTTGGCACGCGGATCAGTTTCAATCCAAAGGCGCCCCCTCTATAGTCCTGATCTACAACGGCTGCTACCCCCCTTTGAGCGCCACCTCGTGTAAAAATTTATGCGCATCAAATTTTTGTCCTTTTAGGGCAAAAAAAACATTCCCCTTCTTTACCTGCTTGCTGTCGATGACAAACCCATCAATCTCTGCTTCTTCTGTTTTGATATCTAAAATCTTTCCTAGCTTGCTCAAGGTAGTTAGTTGCATAGTTTCTCCTTAAAAACACAAGTGTATAAAATCGGTTGCTTTCTAGAGAAGTTTTTTGCATAATCCTCCTCATCTCTTATGGTGGCATAGCCAAGCGGTAAGGCAGAAGCCTGCAAAGCTTCCATCCTCGGTTCGATTCCGAGTGCCACCTATATAAGATTATATATGCTTTACCTTGTCGCAACACCCATTGGCAACCTTCAAGATTTTTCTTTTCGCGCGCTCGACATTTTAAAAAATTGCGACTACATCCTGTGTGAAGATACACGCCATAGCTCCATTCTACTCCAAGAATACGGGATAAAAAAAAACCTTAAAAGCTTCCACATGTTCAATGAAAAAAGTGAAGAAGAACGGGTCATTGCCGATTTAAAAGAGGGCAAGACCATTGGGCTGATTTCGGATGCAGGAACCCCCGGTATCTGCGATCCAGGAGAAGCGCTTGTCTCAAGGTGCAAAAAAGAAGGACTAGAGGTTAGAAGCATTCCAGGACCTTGTGCCTGGGTACTTGCTCTTTCCCTTTCCTCTATGAATAAAGAGAAAGTACAATTTCTAGGGTTTATTTCTAAAAAAGAAAAAGCGTTAAAAAAAACACTTGCTGAAATTTTCACATACTCAGGAACATCGATTTTCTACGACACTCCTCATCAAATCCTAGATACCCTGACAGCAATTACTCAGCTTGATCCCCAAAGACTTATGTGCATCATGCGCGAGCTGACAAAAAAATTTGAAGAACATTTAGAGGGCACAGCACAAAGCCTGCTCACTCACTTCCAAAAAGAGAAGCCGCGGGGAGAAATGGTTGTGCTAGTTGCCGGTAAGCAAGAGTCGTATATAGATATCTCCCCCCAAGAACATGTCCAGCTCCTTCAAAAAACTTATAACCTTTCTCTCTCAGAAGCCATCAAGGTCTCAGCAGAACTCAAAGGGGTTCCCAAGCGCACCATCTACAACGAATTCCACAACAACAACGATTGAATATCTTCTGCGAAAAATTAATAGGAAAGATATAGACGTCGGGCACCAAGGCGCCCTGCGTCCCTTGCGCCTAACTACAGCTGTGCCAAAATTTTCCTCTGCTCGAGAGAGCGTACAAAGTACTGCCCTCTCTTGTTCGAAAATTTTTTGCTTTGCTGTAGCAGCTATCGGCTGCTTGCGCGTTCCTCCCCGCAAGAGAGTTGCGGGACCTATCCCACGTCGCTGCGCAGATTAACTTAATCTAACCCCAACTCGTTTTTAAAGTGGCTCCATATTGAACAGCTAGATTGCACTTTTTATATAGGAACAGAAGGTTTGTAAGGACTAAGGAAGTAGCCCACAAGTCCTCTAGCAAATTCATAATAAAGTTATTAAGCGCAACTCAAAAACAAGTTGTCAAATCGGCAACAATCAAGTAAGGTTAGTGATTCTTTGATGGTTTAGTTTGACAAATCGAGAGGTAAAAATATGAATGTTCCATTGAGATTTATAAAGTGGAAAAAGAATTGGATACTTCCTATCATATTAACCAGCGCCCTTAATTTTGCCTTTGTAGACCATCTTGTTGATTTTCATGTACACTCTCCGCAAGAAGAAGAGAACAGCAAAGAGCAGAACGAGAGCATGAAAAAGCAGAAAAAAACAAAGAGAAACAAAAAAAATCTAAAAGAGAAAGAGAGTCATCCAAAAAAAAGTAAGTGAGAAAACAAAGAAAAAAGAACGGAAAGCCGAAAAAAAAGCGGATCAAAAGAGATATGAAAAACAGCTTAAATCAGGAAAATGTGTTTAATGACACTATAATTGGTGTTACTATTAGGCAATCCTTTTTATCGAGGAGATCTATATGAAACAGTCAGTAAAAGGTGAGCTCATGGTGCTTTTCATATGTATCGTTGTTGTTCCTGTAGTGCTTCTATTTGGGGGGAATGGGTTGAACTTTTCTATATGAAACATATGTCTCAGCGCAAATATTCTTATCTCGATCAAGGAATAACTGAAAGAGGAAAACATTGCTTTACCGTAACAGATGCAACAGATTCGAAATTTATCAAAAGTATTTCACTAACAGAATTGCAAGAAAAGTTTTTAGACCCTAAAGAATAGGACCCAAGTAAGTATTTGCTTTATTGGCCAGCCTTCTTTTCCATAGATACCCTATCACGAAAAATCTTTAATATGCAGGGCGTTTAAACATCATCACGAAGATTGCTAATATCTTTCAGTTCATATATCATTTTGTTTTTGTATGAGCAAAGGAGTGAATTATGTCCGCTGAAGCCAAGGAACTTATCTTTCAAGAAGAAGCAATAGAGAAATTACGGGAAGGTATTGAAAAGCTGTCAGATGTCGTAAGCGTAACTTTGGGCCCTAAAGGAAGAAGCGTAGGAATAGAGGCATCTTACGGCTCTCCTAATCTTACTAATGACGGACATACTGTGGTGCAGGGGATCGAGTTCAAAGACCAATACGTCAATATGGGCGCTTCGATGGCTAAAGAAGTAGCTACCAAGATGAAAGAAATCTGTGGAGATGGAACCACAACCAGCATTTTACTTCTTAGATCCCTTGTGCAAAACGGAATTAAAAATATCACATCCGGTGCCAGTCCTATTCTTTTAAAAAGAGGGATGGACAAAGCTGTTGCAGCTGTGATTGCAGAAATAGAAAAAATCTCTATCCCTATTCAAACAGATAAAGACATTCAAAACATTGCATTAATTTCTGGATCTGGTGACGAAGAAGTGGGCGCCTTTATTGCAGAGGCTATCAAAAAAACAGGGAAAGAAGGGTCATTACCATAGAGGAAGGAAAGAGTACAGACACAGTGATTGAAATCGTGGAAGGAATGCAGTTTGAAAGAGGCTATACAAGTTCTTACTTCTGCACAAATACAGAAAATCTGTCGGTAGAGCTCACCAATGCAAAAATTTTAATCACCGACAAAAAAATCTCCTCTATTCAAGAAATTTTACCCATTCTCCAGTCAATTGCGGCAACAGCCACCGAGCTTTTAATCATTGCCGATGACATTGAAGGAGATGCTCTATCTACGCTTGTCGTCAATAAGCTAAGAGGAACACTAAAAGTCTGTGCTGTGAAAGCCCCTGGCTTTGGAGACCGTAGAAAAGCTTTGTTAGAAGACATTGCTATCTTAACAAATGGGACTCTAGTCTCTGAAGATAGAGGGATGACCCTACAAACAACTTCTATAGAATCTTTAGGTGAAGCAGAAAAGATTATAATCACTAAAGATAAAACAGTGCTTGTAGGCGGCAAAGGCCCAGCAAGCGCCATTCAAGCCAGAATTGGCCAAATAGATGCTGAGATAAACCTAGCAACAAGTTCTTATGATAAAGAAAAGTTAGAAGAGAGAAAAGCCAAGCTAGCAGGTGGTGTTGCCGTAATCCGCATTGGTGCTGCCACAGAAACAGAGATGAAAAAGAAAAAACAAGCGTTTACAGATAGTTTAAACTCCACAAGAGCTGCTCTTGCGGAAGGAATTGTACCTGGCGGCGGCCTTGCGCTCCTGCAAGCCAGCCTTGCGATCTCTCTTTCTTCTCTAAAAAATGAAGAGAAGACGGGTGCTCAGATTGTGCTCAAAGCCTGTGAAACTCCTTTCCGCCAAATTGTCTCTAACGCAGGATTTGATAGTTCTGTTATTTTAGAACAGCTCACGGCTCTTGGTGTCAACTTTGGATTCAATGCGCAGAATGAAAAAGTAGAAAATCTTGTCCTGGCAGGTGTCGTTGATCCAACCAAAGTGGTTAAAAATGCTCTTAAATTAGCGGCTTCTGTTGCAGGAGTTGTCTTGATATCTGAAGTGTTAATTGGAAATGCGCCTGAAAACAATGTCTCTTAAGCAAAAAGCAGTTGTCATACCCTCTTCTGGTATTGGAGATGCTCTGATGATGATGATTGCCTCAGAGCATCTTCGAAAAGCTGGCATTGCTGTAACGACCATCTACCCCAAACTCCTTGAGCTCCAAGAGTGGTTTCCAGAGCATGTATTTGTGGAAGCTAAGGATTTTTCTCGTGATGAGTGGGTGATTGTCCAAAATAATAATCTGCCTCATATCAATGTTTTAAAAAACACCTGCCGTAACCATCTCTCTATTTTGTACCCCACGTACTCCTACAATAAACACGGGGCTATCACCCCTTTAAGATAGAGTTTTTAATGCAACGCAATCAATGGCAGACAATATTGCCATCGCGATTCACTCCCTAACAGGCCAGTGTAGTGTCTCGAAAGAAAACGGCATGACCCCTCCCTCCCACCTCTCTCACCGCCGACATCCTAACCGTGTGCTTATCCACCATACAAGCAGCGCCCAGAAAAAAATTGGTTAAAACATAAATACGATGCTGTCTTTAGAGGTCTTGAGAAGAGGATTTGAGCCGGTTTTTGTGCCAGAATTTGCTACATTGAGCAAGCTTGCCGCTTTTGTTTATGAGTCAGGTTTTGTGATTCGGTAACGATTCTCTTGTAGGGCATTTAGCTTCTAATCTAAGGATTCCTACGCTGATTATTGCAGATCAATTTGATCGCATGCGCCTCTGGCGCCCCGGATGGTATCCAGGCGCTGTTGTCACTGTAGACAAATGGCTTTCACATTGGAAGTTCTTTAGAAAAAATGGCAACATTTTATTTCCCCTTCTCACGTGTTAAATATTTTTGATGGATTACGGAGGTAATTGCAAAACTCAGGTTCAAAAGAACCCAAAATTCGAGTGAACCTGAGTTTTGCAACTACCTACAAGGAGATTTTTTTATGAAAAGAGTAACAAAATGGTTATGTGGGCTCCCTCTCATGTGTTCTTTTGGCCTTCAGGCTGGAGAAGCATCTTTTACAATGCCAGCAGATCCTGTGATGGTGATAGAAACAAATCAAGGAAATATCGAAGTGCGACTATTTCCAAAAGTAGCTCCCAAAGCAGTGGAAAACTTTATCCGCTTAGCAGAAAAGGGCTATTATAATAACACCACCTTCCACCGCATTATTCCTAATTTCATGCTCCAAGGAGGAGATCCTCTAGGCAATGGAACGGGTGGACAATCAATCTGGAACACAAAGTTTGAAGATGAGTACAGCTCATCTCTATCGTTAACAAACCTGGATATTTAGCCATGGCCAATGCAGGCCCTAATACCAATGGAAGTCAGTTTTTTATTACGACTGCAGATACCCCTTGGCTTAATCGTAAACATACGATTTTTGGTGAGGTGATCGCAGGTCAAAAGGTAGTCCAAGCTATCGAAAAAGCTGGGTCTCCGAGTGGTAGACCAGTATCTACTACAGACAATTTTAAAAATCTCCTTGAAAACACCTTAAGGCTTGTAATAAAGAAGAGGTGGTGGAAGATTCACAATTGTCGTATCAATATAGTCTCCCCGTTTTTCCGAGGAAAGATGGGGAGCTAACGACGAAAGTAGATCTTCGAGGAGTTTTTCAAAAAAATCTCCCAGTAAGCTGAAAAGACTGCCACTCGTTGAAAATCATAGCAGGCGGATGATTCCCCGCAATAGGGTGCAAGATGTTATCGATAGATGCTCCTTGTAAATGGGACCAATTGGGGAGATGCGCACATAAATCTTTTGATCTGAGTAAACAGCAAGCTCATTTTGTATAGATCCCTGCCTTGAATTAAGATAAACATTCCCCTTCGATGTGATTTTATGAGATGAAAGTCCACCAACGGTGTCCCTTTGCGCATCCATATTGACAGAGGTCCCAGAGATATTTCCATGCATTGTTATGTGTTTAGCCTCTATGTTTATCAGGAGAGAGAGGTGCAGAAATCTCTCCTGATGACAATACACCTGCAGAAAGTGA
Source organism: Rhabdochlamydiaceae bacterium (assembly GCA_047459655.1). Lineage (GTDB taxonomy): Bacteria > Chlamydiota > Chlamydiia > Chlamydiales > Rhabdochlamydiaceae > CANJJB01. The sequence continues at coordinate 141,398 of JAJREF010000002.1, forward strand.
GATGTTTGCTTTCTTAGGAGCCTCTATCGCAAAAAATTTAAATTCCCCTTTCCCTGTATTGGCTTGAAAAGTTTCACCTTTGAAAACAACCGATCCCCTTTCAAAAGCTATATCCTTTCCATGAGAAATAAACTGGGTAGAAGCATCGACAATAAAATGGTCAGCTTCCCAGGTCTGCTTTCCTGTATTGTATCGATTCCCCTTCAGATCAATATTATTTTTGGCACGCACACTTATCTCTTCAACACCGCTAGCCTCTCCCCCCACACTTCCTATTTGAACATCCTTAGCTGTAGTTTGAAGCTTATTTAAAGGTGTTATCTCTCCAATAGATCCATGAAATGCTACGGTCCCATCTCCCGCGCTAATAGCTAATGCAGAATAAGCACCTTGTCCATCCAAAGGACCGTTGAATCTTACATCTCCCTTGCTCGCCCCGGTGCTCAATACAATTGGTGTATTTCCTGCTAATACAACAGGCCCATCAAACGTAATATTGCTTTGCGCAGCTGTAATGTTACCCGCTAGATACGTCTCACCTGTACAAGTAACGGGTGATTTAGTTCGAATAGGTTGATTCACTTCTATCCGTTTGCCCATCACCTCTAAAGGAGAGGGGACCGCTCCGTTAAGCTTTACCTAGTGAAATGGTCCCTACAGGAGCAATCAATGACAATTTCTTGTTCATTGTTAAAGTATCTTGAAAATCTATACCCTTTTTGCCAGCAGCTGATATCACAATGTTAGAGGTATCGACTGACATATCTCCTTTAAAAGAAATGCTATCTCCTGCATGAATATCGGTCCGCACATATGTTTTTCTGCGCTGCAACATTCAAGTTGTGAGAATGTATTTTCCAGCAATCGCTACGGTAGGAGCATCAAGAAAGGTGTTTCTTGCTAATATTTCACTGTAACCTGCAATCCGTACGACCCCATTTTCATTAATGATCCCATGCCCCTCTATGAGACCATCTTTGTTGACAACACTTTCAATCACTTTTTTAGCAGCAGAAAGACGTAGATAGACATCCCCTTGTTCACAGGCAACCTTTCCTAGCTGTTGAATAATACCCTGTTCTAACTCCCCTTCAACAGCAAAGCTAACAAGATGATCACCGGTCAGATCGAGTGTTACGATAGGAGCTCCAACTAAGGCAACTCTTCCTGCCGTTGCATGGATGATTCCCTCGTTGATGATATGAGGGGCCATGAGCACAATTTCACCTTCTAGACTGGCCGTCAAAGTCCCATGATTGATAATTTTACTGCCTTTTCCTTCAGGAGATAATTGAAAACGGAAATTCCCCTTTTGGAAATTTTCATTGGAAATATCCAAGGTCGACGCAATCAAAGCGCCTGTACTAATGACACTATTCGGCCCAAAAACGATTCCATTGGGGTTGATTAAAAATACTTTTCCAATCGATTCAAGTTTGCCTAAAATTTTAGAAGGATCATTGCCCCGCACGCGCGTTAACATTCTAGATTTAGCACTCGGCTGAACGATTTTGACCGTATAATTCTCGGAAATGTTAAAACTTTTACAATTGATAATTGTTGCATCGTTCGTGGTGATCTCAAGGTGTGTGGGGGTGACTTGCTGAAACTGCGCCGATCCATGCACCACCTGAGGCTCTTCCATATGAGCAAATAGCGCAAGCGGAAGTGTGAAAAAAGAAAAGGTGTTCTCATCTTATAAAATTTGAAGTCCAATTTTAAAATACACAATGGTGTCGGAAGATCTAAATTTTTGGGTTAACGGATACCCAGCATCGAGACTAAAGTCAAACCGCCAGGGTCCATAAATACGAATGCCGGCTCCTGCAGCCGTTAAAATCGGTCGATTCACTTGTGGAACAGCACTCACTTGCTTTTGTCCCTCTGAATTTCTTGTAACCTCTTTAATTTTATCAACCCCTATCGAAAATGTTTGTCCATGATCGAGAAATCCTACAAAATGCACGAGTTCTCCCCATCTTTTCTTAGACCAAAGAGCTCTGTGACCTCTTAAAAAAGGAGGTGGCACACGCAGCTCTACATTAAACACAAACCCCTGATCCCCCAATCCTTCTGCTAACTTATATCCACGCACAGTCCCAATACCACCAATATAGAACTGCTCAGGAAGGGGAAGTTTATTGAAACTATACTGGCCAAAACCATTGAGAATTAAGACACAATCCCAAGGAAGCTTTTGAAATCTTTGCCCACTGCCTCCTAGTTTTATAAACCTTCCACCAGCTCCCTGCCGGCTTGAATCTGAGTCATCAACTTTCATCCCTTGCAAAATATCAGGGATACCCCAACTCATGTATCCAGCAAACAGGTTTCTACCCTTCCAATCATCTCTATAATCAATATTCATGCCACCTGTCAATACGCGAAGCTTATCAAACGATGACTGCAACCCATTTCCTAAGTTTTGTATCTGCTTATATTCAAACGATGTGAAAAAATCAGTGCTTAATTTTCTAGTACGATGGATGGCCTGTATAAATTTTCCTGCTGCAATATGGGTCTTCCCTTCAAATTTAATGTCTTGGCCCACATCACCTGTCTTAAAATTGGCCAGCAAGTAAGAAAACTCGAAACCACTGCCCCTTGTATTCACAGGAATATAGTAAATAGCATCTGTAAAATCTAGACTTGAAATCGGACTCCCAACAACTTCTATCACAGATAGCGTGTCTCCATACCTGATCAAGCTACCCCAGTCTAGCTTTGCGCCTGTTCTCATTGTAGAGGTATGATCAGAACCATAATTGTTGGTATCTGAGCAAGGTGGATTGGCCGTGTGTCTTTAACACGGAGTAGAACATCTGTTGTCCCAAATGAATGCCCCTTCATGAAAATTGCTGCAACTTCTAGGTCCATATTTTCACCTAAGAGGAGCAGCTCTTTTAGAAACTCGTCATAGTTGATCGCTTTATTGCGAAATCTTTCAAAATAACTCCGAATGAAAGCATCGCTATAATATTTGTTACCTTTGACAGTAATCTCTCCTAGCTTGCCTTCAAGAATGGCAATTTTGAGCACGCCCCCTTGAAGTTCTTGCGCGGGAGTATAGGCTCTTGTTAAAAAATACCCAGCTTTCACATATTTTTTTGGATTAAGACACACATCTCTCTGATTTCTTGCATCGAAAAGCAGATGCCCTAAATAGGGAGCTACTACCTTGAGCAATTCTTTCGTAGAAAAAACCTCATGACCAGAAAATGTCACTTCTTCAATCGTAACCTTTTCATCTCCCACATCGAGTTGATCTTCGGGAATATCTATCTCAAGAAGGGGAACTGCCTTTTCAGCTTCAATTTTGCGCGCTTCATACTCTTGCTCGATTTGCCTTTCGGCAAGCCCTGCTGGAGGAACTCTGGGGTTAGGAAGTGCCCAAGCTAGACTGGGAAATAAAAAGATAAAACAGATAACCCCCGACTTGAAATATGAAATAGATCTATCGTGTGTCATTTTCCAACAAAGCCAGCGCTTCTTGTGCTGAAATTCTCTTTTGAGGATCAACTTGCAACATCCTTCCTACAATTTTCCATACAATGTCAGTTTCTCCATAATTATCTTGCTGTTTTTTACATAGATTAGCTAGATCTTGATCCAACCGCTCTTGTCCGATATTTTCCAATTCACGATCAGGGATATGATAACTTCTTTTAAAACAATCTTGCAAGCAAGGAAGAGGGGGAATATTCATCTTTGAAACATCAGGAGTTCCCGCCCAATCTGGGAATCCATTTGCAGACCGTGTAGCTTGCTCACCACAGAGCATGGTCAAAACAACAAGCCCGAGCGCCCATACATCTCCTTTATGAGCATTCTCAAGATTGAACCTCACCACTTGCTCAGAATGGCCTTGTTTCTGAACACAAAATCTGACATATTCCGGAGACCTAAACCCTGGAGTTCCTGAACAAACACTAGAACATCCAGCTCTATCAAAACCAGATAAAGTTGCCCTCCACTTTCCCTCTTTTTGTACAACAAGAACCGTATTACAAGAAATATCGCCATGAAAAAATTGAGAATCTGCTTTGACTTGATCCTTTTGTGGATTTCTGATATTTAACCTCTTTAGGCTGGCGGTGAATATGAGCAAGTGCAGATAAAAGATCCCCTACAAGAGAGCGTATTTGTTTAGGCTCCATGAGTGGCTTTGTCCTAAATAAATCTGGAAGAGCCCCTTCTGGACATCTCGTAATGACCTCCCATTGTTCAGGAGACTCTCCATCTTCTGAGGTCCGATTAATTGCTAAAGGAGGCCTTAATCCCCGTGTTCCTTCCACAACTGTACGCAAAAAAGCCCTTCCCTCTTCTGTAGGAGCCTTTCTTCTAAAAAAATACTTTCCATGAGTAAGACTATAACATAAAAGCCCTCCGAGCTTTCCAAAGACCCGTTCAGTCATGAGCATGACATCTCGTAATTCCCTGTATTCACTATAGAAAAACCGGAGGGTTAATCCTTGACAAACATCTCTTTCACAAATGAGAAAAGAACCACTTGCTTGACCAACATTAAGAGACTGTAGAAAGCCATCAAAAACGCCCTCCACCTGACCCTTTATTTGTTCATCTATGTCCAGATCAGATAATTGAGGCGGCCACACAAGCACCCTTGGGTTAGGGTTCAGGACCTCAGGCTCTTGAGGTCTTATACTAATAGGCTCAGGGAGAATTTTTAAAAAATTTTGCCATGTTTCATAGATCGCTCTTTTATACTTTCCACGAGTCTTATCCCCAAGGGTCCTGAGTATTTTTGTGCGGATATTCATTATCCGACTGAACATATCTAAAGAGGGAGTGTTCTCTTTTTCTTTTTAAAGCATTTAAAACGCCCCTAGCTACCCGGTCAGCACGCACAGAGCCAAGTAAATCAATGCCAAACAATAGAAAAAAAGGATTTAAAAAAACAAGAGTCCACCACTGTATTCCCCAGCGTCCAACAACCTGTAAGTTCTCATCAATGACAGGAGATCTATAGACCGATACTCCAAGAAAACGGTGAATGATACCCGCTATGGGAACATAGGGGTTGTTTTTCTCAGTATAAAAAGTTAGCGAACAGTTGCTAATCTCTTACCCAAAACTTATTCCAGAGGGATCCATATACCCACGAATTAAATAACTCACCTTACGCAAAAAGGATAGGTCATGGAGTATTTGAAAGCTGTTGATAAATCGAATTGCAGAAAATGGGTAGTATTGAATGAAATACAACCCAATTTCTGCAATTTGACTTTCAACGCTTTGAAACACTCCATGACCTATCTTTTTGCGTAAGTTGAGTTAAACAAAAAAACTTTAACACTCCAGCTTTTTATAGTCGATTAAATTTTGATTTACAACCTTACCTTACGCAACAGGTCTATTTTATTTCTTTAGGAACCTCTGTACAAGTGCTTTGTCGGAGATTGCTGATCAATTTTTCGAAGATGACGATTTTGGAAAACGCAGCTAACATACAGAATGTTAGCGAGTTTGAAAAATAGACAGCAAGATTCGGCAAATGACTTGTACAAGCCCTAAGGTAAAAATCTCCCTTTAGAGAAGGCAACATCTTGAAAAGATATTTTCTTGAAAAACAAATGCCTGAAAGAGGCGATAAGACGATACAAAAGATCGATAAAAGGAATCACATAAAGCCACCCCACCCACCTCCATTTTCCGCTAAAGGAGCCATACTGTGCGAAAAACGGCCTTCCCCACGCAACCACCTCCTTCCTTCAGGAGCCTCAACTAAAACCATCGTACTTTTATCAAAGTGAGCGTGCAGATGCCTACGCGCCGTCTGTCCGGAAAGAGGAGCAAATAAAAATTGTCTTTTTTTATCGTGGTGTAAAATCCACATCACAGCATTCTGACAAAGCCCACAGGTATCATCAAAAAAAATAAGGTGATGAGATTTTATAATAAGGTAACCTCTGGAAGCTTTTTCTTGATTGCGTCAAATTGTTTAGCTAGCTCCAGGACTTCTTCTTCACTCAACTTTCCACCATGGATTTTAGCCTTAATAGTCTCCCTATCTTCCATCCACTGCCTTTGAAGGATTTTTCGAACCGCCTCGATAACCCCCTCTTCTGCTTTCTGTAGATTGACTTTTCTTTGCATGATCTCTGACAAAATGGTTTGATCATCCTCCTTCTCAAGGCAAGTTGAAAAAAGGATAAAATCAAGAGCAGCACTCTCTGTCTGTAAGCAAAGCTCGTAGAGTCTACGACAAAGTGGCGTACGAAAATGGGTGGGCTGCAGATTCACTCTAATAATTTCTAAAAGTTTAGGCGTTGTTTGCCCTGCAAGCACGATCCAACGGAGGAGGTCTGCTTCTAAAATTCTATCAGGGTCAACTAAGGAGCGGGAGGCTTTCTCAGAACGCTTCATAGGAGCCATATGGAGAACATCAACCCCAATCAGAGATTCAGGGATCCCCACAAGATCTGCGACTCTCCGTAAACTCTCATGCACCATGATGGGCTGATCCCATGCTTTGATGCGCCTTGTTACCATCTCGACAAGCTCACTCTTTCCAGACGGCGACTCGAGGTTGACCGTTTTAGAAAGATGAGCTACCAAAAAAGTTAAATAATCTCGTGATTCTTCTAGAAGTTTAACAAAGGCTTTAGGCCCTTCTTCCTTTAAAAAAGAGTCAGGATCTTTTCCTTCTGGGATAGGAACAACGGAGACTTCTACTCCCTTTTTCTGAAAGATATCTCCTATTTTTACCATTGCTTCTTGTCCCGCTGTATCTCCATCCAGCGCTAAAAAGACATGATGTACCCCTAAATTACAAAGCTCTTGCGCATGCCCCTCTCCAAAAGCCGTTCCCTGACCTGCCACCGTAAAATTAAACCCTGTATGGATCAGCCGCAGTGCATCAATCTGCCCCTCTACGATGATTGCTTTCCGATCTTTGGCAATCCGTTTTCTAGAGTAACTCAGCCCAAACAACACCTGAGACTTTTTAAAAAGAGGCGTCTCTGCTGTATTGATGTACTTACCTCCAAATGTCTCTTCCTTGATCTTACGCGCTGAAAAACCAATCACAGATCCGAGCGCGTCACGAATGGGAAAGGTAATCCTCTCGGAAAAAAAGTCCCGTTTGCGGCCACTTTCTGTGACCAACATAAGCCCTGCCTGTTCCAAAACAATATCTGGTATTCCTTCTGCTTTCATCACTTGTTGGAATAGCTCTTTGGCAATAGGGGCATACCCCACCTCGAAAAATCGAATAAAATCAAGGTCGATACCCCGATCATCAGAGATAGTGCAAAGCCTTTTGCCCTTCCTCGGTATAAAGGAGAGCAAAATGATAAAATCTAGATGCTTTTTGGAGCGCTTCTTTCAGCTGCGTTTTAGAAGGCCCCGATCTTTTAGCGCCTGCCTCCTCTTTTTCTAGATGCACTCCAAAGCGATCCGCCAAATGCTCAATAGCATCAGAAAAGCTCATCTTGAGATGAGACATCAAAAAAGCAATCGCATCGCCATGCGCCCCACATCCAAAACAGTGGTAGTGCGTATCCCCCTTTTGCATCACGAAAGAAGGCGTTTTCTCCTCATGAAAAGGGCACAGCGCTTTGTAAGATGCCCCTGCTCTTTTTAAATTTATGTGGGAAGATAAAACCTCTGCCAGATCAATTTTCTGTTTTAAAGTGTCTAAACTCTCTTTTTTATATAATGCCACTAGACCTCTGAATTTTCTTCTTAGAATGATGTTTTTTATCTGCTAGCATCTTCTCTTTTGAACGCCGTGATCTACGTCTTTTTTGCCTTTTGATCTTTTCTCTTGCTTGCTGTTTTTGCGACTTGATACCCTGAACCTGTTCCTCTAGCTGCTCACATAATTTACGCCGTGCGAAAAACCGGTTCATCTCTCTTGAACGATCCTGCTGGCACTTGACTTCAATCCCCGTTGGAAGATGTTTCAGATACACACACGATGAGGTCTTATTGATTTTCTGTCCACCGCTACCGGAACCCAAAATAAATTTTTCAATCAAATCTTCCTCTTTGATTCCCAGACGATCCATCCTATCTCTCAGAGCATCTTCCCGATTTTTTTGAATCATAGCTTATCTTTCTTCTTGAATTTTCTCTCAATGTAGCCGATAATTTCTCGTATGTCCACAGATCTTAAATTATCACCAATGATGCTTCAATGGCAAGAGTGTAAAAAAAATGCCAAAGGAGCGCTCTTACTTTTTCGCTTGGGAGATTTCTATGAAACTTTTGAAGAAGACGCTGTAACACTCTCCAAAGAACTAGATATTGTCCTCACTAAAAGGCAAGAAACCCCCATGGCTGGCATCCCCGCCCATGCTTGTGATAATTACCTCGACAGACTCTTAGCGAAGGGATATAGAGTTGCCATCGCAGAACAGATGGAAGATCCCAAAGCAACAAAAGGTCTCGTCAAAAGAGCTATTGTGAGAACTATCACGCCAGGAACAGTGATCAACTCTAACCTACTTTCTGATAAAACCTCAAATTTTCTTGCAGCCATTACCCAAGTCAATACGATCTTTGGTCTTGCCATACTCGATGTGACAACAGCTGACTTCCGCGTACTTGAGTGTGAAAATGAAACTGAACTCCTAGATGAACTCTCTCGACTCCAACCCAAAGAACTTTTAATCTCTCAAAAGTGCGCCAAAAATCTCTCTCAAATTTTTACCTGCTCAAAAGAAATCAGAGAAGAGTGGCATTTTGATCATCAAACATCTACAGAAAGGCTCCTATCGCACTTTCGCGTGCATAGTTTAGATAGCTTTGGCCTTAAAGGGATGATAGCTGCCATCAATGCTGCAGGAGCTCTCCTTGCCTATGTAAAAGACGACTTAAATCTCTCTCTAGATCATGTGCGAGCGCTCCATCCAAGAACGCTCTCCTCTTACATGTCTATTGATAGAGCTACACAAAGACACCTTGAGCTCACAGAACCTCTCCATGATAAGGGAGTGACCCTTCTTGACATTCTTGATCAGACAATTACCCCCATGGGAGCGCGCCTCTTAAAAGAATGGCTCTTACATCCCTTGCTTTCTGTCTCTACCATTAATGCCCGCTATGATCTCATCGACACTTTTTTACGCCATCCAGAAGAAACTCTAGTTCTTTCCCACTCTCTAAAAGAAATCCGCGATATAGAACGCTTAATCATGCGGATTGAAACAGGATTTGCCTCTCCACGAGACCTCGTAGGGCTCCGTTTTTCCCTAGAGCCCCTTCCTAAGATATCAACTATTCTATCATCTCTTGGCATGGAGACTCTCCCCGATCTCTCTCTTATCACCTCTAAAATTAGAGACGCTCTTGTTGAAGCGCCCCCCCTGAGGTTAAGTGAAGGGGGCATTTTTAAATCAGAGTACCACGCTCCCCTAGATGAACTGCGAGCGCTGAAATCCGATAGCCAAGCCTGGGTGCTCACCTATCAAGCCAGGCTGAGAGAGCTCACCCAAATCAAAACCCTCAAAGTAGGCTATACCCATGCCTTTGGCTACTATATCGAAGTCAGCCGCGGCCAATCTGAAAAAATGCCTCCAGAATTCCAGCGAAAACAAACCCTTATCAATGCTGAGAGATTCACATCGCAAGAACTCAAAGAATTCGAGCATAAAATTTTAAGCGCAGAAAGCATGATTCTCTCTCTTGAAAATGAACTCTTCTTCTCCCTCCGTCAAGAGATTACAGGCTATAGAGACACCATCTGCAAAGCAGCTAAAATCATTGCATGCACCGATGTAATTCTTTCTCTTGCTAAAGTAGCTAGGGATAGCCACTATACCCGCCCCCTTCTAGATGAAAGCGATCATTTCATGATCACAGATGGTAGGCACCCTGTCATTGAAGCCTCTCTCCAAGGAGAAACTTTCATCCCCAATAATCTTCTATTAGATGAACAAAAAAATCGCCTACTCATCATCACCGGCCCCAACATGGCAGGAAAATCGACTTATATCCGGCAAGTTGCCCTCATTGCCATCATGGCACAAATGGGCTCCTTTGTTCCCGCTTCCAAGGTATCCCTTGGTATCATCGATAAAGTCTTTACCCGCATCGGCGCAAGCGATGATCTATCAAGAGGTCAGTCGACTTTTATGGTGGAAATGTCAGAGACAGCCCATATCTTGCACAATGCAACCTCAAAATCTCTCGTCATTTTGGATGAAATCGGAAGAGGCACGAGCACTTACGACGGAATCGCAATTGCCTGGGCCGTTGCAGAGCACCTACTATGCACAAAAAAAGCTAAAACCCTCTTTGCCACCCATTACTGGGAGCTCACCCGCCTTGCTGCTGAGTACATAGGGGCTGTTAACTTCAACATCGCTGTCCATGAGTCTCCAAACGGGATTGTATTCCTCCATAAAATCGTAGCTGGAGGCACCGACAAAAGCTACGGTATTCATGTTGCCAAACTAGCAGGACTCCCCTTCTCTGTGATCAAACAAGCAGAAACCATGCTCCTCAAACTCCACTCTCCTGTTAAAGTCAAAAACCCCTTACCAAAACAAGAGCTCCAGCTTGAACTTTTCTAATTTTCCGACAGATAGCGGCGTCTACCTCATGAAAAATGCAGAAGGTACCGTTATTTATGTTGGAAAGGCTAAAAATTTAAAAACGCGTATCCAACAATATTTCTCTCCCGGAAGAGATGAAAGAGCCATGGTCCCTTTCCTCACAGCAGAAGTCACACATATTGATACCCTCGTCGTCTTCAATGAAAAAGAAGCCCTTTTGCTTGAAAATACCCTCATCAAAAAGCACCAGCCCAAATTCAACGTTCTATTGAAAGATGATAAAACCTTCATCCACCTGATGATCAACCACAAAAGCCCCTGGCCACGCATCCAACTCATCCGCTTCAAAGGGAAACGCTCCAAAGATGCGCTCTACTTTGGACCCTACACCAATGCTCTTGCAGCCCGTCATACCTTCGATCTCTTAGCCAAGCTCTTCCCCCTCCGCCAATGTTCCGATGAAGAACTGAAAAGAAGAAAAAGACCCTGCCTGCTCTACTCCATCAAGCGCTGCATTGCCCCTTGCATCCAAAAATGTACCCACGATGAATATAACACCTACGTCAAAGGTGCCATCAACTTCCTTAAAGGAAATGACAAAACCATCCTCAAAGAACTACAAGCAGCCATGAAACTTGCTTCCTCCAATCTAGAGTTTGAAAAGGCAGCCGCTCTTCTCCAGACCATCCGTCAGATCGAGCATGTCACAGCAGGTCGAGGGGTTGTCACCGAAGCAGGGCAAAAAAACTGCGACGTCTTTTCCCTGTACAGGCAAGGCGACACCGTCATGCTAGCTCAACTCTTCTTCCGAGAGGGCAGCTTAACCGGCGCAGAACACTATTTTTTCTCTCACGTTGCTCAGACTGACACAGAGCTCCTCTCCTCTTTCTCTTACAGCTCTATCAACAAGAGCTACACATGCCAGAAGAAATCATCCTTCCACTTTCTCTCCCTGAAGCACCCCTGCTTTCCGAAATCCTATCCACCCACATCCTCCACCCCAAAATAGGACAAAAGAAAAAACTCTTAGCTCTTGCACATAAGAATGCCAAATCCCTCTTCGACAAAGAAAAAAATCAAGCAGACATGACAGAAAAAATGCTCCTTGACCTCCAAGAAAAACTCCACCTCAACCGCTACCCTCAACGCATCGAGTGTTTTGACATCTCCAACATCTCTGGAACAGACCTCGTGGCTTCCATGATCGTCTTTACGAGCGGAGAAAAAGACAGAAAGCGCACCCGCCTCTTCAAAATCAAAAACATCGCCAAAAACGACGACTACGCCGCCATGCACCAAGTCCTCTCTCGCCGCCTCATCCGCGGCAAAGAAGAAAACGACCTCCCCGACCTCATCATTGTCGACGGTGGCAAAGGACAGCTCTCAACTGCTCTGGATGTCCTCCGCGAACTCGATATCGTTACCATCGACCTCATTTCCCTTGCTAAAGAAGACAGCCGCCATGACAAAGGCATGACCAAAGAAAGAGTCTTTATCCCCTACCAAAGCGACCCCATTACCCTCGACGACAGATCTCCCCTTCTCTTCTTCCTACAAAAAATCCGTGACGAGACCCATACAAAAGCCATCTCCTTTCATCGCAAGCAAAGATCCAAGCGCACGCTCGCAAGCTCCCTCGACTCCCTCCCCGGCATCGGCCCCATCAAGAAAAAGCGCTTACTACAACATTTTGGAAGCCCTGCAAAGATTAAGGCTGCCTCAGCCGAACAGTTACTGAAAGTGCAAGGTATTACTCATAAAGATGTAGATATACTTAAAAGATCCTAGAAAAATCTTTTGCGTGTAAAAATATTACGTCTGTAAGGTGGCTTTTTTATACTCTTTCCCCTCGTATATCCAACCAATGCTCCTATAGTACTTTTGATTATCTCTGATATAGGCAGGAAAGGTGTCATCCAGAGGCACTATTCTACAATATGCTTCCATATATGTATCCATAGCTTTCTGTGTTTTATTTTCTGGCAAATCACTTTCTTGATGAGAAAAAGCCTCTAATTTTTCAATTTGCACTTTTAACCCTCCTATGCTGGTGAAGTGCCAACCAGCATCAGGAATGCAAGGATATAGCAACTTAATGTCTCCATTTACGCTAAGCCCATCACTACCCACTCTTAACTCTTCTGGACCTATCTTGCTTAAATATTGAAAAGTTGTTGCACAGGTCCCAACCCATATACAAGGATCTTTTACATTCAAGTAAAAGCGATATATTGGCTGATCACAAACCACTACTTCTTCTTCATGTGAAGAAATAAGTTGAACAATCTTTGGTATCACAGATCCCCTGACAATCTCATCTACATCCGAAATAAATACAATATCCTCTGGCACGCAGTCTTTTAATCCTCTCATAATTTGATTACGTTGAAAGGCTTCTCTTACCCACGGATTGGTTGTGTCCTGTCTTTCTTCCAAAACAACATGAATAATTTTGTCGGAAAACTGTTTATACCTCTCGCGATTTTCTTGGTAAAATAAAGGCTTAGGCTTTCCTCTAAATGTTTCAACGGATTCTACAATCACGAATTTATCCACATACTCATACATCTCATGTAGCCTTATATCTAAAATTTCCAATTCGTTAAAAAAAGGAACCCGTCGTAAATGTGAGCATATCCACGAACTATAAAAATCAAAAAAAATACCACATATCGCATATAAAACCTCTATTCATAGGTTAAAATTATCTGATAGTAGGATAAAGCAATCTTCCAGCCCCTATCTAAAAGATATTCTATAACTAGACGCCCTTTCCCGCCAAAAGGCAAGGCACAATCATCGATCATAATAATGCTTTTTGCATGAAGCCAAGGATAAGCAGCTATAATTTCCTTCAGATGATGCTCTTGTGATGGTAATGGATCATCAAGATCAAAATCGTAGCTATCTAAATACAGAAAATCGATAGGTTTATTAAAATTTTCTAAAAACGTAACAGAATCAGACGCTACAAATGTCATATGATCAAGGTAAGGCGTGCACGCGGCAGAAGAACATCTAACAGCCTCCGGATCAATATCCACGCTATAGACATAGGCACCATTCTGCTTTGCCCATTGACCCCATATTGGGGTCGAGCATCCATCTCCTGCACAATTACACTCTCCATCGCGCGCAGTTCCTGTTTCGACAATCGTTCTTACCTTTCTTGCACTCATAAGATGGAGTGTATATTGAAACGTAACAAAACGCTTGTCTTGAGGAGGAATGCGATCTCTTAGAGAATTAAGAGAAGCATTTTCCATACAAATCTTCCGTTTTCGAAAGGGCGTCGCTTCTAATAAACCTGTTGCAGTCAATAAAACAACCCCACTTAACATAACAAATTTGCATCTTATAACCATTTTTTTGCTAAAAACTCCATAAAATTATACTGGAATAGTTTCTATTACCCATTATCTTTGTAATTCCCCATATTTCTGTAATAACAAAAGCAGATAGAAATAGACATCTTCCTTCTTGAGATTTTTCTGAGCGAAATCGTTAGCACTGGCCACAATTTGCTGAGCTTCTGCATCATGAATACGTGCCCATTCTATCTTTTCTTTTAGATCACTAAGATCATAAGCCAGTGGGATATAGTGAACATAGGGAGATAAACAGCAATAGTACCACTGAATATTAGGAGAGGTTTGTTTAAAAATCAGGCAATCAGAAAAAAGTTGCCAATAGGCTCTGGAATATGTGCACGTATTTCCATCAATAAGAATTTGGTATTTATATCTTAAATGATCAATGACAGAAACGAAAGTCCCAGTATAAGGAGATAAAAGATCGAACACTCTAGGATCAGCCTGTGCAAGAACTGTTAGTTTTGCATCAATAAGATATGGATACTTTGCAGATGATTGAACCAATTTTACACGAGGAAATTCTTGATAATTGTGATAATCTAGAAAATAATTACCAACATGATCTATTCCTGTTGTTGCTCCTCTCCAAAAAGCCTTCTCTTCCTTTGTATGCCAGGGAAAAACCATACGCCCCTGGCTAGTGTCTGTTAAAACTCTTTCGTAGAACCCTTTTGATAGAGCCTCACTATCTGGCATTAATATAGAGACAACATCATTCTTAGACTTCGCAAAAGCAAAAATCGGAACCCCATATTTTCTGAAAAATAAAGCAGCATCTGGATGTAAAGAATCTCCAACACAAACGATAAAATCAATATCAGGAAGAGAAGTCAAGTTAGAAAGCTGGATTAAAGCTTCATAAATGGCTTCCCATCTGAAATATGTGCTCTGGGTAGGGGAGGGATCTAAAGTAAGTATTTCTCTATTTCGAATGCGAAACCTGACCAATTCCCAGCCATTACGTGGCACAGATTTTACGTACTCTTGTATAGACTGATCGATGGCTTGCAGCGATATTCCAGATGTTTTATAGAATGTAAAATTCTCTACAATTTGACTAGTCATCCATTCCGAGATTTCCCTATTATGAAAAAACTCATATGCAGCTTTTTTCTGATAAAAAATCCTTTTCCTTTTTCCATTGAAGCCAAAAATAAAGATGACTAAAAAACATCCTAACGCTAAGCAGCACAGATGCTTCAAAATACTCTCCAGATAACATTTTTTCATGAATACCTCTAATCAGAGAAACTATAAAGATACCATGACTATTTTTGCTAGATTTTCTATTCCTCATCAATATTTTAATGACTGTTACTACAAGATACGGTAACATGCCTTCCGATGCAGGGAACTCTTGCGTATTATAAAAGGGTAGTCGGGATTGTGGATTATTTTGACTAGTTTTCTACTCAACTGGCAAAAACCTAAATAATGCAATAGATCTAATAAACATCTAACTTAGATATAGGATAAAACCATGAATAAAATGCTAACTATTACATTCTTAGTCTCATCTGTTTTGTTTGGATCTCCTCAAGAAAATTCTCTATTAACTTATCTTGATTTCCAAAATGTCCGTATTACAGAAGGTTATATGGTAACTGAGCAGCAAAGACAGTTTTGCGAAAGGTTAAAAAGTTATGGGAATATAAAAACCATATTAGAGATAGGATTAAATGCAGGTCATAGCGCTGAAAATTTTTTTCAAGCCTGCCCTAATTTAGAACTGTTTGTTTCATTTGATATTAATAGCCATGATTACACAAAGCATGCTGTTGATTATTTATCAAATAAATATAGCGAACGTTTCTTGTTTGTAGCGGGTGATTCAGCTGTAACCGTTCCAAAATTCTGCATCGACTATCCACACCAACTATTTGACCTTATTTACGTAGATGGGAACCATACATTTGAGTACGCCTTCGGTGACATTTTCAATTGTGGAAGTCTGGCTCATCTTAAAACTATTTTATGGGTTGATGACTATTCTGCTCAAGAGGTCTATACTGCCATGAAAGCACTTGAAATACGCGGCGTTATTAAGATATTAAACGTCTATCACTCTTCCGAAAGATGTTGGGCAGAGGCTCAGTATACCGCCCCTTTCCTCTTTTCTCGTCAGAACAGCCTTCCTGCCCGTTATAATCCTTGGCGCATGCTTAAGCGGTGAGCTTTAATTTTATCGACAATGATATCTAGATGTGTTAATCTCCGTTTCTCTCAAAACAGTAAAGGCGGTTCTTATGATAAAAAAAAACAGCGCTTATCATAGGATGTAGTTTACTTGTTGTAGCTACTTTTTCTGCTCTAAGAGCAGAAATACGCAAGCAACATAAGCAAGCTCAAAGTTATGCAAAAAAAGAAGCCGCAATTGTTTTAGGAAATAGAATTGCTCCTAGGGATCAACGTTTCAATACCCCAAGATATGTACTTAAGCTGATGCATAAAAGAAAAATCAGAACAATCGTAGAAATGGGTACTGCTCGTAATGGAGAGTGTAATTGTACAGGAGATGGATGTTCGGCCCCAATATGGGGACAATGGGCCAAACAAAACGACGCTTTTATTTACAGCGTAGATATTGATCCTGAGGCTATTAGATGTTCTTCTGCTGCGTGCATGCCTTACCTTGATCATATGACGTTTGTAACGTCTGATTCCGTGGCGTTTTTAGCAAAGTTTAATAAACCTATCGATTTTCTATATTTAGACAGTTATGATCTTGATCTTGCCAATCCCCAGCCATCACAGGAGCATCATTTGAAGGAAATTATAGCTGCTTATCCTTGGCCTCAGGCAAAGAGCATTATCATGATTGATGATTGCCGCTTTTCCTTGTGGAGGCAAGGGAAAATTGGTAATTCCCTATCTTTTAGACAGAGGATGGAAGGTTGTTTTATCTGGATACCAAGTGATTTTAATTCGTGAAACATAAGCATGTAGTTGCAATATAACCAGTGAAGATATAAAGGTGGCAAGGCTCCGGTACACTAACTAACGAAAAAAAATGAATAATGATAAAAAAACCGTTAAGATAGTTATAGCTTTTATATTGATCGCTTCTTTGTCCTTTATTACCTTCCATAGGTGGTATAAAAAAACCAAAGCACCGGATGTAACAGTAATTGAATCTGTAATGGAAGCGAATGGTCCAGAAAGGGTGTCTACCAATTTTATAAACACCTTAAAAGACAGCTTAGATGTTCAGATTAAAGCAAGCCATAAATTTTTTAAAAGTGATTTGCCACAAGAACAATCTAAATCTACCAAAAACAGAAAAAAACTGGTGGGAAAAGTTATTGTGTATTTAGATAATTCAATGCTAGGAAAACCGCCTTTGACAGCATTCCTATCAAACAACCAAAGTTCCAATCGCATACGCATAGCATACCTTATGCATAAGCCAGATTCCATACCGGATGAGTGGACCCGATCGTTGAATAAATGCTTTGACCTAGTAGCTGTGCCAGATGCATGCTTAACCGAGCTGTACAAAAATAGTGGTGTTACTATCCCTATTTTTGAATTACCCATGGGCCTGAATTTAGAACAGTTCACCAATTTACCTTTGAAAACAACTAAACATTACCCTTTCATATTTGCACACTTAAGCACAAATGCATCAAAAAGAAATCAAATTCAGCTAATAAGGGCTTTTTATTCGACGTTTGGAAACTCTCAAGATGTAAAACTAAGAATAAATAGCAGATTTATCAATACTTCGTATAACAAAGAAATAAAAAATGAAATACATCGACTTGGAGCGACAAATATTGATTTCACCGAAATAAATATGGATAGGGATTTTTACTGCAAAACACTCCAAACGATTGATTGCTATATCAGTTTGTCCCTAGATGAGGGGATATCTACTCACGCTAAAGAAGCGATGGCTCTAGGCATACCTACGATTTTTACTGATGACACAGGGAACTCTAAGATATATAGGAGTAATCTAGGTCGCAATATTTTCTCTGCATGTTCTACATCTAACAATAGTCAGGAAATATCTAATGATCACGCATCTGAAGAAGTTATCAGTGCTCTAAAAGATGTCTATGAAAATTATAACGTTTACCTCCAACAAAAATTTGCAGCAAGAAATTGGGTTAAGCAATATTCCTACGATCAGCTAAAACCTCTTGTTCTTGGACTTATTAAACCTAAAAAATTGTCTTAGGGAACGTTAATCAAATTACTCCTACTTGCTTAATTACTAACTCTAAGGCGCTTTGTGGAAAATTTAACCAACTGCTAGGAACTTCTTATGAAGATCAATAAGCCTGTTAAATCCCCAGTTGTTGGAAAGTCTGCATGAACAAGAGCAGTCATTTTTTTTTCTGTACTGCCATTCTTGTTCCAGCTCTTTGCACACTTTCATATTTCTTATACAGCTCAAAATACTCTAGGCCTTATTTAACAGTTATGGGATCTGTCTTAATGGCAGACGGGCTGGGGAGGCATTCTGCTGAGCTTATAGAAGCATTGAAAGACAATGTAAGTATCGGATTCGAACCGACAGCTCTTTTTTGTTTAGAGGGAGTCCCCTCTAAAATTCAAAAAATCCTTAGGCAAAAAAAGCCCTTAGGTAAAGTCCTTGTCTACCAGGATTATCTTATAGTAAATGGTCGTCCGCTCGATGGAAATATTACAAGTATTAAAAATTCGGGGTCTATACGGATTGCTCAATCTATGTTTGAATCAAGTCTCATTCCCTCTGAATGGGCACATATCCTAAATCATTATTTTGACGCTGTTTTTGTCCCTGATAAATTCTTAATCGATGTATACAAAAATAGCGGCGTTACTATCCCTGTGTTTGAAATCCCTCTAGCTGTTGATCTACATAAGTTTTATAATATGCCCCTTAAAATAAACAAAAACCATCCAATGGTATTTGGAAATCTCAGCACAGCTCTTCCAAGAAAAAATCAGGTCAAACTTATACAGGCTTTCCACCAAGCTTTCGGCAACTCTACAGATGTAAAATTAAAGATAAACAGTAGGGCATCTGAAGAGGCTTGTACCAGAGCTATTAAAGAAGAGATTCGTAAGCTAGGAGCAACAAATATTGAATTTACCGAAGGTCCTTTAAAGGAAAGAACCTACTTGAATGTTTTCCAAAACATCGACTGTTATGTAAGCCTATCCTTGGGTGAGGGTTTTTCCATTCAACCGAGAGAAGCTATGGCATTAGGCATTCCCTCTATTATCACAGACAACACTGGGCAGTCAACGATATGTGCAAGTGGGCTAGTCCGTACGGTACCATCTGCTAATACACGTCCAGCATTCTATCAACTCTACCAAAATTATCATGGAGTATGCTACGATTGCACTCTTGAAGACGTAACATGCGCACTCAGAGACGTCTATGAAAATTACGATCACTATCTTCAACAAGGATCTGCTGCAAGAGAATGGTCTAGAAAGTGCTCTTTTGATCAGCTCAAACCCTTGTATCTCGGCCTCATTAAGCCTAAAAGAATCATCTTGGGAACAATCAATAAGATCACACCCGATTGCTTATTTACTAATTCTAAGGAACTATGCGAAAAATTCAACAAATTGCTAGGAATCCCATTTGAAGACCATAGAGAAATTTAAAGCCTTTATAAGATCGAGATTTGATATCTCTTTTGCAATCAGGACGCAGCTGTTTTTTTCCTGCCTAGCTTTTACCCTTTTGTCTTTTCACGCCTTATCACTAAAAAGTCATATAAAAAACATTAATCATGATAGATCTATTTATGCCCGGTTTTTTGAACCATTCAAACAAGGACAAGGGGTAAAAAGAGCCCTCAAGGGCAGCAATCGATAGCTAAAATTATCCTTCCCACAAAGCTTGCAAAGCTTCCATTTGCCGATAAAAATAACGTAGTCGTAAGAACAAAAAAAATCACGATTCGAAATATGCCCGCGCCTTATAACGCCTCCATCATCAAATATGGCTCAGGATACTTGATATTTTTTCGGTATGACATCAGGACTAATAAAGATAACAGAGAAAAAAACTTCTCCTATATTGGATGCGCAGAATTAGATACTAATTTCGAGCAAACAGATAAAGAGTTTACCACACTTAATACCGGTAATCACCGTTCAGAAGATCCACGAGTTTTTTCTATAGGAGAAAAGACTTACCTTGTCTACACAGTCAGCACCTTCCCGAAGGGATGGTTTACCACAACGATGAATATTGGTGAGCTCGATTTAGAAAAGCGAGAACTAAAATTTAAAACCGATTTAGAACTCAATTGGACGCTTGTTGAAAAAAATTGGGGACCGTTCGAATACATTGACAACAAAGGTCTTCCCCACCTTTATTTACAATATAGCCTTAACCCACATAAAATCCTTCAATTGCCTGATCCACAGATTAATCATTGCATTTATCCTATCTTTCCAAGAGAAGATGTTTTTCAAACAATTGAATGGGAAAATGATATTTTTGGATGGGGAAAATTAAGAGGAGGAACCCCTGCCTTAAATATTGGAAATGAGTATCTTGGGTTTTTCCACACCTGCTTTATTGATAAAGATAAAATGAGTTGGTACTCCATGGGAGCTTATACGTTCGAAAATCATCCACCCTTCCGCATTAAAGCAACTTCCCCTCACCCTATTCTATTTGATGGTATCTATGAAACCGCTTGCCTAAACACAGCTGATGCCACTAGAACTGTCATTTTCCCTGTTAATTTTGTGATTACAAATGAAAATGGTAAAGAGCTCATTCACCTATGTTGCGGGGAGAATGATTCTGCAATTAAAATCGTTACCCTTGACAAAGCCAACCTACTCAGATCATTAAAAAAAATATAAGGATTAGTTGCATGAGATTAAATTTCAGTCCTTCCTTCATAATTAAGATTCATATTTTCATGTCTGTATTATTTATTGCTTTTTTATTAGCTATTTTATAGACATACAGAAAGAGGTAGGATTATCTAAAAAAGAAATAATAGGATATAGGCAGTTCTTTAACCACTATAAAAGAGAACAAGAAGCTGCCAAAGCGGCAGTTATTGTACCTCAAGCTTTTCTTCCAGAACAGCTCCGACATATCCCCTATGCAGATGCACAAAATATTGTCTTAAAAACTAAAAAAGTAACAGTTCGCAATGTTGCAGCGCCACGTAGCCCTTCTATTATTAAACACGGAAATCGGTATCTATTGTTTTTTTCCTATGGTATAGAAGATAGCATTAACTCTTCTTATATTGGCTGCGTTGAACTAGATGAAAACTTTGAGCAGACAGATAAAGAATTTATAAAAATCAATACGTTTAATGATAGATCAGAAGATCCGAGAGTATTTCAAATAGGAAAAGAAACCTATCTCACATATACTAAGAATTATACAATTGGACCAGATGATGCTCCCTCCACAACTATGAACATCGCCTCTATTAATTTGGGAAATTATCAGCTAAGGTTTAGTACAGAGTTAGAGCTTAATTTCCGCCTCGTAGAGAAAAATTGGGTTCCCTTCGAATATATAAATACCAAAGGGATTCCGGCAATTTTTTTTCAATATGCTCTCTCCCCTCATAAAATTTTAGAGCTGCCAAACCCAAAAGTAAATCACCTTCTGCACCCTGTATTTTCTAGAAATGAGATTTTTCAAAAAACTCATTGGACAAGAGAATTCACGGGATGGGGTCCCCTAGAAGGGGGAACGCCCGCTTTAAAGATTGGTGATACCTATCTTGCTTTTTTCTATAGTTCTTTCCCGGATAAAAATGGAGTAATTTGGGATACCCTAGGGGCCTATACATTTGAAAATACCCCCCTTTCAGATAACAGCAATTTCTCCGTATCCTGATTTTATTTGCTGGCATCTATGATAATACTGGTACATCCATACGGATTAATAAAAAAACAGGCGATTTTTCCTGGCGGGTTTGTAATCGAAAAAAAAGGAAAGCAGGAGCTCATTCACCTCTCTTGCGGAGAGAATAATTCTACTATCACTATTGTTACCATAGACAAAGGATGTCTACTCAAGCAGTTAAAAAAAATTAAGGACACCCAGGCCTTACGTGAGCAACCATGAAGTATATTCCACAATTTTTGCATAAAAATAGAACGTTTTTCTTAGTAGCCGTAGCCTTCGCATTACTCGCGTCTTCTTGTGTTATGGGTGCTTTTAAAATATGGAAAAAACACCAAAAACCCCCATTTAACTGTCCATCGGTGCCGTACTCATGCATGATGGGATAGGCAGTCAAGCTGCAGAACTGATAAATGCCCTGAAAAGGCGAGCTAGATATAGGATTTAAAAAGGCAATGGCAGGTTTGTAATAGAAGGAACACCTAAAAGGATACGCTCCATTCTTCCAGAACAGAAAAAGGCCCCTTGGGAAGGTAATTATATATGAGGATTGCTTAGGATATGGAAAATCATTTGAAGGAATTATAAAAGGTCCTAAGAACGACGAACATATCCGTAGAGCATACTCAATGTTTGAATCAAGTGAAATACCACCCGAGTGGGCGGATAGTTTAAATACTTATTTCGATGCAGTTGCAGTCCCTGATAAATTTTTTGTGAATGTATATAAAAAAGTGGAGTAAAAATTCCTATCTTTGAACTACCTCTAGGTCTAAATCTAGATAGATTTCTTACAGCCCCCTTGAAAGCACAAAAACATTCCCCTATGGTATTTACCAATTTAGGCTCAGCTATTCCTAGAAAAAACCAACACAAACTAATCCAAGCTTTCCATCAAGCTTTTGGGCATTCTCCAGATGTCAAGTTAAGAATTAATTGTAGATTTGGGAACAAGCAAGTGATCCAAGACATCCAAAGTGAAATAGATAAATTAGGCATGACCACCGTTGAATTCTCTATTGGAGAATTAAATGCAGATGCATACTTCAAAACACTACAAGACACTGATTGTTATGTAAATATATCTTCTGGTGAGGGCTTTTCAATTCAACCAAGACAGGCCATGGCTTTAGGCATACCCACTATTACAACTGATAATACAGCTCAGTCTACCATATGCCAAAGCGCTCTAGGACTTGTTGTACCTTCCTCACACGCTATTCCTGCTTTTTACCCTGATTTGCAAAATTGTTACGGCTCATTTTATGACTGCACTGTAGAAGATGTAGCAATAGCTCTCAGAAACATGTATGACAATTACGACCATTACCTAGAGCAAAAAGAAGCTGCAAGAGCCTGGGCAAGCAAGTACTCTTATAAGCACTTAAAATCGCTCTATATTGGCATTATTGTCCCGAAGAAAATCATATTAGGCAATATGAATAGAATTACCCCCGACTGCCTATTTGTAGATTCGGCACCGTTATGTGAAAAATTTAACGCACTGCTTGGTACCCCTTGGGAGACTGAATGAGCTTCAAGAAAAAGTTGTTGCTTTCTTTTTCTACCCTGCTTTTGATCGTTTTTATACCCATTTGTACAGTAAAATGGTTAAAAAAGCCCCAACAAACCACATCTTACGATCATAGGGTCTTTCCGCTCTGGCGATAACTTTGGAAGGTATTCCAATGAACTTGTCCACCTCTTGAAAGGAACTATACCCTTAGGGTTTAAAAAAATGGATCTCCTCAATCAGCAAATAGTCCCCAAAAAACAAGTAAAGCTCTTAAAAGCAAAAAAGGTTCCTTAGGTAAAATGATCTTGTACCAAGACTCTTTGGGAAAAGGGGGAATGTCGTTTAAGAAACATATCAAAGGCCTGAAAAATTCAGCTAATATCCGTATTGCTTATTCTGTCTTTGAGTCGAGCCAAATTCCTCCTGAGTGGACCCTTGTCCTCAATTACTATTTTGATGCCGTAGCTGTCCCTGATCAATATCTGGTAGATGTGTACAAAAATAGCGGTGTCACCATCCCTATCTTTGTACTGCCCTACCCTGTTAACCTTGATACGTTATATCAGATACCCCTAAAAAACAAAAAAAATTCCCCTTTTATTTTTGCTAACTTTAGTGACGCTACTCCAGAAAAAAATCATATTACACTGATTAGAGCTTTTCATAAGACTTTTGGGAGCTCCTCCGATGTCAAGCTTAAATTATACAGCAGCTACAGCGACCCCATAATAGAGACAATAAAAAAAGAACTCAGACTCCTTTCAACCTCAAACATAGAATTTATAGAAATCACGTTAAGCGAGGAGTTATATCTGAAAACTATTAAAAACATTGATTGCTATGTGAACCTATCTCAAGGAGAAGGATGCGCCATTCAACCAAAAGAAGCCATGGCCTTAGGAATACCTGTCATTCTTAGTAATAACACAGCACAATCTGTTCTATGTAATAGCTCTTTTGTTAAGCCCGTCTCCTCTCTAAATAAGGTTCCTGGTTTTTACTCTAAGTATCAAAATACCTATGGCGTATTCTACGACTGTAGTATAGCAGAAGCCTCTCAAGCACTGCGGGATGTTTATGAACATTATGATGAGTATCTGGAGAGAAAACAGAGGGTCAAGGGCATGGCTTAATCAGTATTCTTATAATCAGCTACAACCCTTATATCTAGGGTTGGTGAACCCAAAAAAGATAGTCTGGGGAAATATCAATCAAGTCACACCAGATCATTTGATAACCACCTCAAAAGAACTATGTGAAAAGTTTGTCAATCTACTGGAGACTCCCTTCCAAGAGGACACAATAGGTAACTATGAATAAAAAGGCTCTACTCTGGTTTGCTTGTATTGCTATACTGGCCTCTATATTCACATTTTCCAAAACAGATCAGCCCCATTTAACAATACTTGGTCCAGTATCCATGGCAGATGGTCTTGGAAGACAATCCGTCGAATTAATAGACGCTTTGAAAGATCATGTAGATGTTAGCTTTAGATCAACAGGAACGTTCATCCTAGATGGAATTCCTCCTAAAATACAAAAAATCCTCAAAAAAAGGGCTCCTCTAGGAAGAGTTATCATATATGAAGATTTTCTAGTAGTGAATGGAAAACCTCTTGATAACAATATTACAAGTCTTAGAGATGACTCATCCATACGTATTGCTTACTCCATGTTTGAAGCTTCTCTCATTCCTCCTGAATGGGCCCACGTCCTCAATCACTATTTCGATGCTGTTTTGGTCCCCGATAAATTTCTAATCGAAGTTTACAAAAATAGCGGGGTCACCATCCCCATCTTTGAATTACCACTAGGACTCAATTTAGATAAATTTTATGAAGCACCTTTGAAAACTAAAAAAAATCATCCCATGGTTTTTGCAAATTTAAGCGCAGCATTTCCCAGAAAAAACCAGCTTAAACTCCTGAAGGCCTTTCATGAAGCATTTGGTAATTCTCCAGATGTTAGGTTAAAGTTAAATAGCAGAAATAGCGATCCTACCTATAGCAAAGCTATCAAAGATGAGCTACGTCTAATAGGAGCTACCAATATCGACTTCACGGAAATGGTTTTAGAAGAAGATCTTTATTTTAAGATATTTCAAGAGATCGATTGCTATGTCAGTTTATCTCTGGGGGAAGGATTTTCTATTCAGCCAAGAGAAGCTATGGCCTTAGGAATTCCTATAATCATTACCGATAATACAGGGCAGTCCACCATATGCGCTAGCGGTCTTGGCAAAATAGTTCCTTCTTTAAACCAGGTGCCTGCTTTTTACCCAGCTTCTAAAGACTATTACGGCATATCGTATGACTGCAACCTAAAAGATGTTGTTATGGCATTAAGAAATATGTACGAAAACTACGACCATTACCTCCAAAAAGGAAACTCTGCAAGAAAATGGGCTAAGCAGTATTCTTATGACCAATTAAAACCCCTATATCTTACACTCGTCAAACCCAAGAAGATTGTTTTAGGGAATATCAACAAGCTAACCCCAGATTGTCTATTCACTGACTCTGTAGAACTTTGCGAGAAATTGAATCGATTACATTTTTAAATCTTAAAACAAGTTCTTGATAAGAATAATACTCTAAAGCTACCATTCTGCTTTAAATCCTATGGAGATTGTATATGCGCTTGTGTATTTCTTTTTGTTGCGCGTGCGTAATGGTTACTATTAATGGGTGCTCTAAGCCAGCAAAAACATCTATACCTCAAGAAAAAGCATGTTTAGAAAGAGATGTAGGCATTTCTCCAGGTCCTCTATTAGAGAAAGAATTTACCTATATTTATGATACTGCCAAGTGGGGATGTAATTCTGCAGGTGAAGGATCCTCAGGATATGGTTCATCTATCGAGAGCACAAAACTATATGTTGCCCTGTTAGAAGATTTTATACAGACACATAACATCAAGAGTGTAGTAGATGTAGGTTGTGGAGATTGGGAATTTTCCAGACATATAAATTGGGGTAATGCATCTTATGTAGGTTTTGATGTTGTACAACGTGTAATTAACAAGAATATTAGGAGCTTTGCACGACCACATATTGCTTTTATCTGTGCCAATGCTCTAGAGACAGACCTCCCAACTGCTGATCTGTTAATTTGTAAAGACATGTTGCAACACTTGCCCAATAACGATATTCTAGCGTTTTTTAAACAGCTCCCAAAATTCAAATATTGCCTAATCACCAATGATATAGATCCAACAACTTTTACAAGTATGAATTATGATATAGAGCTAGCTGGACACTGGAGAACCATTGATCTAACAACAGCACCTTTTAATATCAAAGCCAAGAAAATATTGACTTACCTTACCCATAGCAATAACATGAAACAAGTTCTCTTAATTGAAAGGATATGATACCTATTTGAGCACCGTAAAAAGAAATTCCCTCTGATACCCCACCTGTTTCTCCAATAGCTCTCCTATTTCTTTCTCTGCGTTTTCTATTAACCTCTCCTGCTCATCTAGACCCATAGGAGGAACCTCTACTATCACTTCAATCTTTTTGCCATGGATGACAATATCTGAGCTGAGGTTTTTTTCAGGAAAGGATTGTTTCCAGTAGATGGCAATCAGCGAGCGAAGGAGTGCAACATCAGCTGCAGCTGTATGCTTATGATGCCTCATCTCTAGTTGGTAATAAGAGTGGCGGTTCATGAAGTAGAAACCGATGAGCAGGATAATGCCGAGGCCTA
Source organism: Rhabdochlamydiaceae bacterium (assembly GCA_047459655.1). GTDB lineage: Bacteria > Chlamydiota > Chlamydiia > Chlamydiales > Rhabdochlamydiaceae > CANJJB01. The sequence goes on from JAJREF010000002.1 coordinate 168,361, forward strand.
AGAGCCCAGATCCGAGGATAAGAAATAAAGCATCTCTTGCAGAGAAGAGAGACGCTAGCTTAAAGCGCATGTGGGGAACAAAGGGAAGGCATAAAAAAAGGCCCCCTGTAAAAAACACTACTGCTGTGATAAGTAACTGAACCGTAGCAAACAGGGCTTGGCCTGATTTCATAGGGAACCTCTTTCAAAACTCGTCACTATAAACTTCTGTATCTACTTGCTCTTCTAAAGGTGTTGGAACAATGAGGTTTTTAAAACGACACTGAACAAGACCGACGTGGAGTCCTGAGAGGCGGCCGATTTCTTTGGCGATTTTGAGTTGGATCTCTCTCTGCTTTTTCAGGAATGGAGGCGCCGTAGGCAATATTGACTTCTACTTTAATGTTCACGGAATGGCTTTTTGGATCTTGCTCGATATCGATGCAGCTAATGCGCTCTGACAACTCTCTTCCAAAAAGATAATCAATCAGGTTGCCTTCTGCAAGGGCGATCCCCTTAATTTTTGTAAGGCATTGGAGTACCATGGCCTGAAAAACCTTTGTTTCAATGTCCCGAACAAAGGTTGTCTCTGGAAGTTGTAGTTCTTTCGTGTCCATTTGTTTTAACTGACTATGCATAATACTAGCTCCCGTTGAAAAAAACCTATTCTATACCCGCTATATTATTTTGTTAAGGTCAATTTTTCAACTTGACTTGGGAAGGCAACACTTTATGATAGAGACCTATGCATCAATTACCAGCGGAATACATTCTCTTGATCAGTCTCCTCATGGGCCTCCTTGCAGCTTATGTTGCAAAAAGGAAGGGAAAAAGCCCCTATGGATGGTTTTTTTGCGGTTTTTTCTTTGGGCTTTTAGGCGTTATTTGTATCTATTTTTTCTTGGGCAAAAAGAAAGAAGAAAAGGAGGTCGTTGCTATTCCAGCCCCCATTGATCCCCTGGCTAACAAAATATGGTACTATTTAGATCAGGATATGAATGCAAACCGGACCTATGAGCTATCCGGTTCTTAAAAAAGCTTGGAGTGACGGAGTTATTACCAAGGAGACGTATATTTGGAACCCCGATTTAGAGGATTGGAAACAACTAGAAGAAATCCTTCTAGAGCCTACCAGCTAGCCTTAAATATTCCAGGAATGAGGCCCTTGTTAGCCATTTCACGGAAACATAGACGAGATAGTTTGAACTTTCTTAAAAAACCTCTTGCTCTTCCTGTGATTTGGCAACGATTGCGAAGGCGAACAGGGAAGAGTTTTTTGGTAATTTATCGAGCGCTATTTGAGCTTGTACCTTGTCTTCGTCGCTCACAGTAAGATCCATCACGATCTTCTTAAGTTCTTGACGCTTATCCCATTTAGACTTAACAAGTTGCTCTCTTCGTTTCTGTTTTGCAATCGAACATTTCTTAGCCATTATTTCTTTCTCCCTGGACCTTTTTGTCTTTGTTTGCGATTCGGATCTGTCTTGTTGATCACGTATATACGGCCACGTCTCCGAACAACTTTATCCCCTTTAGAGGGGTCAGCTTTAATTGAAGCTCTGACTTTCATGAACATCTCCATTCTACATTGAATAGGGAATTCTAAGGTTCTCTGTGATTTCTTCGCAACAATTTTCTTACAAACTATTAGAGCCCAGCCCTAAAGGAGCCTCTGGACAAGTACTTTGTCGGATATTGCCGATCAATTTTTTGAAGAGGACGATTTTGGGAAACGCAGCTAACATGCAGTTCGGCAAATGACTTGTCCAGAGGCTCCTTTAAGAAGTCTCATTTAACAAAACGAACTTTAATGTAAATATATAATTTTTTATACTATTATTAAAAAAATTTATATTATAAAAAACATCATCACAACTTGAATAAATTATCGATAAAATGGTAATATTAGATTTTAAAAAATAATATGAGGTAGGATATATGGATGTTGTTTTTAGAGAATATAAGGGGTATAAGAGAAGCTTTAGCAATAACTGGAAAAGAGTTAACACAAGCTTTAGAAAACAGCTCTTTCACACAAGAAGGTCGAGCAGTCATTGATCAAAACAAAAGCCACATGGGAAAAACAAAAACCTCAGATCATCAGTGGTTGTGAAAAACTTCAAATTGTTGCTGGGTTAAATATTTTATTTACTATTTTATACGCCTTCTACTCTAGAAAATTTTCTTTGTATAACCTGGCTTCCATTTATGGATGTGTTGAGTTTTCCCGCGCTTGCAGTACCTTAAAAAAACATCTTGTTAAATATGAAGCTTTATACTCATACGTTAATAAAGGCTCTCTAACGGACCAAGACGACAAAAATACATTAACTTCTCTAGAAAATCATTTTTTAATGGCATTGAAAGCAGACCTGATCGGCAAATCTTTGATTATGTCTTTGATGGATCCATAACTTCCTTTTTTCTGAAAGAAGGGTCCTCTTTTAACTTTTAACTTGTGTCTTTTATACCCTTTTGCGTAGACTACGCCTATTTTTGTGAGATATAACTATGAAAAGAACGTACCAACCTAGTAAAAGAAAGCGTCAAAAGACATGTGGATTTCGGAAGAGAATGAGAACTGCGAAAGGCAGAAAGATTTTGAATCGCAGACGGCGTCAAGGTCGCAAAGCCTTGTCTGTCTAAGAGATCCTCTAGAAGTAGGTGGTGCGTTAAAGCCCTCAAACTTCAAGTTCCCTAGATCAGCACGCCTTCGCAAGCGATTTGAGTATCAGCGTCTGTCCAAATTCGGTCGTCGTTTACACGGCAAAGCTGTTTCTTTCGATTATAGAATAGAGGAGTATTGCCCCCCCGCCTTGGAATCACAGTGTCTAAAAAATACGGCAACGCTTGCAAGCGGAACTTTTTCAAAAGGCTCGTGAGAGAAGCCTTTAGAGAACTATCTTCTCTACTCCCTCAAGGCATCGATGTGAACGTGCACCCAAGGCCCAGTCAGATGGCGATTTCAAAAAATATATTATTGAGTGATTTCACATTAATTATTCATGCTGAACCAAGAACAAAAAAAAGCAGTTGAAACAGTCCGAGGTCGAGTCCTGGTCCTCAGCGGGCGCTAGGAGTGGAAAGACAAGTGTTATTACACACCGTATCGCGCATTTAATCAATGATCACCATGTTCCCCCTAATAAAATTCTAGGTCTGACTTTCACCAATAAAGCTGCGGAAGAAATGCGTAAGCGCCTTTCAGCCCTCTTAAACCCTCAGCTGGCCAAACAAGTCACGTTGTGTACATTCCACAGCTTTTGTATGCAGGTTCTAAGAAAAGACATCTCTCAGCTGGGATACACGAGAGAGTTTAGTCTGTATGATGAAAAGGATGTGAAGCGGCTCGTATCGCAACTTGTCCGTCACATGTTGCAACATGAGGGAGAACTGCCTTCTCTCCAAGAAACTTTAGAAAGCCTGAAAGGAGGAACAAAGCCTACGCAGTTTGTGAAGGATCTTGCAGAGCGGTTAAAAATCTGTATGCGCGCCTACAATGCAGTGGACTTTGACAGCTTGCTCTCACTAACGCTTCAGCTTTTTCAAGAGCATCCCACCGTTTTGGAGATGTACCAAGAGCGTTACCTCTACATCATGATCAATGAGTACCAAGATACAAACTCTATTCAATATCAACTTGCGCAGCTACTGTCGGGAAAATACAACAATCTCTGTGTGGTAGGAGATGATGATCAGTCAATCTATGGATGGCGGGGAGCAGAGATCAAAAATATCTTATCCTTTCCGTCTGATACGCGGATTAAACTGCAGCAAAACTACCGCTCCACACCCAATATTTTAAAGGCAGCAAATGCCCTTATCCGCAATAACTCTGAAAGACATGAAAAAGAGCTCTGGAGCGCGCAAAAAGAAGGAGCTCCTCTAACTATTTTCCATGCTCCTACAGAGGCAGAAGAGGCTCAGGGCGTCATCCAAAGGATGGTTAGTTTCCATAGAGATTATAAAATACCTTGGAAAGAGATGGCTATTCTCTACCGCTCCAATATTTTATCACGCCCCTTTGAGCTAGGCCTCACGCAAGCGGCTTGGCAAAAGGAAGGCAACTGGGTCAGAGGCATCCCCTACCAAATTTTTGGGGGTCTTGAGTTTTATGAAAGAAGTGAAATCAAAGATATCACAGCTTATCTGCGCGCAATTGTTAACCCTCTTGATGAAGAAGCTCTCGTGCGCATCATCAATGTTCCCGTAGAGGAATCTCTGAGCAAGCGCTCGATAAACTGACCCAGATTAATCGCTCTAAAAACCTTCCTTTGTGGCAGATCCTTAAGGAGGCCTCTTCTGTTGAGGGGCTTTCTGATCGTGCTTTAAATGGCATCCAATCTTTTGTCAAATTAATGGAAACAGCCAGGGACAAGTTCTCATCTCCTCCTTACTCGACAACCCTCCAATGGCTTATAGATACAATCGACTACAAAAAAGCAATTGTCGAAGAAGTAAAAAGCGATAAGATGCGCCTCTTTAAAGAGGATAACGTAAAGGCTTTTGTGCAAAATTTAGCAGAATGGGAAAAAACAGCAGAGGAATCGCTCGCAGATTTTGTAGGAACGCTGACGTTAGATGAAGATACTTGGCTCCCTGAGCATCCAAAAGCCCATGAAAACAAGGTCAATCTAATGACTTTTCATAGTGCAAAAGGGCTTGAATTTTCTGTTTGCTTCCTCGTTGGGATGGAAGATCATATTATCCCACATGAAAAAAGCTTGCTAGAAGGCTCATTAGAAGAAAGAGAAGGCTGATGTATGTGGCTATGACACGTGCTAAAGAGCATCTTGTGCTCAGCATGGCAAGACAGAGAAAAAGGTATGGGAAAGATGAAAACTCGAACCCCTCCCGCTTTCTCTTTGAAATTCCTAAACCACTGATTAAAGTAGCTGGTTGGAATGATGCGCTTTGTTAATCTCTCTGCGGAGAACTTCCTTTCCCCAAAGTCCATTCCAGTGAATGATGATCGCCTCGATATTTACACCGGCGTTTAGGCACCAGTTATATTTACCTGTAATTTCTGCGACTTCGACATCTTCATGATGAATGAGAAATCCTAAGACGTCTTGGTCACTAAAGAAACGGTCATTGCAGCAAAGACAGGCTTGCGCCCATCTCTCAATGAGGAAGGAGTCTCTATTGAATGCAATCACTCCTGAATTATATCTCACTTCTTCTGAGGAAGTGACTTGTTCAGGTCCAATTGCGATACCTGAATGGGGATGGATCTTTTGAAAAAGAGGTAATATAGATCCCGTGATTTCACAGTCAAGATCACTCCAGATCGTCTGATCAAACGGCGTTTGGAGCATAGCAAAGGGTTTTAAAAATCTCTGCTTTCTTGCATTCCATGATATTTTACCGAAGCGCTCTTCCCACTCGCTAACCAGATCTTTGTTGATGAGAGACTCTGGCATCATGAAATCTTTTGATCTCTCAATAGAGATAACCTCTCCTTTGTATTTACACCATTTTCTTGCCTCAGCTGTCATTCCAAAATCAACAAAAGCTACAGGGTAAGGGTTGTGTTTGCGGTAATGTTTCCACCACCACATGAGAAGCCACTCCTGCTCTTTATCACAGCCAACCATTATACCTTTTTTCACAGGTTCCCTTTGATATAGTGTATAGCTTCACGGATCTCTTCTTGCGCTTCTAGGGGGGCATCTTGGAGGGCTTTTCTTGCATATTCTAAAGCTTTTTGTCTCTCTTCTTTACTGAAGCAGTACTGCGTGAGCGCCATTTCCACTTTCCAACGATTCTCCTTGTCTTCTTCCCCAAAATGTTTCAAATATTTGGTCAAGGGTTTAATGACTTGATCGGGAGACATATTTTTCTTCTTTTCGTAGCTGAAAATCTAAAAATGCAATCTGTAGGTGAGCGCCTTCTTTGTTATAAGCATCTCTTGTTTGAATCTCTTCTTTGAGCTTTTTGGCTTTTTTCCTCTCTACTCCTAGACATCTCTTATACTGCTCTAAAAGAAAAAAAGTACTCCTATCTAGCTTTAAGCCAATACCAAGGAGTTGTTCTTGCAATTTTTTGATGCCAATTGTTTTAGCTTCTGTATAGTAATGTCTGACAATTTCTATCGGCATTGCTTTCAGATCGATTTGCGTTAGCTTCTCTTCAAGAGCTTGCACTCTTACAAAAATGCTTTCCAAATGATCAGCCATCTCTTTCGGGGATTTTGGAAGGTAGCCGACTCTTGTTATTTCTTGCCCTTCTTTATCAACGAGAACAAAGACAGGGACTTGATCGATATGATACTTTTTAGACATCTCCTGGCGGCCATTATCTGAAACGTAGACCCTCAAAAGATTGAAAGTTGCAGCAATAGAGGTTTTGAACTCTTCTTGATCCAAAATATCTGTTACAAGCTTGTCACACCAGGGGCACCCCTCCGGACTTAAAAATACCAAAAGAGCAGGTTTTTCACTTTTTTGTACATATTCTGCAAGACGCGGAGTTTCCAGGGCAACCAAGGGAAGACCCAATAAAAGAAGGAGAAAATAAAAAGCTCTTAACATATAATTTCCATGTATTTCATTACTCTATAAAAAATGTTTCAGTTTCTTCCAACCATTATTTTGCGCCACCGAAAAGAAAATCTTAAAAAATGCTCGCTGCGTGGATTGGAGAATCGCTCTGATTTTAAATTTTTTACATACCCTAAAGATATTTTACCCCCGTTGGATGGTTACATTCTTTTAACGCTAGGCGCCCCTCTTCTTTCTGAACGAGAAAATAGACACGGTTTGTTTCTTATCGATGCAACCTGGCGGTATGCGGGCCTTATGTTAAAAAACCTTCCACCTATGGGATCTTGCATCCTCCGTAGCCTCCCCTCCTCGCTAAGGACCGCTTACCCGAGAAGGCAGGAAGATTGTCCTGATCCCGAAGCCGGCCTTGCTTCGATAGAAGCTCTCTATGCCGCCTACACCCTTCTAGGTAGAAATACAGATGGATTACTTGACAGTTACCATTGGAAAGAAAAATTCTTACGTCTTAATTCGATGCTCTCTTGACTTTTCAAGTGCATTAAAATACTCTATTCACCTTTATGAACCCAAAAATTTACCCCCTTAAAGAGCACGGTCTTTCTATTGAGAGTATAGATCCCGATGCTCTCTATGTAATGCAAAAGTTAAGAGATGCTGGTTTTATTGCCTTTCTCGTCGGAGGAGGTGTTAGGGACCTTCTACTTAAAAAAACGCCCAAAGATTTTGATATTTCCACCTCTGCAAAACCAGAAGAAATCAAACGTCTCTTTCGCAATAGCATTCTAATCGGAAGACGTTTTAGACTAGCGCACATCCGCTTTGGAAAAAAGATTTTGGAAGTCACGACATTTCGTTCAGGAGATAATGAAACTGATTCTTTGATCATTCGGGATAATAATTGGGGATCTCCCGAAGAAGATGTCTTAAGAAGAACTTTACAATCAACGGCCTTTTTTATGATTCTTCCAATCAAACGATCATTGATTACGTGGAAGGATACCCTGACATTGAAAAAAAATATCTACGGACTATAGGTCAGCCGTTTCTTCGTTTTAAACAAGATCCTGTCCGCATGATCCGGCTTCTAAAATTTAAAGCAAGATTTGGGCTAAATGTCTGTCCCGAAGCGCACATGGCTCTCTTAGATTGCAGAGGCGAGATCATGAAAAGCTCCCAAGCTCGCATTCTAGAGGAACTCCTTAGAATGCTTGAGTCGGGATCTTCGAAAGCCTTCTTCCAACTCATGGCAGAAAACGGCATTTTACAACTCCTTTTACCTGCTCTTGCTTCTTTTTTAGAAACACAAAACGGGAGTGAACTGTACCATTATTTAAGTGAGATCGACCGCAATTTTCAAGATCCCGAAAAAATTGCGTTAGACAGGTCTGTTCTTCTGGCTTGCCTTCTTTTTCCTTTCTTACAAGCTCACCTAGATACTTTATTTATTAAGCGACAAAAAATTCCCCATCTAGGCGAAATCCATCAAGAAGCACATAACGCGATTGATAGTGTGTTTAGACCTTTCTTCCTGCTCTCTAGAAGACTGCGAACTGCTTTAATCACCATTCTCACCGCGCAATACCGTATGACTCCTTTCGAAAAGAGAAGATCTCATCGCCTACGCATTCCGAACGATCCCGACTTCCCGTTTGCTCTCCAGTTTTTAAAAATTAGAAGCTGTTTAGAGCCTGGATTTCAGAAAATTTGGGAAGAGTGGCATGCTCAACTAGATCAAGTCGAATTACCTGTGCACAGACCCCGTAGAGTAAGAAAGAAAAAGACATGGACCCACGCTTTAAATATATAGGACCTCCACTAGAAGAAGGCCCCCTTCCTACTGTCTTTTACTTTGCCCTTTCTGCCGAAGACAGTCTCCACTTAAGCCCCTTTAACCAACCGGCTCTAAGTTTACTACCTTTTAACATACGTGTTTTTTCCATCACACTTCCAGGTCACGATGGACTCCCAGCCAAAGAAGCAATGAACTATTGGGCAGAGCACCTCCGCAAAGGATACAATATCATCGAAGAATTTATCACACAGGCACGTACTATTATTGAAACACTTATAGAAAAAAATGTGATCCAAAAAGATAAACTGGCCGTTATGGGACTTTCCAGAGGCGTCTTTATAGCTTGCCATGTAGCTGCTGCAATTCCTGCTGTTTCCACTATTTTAGGCTTTGCCCCTCTTACAAATTTATGTGCAATAAAAGAATTCTCAGACCCCCCTTCCATGGCAGATACACTGGATTTGAAAAATCTAGCAAGCTCCCTTGCAAATAGGAAAGTGCGCTTCTATATTGGCAATCATGATACGCGTGTTGGAACCAAACACTGTTTTGATTTTTTTTCTAGTCTTGTTCAAAAAGCTGGAGAGAAAAAATTCGCCCTATCCCCATGGAGCTTATCATCAAACCTTCTATTGGGCATGAAGGACATGGAACTTCTCCTGACATTTTTCAGGAAGGTGCAAACTGGCTTCGGGAAATAATGGAGAATCAGTAATATATGTCTACCGATATTTTCATATTTGCCGGCGAACCAAGCGGTGATTTGCATGGAGAAAAGCTCCTAGAAGCCCTTTTTCTTGAAAAGCCCGATCTAACTGTTGTAGGTGTAGGTGGCCCTCGGATGCGCGAGCAGGGGTTAGAGTGCTGCATGCCAATGGAAAAATTTCAGGTGATGGGATTTATCGATGTTTTTTTTGCTCTTCCCCGCCTTATTTGGCAGTTTTATAAAATCAGACGCACCATCCTCCGATTAAATCCCAAAGTGGTTGTGACAATTGACTATCCAGGATTTAACCTGCGCCTTGGGAAATCCCTTAGAAAAAAGGATTTAAAGGAAAGCTATGCCACTATATCTGTCCTTCCGTATGGGCATGGGGTAAAGAGCGCATCGAGTTACTTGCCAAAAACTTCGATTTACTCCTTTCCATACTCCCCTTTGAAAAAGAATATTTTGCTCACACCCAGCTTCCTGTTACCTATGTTGGACACCCACTAATCCAACGTATCCCCCACCCATTTCCTCTAAAAAAGTCGCACCAAATTGCAATCTTTCCAGGTAGCAGAACAAAAGAGATCGAGCGCAACCTTCCCCTTTACCTAAAAGTGATGAGAGATCTCTCGAAAGAATATGCAGGGCTTTCCTTTGCGATTTCTGTGACAGAACCCAAATTCTTTCCTCTCATTCAAGAAATCTTAAAAGAAGAAATTGTCCCAGTCTCGCTTGTCTCTCATGAAAAAAATAAAGAGCTCATCGAAAACTCTTTCTTAGCGCTTGCAAAATCGGGAACCATTACGTTAGAGCTAGCCCTTTATGGCCTACCAACTGTGGTCACTTATGCCATATCTTCTGTAGACACATTCCTTGCTAAATACATCTTTCGTATCCATCTACCTTATTATTGCCTTGTCAACATTATTGCAAAAAAATCAGTCTTTCCAGAATTGATCGGCCCTGCCCTTACAAAAAAATCTCTCACTACCAATTTAAAGAAAATGATTACCAATTCAGAGCTCCTTTCCAACTGCCATCAAGAATGCCTAGACTTAAGAAAGATTCTAGGCCACCAAGCAAGCAGCACAGAAGCTGCAAAAAATATTTTAAATCTTCTGGTATAAGGGAAAATTTGGTAGATTATTATCTATGACACACGAATTAAAGATTTTTATTGAACAGCTGCACCCCGATCATCAGCAGAAAATCGATCTCTCTGTTCCTCCTGATTTTTTTGAGCTCTCAGAGACAGAATTGATTCTGGAGGTTCCTGTCTCTATCAAAGGGGAAATATATGTGACAGACCACCACCTCATCCTCCATCTTGATGCTAAAACAAAGGCCAAAATGCCTTGTGCCATCTGTAATAACCTCACCGACTTATCCCTTGAAGGAAAAATTTACGAAAGCCTTCCTCTCTCTGAAATAGAGGACTCTATTTTTGATTACAGCTCTTTTGTCAAAGAGGAGTTATTGATCCAGATCCCTCTTTTTACAGAATGCCAAAACAACTGCCCCGAGCGCTCTAACCTAAAATCCTTCCTAAAAAAAGCAGAACCAAAAAAGGCTACCTCTCCAGACGACACCCATTTCCCCTTTGCCGGACTCTAGAGGTGTTAGACACTCTTCCATTCATAAAAACCAGGCGGCAGAGCTGTACATTCACAGCAAAAACCAGTTTCCACTATATTATCTATATGAGCCTGCCTTAATTTAGCAATCATGTAAACATTAAAACATCCTCTACAAACGGAGTGTAATTTAGACAAAGCGCAGGCATAAACCGCAGCAGTACCTGCCTCCCTACAAATGGTACACTCTTTATCTGATACTTTAGGAAGACCTGCGCAAATAACCCGGTATTCAAAACTATATTTTTTAACGCGATTTCTTGCTCTCATAAAAAACAGAGGCAACCATTTTTCTCGCATAAGCTCTATCTGTCGATCATAAAATTCTCCTAAGTCTTCTCCCTCTGGAGGAACTGAGGGAAATTGCTCCAATAAAGCTTGTTTATTTCTTGCTTTTACCTCATCCGACGTGTTGAGTTGATCCTCTAAGCTTAAAAAAACTTCAGATCGAATCTTAACTTTCCCATCAACCAATCTCTCCACTCTTCTCGACTTCCTAGAGAAGCATCATACATAGGGTAACTCTTTAGGAGTTGGAGGTTGGCTTCCACCAAATGCTCTTCTTCACTCACGCTGTTTCTAAGGGACACAGTTGATTCTCGTTTGTATACAATCATCTCTATATCCCTGTACTTATACCGTTGACACATCATCCAAACCTGAATAAGTAATATGAATAAGTGAAAAAATCGATTCTTGGGAAAATGTAAGCCATTACAAGATTTATAATCGCTCTAGCTGGGGTCAAAACTTGCAAATAATCACCTATTAAAGATTGCCTTCTGGTAGTTATGATTTCACTGCGATCGAAGTAGCCATTCTGATCTAGATATTCTTCCTTGTGTCTTCTACTCCTTCCTTCAAATATCGATCTATCTACACATCTAAGGTAGATAACCATAGCAATTCCAACCAAACCTCCTATAGCCCAGAAGCGAGGATTGCTTGCAAATGATAATTTACTAATAGAAGGAAGTTCCCATTTATGGGGATGCTGAGCATAAACCTTAACTAGATCTATGTATAAGAGAAGTCCGCTGATTAAATTAGTGTATTTGCAAACTCCTTGTTTTTTTTGAAATTGAGGATTATTTGGAGCGGTGCTTAAAGAAGTTATAGAATCTCTAGACCCAAGTACATTAGGCTCCATTAATTGGGAAACATCTAATGCACCACAAATGACATAAATTTGGGTAATGGGGCTCAATTCCATTATTTCTCCTATATCATATAATCAGGATCCTGATTCTAAATGAGAATGTTTTTACAGTCTAATATTTAATAAGATGCAGCAGCTATCGCGAAAAAACTTCTTTGATAATTAATAACTTAAGTGCTTTTTTATAAAGCAGTTGTATAAAGGAACCTCCGAACAAGTGGTTTGTCGGAGATTGCTGATCAGTTTTTCGAAGACGACGATTTTGGAGAGCGCAGCTAACATGCAGAATGTTAGCAAGTTCGAAAAATCTAGTATTCGCAAAAATTGGCGGCAAGATTCGGGAAATGACTTGTCCAGAGGTTCTTTTTAAAGCAATTATTTAGGAAGAATTAAAAAAAATTTATCAAAATACATCGACTCCAATAATAATTTTAATTCCATTAAATACACCCCTTCTCTATAATCGCCACTAAAAATTAGGAGCTTAAATACCATGGCTGTTCCACGTAATAGAACTTCAAATGCGAGAAAGAATTCACGCAGATCTCACCACGCTAAAGTCGCTAAAAATGCAACAGCCTGTGCAAACTGCAGAAAAATGAGACTTTCCCATAAAGTTTGTCCTCATTGCGGCCATTATGCAGGACGCTCTCTCGTTGATGCAACCAACTAAAGATTCTCTTCCTAAAATCGGCATTGATCTTATGGGAAGTGATACTTCCCTGAAGACCTCTTCCAAGCTATCTCTCTTTTCATTCAAAAAGAAAATTCGTTCCATCCCGTTATTTTTGCCACTTCCGATGTGATCCAAAAACTTGCAACTTCTTTTACAACCATAGCCGCCACCAATTTCATTGCGATGCATGAAGATCCGATTGAAGCTGTCCAGACTAAAAAAGACTCCTCTCTCTGCCTTGGATTAACTGCTTTAGCCACCGGAGAAATCGATGCTTTCGTATCTGCTGGCCACACCGGCGCCCTCCTTGTCGGCAGCAAAACCATTCTAAAAACACTCCCCGGAATCGACAGGCCGGCTCTCTTAGCTGCGCTTCCTACTAAGAAACACGAGGTTGCTGTGTTAGATGTGGGGGCAAATACCTCCCTTCAAGCAAAACACCTCATTCAATTAGCAGCCATGGGACTTGCTTATCAAAAAACAAGAGGTATTGAAAACCCTAAAATTGCCCTTCTAAATATCGGGAAAGAGCCCTCCAAAGGAACAACTCAACTTCAAGAAGCCTACCACCGTTTACTAACGCTCAAAAATGGGGTTTTTGTAGGAAATATTGAAGGAAGAGATGTCTTTGAAGGAGACATTCAAGTCCTTGTAACCGATGGGTTTGCTGGCAATATCTTTTTAAAAACAGCAGAAGGTGTTGCTTCATTTATCTTAAGCCATCTTGAAAATGAGCTTTCTTCTGAAATGATAGGGAAATTGCGCACCCGCCTCCATTATACGGAGTATCCTGGAGCGATCTTGTGCGGGATTAATGGAATCGTTATCAAGTGCCACGGAGATGGAAATCCAATTGCCTTTATCAATGGCATTAAAGGAGCCATCCGCCTTGTCCAGCATCAGTTTATTAACTCCCTAAAAGAATCTTTATATAAAGGGCTGTGAAATAATAAACCTCTCTAATCCCCCTAAAGGAGCCTCTGGACAAGTCATTCGTCGAATCTTGTTGCCAATTTTTGCAAATAGACCTCTTTCGAAATTATAATGGCCTGTATTTGAGATTATTTTCCGCTAGTTGGAAGATCGATTTGTAGGTCATATTGGCTTAATATGACCTACAAATCGATCTTCCAACTAGCGGAAAAAGAACTCAAATCCAAGAGCATTAGAATTTCGAAAGAGGTCTAATACTAGATTTTTCTAACTTGCTAACATTCTGCATGTTAGCTGCGCTTTCCAACAAACCACTACTCCAGAGGCCCCTAAACTCTAGTCTTGAGTAATTCCTTAAAATTATGCTATAATCTTTAAATCTTATGTGCAACCCAATCTCTTTTTTAAACATTCTAAAGAGTTTAGATCCTCATAATCCTCCAACCTTAACCGAAGTTGCTAATAACTGGACCTGGGGCATCAGAAATGGCCATATGGTCAAAAGATCATCCTGGGAAGGTTGGGCTCTCTCTTTTTTAGGCAATTAAGAAGAAGCTCTGATATGGACTCTGTGAGCAAAGCTATTAAAAATAGCTTTAAAAAACCCCCGTTTATACCCACTGGATTGGGAACTACTTATACGGAAGTAGCCCCTACCATTCTGGGTGAACCTAAGACCCCTTTAGAAAGATTAAAAAAAATATTACACAAGAACAAAGAGAGATTTTTGAAGCTGCAGCACTGGGTCCAGCTCCTGAAATATCAGATGAACTGTTCGGGGCATTGACAGGAACACTACCTCATACAGCATCTGATCAACTTATTAGAGATCTGTGCGCACATTGGGAGCGGATTATCCCTGGATCAACAGCTCCTCTTTTAGAAGCTTGCTTAAGAGCCAAAATGCCCTCAATCGATAGGGCAAGGGAAACCTTTGAGGCTATTTCCTCCATGGCACCAGGCAATACTACCCTTTGCTTTCTAGAAACTTCCGGACGCCCTTCTAACCTAGGGGACTCTATATTAAAAAAATACTTAACAGAAAAAGATAATGAGAGAATAAAAGCTCTAGAGACTCTTATTGAAGGGGCATTTTCCTCTATTACCCATATACCCCCATCCGATCTTGCTAAACTAAACGAAGCAACATGGAAAGAGTTTTTAATCAGTAAAATGTTTCCAAATCTCACAAAAGAAAGCATTCCTCTTACACATCTTCTTAGATATGTTCCAGAGCGGGTTATGGCTCCTTTTTCCAAAAAAATGGCTGCATTTGAAGATCAAGTTACAACTGCTATAAAGGATTATGCTACTACTTTGATAGGGGAAGAAAAATTCGATGAGATGCAACAGGCTCTTGGAGACAATCGATTTGAGGATTGGATTAAACAACAAAAAGATCGCTTCCGTACCCGTATAACCACTTTTTTTCGAAGGACTCTTGAAGATTTAGAGCGATCAATCTTGAAAGAATTACCTGCTGAGTCAAGACCGCTTCTAGAAATAATTGGGGGCATAGATTTAGGTGAAAAACCCTCCCTCTTTTTGTTGAATTCAGAAAAGAACCAGACAATTCTTATACAATGACAATTACAGCAACAGGAGAGCTCTCTCTATTACACCCCCAAGGATCGAGTCGCCTAAGAATAAGAGGAATTGATCCATCCAAACTCACTACCAACTTTCTTGAAACACTCTTCCTTTTTGAAACACAATCTTCGAAAGCCTCCGCTATTTATGACAACCTACTTCCCCTTTTAGGTGGGGTACAGGATATGGATCCACATCCTCAAGAATCCCTTCCCCTGACTCCTCGAGGGGATATAACAGGCCTATTTTTTGCCCAACTTCGCCCCCATTTAGGAGATGTTTCTATAGAAGAATTTTCCCTCCAAATGGAAAGATCGGCAATCTTGTCTCGTTTCTGGCAGGAAAATCAAGAAGGAACGATCTCCCCTAATCTTGTAACAATCGCTACTAATCTTGTTGAAAAATTAGAAAAAAACGAAAGTCGTTTGGGGAAACAATTTCATGCAGAATGTTTGATAATTTGTGAGACTGGAAAATGGCCCTCTCCACCGATTCCAAATCAGGAACCTCTAAAACATCTTCTTGAAAACATCCCCTCTCACTGGATCATCAATAATCGTGAATTCCTTGTTGGATTATTCGGAGATCGGATTGAAATCCTTATTGATTCCCTGCTTTCTTTGCTACCTCAACGAAACATGCCTCACATGAACTGGAAAATACAATCTCTCGAATGGTTGCGAGCAAGTCTTGGAGCTTTTTTTCAAATTTCACTAAACGATTTCCTCAAGCCCGGTTTCTTCTCCTTTCTTCGAATACTTATTCTTACAATTCGATTAGCAAATGGACACTTTACGAGAAATTTATCTTCCCGCTTCAATATCGCTTGGGTAGTTGGGCAAATTGCTCTTACCATTTTACCGAAATTGGGCTTCTATTTTTTCCCAATAAAAATGAAACAAATACAAAGGAAATTGGGAAAACTCCTTAGACCGCTTATCTTATCTCAAGAAATGCAACAAGCTGTTGATGAATTATTTAGAAAAGCTACTTTTTGGATAAAGGGGGAAGGAACCCTTTCTTTTACATTTCCTCCTATAGCTCCTACCCAATATGAAGTTGATCGTTTAGCCGCTCTTAAGAAAATTGCTCCAAATAAACAAGAAGGAAGTGTGTTTCGAGTATCTTCGACGCATGGCACCCTAGAAACAAAATGGCTGGATCCACTATCCTACACCATTCCAGGAGATTTTGATCCAACATCTATTCTTGAAGAAACAACAAAATGGACCCAACAAACCCATCCTTGTTGGCGGATGTTAGCTATATGTTCTCTTCCCGTTCCTAACGCTTCTACTTTCTGGGATGAGGTGCCTCAAAAAGACATTCTTCCCCTTTTAGAGGTGTTGCTTAATATTTTATCTTCACTTCAAAATTCAAATGACCCTTTAGAAAGTGAATCTGTATTGGCTAGTCTAAAGCTATTTGCAGTTATGTCTCACCTAGCACGTCGTTGCCCTAATGGGAGACTTACCGGCTTTTCAACATCCAACCAACCGTTTTTAGATACATTCCAAAATCATCCTTTTACTAAGTTAAATGGTAAATGGCAGATGCAACTAACACCTATTTTGAAATGTTTTAGGGAACAAAATAGTGAAGGAGCATTACAAATTTTTCCCGATACAGGAGGAGTGCTAACTAAGACTACAACACTCTTTGAAGCGATCAGTACAGCAATTCAAGGCCCATCCTTTCCGGGTATCGGGGCAATTAGGTACCTTGCACAATTTTATCAACCTGACAGAGTTTCTCAAACAGGGGAGACAAATTTACCTACCGATAGTCAACGAGTAGAAGATGCTGCCAATATGGTGGCTAGACCTAGAGAAAATGTCCCAACCTATGCTGTTCCTCCATTTTTTGCAATCCTTGCTGAAGGCTACTATCTTACTTTCCATTCAGCTGTATCATTTCCAGTATTCAAACAAAGAACGTCAGAAAATTCGTCGGATAGTTTTTTTGATCAACCTTATTGGGATATTTCAACCGTTCCTAAACTTCCATTTCGTCCGCCGCTTCATAATCACCTTGTTCCCTATTTCCTAAAAATGAGCCCAATAGGATCAGAGGAGCACAAGTGGATTCGAACCCTCAGATCTCCTCCTGTTTTTTCTTTATTTAGGGATGAAACGGCTTTAGAACTGTTCTTGAGGAATGACCCATCACCTTTCATAAGAAAATTAGTTCAATGCACTGGGGTTGCCACAGCTAATGCGGGTGAGCGGATTCCTCAGCTTTTTAGCATTTTTGGCGAATCTCTTGAAAATGGTGAAGAAGATTACTGTTTCTCATGCCTATTTCCGTTAATTATGCAAGGAAACGCTCTTTATCTTTATCTCAAAAGAAACCCTTCATTCATTCCAATTTTGGCCAAACTCTTAAATAGACACATTTCATATATTAAGAATAATTATTTATTTTATGGAAAATACTCATTAGATCTCAATTATATGTTAGTTACCGTTCTTCGGATAGTTAACGAAATTGACCCTAATTCACTAAAACAATTTCCTAATCCAATTGAAATACTAGATAAGCTACACCATCCAAAATCTAATTATCTCAATTTTCTAAGTGAATATTGGACAATCTATTCTCCTGAAAAATTACAGGAAAGTCGACACATTGAAGCTGCAGCTTCCATTTTATGGAATATGTGGACAATCCCATTGGAGGCAACGCTTGTATGGAAAGAGAGAATTTTGAGATTACTTGCCAATCAGAAAGCAAGGAACGAGATCCTTTCCCGTATTTTAACCCATTATTCAATCTATGGAAGCGATTTTAGAGGTATCGAAAACTACAATCTCGAATGGAGCGGTTCATACCCCACCTACCAAAGTGGCCCTTTTACCTACGATCCGACAATAGGATTAGAAAAAATTTGACATCATCACGACCTCTACCACTTTTAGATCTCCCCGATTTGTCTAAAAAAAGAAATCCCAGCTTAGAAAGCGTCACACGATTAGAACCATCCGACACCCCACAACTTTTGCCTCTTTCATTTTTTGGCCCATGGGAAACGTTTGGCAATCCACGAGAAGGAGTAGTAAAAAAATCACCTTCCCTACGGCAGGGTTAGAATTTAATATTTCCAATGGGCAAGCTGTTGGTTCTGGGGCAAATTCTAATTGGGTCTTAGACTTTCAGCAAAGAATGCCTAAAGAAGGAGATCCCCCTTCCCTATCGGTCGTGTCTCGCAATGGGAAGGTCAAAGGAACCATTTTCCAAGCAAATGCTATTTTAGATGCTTTGCTCAAAAAATTTTCCAGCGGATTGTGTCCATATAAGTTCTGGGACTTGTGCATGACTGGCCTAAACTCAGTTTTAGGAAAGGAACTAAGTCATCCTTTACTTCAAAAATCTTTCTGTTTTACAAATAGCGGTGAAGGTCTACAAACAGAAGATCCTGAAGGGCTATTTTTCCTTTTTCTTTTGTATCTTACGCAAAGCAAAAAAGAGCAGATGCTGCATGTCCTTATATCATTAGAACGACAAGCTAAAATACAAACAAGTTTTCCTATTATCTGCCATCAAGTTTTAAGAGGATTACAGATACTTGCAATTGGAAAAAAAGACCCCTCTTTTTCCCTTGCTATTTTAAGACTGACGTATGCTTTAGAAGAAAATCAACAGCTTGACCCCAATTATGAAGAAGAGCTATCTCTTGTCATGAAACTTTCATCTTTTATTATATTACAACAACTCCTTACCCAATCGATTATCTCGAATAATCCCAAAGAATCGCTCCCTCCGAAGGAAGAAAAACTCCTGCTGATCGTGCTCAAAAACCGAGGAACTGATCTCCTCAAAGCAATCGATATCAACAATTTACTAGATGGATTACCTATTCCAGGAACTATAAAATCCTCTTCTTTATTCGACCTCCTAATTTCCTATCTATTTCCTCAACCGATCATAGATCAAATGAAGAAACATCAATGCTCATTGCCAGAAATCTCTCCTTTTGCCGCTCAAGCCCTCCAAACTGTCGTAGGACTACAAAGTGGAACTTTACAAGCAAAAAGTGGATCTGGATCTTCAATCAGGCATCTCCTTCCACTTGTTCTGCAACTTCTTGAAAGAAAAAAACGGAATAAAGACATAACACTTCTCCCTAAATTGGATGTTGCGGTTTTAGATCCAAATGCATCTTGGGAAAAAGCTTCATTATCCCCCTCTACTTCAGATCAAGAATTTATGAGAAATTTTCTTGGATACTACCAGCTTGCCTCAGGTGTTGTTCCTGAAGGGGCCGACCGAGAGATGTTCTTAAAGAAAAGGAGTTGTTTCTTCGAATGTCTTCATCTTAGAAGTATCCACCAATCCCCTTCTCCCTGGGAGCTCCTTTTCGAATTGCTTGAGAAAAAACCTGCAGAAGCTTCCTCCTCCCGAACAACTGAAGATTAGCTATCCAAGACCCAGCAAAACTTGAAAAGCTTGAAAAAGATCTTGAAAGAATCTTTGATCGAAAACCTAACCCCTCTCTATTATCGGATGCTTTAAGTTTAGCTAGAAAAAAAATAGATCGTACTACCATCGTTTCAGCTGGTTTAAGAGCCACTAAACTTATGCTTCCATCCATTCTTTTATCAATGATTCCTACCCCATACCAAAAACCTATAAGAGCAGTAAGAAACCTATACTGGGGTTGGGCTTTATGGAATAACTTATCAAGGCTTCGAAAGCGAAAAATTTCTGCCACTCCTGTAAATATTGAGCAACAAGATTCTCCTAGAAATAAAATATCTATCACTCCTTTTGCACAAAAATCAAGACCTTGGGCAGCTGAGAAGGATTTTTTTCAAAAATTAGAAAACCTCTCTACAAGTTTCTGCCTTACATCGGGCGCCCCCTCCTTAAGACCTACTGAGCCTTTTTTCACCTCTTCACAAGACCCCATTCAAAAAGAAGCCTTTGTAAAGGTAAATACATCTGTTAAGGCATATGAATTGCAAGCGCCACCAAATCGAGAAAAAAACCCCTCAATGCAATGGCAAGATTTACATAGGGAACTTAAAAAACTGCTTGAGATAGCTGAAAAAAAGAAGCTGATCTAAGGGCCACCATTTTAGCTGGTCTAAAGAAAAAAGAAACCTCTTCACCTATAAATGATGAGGCTTATATACAAGAAGCACTCCAAGCCTTTGCAAAAGGCGATGTCTATTGGTTTTTTGAGCACACTCTTATGCAGGATCCTAGGAAATGTGAAGAGTTAATGATCTCTTACCTAATAGCCAAAACACAAAGGCAAAAGGTTCAAAATATTTTGGGAATAGCACGCGATCAAGATGAAAGCCCTTTAGGAATGCAAAGACTTGCAGCGTCTCTAGAATCGCGTAGAATTTATGACCCTCAGAATGAATCTCTACCCACACTTGCTAGATTGCTACTTCTTGAAGCATCTCTTTCCTTCTGGCTACTGCCCCATCAAATACAAATATTACGGGCATGTGAATACAGCAAAGAAAGCGTGGTTTTGGAACTTGCTACAGGTGGGGGAAAATCAAGTGTTGCAATACCACTTTCTCTTTCACACCCAGTCAAAGTTTTCCCAGAACCCCTTTTCCGTGAACAAGTCCCACCTATTGCAAGAACTACTGCTAAAGCATTCGGAAAATATGATGCCTCATTAATAATCCGAAGAAAAGAATACTCACCTTTAGAGCTAGAAGCTTTGAAACATCGAATTGAGCAAGCTATGCATGGAAAAGGTAGCCTAAATGTAACTCCCGATACTATCCAGTCAATTGAGCTTCTTTTTATAGAAGAGTTAGATAAGGCTAAGCCTTCGGAAGAAAAATTAAATTTATTAAGACAAATCCTCTTAATGATCCGCAAAATGGGCGCTGTCATTGATGAAGCCCATCACCTCCTTGATGCCTCCCAACAGCTTTCCTATCCTTCCGGAGAGAAAACGCCTATCGACCCCCAATACATTGGAGAATTGGGACACCTGCTTACTTTGTATCTATCTTTAAATCCTTCCTGGGATCCCAAAACCCCTGTTTCTCAAGAAGTCTATTTTACGAAACAACTTCTTCCTCTTGCAGACCTGATTGCATCAAACCATGTTAGATATGACATTTCTGAAAATAAAGATGAATTCCTTAAGTACATTACAGAAAAAGAGGCCGATGAACCACTATTTTTAAGGAACCATCGTGATGAGGAAAGCGTTGCCCTTGTCCGAGGATTTCTTCTCTTTCTACTTCCACACATTTTAGAATGCCGCTTATCTGTCGACTACGGCCCATCTAAAGATACTTCAAAAAAGTTTGCCATTCCCTTCAGTGGAAATAACACACCTATTGAAACGGCTCAATTCCAGAATCCTTTCGAAACTGTGCTAAAAACCTTAGCAATTTATTTTCAAACAGGTCTCTCACCCATAGAAGGAAAAGCCCTTGCTTGTTTTTTATATCAAAAGGCTCGAAAAGAAAGTTCCGCTAATGGATCAATTGACAATACCTTAACTGGCCGACTTTTTCAAAAATGGACCGGTGAAAATCTCAGTGAATTTGTGCAACCTAATTCATTCTTACCCCCAAATGCTTGCAAAAAGCGAGAGCTAATTATCTACTATTTAAAAAATTTGGCAGGAAATCAGATTGTTTTTTACAAAAAAACAGCAGAAAGCAATCCTTTTAACTTTACAAGTCAGTTTTCCCATTTTCTTGGAATGACCGCAACACCCCAATCAGAAGGAGTGCTACCTGCAGGAACTGAAATGCTAAAAGATCCGGTAGCAAAAGGCCGAACAATCTCATTACTTTGTCAACAAAACAAACCCCTAACTCATGTCCCACCCGAACAATCAGCTGAAGAGAGTATTCAACACGCTCTTCTGATTCCTTCCTCCTGCGCCTTGATAGATGCTGGAGCTTTCTTCCAAGGAATAGCAAATGAAAAAGTTGCTCGAATGATAATAAAAGAAATTATACGATTAGGCCTTCCTTTTGAAGCTGTCGCATACTTTTCTCCTTCAAATGAACTTCTTCTTCTTTTTAAAGAATCGCCTGATTTTCCAAGATTAGCTAGAGATAACGATCTTTCTTTTGAAAAGCGCTTTACCTATTATGATCAAGTCCACACAACAGGAACTGACATAAAACAAAAAAGAAATGGCAATGGAATTGTGACCGTGCAAGAAGACACTCCATTAGATGCTATTTTACAAGCCTGTGGTAGAATGAGGGGACTAGATTCGGGACAAACCGCTCAGTTCATCATAAAAAGCAAGGGGGCATTCCCTTCTGTCCGAGAGCTCATCACACATGCACTCGAAGTCGGCATACAATCGATTAGATTAGAAGCTTATAAAGCTGCTACAAGAATAATAACTAACATCGGAAGAAATTCTGCCCTAGAAAAATTATTACTCTATCCACAAATATGGCAAAAGGTTCGTAAGCTTTTTATCTCAACAACTCCCTACCTCCCCTCCCATCTCTATGGAATGCCAGAAAAACAAATCCCTCCACAAGAAGCGCTGGGGAACTTGCGAAGAAGTCTTCTCAAAACAATCCAACCCATTTTAGATCCATCAGATCTATCTCGCGCTGGATCAGAAATGCAAACAGTCATAGATAGATCTTGCTATCCCCACCTTGTTTCAACACACTCCCATACATTTGGAGATAGACAAACTCTATCCTTAGAAACACAACAAGAAGAACAACAACAGCAGCAGCAGCAGCAACAGCAGCAGCAGCAGGTATCATCTTTACCAAAATCAATCTCTTTTCTTTCTCTTCTTCCTTCGATTCTTTGGAATAGCCCCAGAAGTTGGGAAAAAGCTGGAGAATCCCCTCTAAGAATTCTTCCTCTCAGGGAAGCTACTGAAATGGGGCAATACTTCGATAGGAAAGCTATGATTACAAATAATGCTGTTGGTTTAACGGAAAAAAATGAGTTCGATCCACATCTCCAAAAGATTTTGCATTATATCCTTGTGTTAAACTCTCAAGGTAGATTTTTTTGTATCGGTATTGATCAGCAAGAAAAAGACCAATGGATAGACTGGATCCAAAGGAATAATACGGAAAATCAAAGTGTTGGACTATTTGACCTAGGATTAAATGAATTTTTATATAAAACCCCCAATTTCGACCCATCTGCCGCTTGGTCAAATGAAGACTTTTTAGAGTCCTTGCCATCTTATTTATTTTTCGCAAAAAGAGACTTTCCCGCCAACCACAAAGAGCTCTACAATAGAGCATGTAATTGGTTTAAAGAAATTCCTCGGAGCAAAATGAATGATCTCCTATCCTTTTTCTTTGATGAGCGGCCTAACACCACATGGAAAATTGTTTACCAAGAAATTTACGGCAGCTTTAATCCCTAGAAACCACCTTCTATAGGAGCCTCTGGACAAGTGCTTTGTCTGAGATTGCTGATCAGTTTTTCGAAGACGACGATTTTGGAAAACGCAGCTAAAATGCAGAATGTTAGCGAGTTTGAAAAGTAGAAGGGCAATATAGAGTATATATTGCCGTTCCTATTGGAATAGAAAATCGACCAAAATAATCCATAAAATCGACGAACCCTTAATACGCAAGAGGTCTAATCTAGTATTCGCAAAAATTGGAAGGAAGATTCGATAAATGACTTGTCCAGAGGTTCCTATAACTCACCTTACGCAAAAAGTGAGTAAATTTATTTTTTTATGAAAGCTGAAAGTTGCGTTTTAGGCTAGGGACCTATATAATCGCTTTTTAGTGCTTATTAAAAGCGCAAACGGATTAGTCAATGCAAGAAATTATTTTAAATATTGAATCGAAAGAGATACGCTGTGCCCATCTCCAAAATGGTCTTCTGTATGATTTGATCATTGAGCGTAAAAAGACAAGACAGCTCACCGGGAACGTTTATCGAGGCAAGGTAACAAATATTTTACATAACATCCAATCCGCTTTCATTGACATCAATGAAGGGGAAAATGGATTCATTCACATCTCCGATATTCTGGAAAACACACAGAAGTTCCAGGAAATGTTCGATATGGACTTCGATTTTGAAAAGAAATCAACAAAAAGCAAAAAAAATGAAACCGACATCACAAAAATCCTAAGCCCTGACCAACCAGTATTCGTACAAGTTGTCAAAGAACCAATCGGCTCCAAGGGCGCAAGACTTACTTCTAACGTTTCTATTGCAGGCAGATACCTGGTCCTCCTTCCCAACATCCCCCACCGAGGTGTCTCGCGTAAAATTGAAGACCGTTCTGCAAGAGAGCGCTTAAAAAAAATGATAAGCTCTTTTGAGATGCCCAATGATATGGGGCTCATTTGCCGAACAGCCAGCATGAATGCTACTCCTGAACTTCTTATCGAGGAAGCTCACGATCTTCTGAATACATGGAAAGATATTGTTGAGAAGTTTGAAAAAGCTACAAAACCGACATGCCTTTACGAAGAATCTGACATCATCAAGCGAACAGTTATAACAGCTGTTGACAAAAAAATTAACCGCATCCTCATCGACGATTATGACACCTTTCAAAGATGCAAAGGGATCTACAGCAAATATAGCAACGAACATTTCGTAAAGATTGAACTCTATCGTGATAAATCCCCTATTTTTGAAAGATTCGGCGTCGAAAGAGAAATTGAAAAAGCCTTAAAAAGAAAACTTTGGCTACCCAGTGGGGGCTACCTTTTCTTTGACAAAACAGAAGCGATGTACACGATCGATGTTAACTCTGGGAGGAGCAAAGATCAAAGCTCCGTGAGAAGTGTTGAAGAATCTTTAGTGCGTATTAATATGGAAGCAGCAGATGAAATCGCAAGACAGCTACGACTCAGAAATGTAGGCGGCCTTATCATTTGCGACTTTATCGACATGCGTTCGAAAAAAAATCAACGTAGAGTACTTGACAGGCTCAAAGATGCAATGAAAGATGACTCTGCTAAGTGCACTATTTTAGGAATGAGTGAATTTGGACTTGTTGAAATGACAAGACAAAGACACCGAGAATCTTTAGCTCAAACACTCTTTACCCACTGCCCCTATTGTAGTGGCAGCGGCCTCATAAAGACCCATGAAAGCACTTCGATTGAAATCGAACGCGCTCTTAAAAAATTGGTGCTCCAACAACAGCAGTTTGCTATAGAATTAGTTTGCCATCCCTTGCTTGATCACTATTTAAATCATGGTGATAAATCATATTTTGGAAAATTAGCCCATGTCTGGCATGCTGATCTCAAGTTCAACGCCAACGACTCGTTCCATTTAAATGAATTTCAATTCTACTCAACAACAAATGGCAAGCGGATTGACATTTAGAGAAAAAGTTACACTATATCGAAAACGCAACTGGATCACGCCTAAAGTCGAGGAAAACATCCTCAGATTTCACGACACCTACTATGCAAGTTTGCAAGCACACAATCTACCAGTAGAAAAATGTGAATCTATCTTTGACACCTACCTGGATTTAGTAAAAGAACACCTACAAAAACATTTTGTGTTCAAGCCTTACCACCATAAAGTCTGCCATCCTTTTGATTTTTACGCTTTTGGAGTCGATTTTTTACGACCCCTTGTCGACGAAAAAAAATCGACTGTAAGTGGAAAGAAAAACCTGGAAGAAGTTGCAGCACACCTACAGAAAAAAATAACGTCATCTTTTTGCAAACCACCAAATTGAAGCCGACCCCAAGCTTTAAGCATCCTTCTAGAAAATCTATACCCAGAGATTGGATCCAATATGATCTTCGTAGCAGGCGAGCGCGTTTTAACAGACCCTCTTGCGGTTCCTTTTAGCATGGGAAGAAACCTCCTCTGTATTTATTCAAAAAGATACATCGATACTCCTCCTGAAAAAAAAACAGAAAAGCAACTCCACAACAAACGCACTATGGAACTCATGAGCTCACTCCTCAAAGAAGGAGGTAAGTGTATCTACGTAGCGCCAAGTGGTGGCAGAGATCGGGCCAATGCGGAGGGTGTGGTTGAAGTGGCCCAGCTAGACCCCCAAAATATCAAAATGTTCTACCTCATGGCGCAAAAAGCAGACCATCCAACATTTTTCTACCCGATGGCCTTGTCCACATATGAACTATTGCCCCCTCCAGAAACCATTCAAGTAGAGCTAGGCGAGCAGAGAAACGCAAAACGTGGAGCGATTCATCTCTCTATTGGAGAGTGTCTTGACATGGAAACATTTCCAGGCTCTGATCATACAGACAAGCAAATGCGAAGACAAGCAAGAGCTGACTATGTATGGAAAGAGATTTGCAAAAACTATCGTAAAATAGTACGATAGTTTTTAATGGTAAAAACATTTTTTTCTAATAGCCGTCACATTTGTTCTCTTAGGTAATGATGTATCTTCTACGTTTGATTACGTAGAAGATAAAAATACCACCCCCATTCTAAACCCTACCTTAGCCAATCGAAAAACAGCTAAAATCCGCCTTAAAAATGGCCTTGAAGCTTACGTCATCTCTGATCCTGACACCGACCAATCAGGAGCGTGCGTCGCTGTTGAAGCCGGCTCATGGAACGATCCGAAAGAATACCCAGGCATGGCTCATTTCTGTGAACATATGCTATTTATGGGCACCAAAGCATATCCTGATGAATCGGAGTATATGCAATTCATTGGCGACCACGGGGGAAGCAATAACGCCTATACAGCAAGCGACAGGACCGTTTATATGTTTTCTGTGAACAACGATGCCTTTTCTGAAGCCTTAAACCGCTTTGCTGGTTTTTTCATCGACCCCCTCTTCAACCCCTCTTCTGTAGCACGAGAGCTACTAGCTGTTGATCAAGAACACGCAAAAAATATTGAAAACGATGGATGGCGCGAGTACATGATTCTTAAAGAGACAGGAAATCCTGCCCATCCCAATGCAGGTTTCTCTACGGGCAACGCCCAAACCCTTGGAGGTATTCCCCGAGAGGCTTTGGTAAAATGGTATGAGGCTAACTATAGCGCAAACCGCATGCATCTTGTTGTTATTTCTTCTCTACCCATTGAAGAGCTGGTCCCACTTGTTGCTGATGATTTTTCTGCTGTTCCCAATCGCGACATTTCTCATCCCACTTACCCTTTTGCATTGCTAGATAGTAAGCAAGAAGGTCATTTTATTTATATTAAACCCATCAAGGATATTAAAACGTTATCTCTCATATGGCAACCCCCCAAGAAATTCGCAGATGATAGAGATCGCAGCGTTTTTGATCTCGTAGCATATGCACTCAATAGCGGTGACTCTCACGGACTATCTGAAACAACTCAAAAAAGAGAACCTAGGAGATAAAGTATCTGTGAGCAGCAGTCAATTCAGCCAAGATGAAGCTCTTTTTGAAATTTCTATCTCATTAACAGAAAAAGGCGTGAAAAATATCAATACTGTCATTGACCGCTGCTTCCAAGCAATCAATTGCCTAAAAATGAAAGGCATACCTGATTATCTTTTCCAAGAAAATAAACAAATGAGTCTTATCAACTATGAATACCAAACACGAGCCGATTGTTTTTCTTTTGTAGAAAATCTCGGATCTAACATCATCTACGAACCCCTTGAAACTTTTCCCCAAAAGCTCAATATTCCTACAATGTATGACCCTGCATTTCTCCAAGATTTCATCCATACTCTTGTTCCTCAAACATGCGCGTTTTTTGTTCAGGCAGATCCCAAACTGACAGGCATTAAAATGACATCCAAAGAGCGGTGGATGGGTGCAGAGTACACCATAGAGCCCATTTCTCAAGAGCAGCTCACTACATGGAAAAATATAAGTGTCAATCCCAACCTTCAGCTCCCGCCCAGAAACCCTTTCATTCCCACAAACCTTGCTCTACTCCCCACTCCTTCTGACAAAAATGCTTCCCCCGAACTTCTTGCAAAAGATGAAGGATGCGCCATTTATTTCAAACAAGATAGCCGGTATAAAGTTCCCACTGCTACTTCCATATTCAGCATAAAAACACCTTTATTGGATGGATCTCCTCATTCTACTGTTCTTTTCGATCTTTACCTTTACTCTTTGAAAGAACAGCTCTACAGCCCTCTTTCATTTGCCTCTACTGGAGGACTTGACTTTGGAAGTCTCCAACAAGATTTAAAAATCGTTTTTATGGTCTCTGGATACAGCGATAAGCAACCAACCTTTTTGAAAACAATTTTCCAAGCACTCCCCAATGTCCGTCCTACACAAGAGGAATTTGATAGTTACAAAGAATTCCTAGCTACCCTCTACCAAAATGCCTCCAAAGAAATACCGATTCGGCAGGGGATTGAAATCTTGCAAAGCGTTCTCTCAAACAACGCCCCAACCAGTCAAGCTAGATATGCAGCATTGAACCAAATCTCTTACAAACTTTTCCTCCAATTTTGTGAAAACGCCTTCAAAAAAGCATATATTGAAGGTATGATCTATGGCAATTTTTCACAGGCCTCTGCAAAAAAATTATGGAATAGTTTGAAAGTTTCTTTGGGTCCTACCCCTTACCCTCTGAATACCCACCTCAAAAAGAAGTCCTTGTCTTACCAGAAAGTGGTGGACCTTTCCTTATCCCCATCAATACAGAACGGCAAGGCAATGGGATGATCCTTACCGTCCAAGAAGGGCCATCTACTCTTGAAAAAAGATCAGCTCAGCAAGTCCTATCCTCTCTTCTCAGCAGAGACTTTTTTGATAGCCTACGAACAAAACAGCAAACTGGCTACATCGTACAATCAGCTGATATAGAGATAGAAGAGCAACTTTTCCAAAATTTTTACATCCAGTCAAGCTCTTACAAACCTCAAGAACTCCTTGCTCGCTCTGAACTATTTTTAGACAACTTCAACAGCAATCCCGAAGAAGCCCTCCCACCCGAATCATTTGACACCATCCGAGAAAGCCTTTTAACGATTTTAGAAACGCCACCTGAAAATCAAACTGCTATGGCACAGCGCCTGAATCTCCTAGCTTTTAAATACCGTGGCGACTTTGACTGGATCAATAAAAGAATCGCTGCTTTCAAAAATCTTTCCTACGAAACAACCCTCAAATATGCACACGAGTGTTTTTCTCCTGAGAATACAAGGCGCCTGGCTATTCTAGTAGAAGGGAAAAACACCCCAGCGTCAGAAGAACAAATTCCTTCTGCCAATCCTCTTCTCTTCCACCGCACCACCCCCGCCCAGCTCCGCAGCATGAGCACCTACGTCCCTATAAAAGAAGCTGTGGGTCAATAGACCTCGTAAAGTTGGGTTAATACCTTAAGTTCTTTCTCCCTTGCAAATATGGGAAGGGTCATATTAGACCTCTTTCGAAATTCTAATGCTCTTGGATTTGAGTTCTTTTTCCGCTAGTTGGAAGATCGATTTGTAGGTCATATTAAGCCAATATGACCTACAAATCGATCTTCCAACTAGCGGAAAAATAATCTCAAATACAGGCCATTATAATTTCGAAAGAGGTATATTATTTCCTTGTTTTCATCAAACTCGCAGAATGTGGCTAAAAAAGCAGGATTCTGCGAGTTTGAGAATTTAAAAATTCATGTATATTACTTAAAACAAGCCACTTAAGTAAAAATATTGATAATTCTTCGTAAGAGTCGAATATGCTTCGGAACTCTTCTTTTTCGCCTCATAACTACCTGTGGTTTAAACCACTCATCTCTAATTGTCTTTCGGAACTCTTGCGCAAGCGCATATTCTTGAAATTCTTTTTCCCGCGCGCTAAATCCTCTATGGTGAATCCTCCTTCTTTCACCCAGTTTTTCTATAGGAGGTTCGACATGATGCAGCATCTCATGATACATAATATATGTAATGAAATAGTGAGGCACATGAGCGCGGTCGAGTAAGCGGTGAATTTTGATGAGCCCCTTGTTTTTGTGATAGGATCCCAGTAGGATACGCCTTCTAGGGACAAAACTCTTACTCCCAAACCACTGAAGTCTGAGATCAATTTTATTTTCAAAATAAAGCGCATTCACTCTATCGTATATTTCTTTTAAATTATAATATTCTCCCTGCTGCGTCATTAAACCTCTTTCCTATAAGCATAAGGCGCAGCCAAAAATTATTAAACTGCAAAGATATATATGACTGTCATCTCTACGGGAACATATACCGATCCAGCTGAACTAGCGAGAAGCGTCAGTGCTTTATGTAAAGGTCTGGAAGCCCACCATATCATCGTAGCCCTTCCTCAACAAGATCCAAAAGGAGCGCCATCCATTGAGGTCCGGGTAGCCTCCCTATGGGAGAGGTTCCTTTCCTTTATCCGCTTTAAACCGACTGCTATACGCTTAGCTACTATCCAGCCCTTCTTATCTCAATTTTTCAAAAATAATGATCAACTACTTAGCTCATCTCCTGATTTATATCCAATGCTCCTCAAGGTTTACCTACATTCCATCTGCCAAAGAGAAAAGACCCCTCCTGCTTGTTTACGAGAAAAAAGATCTGATACACGTTCAGCATCTGAACCTTCTCCAAATGACGATCTTCCTATTATATTTAATATCATCACTGGAGAAGAGTCTGGAGAAGAAATCGCAATTGCCTCTGTAGAAGACTCTGTTGATCCACAGGCTTTTTCAGAAGCTGCTCGGGAAGCATTTATACACTATCAAACAGATGGGAAGGCAGAAGAAGATCTATCGGAAGATCAACGTGTCGAACTTGCTCAGCTAAACAACTCTTGTAGCATACTGGAAAAAACGCCTATCTATAGCAGCATCTCTGTTCCCTATAAATTAATAAAAAACTTACCCTGCGGTATTGCCCCTCCCCAAGATTCTATTACTATGCCCCCTATTGAGCTGCACGATTTTTCAGAAACCGCTTTCCTAGCATTTATAAAATATCAGAAGGAGGGGCAGCTGGAAAAAACTCTATCAGAGGAAAAACTTATTGAACTTGCTTCGCTAGCTGACTCGTTTGGACACAAGGAGCTAATAAAACGAGTTGTTGTTGCTTTGATTAATCTTTTAAATGAATCTAATTGTTCTTCTCTCTTCCACAGTATAGTCGAATTAATCATAACTTTCGATGTCCAAGACCAAGAGGTTATCCTGCGTTTGATAACAAAAGGAAAACAATTAACCAACTTCTGTTTGAATGGAAAAGAGCTAGAAAATGCTTTCCCTGACAAATGGCTTATGAAATACATTCTCGCACAATGCCATGAGTATGGAATAGGCATGGAGCAAAAATTTGAAGAAGCACTTCAGCTATATCAAAACCTATCAAAAGAGAACAATCCTTGGGGACAAGGCGAGCTAGGGAGATGTTATCATTATGTGAGTGGTAGGTATGCAGAAGCTTTCCAGTTATACACATCGGCTGCAAACCAAGGTTTGGCCTCCGCTCGCTATCACCGAGCTGTTTGCTTCACCTACGGACTAGGTGTAAAGAAAGACACTTTCCAAGCACTCAATTTATTCCGACAACTAGCACAAGATGGAAATAAGCTCGGATTATATGGCCTAGGTAATTTCTATAAAAATGGCACTAGAGTCCCCCTAGATATTAGAAAAGCTGTCAAACTCTACGAGCTGGCCGGAAATGAGCCTAGAGCATTATATGAGCTAGGCAGACTTCACGAAGAGGGAACCGGTGTCCCAAAAGATCTCCAAGAGGCCTTTAAAAGATATGAAGCAGCCGCTCAACAGGGGTTGCTAGAGGCTGAGTATCACTTAGGAAAACATTACGAGAAAAACAACGATATCGCTCTAGCTAAGTATTGGTATACAAAAGCCAAAAAGCAGGGCCATAGAGATGCGGCAAAAGCATTGAACAGACTTGTTATGCAAGAGGTCTAATCTTGATGAAGAACAGCAAATAACTTTTCCATCTCCGTATTATCTGCTCTTGCAACAACGGCAAGCCGGCCTTGCAGAAAAGCTGTAGGCCCTTCGAGGCGTATTCTTTTTCGGTGAGTGAGATGGAGGCGAATGAGAGCAGCTTCTGCAATCACAAGGCCATCTAGCTCCCCCTTATCGAGACGCATAAGGCGCATATCAACAGGTCCTCTTATATCGATACATCTTACATCGCTGCGCCACTTGAGCAGTGCTTCTTCTCTGCGCTGCGAAGAGGTTCCAATGAGAGCTCCTGGAGGAAGTTCTGTATTGAATACAAGGGAATCAGAAGGATCAACACCCTTTGTTAGAGCAACAATTTTTAACCCTGTAGGAAGAGGGTCTGGTAGATCTTTTGCAGAATGGATAGCAACGTCTATCTCTCCTTGCAGCAATTGATTGTCGAGTTCTTTGGTGAAAAAATCGGTTTTTTCAAGGGAGCGAAGGGAGGTTGTCAGATCATAGTCCCCTGTTGTCTTGAGCCAGATGGGATCAAATTGTACATGAGGATGAGAAATGGTAAGCTCTGCAAATACTTCTTCCACTTGCGCCTTAGAAAGTTGAGAGCTTCTTGCTCCCACTCTAATAACTTGTTTAGCGGATAAGTGCACGGATCGCTTCCTCAACTAAATCAATCCCAATGAGTTTAATCTTTTGAGAATACGTAGTGGAAAGATTTTTTAGGTTTCTTTTAGGTAAAACACACTGTTTAAAACCCATGTTGATTGCTTCTTTAATGCGCGCTTCAATTCTTGGAACACTGCGAACCTCTCCACCCAAACCTACTTCTCCTACAACAACTGTATCGCTATCGATAGACTTATTGCAAAAAGAAGAGGCAATTGATAAAAGAATGCCTAAATCTATTGCAGGCTCTGTGATTTTCATTCCCCCTGTTACAGATACAAATACATCCGTGTGATGCAGTGTGTATCCCATCCTTTTTTCTAAAACAGCAAGAAGAAGAGCTAAACGATTTTGATCAAGACCTGTTGATTTTCTGGTCGAAGTTGCAAACGAGGAAGCTGCCGCAAGCGCCTGTATCTCGATAAGAATAGATCGTGTACCCTCAATGGTGGGAATGATGATAGAGCCCGGCATTTCTCGGACACGCTCTTGTAAAAATGCTTCAGATGGGTTTTCCACTTCCTTCAGACCTTCAGCACTCATCTGAAAAAGAGCGATGTCATCTGTGGGTCCAAAGCGATTTTTTACAGCTCTTAAGATCCGATACCCATGTTGCCTGTCTCCTTCGAAATCGAGCACTGTATCAACAATATGCTCAAGGACACGAGGTCCTGCAATCTCTCCTGATTTGGTGACATGTCCAATCAAAAAAGTAGCCATTCCCATTCCTTTTGCAAGGTGCATGAATTCCGCTGCAAGCTCTCTGACTTGAGATACAGAGCCAGGAGCTGAGGTGAGTTCATTTTTGTAGATGATCTGAATCGAATCGACAATCAAAATATCTGGCTTGAGTTGATCGATCTGTATTTTAATATGAGAAAAATTTGTCTCGCTATAGAGAAGTAGATTTTCTGAAACAGTTTTTAACCGACGCGCTCGGAGTGTGGTTTGTTGAACCGACTCCTCCCCACAGATGTAGAGAACGGTTAACCCTTGGCTTGCAAGTGACTCAGCAATCTGTAGCATGAGAGTAGATTTTCCAATGCCAGGATCTCCTGCCACAAGAGATAGAGAACCTATGACAAGCCCCCCTCCGAGCAGACGATCAAATTCTTTTAATTTTGTTTGAATACGATCCCGCTCATCGGTCGTGACTTCTTTGATACGCATTGGTTTTGCAATCGTCGTAGAAGATGATTCAAATCGCTTTTTTGTTTCAACGAGATCGACTTCTTCAACAAAGGTATTCCATTGCTGGCAAGCTGAGCAACTACCTGTCCACTTAGCTTGCTTTGTCCCACACTCTTGACATGACCAGATCACTTTTTCTTTAGCCATAAAAAGTTCTCATCTTTTGTTTCTGATATTTTTCAAAGCATCTTCTGCAGCAGCTTGCTCTGCTTCTTTTTTTGAAGAGCCAATACCTCTTCCTACTTCTGCATTTTCAAAGCAGGCAATTACATGAAATATTTTACTATGATCCGGTCCTATTTCTTTCTCTACTTTATAGACAGGCGGCTTTTGATATTTTTTTTGAGAATAATCTTGAAGCTCTGCTTTCCAGTTATGCACAGGCGCCTTTAAAACCTGCTCAATATCCTCTGCGAAGTGCTTCCAAAAAAATGCCCTTGCTTCTCCCAATCCACCGTCGAGATAAATAGCTCCCATCAAGGCTTCGAAGAGATCCGCTAGAATCGTATCCCTTCCTCTTCCCTCATTCATCTTCTCTCCTTTCCCTAGAAGAACATCGGAGGCAAAGCCTAGCTTCTGTAGGAATCTTGCACAAGTGCCAGCCTCTACGAGGTGCGCTCTGATCTGAGAGAGTTCCCCTTCCGGCTGCATAGGCAAGTTTTGATAGAGATAGTCAGAGATTAAAAGCCCCAAGACAGAATCCCTAGAAACTCTAACCTTTCATTATGCTCACTCACAAGCTGTCTATTCTCGTTGTAAAAAGACCTATGGATAAAAGCGAGTGTCAATAATTTTTTATCTTTAAATGTATAACTTAATTTTGATTCAATTTCCTTATAATGCTTTACTAAATCGACCATGAGGGCTTATCCTGAAGACACTTTTGTTTTCAGGATTATGCAATATGGCAAGATTAAATTCCTATTACAAGCAATTGAAGCGAGAATATATTTTTCCCATTATCGAGGATAAACTCGCCCATTTGCAAAAAAACTTCCCCCATGCGACCTCCATTAACTTAGGGGTAGGAGATATCTCTCTACCTTTAGCTCCCTCTATTGCAAAAGCGATCTGCGATGCCACGCAAGAAATGACAACCAAACCAAGAGGGTATGGGCCTAGCGATGGGTACCTTTTTCTCAAAGAAGCTATTGTTGCGCATCAATATGCAGACCTCGGAATTTCCCCTGATGAAATTTTTATCTCTGATGGAACAAACACAGACACAGCCAATATCCAAGAACTCTTCAGCTTACGCAACACCGTTGGTATTTTAGATCCCACCTACCCTGTTTATCTAGACACCAATATCATGGCAGGAAGAGCCTCTAAAATTAGATTACTTCCTTGTACAGAGAAAAATGAGTTTTGCCCCTCTCCTCCCACAGAACACTGCGATATCATTTATCTGTGCACGCCTAACAACCCTACAGGCGTTGCCCTTACAAGAGATCAACTCAAAGAATGGATTACCTACGCGCAAAGAGAAAATGCTGTGCTTCTCATCGATCACGCCTATGAAGCGTTTGTAACATCCCCCGATGTCCCTAAGACGATCTTTGAAATCGAAGGCGCAAAAGATGTTGCCATCGAATTTAAAAGTTTTTCTAAATCCGCTGGCTTTACAGGCCTGAGATGCGCATATACCGTTCTTCCTAAATCTGTTCACAAAGGACAACTCTACCCCCTCTGGGAAAAAAGGCAATCGACTAAGTCCAATGGGGTCTCCTATCCCATTCAGAGAGGAGCTGAAGCTGTTTTTGCCCCCAAGGCAGAAAAGAAACAGGGGCTCAAGTTAGCCTTTACCTCCAAGAAGCTAAACGATTAAAAAATGGCCTCATTAAAATGGGTCATACTTGTTTTGGAGGAGAAAACTCCCCTTTTATCTGGTGGAAAACACCGCCTCATTTAACATCCTGGGAATTTTTCGATCTACTCTTAGAAAAATGCCACATCATCTCTGTCCCAGGAAGTGGCTTTGGAAAACATGGGGAGGGATACGTGAGACTCTCTGCTTTTACAACACCTGCTCTTTCAACCCTTGCTTTGGAAAAACTATGCAATTTACTTTAGCCGCTGCGCACCAAGATTTCTTTACTGATCATCAACACATCGAATTCAACAACATTTTTTCTATAGAAGAGATAAAAATTTTACAAGATGCGATCCATGAAGTGCTCACACAAAGAGAGCAAAAAATCATTGAGACAAGATCTGCCAAGGAGTTATTCAAAGCTGGAAGAGATGTGTGGAGAGATCATCCTGCCATCAAAAAAATTGTCCTCCATAAACGCCTGGCTAAAATCGCGTCTCCCTTGTTTCAACAACCTATCATCCGTATTGCGTACGACCAAGCCCTTTGCTCATTTTCCCCAGGTGAACCTTTATTTCCAGAGCCTTTCTCTCTCCAGATGGTTAGCTGCTTCCAACCAATTTGCGGAGCTGTATTTTAAGACTTTCCGATGACCCAAATCCCCCTACTATCCTTCCACAGAAAATTGGCAATGTTTCATTCATAGGCCCTAACTTTCCTATCCCTTGGTCCTCCTTAATTCAACAAACACCCAGCTCCTTTTTCATGATTGTCTACTGTACAGACAAAACAGTCTATGTCTTAGAAAGAGAGATCCTCATACCCACGCTCTGAAAAAGCTAGGATATGGATTTGGCGATCGTCTTGAAGAAAAAACACATCCCATTATCTTTAATAGAAAAGCCTAACACCATTTATAAAATAATTCTTGTATAAAAATTCCCATTTGTAGAAAAGTGTTATGTTTCTACATTTGAGGGAAATTATGGCAAAAAAGGATAGTGTTTCTAAAGAAAAGCAAAAGGTAGAGAAAAAGCTTGTGACACCTCTTGATGGACCCTATTTGCAGTACCAAAATAAGCGGCTCTTAGATTTTTCTTCAGAGGATTTTTTAGGTTTATCAAAGCACCCGGATGTAAAAAAAGCTCTATTAAATATACGCTTCGCTTCAGGAATAGGAACTCTTTCTTCTACCTTTGAATCTCTCCCACAAAAACAAATCGAAGAAAAACTTGCTAACCTCTTAGGCTTTGAAAAAGCATTTTTCTTTAATTCTTTTTCCGAAGTGTTTTCTTTTTTACTCACACCTGAGTCGGTTGTTTTTTCTGATCAACCTACGAACATAAGTCAAGCCACGCATACATTTTCTAGCCTAGACCAGCTAAAAACACTCTTATCTAAAACAAAGCTTCCTTCCAACGTAGTCCACATTATTTTGGTCTCCTCTCCATCCTTTGATCTGAAAACTTTACACAGCCTTGCAAAAGAAGCACGCGCGGTGCTCTGCTTCAATGATAAAGAACATTTTGGGATTGCTGGAAAGCGGGGATTAGGATTTGGAGCGCAACAAAAAGAAGTAGATTGCGTGATTGGATCTTTTGAACATGCAAGCGGCGCTCCTATCGCCTACATTGCAACATCAGATACCATCTTCAAAGAAAAACCCTATGTCCATCCCCTCATACCCTCCTCTTTAGGAGCCCTTGATGCTATCTTGAACATACTGCCAGATATGGACGCTGAACGCGTACAAATGGAAAAACACATCGGATGGTTACAGGGTCAGCTTAGGGAAAAAGGGTTTTCTGTCTCTCTTGGTAAAACACCAAAGATCACAATCTCATTTTCTCGTGAAGAAGCAGCAGAGCGTTTGTGGAACTTTTTTATAGAAAACGATGTCATGCTAGGGCATTTAGAGACCAAACAACTCAGCTTTAGCTTGACAGCTCTACATACCCCTGATGATTTAGATCAACTATCGACTGTTCTTAAAAAACTCTCCGACACTGATTTTGCTCTCAGTATGCAATCTTCCACCCCTACTCCGTAAAGGTAATTGCCTACAAGCCTAAGATTGGGATGCTTTTCTTCGAGTTTTTTTCAAGAGCTCTCATTTTATGCACGTGGCCTACTTCCATTTGAGGAAAGGCTTGCTTTGCAGACACAACCTGGTAGGCATCGGGCATAGCCGTAATATGCAGATGTTTTTTCAAAGCTTCCAAAGCCATCTCTAGGGCTTCTTTTTCTTCCAACCTTTCCCTTTTTAACATCACCGTTAACCTTGTCCCCTCCCCCTCTCTTGGAAATGCATTCGAATCAAACACAACACCCAACACGTTTTCTAGCTCCTGTGACGAGACAATATACCCATACCCTGACTTATCTAGGACAGAGGTTCGATAGCCCAAATTCACAACCGTAGCACCTGTATGCGTAATCTCCAGCAGCTCTTTATCTAATAGCTTACCCGCGCTATGGCAAGGAAGCGCGCTAAAAAGATAATCCGCTTCATACTCTTCCTTTCCTGTAACACCTACTTTATCTCCCTTAAATTCAACCTTTGTGATCTCTTCTCCGTAATGAAAATCTGCTCCACTTCTCTTTTCTAGTTCATCCAATAAGGACTGTACCCCTCTTGGAAAAGTAAAAAGAGAAGGACCCTTACTCTTTTCCATTTTCCACAACCCTTTGGTGATAGAGCCCCATCTCTTCTCCCATTTTTTTAAACTAGGGAAACAAGCCTCTACCGATAATTTTTTCATATCACCTGCATAAATGCCTGTGACCATCGGATCAAAAAAATGGAGAGCAACTTTCTCATTAAATCTTCGGCAAGCAAAATCCCATACAGATTCATCTTGTTCAACACGAGGAACTCTCCACTCTTTCAAGATTGATTTGACAAAGGCCCCCGTCCAAATAGGAACCTTCCGCATTCTATTCCCTATCCATAGATATCTCCCCCTTCCCCTTGAATCAGAAAATATCAGCTCAAGCCCCATTTCCATTGCAAGTGCACGCAGCTGTAAACACTTAGAAAAAAGAAACGTCCGCGGCCCCTCTTCAAATAAGAACCCCTTCGAAAGATCACTTCCAATCCATCCCCCTGCACGTGTTTTTTTCTCAAACACCCGAATGTCGCAGTCCCCTCTTTTCGAAAGAAAATACGCCAGCGATAAGCCGGAAACACCCGCACCTAAAATAATGATTTTTTTCTTATTCATCTAAAACTGGGTAGATCAAAATTAGACCTATTGGCAAGCAGAAGAAATTCTTGAATCTTTTTCCAAATGTGATAAAGTTCGGATGAGTCACCTACTTGCTCTTTTTATAGGACACCGGTTATATCAGACAAAAGATATTGGTTACAAGAAAGTTGCAATTACCTCCTTGGGAGCTGTAAAAAAATAAAATTACGAGGTTGTTTTTGATAAATGGTATTACCTGCCTTCTTTTAACATCTCCATTACTTCTTCATGCAGCCTTAGATTCTGCTACTCCACAGGTTTGTGAAAC
Source organism: Rhabdochlamydiaceae bacterium (assembly GCA_047459655.1). GTDB lineage: Bacteria > Chlamydiota > Chlamydiia > Chlamydiales > Rhabdochlamydiaceae > CANJJB01. The sequence goes on from JAJREF010000002.1 coordinate 207,311, forward strand.
AACCCATGACATCAACCGCGTATCCATCCGTCATATAGAATCAAAAGGTATCGGTTACGAAAAAGGGTATACTACCCTTGAAGCTTTTTTTGTACCCCTGTCCAATTTAACTACTGACTGGATTCCTTTTTTGGACCTGAGAGGCCATATCTTTAACAACAGCCAGCCTGCTGCAAATGCAGGGATGGGCCTTCGCTATATCGATGCTAGAGTGTGGGGCGCTAACATCTATTACGATTACCGTAAAACATCTGAGCGTAGCTACAATCAGATCTCGTTTGGATTTGAGTCTCTTGGAAGATATTTAGATTACCGCATCAATGGTTATTTTCCTGTCGGCAAACATAAAGGGTCTCTTTCTGATGCTAGATTTGATCATTTTTCAGGCCACTCCCTTTATATTGCAAGAAAGCAAGAGCTAGCTTTAAAAGGGACTAATGGAGAGGTAGGGGTACACATCGCTAAAGTCAAAGGCATTGACTTCTACAGCGCTCTTGGACCCTACTATTTTACAAATGATACAAAACAGACATTCGGAGGAGCCTTCCGCATTGGGATGGATGTTCTTAAAATTTTACGTATTGAAGGAAACACTTCCTACGACCATCTTTTTAGATGGATTGGGCAAGGACAAATTAGCCTTTCTTATGCATTCACCCCTAAAAAAATAAGCCGTAAAGAGAAAAAAGGCAGCTGCTCATACCATGCCTTTGTCCGCGATAGAGCCTTCCAAAGAGTTGACAAACAAGAAATCATTGTCACAACAACCCAAAAGAAAAAAAGTGTAGCTATCAACCCAGAAACGGGCCTTCCTTATGTGTTCTGGTTTGTAGATAATACTAGTAACTCGCAAGGGACCTATGAATCCCCTTACAGCACCCTTGCCAACGCTGAAACAAATTCTCAAGTCAATGACATCATTGCTGTCCTCCCAGGAGATGGGACAGATAGAGGCATGAACGCAGGGATTACTCTCAAAAATGGACAAAAGCTCTGGGGAATGAGCATCATCCATACTCTACCAACCACTTTAGGCAATATTAAAATCAAACCCCTAACCTCTATCATACCTCTGCTAACCAACTCTGGAACTGTTGTGACGTGCGGGAATAATAATGATGTTATAGGTCTTAAGCTAAGAAGCTTTGGAAACGGAAATAAAGTTATTGAAATAGATCAAAAAAATGGGAATTTCAATATTGAGAACAATATTATTTATACCCCTTCAAATGGAGTAGGAATTTATCAATATTTAGGAGATGTAAATTCTCACTTTTACAACAATACAATTATAGGAGAAGATAATAATGGATCATTTGGAATTTATATAGCTAGCTCTAAATCCGACATTAAAATTATAAAAAACACAATAACAACAAACAATGGCATGTACATTACAAGCTCTCTCAATAACAAATCGATTTATATTGAAGGCAATACAATAAACAACTCTGGTTTTTCATCTTTTGGTATAGGCATTTATTCACAAAAAGGCGCATATTTAATCTCAGGAAATATGTCTAAAAGCCCTATAAACATAGTAGTGGTTGGAGGAGGAGACTTTGCTGGAACCTTAAGAAATAACCAGGTGTCAACTTTAGACCGAACAAATACTGCCTCTTATATCTTTCAAGGACAAAATGGGGCCTCTGCATCTCAGATCAATTTTGCTCCTGACAATATAGGAGATACAAGCTATTCAGGTTTTTGATGAAAAAATTATCTGAAAGAAAAGGCAGTTGCACAACTCAGAAGTCTATTTATGCTTAAAAAAAATCTCATTACCCCTTTCTTGCTGGAGCTTAGAGAAAGCATCATCCACCAATTTGAAGTTTTTGAGCCCTATGCCCGTTTTGAGCGTAAACCATGGGAGCACAAAACAGGAGGTGGTGGAGAAATAGGTATTTTACGTGGAAGCGTTTTTGAAAAAGCAGCTGTTAATTTCTCTGCAGTCTCTGGGGATAACTTTCCGATGCAAGATGGCTCAGGACCTTTTTTTGCAACAGGAATCAGCCTAATTACCCATATGGATAACCCTCACGCTCCGACTGTACATATGAATCTACGCTATTTAGAAACAAAAGATAAGCAGTGGTTTGGAGGAGGCTATGATCTTACGCCCATGGGATTTCCTTATGATGAAGATACGCAGCACTTTCATAGCGTTGCTAAAAATACACTCGATGCTTTTGGCCCCGACATCTACCCCCTCTTTTCCAAACAAGCGCAAGAATATTTTTTTATTCACCACTGGAAAAAAGAACGGGGTGTGGGAGGTATTTTCTTTGATCATTTTAACACAGGCAATTTCGAAAGCGACTTCAGTATGTGGAAAGCAATTGGATCTAGCTTCTTAAATACGATTTTGCCCATCTATGAAAAACGGGGCTCACAACCCTACACAAGGGAAGAAAAAGAAAAACAACTGGAGCTGCGCGCTCACTACGTCGAATTTAATCTTCTCTACGACCGCGGAACCCAATTTGGCTTTAAATCAGGAGGCAATCCAGAGGCAATTCTTTGCTCCATGCCCCCCTTGCGAAGTGGTAAAAATTTACACGTTATAGGTGCTTGAGCTCACATTACCGCCTGTGCCTGTCCAGTTCGTGTGGACAAACTGGCCTGGCTTATCTACTAGTTCATAGGTATGCGCTCCAAAGAAGTCGCGCTGTGCCTGTAAAAGGTTAGCAGGGAGCCTGGCTGATCGATATCCATCAAAAAATGATAGGGCTGTTCCGAGGGCAGGAATAGGGATGCCTGCTTGGCAAGCTATTGCAGCTGTCTGCCGCAGGCCTTGCTCACATTTTTTCACTTCCTTGATAAAAAACGGATCGAGGAGGAGATTGGGAAGATCTTTGTTCTGATCGTAGGCACTTTTGATCTTATTTAAAAAAGCGCTGCGAATAATGCAACCCTCTCTCCATATGAGGGCAATAGAGCCGTAGTTTAAATTCCAGTGCATTTCGGCAGCTTGTGTACGCATGAGCATAAAGCCTTGCGCGTAGCTAATGATTTTGGCCATGTAGAGAGCATCTTTTAGAGCATTTGTAAACGCTTTCTTATCGCCAGAAAAATTAAACGCAGGATGTGCATACTGCTGGCTTGCCTTCACACGCTCTTCTTTCATGGCAGAGAGGCATCTGGCAAAAACAGCTTCTCCAATCAACGTCACAGGCACGCCTAATTCAAGGGCACTGATGCCTGTCCATTTTCCTGTGCCTTTTTGCCCTGCTTTATCTAAAATCTTATCGAGTAAAAGCTTTCCATCTTTATCTAGAAACCCTAAAATATGCGCAGTGATTTCTATCAAATAACTCGATAGCTCTCCCTGATTCCACTCTGTGAATACTTTCTGCATCTCAGGAGCAGAGGCTTTGAGAACATCTTTCAGAAGATGGTAAGCCTCTGAGGTGAGCTGCATATCACCATACTCAATTCCATTATGCACCATCTTAACATAATGCCCTGCCCCCCCTTCACCAATCCACTCACAACAAGAAGCCCCATCGGTTGCTTTGGCAGCAATCGCTTGCAGAATCGGTTTAACGATAGGCCATGCTTCCGGATGGCCCCCAGGCATAATAGAGGGCCCATGCCTTGCACCGTCCTCCCCTCCTGACACACCAGCTCCTACAAATAGAATCCCCTTCTTTGCTAGCTCCTTCACCCGTCTTTCAGTATCTACATAAAAGCTATTGCCGCCATCAATGACCACATCCCCTTTCTCTAAAAAAGGAAGACATTCCTCAATCAGATCATCCACAGGAGTGCCCGCTTTGACCATGAGCATCACCTTCCGGGGTCTCTTCAAGAGCTTGAAAAACTCTTGCAGCGTATGAGCACCTTGAACCTGGGTATCTTTTGCAGGACCCTTTAAGAAATCATCCACCTTCGAGACCGTGCGATTAAAAACAGCCACTTTAAAACCATGATCATTCATGTTAAGGACTAAGTTTTGTCCCATCACAGCAAGTCCAATCAATCCAATATCTGCTTCCATTTTTTATTCCTTATTATAGAGGTAGGGCGGCATTTTTTCTTAAATAATGGTCGATCCCGTCTGCAATGCCAGCGGCAACTCTATTGAGATACGTTTTGTCTCTGAGAAGCATCCTCTCTTCCTTGTTAGTAATAAAACCGCCTTCCACCAAAACAGCCGGCATATCGGTCTCTCGAATCACATGGAAGTTGCCCGCTTTCACCCCTCGAGAGTCTGCTTCTGTTCCCTTAATCAAATGACTCAAAATATTGTCTGCTAACTGCTTCGAAGATTTGGCACGAGAGGCATTCCGCCCTTTATAGTAAAAGACTTCAATTCCCTTTGCATCTGCCGAATGAGAAGCATTATAATGAATGCTGACAAAAATAACAGCTCGCGTCTTATTAGCAATAGAAACTCGTCTTTCCAGGGACACAAAAACATCCCTACTGCGCGTCAAAATAACCCTATAATCCTTCTCTTCCAAATATTTTTTTAAAGCGAGCGTTGTAAGGAGGGTAATTCTTTTTTCATGGAAAAAATTGATCTTGGCTCCCTCATCCGATCCGCCATGGCCAGGGTCTAAAATCACGAGGGGCTTAGCATGTTGAGGAATTGACGCACGGAAAGGCTTAAGCGATGTTGTTGATGCAGCCTCAATGGAGATTGATGAAAAAAAAATAGCCCACGGGAGTAGAAGATACCACATCAATCGCGCCATGAAAGGAAGTCTATACCGTCTTACGAATATTTTTCAGCTTTTTTAAAAACGGCACAGACATTTTTTCAAGACGCCTATAAAAGGCGTCCTATACAGAAGAGATTATGCAGTTTGGAGCGCCCGATTTGAAGGGAGCAAACGATTATAGAGGTCTAGTTTATCCTGCAAACATCTTTGAACTAGATCAAGAGCCTGCTTCATATCTTCATCTTGACCTTGATTTTCCTCTATTTTTTTAGAAATATTGGCAAGAGCGTTTTCAGTGAGATTTTTTTTCTCCTGTACGAGCTCTTGTAACTCTGTGCGATTGTAGATAATAGAGGCTTGCTGTCCCACAAATTTGGCAATACGATACGTGGCGTACATATGTGTAAATGGAATGGTCAACAAGAGAGGGGTATCATAGAAAAGGAAAAACAGGTAAATAAAAAATTTAATGTAAAATCAGAGCGAAAAGGCACGCTTAGTATTTTAAAAACTAAACCTATAATACCTGATTGTAAAATAACGCCTACCGGCAGAGAGCAAATACCTAGAATAGCTGTAATAATAAAAAGATGCTTTTTATAGCTGCTTAGGTTAACCGAATTAATGACTTTATTTATATTTTGATCTATTCCTAATCTATTAGAAATAACTAATTCACCACAAATGGAGGTGCATTTGGTATACGTTCCATACTGTTTTTGACGATTCAGGTTTTTAGTTACATCGGAAATACTAAGCGCTCCATATCTATTAAACTCTTGCACTTCTTTATAAAAATTATTTAATCTTATCAAATCCATAAAAACCCCACTTTTTAGTTTAAAAACTTTATATATTATAAAGTAAATCGCAATTATTTTGAATAAATAATAAAAATAATTTTTAATCTTCATCTGCTTAATAATAAACAACTTACGAAATAAACCACTTTTATGATGAATCTCGAGCAACGATCCTGTCGTCAAAGTCGATGGTTTGATGGGAGAAGATCTGGTAGGTCTCATGCCCTTTGCCAGCGATGAGGACGATATCACCTGGCTGAGCACGGCAGATCGCTTTTTGAATAGCTTGCCGCCGGTCAAGCTCAACAATGAAGCGGCTCTTATCTTGAAAGCCTGGTAGAATTTGTTGAATGATTTCATAGGGATCTTCTTTCCGAGGATTATCTGTTGTCACAATGACAAAGTCGGAGAGCTTTTCTGCGATATGCGCCATTTTAGGGCGTTTTAGAGGATCCCGATTGCCGCCACAGCCAAAAACGGTAATAAGATTGTTTGTTTTACACTCTTGGAGTGTTTCTAAGACATTTTTTAGCGCATCAAAGATTTAAAAAATTTTACACAGAGTCAAGAAAAATCTTCATGCGATTGCCATGGCTATAAAACCTTATAGATTAATGTATTAAATGCTGCCTTCGATGTTCTGGAAAAATAACAGTTTTTTTACAGTTACAAATATGTTATAATACCTCGCAATAAGGATAAAAATATGGAAATAATTAAATCAACCGCATTACAGTTTGTTCCAAATAGTGTTAGAGCGCCGATATCAGCATTATTAGACAATTTAACAACATCCCGAATTAAAAAAATTGCTCTATTGTCCATCTCTTTCTTAATCGTAAGAAAATTGATTGCTGCCAGGAATCACTTTCTAAACTTCCATAGAAATATAATCCCACTTATGCAAAGAGATGGAATGGCTCTAGCCTCCTTAAGCAAGGAAATGAGAGATCATCCTTATGTAGTATTACAAGCCGTCCGAAATAATGGACTTGCATTTCAATTTGCAAGCGATCGTTTAAAAAAGACCTCTCTATTGCAGCAGTAGCTGTGGGCAATAACCTTCAAGCTGCTCAATACGTCTCTCCTGAGATATGCTCCATAAACGGTCCCCAAAAACTTTCCGTAAGCCGTAGTGAATTGATTAACTTTATCCAAAGCTTAGGATATAAAAGTGATAAAGAAGGCATTTGTTTTGGCCTTGGAATGATGGCCATTCAAGCTATTTTGTGCGATGACCTCCAAACCTATGCATATAGGCTTAATAGAATAGCGATCCTCATTAATTTATCCAAACAACCGGAAAGTGATCGAAATCTCATGCTAAGCTTGGATGAAAAAAATGAGCTTATCCTTGCTGTAGAAAACGATGTTGATTTGCATGCCTTCTTGAATGGCGTTGACCTGCATCACAACAGCGCTGATTATCCCCATCTTCTATCAGACAGCTACGATGCCCTGGGACACAAGCCACTAGAAAAGCACTTAGCGAGAATTGCTCCTATTATTGCCCCTTGTCAGCTTCAAGAGGAAGGTGGAATCGCAATAGCAAAGGATTTCACACGTATTTATGATAATACAGATACGTTCGAGCTGTTCCTTAATCAGCTAGAAAACCTATTTCAAGAAGACGAACCTTCTGCCATTGGCCTTTTTACTTATAACCATATGCTGGCCATCTCATATAACGGAAAATCCATCAATGGAAAGTCTACTTGGATCATTATAGACCACGGATGGGTATGTATTTATTATAAGGAAACGCTTGCAAAATATATTTATGCAGTAACAGCACCAAATTACAACCAAACACCTTGTCGTCCAATTAGAATAGTCATATTTTCCAATGCATCCGACATCCAACCCTTACGTGCTATCTTAAATTACCGTTATCCTAATCTTCTAGATATCCCTCCACTTTCTGAGGCACAATTAAAATTAGTCAATGATCCCTTATATCAGCTGCTTATGCTGGACAACGAAGTAGATTTGGGCATGTTTCAGTCTGCGCTACAGCAAGGCATGGTCTTGGCTGTGCAAAATAAAGATTTTTCTGTTTTTTGGAAATGTTTCATCCGTGATTCACATATTAGAGCAATCGATTTTGTCCGTATTATAATAGAAACGGTCGGTATTGCATGCCTGGAGCAGACAGATTTGTCAGGGCAGACTTGCCTTTTAGCAGCTGTAGAAGCCAATAAAATCCCCTTTGTCAAGCTTTTGCTAAAAGCAGGAGCAAAACACGATCACCAGGACCAGAATGGAAAAACTCCTTTAGAAATTGCTTTAGAAAAACTATCTAGAGCTTGTACAACTACTCTCTTAGCAACCACTCGATCATCGAAGTCGATGGTTTGATGGGAGAAGATCTGGTAGGTCTCATGCCCTTTGCCAGCGATGAGGACGATATCACCTGGCTGAGCACGGCAGATCGCTTTTTGAATAGCTTGCCGCCGGTCAAGCTCAACAATGAAGCGGCTCTTATCTTGAAAGCCTGGTAGAATTTGTTGAATGATTTCATAGGGATCTTCTTTCCGAGGATTATCTGTTGTCACAATGACAAAGTCGGAGAGCTTTTCTGCGATATGCGCCATTTTAGGGCGTTTTAGAGGATCCCGATTGCCGCCACAGCCAAAAACGGTAATAAGATTGTTTGTTTTACACTCTTGGAGTGTTTCTAAGACATTTTTAGCGCATCATCTGTGTGCGCATAGTCAACAAAAATATGCACCCCTTTTGCACTCGGCACACGCTCAAGTCTTCCTGGAACTCTTTCAAAAGAACTTAAAATTGAAACAATCTGCTCTAACTGAAATCCCTGCGATAGCCCCACTCCGACTGCACCGAGAAGATTATACGCATTGAATCTGCCAAAGAGATGGGATGCAAGCGTTGCTTTTACGCCTGCATATTCTATGTCAAAGAGGATGCCTTGGGGGGTAAAACGAAGGTTAGAAGCTAAAAGATCTGCACCTCTATTAAAACCAAAGGCGATTTTTTGCGATTTGCAGGCTCTTATCATTTGTATATGTGCAGGATCGTCAGAGTTAAAAATAGCAAAAGCCTCAGGTGATAGGGACGTGAATAGTTTTGCTTTGGCTTGTGCATACATTTCCATTGTGTGGTGATAATCGAGATGATCCTGAGTCAAGTTCGTAAATACTGCACAGTCAAAAGCAATTCCTTCGACTCTCCCCTGATCTAGTGCGTGGGAAGAGACTTCCATCGAAGCGCTTGCGCAGCCCCCGGCTACCATATCATGAAAGAGCTTCATTAAAGTGATTCTATCAGGCGTTGTGTGAGTTGAAGGGAGGATTGTCTTTCCAATGACCCATTCGATGCTGCCAATCAAGCCACAGGGCATTTGAAGATGGTCTAAAAGGTATTTTACTAGATATGACGTCGTTGTCTTTCCATTGGTGCCTGTGATGCCAGTTATACACAATTGATCAGTGGGACAGTGATAAAATTGGTTTAAAAGCTTAAGCTCTATTTCTCGTGGATGGGGATGGATGATCTGTACGATATTTTCTAAAAAAGGATCGTAGAAGTCTGTTAATATGGCCGATGCGCCAGCAGAAATCGCTTCTTTAATAAACTGAGAGCCGTGCTGAGCAATGCCCTTTTTGGCAATGAATAAGTGGCCAGGTGCAACTTGCTGTGAGTGAGCAGTAATCCCCTTGACCTCAATCTCTTTTGAACCCTTAACCACTGCACTAGGAATGTCTTTTAAAAGATATTTGAGCTTCACTTATTCCATTCCTCATAGAGCTGTTTTAACTTAGCTGTCTCTTCTTTCCACACTTTTTTATCGGGATCATCAGGAGGAACACCCAAATACTTGAGCGTTCTTAGTCCAATCTCACGAAAGGCGATTGAGCAACACCCCCCTCCTAAGTGGTTTTTTCCCACACCTGGTACATATTTCCACTCCGGCTCATCGATAACAACCATCAACACAAATTTGGGATCTCCCACAGGAGCAAACCCAATGAGGGTAGAAATGTGATTTTTTTTGAATAGACTCCATTGACAACTTTTTCAGAAGAGCCCGTTTTACCGGCAATCGTATAGCCAGGGATTGCAGCTCTTACAACAGATCCTCCTGGTTGAGCAGTGTAGCGCATTCCTTTGATGACTTCTTCTAAAATGGCTGGCTCAAGAATTTGCTTCCGCTTGGTAATGTCATCATATTTTGTATGATCTACAATAATCTCATCCTTTCCATCTGGATGCTTTCTTACAATTTTGCGAATTAATGTTGGACGCACATCGTATCCTCCGTTGGCAAAAATACCATACCCTCGCATCATTTGGAGGCCATTTGCTAGGAGATTATGTCCCATCGCCAGGGAATAAGGTGTTGCCCTTGACCACTCTAAAGTGCCATTGGGGTGCTTTTTTCCAAAGGCAGGAAGGAGTCCGCTGCTTTCTCCAGGTAGCTCAACCCCTGTTTTCTCTCCAAACCCAAACATCTCTTTGAGCGCTGTTCTATACCACTCATCACCTAGCTGCTCGATGATCCTTTGAACAAGTTTTGCCACATACACGTTAGAGGATTTTTGGATGCCCATATACATGTTTGTGTACCGATGTAAACGGAGATCTTTCAGCGGCTTTCTTCGTCCTGGGAAAGTGCATGTTGCTGTATTAATCTTCTCAGACGGAGAAAAGAGGAGGCTTTCCCTGCGCTTTCAGCACTTCGTTAGCTTTAAAAGCAATGGCTACCGTCATGGGTTTAATGATCGATCCTGGCTCATAAGGATCGGAAAGAGCCTTGACTTTGGTGTGTTCTTCTAGATTTTTATCATTGAAATACATGCGATAAGAGGCAAGGTTGAATTCAGGATATTGCGCTAAGGCTAAAATTTCCCCTGTTTTAGGCTCCATCATAATAGCCCAGCCTGCTTTGGCATTAGCAGCGTGCACAGCTTTGGCAATTTCTTCTTCTGCAATTGCCTGTAGAGTGTGATTAATGGTGAGATAGACATCAGCCCCCGGTTCAGGCACTTTGACCACTTTTCCCGTATCGAGCGCATGACGAGGAGATCTTGTAACAATACGCTTCCCCTCTTTGCCTTGGAGATAAGGGCTCAGAGTCATCTCCAACCCACCTGTAGGAATGTTTTGGTGTGTTTTAAGGTCTTTATCTTCTCGCAGATCTGCAATACTTGTCCTAAGAGTTTTCCATAGGGGTAAGACCTTTTGTAATCTTGAATAAAAAACAAAGCATTACGGGGAATTTTTCTAGCTTTGGCATAGGGGCCCCACCACGCTTTGATATCTTCATGTTGCTCTTGACTGAGCCATAAAATCAGTTTCCGGCTTCTGCTTTTTTTCTCAAGCTGCTCTTTGACTTTAGAAACATCCCTTTCAGCTAAGCCAGTAGAAGATACAATCTTGCGCATGATATCGCCCCTACACTCGGGGGGAATCGCAATCGGATCTGCATAAAGATGAAACTTTGGAACATCGACAACAAAAGCTTTAGGACTTTCTGGATGTGCTGCTTGATCGCTGTATTAGAATAAAAACACCCCTTTTGCAGGTTCTATAACAACCATTTGGTGCTGTCTAAGGGCGGCTTTTCTCCACTTCTCCCCTGGACGATCTGTATCTCTATAAAATTGCACAATTAGAAGAGCCAAAAGCCCTACAAGAAGAGAAAAACCCACGTAAGGCGCTTACGATCTTGGGAAGCTGGAACAGGATTTTTCATAGATAGCGCACTATCTTAGCTCAACAGAAGATTGAATAGCAATCCCTTCTCTTAACATCAGCACATCATTCATCAAGGGGTGCATTAAATGGGAAAACCGCTGCTCTCTAGCTAGTTCCATTAAATGTTCGGGATTTTCAAAACGTTCGATTTCATATTTGAGCTGTGTGTTTTTCTCCTGCAAAGACTGGAATTCTTTTAGCAACTTGAGGAATGGCTATTCTCAACTTTGTCAACTCATTTTGTTTATTGACATAGGAGTAGAGAAAGAAGCCTGAACAGAGCACACAGACAAAAAGATGAAAAACAAATTTACTTTTCATGTTTTTTCAGCAAATCGCATTTTTGCACTGCGCGAGCGTGCATTCATCCGAATTTCGGCAAATGTCGGCACGACAGGTTTTTTTGTTAATAATTGGAGAACGGTAGTCCCCCATCTTTTTTATTTCTGAAGGAAGCCGCTCTTAAAATGTTTTTTACAATGCGATCTTCTAGACTATGGAAGCTAATTGCTCCAAGTCTTCCGCCTTGTGAAAGTAATCCAATTGCTTTTGATATCCCTTCTTGGATCGCAGAAAGCTCACGGTTTACAGCAATGCGAAGCGCTTGAAAAACAAGCGTTGCAGGATGGAGTTTTCCTTTCCCATGAAATCCCAATGCTGTGACTAGAAGATTAGCCAACTGAGTCGTCGTTTCGATAGGGCTTTTGCGTCTTGCTTCTACGATCGCTTTGGCAGCTTTTTTCGATTGCCTTTCTTCTCCATACTCTTCAATTAAAGAGGCAAGCTCCTTTTCAGAGTATTTGTTGACAATCTCTTTAGCCGTCAGATCCCCTTCAGGATTCATTCTCATATCGAGAGGGCCTTCTTTCGAAAAGCTAAAACCTTTAGATCCTTTATTTAGTTGCATAGACGATACTCCCAGGTCAAAAAAAAACCATCGACCTTTTCTATTTTTTTCTCTTTTACAATCTGATCGAGATCTGCAAAATTGGCGTGCACGAACTCAACCTTATCTTTCCATGGTTTCAAGCGCTCCCTAGCGATTTCAATCGCCTCGGGGTCTTGATCACATCCGATATATCTCTCAATTTCCGGATGGGCCTCTAGTAGAGCTTTGGCATGGCCTCCCGCTCCTAAAGTGCCTTCAAAAAAAACCTTCAGTTTTTGCCCTGAGAAAACTCAAGACACTCTTTTAATAAGACAGGGATATGCTCACTCTTTTGCTCTGTCACAAACATCCTCTTCTTCTAAAAGGGCAAAAGCCTCTTCAGACATTTTTGCCAAGTCACACTCTCTATCATCACCATCTAATATAGCTTTCAAATCAGCTTCGTAACGATCAGCTGGCCAAATTTCAATTTTGTTGAGCACACCTGCCACCACGACATCGCTTTTAATATCGACAGCTTTTTTCAAAATAGGAGGAAGAACAACCTGCCCAAATTGTCGCAAGTCGTATGGTGCAGCGTTGAGAAGAAAATGGTAAAGAGCTTCTGGTATTTACCAATGTGCTGCTTTGATTGAAACTTCTCGATAATCTTTTCGAATGACTGTCTGATCTGCGATAAATCGCAAGGCGGCCCCCTAGCCCTAACGCAATCGTAAAGTCTAGAGATCCATTTTCAATGAGGCCAAAGCCTCGCCATCTCTTGCGGAATAACAAATCTGTTCTTCGCATCGATCTTCGCTCTTGTAGATACCACTGAAGAAAAACTTTCTGACGACTTTTTCCACCTTTCGCCACAATTTAACACCAAAACATAAACCTAGCAACTTTTTTCCAGAAATTACCCCCTATTTTGATCGAAAAATACCGGGAAAATCAAGCTTCAACACCCTTGGATTAAACGATTTACAAGAGAATACATACGAAAAGTGGAATTTGGTGGGGAGCAGCGGAAAAATGACGACCGATTAATCGCCAAAAGATAAAAACTACCCCTATAAAAGCACCCCTGCTATACTGACTACTCTGTACTTCTAAATGCAGGGTTACGTATAAGAGAATAAAGGTAGGTTCTCTACTATGTCAGATCCAAACCCGTCTCTGATCTCCCCGTCGATGTTTCTATACGTTGGGCTAACGATCAAAAGCTTTTAGAAGAAAAAACCATCCGATTATCACAGACTCGAAGTCGATCTCTCAATTTACACAGAAAGATGTCTCTTCTCCTGCCACCGCTTCCCACCTTGACATCTTAATGGAAATCTCGAGCACACACGCAACGTGGGCTCTTTTTTCGTGCCTCCGGCAGGATTCTTGCGACACAACGCAGAAGGCTTTTCACCTCTCGCGTGATCCCTCTTTTTGATTAGAGAGGACCTCATAGATGATAAAATCCAACGCATCACTTCCGTGACAGATCAAGAGGAAGAAGAGGGCCACTCTCAGAAAAAGCAAGACAAAGAAGCCTAATTAAAATGTTAAACAGCTGATCACTATAAATAAAAATTTGCTTTTATATTATGAGTCGGCGTAATCAGTATGAGAAGGATAGATTATGGCTGAGACCAAATTTAGGAACGAGATTTTAGGATGGGTACAGTTGATCAGATCGATGAGCTTACGCTTGCTGGGGTTTTCTTACGCTCAAACAAGGAAAGTACGACGTCTGCAACACCGATCTTTGAAGCTCTTGTGCCCCCTGCCCGAAGATAGCGCATACGATTTACAAACACTAGGCGCCCTCTACCTGGAAAACGGGGCAAAATCTCCAAAGCCCTTCAATACAATTGAGCAAGCCCTAAAAATAGACCCCTCTCACGACACAACTCTTCTCAACCGCACTAAAGTGCTCTTTGCTCTTGGATACAAAAGACAAGCTCTTGCACAAGCAAAAGCTCTCGAGCTTCTCTCCAATCAGGATGTTGCAAACCAAGCAAAAGCCCTTCTGCTTGCGCATAGCTAGTAATTATTGCTGGCTATTATTAATATCTTAGAAAAAAAGAATTGGAGTTATGTCAAAAAAAATTCTTATGATTGCAGGGCCTAATGGGGCTGGCAAAACAACGCTTACTCTTGACTTACTTTCTAGAGAGTCTGGGTTATATGAATTCATCAATGCTGATGAAATAGCCAGAGGGCTTGCCCTCAAAATCCCGAAAGCATGGCTCTCACAGCTGGTAAGTTAATGATTAGTAGACTTAAAACGCTCGTAGATACCGATAAAAGTTTTTGCGTTTGAAAAACTTAACCAGCACCGAAAAAAAAATTATTTAGATCACTTAAAAAATGCAAAATCAAAGGGGTATGAGATTCTTCTAGTTTTTCTATGGCTGGATGATCCCGAACAAGCCATAAAAAGAGTAGCTGAAAGAGTCAAACAAGGAGGGCACAAGATGTCCCTGAAAAAGTGATTACTAGGCGTTATTATGCCGGCCTTTCAGAAACTTCCTTACCCACTATTTACCCTGGCTGATATAGCGCTTATATTGAATAATTCCTCTAAAAATTCGACAGGTAATTCAGGAGCCTCTGGACAAGTGCTTTGTCGGAGATTGTTGATCAGTTTTTCGAAGACGACGATTTTGGAGAGCGCAGCTAACACTGCAGAATGTTAGCGAGTTGGGAAAATCTGAGTATCGCGAAAATTGGCAACAATTAGGCAAATGACTTGTCCAGAGGTTCCTTTAGTGGCTAAAAAAATCAAAGATGGCGATATAGAAATAATAAATAAAAAAATTTGGGAAAAAATGAATAAGGTGGCTTATGAAAATGATCTTATAAAAATGGTAATACGGGCTAATCAAAAAAGTTTCGAATAGCATTTGAAACGGCTGTCAAAACTGGAACAGCTCTTGTTTTCATGGAAAATGGGAAGCTTGTTAAGATCAAACTGCCCTACCGCTATGAGCTGGTCCCTATTAAAAAGTCAAGAACAGAGAAATTCGAATCCTCGCGTTAATTACTCAAACATGCTACAACAGAGGATATGCTCACGAAAACTAATACAGATGTATGGAGAGAGTTTCTTTCATTCAGTCCAAGATAAATGCTCTGCATCGGAATTTCAGAATTGGCTAGCTCCTATTCAAGTCATTGAGGGAGAAGGACTCATTTTAGAAGTCCCCAATATCTTTGTCCAAGAGTACCTCCTTGGCAATTATAAAAAAGATCTTGCTGCTTTTGTTCCTACTACATCAAGTGGCGAACTTGCGCTGCAGTTTGTAATCTCAGAAGAAAAAAAAGGCTCTGTTCCACTGATTACTACACCTCCTAAAGAAGTAGAAAATCAAGACACCTCCCACCTCAAACTCAATCCTTACTATCTCTTTGAAAATTTCATCGAAGGCCCCTCTAATCAGTTTGTGAAATCAGCTGCGATGGGTGTTGCTGCAAGACCAGGTAGATCTTACAATCCTCTCTTTATTCATGGAGGTGTAGGCCTTGGGAAAACACATCTCTTACATGCGATTGCCCACCACATTAAACAGCATAATAAAAAACTCAAGATCCAATGCATCACCACAGAAGGCTTTATCAATGATATCATCGACCATCTGAAAACCAAGTCTATGGACCGGATGAAACGTTTCTATCGCTCTTTGGATGTTCTTCTCGTCGATGATATTCAATTCTTGCAGAGCAGGCTAAACTTCGAAGAGGAACTGTGCAACACGTTTGAGAGCTTAATCAACGACAACAAACAAATTGTCATTACAAGTGATAAAGCCCCTTCACAACTAAAGCTACTCTGAGCGTTTAGTGGCCCGCATGGAGTGGGGACTTGTGGCTAACGTCGGTATTCCTGATTTAGAAACAAGGGTTGCTATCTTGCAACATAAAGCAGAACAAAAAGGGCTCCGCATGCCCAGCAAAGTCGCCTTTTATCGCTGATCATATCTACAATAATGTGAGGCAGCTTGAAGGCGCTATTAACCGCTTAACGGCTTACTCACGCCTTTTAAACAAAGAAGTGACAGAGGAAATTGCTGAAACAACCCTCGGTGAACTTTTACAGAATGCCCCTCAAAAAGGATCTCTGTCAGAAAACATCCTCAAGTGTGTAGCTTCCCTTTTCCAAGTGCGTATTTCCTGATCTGCGCGGGACATCCCGAGTCAAAGAAGTCGCCTTCCCCCGCCAAGTTGCCATGTATCTTGCTAAAGAACTCATCAACGAATCCCTCAATAAACTTGCCTCCTCTTTTGGAGGGAAAACACACTCAACGCTAATCCATGCTTGGAAGAAAATTCAAGAACAAGTAGAAAAGGATGAAATACTAAAACGGCAAATTCAGATGGCGCGCCGCAACCTTGAGGAGTAATCATGTTTAAATCTGCTAAAGCGTTACTAGGGCTAAGAACTCACTCTCCCCTTTCTTCCGAAGAGGAGTCCTTTCTCCTATGTATGAGCCTCCCCACTCCCTCCCCTTCATTAGAAGCCGAAGAACCTGAGACAGTCATTGGAGAGCACGTCACCATCAAAGGAACCATCTCTTTTGAGCATCTATTAAGAGTCGATGGCACCTTCGAAGGAGAGTTAGAATCTCAAGGCAATCTCATCATAGGGCCCACAGGCTTTGTCAAAGCTAACATCAACTTAAACGAGGCTTTCATTGCAGGGAAAGTTAGAGGCAACATCACCGTAAAAGAAAGGCTCGTTCTTAGAGGCCGGGCAGAAATACGGGGCGATATCACAGCCCCCCTCCTGTCTATCGATGAAGGCGTTTCTATTATTGGTGGGGTCTACTGTCACAGCTCCTGAACAACTTGAGGAATCAGGACCTCTTCTTTAGCGCCATCATTTTGCAACTACCTCAAAAAGCAAATTTATGTTATAATAGACTCCCTTTTGAAGGGGGAGGTGATAATATGGGGAATTCTTGTTCAAGCCGGAGCCTCGAGTAGCTCCTTATTTCAGAGCCTAAAATGGCGAATGCCTACAGAATTACAGCCTTAATCACCGCCCTTTCAATCCGGGCCCTAAAATGGAAAAATGGAGGCAGATGGTCAGAAAATATTGATGCAGCTACCGACGCATTAACAGCTGATAAAGCCACAGAATTTCCAACACTCTGCCGTAATGCAATCCTTTATGGATTGGTGCCTAACATAGGAACAGAATGGGCAAAGCGCATGGCTAGAAAATCGACTCATTAGTTCAACAAGAAGTAGTCTACTCCCCGATCAAATCAGCAAATGGCTTGATGTTATTACAACAAAAGGTCCCCTTTCACCCCTGCCACATCCAGAACAAATTTTAGCTGAAGACTATTCTACAATAATTGATCAAACAGTATCTATGATAGATAGAATAGCAAGGCTTCTTGATTTTATTTTGCAAATTAGAAAAATTTATCGGTTATCCAGTAATCTTTATCATCAATCATTATCATTCCCTTTAAATCATTCCCGAGGAGCTTTTGTCATCATTCTTGGGTTTATGAGTGTAATGGTCTTGTTTCAGATATTGATCCAAAATTTTTTAGAGCGATATACTAGAAAAGCTCGAGAAAAGCAAAGAAACTGCTTTAGATGCTTTAGTAGCAACTAACAATGATCGACCTCGCTTTGTAGCGCTACCAAATGAAAATAAAACACGATTGACCAACTTGATAAAAGCGCAAGTACAAACCGCTCTAAAGGCAGCAGATTACATACAGGGTGATTATGTAATTCAGGGACTTTCATCTTTTGCATTTCCTTCAATTTTTCAAGTGCTTATCGGTGGTATTGGATGTCAAATTGCAAAAAAAATTCCAGAGCTCGATCTAAAAACAACTTTTCCTTCCCTTCTTAGAACAAGCATTGGATTGACATGGCAGTTAAGTTACTTCATTCAAAATTTCATGAATAATTCCACTTATTTACGCTTAGCTCTGGAGAAAATAGGCACTTTTGAAATTTCCTTGCTCAAGACAAAACAAACATCCCCATAAGAAATGGAAACTCTTTGACATTTGAAAAAGTCTCTCTTGCCATAGAAAGAACAGGAATACTCCAGGATATTTCAGAGTATTACACTTCCATTAGGACATATCGACTATCATCGCCAGGGGCCTAATGCGATGTGGCAAAACTACAGCCTGCTCAGCGGTCAATGAAACAGCGTAAGGGCACAGGGAGGATCTTTAGAACGACCTGAGAAGCCTTTTTATGTACCAGCTTCACTGACAACTGACACTTCACCAAAGAGCTTTGAAGATATGCTAGACTCTCTTTTTGGTATTACAGATACAGATACTATCAATCAAATCAAAAGAAAATTAAAAGAGTTTCCCTCATATCAAAGTATGGATGCACTAGATAGTGGAAAAGGAGATTGGGATACATTAAGTGGTGGACAGAAACAAATCCTCCATCTGGCTGTTAATATTGTAATTGCTTCCAAAACACCCGAAAGAGCCCTGTTTAATCATTGGTGATGAGGCATCTCTCACATGGACCAAGAACAACACGCCCACATGCTAGGATGTCTCCAAACAATGGGTGGCCGAAAGTCCCACATACAGAGGACTGTTACTCATCGATCATCAGAAAGACCTCAGAGACCTCTCTCCAAAACTCCATCAAGGGACCGCTCGCTTTCAAATATTCAAGCTTCGTTAGATACAAAGTGCAAGGCCATAGATGGCTTTAGGAAAACCCTCTTTTAACCGATAGGCTGCAGCCTTTAGAGTGGCTCCTGTTCCAATGAGATCATCAACAAGCAAAATCGTTTTGTCACTGATATCTCCTGTCCTTCCCCAGTCAAAAGCTTGATAGGAAAGTTTTTTTCTATCTTCCCATAGGAGGCGATTTTGGGAGGATGCCCCCACTTTTTTTGAGTAAAGGACACACGGGGATAGAAAGAATTTTTCCTAGTTCTTGGGCTAAGAGCTGGGGAGGATTGAAGCCGAGCGCCATTGTGCGCAAAATAGTCTGTGGGATAGGTACGATAAGGTCAGGGGACGACCATTGAAGCTCTAAAAATTGCACGGCCATCCAGGCAGCAAGTCCCTTAACAAGGGCAGGGCGGTTGCAGGTTTTCCACTCTTTCAATAGAGAAGAAGCTGCACCTATATATTCGAAGGTAGCCGCCACCCCCTGTAATCCTAGTGGGTAACCCCTACATTTTTGGCAAAAAAAGCCTTCTTTTTCAGAAAAACATTTGGGGCATCTATCTGCTGGAAGAATTTTTTCTAAACCTGTCAGACACGTTTTGCAAAGAGGAAATCGGGCAGACTTTGTAGGAGAGTCGCAGTGCACGCAGAGCGGAGGAAAAATCCAATCTAATATCATCGAAGTTTGTAACGAGGTTTATCAACATTACCTTGAATACTGACAGTAAAAGGCTCTCCAAACTTCAAGACCACATCTTGTTTCATGCGAAGATTAACACAAACATTCCCTGCTAAATCAATATAAGAAGGCTCAAGATCAGGTGCTAGATAGAATTGGGAGCACATCCCCTCACTGTGCGTATTTTTTAAATCTAATAAACAAAGCTGCCCATTTTTAAGCTGGCATGATACCTGCCCGCTGACAGGAGTAAAAAGACCTGGATCAAATCCTAAATTTTTAATGACCTCTAAAGGGGTGTCAAAAATCGAAAATTCTTTTTTGTAAGCATTGGTAAAGTTAAAAGAGCCCCACCCTCTAAGAGATAGTAAATTGCCAATTTCCCCTTGTATGTTTTCAAATACGAGGTTACGGATATGAAAAGGTTTTTCTTGGGGAGTAGGAGCACCTTGTTTGCGCAAGTTACTAGGATGAATATCCCGCCCTCGCACCAGTGGAATATTTATATGCCATTTTTGTGTCTCTTTGTTTTTACTAAAATTGAGTTGTTTAATCGATAAAGTGCCCGCTCTATCAGAAAAATGCGCCTCTCTTATGACAACAGCATCGATGGCGCAGTTTAGTTTAGCATGAAAATCTTCGATTTGATAACCCTTGAGAGTAAGATTTTGTCCAAAAACATCTCCTACAAAAGTCACTCCCTCTTCTTTTTTCTCCCACAAACCCCTCAATTCAAGCCCTTGGGTTCCTTGCAAAAAAAAAGGTCTTTGGGAAAACATGCAGCCAGTTGCGTCCCATCGTTTATCTGAACACTGCCTAGGTAGGAGTGAGCGGTTTTTGCCTGCTGCAGGTGGAAGTTCAGTCCTAGCCATTTTCCTTCGATTTGCTCACATCTAAAAATGTCTGAAAAAGATATATGTACCATTTCTTGCGGATTGTGAAGAGTGTGAAATCTTATCTTTTTATCTGCTGTACTCAATGCAACATAAAAAGGGCCCTGCAAAGAGCTTCCGTTCAGCAAAAGGTGTGTGTTCGCCGATTCCAATTTGAGATCTTTATACTCCAGAAGATCAGTCGTGAATGCCCCTATTTTTTGCCCATCCTTATGAACTAGCAAAGAAAGATTTTTGATCCCTAGATTAGGAGAAAAAACAATTGGGCTATTTCCTTCTGAACGGAGTGTGTAAGAAGGGGGAAAGAGCCCTTCTGCTTTAGAAAGATGGATGGAAAAAACACCGGCTTGGTAAAGCGCATCCCCTTTAATCCTTTTTCCCTGCCACGCTATTTCCCAGTAAGGACTAAACCATTTATCTTCTGCCTTAGAAAGGGATCCCTTAATTTCAATCCCTCCTATATCCATCTTTTCTAAGATCCAATGATCTGCAATCTTTTTACCTTTTAACTCAAAGTTAGGGATCGGCTCTTGCTCAATTTTAAGATTTTTTCCCTGTGCTTCAAATAAAAAGCCTACATTAGGAGAAAATAGCAATGTCCCATCCACTTCCCCCTCTAACGTAGAGATCTTTTCCAAAATAGAGGGGTTGCAAGAAACGATGCCAAAATTTTCTAAGAGATTCAGCTGCTTAATAAAATCTTTCCCTTGCGAGCGGCTCTTAGAGCAAAAAGAAACAATACCTTTTCCATCTTCCAGTTCAAACTCCACCTTATCTAGAAATGTGGAATAGCAACTCCCCGTTAAAGTAAAAGCCACCCGCTTTGGGCTTTTTGCTAGAGCTTCCCCGTGAAGACTTAAAATAGGAAATGCCTCTCCTTCTTGATGCAGCTTAGCATCAAATAAGTAAGAGGCTGCTCTATGATCACATAAGAGAGAATCTGATTCCAGTTGATAGTACTTGTTTCCTGGAGTAACAAAGTGGCCGGTTAAATGAGTGATTGCACTGGTGTTTGTTTTTGAATCAAATACAAATCCACAATGCACCTTGTCCAACTTATATGAGTTAGGAAGCGCCACTTGGAGGTCTTGGAAAAATGTCTCAAAATGGATGGCTACTTTTGGATCGGTAAAAACGTGATTAGCCGTGATCTGAAAAGGATTGGCTCCCGATATAAATTTACCTGTAACAGGGATCTGTAAAGAAGTTAGGGACATCTCTTTCATCAAGGAAAGAAGATTCTCTACATCCCCTTCGATCCACTTCCCTTTTACTTGTACATCGATATCTCCTTCTAAAGATAGTGTACAACTAGCATCAGCTTGCATCTGAATCTCACGGCATTTACCTGCTAGCTGCGTGAGTTTGATGGTGTGGTCTACCCACTCTACGTTTCCTTTTAGATGCTCCAAAAAAATTCCTTCCTGGGTCAGCGTAGCTTCTTTGAAAGGGAAACTGACCTTAGGAAACTTATCTGTAAATGTATAGGTGATATGCGCCCAGCCATCGGCTGTTAGAAACTCAGGATCTTTTACTCCTAAGTGGGGCAATTTTACTATCAAAGACTCTGTTTCAAAAGATAGATTATCCCCCTGAATAAAGGCTTCTACACTTGCCTTATCAAATACTCCGTAAAAGCTCAGCTCTCCACCCAATGCGACAGGTATCGCGTTGAAAGCTAAAAAAGGTGTCACCATCTGATCTGAAAATTTGTGAGAAAAAAACCACCCCTGCTTCAAATTCCCTGTAAGATCAAGATCCATCCCCACTTGTATCTCTTCTGATAAAGCAGTGACAGTTCCATTAAAGCTATATCCCTGCTCATGTTTGTTTGTGATCCCTCGGAGGGCTATGGGGAAGGAGTCAAGTCCTTCCGCGCTCTTTCCCATTAAAAGCTCAAACCAACTTTTCGAATCATCTACAAACTCTGTGGTCATCTCAAAAGCATCGACAGAGCCTGCAAAGGAAATTTCAACAGGAACACCATGGAAGGCTCCTTTTAAAAGGCTCTTTTCAAAAGCATGGTTGCGAATCGAGATATTTCCATTTAAATCACTCCCCTTCCAATCTTTCGAAGAGATAGCCCCTTGTGTGACATCACACTCAAATGTCGCGATTTTCCAAGCCTCTTGTTTGTCGAAGGTTGCTGAAAAATGCGCTTTTTCGATAAACCCCTGTACCTCTCTGCGCGGTAGTTGCAAATATCCATCGACCAGCTCCACATCGTCACACTGCAACTTTCTCAGTTCTCCATTTTCAAAGAGACCTCCCACCTTGCCACAGATCCATCCACTTCCAAAATCGACCTCTTCTTTAGCTCCCCACAAAAGTGAGACCTGTTGCACGAGCCCTATAGCCTCTTTTCCTACATGGTGGAGATCACACTGCATTTGATAGGAAGAAGCCTTATCTTGCGTTAGAATAGCGCCTATCTCTGTTTTTTCTCCATTTTCCAGCCCGAGCGTACAATGAAGATTTGCGCTTGTGAGTAAATCAGGCCCCACTTTCCCGATCCCCATGATCCCCAGGGGATATCTTTTTTCTAAGCACTCTACATCTCCAGAAAGCTCAAGATAAGGATCTTCTCCCGGCTTAAGAGAAAGCACAGCTAAGCAGTCACTCACCGCAAGGTTAGAAACCAATAGATGTCCTCCCTGAAGAGCAGAGTCTACGTATACGCGTGACCAAAAAGATCCTTTCTCTTTGAAAGAATAATCAAATACTGTTTGCAGATCTTCCCCTTCTACAGAAAGGCTAAGCTCAGTGTTATTCAGCATAAATGATTGCAAATGGATAGAGGCAGAAAGCGCATTCATCGCCCCCATTTTATCGACTAGAACCTGCCCTTGTATCGAGACATCTCCTCTTGCCATCTTCCATTTTGGCAATCTATTAGCAGGCATCAGTGTGCTTAAAAATTCCAGCCTTTCTACCGATACAGACGGCACTTCTATTTGCGCCTGCACAAGATGGTCTACAACCCCAAACGCACATACGCACAGAGGATGCATGATATCTACCCCTTGATCGTATAGCACTAACCTTCCTAAATCCTCTCGACTTTCCCCACTTAGAAAGGTAAACTTGAAAGGTGCATCTCCTACATCGACACTTCCCTCATCAATGGTCCACTTCATTCCAAAGAATTTAGAAGATGGCAGTAGTAGAGCGTAAAGCAAGTTGCTCTTACTCTCTAGGTCTACCGTGATGTGTGGACGGGATAACACAACATGTGACTCAAGATAGAAAGGGCGGCTCCAAGCAAAATCGACTTCCAGTTTTTCTGCCGATAAAAAATCCCCAACCTTAACACCTGTATAAGTCAGAACACCCTTTTCCCAGACTCGCTGATCATAAGATAAATGTTCTTTGGTTGCAGCTCGCACAGCCCACTGCAATCCTGTTGCCACGATGGGCCCCCTCAGAAAAAAAAGCGCCGCAGCAACGAGCATGCCGCATACAATCACAACCCTAATCTGATAGCTTTTCTGTCTTTTCACAGATGTTCCTCTCTTTTGAAGGAATATATGTTTTCCTGCTGAAAAAAATCTACAATTTAATCCCTTCACGCAAGTAGGAATCTGAGAGTGATGATCTCTCCCTCTATTTTTAATTCTTTCATTCCTGCTTGCAGCGCCCTTTGTTCTCTTTCCATTGTATGAGGGTCGCTTATATCCCAGGCTACCTGAAAAAACTTTTTATGCCCGCGCGGCGTTTGCGCTAAGAAATCGATCTCATAACGTTCAGATGTTAAATAGTAGCTGGCTTTACAACCAAGACGCTTTAACTCTAAATAGATAATATTCTCAAAAAGCCTGCCAAAATCGCGTTCATAATCCAAAGTCAGCGCTCTAATCATACCAGAATCAATAGCATATAATTTCTTAGGATGTGTTTGTGTTTTACGAATAGATTGATCATAAACACCTACGAAAAATGCCAAATAAGCATCTTCCATGTAATCTGCATATTCATATAGAACATCTTTCCCTGTTTGATACCCCTGAGTCTTTAAATCATTGTAAAATTTATTGATTGCAAAAGGCTTCCCAACATTATGTATCATCGATAAAATCATGTATTTGATAAGGGTCGGATTTTTGACACTGCGCCTTTCAATGATATCTCTATAGATCGCCACATCGAGATATTCTTGCAAGGTTTTTTGCTTGATATCAGGATCAAAAGAGATAATCTCCGGGAATCCACCTTCCGACAAATAGGCATGGAACATTTGTGAGAGCTTGTCCTGTGTTTTTTCGTGTAAAGGCTTCGATCGATTGATACATTTTTTGCTCTTATAAATTCCTGAAAACTATAAGGCCAAATCTCAATAGCAAGTGACCTGCCTCTTAGATTTGTTGCAATCTCTTTACTGAGCAATTTGGCTGAAGAGCCCGTCAAAAAAATTTCAACATTTTTAGTATCATGTAAGCGCCTAATCACAATAGGCCAGCTGTCGACATTTTGAATTTCATCAAAGAATAGATAGCACTTCCTGTCGTGATTTTCGGGATAAAGTGAATAAAATGCATCTACTAATTTTGCTAATTTTTGCTCATTGAGTGGCAGCAAACGATCATCCTCAAAATTGATATATAAAACCCCCGCTTTATCTATGCCATTCTCTATCATTTTAAGAATCTGTTGATAGAGAAAATAAGTTTTGCCAACCCGGCGCATCCCAATCGCGACTTTGATTTTAGTGGGAGCATCAGGGAATTTTACATCTCTAGGTATTAAATTTTTGAGAGAGGCTAATTTATCACGAAACTCACCTAATAACACCTGAAGTATTAACAGCTCATCCATGCCTTTCCTCCATTTAATGATAGAATACCACATTTCTATCATCAAATCAGAGGAAAGCTCAATAAAATAAATATAAAAGCCTAAATATTAGGATGTTAAATCATTTTCCATAGCCATGCAGCAAGCTGACACATCTCAAACGCTTACAAAAACAATTCCTAAAGTAGACATGCACAATCCCTTGCCTTAATCAGCAAGAATCTAACGCCCACGGTGCTTGTCTTTCTTTTTTTGCTGCTTCAGCGAAAATTGGGCTTCTTTGCGAGCTTGCTTGTCTGCACTACTATTTTGCTGCTTTGTCTTTTTCTTCTTTTCGATTTCTTCGCGCATGTAGTCTTGGGCTAAAGTGGGAAGGTTTGGAGGTCTCTTTGAGTTTTTCCATCTCTTTACGCACTTCCCTTTGAACACGCTTGGGATTCATGCGTTTGATTTGCAGAGTGAATTCTTTCATCTCTCCAAACTTGAGCTCATGGTAGTGGTTGAGGACAAACTCGTAGATTTCAGGATCGGTTGGCTCTCCCCAAAAATGTGTTTGGCAAGGGCATATCCCTCTTTGTCCATTCTTTCGAATGTGCCTACCCAAAACTTTTTCTCAAAAAAAATCGTTGCTTTGATGATTGTCATAGTTTTTCTCCTGCAGCAGAAAGGATGACACGCGCCCTCTGCCCGCCTAAATAATGGTAAGGAATAATCTCGACTTGTGTCAGCCGCACGCTCCTCGGGATTGCGCCTTTTTCTATGACTCGCTCAAGAACTTGTTTCTTTAACCTCTCAATCCCACCCTCTTCGGAGAGTTGAATAGTCGTATCAAGGGTCTCTCCAATTTCTGCTAAAGCAGAGCCAAAGGCGTTAGCCACTGCTGCGTGCTCAGGCAAGATAAAACCTTCTTCTTCAAAGAGCTCTTTAAATAAATAGCTTCCGCCACCGACCACGATAATGGGAGCAGAGTGAGTTGTAGCTTGTATTTGTCTTACTAGATCTCTAATCCTGATAAAAGCTTTGAGATGAAGTCTTTTTGCTTCTTCTTGTGAAAGAGGAACAAAGGTAGGGCGGGCGCCTTCGATGTGAATGGCTCCTGCTCTCAACGCAATATCTGTTAAAGTAAGAAGCGGTCCACCAAAACTCACACCTTGCTCAAAAAGCAATTTGCCACAACTTTTAGGGCCTATCTGCTCACCTTCTATCAAGCTACCTCCTCCTATCGCAATGGAAAGAACATCTGGCATAGGGAAATTAAGGGGAACCCCTCCAATATCGATATTGCCAAGAGTCTTTCTTGGAAATCCATTTTGAATAACCCCAATGTCTGTGGTTGTTCCACCAATATCAACAACAACGGCCTCTTTCATTTGCGTCAGCCTTGCACCTCCGATAAAAGAATTTGTCTGACCAGAGCTCAAAGTGAGAATAGGTCTTTCAAGAGCTTCTTCAAGTGTCATAAGACTCCCTTCGTTATGTGTTAAAAAAGGGGGGCCTGTATTTCAAGATGTGTAAGAGCAGACCGTAAACAGGAAAACCCCTCCTTTAACACAGTTCGCAGCAGCAGGTTGAGTAGAGCCGTATTTTCTCTTTCGATAAACCCAAGACCACTTACATCTGCAGAACAGCAAAAAACAGTCCCTCTAGGTACTCTCTTAGCAATATGTTTTTCATGCTCGTTAAACAAGGGGGAAAAACTGCTGGCAATAACAATGCCAGAGGCCCCCGCATTGATTAAAGTCGCGATTGCTTCATCGATGACTTCATCTCTTAAACTACCTCTTTCTTGCCATCACATTCAAAACCCCCTTCTATAGCAACTGTCTTTACAATGTGGGCAGCAAGAGCTGGAGGCCATCTAAATGCTACAGGGATCAATGCCTCTTTTTTTCCTGTTAAACGGATCACTCCAACAGGAAGAAGCGATTTTGCCTCTAAAAGGGCATTTGTTGCATGTGTAGTTCCAATTCTGACTTCCTGAATCTCTTGAGGAGAAATCGCTGCTTTAGCAAGTAAATCTCTTAGGACAATCTCTAACCCATCTTCTACTTGTAAAGTTGTAAGAGTCTTACTACTGGCTAGCAATTGACCATTTTCATCTACAAGGACAGCATCTGTATGCGTGCCTCCAATATCTACTCCAATTTTAAAAAACATGTTGATCTACTCCTACAAGCTCTAGGCCTGCTTTAGTTTTCCAGAGGGAAGGCGATGGTAAAATAACAACATCCACACTCAATCCCCATTTAATTTCTGCTGTTGACACAGGCTTACCTGTATACACTTCCATAAGGATAATGAGATCGGGAGTTGCAGCTACCTGGACCCCCTCTTCCTCTACCGTTAGAAATTCATTAATAAACCGTAAAATAAGAGGCTTCCTTCCTTCCCTTTTAAGAGAAAGAGATCCCTTTAAAAATCCCCCTTCGACACGGTAGTCAATCGATGCGATCACACCTCTTGCAAGATGTGATCCTCCCCATTTATCTACAAGTGCTTCGAGGGGTTCAAGGCTGCTAAACAGTCTTGCCCCATCTCGATGGCTTTGGTCAGTGACCCTAAAATAACCGCCTCTTTTGCTACCTGTGCCTCCATGATATAGAGTGCCACAAGAGCTCTTGATCCCATTTCCACACAGACGGCCCGCGCTTTTTTTTCTAAATCGAAAGCATCCGTAGCTAAGACAGTATGCACCTTTCCATCACTATCTGCCATAAAAGCAGGACTTGGCGGAATATGAGCAACGTTTAAGGAACTCATATGCAACTTAGGAAAGGCTCTTCCAATACTATCTGCATCAAGAACAGGCAGTTGATGCAGAGCTCCTATCCATAAAGGTGTAAAAGCATTGGCACCTCCAATTTCTGCTGGCATGAGGATGAGCCTCCTATCCCTACCAAAAGTTTCTCTTAAAGTCTCCACCAACACCTCTGCTTCCAATCCAGTGGGCATCTTTTCAAGAGCCACTAAAGGAGCTCCCATAAATGCAATCGGAATAATAAGATCCGTCTGCTCCAGTTCATCAACACCGATGATCTCTACTTCATACCCCTTCTGTAAAACACTCGCTACAATTCTCTCTTGATAAACTGTCGACCCTCCTCCTCCTGATCCTAGAATGGCAGCCCCCAAAGCAAGCGGCTTTAAATGCTCCTCGGTTAATTTCATACAGTTACCCTCCTTTGTAGCTGAGCAAGCAGCCCTGTCATGATAATACCCAATACAAAACTATCGCAAAGAGGCATCGATGTGATCTTGATGATACCAGCAAGACTCATCCATCCTGTCAAAGCGGCAATCCCCCATCCACAGAGGGGCACAACACCACTCCTCCATGAGATCTCAAAAAAATGAGAGGTGTAAATCACAGCCCCAAAAGCACTAATCCCTACGCCCATGATCTGTAAAACAAAGGGAAAGGAGTTCAAAAGTGGCAGCAAGGAAAGAGAAATACCTCCTGCTCCAAGCAAAAGAATCCTTTTCTTTTCACTAAGCTGTTTCACCAGAACCCCGCAACAAATGTTAGCGGAATACAAGTTCGTATTATTGGTTGTCCACGCTGCAATGATTAAGAAGAATGTGACCCATCCATTCCATAATAAACTTGTCCCCAAAAGAGTTGTGACAAGATTTTTTTCTGGATGAAAGGACGCAAGTAAAACTCCTACTGTTTCAATCACAGGCAAGCAAACTAAAAATAATAAGACCACCGCGATGTAAGCATCTTTAGGCGTTTTTGCAAGGCGAAAGTATGTGGGCATATCAAGAACAGCTGTGATTGCAGCTGCAATAGCCACAGAAATGGCCTCCACTCCAACACCATTTCCTTGCAGGACTAAAGTGAAAGAGCTGCTTTTTATTCCCATATATAGCGCTATCCCTAAAGTTCCTACCATCAGGGGAAGGCTAATCGCAGATAACTTTGTGATAGCCCGTAGCCCAAAAACAGCAAGCCCCACAATTAACACTCCAAAACCAATGTTTAAAAGAGGAATTGGCACTCCCACTCCTCCTGCCACAAGCAGCGTTTCTCTCACGCTTTCACTCATGATATTCAACTGAATGGCAAACCAACCTAATTTCGTACACATCAAGACCGCTGCAAACAGACTCACCCCTTTAAGACCAAAAAATCTTTGGGCTTGTTCGGGCGTTGAACACCGATTTGACACGCTTAAACGCGCGCTCACAAAACCTATAGCAAGCAAAAAAAGGTTCCCAAGAACAATTGCAATCAGCGCAGTAAAAAGCCCGTAACGCATACACAGCGTGTGCCCAACGAGGATTACAGGCAAGCACACGGCCCCCCCTACCTCTATGCTAGCTAAATCTTTCCAAGATAGTTGTTTCATGCTTACTCCTCACCCGATATGACTTGACGTTCCTGCAGAACACCTTCAAGCGTACTACAATAGATATGTTGGAGAGAAAATCCGCCCGTTTTTTCTCTTGTACACCCCTCCTCTTTTGCACGTTCTGCAAGAGCTTTTAGACGCAAGTACTGCCTTACGACCTCTGCAAGTGGAGCTGGCTTACACTGTTCTTGAGCAACTTTTAATTCATATGCAATACAATTTTCTTTCATAACTTTATCAACCTCTGCTGAAGAATGAACAAATGGATTAATTTTCTCCCTAATCTTCTCTCCAAAATCCTTTCCTTTCTCCAAAAGAGCGACAGACAACTCTTTTTTTGACCCTGCATACTGAGGGTGGGCTGCAGCATTCATCCTTATCATTTCACAAGCCCTACCAAATGGATCTTCTTTTCCAAGAAGCTCTGCAATAAAGCTAGCCTTTTCAGCCGGATGTGTAGAAACCCCTTTAAATATAAGGACAGGTTGTTGAGTTAATTCTCCCGCTTCTACTACAACATACTTCCTCTCTCTTACAGCAAAAGGGACCACATATCTTTGATCTTCTTTTTCTATTACCAGAGCAATAGGTCTACGATCTTTCTGGGCTTTGTATAAAATGAAATCAATACAAGGAAAGCAGGGAGCGCATATTAAATCACACGAACTTTCGACACTTGTTTTGAATAAAGCCTTGTAGAAAAGCTCGTACTCTGGATCGTTTTTTGTTTCATTACTGATAAACTCAACAGAAGCCTGTGCTAAAGCACGTTTAACACTTTTCACTATCAGCTCGCAGCATTTTGTATCAATAGCATCTCTTTCCTTATCGACTTCTCTCCCTACAGGTCGTAACAATCCCACTAGTTGTTGCGCATTTGTCCTCTGGGGGTTAGTACAATCACGTGTAAGATAGAGGAAATGGCTCAAAATTAAAAAGCAAGCCCTTTGACTTAATTCGGGAGGGGTCGCTAGTTCCCCATGGAGCCCTTTGGGGTCGGGGGTTTGAGAGCACTCCTTCAAAACCTTTCTACAGTAGACTGTATGATCCTCTTTTCCAGATATAATCAGCGAAAAAGGGCCATCAAGCCTCTTCAGTAAATAAGATAGCTTTTGTTGTACCTGAGCTAATGCCGTGACAAATGCCGGATCTGAGGCCATCTGTTGTATCGCATGTGCCCTCAACTGACAGGAAGTCTCCCCCACAAGAGCATCAAATGCTCTGAAGTTTTTCTTATCAAGCTGTTCACAAGCGCTCAAAGCAACAGCAGTGATCAATCTGAGTCGAGCGAGAGCCATTGCTTCTTCCTCGGGACTAGAAATCATCAATTTATTAATCTCTTTAGGAAAAACCATAGACGTTAATGTATGCATATAAATATCCTTTCATACGCTTACGCGCATGACAAATTAAAATTTTTAAAAAATTAAAGCTTTTTTTAGAAGCTCAGTATAATCAACAAAAAAATGTAGGGTAAAAAAAAGGTTTGGCTAGAGCCAATAAAAGGAAAAGAAGAAACTAAAAGAAGAATTTGAATTAGAAACAGAAACCGTAGAGTAGGACCTTAAACTTCTGGGAATATCATCTGACATATTAATCTCCTTAGACGACTTTTGTAGCCGTATGAGCCCCATCATACCGTTTTTTACTTATTTAAACAAGAGTTATAAGAGAGCTGAGTGCTCTGTCTCGTCCAAAAGCTCTTGGAGCTCATGGGGATGGGAGAGTTTGACCTTGAAGAGCCAGCCTGACTTTTGAGGCTCTTGGTTGATTTTTTCAGTTGTTTCCTTGAGCTCTGTATTGATATCGACAACTTCTCCTGAAACAGGAGAGTAGATGTCGGCAGCAGCTTTTGTCGATTCTAGGACACAAGCTTCTTCTCCCATAGCAACACATTTACCAATAGTGGGAAGCTCTAGGTACACGATCTCTCCGAGCTCTTGTTGCGCGTGGGTTGTAATCCCAACTACGCCTATATCACCATCCACTTGGATCCATTCATGAGAATCTGTAAACTTTAACATTCAACCCCCCTCCTTTTTGCGTAAATAGCTGTGGATAAAGACTTTTCAAACCAACACGCCTACATTTTTTCTACCAACAAAAACAGCAGACACAATATCCCAGCCAGAAAAGATAAATACACTATCCCAAACTAGGGCGAGTATAATCGATTGCTGGCAAATAGAGGAAGCCCCCATGTATTAATTCTCTGCATCTCTTTGGTACTCATATTACCCCCCATACATAATAAATATTATTATAAAAAAATGTTACACAAAAAGGTTAGCGCCAATAAAGAAAATATGCTAAAATGGACGTCAAAATGTTTGTTGACACATTTAAAACCAAACGTTTTTATTTAATATAAAAAAAGGGAAAAAGCATGGAACCCCTTCTATCAAGAAATTTTTTTTCGAATTCCCCCTTTTTTTCTTTGCCTTGGAGCTCTCTTTTACCCCCTTCGTTACCTAAAAGAGTAACTCTCTTTGCCTTAGGACTAATAGGTGCTTTAGGCCTTACTTTAATTGTGATTTCACCCCGGGCTGCTCGAATTTTTACAATCTTTTCCCACAATAACTCATCGGGCACAAAAGAAATTTCAAAAAACACCCCAAAGAGACGATTCCACTCAACAACAAACAGAAGCAAGACTCCAGCAACAATTCTCAGAAGATTTAAAACAACAAAGAGCCCAAACAGAAGCAAGACTCCAGCAACAATTCTCAGAAGATTTAAAACAACAAAAAGCCCAAACAGAAGCAAGACTCCAGCAACAATTCTCAGAAGAGTTGAAACAACAAAGAGCCCAAACAGAAGCAAGACTCCAGCAACAATTCTCAGAAGAGTTGAAACAACAAAGAGCCCGAACAGAAGCAATATTCGAGCAACAATTATTAGAATTGAGAAAACAGGTAGAAGAATGGGAAACAAAAGCAGCCATTCAAACCTCTGAAAATACTCGATTGATAAAAGAAAATGCTCAATTGTCAGAAAATTTAAAACGAGCCAGTGAAAGGCTTGATGGTGCTAATACAACAGCAGAACATGAGAAAACTTCCAAGGGCGAGGAAAAATCCTACACTTTATTATTAAAAGAAATTTTAGCCTCTTTTGCGACAAGTGCTGATGCGCCAGCCCCCTCCCCCTTTGGAAAAAGAGAATGATGAATTGAAGCAACGCTTAAAAGAAGAACGTCTACAGAATGAAAAACTTTCTGAAAAAATTAGTTTATTAGAATCGAAAAAACACACTTTATCCCAACCCACTGATCAAGAAGAAAAAACCCCATGCAATGAAAAAGAATTAACCTCTCTAATGAGACAGAAACAGCAAGAATTGCGATCAGATTTTGAGAGAAGACATCCATTTACATTCCATACATTATACGAATCCAAAATTGGCTTCTATGGTCTTGACTGCCTGCATAGTGCAACCGTCTTATCATTATCAGCAGCTAACATAAAAGAGTATCTAACTCCTGAAGGCTACGTTGTTTTCCTTAGCTGCGCATGCCAATTTATGTATACTGCCCTACCCGAGGTAAAAAAAATCCCAACAACTGCAGAAATGGAAAGTCCAAGAGTATTTCGACTTAGAGCAAAGCACAACCCCTATAAAAATCCTTTTACATACTTGGGTAATGGCGCACAACCAAGACTGTTGGGTTATTGCCAAATAGGGAATCATATAACTGTTAATGCTTTATTAAAAGACATACATCCTTATTGGAAGCCAGTAAAAGAAGAGTATCCTGAATATGGTCCTAACTTACAGCTTGTTCCCTGTTCGGGGGATGATCCAGAAAGAATTTCTCTTCTCTTAGATCCAACATCTCTCGGCGTTTACCATGTCGGAGTTGACCTTCCCAAAGATAGTTATCCTGAGAAATTTCATCCCCTAATGCCTGAAAATAGTAAGAGAGCTTGATGAGTTACTTTATCCAGCACAAAAACATCTCCCTAATTTTTGGAAGAATACGAGTCTATTTGAGAACATGGAATTCGCAGGCTTATCAGCATGCATGGTTACGCCAGGCGCCATGACATCGAAAGGTGATCGGCTTGCTCAATCTCTCCTGGTACTTTCAGAAAACTGCTCTAAACAAATAGTTGGCTCTTTGAGAAGTCTCAAAAAGTAGCAAAAGCAGTAGAACGACTAGTCCTGAGTTTATAGTCGATTAAGTTTTGATTGATAGTTTGGACTGCGCCAAAGACCCGGGCTTGAAAGATTGTAAAGAGGTCCATATTTCTAATATTGACCCCTTTACAATCATTCAATCGGCCGGACTTTTGCGCTGGCCCAAATTATCAATCAAAATTTAATCGACTATAACACCTAAAATATATCGCGTTGTAGATGAGTAAGAGACGGATGAAGACGACGATAGTTAAAAAATTCACGACTCAAGGAAGCATGAGTTTTAAGCTGGCCCAAAGAGCTGACTGCTGCTCTACTAGGTACTGTTTTGATGAGATTGCAAAGTGCTGAGGAAGACCTTTCGATCTATTAATGCGGTAGTTAAAACCTAACCTATCAAACGAGGTGGGGTCAAAACCATGAAGAACAGACGAAGGCATATGAATGTGAGTGACAAATCCTTTTTTGCTTGCAACTGTTTTTGCAGAAATATCTTCGGGGTCGCATAAAGCATGCGTGTCTTCTGCACGGAACTTTGAGATCTCTTGAGCCTTAATCCCCTGTACTTCTTTGGGAAGAATGACAAAATGGTGGCAAAAGCGCGTCGGGAAGCCGGCTGTTTTTAAATCCCTTGTATCAAAGAAGAGCTCGATGCTATCTCCTTTTCTAAAATCGGGGTATAGGACATCTTCGAGGGGCTTGTGAACATCAATCTCTAAAGATATCCCTTGCTGATTCCATGCCATGTAGCAAGTAGCAAAACGCTCTTCTCCGAGAAGCTCTGCTGTGTCGGGAAGCAAAAACTTGTTTTTTAAAAGGCTTGAACTCTCTTCAAGATGGTTTATCCCAACAGAAAGGGAAAAAAAATGGAGGGGATAAATAGCGGGAAGAGACTCTAAAAGATCTGTCATTCTTCGCCAGCTATTCTACTTAGCACTTGCGTCATGAGCAACCGTTTTGCATCCATACTCAACATCTTCTGACCATCACTTACCTGATCTGTAATGGGATCAGGATTTTCTGTTTTTTTCACTAATCTAAAAAATGTGACATCTCCTTGAGAAGAAGGAAGAACAGGAGACCACTCACCCGTAGGAATCTCAAATACTGCTGCTTTAGAAAAAGTTGTTCTATCGCTTCTTTTAATATCTTGATCACATTTAAGAAGAAGCCACTGGTCTTTTAAGGGATCGCCCTGCCCTATCAAATAGGGCGACTTCTCCCCTTCTTTGATAACGCTTTTTCTGGCTTCTTCCATAAAAGATATGAGCTTACTAGATGCATAGTCAGAAAAGCGGATTTTCTCTGAAGGTACCATCTGATAGACAAGCGAGCCTACCTCATCATAAACATTTCCGAGGGCTTTCCATGAACCATCGGCAAGTTGAAAAAGGGAGGGATCTTTTTTTCTAACATCGGGATATGCATCTTCCAATTTTTTATCGAGGAGGTTCCCAATCCAATCTTGTTTTAAAGACTCTTTAAATGTCATGATCTCTTTTTTAGTGGGTTTTTCTAAGACGGTCACGACGTAGTAGCTCCTCCTTGTCAGGGCTATAAAAAGAGGCTTTCTCTCCAATCGATACTCCCTGGAGAAGCTCTACTAGCTCGCTACCATTATCAATGTCTTCAAAAGGATAAACGGCTCCTTTTGAACAAATATTTACCCTTACTTTTTCCGCCTCTTTTTTGTGGAGAGCTTCTTGCATCCATTCAGGGTGCTCACCTACAATTTGATTTCTTGCAAATGTATCAACCTTTAGACGGAGCTGCTCATCACAAGCATCTAGTACTTTTGCCCTTTCTGCAGAAAGCGTATTTTTTAAGGAAGGAAACTCTTTCATGAGGAGCGCCCACCCTGCATCGCTGGTTTCCCAATTCCATGTCTCTTTCAAGGTGATTCTACTAGCAATTTCTTGCCGTTTGGCACGAGAAACTTCCAAGTAAAATTTGCTTTGCACCAGTTGTGGACAACGCTTTTCGACTTCTTCTATACTATAAAATTGGAGAGGTAACTTTTGAGATTTTGTTTTCGGAGCCACCGCATCGATGTAGTACTGAAATTTGAGGAAATCTCGAAAATTTTGAAATCGCAAAAATGCAGGAAGCTGGTACCTTTCAATGCTGGCAGAGGCGCCTGCATAATCTGCAAATTGGTGATAAACAAGATTGTCTAAAAACATCCCCTGGCCTACCTCATCAAATAATCTGCGAAACAACATGATGTTTTTCCAGATCTGGAGGGAGTCAGCCTCATCGATTTGTTTGTAATAGAGCACGCTACGCAAAAGGTTTTGTGCATCTGTACGCGTGACATTATCTTTACGCAGGGAGACTTTTAGATAACCGACGGTGTGCTCAAGTAGATCTGCTTTGACTTCCTCTTTTGAAATTCTATATCCTTTTTCTTGTGCTATCTTAGCAGCATTGATCACTGTCAGGGCTACTTTTTCTAAGTATTTAGGAGTGAACCAGTCTTCTAAAAGAATGAAACCCAAAAAGAGCAAGTCGCTCTTGTGAAAGAGAAGGGTCAGGCCGTATCCACTCATACTGCTTTTGTTGGTACATCAAAATCTTTCTAAAAGCGCGGGAGATACAACTGTCTGATCAAGATAGAGTCTGCAAAAAAGAGCAAAGCTTTGCGGGAAAGAGGGGTTTCTTTTAAAGCAGCTAAATGGGAGAGCACTTCTGGAGCAAATCTTGATAAAGCTTCTTCTACATTGATAAAAGAGGCTTGAGGATGTGCATAGAGACGGTAATGTTTGGCTTTTGTAAGGCGCTCTGCAAATCCTTCTTTCAACTCATCGAAATATTTTTCTGCAATGATAACTCCCAGGCCTGTAGCAAAAAGATCTTTCTGGATAAAATCGACGTTATCGCATGAAAAAATCGGACCATTTTCTGAACATCTCTTTCCATAATCGGCGATCCATCGACTGCTTGGGTCATTTCTTTATCGACAACTGTCTCTTGCGTTGTCAAATTAGAAACCGTCCCAAAAAGAGGAACGATGCAATAGTGACAGTGGCCACAATCATGAATAAAATCCTTTGGTGCTTTCTTAAAATTGTTAACATATCTGAATAGACCTCTTGCGTAACTAAGGGCTCGTAAAGAAATAACTATGGCATTTAAGCTGAGTTAAAGCCCCGGGGTTCGAAGCGTAGCAAATGGGGCTAGTATTACCAATACAACCCCATTTGCTACACTCGAACCGCGGGAGCTTTCACACAGCTTAAATGCCATAGTTATTTCCTTACGAGCCCTAAGGGTTCGTCGATTTTCGGGATTATTTTGGCTGATTTTCAATTTAAATTGCAGGGGTAATATACGCAAGTTGATATTACCCCTGCAATTAAATCGAAATCGACAGAACCTTAGTTAAGCAAGAGGTCTAATAAGCCTTTGCGTAAATCACGCGTCTTTTGCTTTTTTTTCCACTGATAACACATACACCTTCCTCTTCTTCCCCATCTAAAGGGATGCAGCGGATAGTTTACCTTCCGAGATCCTTTTTAACCTGCTCCTCAACGGAGGCTTCTCCTGACCAGTGAGAATAAGCAAAGCCTCCGTGGATGCCGTCTTGGTCCTTAGATGTGAAAAAAGCGTAAAAATCTTCTTTGTTTTCAATTTTACGTGTATTCTTTTCTCGAAATTCTTGAGCCTTAGTGTAGAGGGCCGTTTGAATTTCATCAAGAATTTCACACAACTTTGCGATCAAAAAACTTCGAGATAGCGGGGTTGTTTCTCTATGAGGTTTATCTCTCCTCATCAATAATAGCTGATCTTGGGCAATATCTCTTGGGCCAATTTCTAGTCTGATCGGAACACCCTTTTTAATCCAGGACCATGATTTATCGCCTCCACGCATATCTCGATCATCGACTTTAACACACAGAGGTTTACCATCATAGAGCAAGTGGCGCATCTCGCCTGCAATCGAGTGGCAATAACTCATCACCTCGTGTCTTGTTTCCTCTTTGTGGATAACAGGAATGATCACAACATGCAAAGGCGCAATCTTAGGAGGCAATACTAGACCATCATCATCACTATGGGTCATTACAAGAGCGCCAATGAGGCGTGTTGTCATCCCCCAAGATGTTGTCCATGCATAAGAGAGATTTCCTGCAGGATCTTGGAATTTAATCTCTGAGGATTTAGCAAATGTCTGTCCCAGAAAGTGGGAAGTTCCTCCCTGGAGAGCTTTCCGATCTTGCATCATCATCTCAATTGTATATGTAGATGTGGCACCTGGGAATCGCTCACTTGCTGTTTTTTCCCCTTTGATAGCAGGGATTGCAAGTTTTTTTTGCACAAATTCATCATAAATACCGATCATCCGGAGCGTCTCTTCTTCTGCTTCTTCTTTTGTTGCATGGGCTGTATGCCCCTCCTGCCATAAAAACTCTGCTGTCCTTAGAAAAAGACGTGTCCGCATCTCCCACCTAACAACATTAGCCCACTGGTTGATAAGAAGAGGCAGATCTCGGTAAGAAGAAACCCACTTCGAAAACATCTCCCCAATGATCATCTCTGAAGTCGGTCTTACAATGAGTGGCTCTTCCAAAGGGCCTGCAGGCACTAGTTTTCCATCTTTCCCCACCTCTAGTCGATGATGAGTGACAACAGCGCACTCTTTGGCAAAGCCATCAACAAGTTGCGCCTCCTTTTGGAAATAACTGAGGGGAATAAAAAGAGGAAAATAAGCATTTTGATGCCCTGTCTCTTTGAACTTGAGATCGAGAATTTTTTGCATATTCTCCCATAGGGCATAACCCCAAGGCTTAATCACCATGCAACCTCTCACAGGCGCATGCTCAGCAAGATCTGCAGCATATAGAACTTCTTGATACCATTCAGAATAGTTTTCATCTCTGCGAGGGCTAATTGCTGTCTTCTGTTGTTTAGGCATATTCATGACTACTCCCTTATCTCAAGGCAAAGGCTTCTAGGGATTACTCCCAGGCCATCTAATCCAAGGGCCAAAATGTTCTGCGCTGCGTTGAAATCCCTTGTTGCGCTATATCCACACTGGGAACAATTATGCTTTCTTTCGGAAAGCTTTTTTACCTGGACGTGCTTACACTGACTGCACGTTTGTGTTGTATAGGCAGGGTTCACCAATCCCAACTTCCTACCAGCTTCTGCCCCTTTGTAGGTTAGAAATTGACGAAACTGATTCCAACTCGCGTCTGCGATACTTTTTGCAAAATGAGAACCTTCCACCATTTTTTTGATATCAAGGTCTTCGACACAAATATATTGATATTGATCTATAATTTTTCGGGATTCTTTATGACAAAAATCTTTCCGGCAGTTGCTTATACGTTCATGGATTTTTGCAACTACTTTTCCTCTCTTCCGGCGCTCTTTAGTCCCTTTCTCTGCTTTGGAGAGTTTTTTTGAGCTTTAGCAAGAGCCTTTTGTCCCTTTTGAAAAAAACGAGGATTTGGGATTTCTTGCCCATTTGATAGAACGGCAAACTGTCTCAGGCCAACATCAATGCCAACAGATTTTTCATTGGAGGATAGAAGATTTGCTTCTACCTCACACGAAAAAGAAATATCCCATTCACCCGTGGTATTTTTACGCAGAGTACAGGTCTTTATTTCTCCTTCAAGGAGGCGATGCATCTTGATTCGAATATTCCCAATTTTTGAAAGTTTAACTTCTCTACCAATAACTGCAAAA
Organism: Rhabdochlamydiaceae bacterium; assembly: GCA_047459655.1. Taxonomy (GTDB): domain Bacteria; phylum Chlamydiota; class Chlamydiia; order Chlamydiales; family Rhabdochlamydiaceae; genus CANJJB01. The sequence continues at coordinate 246,596 of JAJREF010000002.1, forward strand.
CCACTTTGCGGATAGCAAAAACTATTGTATCTATGCATACCACGAAAACGTGGAAAGCCGGCTTTCTCGTCTGTTTTGCATCTTCGAAAGAATCCTTCAAAGGCTTTATCCAACCGATCTACAACATTTTGTAAGACTTGAGAGTGAACTTGTTCTAACCCGGGTCTCTTAATTTTAGATCTGGCAAGAACATGAGTTGCTGATATTTTGTCAGAAACATATCAAGCTCTTCATAGGCAAGTTTACGCTGTCCTAGCAGTTGGTTGTAGAGCCATCGACATTCGTTGAGCTGACTTTCAAGCGCCCTGGCTTGCTTTTTTGTGGGTCTTAACCGGAACTGGAATGATTTTCGAATAATCATGGAACCATGATATGGTTTACCTTATGAACTTATCAAGCAATAAAAAGATCCCCCCAGTATTCAGAGGGTCTCGCAGGGTGACAACTTTTACACTTAGACTATGTTGCCGGGAGACGTGGAGGTTCTTCTCTTGCTATGATCCGGCAACATATTGAGCAACAATCTCTCCTTGAATCTTGAAAGGCGCCTTACCTCTCGGCTCTGAAGGACTGGGTTTACGGCGTCAGCAAATAAAAATTTTGCTTTATTAGCTCCTTTAATTGAGTCCTTGCTTGTTCCATTTCAGATGGCGAACTTCCTTTATCCAGTAAAGGAAACGTATTGGCTAAAATTGCCTTTTTGACATGGGATCCCTGCTTTAAAATAGCATCTAAATACTCTTCAGGAGGCACTTGTAGCGCAATCATACCCTGATGCAAAAACCCTTGCTTGCATTTTCTTTGAGCAGCTCCTGCAATTTTTCTGCCGTCCAGCACAACATCGTATTTAGTTGGTTTTGCCATACAAAATCTTTGACACGCAGTATCGGGCGCCTCAAAATCAACAGGCGTTAGAGCTAGTAGCGCAGACCCAAGAAATTTTTGAACAGATACGCGCACGACTTCATTTACAAACGCATAATTATCTAAGTGTTAGTAGAAAAAATGGGGATTCAGCAGGCACGAGGACAGAAAAAGCAAAATCCCAGCTGTGAAAGACAATACCGCCACCAGTTGAGCGCTTAGCCAGTGAAAGCCCCCGCGCAGCAACCCCCTCTTCATCCAAATAATCTTTTGGATTGGTCAGATAGCCATAGGTAGCACAGTCCCCTGCCCACTCGTAAAAATGCAAAATAGGATCTCTTTTATCCCCTAAGGTGTCTAATAGGTAAGCATCGATCTCCATATTCTCTTTTGCAGATCTTTTGCCTGTATCAAGGATTTCCCATGCCATGGGAGCATTCTATACAACCTATTCTTATTTTGTAAACATGCGCTTCTAAAAAATTTGCTTGCTATTCTTTTGGTAATTTGCCAAAAAAGGCTAAAAAGACATAAAATCGCAGCACGGGGGTTTGTGCACATGTTTGACAAATTTACAAATAGAGCAAAGCAAGTCATCAAGTTGTCCAAGAAAGAGGCCCAACGCCTTAACCATAATTATTTGGGCACTGAACACGTTCTTTTGGGATTGCTCAAACTGGGCCAAGGGATTGCTGTTAATGTACTGCGCAACTTAAATCTCGACTACGAAGTTGTCAGACAAGAAGTTGAGCGCCTTGTAGGATTTGGTCCTGAAATACAGGTTTATGGAGATCCTGCTCTAACTGCAAAAGTCAAAAAAGTTTTCGAATTTGCAAATGAAGAAGCGGCTAGCTTAAACCACAACTATGTGGGAACAGAGCACCTACTCCTTGCTCTTCTCAGACAAACTGATGGCGTTGCCACTCAAGTTCTTGAAAATCTGAATGTCAATCTTAAAGACATACGTAAAGAAGTTCTTAAAGAACTCGAAACATTCAATCTACAATTACCTCCAATGGGTATTGGAGGCAGATCCCCCAATCCAAACCCTGCTAAATCTCAAGACAAAGGCCCTCTTTCAACAGATAAAATGCCAGCTCTCAAAGCTTATGGGCATGATTTAACAGAACTCTGCAAAGAGGGGAAACTCGATCCCGTGATTGGAAGAAAAGATGAAGTCGAAAGGCTCATCTTAATACTCTGCCGAAGACGCAAAAACAATCCTGTGCTTATTGGAGAAGCGGGCGTTGGGAAAACAGCAATCGTGGAAGGTCTTGCGCAGGCTATTGTCAAAGGTGAAGTGCCTGATCACTTAAGCAAGAAAAAGCTTATTTCCCTTGATCTGACACTGATGATCGCAGGAACTAAATACCGCGGACAGTTTGAAGAGAGAATCAAAGCTGTCATGGATGAAATTAAAAAGAATGGCAATATTCTTCTTTTCATCGATGAGATCCACACCATTGTCGGCGCAGGGGCAGCCGAAGGCGCCATTGATGCCTCTAATATTTTAAAACCAGCCCTTGCACGGGGCGAGATTCAATGTATCGGCGCTACCACTCTTGACGAATACAGAAAACACATTGAAAAAGATGCTGCTTTAGAGCGTAGATTCCAAAAAATTCTCGTGATGCCTCCCTCTGTTACAGATAGCGTTGCTATTTTGACAGGGCTGAAAGCAAAATATGAAGAACACCACCACTGCATTTACACAGATGATGCGATCTCATCCGCAGTCTATCTCTCTGATAGATATATTGCTGGGCGTTTTCTTCCAGATAAGGCAATTGATCTAGTCGATGAAGCAGGTGCTAAAGCACGGATTGCAACGATGAGTCAACCTCATGACATTGCCAAATACGATATGGAAATTGAGGAAGTGCGTCTTGCTAAAGAAGATGCCATTGCGCGGCAAGAGTATGAAAAAGCTGCCAAGCTACGCGATAAAGAAAAACACTCCGTGAGCATCTTCAACAAATTCTCAAAGAGTGGGAAAGCAATAAAGAAGAACATCAAGTCATTGTTGACGAAGAAGATATTGCAGCAATTGTAGCAAAACAAACAGGTATTCCTCTTACACAATTAACAGAGGAAGAGACTGCAAAAGTCTTAAAAATGGAAGAAGTTCTTAAGAGTAAAATCATCGGGCAAGATGAAGCGATCAGCACTGTTTGCAGAGCAATACGCCGCAGCCGTGCCGATATTAAGGATCCCAATAGACCAATTGGAGCCTTCCTATTCTTAGGCCCTACAGGTGTTGGAAAAACCCTTCTAGCCAAACGCCTTGCTGTTGACATGTTTGGCGGTGAAGATGCTCTGATCCAAGTCGACATGTCAGAGTACATGGAGAAATTTGCTGTCAGCCGCATGACAGGCTCTCCTCCAGGCTATGTAGGACACGAAGAAGGTGGACAACTCACAGAACAAGTCCGCCAGCGCCCCTATTGCGTTGTTCTTTTTGATGAAATTGAAAAAGCTCATCCTGATGTGATGAACCTTCTTCTTCAAATCCTTGAAGAGGGTAGATTGACCGACTCATTTGGAAGAAAGATTGACTTCCGCAATACCATCATCATCATGACCTCTAACTTGGGCGCCGATCTCATCCGCAGGTCAACCGAGGTTGGGTTTGGAGCGCAAGAAGGAATACTCGACTATAAGAAGATGCAAGAAGCAATTCAAAGTGCTATGAAAAAACACTTTAAGCCAGAATTCATTAACCGCTTAGATGGAATCATCATCTTCAAACCACTAGAGCACAAAAACTTACTCCAAGTCATTGATCTAGAGATTGAAAAAGTCAAGGTGCGCCTTGCACGTAAAAACATCTTCATCTCGCTGGATGAAAAAGCCAAGAATTTCCTTGTTTCCAAAGGCTTCGAGCCTGAAATGGGAGCAAGGCCCCTACGCCGCGTCATCGAGCAGTATTTAGAAGATCCTCTTGCAGAAAAGTTGTTGCTTAAAATGGACAAAGCAACAGGCTCCCTCCTAGCAACGGTTGAAGGCGATAAAATCGTCTTTATTGATCAAGAAGAGGGGCAAGCTGGTTCTAAGAGCCATCTAGCAATTGCAGGGCCAACTTCCGATAATAAGCCTACTGTTTAGGAACTGTAGGCTCTAAAATATCTGAGAGTTTTACCACCTTGTTTACAACACGGTTAAGCCAGTCTTTGTAATACAGATGGAAAACAGCGTCTTGGATGCCTGCAGACCGCAAGTAGACTGCAAGATTTTTCATATAGAGAGCGCTGAGACGGTAGTGTCCTGAATCATTACTAAAAAAAACAGCCCTCCCTTCCGCATCTATTTCAAAATCACCTACTGCTAAGAGCTCTTTTCCAAGGCTTAAAGAGGAATGTTTAAATACAATCTTTTTAAATAAAGGCCCTTTTTTAGAAGGAAGAGGTGGGTTTTTTTGGAAAGATCGGACGAGCTCTTTATTCAGCTCTTTTTCTTTAACATCTTTCCTTGCAAAGGCAAAAAGCTCACCTTCGTTAGATAAGATATAGGCATAGGAACCTTTTGCAAGATGAACGCCTTTGTAAGTAAGCAAGCCTTGATCATTCACTGAAATTTTTAAATTTTCAAGCTCTTCTGGTAAGAAATAGCGAATACCGATTTTTCTATATTTGTCTCTCCAATGGATTTCGTGCGCATCGATCTCTATGCAATTGATAAGTTCATTGTCATTGAGATATTTATCTAACATCGGCTGAGCAGGTTGCACAGGGAAGTCTATCCCATTTATAGCTCCTCCACTCAGGCACAAAAGCAAAAATATTTTAAATTTAATTTTTGTGATCATGGAAGGTCTGCAAAAAGTGGTCCGGTGTCGGGAGCGCTTAATACTTCAGATAAAGAGGAAATTTTTTTGCGGACCTTTTTGTTTGGGGCTTTGTAAAACAAATCAAACCGCGCCTCTTTAATCCCTGATTGCTGAAGATAATAAGCCATGTTTTTCATGGAAATCGGCTGAAGGCGATAATGGCCTGAGGCATTGTTAAAAAAAGCAGCAACCCCCTCATCATAAACTTCAAAATCTCCAACTGCTAGTACAGCTTCTCCATGACTCAAAGAAGAATGCTTACAGACAATTTTCAAAAAAGCGGCTGTTTTCCGGGGCCTGTTTTTTAAACCACTCCGTCAGTGTTTGATTAAGATTTACTCCTTCATCATTTTTTCTTAAGAAGGCTAAAAGCCTTCCCTCTTTAGATAGAATATAGGAGTAAGAGCCAGGAACAAGAAGAACACCTTTATAGGTCAAAAGGCCTTTTTCATTCACAGAAACCACGAGGTCTTCTAGTTCAGCAAGAGAAAAGTATTTGATACCCACCTGGCTCTCTCCATTTCTCCAGTGGAGCTCTTGCATACCAACCGTGATAGAATTAGTGATTTCTTGATCTTTAACATACTTAGCCAAAATCGCTTGTGCAGGCTGGGGGAAAGGTAATAAGCGTTGTCCATCAAGTCCCTGACAAGGGCAGAAGTATAATAGAAAAAAAACAAGATAATACATATGCAGGGATTCTAAACAACAGGCCAATAGATTGCAACTACCCTCTATCTAAACCAGCTTAAACATAAGATTCTAAAAATAAAACATTTGCAACAAAATTTACAATGACTGCAACTAAATAATTGATGTTTATTCAAATAAATAATATAATTATATTAGTTTTTTTAATTAACAAAGGAGTTAAATATGGATATGGCAACACAAATAATTAACACGTCTGTTCTGGTAGGCGGAAGCATATTGGATCACACTCTAAATCTGGCAAAAGAAGCTATTCATAAAGGTATCATAAGCTCGCCTAGAGCAAACAATTGTTATCAGCGCCTCACAGGAATCAATCCTCGAGAGGTCACCACGGTTGCAAGAACACAGATACGTAGTTATTTGCAAAAAGCGATTAATGGCCTATCCTTATTCAGGGTCACTTATGCCTTCTGTCAATTGGCTATTGGATCTTTAACACCTATGGGGCAGCTTACTAATGCAGTGTTCTGGCTATACATACATAGCATCAATAATAAAGCGAATAAAATAAATACAGACCGTAGTTAATTAAATAGTATTGGGAAAGTAAAAAAAAGACCTGGCGGCGACCTACTCTACCATACTCTTGTGTACAGTACCATCGGCGAGGAAGGACTTAACTTCTGAGTTCGGGATGGGATCAGGTATTTCCCCTTCTCTATGACCACCAGGCAAATTTGTCTGAATAAGAGAACCACTGAAATAAAAAGGCGCCTGAGGACTTTCCCTCACATTTACGCTTTGTCTACATTGACCTAATCCTTAAATTAAGGACTAGGCCAATGTTTTAAGATCAAGTCAATCGACCTATTAGTATTGGTTAGCTCAACGTATTGCTACGCTTACACTCCCAACCTATCAACCCGGTCATCTTCCGGGAGTCTCATGGGATACTTTATCTTGAGGGAGGCTTGGCGTTTAGATGCTTTCAACGCTTATCCTTTCCGAACATAGCTACCCGGCTATGCACTTGGCAGTACAACCGGCACACCATTGGTTCGTCCACTTCGGTCCTCTCGTACTAGAAGCAGCTCCTCTCAAGTATCCTTCGCCCACAACAGATAGGGACCAAACTGTCTCACGACGTTTTGAACCCAACTCGCGTACCACTTTAATTGGCGAACAGCCAAACCCTTGGGACCTTCTCCAGCCCCAGGATGTGATGAGTCGACATCGAGGTGCCAAACCGCCACGTCGATATGAACTCTTGGTGGCGATAAGCCTGTTATCCCCGGAGTACCTTTTATCCGTTAAGCGACGGCGATTCCACTTTCTACCGCCGGATCACTAAGTCCTACTTTCGTACCTGCTTGTCTTGTTGGACTCGCAGTCAACCTGTCTTATATCTTTACACTCTTCTCGTGATTGCCAACCACGATGAGACAAGCTTTGAACCCCTCCGTTACTTTTTAGGAGGATACCGCCCCAGTCAAACTGACCCGTCTGACATTGTCCCTCACCCGGATTCACGGGACGAGGTTAGATTTCCGACTTTTCAAGACTGGTATTTCAACGTTGACTCCAGACGCCCTAACGAGCGCCCTTCGCTGTCTCCCAGTTATTCTACACATGAAAAGTCAGAAGCCAATATCAGAGTATAGTAAAGGTTCACGGGGTCTTTCCGTCTTGTTGCGGGTAAACAGCATCTTCACTGCTACTACAATTTCACCGAGTCTCTCGTCGAGACAGTGCCCAGATCGTTAGGCCATTCGTGCAGGTCGGAACTTACCCGACAAGGAATTTCGCTACCTTAGGACCGTTATAGTTACGGCCGCCATTCACCAGGGCTTAAATTCGATGCTTTGCCTTGCGGCTGACATCTCCTTTTGACCTTTTGGCATTGGGCAGGCTTCACACCATATACTTCCTCTTAGACGAGTTTGCATAGTGCTGTGTTTTTGTTAAACAGTCGCCTGGGCCATTTCTCTTCGACCACTTCTTGCTTCTAGACGCGAAGTCTATCACAAGATGTGGCTCCTCTTCTCCCGAAGTTACGAGGATAATTTGCAGAGTTCCTTAACGAGAGTTATCTCGCGCGCCTGAGAATATTCTTCACACCCACCTGTGTCGGTTTTGGTACGGTCACCTTCGAAAACTAGAAACTTTTTCTTGGAAGCTTCGCGCTACACTATCGGTTCCCCCGAGGGTTCCCCTTGTCCAACACCGAGATTTCTGCATCCGGATTTGCCTAGATGCCCTCCCCATGTCGAAACGGTCATTTCCATTCGACCGCGTGCTTAACTTGCTTCGTCGTTCCATTGTATAAATCTTCCGGTGGCGCAGGAATGTTTAACCTGCTTCCCATCGCCTACGCGTTTCCGCCTTGGCTTAGGGTCCGGCTGACCCAGGGAAGACGAGCTTTACCCTGGAATCCTTAGGTTTTCGGCGAGAAGGATTTTCACCTTCTTTATCGTTTACTCATGCCATGCATTATCACTAGTATGCGCTCCAACGCTCCTTACGGTACATCTTCTTTGCTCATACTACGCTCTCCTACCGCTTGTATTGCTACAAACCCGAGATTTCGGCTCTGATGCTTTAGTCCCGTTTATTATAGGCGCAAAGTTTCTTGATTGGTGAGCTGTTACGCACTCTTTAAATGATGGCTGCCTCTAAGCCAACATCCCAACTGTCTCTGAAACTTCACTTCCTTTCTCACTTAGCATAGAATTTGGGGCCTTAATCATCGATCTGGGCTGTTCCCCTTTTGACTATGAAGCTTATCCCCCACAGTCTATCTCCCAGATTATTTCTTGGTATTCGGAGTTTGATTTCCTTTGGTAGGGCAATTAGCCCCCCTCGTGAATTCAGTGCTCTACCCCCAAGAAATTTATATCTGAGGTTAACCCTAAAGTTATTTCGGAGAGAACAAGATATCTCCAAGTTTGATTAGCCTTTCACCCCTATCCACAACTCATCCAAGGCTTTTTCAACAGACACTAGTTCGGACCTCCACAAGGTTTTACCCCTGTTTCATCCTGGTCATGGATAGATCACTTGGTTTCGTGTCTAAATCATACGACTTATCGCGCTTTTCACACTTGCTTTCGCTTCGGCTTCGGAACGTATGTCCCTTAACCTTGCCGTATAACTTAACTCGCTGGCTCATCATGCAAAAGGCACGCCGTTAGCCATTCTCCTAAAAGGAGCATAGGCCTTCGACCGTTTGTAAGCTGCTGATTTCAGGTTCTATTTCACTCCCCTCACTGGGGTTCTTTTCACCTTTCCCTCGCGGTACTGGTTCACTATCGGTCATCGACGAGTATTTAGCCTTGGAGGGTGGTCCCCCCAGATTCAGACCGGATTTCCCGTGGCCGGTCTTACTCAGGTACCTATCGCGCTTCTCTGTCTTTTCGCTTACGGGGCTATCACCCTTTCTTGCTAACCTTCCCAGGTTATTCAGCTAAGTCTTTGAATACGCATATGACAGGCCCTACAACCCCCAAGATACGAAATCTTGGGTTTGGGCTTTTCCCACTTCGCTCGCCGCTACTATGGGAATCTCTTCTAGATTTATTTTCCTCTGCTTACTGAGATGTGTCACTTCAGCAGGTCTTGCTTCTCGTGTCTATGTATTCGACACGAAATAATAGAGGTTTGCTCTATTGGGTTCCCCCATTCGGAATCCTCCGGATCAAAGCTTTTTTCCAGCTCCCCGAAGATTATCGCAGGTTTACGCGTCCTTCTTCGCCTGTCGATGCCAAGGCATCCATCAGCAGCCCTTAGTAACTTGATCATAAAATCTTTTACTAAACGCCGTTATTCTCTTTTGTGAAGTAATTCTCCTCAAGCGCCATTTTATTTCAGTGTTTTGTATGTATATTTACCATATCTACTTACTCTAAAGCTTTGCTTTAGGAATACTTTCTTATCTTTCTCTTATTCAAACTGTCAAGATAACAT
>JAJREF010000003.1:0-223758 GCA_047459655.1 Rhabdochlamydiaceae bacterium
GTCCCTCTAATGATCAGTTAAGAGAAGCTTTTCTTAATACTCTCAAATCAAAGTGGGCTTCACACCTCACAGAGAAATTTTATAATATTCCCAATAGAGCAGGTCTTTTATGTTCGTATGCGCGTAATTACCAACAGCTTTATGCTGCAATTGAAAAGCTTACAGAGCCAGGTCCTACAGATCAATCTATTCAAGTGAAAATTGTTAGTAATATCTTTTTCGATGGAATAACAGATACATGCCATCGTTATTTGAATAATAAGGAAATTATAAACAAAATTCTGAACTCAGATGGCAACATAAAACAACAGCACCCAGGTAGCGCGCACTCTGTAGCTTCCGCAGAAGGCCTTTACTTTAAACAAAAGCCTACCCACCCTTTAATGGAGTTTGCCATCCATAATCTCTTCTCCCGTTTAGCAGGATCTCTCACACCACCCTCTGAGCTTGTCCGCTTTGACATACAACTCCCAGGGAAAACGCTCTCTTACCCCGTTCTTATCTCACAAGGAATCCCCGGCCCTACCCTGAAAGCCCTAGAGGCCTCCCCCTCCCTTCAAACACTTGATATCACCCGCCTCACATGGTTTCTTTTAGGCTCACTCCTAACAAGACCTGGCGATGGCAGATTATCTAATTACGTCGTCAAAGATAATCTCCTTTTCTGTATCGATAATGATCTCTCTTTTGTTGAGCCAGTAACTCAGTACCGCTTTTCTAAAGAGATCAACTTTTGTTCTGCTCTCTTTTGTTTACCCGAACAACCTCTGAGCTCTGAAGTATTTAATCAGTTTATTCATCTAGATAGAACAGCCCTACTCGATGGATGGATCGAAGATGTCATTGCAAGAGAAAAGCAGTATATCTCCTTATTCACCCCAGAAGAGACAGAGCGTCTCTGGTCAGAAGACCCCAACAATCGCTTCATCCCTACCATTTTATTCAAAGAAGGGACCCTTGTTACCCTCGATGTGCAGTTTGGCCAACTCCAAGCTTATCTTCGAGAGCAGCTCGAGCGTGGAGTGCCTATCACACTAAAAGATCTACTCAAGCAGCTCATCAACTTACAAGACACTGTCCAAGGCTCTGCTAGGACCTATCGTTGCCAAAGCCTACAGCCAACCCGCAGATACTTTAGGAAAAAGATTAGCAAAAGCCGTTGGAAGACACCAAGAGGCGTCCCTAACCTCGGCTCAGTTCCTAGAAAAGACTTTTAAAAAAATCCCCTCCACCGAAGAAGTTCATAAGAAAAAAGTTTTTTCTCCTGAAAAAGCCCGAGAAGAGCTCCTGCACTCTCTTTTTCAACATCCTGAGATGAGAGTTATGCAAGATAGAGAGAATAATCTATCCTTAATAGGAGACTTTACCTGTATGGCAGCTCATGGAGGGCCCGATACAGTACGCCAAACTTTTGTTCTTAAAGCTCTTCAGTTTTTGGCTAAACAAAAACAACACACTACCATTGTGCTTAGATCTTGCGCTGTGCTTAAATTAGCCACCCTAATGCCCTTCTTACAAGATACACTCGAGCACCTAGACATCAGTTATAGCTCAAATATCAATTCTTCCGACATCTCTGAAATACAAAAAAGATGCCCTCGCCTCAAAAGACTTCATCTTGAAGGTTGTGGTCAATTAAGAAATATTCGATATGGGTTTTTTGGGGGCTTTCTATCTTTCGAGCATCTCGAAGAGCTGTCTGTAAAAAATTGTGCTAATTTAACTAGCTTGGAGATCAAAGCCCCCCGACTAAAATATCTCTATGCTCAAAATACAACAAGCCTCTCAAGCGTTGTATTAGATGTGGAAAGCTTTCCCCTTATTGATCTTAAGAAATCTTTATGTGTCGATCTTAAAATCAATCCTTTAGAAAATCTCTGTAGAGAAACCTTAAGCTTTGAAAACGCTTACCATTTTTACATGTATCAACTAACGCAGCTTGAGTTGGGCTTTCCATTTAACAAAGAACAGGTCGGTACAACATTAGATCGTTTCAAAGGAATTTGTGAGTACTTAAGATCACTCGCACATTCGATGAGATATCCCGAACACGTCTTAGAAAAAATTGAGCGTTTATATTTTGGTAGAAATAAATGGCACAGATATTTTGGATTAAAAGTTACAGAGCCTCCTTTACCCCCTAACATTAGAGAAATTCTTAAGAGTCCTTGTCCTTTTTGGCCAGATAAGATAGTAGCAGAGACACACTTTTTAACCTTGATTCCTGAAGATATGACCCTCGAACGACTAGAGAGCCTGACTCAAAATTCCCAACAGGGGAATAAGATAGGATTTATTTACAAAGATGGGGGAGTTTGGAGACAGCACAGCCAAACCCCTTCTGGAAAAGCGCACTGGGTTCTCATGACAAACGACGTTATTCCAGGCAGCCGAAGTAAACGCTGGGAAGATCAACAAACCTTAGCTGCCACATTCAGAGGACAAGGGTATGAGCTTCCCTCAGTAATCGATGTCGCCACCTGTATTCTTTTAGAGTATGTAGAGACAGGACACAGATTTTACTCAAACACTCCGTTTACCTATACCCAATGTGTGGAACAAGTTAGAGTCGAATCTTCTAAATGGCCTTTAATCATTGGAGGCTTTGCCTCTGGCGGTTTGCTTGTCGACTACAGCAAGGCCGGTGTCTACGACTACCTCGGTGTGGGAGTTGCTAGGAAGTTGTAGCAGCCGACAAGGTTGTGACTCTAGGAAGGTGAAAATCCTTCTATCTTCAATTGACCGGTTTGGACGACTAGCATATCCGATGCGTGGGAAGGTAACAACTCACGTTCTGCTCGGACGTAAACGCCACAGCCGCTCAAAGGCAAGAAAGCCTAAAAGAGTGGGGACAACCAGTGTGGCAAGCAAAAGTGGGGGCCCTAACAGAAGAGAATATCTACGGTCCCGAAATGGCGACCTCTTAAAGTTGTTTAGGAGGAATAATTGTGGTTAACCCCACCCATCAACTTCCTGGGGAAGGGCAACGATCTAAGATAAGAAATGGTTAAAGGCAACTTAGAAACCACCGGGATAGGGGATAGAGCACCTGCTGAAAGAGCTTGTCACTACCCACAAATACCAAGAAAAAAATTTAATAAAAATGACAAGTAAATAGTTTATTATATACATCGAATATTGTATAATTTTTCTCCTAAACAATAGGAGATCAATATGTTAAATCATCAAAACTGGGTTTTAAAACAATGGCCTTCATATCTGTTTTTTGATCAAAGGCATCAAAAAAGAGTGCTCAACATCGCGTTAGCGATGTTGAGACTTCCTTCAGCTTCTATTCCGAAGCGATTTGAGGTTCAAAAAGAAATCAAAGGTTGTTATCGTTTTCTCAATAACAAGGCAGTCAATCATCAAATGTTACAAGGCGAACACTACAAAAATGTCCTTGCAGAAGCAGCTTCAGCACCGGGAAGAGTTCTTTTTATCCAGGATGGAAGTGAGCTAATTTATAATAATCTCAAGTGGACAGAGCTAGGACCTACCGCTGATGCAAACGGTAATGGGATTATGTTCCATACCTGCCTTGCTGTTAAAATTGTTGACAATCAACCTCAAGTCATTGGACTTACCGGGCAAAAAGCTTGGATTAGAAGGCACAAAAAAGAAAAAGCCAATCGTAAGGCGCAAGAAGCACGTGAATCTAAAGTATGGAAAGAAATGATAGACCTCATAGGCTCCGTGCCTATGAATTGCAAATGGACAACTGTGGGAGATCGGGGAGCTGATATTTTCTCATTTGTGGAATCACTTCCTCCTGGATGGGACTTTGTTGTTCGCTCAAAACATGACCGTAAAATTTTAGTCAATGATGAGGAACAGAACTTGAGGAAATATATTCGAGGGCTCCCTTCCATGGGCACAACAATTCATTCTCTACGAGCAAGAAAAGGCCCTTCTCGAGAAGTCACGCTGCAGATCAGCTGGCATGAGGTTGATGTGCTGCCTCCGGCAGCAGAAAAAAACAAAAAGCCTATTAGAGGCTGTTATGTGCGTGCTTGGTCTGAAGAAGATCCAGATCTGGAGTGGATTTTATTTACTCGCCCCACGATAACTTCCTTCGAAGAAGCCTTAGAAATCGTGACGATATATAAATATCGATGGCTAATCGAAGAATATCACAAATGTTTAAAAACCGGATGCAAGATTGAAGAGGCTCAACTCAAAACCTCAGATCGCATACTGACGCTTTTTGGCTTGCTAGGTGTTATTGCTACGCAGCTCCTGCAGCTCAAAACCCTTTCACGAATGAACCCCGATGATCTAGCTGATAAATATGTAGACAAAGACTCAATCCTTGTTTTACAGAGTATTTACAACTTGAAGATGCCCTGGACCGTAAAAGAATACTGGAGAAGAGTTGGGATGCTTGTTGGTTTTATGGGAAGAAAATCAGATGGAGGTCCTGGGTGGCAAAAAATCTGGGAAGGCTGGGTTAAGCTGCGAGATCTATGTCGAGGAGTTGAGATCGGAAGGAAGTTAGGTGCAGTATGTGTTTAAAAAATTTGCTTGGAAGTTGTGGGTAACGACAAGGCTGAAAGAGACACAGAGATAACGTCGGGAAGGTCCAACTCCCAGCAGGGATTAGCAACAACCTGCAAAGGCCTCTTGTAATAGCCACAAACGAAGACAAGAGGAGGAATTTGGACTGGCGCATGAGTTAGTCCTGACTTTGACACTTTGCACACTAAGGCTTTGAAGATAAGGCTGTTAACGACAAAAATTTAGGCACAACCGACGGGCTTTAGAACTGAACCTCGGGTTGCTGTTAATCCTAAAACATTGCATATCACTTTTGCATCTTCTAAGACCTCTGCACATTCGAATGAGTCAATAAAATGAGGTCGTTTATAAAAAATTTCATTCGAATTTAGCGACTAGCACTATTTAGTTTTTCAATAATTTATCTTATTACACCAGCTGTTCCCTCTTTGGAGCATAAAAATCGATCTTTTTAACTACTTTTAGTAGGTTAAAGCAAATCGCTTTCCTTATTGCTTCACCTGTCACTTTATATATAGAACAGTATCTCGATCTGCTAAATTTTAACATCCGTTTCAAGGTGTCAAAAGCCTGTTTAACGATATATCTTTTTCGAAATCAGCTTATTCTTAATTTTCTCCATCCTTTTTAACTCATGTCCTATTGAGCCCTTTTCCATTATTCCATCTTTTACTCCTTGTTTTTTGAGTAATTCTCTGTTGGCTTTTGAGGCATATCCTTTGTCTGCATAAAGGGCCTGTTTAGAAAAAGCCTGATTTAAAAATTGTTCAAAACAAATTTTTTACAAAAACACTAAAAGCAAAAGTTTTTCACCTTATGACATCAGATGAACGTTGCAGTTTGTCTTTTTTCCAAATTTTGCCAATTTTTGGCGAAATCTGGGCAGCACGGAGCCCTACGATCTCTGCTGAATAACCAGATCGTGCAAAGAAATCAGCCTTTTAAAATTAAATACCAAGGCTTGCATAAATCCTTGAAACTGATTCTTACAAATGCCTCTATAACGAGCTCTTTTACTCTGCTTGGAAAATACTCTTCAAAAGGCATACTTTTTTAGAAATTTTGCTATCTCTTATAAAATCTTTCCCCCTCATATTGTTTTTTAAAATGGCTCGATTTTCGCATCCATTGGTTTTCATTGTTTTCTGGGCTGTTTGATCGCAGTACCCTTTGTCTGCATAAACAACTCCCTGTTTTGGACAAACATGTTTTAATGCTTGGCTGTCTGTTATGTTAGCTGGGGTTATTGCTACTTTAGAAATAAACCCAAATTTCATGCATACGGCCACGTTTCTTTTATAGCCATACCAATATTTTTCATTTCCCTTGCATCCAATCCGAGCCTGTGGATCTACTGCTACTTTTGCTGCTGTGTTATTGTTAAATTTTTCTAAACCGGCTTCTATAGCTTTATCTCTATCTTTCCATAGACTTATCTTGGAAATCATGTGTGATCCATCTACAAAATGAAAAATATCAGAAATAAAACCCTTTGATCTCAGTTGCTTATCGACTGCTTCAAAAAGATCAGCTAGTCGTTTTGTTCCAATTTTATCTCTTAGCACAGAGAAATAGCTATGATCAGGGGTCTTTTCTAAAAGAGAAAATCCACAAAAAAGTTTTCCCGCATTATTCTCCTGTAAAAACCGCTCTAACTCTCTATCGCTTAAGTCCTCCATCCATTGCAGAACAAGGGCTGCAAATCCCGATTCAATATGATAACCCTTTCTTCCCAACGTCTCATGAAACAAATTCCTAAGAGGCTTGCAAAGCTCTTTAAAATCTATAGCTGCTAAAAGTTTTCTGTAGGGATGATTGGGGAGAACCAGCTCTTCAATGTGAGTCTCAAACATATCTTGCACCTTATTTTTAATGATTTTGAACATGCGCAAGATTTTAAACAAATAATCTTAACATCGAAACTTTTTTCTGAATTCTTCTACTTTTTCAACAGGCCCATAAAGTCTTTTTCCCTCATGAGTTTTCAGCCCTTGTAAAAATGTGGGAAAATAACCAACTTCACTCTGATTTGCTGATGTAACAGCAACATGTTCTATAAAAGCTTCTTCCTCAGCTGTAGAAATAAACATTTTATACCCAAAATAACTTTTATTCTCTTTCTTAAGGAACCTCTGGGAAATTCCTGTTTAAACTGATTTTCAAATTTGGTATTGTTTCCTGAACAAATATTTGAGGGACCTATGAGCCAACTAAGCTTTGCATCTTTCAGATTGGGAACAAAACAACTTAAATCAGAACGATTCCTCGATGAAATGGAACGTATTATTCCTTGGGATCTCCTCCTTGAAAAGATACGTCCCCACTAGAAGGCGCAGGCCGAAAACCCTACGATCTTAAACTCATGCTAAAAATCCACTGCTTACAGCAGTGGTATCAACTGAGCGACCCTGGGATGGAAGAAGCCATTTACGATAGAGTCTCATTCCAGAGATTTTTGCGCCTTGATAGCTTCATGGAAAGAGTACCCGATGAAACAACCATTTTGAGTTTCCGGCATCTTTTGGAGGAGCATCACCTTGGGAGAGAAATCTTCGAAGCAGTCAATCAAAAACTTATAGAAAAAGGCTTGTTGCTGAAAGAAGGAACAATAGCCGATGCAACGTTAGTTGCATCTCCCTCTAGCACAAAAAATGAAGCAAGAAAACGAGATCCAGAAATGGGCTCTACACGAAAAAATAATCAGTGGACATTTGGTATGAAAATCCATGTAGGAGCAGATATGCATAGTGGGCTTTATCATAGCTGTGAAGTAACAGCAGCCAACATCTCCGATCGAAGTTGTCTTGCAAATGTGTTACATGGGAACGAAAAAGCTGTTTTTGGGGATAAGGGATACTGGAGTGACGAAGACAAACATTCCGCTCGAGATGCACGTATTTTTTGGGGTGTACTAGACAAGAAGAAGCCAACAAAAGGAGATCTATCTAGGAGACAAAAAAGAAGAAATCAAAGGTTGGCATCCATCCGAGCCAAAGTAGAACATGGGTTCCGTATTATAAAAGAACTCTGGGGCTTTAGAAAAGTTCGGTATAGGGGGTTAGAGAAAAACGAGAACAAAACCTGTTTTATGATAGATCTTGCCAACCTATACATGGCAAGGAAGAAACTAATAGGAGTTGGAATAGGATAGGGAACGATCCCTCCTGCCCTCAAGTTGGTAAAAAGTACCAAATTGAGGAAGAAAAAGGAAAAGAAGATGTAAATGGTGTTATAAAAAATTAGAAAACTAAAAAATCAGTTTGGAAAATGGTCAACAACAGAAGATTGACACTTGTCCAGAGGTTCCTTTAGGAGCTTGATCTTTTGAATGCTTGGGAAGGCATAAATAGAAAAATTGAAGGGGTTATAAAAGAGCTATGTCCTTTGATCTTTTTGTGGCCAAAGGCCTTTTGTTCTAAGGCTTCTTATCCGAATTAGAGAGAAGCCTTTTTGAGACCTCTTCACAACTCTGGTAAATCACTCAAATCGTGCTTTTTCTGCAGATGTTTATTTTCACATCTCGCCTACTCTCTAGATTATGTCTTCGATGTAAAAACAAAAATCCGCAAAAAAATTTCGATTTTTTCGTTTTACCAGAGTTGTGCAGAGGTCTCATTTATGCAACGGCCTCAAACTGTAAAAAAACATGTCAAAGCAAAAAAACATGTCAACGCAAAATAGAAATGTCCGCTTTTCTCCAATTTAGAAATGTCCTCTTTGGATGTTCTGATCTTCATTGGACTTGTCCGTTTTTTATCTAAAATACCCATTTTCAAAAGCTCTTCTCTTATCTCCAAGGGTGACTCCTTGAAGGTTTTTGAGGTTTTTTGTTTATCCAATTAAGTGCTAAATCTATTTCTTTGGACATCACAATTTTCCCTTGCGGTTCTTCCCCATATATCTTGTATTTTAACTCCTTGCCCTTATACAGCACTCTTACCCGTCCATTGAGATCTTCTAGAAGCATGACTTTTGCTTTCCTTAGAGTGTATGATGATCTTTCACTATCGATCTGATAAAGACTGTTTTTGTATTGGAAGCTTAAGTTTTTAGAGAGACATCGGATTTCCTGGTAACTGAAAATCTCTTCTAAGTTCTCTTCTGGTTTTAAAGCTCGATGAGCATCTTCTGCGTTTCTAGGAGCTACGGCAAATTTTTTGTTATACTTCTCTATGAACTCGGGAATCCATTCATTTGCCTTTTCAATAGTTGAAATATTTTTTTCTCTCATCTCCTTGACTAAACGATCTTGCAATGTTTGATTGGCTTTTTCAACTCTTCCTTTTGCCTGGGGTGTATTGGCACAAATGAGCTTGATATCGAGTTTTTTTAGGACTCTTCCAAACTCTGTCACTCCATTACCAGATACAGCTTCTTTGTGGTTGACTCTAAAAACTCCATATTTATCGCTGTAGAAAGCAAGTGGTTTTCCACATCTCTTTAGATACCTTTTTGTCGCTTTAAAATAAGATTCTGTTGTTTCACCAAGAGAAAAAAACAGCTCGACAAGTCTACTAGTTGCATCATCAATGTATACTAAAAGGGTACACCTGGGTCCTCTATTTTCAAACCAGTCATGGGGAGATCCGTCTATTTGTACAAGATCTCCATACTGACTCCTTCTTGGTCTCATCGGGTGGATAACTGCCTTTTTAGCTTTTTTAGGAGACCAAATATTTTCTTCTATCATCCATTTCCTAAGCGTCTCTATAGACAATGTAAGCTTATGTTTTTCTTCTAACTTTTCTTGAGCTAACGTAGGGCCATAATCTGCATAATGAGCGGAAATCAGCTTTAGGACTTGTGATCTAAAAGCTTCTGTTAACCTGCGATTACTAGGCTGCCCTCTCTTTTTGGAAACTAAGCCAGCTTCTCCATGCAGTTCGTAAGCTTGTTTTAAACGTCTAACTTGTCTGGCTGTTATCCCCAGACGTTGTCCCACTTCTATCTGGGAAAAGCTTTTTCTTTTTAAATTGCGCATCATTTCAACTCTTTCTAATTCTCTTCTGCTCATAGTTATCAACTCCTTCACTCTCACCTCCTTTCAAAAACAAATTTGAATGAGGTCAGTATCTTCAAAAGAGGACATTTCTATTTAGCAGAAAGAGGACATTATCATTTTGGGCTAACATCAAAGCAAAAAAACATTGCTTAAATTAAAAATAATTCATACTATCGTCTGAAAGTTTTTTTACCTGTATCAAAAAATAAGGAGATAGGTATGGAATGCATAGATGCAAGATATAACGCTTTATCAGCTGGCTTAGAAGCTACGGAGCATGAAGAATTAAGAGATCGACATCGGTTGTATGCAATTGATTCAGTAATGAGGGAGGTTATTTCTTTGCAGGTCGAACTGTTGAGTGCCTCTTTGGAAGCGCTAGAAGAACTCCAAACAAGACCTCTGCATACACGAACTTTTTTGGTTTTTTCTGACATTCTTCAGCCCCTAGTTAACGAGATACAGGAAGGAAATCTGAACGATTTTGGGACTCTTATGTCTGCTAGAGAATTCGTTGTAGAGGGTGGCCAATATGTCCACATCGATGAAACAAAGAGGGAAGAGTTGAAGGTTGCTTTTGCAGATACCCTAAAGAAGACGATTTTAGTTTTTCAAGAAAAAGTCTTAGGTTTTTCTTCTGAAAATTTAGATGAGATCGTTGATTGTCAAATAAACGCAGCCAAATGGAATGAAGAAAAAACAAGACTCACTGAAATCTATTATCAAATGCTTGATAATAAAACAGCACTAACGGATGAATTGGAGCGATTGGCTGCTCAGCAAAGATGGATATTAGCCATCCGCACATCGTTAGCCCGACCTTCTAAGAATCAGTGGAATGCAGCTCAAGGTGGAGATCTTTCTTATTTGCAAGCTGCTTACCGGCAAAAATGGTTTTGGCAAAGAAAAGCATTTCTCAATGAGCTGAAAGATGGAAGAAGCTTGCTTCACTTTTCATGCTCAGGACGCCATTCACATGTTACTCGTTGGTTGCTTGATTTCGGAGCGAATCCGCGCTTAAGAGATTCGGATGGATATATGCCTCTTCATTGGGCAGCAAAGGTTGGAGATTTGGACAGCGTTCAGGCACTTGCTGGGGTAGATGCTGAATGGAAGGGGGCTATACGGCAGAACTCCTCTTCATATGGGAGCTCACAATGGGCATCACCTAGTTGTCAGATGCCTTCTTGATAATGGGGCTGACATCAACGCTCAGACAAATAAGGAAGATGCGGAAAAAACTCCTTTGCATGATGCAGTCCTTAGAAACCGAAGTCTTGTTGTTTCTGCACTTGTCAGACATCCTCTTCTCGATCCTAACCTAAGAGACTCTTCAGGACACTCTCCATTCTATCATGCAGTTTGCGATGGTTTAGTTGATATCGCCACTTTGATTGTAGGCCACGTAAAGTGGAAGCCTATTACTGATCCAACAGATCCTGACTATTCAGTTTTTAGGAAGACCCCTAGGGATAATGCAGATGCAATGAGAGAGTTTCTTGAAAAGCTTACAGGAACTCCACGCTCTTGAGAGGTCTTTTGTCAGAATATAAACAAAGGTGTATTTTATGACTTTTCCTGACTCTATTACTGCTTTTGCAACAGTTTCTCTACCCCCTCACTATGTATGAGCAAAGCAAGGTCCTTGAGAACTTTGAAAGCTTGCTTAGAGCAGGAGGCTTTGTAGATAAGTATCATTCACCTTCCGAAACTCTTTTTTTACGACTCTCTTCGGAAGAGAAAGCCGCGGAAATTGATCAGCTCGCAGGCTTGTTTTTGATTCTGTCTGATTTTGAGTGCGATAACATAAAGAAAATTTACAACTATTTGTTTTATTTATTTCCTTATTTTAAAGAGCAGGACATCGCTCGTTTTTTTAATGAGAGCTTGACTCCAGGTGGCTCTTCTGCCCCTCCCTTCCAAAAATTGATCAACTATGCCCCAGCGTTAAAAGATCAACAAAGAGATCTCTCTTTGTTTTTAGCCCTTTGGCATAAAAGGCAAGCCGCTCTTGTCCCCATAGAGCAGCGGCTAATTTTTTACTCTGAAGCAATGCACTACTTTGCCACAGCTTCTAATATAGCAAAGACACAAGGTGGTATTGCTCTTGTAGAAGAAATAACCCTAAGTGCTTCCAACATATTGATAAAAATAGCAGAAACTCATGCTGAATCCTTTGAAGAAAAACTGGAAAGAGCAGGCAGGGGTGGAAGACACGAAGACGTTGCTGAACTTTTTATGCATGTAGATAGCTTAAAAAGACTCTGCGTTCAAAAAAAAGATCAAGTTCTTCCCCAAAGATTTTATAATTGTTTTATTAGAGTAGCCACCGCATTTTCATCAACTTTACAAGAAAAATATGCTCAACATATAAGGTCTGCCCAAAGAGCTCTCGCAATTCCACATGAACTTTCTCCACAAACACCCCTAGAGAGGTATACTCAACAACTACAGACATACCGAGCCTCATTTAAGTGTTTTCTAACGGATAAACCACACGTGAGAGGATTCCAGAAGAGAGTAACCGAACAACTCTTTGCCTTTGTTCAAGATATCCTCGCAGACACTTTTGCCATTTTAGGTCCCCCTCCTTGCCACTATGATATCCGTGCAATGGGCTCTATTGCAAGAGAAGAGGCAACCCCATTTTCTGATCTTGAACTCATGATTCTCGTAGAAAAAGAGGAAGTAAGGCCCTATTTTAAGCAACTTGTAAAAATTCTTAACCTTCAAATTATCTCCCTAGGAGAAACTGCCAGCCCTAAGCTCACTTTCACCTGTCTTCACGCAAAAAACTCTTCAGGATTCCATATCGATTTTAATGTCAACCCCGATCAAGATCCAGATTTGATGGGAACACCTGAGCAGTTAAGCAAACACCAAAAAAACCTTGCAGAGCCAGGAACAGCTGCACAAATGGTTCGCACATCCCTGTCTCTTCATAGAAATGAGCCCTTAGATTCCTTATTTCAACAATACCAGTCTGGTATGCGTGCTATCTTTGATGCTCCAGAAGAGAGACCCACTAGACACACGCTAGCCTTCCATATACTGAAAATAAGATTAGAAGACTACCATAAGACCTGGGTAGTGCCCACTATTCCCCCTATTTTCAATCTAAAAACACACTACATTCAACCCCTCCATCTTTCCCTTGCTGATATCGGTCTCTATTTTAAAATAGAGGCCACCAATACCATAGACATTGTAGATGGCCTTTTCCAAGCCAAAATTTTTACCAAAGAAACAGCTGATCTTATCAAAGAGGCTCTATCGTTCACCTACCAGATGAGAATCCGTACACATGATTTTTACGGAGAACAAAGGGATGATCTCTGCACAGATCCTAACGCTGCTATGAACTGCAGGATGCTCTCCCTAGAAGAAAAAGGACAGCTCGAAAAAATCTACTGGCTTGTTTTACGTCCCCTTTATCAATGTTTAGCTAAAGGTTTGTCTACAGAGACTTCTGCTCTTCCTCTTTTAGATCCTTCCCATGTTAGGATCTCAGACAGTACCCCTATTTATCCTCTTGATTTTCCTGATATTGTTTTTAAAGAGCTACTCTCTGTGACAACTGATCATCAGTTTTTTTCGCCCATTATTCCTCATCTTGTAGCCTGTCTTTATGCGAGAGGAGACTTGATTGAGAAATTTGAAAAACTCTCGTCTCGTTTCGAACTAGAAGAATTTAGACGTTTATTTTTTATTGAATCTCAAAAGTGTGCTGATCCAACCACGGTCATTATCTTAGCAAAGATTCCAAATCCTGCTGGATACCGTTTTCAATGCGTTACAAATGTACAAAGAATGGATATTCTGCTTGATCCTTCTCATGGAATCATCTCTCGAACGATTACACGTGCCTCCATCACTGACTTATCTGGAAAGCAAAAATACTTAAGTGAAGCTTGCATCAAAAAACTTTTTGAGGCAGATGGGCATATTTGTCGTGAATATGTAAGTCGTCATCCAGTAGCTCATTTTAGAGGACTCCATTTTAAGGAAAAACCAACGCATCCTGGTATCGAATGGGCAATTTACGATTTGGCAATGAGAATAGGGGGCAAAGGAGTCCGTATGGAGAATTGTTTGCTTTAGAAATCAGGAACACAGCGGGTAATGTCGAAAAATACCCTGTCCTGATTACGGAGACAATCGAAGGAGATACTTTAAGAGAAATACCCAATGCTGTTGATCGTCTTATCTCAAATGGGGTTGCTAATGATAGTTTGAGTTGGCTTTTGATTCTTTCCATTCTTACTAAGCCAGGTGATGGTAGGCACTCTAACTATTTAGTCAATTCTTCAGAGGATATTTTTTGCGTTGATAATGAAAATTCTTTTGTAGAGCCACTCTGTAGAGGTAAACTGTGGAATTCTCTCCAATTTTCTACTGTTCTTTTCGGAAAAGTGGTATTTCTATCTCAAACTGTGCTTCAAGCTTTTGCATCTTTAAATATTGATTTAATTCTTGATGAGTGGGTGAATGATTTAATTAAGAAAGAAGCCCAATTGCATGCTCTTTTTCCTCCAATACTTGAAGGTGGGAGGCCTTTGCGAGCTTCTTTTAAACCGGTAGATGTTCAGCGATTTTATGAACAGAATCCAGAAGATAGCTTCACATCTTCCATCTTATTGCGTGAAGGGACTGTGTTAGGCCTGCATCTTCAGTTCTGGCACTTACAAAAATTTATCAAAGAAAAGTTGCAACAGGAAAAATCAATTTCTTCAGATGAGTTATTGCAAGAGATGATCAGTGTGCGCGATGGAGGCTGGAAAAATCGTATAGGTCCCGATGTTCATCGTCTCTACCACAAAGGACAAAAGCAGAAAGGTATGGCTCCTTCTCAGAGTTCTTCTCAAGCTCACAGAGCCGTTTTTGGAAAAGTTCCCTCTTTTGAGGAAATTGCAAAAAAGGAGTTGTTTTCTCCTGCAAAAGCAAAAGCGGAGCTTTTAGGATCGATTTTAGATGTATCTCATGTTTTTGGAAAAGATACGAAACCTCATGATCGAATCGATATGGACTTTGCGGAAATGGATGCGACAAGAGCAAATCTTATAATCGATACGTTAATTTCTATTTTGACAGCAGCCACTCAGAAGCCAAAACATCTTGTTTTTCGCGGTGCTTCACATCTAACTTCAAAACAATTATCAAATTTTCTTCATCCAGGGCTTATTTCTTTGCGCCTGACAGGGTCGGCTAATATTAGGGAGAAAGATCTTCTGAATGTTGCTAAGATCTGTGCGTCTCTTGAAGAACTTTATATTGAAGAAGTGCCTCTCACCAAATTGGGACCGATTGAATTTCCTCGGTTAGAGCATTGCTTGATTGCACGTATGCCTTTTCTTACATCCCTTTCTTTAAAGGCTCCTTGTCTTGTTAGGCTCGATATTTCTGAAAATCCTGGAATGCGTACTCTCAGGCTGGGGTGTGAAAGATTTCCATTGATTGAGTTAGAGTCTACTCCATTAACAGATTTTCCAAGCTTAGAGAGCGTTTCAAACCAGCTGTTCACTCATATGGAATTGCTCCTTACAAAAGGAAAACTCGAAGCACTTGCAAGTAGCCTTGGTTTATCTCTCCCTGTAGTTCCTCCTCCACCCAATCCTCATACATTGGAAGAGTTCGCTAATGCAAGGCATTTGTATAAAAAAATATTAAGTGTTTATGAAGAAGGTTCTCCATCTTTAAAAAAACAGATAGATATTGAGCTTCTTCTCAAGACGCTAGGCTATATCTTGCGCAAGCTGAATGATTATGATTTCGCACTTCAAGAATTGGTAGAAGCAAGGCTTTGTCAAACTGTAGCTGATCAGGCGATGCAGGATAGTTCAGCTAAAGAAGCAGAGCAAAGAATATTAGCAGAAGAGGTTTTTAATACTTGGAATCAGGAAGTTATTAAAAAATCAACAACGTTTGTAGAAAATGTCCGGGCAGCTTGGAAAGTTAGTTTAGGTGAGATTGACCCGCCCTATCCTCCCTCCCGAGAGATTGATCAAATTTTGGATGCTCCTTGTTCTATGATAGAGGGAAAAACCATCAGAGAAACCCATAAATTGATTTGGGTCCCAAAAACAGTCAACGGCCAGCCTCTTACTTTGCGTCTCCTTATTTCTCTAATGGAAGAACGTGATTATAGAAAGGGAAATCCTTATACGATTTGGGAAAAGTTAGGAGAGTTTCTCGATGAACCCATCTTAAATTCCTACTGGATGATCATGGCACCACATCCATTTCCTCGCTCACTTGGGCAAAACAGGGCTTTTTTTTCTCAATGGGAGGCAACTGATCAGGGGAAAGTTTATAGACCTACGAAAATAATTGAAGCAGCTATTGCATTTGCAATGAGTCGTTACTATTACACCGATTGGGTTTTCTTTTTTAAATATGGAGTTGCCTGCCTTGAGGAATACAAGTATTCATTAGGATCGTTGGTAAAAGATTATCTGCATTATACTGTTGTACTAGGGCCTCCTAACGAACGTAATTTAATTAGAGGAGTTCCTTTTGAGGCAGGACAAAAGGATGTGGGTCTCTTAGGGGTCATTCGTCTTGATAAAATGGGTGGAGGGATATCAAAAATGTCTGACGTATCAGCATAGAATGAGTTGAATGTTTTTTTTATTAGTTATCAAAAAGCGTGTTATTAAATAAATAGGAGGTAAGATATGAGTGGTCAAAGTTGTTGTTATGCTGCTGGAGTAAGGTTGGCAAGTCCGGCGTGGGGAGGGGTTTTATGTGCAGGGGCAGTTGTTTATAATATTGCGTCTGCCGCTCTTCTGTGTGGATCGTGTTGCTATTGGAAAGGTTATGCAGATCATACAAGTGATAACAAATGCACCCCCAGGGGCCCAGGAATGGATACTTTGGATGAGTGCGCTTCTAGGATCTTGAGATGTAGTTCATTTGCTCCCAATATTGATTCTACTCTCTACTCGTCTCAAACGGTCAAAAAATTTGGGCAGGGTAATCCTGAACATTGGGTGGCTCACCACAGTGCCTGCTGTCTAACAGCTTCGTGCGTCGGTTGTTGTGCGATTAGTTGTGGCATTTTTTCTGTTCCTTGTGCTTGTTGTGGGGAAGATGATATTTGTGTCCAGACTTTTGAAAAACTAATGATTGGAAAAGATGGATTAGTTAGTGAGGGTGACTCTTTGGTCACATCTCAACCTAGGAGAACTTAGAGCATGTAGTCTCATTAGTATCACTATTCCATATATGAACTGGGCCTCTTTAGGGAAAAGTACCACAAAAGGGGCTCTTTTTCAAAAAATCACGAGCCAACTTTGCACTCACCTTACGGAGAATGGAAGGCACATGGACTATTTCAAAGCGTTGAAGATCGAATTGTGAGACCTCTTTAAAACGCTCAAATCACTACAATCGGTTTTTTTCGCAGATTTTATTTTTTGCAAATAGTATTAGTGGCTGTAAAACAATGAAATGAACAATTTATGTGGAGGTCCCGGAATGCTCCTCATTCTCTAATTTTGAGTTTCGAGGGTTTTTTAATGGATCTAGTAAGAAAAAAATAATGGAGGCACCTAAAACATTAAACAATGATAGGGGAGCGTGGAATCCATAGAAAAAAGAGTGGGGATCCTCTAACAGTTTGAGGATTGCTGAGCTTTCTTTTTGTGAAAAATAAGCTAAGTGCCCTTTGAATCCAAGTTTAATGGATGTGAGTGTAAGGGAGGCAATAAAAAGCACAACAAGCAATATTTTGCATGTAATAATATATGAAACTTTGAAAAGACTCCGTGCTCCCAAAAAACCATTGAGTGCAATCAGAATCAGAAGGTATCTCTGCGTGAGGCATAAGGGGCAGGGGCGGAGATGAAGAAACATTTCAGTTCCAAAAGAGACAAGGAGAGAGACTAGGGAAAAAACCAGTAAGTAAACGAGGGGCGATTGCAGGCCTGTCTTCATTTTAATTTTGTGTAGCGATGACTTCAATAGTGGCACTATATTCCTTCAATAATTCTTCTAACTCTTCTTTTTTCCCATAGCCATACCACTCCTTGCGGAAAGAGTTCCGCCTGAACTGTCTTTCTTTTAAAAGCATTTTTGCTTCAAGAGATTCCTCCTTAAAAGAAACAGCAAGTTGTTGAGGATAGTGATCTTTGTCCACTTCAAGGGCTTTTGTTCCATCTTTATCCCACTTGTTCAAAGTAGAGGGGTTCTTCGAGCGTTCTTTGACTTCTAAGAAAGCTCCAAAAAGAATGTTTTCGTGAATCTCTCCTATTCCTGCTTTTAATGCTAGCTCCCCAATCCGGATCAGCTGTCTTGTTCTGATTTTTCTTTCTTTTTCTCTCAGCAGTTTTTCTCTTTTTTCTAGGACAGCCTTTTTTAGAGCTAGTTTTTCTTTTTCAATAATCTGTTGTGTTTTCATAACCAGTTTTATTCTTCCTGGGCGGATACAGACCTGTTCTACTACAGTCCAAGCCTACAGGCGTGTGTTTAGCTGTCCGATCTTCTTGCTAAAGCAAACTTAGCTAGCATGAAAATCTAGATTAGTGGACATTGTATGATATATCAGACATTTTTAGAAAGAAAAATATTAAGTCTCTTGCGTGGCATTGAGCATAACACTCACACACTGCATAAAAACCAGAAGAGTAGGATTTTTCTTCCCGCTTAACATATCGTAAACGGTTGCTCTAGAGATCCCCACATGCTTAGCAAAAACAGTTTTGTTTTTTGATTTTAGATAAGTATGGATGACATCGATCATAGGATGGATCTGATTTCGTTTAAAAATTTCGACAACAGCATCTAGGATCAGTTGTTTATCCTTTACAATTTTTTCGGAAGGAAGAGAGTCCTTTGATTTTTTTGGTTTTGTGGAATGAGTAGTTTTTTGCTCAGCTAAATCGAGCAAGACTTGGTGGACGCAGTTTACAAAAATCCGTAATGTAGGGTTCTTCTTGCCATTTAACATATCATAAAGAGTGGCTCTGGAGATGCCTATTTTTTTGGAAAAAGCGCTTTTGTTTGTCGATTGCAAGTGTGTTCCAATCACTTTCATGATGGGATGAATTTTGTGATTTTTAAAAATCTCTAAAATAGCATCAAGCACATGGTTATTATCTGGATCAAATGCGATGTCTCTATTTTCGTTTGTCGGTTGTGGTTTCGTTTTCAATTCGAATGCCTTTGTAGGTTAAGAAGTGTTGTGTGTTTTAAGTGTCAGTTCTCTAGGCCTCATATTTTTGTGACTTAGGCGATCTTATCAAGACGGGATATTTTTTTGAAGAAGATCCTCCAAAAATCTCTATTTTTAAACAGCTCATTTCAAAAGCAAGCATTTAAAAATTGATACACTAGCTTACAAATTTCTTGAAAAAAAATTAAATATTACGCAATATGCAAAGACAATTTTAAGCAATCAGTTTTTTAACTTTAAAAAAATCGATAAAATATTGAAAAATCACAATGGCCATTGGTTTTGCAAGGATAGAGTTTGTGAAGAGGTCCGCTGGGAAGAATGCCTGTGCAAAATCAGCCTACAATCTACGTGGCGCCATTCAGTTTGAAGGCAATTGTATCTACGGCCCCAAATTATATGACTGGTCATCCAAAGAGCCTCCCGCATTTCATGAAGTTCTACTTCCTGAAGGTGCCTGCCAAAAATTCAAAGATCCAGAAACATTGTGGAATGTTGCTGAACAAAAAGAAAAAAGATACAACTCACAAGTAGCTATCGAACTGCTGCTTGCACTCCCTGATGACCAGGAAATTTCTTTAGATGATCGTATTTGGCTTGCAAGGGATTTTGTCCAAACCCATTTTGTGAGTAAAGGTCTTCTTGCGCAAATCGATATTCATACTCCTGAAAAAGAAGAGCATAACTGGCACGCCCATGTGCTCATCACAACACGCAGATGTAAGAAAAATGGGGTCGAACTAGAAGACCATAAAGCAAGAGATCTCATGCCTAAGGTTTGTTTCGGTAAAGTAGTAGAAGGTCCCGATTGGGGCTATTTCTGGACTCTGGGACAAAACGCTTTTTTTAAGGCAAAAGGACTCTCTTTAATCGTTGATAAAAATGGCGTTGTTCCCCAAGAGCATTTAGGCCCTGTACGTATGAGAGGGCAAGCTTTTGCGATCGTGTGTGAACACGCAAGGTTATTAGAAGAAAACAGAAAACAGTCGCAAGATCCTGTCCATATTCTGTCCACCTTGATGAAAAAAGAAAAAACCTTCACTTCTAGAGATGTAGAAGCCTTTCTTCAGAAACATGTGCCTTTTGGTTTACACGACAACCTCAGGCGGGTATTATATGAGCCGTTAGGGTCTGTCCAAAGATAAGTTGGGCATCTAGACTGTGTCAAACCCCGGGATCTTTCACACGGTCTAGCCGTCCAAATTATCTTTGGACAGACCCTTAGTGAATCGAAGCGTAAGCTGCTCGAGTCCCTAGATCTTGTTCAATTTCAAGAAGGCGGTTGTATTTTGCTACTCGTTCGCTCCGAGAGAGGGATCCTGTTTTTATTTGACCGCACCCCGTTCCTACCGCCAAATCAGCAATCAGAGTGTCTTCTGTCTCACCAGACCGATGAGATATGATGGTGTTGTAGCCTGATTCTTTCGCTAATTGAATTGTTTGCAGGGTCTCTGTCAAGGTTCCAATCTGGTTTAACTTGATCAAAATAGCATTTCCAATCTCTTCTTTGATGCCTCTTTTTAGAAAGAGGGGGTTTGTAACAAAGATATCATCGCCTACGATTTGAATGTTTTTTAGCGAAGCTGTCAGTGCTTGCCATCCCTCCCAATCATTTTGATCTAAGGGATCTTCGATAGAATCAATCGGATAAGTCTTGCATAGTTTTTGGATATATTCGATCTGCTCTTGTGAAGATTTGCTCCGGTATTTTTTTGTGGCAGGGTCATAAAATTCAGAGGCTGCGCAATCGAGGGCAAGAGAGATCTCTGTGCCTGCTTTATACCCCGCTTGCTCAATTGCATGTAAAATAAGGTCTAGCGCTTCTTCATGGGATCGCAGCGGAGGTGCAAAGCCTCCTTCATCTCCAACAGCTGTGCTGTATCCTTGCTTTTTGAGAAGTGCTTTTAAGGTGTGAAAGACTTCAGCTCCTAAACGGACAGCTTCGTGGAATGAAAGCGCGCCTCGGGGGCAGATCATGAACTCCTGAAAGTCAAGACCGTTATTTCCATGTACACCACCGTTGATGATATTGATCATAGGGCAAGGAAGAAGATGGGCCTCTTTACCTCCTAAGTATTGATAGAGTGGCTCGCGAGAGGATAGCGCTGCTGCTTTTGCACAGGCAAGAGAAACTCCCAGTATTGCGTTAGCCCCATATTTAGATTTATTTTCTGTCCCATCTGCTTCAATCAGAGATTGATCTAAGAGTACCTGCTCGTGTACATTTTTTTTCAGTACGCATTTGGCTAAAGGTCCCTCTACATTCGCAATCGCCTGTTTCACGCCTTTCCCAAAGTAGCGTGTCTTATCACCATCGCGCATTTCAAGAGCTTCATGCTCTCCTTTAGACGCACCTGATGGAATAGCCGCTTTACCGATTGATCCATCATCTGTTATTACAAAAACTTCTAGCGTAGGTGTGCCTCGCGAATCCAAAATTTCGAGCGCGCGCACAGATGTAATTAGGCTCATGTTTATCCTTGTATTAATTCGTACATTAAAATCGCGCCGGCACTTGCTACATTGAGCGATTCTACATCTTTTTTCATTGGAATAGAGATCGCAGAGCCGTGTTGTTTAGCCCAAGCAGAAGGACCCAAAGACTCATTGCCTAAAATCAAAGCAAGAGGGTGTTTTACTTTGAGATTTGGTAAAGAGGTTCCTTTGAGATCGGCGACATAAGCTGTTATCTGATTTTCTTTGAGCAGCTCTTCGAGTTCTTCATATGACCCCTCCTGGAGGGGCAAAAAGAAGCAGGCGCCTTTGGATGCTCGGATCGCTTTGTCATTGAAGGGGTCTGCTGAGTGGGGGGTTAAAAAGGCCCCTTCCCATCCTAGAGCGAGTGCTGTTCGCAAAAGGGTGCCCAGATTTCCTGGATCAGAAATTCTATCGAGCACCAAAATATTTTTTTACCTTTTAGTAGGCCCGGTTTCAGGGAGGGCAACTTCTGCTGCGATCCCTTCTGGCTGAGCCAAAGAGGTAATCTTTTTAAGAATTTCAGGTGTCGCAAGGAATGTATTTTCTGCACTAATCCCTGGAAAATCGTGGTCGATGATCAAGGTTTTTATGGGAAATTGACAAGAAACTTCTTTAACAAGATGCTTGCCTACGATTACAACGCTTTTTTCTTCTATGCGAAATGATTTATCCTGGCGAAGTTTGACAAATCGTTTTACAATAGGGTGCTGAGCACTCGTAATTTTTATAGGTGGCATGAGGCTATGATGGCACAATTTACATTCAAGAGCAAGATTCTCTCTGGTCTAATCGCTGTTTTACTTTCTGGGACCTTTGTCTTTTGGAATATAAGCCATGCTGCAAAAAAGTTCTCTCCTTCGAAAGTTTCTACTTTTGTTCCTAACCATCCTGAATGGGATGTGCCTTTCACATCAGATGAGCAAGAGACCCTCCATCGTATTTTGAATCAACGCTTTTCTTACCTAGGGGTCGGTGCTCAGACATTTGCTTTTGCTTCTCAAGATGGAAAATATGTGATCAAGTTTTTCAAAGATCCTTCTATTGCCAGCACTGAGAAACGGCAAAAAAGAATGGATAAGCTGATTATTGCTCTAGACTCTTACTATATGGCTTACAAAGAGCTTCCAGAAGATACAGGGCTTTTATTTATTCATCTTACTCCCACCTCCCACCTCCAAAAGACAGTCATGGTTTCTGATCGCTCAGGGAAAGCACATCTGATTGATTTAGATAAAGCACCTTTCATCATCCAAGAAAAAGCGGAACTCATTTTTGACAGGTTCAAGCGTCTTGTTCTTCGCAGAGACGCAAAAGCTTTAAAACAATCTGTTGTATCTGTTCTAGCCCTTGTCGAAAGGCGTATTCAAAAAGGGTTTACCGACGATGACAAAGCTGTTACTCATAATTACGGTTTTGTTGGCGATCGTCCCATTCACTTTGACATCGGCAGGATGCACAAAGGAAAGCGGGAAGGCGAATATGAACATATTGTCAATAGGATAGACTCTTGGCTTCTCCAAGACGCAGAGAAATAGATCTCTTCCAATCTTTGAATCTTGGAAGAGATCAAATGTTTAGATTTAAAAATCAAAGCGTCCAGAAACTGTAAGTCCGTGCATGTAAATGTCTCCTATCCAAGAATTCACAAGAGCTGACATCACATTCATTTTGAAGAACGCTTGGAAATCATAGGTTGCCCTAAAGTCAATATGGTATTTCTGATCAGAAAAATAAGTTCCCCATCCCAATCCTAGGTCAAGCTCTAAATTAGCTCGGAGTGCGCTGAATTCAGGATTAGCAACAGATTCAAAAGGGGCGAATGCAGTGACTTTTACGTCTGGTGTACTAGGTGACTGATGCGGGACAGTTTTATTGGATGTGTACCTTGTATATAACAAGCTTCCTGTTCCAGAACCAATAATGCGGAACTCTTTGTAAAGGAGCCATGCTAAATCTGCTCCTAAGCGGGGCCCTATTCCCCAAAGATGGGAGATGTAGTCGACATCCAATGTAGCAGGAGTAATCCAGTTTGTACTTGTTGACTTATAGCGTGTGTTTTGGTCTAAGGTGATACCTCGAAGGCCCATCAAAGGGGAAACAATTAGGCGCTTTCCTTCATAAAAGGGACGGGCTAGACTTAGATCGAATAGATTGAGATAAAATGACCATTTCGTGTGTATGGGTTTATTAGTCGGAGTGTTCCATAAGCTTGTCCAAGACACCTGATCGTTTGGGGTTCCTATAGTGCCGATGTCATAGTTTGTTGTGATCTCTTCCTTAATGCGCGTCCATTCAAAATCAACTGACCAATTATCAAAGGGGGTATTAACTCCAAAGTCTACTTTAAACCCAGGGCGGTAAGCAAATTGGGGACCGAGTGCCCTTCCGGCAAAAATATCAACTACGGAATCTCGGCTGGAAGTATTTCCAATGACCGTATTCTTAATTCCGGGGCTTAAAAATTCTTCACTTACATGCCAATAAATAAAGCTAGCATCAACAAAATAATCCCACTTATGCGTGTTAATAGCGGCAGGGTAATTATAAGCAGGAGGAATGTTTGTATTCTCTAAATCGGATCCTCTTAAGAAAGGATCTGGTGTTGTGGTGGCACCATCTGCAAAGGCCGATACGCACGTAAATGTAAGTGCGCTTAATAATAACTTATGTTTTTTTTCACGAAATTACCTCTTTTTTCTAGTTTGTTGTTAATGGTGCGATGTTGAGCGGGGGACATTTGGGTGTTAGACATTTGCTCGCGGCGATGAGAGACAATGTCTTTTGTAAGCGTGATTTGTACTAATCCGGGAACATGGGGTAATTCGTTATCGATGGGAAGGAAAAGATTGTTTTGTTCGAAAAAGTTTAAAATTTTTTCAATCCCAGAGCGGCGAATGATCATAGAGTAGCAACCAAAGCGCATTCCGATTTCTGTGCAGAGATCATTCACTGGATAGCGACGTTTATAAAGATCATGGGCGGGAACTCCTGGACGTGGTATTATACTAACTGGATAGATCCTACGGCCGAAGCTATCTTTTGTTTCAACATCTGTGTATAGGATATCCCATAAGATATCCCTTTGGTCTAAATCAGCAATAATAGCGGATAGAAGATGGGGGTTTTCTAAAATGTCAGGATCGTCTTCCATGACCCAGATGGTGGAATATCCAGCTTTATAGGCGTCGTATAGGACGGAAAGATGGCTTATCAAGCACCCAATACGCCCACGGTTCATCACTGGAGATAGAGGATTTGGTTGAAGATTAGAAAAAACAGTGGAAGGAAGGGTCCATCCATCAACAGCATTAAAACGATAAGGAACAATATTATATTTTTGCAGGCTTCGGAGCGAAGCTGTTAATTTGTCCAATCGTTCAGACAAGTTGATCATGTAGATAAAATCAACGCCTGCAATCGGTGTACACACTTTATCTTGTTCGCAGGGACGTAGATGATTTTTCCAGTCAGCTTTTAGGGAACTTACAAAAAAAATTGCTGCTAAAAACAAAATAAAAGGAAAGACACCTCTTCTTAAGGAACCTCTGGACAAGTCATTTCCCGAATCTTGTTGCCAATTTTTGCGAATACTAGATTTTTCGAACTCACGAACATTCTGCATGTTAGCTGCGTTCTCCAAAATCGTCGTCTTCGAAAAATTGATCAGCAATCTCCGACAAAGCACTTATCCAGAGGCTCCTTAAAATCATCTTGTTCCGGGATTAAAAAGCTGGATTCTAATCAAAAATTTAATTCATAGGCAATGTTTTTTTTGCCTATCTATCCGGTTTCCAAAAAGAGGATTGTTTAAGCAGGGCTATGATTTCTTTGGGGTCTTCGAGTTGATGATTGACGGCGAGCCTCTCTGCTTCTTTGAGAAGAAGACCAAGGTGTTTGCCGGGAGGGATACCTTCTTGCATGAGTAGCTCTGCCGAAACAAGGGGGTGGTGGGATTGAATGCGCTTGATTGCTTTTTCTAAGAGAGATCTTCTTTCTGCGTGCTCTTGTAAAAAAGAGGGTTTTTCAGATGAGGAGAGGTGGGCTGTCATGATGTCTAGGGCAAGAGAGGCGTGGGGATTTGCATAGAAATGGGCCCATTCAACGAGTTCTAGATTTTCTTGCCAATCTTTTGGCATGCGTAAGAGTGTTTGAGCATGGTGTAAATATTGGACTAGCTGTTTATCGGGGTTAGAGATTTTTAAATATTCACAGAGTTTAATGAGTTTATCTGAGGATTGGTTAGGGAAAAGCTCTAAGAGTTCTGCGATGGTAGGGGTGTTTTTAGGAAAGTGCTTGATGGGTGAGACACGCTTTTCGACTTCTTCTGAAGAAATGCCTGCAAGGTCGGGAAAAATGGTGGGCAGTAAGTTTAATTGATGGAGCGTGACAAGGCCTTGATCAAAATGGGAAAAAAGGGACATCTTTTTAAACTCTAGAAAGATGCGCTCAATAGCAACGGAAGGGAATAAACTGGTTGCGTGCGCTAAGATAGCTGCGGTGGTTGCTGGATCAATGGGAAAATTAAAGCGGGTGGAGTAGCGGACAGCGCGCATCATGCGGAGTCTATCTTCTAGGAAGCGCTCATGGGGATCTCCGATTGCTTTAATGATTCCTTTTTCGATGTCAGCTTTTCCTCCAACATAGTCGTAAATTTTTTCTTTCAAAGGGTCGTAGAAGAGGCCGTTGATTGTAAAGTCTCTGCGTTTGGCGTCTTCTTCAGGTGTTGCGGGATTAATTCCTTGGGGCCGCCTTCCGTCAAGTGTTGGGCCATCTGTCCGAAATGTTGCAACTTCAAATTGATGGCTATTTTCTACGACGATGATAATCCCAAAAGCAATCCCTACGGGAATGGTTTTGGGAAAGAGTTTGGCTACTTCTTCGACCGAAGCTGAGGTGGCAATGTCAATATCATCGGAAGGGTGTTGCATTAAAAAATCGCGCACCCATCCTCCAGCAAAATAGGCAATATAGCCAGCACCTTGGAGTTTTTTATAATGCGTGTAGCAGTGGGCAATTGGGGCATTTAGATAGCATACAAAAACTCCTATTTTTTGGTACCATAATCGGATTATGAGTTTGATACAGATTTTATCCAATGAGACAATCAATCGTATTGCTGCCGGAGAAGCGATAGAGAGCCCTGCATCTGTTGTGAAAGAGCTGGTAGAAAATGCGATAGATGCGGGATCAAAGCGTATTTTTGTAGAAATTAAAGAAGGAGGGTTTCAGCTCATCCGGGTGATTGATAATGGGTGTGGGATGGGTCCTGATGATGCGCTTCTTTCATTAGAGAGGCATGCGACTTCTAAAATCCGGCAAGCAGAGGATCTATCATCACTTATGACAATGGGGTTTCGGGGTGAGGCCCTTGCTTCTATTGCTGCAATTTCTAAACTATCACTCACAACGGCAGTGAGCGATGCTCCCGGGACAAAGGTGGAATGTGAAGGAGGTAGAGTTCTTTCACTGGCTCCTTTTCCGAGACGTCCTGGCACAACCATCGACGTGCGTTCCCTTTTTTATAATGTTCCTGCCCGTAAGAAATTTCAGAAATCATCGGCTGCAGCGACTGCAGATGTGCATCGCCTTTTGATTGCGCTTGCACTAGCTCACCCCGAAATTACGTTTGAGTTTGTAAGTCAGGAGAAAGAGGTCTTTTCTTTTGCGGGCAATATGGAACAGGTTTTACGAATACGAGAAGTGTTCGGAGGGGAGTTTGTAAAAGAGATGAAGGCTCTCGATGTTCAAATAGGAGAGTATCGCATCAAAGGTTATCTTGCCTCTCCTGCGCAGTCAAGATTAAACAAAACAGGGCAGTATACATTTATCAATCGAAGATCAGTTGTCGCTCCTCTGATTTCTTTTGCTGTAAAAGAGGGATACGGGATGCGCCTTGATGGTGATCGCTACCCTGTCTATATTTTACATCTAGATATTCCTCCGAGTGTAGTGGATGTGAATGTCCATCCTCAGAAAAGGGAAGTGCGTTTTCAGCAAGAGGCATTTTTAAAACAACTGGTGAAAGAGCAGATAGAGAAATCGTTTCACGCTTCTATACCTACGCAATCGGTTTCTTTTTCTCCTGAAATTAAGAGGGATGTTTTTGCAGAGTGGTCTTCTACGTTGATGTTAAGAGAAACAGGTGATGAGGAGAAGGTCTCTTTTTTTCCTGTAAACCTGAACTACAGTTAATCGGTCTTTTTCAACACTACCTCCTTTTACAATTAGAAGGTCTAGAGTCGTTTGTTGGAAAAAAAGAAGAAGGGGGAGTTATATGGATAGATTTACTTGCTGCTGAGGAGAAAGTCACTTTTGATTCCTTAGCTCGAAAAGGGGGAGATACCCTTTCTCAAGGACTTTTGATCCCTGTAGCAGTTGATCTTGCGCGGGATGAAGCAATAGAAATCGAAAAAAGGCTTCCAGAGATGGAAAAGATGGGTTTTGGAGTCCGTCTTGTTGGGAAGCAGGCATTTATTGTAGAAGCAATTCCCCCTTTCCTTTCTGCTCAAGAGATCCCTGATGTTCTACGTTCTCTAG
Source organism: Rhabdochlamydiaceae bacterium (assembly GCA_047459655.1). Taxonomy (GTDB): domain Bacteria; phylum Chlamydiota; class Chlamydiia; order Chlamydiales; family Rhabdochlamydiaceae; genus CANJJB01. The sequence goes on from JAJREF010000003.1 coordinate 27,708, forward strand.
CTGGAGAAAAAGAAGAAGGGTACCAGGTTGTTGCAAAATTTGCTAGGAGGAGAAAAAAATCTTTTGTGCTACAAGAAGCTTTAGCCCTTGCGGAGAAAATTTTGCAACTACCTGCTCCTCAGTTAACGCCTTCTGGGGCTCCTATTATTGCAATCGTGAGCAACAATGATATTAAAAAACTGTTTCAGTGAACGTATAGAAAGGTTCCAAACACTTTTGAGAAAAGAGAAGGTGGAAGGATGTATAGTTGATAATCCCATCGATCTTTTTTATCTCACGGGATTAAACCTCTCTTTGGGGAGGCTTGTTGTTACGACAAAGGGGGCTACTCTTTTTGTCGACGGAAGATATTTTCACATGTGCCAGCAAAATGGATGTGTCAATGTCGAAAAAAGTTCTCAAGAAGGGCTTAAGAAGTTTTTGAAAGAGCTCAAAACGCTTGCTTTTGATAGCGCTTACACGTCTGTTGATCAGTATGATAGTCTGCAAAAACTCTTTCCTAAGAAATTAAAGAAAATTCCAAATCCCTTAAAAAACATCCGTGTGGTCAAAGATGCAGATGAATTAAAGGCATTAAAGAGGTCAGCAGATCTTTTGTGGAAGGGTTTTTTGTATATCCGCAAGATTTTGAAAGAGGGTGTGACAGAAAAGGTCGTTGCGAAAAAATTCGAGATGTATTGTTTATCGCATGGAGCTACAGGACTTGCCTTTGAGCCCATCATTGCTTTTGGAGAAGGAAGCGCGATGCCTCATTATAGACCAGGATTGAGGCGTTTAAAGAAAAGGGGATATAATATTGATAGATATTGGAGTTGTCGTAGATAGGTACAACTCTGACATGACGCGTGTTTTATATTACGGCAAGAAAAACTCCCAACTTGTAGCAATGGAAAAGGTGGTAAAAAGAGCGCATAAGGCAGCGCTTGCTTTATGCCGTCCTGGAACAAAATTAAAAAATCTCGATCTGGCAGCAAGACTGGAGATGAAGAAGGCGGGGATGGAAGATTTATTTGTCCATAGCCTTGGTCATGGCGTTGGATTAGAGATTCATGAGTTTCCCAGGATCCGAAAAGAAGGCGCAGATCAAGATGTTGTTTTAGAGCCCGGCATGGTTATTACAATTGAACCAGGCCTCTACTTACCAGGAGTTGGAGGAATTCGGCATGAAGATACGATCGTGATCACTCCTAAAGGATATACAAACTTTTATGATTAACACTTTCAAGAGATGGAGCTTTAGAAAAAAGATCTTTTTTACACAGAGCGCCTTCTTTGTGTTTTTCATGTTGGTTGTTTTTCCAATTGCAAGGAAGGCAGTTCATCAAATTGTTCAAAATTCTCTAGAAGAAACATCGGCTGACCTCATTATCGAATTAAAAAAACAAAAAGATGAAGCAGGGATGATTGATTATCTTAAGAATCAAGACCCGTTTGTTTTTTTTAATGTTGGGCTCATAAATGACCAGTACCAGCTGATCTATGATGTCTACTTAGTCAAACAGCTCAAAGATCAGTTTGAACCTTTACACCCGACATCCCACGTAGAAGTGACAGAAGCCTTTACAAAAGGGAAGGGGTACGATATCGGATGGTCAGAGATTTTTGATCGTAAGCTGGCCTATGTTGCTATTCGCTTTGATTTTAAAGGCAAAGTCTATGTCTTGCGCACAGCTTTTCCTTATTCTCAAGTAGAGATATTAGTGAGTAATTTTCAGCTTGGAATGTTTATATTTGAGGTCCTGTTTCTAGTGGTGTTCACATTGATCACATGGTGGATTTTTGTGCGGTTTAGCAGGCCTATACAAGAGATCATTGAAGCAATTAGACCATACCGTGAAGGGGCTGTCCAAACAGTCCCTAGAATTGTGCTGAAAAACCCATTTAGTACTGATTTTAAACAGCTTGCCTCTACGTTGAATTCTCTATCTGAAAAAGTGCAGAGACAAATCGAGAGTGTTTTGGAGGAAAAAAATGAAAAAGAGACAATCCTTGAAACACTCGTTGAAGGAGTGATTGCAGTCGATAAAACAGGTGTTGTCCGTTATCTCAATTTTACAGCTAGCAAAATGCTTGGAATTTCTCAGAAGCAGCTCCTTGAGCATCTTTTCTTAGCTCACAAAGAGACGCCTCGTTCTGATCTTTTAGAAAAGTGCCAGGCGCTTCTATCTATTGCTCAAAAAGAGCGTGTTATTTCGATGGATTCTATTTTTTCAAGAAGAAGAAAAAAAACAGTACCTTGATCTTATTGTGTCACCTAAAAAAGATGGACTAGGTGCTGTGATTGTCCTTCAGGACAAAACAAATCACTATAAGGTTTTAGAAATGGGAAAAGAGTTTGTAGCTAACGCTTCCCATGAGCTTCGAACGCCAATTACGATCATTAAGGGTTTTGCGGAAACACTTCAAGAGATGCCCAATATCTCTCCTGAGCTCTTTGCTGATATCATAGAAAAAATTGTGCGCAACTGTGAGCGGATGGATATGCTGGTTAAAAACTTGCTCACATTAGCAGATATCGAAAACCTTTCAGAAAGTAGGTTCCAAGCGTGCGATATAGATCGGGTAATTGTCAATTGCAAGGATAATCTACTCTCACTCCATCCCGATATAAAGCTAGAGGTGCACACTCCTCAAAGTAAAATCACTTTACCTATCGATCCTGATTTGATTGAAATGGCTCTCATGAATATTCTTGAAAATGCAGTGAAATACTCCCCTCCTCCTGCACATGTTATTTTGGAAGTAGAAGAAAAGGAACAGAACATTGAAATCAAGGTGTCTGATCATGGTATTGGTATTACACTCCCAGACCAAGAACATATTTTTGAGCGGTTTTACACCGTCAACAAATCACACGCACGTAAGCTTGGAGGAGCGGGGCTAGGGCTTGCGATTGTAAAAACAATCATTCAGAAGCATCAAGGATCAATTTCCGTTACCTCTACTCTTGGCAAAGGGACCACCTTTACCATTATTCTTCCTAAAAGAAGAGGGTCAATGGCGTAAGATCATTTGATTGTTATCATCAACGGAGGCGGTTTGCTTTCCCTTTTTCGTGTGTTTGAAGTGAAAGATTTTTTGGAGATATTCTCTTTCCTCTACATCTGCTACGTGCTTAGTTAAAAGATCTTTTAATTTTTCTTTCTTAAGAGGTTTGTTTTCGACTGTTTCTTCATTTTCAATGATTTGCATGAGGGAAGAACCAACAAGTGCTTCTAAGACAGGCTGGGCAATGTCTCGGTATGAGAGCTGCTTGTCTGTAGCTGTAAAGCTGCAATAGTCTGTAAGAGCGGGGTAGCCTTTGTCTGTTCCCACTTCATATGAGCTCGTTCCTTTGAGCATTTTATATAGAGTAGGATCGTTTTGAAATAGTTCGGAAAGAGTTTTTTTTCCTCTTGTTAAGAGAGCATTAACTACCTGATATTCGAGGCCTTCTTGGTAAAAAGGAGCATGCTCATATAAGGCCTTGATCAGTCTTACAGCTATTTTATATTGGATGTCTTTTGCAGAAACTTCTGGGGCATGGAATGAAGTTAGATCTAGTTTTTGTTCTTCGTAACAACACTTATCCTTTCTAAAATAGGTGGAGGAGCGGCTTTGTGCAGGCTCTTCTTCTTCTTTCATATGTTTTATGGCTTCTTGCTTGAGTGATTTGGGAAGCCTTGCGTATGCAGTTTTAGCGGAGTGGGAGTAGGTTTCATGCATTGACTGAAAAAAATTATGGGCGGCTAGAGAGTATAAAAAAGTAGACTGTTTTCTATCAGAAGCGTAATTGAAGGCAAGAGCCATGATGATCAAGAAGGAAAAAAGAAAAGGAAGGATGTTCATGTTTGTTTAATCCAAAATGGGAATTCAATTTTTCCTTTTTGGGGACATCGATCGTGATTTTAAGCATACGCCGTTCAAGGTCAGGTAGCTTTTCGTTAAAAATATCTGGAACCCACTCTTTTATTCCTAGTGGTGATTGGGCATCTAAGAGCTCAAAAGAAATGGTAGCATGTTTATCTATTTTTAATAGTATTTCTTGTTTAATTTTTTCTTTTGCGTAGGTTGTTAGGACCAAGTTATTCTCAATACGGTGCAGGAGGGTCAAACACTTTCCTTGGAATGCACGGTCTCGATCTAAATCATGTGTGTATTCTAACACAAGTGAATTGCCATCTACCCAGCATTTATCGAGGTGGTTAAAAATCTGGGCTAACCTGGAGTAAAAACGCTGACGTCCGAAGACAATCTGCTTGGTTTGCTCAACTTTATTTTGTAAAAGATTGAACTGCCTTTGGATTTCAAATAATCCCCCAATCAGAAGGGCTGCTAATAAGAACCCTATAATGATTTCAATAAGGGTAATAGATTTTTTTGTAAGATCTAAGGTGTTTGGATGGATTCATATAGGAGGTTATACCATTTAGGAAAAATAATTAATACCAGAGTTGTGTAGGGGATGTTTAAAAAAATATATATAATCCTTAGCAATTTTTGCATTTACACTCCATCTATGGTGGGGTATAATGGGGCCCATTTTAATATAGGGCAAGGATGTCATCACAGGAAATGCTACAGTCGGATTATAAATATGGGTTCGTGACAAATATAGAATCGGAAGCGATCCCTAAAGGGCTAACAGAAGAGACTGTTCGCTTGATTTCGTCCAAAAAGAATGAGCCCGAGTTTCTGCTCAATTTTCGTCTGAAGGCTTTTCGTAAATGGCAAACAATGGCAGAGCCTACCTGGGGCAATGTTAATTACCCTCCGATCGATTATCAAGATATTTGTTACTACTCTGCTCCTAAGAAAAAACAACAGCTCAGCAGCTTGGATGAGGTCGATCCAGAGATTTTACGGACATTTACAAAACTAGGGATCCCTCTAGATGAACAGAAGCAGTTAGCTAATGTGGCTGTCGATGTCGTATTTGATTCTGTCTCTTTAGGAACAACATTTCAAAAAGAACTAAAAAAAGCAGGTGTCGTTTTGTGCTCTATTTCAGAGGCAATTCACACTTATCCAGAGTTAATAGAAAAGTATTTAGGAACGGTTGTTCCTATTGGGGATAATTTTTTTGCGGCCTTGAATTCAGCAGTGTTTAGCGACGGATCTTTTGTGTATATTCCTAAAGGCGTTAAGAGTCCCATGGAGCTATCGACATATTTTAGAATCAACGACAAAGAGACGGGGCAGTTTGAAAGGACGCTCATTATTGCAGAAGATGATTCTTATGTGAGTTATCTCGAGGGATGTACAGCGCCTGCTTATGATAGAAATCAATTACATGCAGCGGTTGTAGAACTCGTTGCACTCGATAGAGCAGAGATTAAGTACTCGACAGTGCAAAACTGGTATGCGGGGGATCCAAAAACAGGTGTAGGTGGCATTTACAATTTTGTAACCAAGCGAGGTAAATGTGTCGGCGTTCGCTCTAAAATTTGTTGGACACAGGTAGAGGCGGGTGCAGCCATCACATGGAAATACCCTGGTTGTATCTTGCAAGGAGATGAGTCGATGGGGGAGTTTTACTCGGTAGCGCTCACCAATGGAAAGATGCAAGCAGATACAGGAACAAAGATGATTCACCTCGGAAAAAACACGCGCTCGACTATCATTTCGAAGGGGATTTCAGCCGATCAGTCACACAATACTTATAGAGGCCTTGTCAAGATTGTTCCAAGGGCAGAAGGAGCGCGGAATTACACCCAGTGTGATTCTATGCTTGTCGGGAATCAATGTTCTGCAAATACCTTTCCCTACATAGAAGTGGCTGGAAAAAGCAGTCAGTTAGAACATGAAGCATCAACCTCGAAAATGAACGAAGATCAACTCTTTTATTTACAATCCCGGGGGATATCTAGAGAAGATGCGATCAATTTGGTTGTGAGTGGTTTTTGCAAAGATGTCATTAAAGAGCTTCCTCTAGAGTTTGCTGTGGAAGCACAAAAACTCTTGGCCCTGAAGTTAGAAAATTCTGTAGGATAATTATGTTAAATATTAAAAATCTCGAAGTGTCTATTGATGGTAAGCCGATTTTAAAAGGGTTCTCACTCAAGGTCTGTGCAGGAGAAATCCATGCGATCATGGGACCTAATGGTGCTGGGAAATCGACCCTTGCTAAAGTTTTAGCTGGGCATCCTGATTATGAAATCACAGCTGGAGAAGTGTGGCTGGATGACCGTAACTTACTAGAGCTTGCACCGGAAGAAAGAGCTCACAGGGGGCTTTTCATGGGTTTCCAATACCCCTTAGAAATTGCAGGGTTGACCAACTTTCAGTTTTTACATGCTTCTTACAATGCTTTGCAAAAAAGCAAAGAGCAAAAGACTCTCTCAGAAGAAGAATTTAATACACTCCTGGATGAGAAAATGTCTATTGCTGAGATTAAAGGGAGTTTTAAAACGCGCAATCTCAACGAAGGCTTTTCAGGAGGAGAAAAAAGAGAAATGAGATTCTCCAAATGGCTGTGTTAGATCCTAAAATTGCCATTCTAGATGAGACCGATTCAGGTCTTGATATTGACGCAATGAAAGTGGTTGCTGAAGGGGTAAATCGTCTTCAAGGAAAGGATAAGGCGCTGATTTTAATCACCCACTATCAACGTCTTTTAGATTACATCCGTCCTGATTTTGTGCATGTTGTAATCGATGGGAAAATCGAGTTATCCGGAGGCCCAGAGCTCGCTCTTAAACTGGAAGAAAAAGGGTATGATTGGCTAACAGGTAAAACATGATAGTGTCTACTGATTTCGAAGCATTTTATTCCAATATGACGTCTCTTCTTGCACAAGTCAAAGAGGCGCTACCTTTAAAGGTTTTAAGAGAGCGAGCTTTTGATCATTTTTTGGAGTTAGGACTTCCTGAAAAAAGTGGTGGGGCTTTCCAATATGTTCCCCTCAAGGCTCTCTGTAAAGACACCTTTTCTGTCACGCACTCTCACAGCTTTTCGAAAGAAGAGATAGAGATGTTGATTTATCCAGAGGCAAAAGACTCCTGCCTTGTGTTTGTCAATGGTTTTTTTGATCCCACACTTTCTCAGTTGAGTGCCCTTCCTAAACAAGTCGTCGTGATGCCTTTGGGAGAGGCGATGCGCTCTTACGGGACCTTTTTACAAAATAGATGGAGTAAAACGCTCCGTGAAGATACAGATCCTTTTGCTATCCTTAATCTTGCTCTTCATCCTCAAGGCGCTTTCATCTATGTCCCTCCGAAAGTTGTTTGCACCACTCCTATACAATGTTTATTTCTCACAACAGATGGTGGCCAGCTCTCTTTGCCACGGCTACAATTATTTGTAGCCTCTCACGCAGAGATCAAACTCATTACCTCAGCGACAGGCCCGGGCTTTTCAAATAGCGTGATCGATGTTGCGCTCGAAGATAGTGCTAGATTTTCCTGCCTCGAGGTCTCTTCTTCTATTGAAGGGCGTAGTTTTTCTGCTGTAAAAGCTACTTTGAAAAGAGATAGTTATTTATCTGCACTCACGCTTTATCCTCGGAGAGAACTCACAAGGCATAGTTTTCAAATAGCATTGATAGGAGAGAATGCAGAAGCACTTGTCCAAGGTGGCTGGATGCTGAAAGGAAAAGAAGAGACCCATGTCCACGTTCTTATGAGACATGAAGCTCCTTCATGTCGGTCAATGCAAAAGTTTAAAGGTGTATTGGACGATGTATCTCGGTCAAGTTTTGAAGGGAAAATTTTTGTCACTCCAGATGCACAAAAAACAGAAGCTTACCAGCTCAATAATAATCTTATTTTAGGAGAGCATGCAGTAGCCAATAGCAAGCCTAACTTAGAAATCTTCGCAGATGATGTCAAAGCCTCACACGGTGCTACTGTATCTGAGCTTGATTGTGAGCAACTCTTTTACTTAACAAGTAGAGGCATTCCGCGCGATGTTGCAAAAAATCTACTGGTACAAGGTTTTATTGGAGAGCTGATCCAGCAAGCAGTCTATCCTTCCATCATCCATCAGGAGCTTACCCATGTTAAAAACTCCTTCTTGTAGTCTTTATGACGTCACTGATTTTCCGATGTTGCAGAAAAAAGTCCATGGGAAACCGCTTGTCTATTTTGATTCAGCAGCAACTTCTTTAAAACCTCGTTCCGTTATTGATGCCATCAGCCAGTTTTATGGAGAAGAGTATGGAACTGTGCATCGAGCTGTTTATGCTCTTTCTCTTGCGTCTACGGCTCTTTATAGTGGCGTACGCAAGCAGGTGCAAAAATTTCTGAATGCTGCTCATGAAGAGGAGATCATCTTCACAAAAGGGACTACAGAAGCCATTAATCTTGTAGCAGCCTCTTTTGGAAAGGCCTTTTTAAAGCCTGGAGATGAGGTGATCATATCAGAGATGGAACACCACTCCAATATTGTGCCTTGGCAGCTGATTTGTGAAGACAAAGGCGCTGTTTTAAAAGTCATTCCTATCACAGATAATGGGGAGCTTGATTTAGAGGCTTATCTTACTTTATTATCTGAGCATACAAAGATTGTTGCTATTACGCATATGTCTAATGCAATTGGAACAATCAACCCCATCAAGAAAATCATTGCCTTAGCCCATGAGTGGGGGGCAAAAGTTCTTATCGATGGAGCTCAATCAGCGCCTCATATTCCTATCGATGTCCAAGATCTAGATGCCGATTTTTTTGCTTTTTCTGGGCATAAAGCTTTTGGCCCAACAGGTATTGGTGTACTATATGGTAAAAGAGAACTCTTAGACAAAATGCCTCCTTATCAAGGAGGTGGGGATATGATTGCGAATGTATCTTTCCAGAAAACAACCTATCAGGCATTACCGCTAAAATTTGAAGCAGGGACTCCTATGATTGCTTCTGTAATTGGCCTTGGAAAAGCTTTAAGTTATATTGAAAAAGTAGGGAAGCTGAATAGTATCCGTTATGAAGAAGAACTAATGCTCTATGTTACAGAGCAACTCCAAGAGATCCCTAATTTAAAGATCATCGGAACAGCTAAATACAAAGGTCCAATTATTAGCTTTGTAATCCCTCAGATACATCCTTCTGATTTAGGTGTGCTTCTTGATTTACGGGGAATTGCTGTCCGCACAGGGCATCATTGCGCGCAACCCCTCATGCAAAGATTTAACATTCCAGGTACTGTGCGCCTTTCTTTTGCACCTTACAATACGATCGAAGAAATAGATTTTTTTGTAAAAACTCTTAAAGAAATTGTACAACTTATACCGGTCTCTCCTGAAAAGTAAAGATTAGACCTCTTTCGAAATTATAATGGCCTGTATTTGAGTTCTTTTTTCCTAGTTGGAAGATCGATTTGTGGGTCATATTAAGGGCCTGTTTAGAAAAAGCCTGATTTAAAAATTGTTCAAAACAAATTTTTTACAAAAACACTAAAAGCAAAAGTTTTTCACCTTATGACATCAGATGAACGTTGCAGTTTGTCTTTTTTCCAAATTTTGCCAATTTTTGGCGAAATCTGGGCAGCACGGAGCCCTACGATCTCTGCTGAATAACCAGATCGTGCAAAGAAATCAGCCTTTTAAAATTAAATACCAAGGCTTGCATAAATCCTTGTCTATGGTGTTTTTTAACACAAAAGAACAACACGGAGGAGCATATACCTAAAGGCTACCATCATCTGACTAGACATAAGCGATGTCAGTTGTATACGGCATCTCACTCTCCGGACTACCTATCCTAAATTATTTTTTATTGTTTGCCTCATTAAAGGCAGTAATCAGGCGATCTTTCAAGTCGACAAAAAAGGCCTTTTCTCTAGATTGTAAAGTTAAGGTTAAGCGAATGAACTGCAGATTGAGATTCATGTATGTCACTTTCCTCCCGGAACGAGTAAGTGGAACAAAATAGAACACAAAATGTTCAGCTATATCACGTTAAATTGGAGAGGGGTTCCCCTGGTGAGTCGAGAGGCCGTGGTACAGTTGATTGGCAATACAACTGCGACCAAGGGTCTGAAAATTAACTCGCAGATAGATTACAGGAAGTATGAGAAGGGTAGAGAAGTTAGCGACGAGGATTTTGAGAGTATAGGGATCACTCGCGACAAATTTCATGGGGAATGGAATTACCGAATCGAACCTATGGTTAGAGTTACGATTTCTCCATGAAAAACAGTATTTTTTCTCTATGCGGCTCTAAAAGTTATTTTTTGACAACGCCTAAGTCCTCCATCCATTGCAGAACAAGGGCTGCAAATCCCGATTCAATATGATAACCCTTTCTTCCCAACGTCTCATGAAACAAATTCCTAAGAGGCTTGCAAAGCTCTTTAAAATCTATAGCTGCTAAAAGTTTTCTGTAGGGATGATTGGGGAGAACCAGCTCTTCAATGTGAGTCTCAAACATATCTTGCACCTTATTTTTAATGATTTTGAACATGCGCAAGATTTTAAACAAATAATCTTAACATCGAAACTTTTTTCTGAATTCTTCTACTTTTTCAACAGGCCCATTAAGGAAGCTCTCGACAAGTCATTTGCCGAATCTTGCTGTCAATTTTTGCGAACACTAGATTTTTCTAACTTGCTAACATTCTGGATGTTAGCTGCGCTTTCCAAAATCGTCGTCTTCGAAAAACTGATCAGCAATCTCCGAAAAAGCACTTGTCCAGAGGTTCCTTAATACGCAACAGGTTTATTTCCAAAAAGAAGCAAAAATCGACAAAAATTTATTATCTTAATAGTTTCTTGTAATAATTAAAAATTTAATTATATAAATATATTAAATTAACATTAATTTCATTATAGATTGTTTTATATAAACAAATTTAATGTTATAATTAGTTGTTTTTATTAAATATAATATATAAAAAAGGTGTTTATAATAATTATGGAAACAACTTTGTTAAGTCCAGCTTCATTAAGTCCCACTTTAACTCCAGCTTTCTTTACAGGAGAAGAATCTTCTGAACAACAAGCAGCACTTCCTTTGGTTGAATCACCTAGGTTAGCTGAATTCCCACCAGAAATTTTAGCTAAAATATTTGAATGGGTTTTTTATAGATCAAATTCACACATAGAAGGAAATCAAAGCATTTGTGCTATAAAAGAAACTTGTCGAAGATTTTATTTTGAAATACAAAATTCTCTTTTATCTCTGGACGGAAAGATCTTGGGTATGCAAGAAACTCTTGGTGCTCAGGCTCTTGTTTTAACTCCTGCTTTATCCTTGCCACGTGCTTTAGATTATTGTTCAAAGCTTTCTGATATATATCATTATAAGGTTCTTGTTTTTAGATTATTTAGGCAGCTGTTCCCTAAGGAGATAACAAGTTTATCCGATGAATCTGTGGAAAAGGTTGGAGGGGCTGTAAAAAAGGAATTAAAAAGGTTAATTAAGCCCCATTTAAAGATGGAAATGGATATTCAGGCAGTCCTTGATAGCGCCCCTTTTATATCGGGTAGGATTTGTAGAACAATAAAAGATCATATGGGAGCTCTACCCTTGCTACAGTGTGCTGCTTTGGGAAATTCGCAACACCCAGAGGTTGTTGCTTATGTAGTTAATAACTCCAGTAGCTTGGAGTTAGGAGGGGCTATATTTGGTCTTTTAGCAGAAATGGCAGCGCGTAACCCAGTTCCTACAGATGCAGACGTCCAAATTCGAAACATTATAGATAGATGCCTAAGAACATCTATTTGGTAGCGTAATACTATTTCCAAAAAGAAGTGAAAATCGACAAAAATTTATTATCCGAATAGTTTCTTGTAATAATTAAAAATTTAATTATTTAAATATATTAAATTAATATTAACTTCATTATGTGTTGTTTTATATAAACACATTTAATGTTATAATTAGTTGTTTTTTATTAAATATAATATATAAAAAGGTAATTATAATAATTATGGAAACAGCTTTATTAAGTCCAGCTTCATTAAGTCCAGCTTTCTTTACAGGAGGAGAATCTTCTGAACAACAAGCAGCGCTTCCTTTGGTTGAATCACCTAGGTTAGCTGAATTCCCACCAGAAATTTTAGCTAAAATATTTGAATGGGTTGTTTATAGATCAAGTTCACCAGCAGAAGAAAATCAAAACATTCTTGCTTTAAGTAAAACTTGTCGAAGATTTAATGCTCAGATGGAAAGTATTCTTTCAGATCTGGCATGTCTAAACAGAAAGATCTTGGGTATGCAAGAAACTCTTGGTGCTCAGGCTCTTGTTTTAACTCCTGCTTTATCCTTGCCACCTGCTTCGGGTTATCGTTCAAAGCTTTCTGATATATATCATTATGAAGGTCTTGTTTTTAGATTATTTAGGCAGCTGTTTCCTGAGGAGGCAATAAGTTTATCCAACAAATTTTTAGAAAAGGCTGTAGGGGCTGTAGAAAAGGAATTAAAAAGGTTAATTAAGCCCCATTTAAAGATGGAAATGGATGTCCAGGCAGTCCTTGCTAGCGCCCCTTTCATACCGGGTCGTATTTGTAGAACAATAAAAGATCATATGGAAGCTCTACCCTTGCTACAGTGGGCTACTTTGGGAAATCCACAGCACCCGGAAGTTGTCGAGTTTTTGATGCGTGATCCTATTAGTGCACAAGAGATACATCGTTTTATACCTAATCTTTTATCAAAAATGGCAGCGCGTAATGAAGTTCCTGCAGAGACAGATGTGCAAATTGTAAACAGTTTATATAGACACTCAGTAGAACGACTTTTAAAGGCCCATTTCTGTTTTTCGGGAATGTATGAATATGGGGAACCAGATGAGAGAGTCGTTTATATAGAACAAGCTTTGCTCAAATTAGGCGGTAAATTTACAGCTAAAAATTGGGAGAGTGCATGCGAGTTTTCTAAGCCTGTTAAGCATAATGAGTTGTTTTTAGCAGAGCTATTTTCTATTCTGGGTGAGCGTTGTGCTCATTTTACACACCCAAGAGACATTAAATGCATTGATTCGGGGCTGAAAGCCTTGATATGGGCTCGCCTCTCAGTCAAGGAGCTAGATTTGACTTCTAAAATAAAAGCGTTTTTACCAAGAGAGCGCTTTAATAATATTCTAAGAGAAATTCAAAATACTTATACAGAAAGGGGCTTCCCTTATCAGTGGGATCGATTTATAAAACCTTTTGAATCAAAAGAGCGTTGCAAATTTCCTTTCTAATAGACCTCTTTCGAAATTATAATGGCCTGTATTTGAGATTATTTTTCCGCTAGTTGAAAGATCGATTTGTAGGTCATATTGGCTTAATATGACCTACGTGCGACCGGTATGTCGCTAAACTAGAGGGTGAAAGTCCCTTACGGGCTCTTGTAAGGAGAACCGTTAGAGAAGGCAAGGGTGTCCACCGCGAGGTGGAATCTGAAGAAAGCCGTATACAAAATGCTGACCTGACGAACAGGAAGCGCATATGAGGCAGTGACTCTTGGATGAGAATGCGTAGAAATTCAAAGTCCAATACTTACATAGAAGGGTCCATGTAGATGCGACAGGCTAGCAGGAAAGTGTTGTGAATTACCCGGTGAGATCTGCATTCATGCCCGACTATTACCCGACACAAGAGGGGAACGACGGAGCTAGCGGAGTCTCTGAGAGATGCCGTGAAAGGTGCAGAAGTCAGCAGACGGCATAGTAATTCGTCGAAAGACGATGAAGGCCTGAACATGAAAACGAAGGGAAGAATCTAACCCTCTATGGGAACAAGGGTCACAGAAACGAAAAGGCCAAAACAAAGGACTCAGGACGGAATCCTGTACCCCCTCTGTATGGTGTGATGGTTGACTGGACGGGAAAGAAATTCGAACCTACCTGGCTGGGAAGGATACTGTTGATGCGATGCATACAACAACAGGACGATCGGCTAGGTCATAGTGATCATGAACCGCCGTATACGGTCCCGTACGTACGGTGGTGTGCGAGGACGGGAGCCTAATGGCTCCCTCCTACGCGATAAATCGATCTTCCAACTAGCGGAAAAAGAACTCAAATCCAAGAGCATTAGAATTTCGAAAGAGGTCTAATATAAAAAAGAAATCCCGCTTAGATATTATCTAAGCGGGATATTAGTTCCACACTTTTAAGTTAAACTTCGATTAGAAATCGAAACCAACTTTGAATGAAGCTCCAGTTACAGCGAGATCGCCATTTTTGCCGAAGTTGTTAACATCTAAGTTACTGAATAGATGTTCTTCCCAGGCACCTTGAATGCGCAATCTGTATCTGTCATTGTCAAACATATAGTCCCAACGGAGGCCGATAGCTAGATCAGTGATTCCTCTCACTGTATTCCACTTATCAGATATCGCAGCGCGGGTATATTTATTACCAACTGATGTATAATCAACTTCGTATGAACTTACGGAATTTCTGCCGTAAACGAGAGCTTGATCAATCATGCCGAATAGGCTCCATCCGTCACCAAAGCCCCACTGGGTCTTCAATCCTGCATAGATACCACCAGCATTGTAGCTACCACTTGAGTGTGTAGATACTTTAGTTGTGTTGCTAGCAAGACCTGTTGGAACGGCTAGTATGTTAATAGCGTTCACAGTCAAGTTTCTTTCAATCCATACTCCACGAGCACCGATACATGGACGTAAGACCAACCATTTGCTGATAAAGAACTCTCTTCCGAGGTCTAGATCACCGATGTTCATGAGCACACGTCTATGAGAATTGAGAGCGCCTGACTCTATAGTGATGAAGGGGCTATTTGTAGCACTTACTGGAGCAACAGTGGAGAAGAAGCCGTGTATTCCGCCAAGAGGAGTTCCAACGCTTCTGTCGTTTGTATGAGATGGCTTAAGCCAAGTCCATTGTGCTTGGAGATCCCATCCATCATGACCCATAGCGTATCCAGCGTCTACTCTAACGCCCCATGTCCAATCGTATTGTTGTTCAGAAACGCTGAAGCTAGCAGGATAAGTTGTAGGTGCTGAACCTTGTAATCCTACGTTTTCAGAGTCTTCTGTAACACGCATGTAGAGAGCTTCTATTCCAAAAGAGAAATCAACACCTTGCACAGCAGGATTTACAGGAGGTGTAATCATCCCCATCGATCCTTTTTGCTTTTGCGCGTCCATGTTGGGCTTTGAGCGATTCATATCTGCATTGTCTGCAGCATTAATAAAACTTGTAGCAAGTACAAGAGACACAGCTAATGCAGGCCACATCTTTTTCGAGTTACGATTCATATAACCTCCATGAAATCGTTGTCTTTATTTCTGTAATGTAGATTTATATTTATTTTCAGTCAATCACTTTTCCAAAAAAATATACGAGGAGTAGAAATTTCATAGAGAATTTTTAAGGAGATTTTATTTTCAAAAACAAGAAAAACTCATTTTTTCTTCTGTTTTTATCCTTTTGGAATGGAATTGATGAGTTGGTCGAGAGTTGTAAGCCAAAGAAGGGATTGTTTAGCAACTTGTTGCAGAATAAAAAACCATCCCGCCCAAAGCATTGCAAGGCCAAGAAGAGATTTAAGAGCCATCCCAAGAAAAGCAATTTGCACTTGAGGTGCTAGACGGTTAGCAATTCCTAAGAACATTTCAGCCATCAAAATAGCAAGAATCGAAGGGGCTGCAAGCTGAATAGAGAGAGCTGTAAACTTTGTAAGAAGGGTAAAAAGCACTTTCCAAAAATGTCCTCCTGTGTTGAAAAAGGAGGCGCTAATAAATCCATCGACAGGGATCAAAGTATAAGAATTGAGAAGTCCTTGGAGAAAAATAAAAGGGCCATCGATTTGATAAAATAAGACAACAAAGATGTAGTTGTATAAAACCCCAATGGGAGAGACCTGATTCTGCATGAGGGGATCTGTAACCATTAGCGCAGAAGAGCCACGTAAAAAATCGATGAGGATACCTGAGGCTTGTACGATTTGAAAAGGGATTGTGACTAAGAAAGCAATCATAAAGCCGATAAAGAGCTCTTTTAGAGCAAATAGAGCAAAGGTCTGATCAAACGCAGGCGCTGGTCTTGCGGAAGTTGCGATGAGGTGGGGCAAAATGATTGCTGTTAATGCAATCAAAAGGCCCATTTTGACAGGAAGGGGCAGTTTAGCACCTAAAAATGGTGCAATGGCAACAATAGGAGCAATGCGCATCAATCCTAAAAAAAAAGTCGATAAAATAGAAGCAGGAGGAACATCAGAAAAGCTCAACAAGAAAGTGAGGTAATCAGAGGTATCTACCACTGGACTAATAACTCCACTTGTGGAAATTCTCAAAAATCGTGTTGGTAAACTGTAAAATTTGCCCCAGCCATCCTCCCATCAAAAGGAGCGTCCCAATCACAGCGACTAATTTTACGGTAAAAGAGAGGGTTTGTTCTTGAATTTGTGTAGCAGCTTGGAAGACAGCAACTAGAAGGCCAACTACCATGCTAATGAGAATGGGGGGTCCTGACAAAATCAAGATCATCAGAAGCGCTTGGTAAGAGAGTTGATAAATTTCTGCAGAAAACATATTTTTTTTACCTAAATGTCAGCACTAGACCTTGAATAATCAGAGTCCATCCATCGACCATTACGATGAGCAGTAGTTTCAGAGGAAGCGCAATTGTGAGAGGGGAGAGCATCATCATTCCCATCGCAAGCAAAATATTGGATGTAACAAGATCGATCACAAAAAAGGGAAGATAGATCAATACTCCAATTTCAAAAGCAGATTTTAGCTGAGATGTGATGAATGCTGGGATGAGCACAATGAAATCGGTGTTTTTAAGTGAGGTTTTGTACTCTTCTGGAAATGAGCGGTAAGCCAACTGGTAAAAACTCGTCATATGCTTTCCAATGGTATTTCTCTGTAGAAAGTCGCGCAAAGGGCCTTTTCCTGCATTGACGATATTCAACAGATACTGAGATCCTTCAGAGGAAATAAGCGCGCTCGGAGGTTTTTCGTTGATCTCTTTGGATGCTGCATTATACATGGCAAGTCCTGTAGGGAACATAACATAGATTGTCATGAGTAGTGCAATGCCATTCAGTACTTGGTTAGGTGGAGATTGCTGTACGCCTAAGGCGTTTCTTAATAGGGCTAACACGATGACAATCTTAACATAAGAAGTCAGCAGCATGACAACAAAAGGAAGGATGGCAAGGCCCGTGATGACAGCGAGTTCTGAAGTAAGGGAGGGAGGAGGTTTTTCGTCAAAGACAGAGGAGCTATTTCCTAACATCGAGTCGAAAGGGGATGTCTCTCCTTCTGCAAAGAGGGCGCCTGCTAAAAAAATAAAGCACAAAAGAAGCAATTTTAACGTATTATTTTTCATGATGGGTGTTTTACAAATCTTTCAAAAGCAGCTTCTAAGGCGCGCCATTGATTGTCGACAGCTGCATTGATGATACCAGATTCAGTTTCTCATAATACAGCCTCCAGGGGCAATATCATCTCGATCTTTGATAAGAAGAGACTCGACATGTTCGAGCTTTTCTTTGATGGAGGTTTTTTCTTTCAAGAACGTCTTTATCGGCTTTATTAATCCAGATCGTAATACGATGGTTTTGCATCGCAGGAGATAAAGCCTGCATGACGATGCTGACAATCGCATCGGGATGGGTTTCTAACTCTTTTCCCACAATTTTTTTTGCAGCTTTCAGGGCTAGAGGCAGGATCAGTTGATTCATTTCATGGCGAAGGTGTTTTTTTTCTTGGTCTTAGCTCGAGAATTTTTTCATTCAGCTGGGCAAGACCTTCTTCAAAGCGATCTTTAATTGCCTGCTGCCTTAGTGTTTCGCAGTCAGCAGCATTTTTTTGAGCAAGGAGTCTACATCTTCTTGAGCTTTTGCTAAAATTTCACTGGCAGATAAAAGGGAGGTAAAATCTTCTGAGGCGATGACCTTCTTTCCAGCTTCAGGGCGGATGTCTTTTTTAATGAGGGAAAATAATCTACTCATGGCTGTGCCTCATAAAAGATAAGATTTCAAAGATTTGGAAGGTCAAAGTTTGTATAGCTGTGGAGTTGTCAAGGGGGGTATGTAGTTTTTGAAATAGGGAAGCCTGATCAGCTTCTAGCTTATGCGTCAAATACCATATAAAACTGCTATCTTGACTGTAGGCGGCTTTCGCTAGCCTATTCATGCCACGCTGAGAAATAAGCTGTCTTAAGGCTTCTACATCTCCATTCCACTTGGCAAGACCCATTTTAGCAAAGATAACAGGCTCTCTGCTCTGCAATAATATTTTTATATACCCTTGTTCGGTCGGTGAAAGCGATGCTTGGATTCTTTTCGAGCTTAGCGGTTTCAATGATATGTTTCATGTCAATCGCAAGATCGTGCAGCCCCAAGAAAGCAATCAGCTGGTTTAGGTCAGAAAGTGGCAAGCGTAAAAGAGCATTCAAGGAAGAGCTCAGGCAAGCATTCGGGAGGTAAGAGGTCAGATTTTCTCCCTAGAAGCTCTTCTAGTAATATCTTTTGCAAAAATAGCTTTCCAGACGAGCTAAGCGTAGTTTTTCCATCAGATAAAAGAAGCATTTTTTTAAGCCCGCTGCTTGCTCTTCTGTAAGTGCTGAGAGAAAAAGTCTGATATCTTTTCAGACAGTGTACGGAGATAGGGGGCAAACCACGAGAAGTGGATCAGAGATAAAATTGTTTGTGGAGGAGAAAACCCCTTAGAAGGTTCCCCATATGTTTTGGGAAGGGAGCCTAACAAAGATTTTTCTTTATCTCCCAAGCATTTCCACAACCCCTCTTTTTTAAGCGGGGGGCATTGGCCAAGAAAGGAGTTAAAGGCAATCAAACTACTGTGCTTCATTGTCATGGGGAGGCTCAGGGGTTCTTAGAGGAAGTGGGTCTAGCAGTTGTTTAAATCCCCCATTTTTTTGGAGTATAGGGTAAAACTTCCATAATATCCACCCTGCAGCTCCAATAAAAACAATATTTGCTAAAACTAAGCTAAAAAATAAAAAACGAAAGCGGGCTGCCGATTGTTTACTCATGACAATCGACCAAATATTTACGAATTCCTTAGGGGATCCTGGAGCACTTTCTAAGGTTTGGCTAAGGGTAACATCTGCGAATCTAGCTCTGTCGGAAATTACAGTTACGTCATTGATGTCGAGACCATTGACACTGCCTGCTACGAGTCTTTTGATTTTAGATGTTAAAAAAGCATTAGGATCATCTCCAATGCCTTGATGTTTCACGTAAACAGCAGCTGTTACTTTTTGGGGCGCATGTGTTCCTGGCATGGCGCTCCCGGAATTGTCTGCTGGGGGAAAAGAGAGTTGAACATCGGCATCGATCACACCATCTATTTTCCGAATCGTTCCTGCTAGCTGCTCTTCGAGACCCGCTTGATAACGGATTTGTTCTTCCTTATCCGATGACATCAGTCCTTGCTTGGCAAATAAGGCTAGGAGGTTGGTTCCCTGTTTTCTGGGGAGCCCATTTTGATTCAGAATTGACATTGCTTCCATCATACTGCCCTCTTCGACTGCAATATTCCACAGGTTGACCGAGTCCTCTCCTCCAACCCCGCCTCCACTTTTTGATAAAATCTTGTCTGATTTAATACCCCGACTTCCTAGAAAAACAAGGATTTCATTCGCTTCTCTTTCGGGTATGTTGTTGACAATCACTCGGTTTGTTTCGCAGCCTGTCAGCAAAAGCATACAAACCCCTAATATCGCAATGCAAGATCTATACATACCTCTATTATTCACTTTGGAACTGTTGTAACAGGTTTAACACTAATCCGATATTTTTTTAAGATCTTTTCTTTATATGAGCCATTCCCAAAGCGCTTTTTCGCAATCTTTCGAGCTTTTTGAAGAATTTATCACAATTGTGGTAAATTCCCTCAAAAAGGCTCAACATCTCCTCGAAAAATCACTTCAGGAACGGCTCTTGAACAGGTCCAAAGATCCAGGCAGGACCATTTCCAAAATGGTTGTTGAGATAATCGTGAAACCCTTGGAGAGCAGCTTGGTATTGCCTAATTTTCAATTGTTTTTTTTGCAGATCTTTTTGTGATCGCATAAGTTTTAACAGGCGGAGTTCTAAACTTTTAATCATGCGTAATTTATATATATGGAATAATTCGGGAAGAAGAACTCGCAAAGAGATAGAAAATTTTTCTTTTGAAGAGCAGTTACGCTTAATCCACAAAAATCTGCTGCGCCACCAAAAATACGTTTTATGGATGCTTCCTCCAATGAATGAAGCAGAGACTTTATGTAGTAATTTGGCTGTGTAGCACACTTGAATGCCAAACCCTGCTTTTTTAGCGCGCATGCAAAAATCAGCTTCTTCCCAAAATAAAAAGTAGGCAGGCTCTAAACATCCGATTTTATAAAAAACTTCTTTGCGAATCAAGATGCAGCATCCGCAGACGTAATCAAGGGGTTCTTTGCAGGCAAAAGAGCTATCTTTTCCCTTTCCAATCAACTCAAACTGCGCCTTTTTGCTATTCCATTTTCCGCCGAGATGATCTAATTTTTCTGGGTTTGAAAATAGGAAGGGCATGCCTCCAAAAATCCCTACGTTAGGATTTTGTTCAGCCATTTCAATAAAATTTTTCAGCATCTCCTGATCAACCACCGTATCATTATTCAGGAGGAGCACAAATGCATGATTTTTTTTTAAAGCATAAGAAATGCCGACATTATTGCCTCCCGCATATCCTAAATTTTTAGATGTTTCCAAAACCACAACATCTGGAAATTTTTTTTGAATACAAGCGACAGAATCATCCGTTGATCCATTGTCAACCACAATGGGTTCAAAATTTCTATACGAGCTCTCCTGCAAAGAAGCAAGACAGTTCACCGTATCCTCTTTTCCATTCCAATTTAAGATGACAACACCAATTGACATGCACCGAGCATAAAGATCTTAGCCGATAATTACAAAGCGATTTTTTTTATGAGTATTTCTCTATATGTTCCCCGGAGCAAGAAATGCTCTGATGTGAAAAAGATAGGTGTAAATCACCATTTGCTGCAATAATGAAGAAAACAACCCGGTTATTTTCTGCAAAATTGCCTGAAAATAGGGGGTTATAGAGCGTGAGGCCGGGTAGTATGAAAAGAGATATCGAGCAGGAACTTCTAGCCTGGAAAAATCGTCCCGAGCGTAAACCTTTATTGATTCGAGGCGCCAGGCAGATAGGTAAAACTTACAGCGTTGATCAGTTTGGAAAAAAATACTTCGACTCAATTTTGACAGTCAATTTTGAGGAAATGAAAGATGTTAAAAAAACCTTTGAAGGAGATCTAACCATTTCTTTGATCCTTCGCGATCTTTCTGTTCGTTTCAAACAACCTATTATCCCTGGGCAAACGCTCTTGTTTTTTGATGAGATTCAGGCTTGTCCAGAAGCCCTTCTTAGCCTACGATTTTTTAAAGAGCAGCTTCCAGAACTTCATGTGATTGGAGCGGGATCTCTTTTAGAATTTATTATGGGTGATGATCGGTTTTCTTTTCCTGTCGGACGTATTGAATACTTATACATGCGTCCCTTGTCTTTTCGAGAATTTTTGATTGCTAAAGGAGAGCTGGAAGCTCTGGCCTGGATAAAGGAGGCGACTGTCCATCGTCCTGTAGGTATAACGACCCACCATCATCTTCTGAAAATTGCAAAAGAATATTTTATGGTAGGGGGTATGCCCGAATGTGTTAGTTCATTTATCCAAACTAGCCAATTTCTATCACTAGATATGCTCCATAAGCAAATCATCAGCACTTATGAAAATGATTTGGGAAAATATCCTAGAAGTTCTCAACAGAAATTTTTAAAGCTTCTATTCGAAGCGGCCCCAAGGTTAGTCGGAGAGAACTTTAAATATGCTAAGATTCACCCTTATGCACAATCACGCGATTACATAGAAGCACTTGATGTTTTAACTAGGACAGGTATCTTACATCGGGTTTTTGCTAACTCAGCTTCGGGAATCCCCTTGGCTATGCAGAAAATTGACAAAAAATTTAAGCTGCTCTTTCTCGACATTGGACTTTTACCTCAAGCTGAAGATCCTGTGCTTTTAGATGCTGAAGATATTGCACAAGTTCATAAAGGCATGCTTGCAGAACAGTTTGTAGGACAAGAGCTGATTGCTTATTCCCCAGCTTACAAAAATCCTGCTCTATATTATTGGGAGCGAGATAAACAAGGATCTGCTGCTGAAGTTGACTATCTTATAGAAGTTGGACCCGAGGTTGTTCCCATTGAAGTCAAAGCCGGAGCAAGAGGGAGACTTCGCTCCATTAAACAGTTTCTAACAGAAAAAAAATTTTCTTTAGGGATTCAAATATCTCAAGCGCCTTTATCTTTAGATAGCAATATATTATCGATTCCTCTCTATATGATCTCAGAATTAGGAAGGCTGGTTAGGGACTGTACTTCTGAATGAAGCTTTATTCATTCAGAAGTGCCGATGTCAAACACAAGGCACTTGTTTTCATAATCGATAAAGATACGGTGTTGTGTCAAAAAATCCATGCCAAGGTATCCGTCGTAAGAGAAGCCAGGAGCTAGATCAATAGAGATAATTGAGCGGGATCCGAAATCGTGATTATTCAAATAGAAATGTGATGTTAGGGGTGGCTGAGGACTTCGGGCGCATGTGTGACTAGCTCCTGTATCAAGAATAAGCTTTTTTCTCCAGCGTCTGTTTTTACTGAGAGGAGTATACCATCCGGATGAAGAATAAAGGGGACTTTCAGAATATGCTTAGAGAGTAGGCCAGCTTTTTGTAGGCGATGATAGTCATTCGCTGCGTAAATGGCAGAATGGGGAAAATCTAGAAAAAGATTGTATTTTTCTAAAATAGGTCTACCCATGACACCAATGCCATGATAAGGCAAGATTTGTGAATTAACATTAGCATAGAATTCTTGGCTGTTTTGATTAACGATCACATCAGAGAATGTTAAATTGGAAACCTTGATTAAGGGAATTGTGTAAGCTGGAGAGGTGTATGTATTACCTTTGTAGTCACCCCATGAGGCAGTTCCGTAGTGGGTTTTATGTATACCGTCCAAAACGGTGGGGCTAAAACAAAATGGGAAACGGTATCCTAGATCAACACCTATGGAATAATTTTTTCTTCGATAGAAATATCTATCAATGGCATGCTGGATTTGGCAAATGTAATGGGTAGGTATTCAAAATAAGGCTGAGAGGGTTCAATATAGGCAATTTTATTAGTATAATCGAGGTAGATGGCATTTTTTCTGAGAAAATCCATGCCGATAAACCCATCTACTTCATTTAAGCATTCAGGTAGATGTAGAGGTTCTAGGGGAATATTTGTAAATTTTCGGTTGCCTATATCAAAAATAGAAGACACAAAAGTCTGATTTGGCACAAACAGAGACTCTTTCATAACACTTACATTCAAGCTTGTGCTAAGTGAGAATCTACGCAGTCCTAGATCGGTATTAACTTCTAAAATAACACCTACTCGACTTGTTGTAAAAGGAACTTGTATCCACTGGTCATTGACAAATCCTTTAGATTTTAACTTAGTAAAAGAATGGCAAGCGATGATACGGGAGTGGGGAAAGTCTAGAAAGAGATTAAATTCACCACCTAGATATTTTCCTAATGTATCACCATCTTTTTCGTCCGATGGGCTTTCGGTAGCAATAAGATTGGTAAGAATTAAATCGCCAATTGTTATTTTTGGAATGAGATAAGAGGGTGCTTTATAATGAATATCTTTTAGATCCTGCCACTCTGTGGTGCCATGAGGTATTTTCTTCATCCCATCGAGCGCTTCTTTGCTTAAAAATAGGGGGAATCTAGTGCCAATTCTCAATGCTAATGTGTAAGGACAACCTTCGATTTGTGCTTTGATTGTAGGGAAGACTTGTTTCTCATATATAACGGGAATACAAACATAGTAATAAGTTGAGAGAGAGTGCCACAGCAAGCCTCCAGCTCCAATAATCAGAATAGCTAAAAAATAAATAATAATTTGAATTGCTTCAAAATTTTAATGTTCCACTTACTTCTATTTTGCTTTCTACTTTTATTTCACCATTGCGATCTTGGCTGACTTCTCCTTGCGCACTTCCTGTAACATTCAAGCCTGATTGATTATTTGTAGATAATTCTACGCTCACGGAGGCTTGTTGATTGCCCTGGTTGTCTTTGCTTGCCTCAAGTCCTACACTTAATTCACCTCCTCTGGATAAGACATAGGTGGAAATATCTGCTTGCCAATCTGTGTGGAGGAGGTGCTCTGAGAAAGTTTTATTTAACCATTCACAGGCCAATAATCTAACATGGCTATTATCGAGATGATGCCCATACGCTTCTAAACGAAGATAAGTAAAATTATCTGACTCTTTGAGGGCGTCAGCGACAAGATCTGCGCTGCAAACGGGGATTTCAACGTCTTCAACTCCATGGACAAAATATATAGGCATATGCAACTTGCGCATTTTGGACAAAATGGGTTCTATATTGAGTAGGGATGCCCACCATTTATGGCTATTGCCCAAAAATAATTCATTGGGATTTTGGTCAACCACCATAACATCCATACGTTCGTTTAGCAGAGTCATGTATTGAGCAACCTCATCTTCTGTTGCCCCGTGTTTTTCCAAACGATGCTTAAGCTGCCATTTTACTTCTTCTCTAGGAGATATGCCGCCACCGGTAGAGAATAATAAAAGACCTGCTGTTTCAGGCAATTGATTTGCCAAGTTAATAGCTATCATTCCTCCTTCTGATTCTCCCCAAAAAATAATTTTTCCATTCCACTCAGGATACATGTTAGACAAATGTTTTAGACATAAGATATAATCTTCTTGACGCTGTTCGATGCAGTTAGTGTAATGGTACTCAGATAAGTTAATGTCATTTTTAGAAATGCCCTGTTTTTCAATAACAACCAAACCTAATCCAAGAGATTGGATTTGACGAGATAGATGGGTATACCATGGAAAAGCGCTTTCACAGGATGAGCCTTGTATAGCAACAATAATCGGAGTAGAAGGGTTGTTTGGCGGGGAGAAATAAACCTCTACAAGGGATTTATTTTCACGGGGCAGGCAAAATTGGTGGGTTACACCAGCATCTACACTTTCAAACATAGAAAATAAAATGCAAAAAATCAGAAAGGCTGACTTGCCCATATTTACCTCTTAAGGTTTTTCAAGAAAATTTAATTATCCAGAAAGACGATTAAATGTAGAATTGTTTTTTTACAAAAAGATTAATCACTCAGGAGAAACCCTTAAACAAGGAGTAGCAAAAAAACTGGTCAGTAAAACGGTCTAAAATAGCTGCAAGGGGTGGCATTGCTCCACACCAGATTCTTAGAGGCTTGATGAAGGTGGGAAAAAATGGTCTAAAAATCAGCCAAAAAGCAAATTAAAAGAGCTCGAAGATTTTACGCAAAAATCTCAAAATATTTGATTTATCGTTGCAAAATTATGAAGATTTGAAAGATAACAAGAGGCTTTTACCCTTTATTAAGGAGGAATCATGTATCCATTAGCAGCTTACCCAGTATTAGATGCTCTTCCAGAAAGACGTAGTCTAAGGGTTAGCGAAAAAGATGCTCAAAAAGCAGTTACAAGGTTTTTTAGGGAAGCAGATGAGAAAGAGTTTAGATGGCCAAAGACAGCAGATGTTCCTTTGGCTGCTAGGCATCGAATCTCTCAAGAGCTTGATGCTTCTGCGTTGCGCGTATATAAAGAATATGTTGATAAAATTCAGGGTAAAGAAGAGCATAAAAAAAACTGTAAAGCTCTTGCGGAGGCAAGTAAGAATTGTGGTGGCTTTTCTTCAAGCAACACAATTCTAAGAGATGCAACCCCTCTTGAACAAATGGTGGCTCTAGATCATTGGATTCAACAGAAAGGGTCAGGATGGCAGAAGGGGAGACGCACTCTATGTTTGGGGGCTAAAGATGACTACGTGCCTGTTTATATTGCAAAAAGAGCAGGGGTTCATCCTACGTCGATGTCTGTCATGTTAGGTTGTGCAGTAGGAGGTCATAAAGCTCCTAAATATTCACAGCTTGCGGAGGATGAGGATTTAGCAAAAACTTCTGTTTTCAAGGATCCTCTGGATGCTCTTGAAATTGTGCGTCAGCCTTATTTTGCTGCTGCAACTCTACTCAAGGCAGGGGCTTTTGCATGTGAAGAAATCAATGCTCGACGTCGATATGAAATTACTGATCAAAATAACGAAAACCGTCGGAGTCAATTTGCCTGTGTAGAACTTATTAAACAAAATGATCCACAAAATGCTCCCACAAAAGAACATAGTGCTGGGACAAATCTCTACAGCCTTGTGCATAAGGCAAGTGAAGAATGTCAAATCAATAAGAATGTCTTATTTGAGGAATTCGCTCCTGAGGGATATAATGACGATGCAGAGGTTGGAGTTACGCCTGTGATGCTTTGGGATGCTACTAAAGAAAGTCTTTTAAAAAATGATAGAGCAGAACTTGATTCTCTCATGGAGAGACTGTTTATTGCGCATGTAGGTAAGATAACTTCCCCTTCGGTAGCCGATTTTTATGCGCAGCGCATTTTCCCTCGTAAAGCAGATACATAAGAATAAAAGGTCATAAATATGCACATAAAATCGATGGAACTCGTATGGATCGTTGTTAACGACTTGAAGAAGGCCATTAACTTTTACACGGAGACGGTAGGGCTGAAATTAATGGAAGAAAATGAGGGGTATGGATGGGCGGAATTGCAAGGGCATGAAGGGGGTGCAAGGCTAGGCATTGCACAAACAAATGCGGAAGAAGTGGTTCAGCCTGGATCAAATGCCGTTGTAACTTTAACGGTTGAAAATATTGAAAAAGCATTGGAAGGCCTTAACAAGAAAGGGGCAAAATTAAGGGGTGATTTGAAGGAGATTCCTGGGCATGTTAAGATGCAGTCTGTAGAAGATAGGGATGGGAATCATTTTCAGCTTGTACAAATACTTAAGGAACCTCTGGGAAATTCCTGTTTGAACTGATTTTCAAATTTGGTATTGTTTCCTCAACAAATATTTGAGGGACCTATGAGCCAACTAAGCTTTGCATCTTTGAGATTGGGAACAAAACAACTTAAATCAGAACGATTCCTCGATGAAATGGAACGTATTATTCCTTGGGATCTCCTCCTTGAAAAGATACGTCCCCACTAGAAGGCGCAGGCCGAAAACCCTACGATCTTAAACTCATGCTAAAAATCCACTGCTTACAGCAGTGGTATCAACTGAGCGACCCTGGGATGGAAGAAGCCATTTACGATAGAGTCTCATTCCAGAGATTTTTGCGCCTTGATAGCTTCATGGAAAGGGTGCCTGATGAAACAACCATTTTGAGTTTCCGGCATCTTTTGGAGGAGCATCACCTTGGGAGAAATCTTCGAAGCAGTCAATCAAAAACTTATAGAAAAAGGCTTGTTGCTGAAAGAAGGAACAATAAAGGAAAAGAAGATGTAAATGGTGTTATAAAAAATTAGAAAACTAAAAAATCAGTTCTGAAAATGGTCAACAACAGAAGATTGACACTTGTCCAGAGCTTCCTTAATGAAGTTGATGTTTGAGGGCATTCCTCGAATGCTTCTTTGGAGGAGCGCATATAGAGGGGCTTCTTATATTTTTTCTTAAGATAGGGGGGGCAGCTGAGTGTTCCTCCTAATTTAGGACCATCTTACCCTGCAGAGCATCAATTAAGTCTTTTAAAATGAATGACTTATCTATATCTTTTCAAAGCCGGCTAATCCAGCCTTGTTTTATGATTGAAAATTAAGATTTGTATATGTTATAATCTACTCTGCCTAAATGAGAGTTTAAATATAAAAATTAGGTTTTATGCCATTTCCAATTATTTCTCCAATTATTTTTGATTATGCCCCGAATTCGCCACATAGGCGTCCTTTTTCTCATGTGATTACGGAAGCTCTCGGTTCTTATTTTTCTCCTTTTAAGGGAAATGAAGTTGTTGTGGTCAACTGTGGAACAGCTCGTGAACCCATCTCCTGGTATAAGGATTCAGTGAAAAACCCTCCTCGTTGGTATTCGACAGCATTGAAAGTCGTTTCTTATATCACTGTTGTATTGCCAATCTTAGCCTTATTTCTAAATCTGTCTCTTAGATTTTACTTAAATCTTGGAAATATACCTTTTAAGTATCCTCAAGGAAGGGGCTCTTGATCCTCAACAAGAAGGGGCGCTTCATCCTCAACAAGAAGGGGCTCTTGATCCTCAACAAGAAGGGGCTCTTGATCCTCAAACTCTTGATCCTCAAGAAGGGGCTCTTTTGACGCGTTTTCCGCCAGAAATAAAAGGGCTCTTGATCCTCAAGAAGGGACTCTTTTGACGCGTTTTCCGCCAGAAATAATCAATGCCATTTTGTCATTTATGTCTGTATCAGATCGATCTAGCTTTGCTGAAACTTGCAGAAAGGCGCGTAATATGGTTCAGAATTTTCGTTTATCATACGTGCCAATCGATCCTAATGATCCAAGAGCCAAAATGGAGCCTCATAGAATTGCTCTTCTTATTACTGCCCGTCCAGGATTTCGTATAGAAGAGCAGTATATTTGGGTTTGTAGAAACGGCTTTGAAAGGAGATTTCCGTTTTTTACTTATGATGTAAGGGAGGGTGTATCTGACCCAGATCGTTTGTTTTTTCACGAACTAGCAGCTCGTAAAATGATCTTGCCTTCAGAGGAAACCGTAAGAGGAGACACTGATGCAGAACGATTTGTAGACCGTCCATTTAGGCGGTTAAATGTAATGATTGATCCAAGAGTATGGTTTGGATATGGAGAGTTAAATGGTCAGATACCACCGCTGATGGCTAAAGCTATTTTTGACAGGATTGTAGAAATCTCAAATAAATATCCCTTGCTGCCCGTTCAGGTTAGTCTAACGGGTAGAGCCGAAAGGGAGCTTCCTCGGAACTTTACTTTACCTCTTGTTGAGTCTCTTGCAGGCAAGTGTTTTTTTGTCGATACAAATAATACAGTAGATGCAAACTTATTGCCTGAAGCTCTAAAATCGTATTTAGGTTCCATATTTCATCCATACGGCCTTTCCGAGGATTATTTGAATGATATTCTAAGGCGGCAATTCGATAATGCGAATGTCTAATGAGGTAATTACAAAGCTCAGGGTTCGTTGAATTCCGATAATTTTGATGAAGTTTGAATTTGGGAATTTGTTCCTTTCCGAGCTATAAGCGCAAGCTCAAACACTTCAGCAGGGGAAATTTGTCGCATGCAGAAGGGCTCCCTGCATTTTTTCTTGAGGCATGGAGTGCAGGTGTGGTGTTTTTTAATGACCGTGCACTTATCTACAAAATAGGGTCCAAATGATTTGGGATCACTTGGGCAAAAAAGAGCAATGGTAGGCGTTTTAACGGCAAATGCAAGATGCATGGGGCCTGTATCACCGACGATAAAGAAAGAAAATTGCTGGATAAGAGCACCTAGGGTGTGAATAGAGAGATCAGGAAAAGATAGAGCGGAAGGTACTGCTTGCGTAATTTGTTGGATGAGTTTTTTTTCTGAAGCGCCTCCTGTTAGAACAATAAGACACCGAGGTGATCTTGTAATCGTTTAGCAAGCGCGATGAAATGTTCGGGGGGCCATTGTCTGAATTTATCTTTGGCTCCGGGGTGCATCCCTACAATCGGGATATGGGAAGGTATGTTTTCTAGTAGTTTGCAGGCATTGGCTTTGTCGTTGCTGTCTAAAAAAATTTCCATTTGAAAGTCATAGGTTTTAGCACCTACGAGTGAGACTAGATCAAGTCTTCGTTGAATCTCATGAACAGGTTTTTTGGGGAGGCTTTTTGTTAAAATAAAATCAAGCCCTTTGTGCATATTCTCAGATCCGATGATTTGACTGCTTCCTACAAATGCGCAGGCTGGGAGGATGATTCTTTGAGAGGTGTGGAAAAGAAGGGTGGTTCCTATTTGCTTTTTTCGTAAAAAGGGAATGAAACAAAGCATAGAAAAGAAAATCGGTTTTTTTAATACAAACACTTCGTTGATGTGGGGGTTATTTCTAAAGATGTCTTTTCCTAGAGGAGTAGTTAAAACTCCGATGAAAGCTTGGGGATAGGTGTACCGAAGAGCTCTAATCGCAGGTGTTGCCCATAGAGTATCTCCAAGGCCTGTTGTTGAGACGATTAAAAATCGCCCGTTGTTTTCCGGATATTTGGGGAAGAGGCTGCTCAATGTAGCAAAGCCTTTTAATAATAAATTTTTAAAATAGGAAATCTTAAGCAGACTAAAAAACCGTGATTGCATATAAAGATTTTATACTCAAATAGGAAGCAGTATACCTAGCACTATTTGAAAAGTATAGAAAATAAGGTGTATGGACGAACAACTACTTGATATTCAAGCGGAAAGACTGGCAAGTAAGGTTAAGCACTACTTGATCACCATGATGGGAATCACTGTTGCAGAAGCAAACGATGAGGAATTCTATAGGGCTTTTTGTTTGACCATCCGTGAAGAGATCATGATCAATTGGACAGCTACGAAACACACAAGTGTGGGCAATAAAGGTCGCGTAGTGCACTACCTTTGCATGGAGTATATGCCCGGCAAAATGCTCGCTAAGAACATCTCTAATATGGGTATTATCGATCTTGTGAAGCTTGTGTTAAAAAAAGTTGATAGGGATTTAAAAGCTCTTTATTCCATAGAGCCTGACCCTGGTCTTGGAAATGGGGGGTTGGGAAGGCTAGCGTCTTGTTTTTTAGATTCACTTGCAACTCAGCAATATGCCGCTATTGCATATGGGCTTAGATATCAGTATGGAATTTTTGAGCAGGAGATATGGGATGGAGTTCAAATAGAGAGACCTGAAACATGGCTGTTGCATGAAAATCCTTGGGAGTTTCGAAGGGATTTGCATGCAGAATCTGTCTGTTTTGCTGGGCAGGCTGTCTCTACACGCAATAAAAAGAATATCGAAGTCTATGATCTTATTGACTATGAAGAAGTGAGGGCTGTTGCCTACGATTTTCCTGTCATGGGGTATCAAGCAGAGGGAAATTGTAATGTAGTGACGCTACGTCTATGGACAACTAAAGAATCGCCTCGTAATTTTCAGCTGCAGCGATTCAATGCTGGCTTTTTAGAACAGGCGTCAGAAAACACTTCTTTGACAGATGTATTGTATCCGAATGATGACAACGAGGTTGGCAAGCGAATTAGGCTAAAGCAAGAGTTTCTTTTGGTCTCAGCCTCTTTGCAAGATATCATTCGGACGCATATCCGCCATTATCGTGATATGACTTCATTTGCAGATAAGATAAGGATTCAAATTAACGATACGCATCCAGCGATGGCGATTGTTGAACTCCTCCGCTTATTGATAAGAGAACATGATTTTGGGTGGGAGGAGGCGTTTGAGATTGTTCAAACCTGTTGTAGCTATACAAATCACACGGTACTCAAAGAGTCATTAGAAGAGTGGAACCAAAATAGGTTGCATTATCTTCTTCCTAGACAATACCACATTATCGAAAGGCTAAATTTAGAGTTCTGTAATCGCATTCGTCAGAAATTTTCTGGGAACGAGGAGTACGTACGCGCAATGTCAATTCTTGAAGATGGACAAATTCGCATGGCTCATTTAGCTATTTTCGGATCGCACAAAGTCAATGGTGTTTCTGCTCTTCATACGGAGATTTTAAAAAATACGATTTTTAAACACTTTTATGAGATGTATCCTGATAAATTCATCAATATCACGAATGGGGTCACACAGAGGCGGTTTTTGCTTTTAGACAACCCTCGGTTATCTGAGTTCTTGACCAAACGCCTCGGTGCAAAATGGATTGTCGATCTAAATGTTCTGCAAGAGCTTTCAAAGTATGCTAACGATCCTGCAAGTCAACAAGAGTTTTTAGAGATCAAAAAAGCAAACAAGCAAGTGCTGATGGCTTATATCGAAGAAAATAACCCTCTCCGTGATGCTAAAGGAAATGTAATAGGATATATGCAACCTCTAGGAGAAGATGCTTTGTTTGATGTCCAAATCAAGCGGTTCCATGAGTATAAAAGGCAGCTCATGAACGCGCTTCACTTGATCATGTTGTACCACGATCTCAAGGGGAATCCAACTAGTAGAAAGAGTAAACGAATGGTTGTTTTTGGAGGGAAAGCAGCGCCTGGATATGCGACTGCTAAAAACATCATTCGGCTGATTTACTGCATTGCAAGAAGGGTCAATGCAGATCAAGCTGTCAACCAAATGCTGAAGGTTGTGTTCATTGAAAATTACAACGTTTCTAGGGCAGAAAAGATTATTCCAGCTGCAGATCTTTCTGAGCAAATTTCAGCGGCAGGAACAGAAGCCTCAGGAACAGGTAATATGAAGCTCACTATGAATGGGGCATTAACAATTGGAACAGAAGATGGGGCTAATATTGAAATGAGGGAAGCTGTTGGTGATGCGTGGTGGCCTTTTGCCTTTGGAAGAACAGCTAGTGAGAATGCGACGTTCAGAGAAGATTACAATCCATGGGACATCTACATGCATAATCTTCCCATCAGACAAGCTGTCGATGCTTTGCGAGATCATACATTTTCTACAAATGATGAAGAGCATGCAGCATTCTGTAGTCTCTATAAATCGCTGCTTGAACCTGGCGATTCTCAACCTCCCGATCGCTATTTTGTTTTAAGCGATCTACAAGCTTATTATGACACTCAGAAAAAGTCGAAGATCTTTACATAAACCCTGAGAAATGGGCAGAGCACGCTATTCACAATATGGCGGGGATGGGCAGATTTTCTTCTGATAACTCTATTCACAATTACGCTAAGCTTGTCTGGGATATTAAACCAGTGCCTATTGGTCAAAAAGAGCTTGCTCGCGTCCGCGATGAGTATAGCGAGCATGATAAGTGCCGTATCTTAGGGTCTGTCCAAAGATAATTTGGACGGCTAGACCGTGTGAAAGATCCCGGGCTTTGACACAGTCTAGATGCCTAACTTATCTTTGGACAGACCCTTAGGGAAAGCTTAATTTTGTAGGTTCCATTTTTGCGTGAGGCTTTTATAGGTGCCATTTTTTTTCAAAGTGGCAAGACCTCTTTGAAAAGCTTTCATGAGATGGGGAGCTTTTCCGTGGAGAGTGATAAGGCGTAGTCCTTCTTGGTTGAGCGGAGAAAGTGCAATCACAAGCTGCCCGTGGTATACATTGTTGCAGTAAGCATAAGCGTTTAATGTGTCAATAATAGCTCCATTTACAACCCCTTCTACAACATCATTGAGAGCTTGGGGAATAGAGTCGTAATTTCTTTGTAGAACATCGGGGTATTTTTCTAGAATAAAAGTTCCTTGAGAGCCTTTGATCACAGCGATCTCTTTCCCTTTAAGTGCTTCAAGTGAACGGACAGTTGTTCCTATCGGTACAACAAGAGCAGGGCCTATAGATAGGTAAGGATCAGAAAAATCATAGACTTTTTCATGAAAGATATAAGGTTCCATGTTGGATAAAATGCCGTTGTAATCTCCATGTTGCAATCCTGGGATTAAATCATTCCAGCTCTTGTCATACACAGAGATGTCGATCTTCTCTATTTTCCCAATTTCTTCAATGAGTTCTACAGTAAAGGCGCGAAGAGCGATCTCTCTTCCTGGAAGGTTCAGCGATTGCCAGGAAGGATCAAGGGCTACCTTACAAGTTGTAGACCCAAAAGGACTCATCTCACAGCCTGTTGAAAGAAAGAATATGGCGAACAAAAGATAGCGCTTTAAGCTTTTAATCATTAGTCTAGTGTAAAAGATTATGCCAAACAAACCAAGCGTTTCTTATTGTCTTGTGAATTTCGGAGGCCCAAGATCAAAGGAAGAGATTTTTCCTTTTTTGAAGGCTTTGCTCAACGATCGGGATGTGATTTGGTCAGGGCTGCCCTCTTTATTGCACCGCCTTCTCTTTACACGCGTTGCAAAAAAAAGATCTGTCAAAATTGCGCCCGATTATGATTTGATAGGAGGAAAGTCTCCTATTTATGAGGATACAGAAGCCTTAGCCATTGAAGTGGGCAAGTGTCTAAATGCTCCTGTGCGTACATTTCATCGCTACATCCCTGCAACGCATGCGGAGTTTTTAAAAAAAATTTGCGAAGATACGGCGGATGAGATCCGTATTTTTCCTCTTTTCCCTCAATTCAGCTACGCCACTACTGGGAGTATTGCTCGGTTTTTTGTAGATAACTTGCCTTGGCAGGTTGTTAGAAAGATGCGGTGGCTTTTCTCCTACGCAGCAGATGAAGGTTATATTGCCGTCATGGAGCAGACACTTCGTCAATTTTTGCAAGCAAACAACCTCATAGAGGAAGAGACCCTTTTATTTTTTTCTGCACATGGTGTTCCTAAACGATTTGTCTGCATGGGAGATCCCTATCAGACAGATTGTGAAAGCTCCTATCGTTTAATTAGAGCTGCTTTCCCAAAAGCGCTTTCTCTTCTTGCTTATCAATCAAAGTTTGGCCCTGGGGAGTGGCTACGCCCTTATACAGTGGATATTTGTACTGAGATAGAAGGTGTGTCCCAAGATAGAAAAAATATTGTGTTTGTGCCTCTCACATTTACAACGGATCATATAGAGACTCTTTTTGAAGTAGAAACGCTCTATCTTCCCTTGATTACAAAAAAAGGATTGAAGGCATTCAGATGCCCCGCCTTAAATCAACGTCCCGATTGGATTCAAGTGATTGCCCGCCTCATGCAAAGAGAGGACCTTATTCCAACTCAGATGCTCGTGCGCCCCAAACAAGAAAAGTGTTGCTCAAGCCGAAAACCTGCCTGTTTAGCTTAATTTCAATGCTGTTTTTGTGTAAGATGCTAATAATAAGCGGATTGAGTTTTGCTTAATGATAGAACCTATATAAAGATGGCTTTGAGGCCGTAGAAGCAGAGGATGCTAATGGCTGCACTGGCAGGGATAGTAATCACCCATGATAATAAAATGTACCGGATGGTTGAGAGGTTAATGGCTGAAAGTCCTTTAGCAAGGCCGATACCGAGAACGGAGCCCACAAGACAGTGTGTGGTGGAAACAGGAATGCCCAGTTGAGAGGCGATGAGAATGGTCGTTGCTGCACCAAATTCAGCGCAGAAGCCGCGCGTTGGTGTGAGAGCGGTAATTTTTTTCCCAATGGTTTCTATGACACGCCAGCCCCACGTAGCTAGACCAACAACAATACCAAGGCCACCTAATGCAAGGAGCCAAGAGGGGACATGGGACGAGGCAGAGAGCGAGCCGGTATTAATGATCCCAAGCACAGCAGCTACAGGGCCGATTGCGTTTGAGACGTCATTCGTCCCGTGTGAAAAGGCGACATAGCAAGCACTTAAGATTTGAAGAGAAACAAACATTTTTTCTACGAAATTGTATTCAGATGTCCTTTCAGAGGAATGAGTGTTTTCTTGCAGTTTTTCTGAGAGAAGTTTTGCTTCTTTTAGAATTTCAGTCACTTTAGCATGTGTTTCATCAATAGAAGAGACTCTGACTCTCTGTAAATGTTTAATGGCTTTACCAAGACTGATAACAGACTGAGGAGGGTGCCTTAAAAGGTAATCAGCCTTATCCGTTACAGGTGCTAGTTTCCGGACAATCAAGAAAGAGATAATGGCAGCTAGAAGACCGATGATACCCGAAATGCTGATTGTTTGAGCAAAAGAGATTTTAACGGCAAAGGTTTCAAATCCATTAAAGATGAGGCAGAGAGTGAATGTTCCGAAAACAACAAAAAAGAAGAGGGGCAGAATTTTTTTTGTAGCTTCGATGGGGTTCATGGCATACAGGATCTTTTTTTGAATAATAGAAAAAATAGTGTAGGAGATCGCTGCGCTTAGAATTGGGGAAGTAACCCAGCTAACACAGATAGAAGTTATTGCTTCCCATTGGATTGCGTCAGCGCCTCCAACAAGCAAGCCAAATCCTACAATTGCTCCTATGATGGCATGTGTTGTAGATACAGGGAGACCAAAATAAGAGGCTATTTGAAGCCATAAACTAGTGCCTAGGAGTGCCCCGCACATGCCTATAATCAGAAGCATAGGATGAAGTGCAAACGTGGAAGGGTTTAGCAGGCCATGTTGGACCGTTTCAGATACTCTTTCACCAACGAAAAAAGCTCCACAAAACTCTAAAACAGCAGCTAAAAAAACAGCTTTTCTTAGGCTAAGAGCGCCAGAGCCTACAGACGTTCCCATTGCGTTAGAAACATCGTTTGCTCCGATGTTCCAAGCCATGTATAGGCCAATAACAAGCACGAGAATGCGTAAAATCGACACAGAGTCCATTTCAAAAAGCATGCAATCCTGGGTTGTGTCCCCTATCCACGGTGGAAACTCCTTTTAGATGTAATTGGAAACTCAGGCTCAGTGGAAAATTGGTTCAAAAGAACCCAAAATTCGACGAACCCCTTACAACTACCTCTTTATTTTAACTCTAGTACCATACGGATTCTGTTTGCTAATCTCTCCGATAGGGAAGAGATTAATCTAATTTCTTCAATTAATTTTATCCACAGGTAGAAGGAAGTCTGAGGAAGTTTATCTCCCTCGGAAAGTAATTTTTTCATGAGTAGCTTATTCATCAGGTCAACTTCATATTCTTTGTGGGCTGTGCTTTCTACCATTACCTTCACTTTTTCAGCTTCAATCCCACCAAAAGAAGATTCTAAAAGGGTGTCTAGCTCAGAAATGATTTCGTGGGCAGCTAAAAAAACTTCGACATTTTTGTTTAAAAAAGAGAGAACATCCATCTCAAGGCTATCAAAAGAATCGAGGGATTTTAGGGTTAGTAAAATGCCAATATCTTCTGTTTTGTCAGCAATAGAATCTTGGATGGAGAGGATATCTAATAAGTGGGATCTGTCAATAGGAAGAAAAAAACTTTTGGGAAGATGGTTGCGAATATCGTTCTTTGTGAGATCGGCTTCATGTTCAAGTTTGCAAAGTTCATCTACGAGTTTTGCAATTCTATCGGTTTTTTTCTCTTTAAGTACCTGAAAGATTTCTGTGAGTTTCTTTATGCAAACAGCCACTTTACTCATGTGAGTTTGAAGAGGTGCGAAGGGAGACTTGCCAAACAGCTTATCAATTCTTAGCATGGTAGGAAAGAGTATAAATTATTTTGGTTTCAGGAGCAACTCTTTTTCTTTTTCTGAGAGCTCTCTGAACTCTCCAAGAGGTAAAGTGCCGAGAGTTAAAGATCCAATTCGTATGCGATGAAGGGAAACAATATCAAGCCCTGCTTTCTGAACAAGCACTCTGACTTCTCTTTTTTTGCCTTCGCGTACAACAATTTTGAGAGTTCCTCTTCTGACTTTTGTCACGCTAACAGGCGTAATCCAAGAGCCTTCAACAAGGGCTCCTTCAGATATATCTTTTAGATGTTCAGGAGAGATCTCTTGTGTTGTTTTGATAAGGTATTCTTTCGTGACGTTACGAGATGGGTGGATGACATTTTGAGAAAAATACCCATCATTAGTGACAATGAGAAGTCCTGTTGTGTCTCGATCTAGTCTACCGACAGTGAAAAGGCGATAAGGAAGATCTTTAAAGAGATCGATAACAAGTTTTTTAGTGCCCATGCGGACATT
Source organism: Rhabdochlamydiaceae bacterium (assembly GCA_047459655.1). Lineage (GTDB taxonomy): Bacteria > Chlamydiota > Chlamydiia > Chlamydiales > Rhabdochlamydiaceae > CANJJB01. Next base: position 65,198 of record JAJREF010000003.1, read on the forward strand.
GCTGCAAATATAACCATTGGGTTTGTTGAGAACAAAGTAGACTTTGTCTTGTTCTTTTTTAACAGGGACGCCATCTACGACAATTTTATCTGTTTTTAGAGAGACTAGATGTTGGGGTAGAAGAATAAGCTCGCCGTTAACAGTGACTTTTCCATCAAAAATAATTTGCTCACATGCTCTTCGAGAGGCAAACCCTGCGCGTGCAAGAACCTTGCTAAGGCGAACAGGAGCTGAAGGATTTGGCTGTTGTTTCTTTTTTAAAGATTTCATACGACAATGATACTGAATTGGCTGAAAAATAACAATGGGTTTATCAAGGAACCTCTGGACAAGTCATTTGCCGAATCTTGCCACCAATTTTTGCGAATACTAGATTTTTCGAACTCGCTAACATTCTGCATGTTAGCTGCGTTCTCCAAAATCGTCGTCTTCGAAAAATTGATCGGCAATCTCCGACAAAGCACTTGCCCAGAGGTTCCTCAAGGAGTTTCGTTCAAATTTTCTTTATAATTTGGAGGTGGGATCGGCATGGCAAGGCTTCTTGCGATTTGCTTGGCAAGGCTGCGATAGGCGGCAAGAGCGGCATCATCTTGAGCTCCTTCTATAGAATCCATTTGACCTAAAGAAAATTGTAGTAAGGACTCTACTTTTCCTGTGGGGTCTACAAAGGATAGAGAAGGAAGGGAGTTAACGTCGGAATAGTCATAATCAGCAGATCCTACAACCTGAACGGGTCCATAGAGCGTTTCATTGGTAATCCCATCAATCAAAGTCACTTCCGCTGTAATGAGTCTTCTATTTTCTGAAACAACCAGGTTTCTTTCTCGCTTGCCAGTCACTTCTTTCCGGTCGTATCGGAATCCTATTTGGTCACTTCCAGAGCCCAGAATAACAGTTTTTAATATTAGATCTCCTCCTTCTCGAACATATTCATAGGGGGTAGAGGCCCCGATTTGCTTGACGAGTTCTTGCACAAGCGCTCCTTCTTCGTCACCTTGGACATAAGGAATAGAGATAGAAATTTTTTGATCTTTATCAGAGAAATGATATCCACAGCCCATGAGCAAAGACAAAGATAAAATACTCTTAGCAAAGACCTCTCCATAACTTTAACTGAACCGCTAAAGTCGTTTTTTTTTTGCGGATTTTATTTCTCATATCTCGCCTACTTCTTAGAGTATGTCTTCGGTATAAAAAACAAAACCTGCATAAAAATCCCTGATTTTTTCTGTTCGTTAGGGTTATGCAGAGGTCTTTTAGGAATTTTTCTCAAAAGGGATCTCTTTTTTATGAGATTCAGAAAAGGAAGGAAGTTCGATAGAGTCCCGTTTAGATACGTTCTGTATGGGCAAATTATCTTCTTTCGGTCGTAAGGTAGATAGTCGCTTTTTGGAACTTTCTGCTGATTTAGTTGTAGGATAATTTTTAACAATTTTTGCGTAATAAATTACAGCTGCCTGAGGTTTTTTGGTGCGCTCAAAAAACTGCCCAATTTCATAGAAGTTGTGCGCATATAACTCCAACATATCTGAGAACATTTCTTTGGCAACTAAGACCCTTTCATCATTGGGAAAATCTTCTTGAAATTTCTTGAGGTTGATCTCTGCAAGGTCTAGAAAATCAGAATCTTTAAACTTTGCTTGGCATTCAGTGAGATAAACTTTTTCAATTTGCACATATGCATCGGGGGCAATAGCATGTCTAGGAAATTTACGAATAAGTGTTTGATAGGCTTCGATGGCGCTCTCAAATTCTTCTTCCTCAAGTAAAAGAGCTCCTTTTCCATACAGAGATCGGACAGCTAAATCATCTGTAGGAAGAGCGGATATGACTTCTTCATAAAGCTTCATGGCTTCTTCTTGAGCAGGCATCCATTTGGGCATTGATTTCCATCCCATAAGATGTTTTTTGCCACCCTCTTTAAAATGTTCTGCAATGTGAAACTTGAGCTCTATTGCTTCTCTAAAATGCTGTAGCGAAGATTGTTTTTTTAAATAGTTGGAGAGTTCTCTATTCGATAAATCATACTCTTTCATTTGAAAGTATCCAGCACCTAAATAAAAAAGTGCTTCCTGGTAAAAAGGGGAGTCTTCAAAATTTTCAATGACGATGTTTGATTGGTGGATGAGTTCCTTCCAGTTTTTATTTCGATACGCTTCAAGGGCCATACTATAGTGTTCTTGAGCAGATAGGGTGGCAACTACGTTAGCATTGACGAGCTTTCCTTCTTTTAAAACGTATCCCGCCTGCATGGTCGATGCAAAAGCGCAAAAACCTAAAATAAAAACCAAAATTTTTTTCATGAGCACATTGTAAGAAACAGGAGTCTATTCTGTCAATAGACCACTACGGATTCGACTAATCGAAAGCGAGGTTGTGTTTTTGTCTCAATCGTGACATTTTCTAAAAACATTGTTAAAGGGTGCACCCATACGTCGTGGTCGTCATACAGAGCTTCATAGACAAGCCGCTCTTCTAGTGTTTCGCTATTGCGTCCAACTGCGATGCATAAAATGGGAGCTCCTATTTTTTTAGTAACTAATTTCTTGCAGGATCGAAGAGAAATCTTTGAGCCTTGCTTCGAATTCTTTGGTGAAGGAGATTCCCCACCTGCCTTCGATAGCAACAGTTCCTAACTTTTTGCTTTGTTCCCAGAATTCTAAGTGTACGATGGTACTGCCTGGGAAAGATCTGAAGAGATCTTTCATCTGTAGGATATGGCTGAGACGTGTTTTGCTTGCGTCGACTTTCACATGGATTTTTTTTGGCATATCTTGGGCCGCCTCTTTTTTTGTTGGGGTAGCGGTTTCTTTGTTCGCTATTTTTTATGTGCGCTTTGGCATCTTCGTATGCTTTGTCACAGGCTTGAATCATCTCTTCGCTTGCTTTTGTTAAATCATCCACCCACCGACAGCTTAGTTTTAGCGTTTCTTCTCTTTTGTCGACCTGCAAGACTGCGTAGAGGATTTGATTTTCTATGAAGAGAGGGGTTTTATTCTCATACAGCTCTGACCATATGGGGAGTTCAAAGCGCTCAAGCCCATCGCTAATGGTAAGAATCGCAAATTTTTTCTGGGTTTTATTAGAAGTTTTGACCTGCATCTCTTCTACTATAAAAGCAGCACGAAGGATGGTGTCATGGGGCAGATTGGAAATGTGTCCTAACGGGGTGCACGAAAGACGTGAGAGAATCGAGCGAAACTCATCGAGGGGGTGACCTGTTAGATAAAATCCAAGGAGCTCTTTTTCTCTGCGTAGCAGCTGCCTTTTAGGAACCAGGGGGGCGTCGGGTGGAGATGCTTGCGCAGAATTTTCTGCCTCTTCATGGGATGCAAAAAAATCCAAGACACCCCGTTCAAACTCTTTTTGTTGTTTAGAAGATAATTGATACATGGGATCGACAGATAAGATCAGTGCCGCTCTTTCCCATTTCGTAAAGTCAAAACAGCCAGCTTCAATGAGTGTTTCTATTACTTTTTTGCCCACTTTTTTTGTGTCGATCCGTTTGCAAAAATCAAAGAGTGATTTGAAGGGGCCTTTACTTTCTCTTTCTGTCACGATAGCTGAGACCACACCTTCGCCGACTCCTTTGATGCCCCCCATTGCAAAGCGGATCCCTTTTGAGGTAGCTACAAATTCGTTCCTTGATTCATTGATATCTGGAGGCAAGATGGGTAGATTCATCGATTGACATTCGGCAATGATTTTAGCAACTTTGGTGATGTCATCTCTATCGCATGTTAGTAGAGAGGCCATCCATTCACCGGGGTAGTTAGCTTTTAGATAGGCTGTGACATATGCAAGATATCCATAGACGGCTGCGTGGGCTTTATTAAATCCATAGGATGCGAACTTTTCTACTTTGTTAAAAATAAGCATGGAGGTTTTCTTCATCGATGCCATTTTTAAAGCGCTCCTTGCTTAAATTTTTCCCTTTGGTTTTGCATCTCCTCTCGATCTTTTCCCATCGCTCTTCTGAGAACATCGCCCTCTCCTAAACTATAGTTGGCAAGAAGCGATGCAATTTGCATCACCTGCTCTTGGTATACCATGATCCCATAGGTCTCAGCTAAGATATCTTTCATGAGGGGATGATCAATCTCGATGAGCTCTCTGCCATGTTTTCTATTGATGAAGGAGGGAATCATCTCCATTGGTCCCGGTCTATATAGAGAAACTACAGCGATGATCTCTTCAAATTTATCAATTTGGAGTTGTTTTGCTAGATCTTGCATCCCACCGGATTCCATTTGAAAGATGCCGAGCATTTTTCCGTGGTTTAAAAGGGTAAACGTTTTCTTATCGTCAAGAGGGATATCGATCCAGTCGATGTGAACGCCATGGGAAAGATGGATTGCTTCTACTGTTTTTTGAATTGATGTGAGTGTTTTAAGTCCTAAAAAGTCGATTTTAAGCATGCCGACGAGCTCGACGGGTTTCATCGAGTATTGGGTCACTAAAATATCACTATCTTTGGCTGTGCAGACAGGGATATGATCGGTGAGTGGATCACCTGATATGATGATGCCTGCTGCATGAACACCTGTATTGCGAACAGAGCCTTCTAATCGGAGTGCGATATCGATTAGTTCTTTCACTTCAGGGTCGGTGTCATACGATTGTTTAAGCGTAAGATCGGTTTCTAGCGCTTTACTCAAAGTAATGCCGAGTTCTTCGGGGATAAGTTTTGTAATTGCATTGACCTTGGCAAGAGGCATGCTGAGCATTCTTCCTACATCTTTGATGGCCATTTTAGCTTTCATGGTTCCAAAGGTGATGATCTGCGCAACTTTATCTTTCCCATATTTTTGCACGGTGTATTCAATCACTTCTGCTCGACGTTCCATGCAGATGTCGACGTCGATATCGGGATAAGAAATCCTTTCTGGATTAATAAATCTTTCAAAGAAGAGATTGAAGCGTAAGGGTTCGATATCTGTAATTTCAATCAAATAAAGGATGATCGAACCAACGCCTGATCCTCTACCCGGCCCCATGGTGATCCCTTTTGCTTTTGCCCAAGAGATAAAATCATGCACAATGAGAAGGTAATCGCCCATTCCTTTAGAAATGATGATGTCAAGTTCATAGCTCAATCTTGCTTGAACAACAGAGAGGGGATCTTGGCCAGGGTATTTGTCTGCTACTTTTGCCAGCCTTTCAGAGGTGTACCGTTTCTTAATGCCTTGCTCACACAGATGTTTTAAATATCCTTCTTTGGAAAATCCCTCGGGAGGTGTAAAGACGGGATAGTATCTTGTTTTGAAGTCGAGTTGAAAAGAAATTTTATCAGCGATTTCATTGGTAGAGGCAATCGCATCTGGCATGTCTACAAAAAGAGAGGCCATTTGCTCTTGCGATTTGAAGTAGTGTTCATGAGAAAAATAGACTTCTCTTTTAGGATTAAGGACTCTTGATTTGGGGTTCCCGAAAGAGTCTCTTTCCAAATCTCGCAGGGCTCTCCCGACTGAATATTCATGAGAATTTCATGCGCTTTCCAATCAGCTCGATGCAAGTAGTGAGACCCGTTGGTTGCAACGCAGGAAATATTGAGCTCTTTGCCTAGCTGATATAATCTAGAAACAACGACTTCTTGGTTACGCACATAATCGCGGTAATTTTGTAGCAGCCAGCTCTCTTTGTCCATTGCGTCTTTTACGATGTCTTCTTCAGACATCGGATGGCGTTGTAGCTCTAAATAGAAATCTTCTTTAAAGACAGACGCAAACCATTGGGCTTCTTCCACCAGCTCTTCCTCTCTTCCTTGAAGGATGAGATAGGAGAGTTTTCCTTGGACAGATCCTGAAAGGCAAATCAGCCCCTCTGCATATTTTTCAAGCACCTGCTTATCGATGCGCGGCGTGTAGTAAAAACCTTCTACGTGTGCAATCGATGTCAGCTGGCACAGGTTTTGATACCCTTGTTTATTTTTTGCAAGCAGAATGAGTGGAAATCCGGAGGGGATTCCCGGGATTTTTCTTTTATCTAATCGCGAAGCTGGTGCCAGATATAGTTCACATCCAATGATCGGTTTGATGCCCTTGCTTTGGCATTCTTTATAAAACTCAACAGCCCCAAACATATTGCCTTGGTCTGTTAAGGCAAGCGAAGGTATGCCGAGTTCTTTAGCACGCTCAACAAGATCTTCTAACGAAGAAGTTCCATCTAAAATGGAATACTGAGAATGAACATGAAGGGGGATCCAATTTGTTTTGCTCATGATGAAATCAAGGTAGCAAAAAATAGGTTAGTTTTCTACAAGCTTTTCTTCTTCATGATTACGCAAATATTTCGGATTGGTTTTGATAGACCAGATAGGAAGAAGCAGCAAGACGCACATAACGCCGCATCCGATCAAAGTGATAAAACACCCTTGCCAGCCTGAAGATTCCATGATTTTCCCCAAAGGATAACCCGCTACAGCCATACCTATATAAGCAATCCAGCCAGTAAAGCCTGTTGCACTGCCAGCTGCTTTTTTATGGGAAAGTTCTGTAGCAGCAATTCCAATGAGCATTTGGGGTCCAAAAATTAGAAATCCGATGGCAAAGATAAGAGCATAGTCAGCAATCAGATATCCTCCAGGCATCATCCAGAGGCCCATTAAAGCTGCAATCACCCCTGCTGAAAAAAGAACCATAATAGGTCCTCGCCTTCCTTGGAAGATAGTATCGGAGGCCCAGCCGGCAGCTAAACTTCCTACAAGTCCTCCGAGCTCAAACCATGTGATACTGGCTGTAGCGGCGATAGGGCTATAGCCCCTTGTTTCCATTAGAAAAAGGGCTGACCAATTCATGATAGCGCCTCTTATGAAGTAAACAAAAAGGTAGGTAATTGCTAGAAGCCAGATATAAGAATTGTTTAGAACATACTTGAAGAGGAGATCTTTCACAGAAATATCTTTTTCCTGCGCCTTACCTGCAGGATAATCGTTGCGAAATTTTTCTATCGAAGGTAGTCCCAAAGAGCTGGGCGTGTCTCTAAGGCAAAAGAGTAAAAAGAAACCAATCCCAATGCTCATAATGCCCGGGATAAACATCCCAAAGCGCCATCCAAAAAGCTGGGCACAAATTCCTACAACGAGGGGAATGATAGCTCCTCCGACATTGTGGGAAGAATTCCACATGCCCCACCATGTTCCTCTCTCTTTGAGAGTACCAGTGAGTTAAAAGTTTTGCACACGGAGGCCATCCCCATCCCTGGAACCATCCTGTACATCCCCAAAAAATGGCAAACCACAAAATAGTGGAAGAGTATCCAAATAAGATGTTAAATATTCCTGTTAAAATAAGTCCTATAGACATGAAAACGCGTGGATTAGATCGGTCAGCTAGAATACCACTTAGAAATTTGCTCATTCCATAAGTCAAGGACATGATGCTGGCAAGGATTCCTAAATCGCTTTTTGTAAAGCCCATGTCTTTCATTAAGAAAGGCATGATGGCGGTGTAGCTGCTTCTCGTAAAATAATAGAAGACGTACCCCACATACATCCCAACAAAGATTCTTCATCGCCAATATTTGTATTTTTTGGCGACAATTACCTCATCTTGGATCTCTGGAATAGAAGGAGCTGGTTTGAAGAAATCTATTAAACCCACAGTCTGGCCATATTATTATTTAAAGAAGAAAAAATAAACGTATTGTCTACTAAAGTCAATCCCTTTTTCTTTTTGAAAAACAGTATTAAATATTTTATTACTCTTTTTAGATGCTAATAGTTTTTGGAAACTGTTGATTCTTTTATTGGTTATCCTTAGACTTGCTTCCTATGGAATATAAAATCCCGAAAGGTGTGTTTGATGTTTTGCCAAAAGAGCCTCAAAGCGAGGATGAATGGCGTAATTCAGATCACTGGCAGTATATTGAGAGCGTACTTAGAAAGTGTGCAGCTGATTATGGCTTTAAAGAAATTCGCACCCTATTTTTGAGCGGACTGAACTGTTTGTGCGTGGAGTGGGAGAAGGCTCTGACATTGTCTCTAAAGAGATGTATACTTTTTTAGACAAGGGGGAGCGTTCTATGACCCTAAGGCCAGAGGGAACTGCCTCTGTCATTCGGGCTTTTGTTGAGAAAAATCTTGCTCAGCAACCAGGTCTTAAAAAGTTTTTCTATATAGGGCCAATGTTTCGCTATGAGCGCCCACAGGCTGGAAGATATAGGCAGCATCATCAGTTTGGTGCAGAAGCAATCGGCATTGGTAAGCCTGAGCAAGATGTTGAGATGATCGATATGCTCTACGAAATCTATCGTAGGCTGGGACTAAAAAATTTAACTGTGATGATCAATTCTGTAGGAGATGAAGCATCGAGAGCTCCTTTCAGAAAAGCACTGGGGATTATCTCTTACCTTTTTTGGATGATTTATCAGAAGATAGTAAGATTAGGTTTTCAAAAAACATTTTGCGGATTTTAGATTCAAAAGATTCGAGAGATCATGAGATTTTAAAACATGCTCCTCTTCTTGAAGATTATTTAAATGAATCTTGCAAGGCGCATTTTGAGAAGATTAAAGAGTTATTGTCTCAAATGAAAATTCCTTATGTTGTAAATCCTAAGCTTGTCAGAGGTTTAGACTACTATAATAATACGGTGTTTGAGGTGGTGTCGGGGGATCTTGGCGCCCACAATACAATTGGAGCAGGGGGTCGGTATGATGGATTGACCCCTCTTTTGGGGGGGCCTGATTTACCTGCTTGTGGATTTGCAACCGGACTCGAACGATTGCTCCAGACCATGTGCGCGCAGAAAGTTGCTTTTCCCGAAGCTTCCCATCCTGTTATTTTCTTCATTCCAATGGGTGAGGCTGCTCTAAAAATGTGTTTTGAGATTGTCTCTACGCTGCGTCACAATAACATTGCTGCTGATATTGATCTTTCTGGAAAAAAAATTCAGCAGGGCTTGCAGCTCGCAGATAGTGAAAAAGCGACCTACTGCATGGTTGTGGGAGAGCGTGAGCTACAGACAGGTCAAGCAGAGCTCAAAGAGATGGCAACACGGAAAACACAAGTTGTGAACTTAGGTGATTTGCCCAAAATTTTAGGTCAATCAGGATGAAGAGGATCTTTTCTTCTCAGCTTTTACAGCATATCAATCAAAAAGTACGTCTCCGCGGTTGGTTGCATACACTACGTGCTATGGGGAAATTCAACTTTCTTATTTTGCGGGACCAGCAGGGCCTTACGCAAATTATGATCGAAGATAAGGAGCAGCTGAAAAAAATCGCGCACCTTCATCCCGGTACAGTTCTCAAAGTAGAGGGGACTGCTGTCCAATCAGCGCAAGCAAAGCTGGGGGTAGAAATTGTAAATCCTGACATTCATGTGGAAGTAGCTGTTACGCATCCTCCTGTTGTAGAATATTACAAGCCCGAGATCCCCTCAGATTTGGAATTTATTCTAGACAATCGTCCGATTGCCCTTAGAAATCGAAAGTTACAAGCTGTTTTTAAAATCCAGGCTGAAACAGCCCACGCTTTTCGACTCTATATGCATGATAACGTGGGGGCTGTTGAGTATTTTGCGCCTAACATTTTGGGAGCTTCTTCAGAGGGAGGTGCAGAATTTTTCAATGTCGACTATTTTGGATACACAGCGACGCTTGCACAGAGTAGTCAGCTCTACAAACAGATCATGGTCGGGGTGAACGAAAAAGTTTTTGCCCTTATGCCTTTTTTTAGAGCAGAGCCCTCCCATACTTCTCGCCATTTGTCAGAAGGAAAGCAGTTTGAATTTGAAATGGGTTTTTTTGAGACATGGCACGAGATTCTAGATATCCAAGAGGGGTGCATTAAGTTTATCTTAAAGCATCTCCATACGTACTGTGCGCAAGAGATTGAAATCCTCGATCATCAGATCGTTTCCGCTCCAGAAAATGTCAAATTTCCACGTCTTACTTTTAAGGAGGCGCAAGAGCTTTACTATAAACGAACGGGTATCGATGAAAGGCATGAACCTGATTTGAGCCCCGCAGCAGAAAAAGAGCTCTGTGCGTATGCCAAAGCAGAGTTTGGGGCTGATTTTGTCTTCATTACGGACTGGAAAGCTGTGAAGCGCCCTTTCTATGCTTTCCCTAAAGAGAATAACCCAGAGCTCACTAACACATTCGATCTTTTATGCGCAGGTACTGAGGTTACCTCGGGGGGCAGCGCAGACACACCTTTGATGCAATGGTAGAAGGGATTCAATCGAAAGGTATGGATCCTAACAACTTTGAGGATTATTTGAGCATTTTCAAATACGGGATGCCTCCTCATGGTGGATTTGGAATGGGATTTGAAAGACTCACGATGACACTACTCCGCCTTAGAAATATTCGTGAGGCTTCTTTATTCCCCTCTGACACAAAACGGATTGCTGGTAACCGTCTAAAAGCCAAAATCTTTTTTGGGTGTGAGAGCATCCGCAACGAGATCATTCGGCAGCTCAAAGATCACTCTTTTGAATTTACCCACCTTATGCATGAGGCAACTCCCACCAGCCCTGATTCTGCGCGTGTTAGAAATACCAAAATAGAAGAGGGGATTAAAGCGCTTATTTTAAAAGGAAAAAGCTCTAAAAAAAATTATCAGTTTAATATCCCTTCCCATTTTAAAATTGATATGAAGATAATCGCAGAGCTCGTAGGAGAAAAATGTGAATTTGAAGAAGCCTCGGTTATTTTCGAGCGTTTTGGACTACATGTTGGAGGTATCCCTCCTTTTGGGAACCTGATGAACCTAGATACATTTTTTGATAACAGCATTAGCGAGTTAGAAAAAGTTGCCTTTAATTGTGGAATGCCAACCGAGTCAATTGTAATGAAAGGAAAAGATCTGATAGAGTTAGTTCAACCTAAGTTTGGTTTTTTTTCAAAAATCTAAATGAGCGGTATTCTTCTTTTCAGAAAAAGAAGAACCACATATATTAATGAAGAGAGGTAGTTTTGCAACTACCTCAACAGAGATGATTTTTTAATCAGAGGATGCATAGATGAAAAGAGTAATAATAGCTTTAATTTTTAGTACAGCAGCCATTTTTGCAGAGAATGTGATTTCTGAACCGGTTATTTTTTCAACAGCCCCTCTAGATACAGCCCCCGCAGAGATTGCCCTCAGTGCGCCTGCTTCTCCAACAGCAAAAGATGTGACGAATGTATCTAGAATTTCTGAAGCATTTGGGCATCTCATCGGTAAAAATCTTGATACATTAGGTGTACAGTTAGATGTTGCTCAGATTGTTAAAGGATTGCAGGATGCTGCGGCTGGGAAAGACTCCCCCATGACAGACATGGAATGTATTCAAGCGATTGCTTCTGTTAAAGAATCGAATTTCAAACAACAAGCTGTTGATAATTTGAAAAGAGCCAATGAGTTTTTATCGGCCAATTCTACAAAAAGTGGTGTCGTTGTCCTCGAAGATGGCAAGCTTCAGTATAAGATTGAAAAAGAAGGACAGGGATCTTCTGTTGCCGAGCACTCTTCACCGCTTATTCGCTACTCAGGGCAATTGATCGACGGTACAGTGTGTGAAGCTTCCACAGAAACAGAGTTGATGTCTTTGGATGAAACATTTAAAGGATTTGCAAAGGGTGTTGTGGGTATGAAAGAAGGGGAAAAGAGAACTCTTTATATCCATCCTGATTTAGCTTACCAAACCAGTGCAGGTCTTCCTCCTAATTCACTCGTTACGTTTGAAGTAGAGGTAGTAAAAGCAGACGCATCTCCTGCGGAGGTCCAAGATTCTCTTTCTCACACTCCTGTATCGGAGAAGCTTTCCCCTGAAATAGCAACTCCTGCCGCCGCACCCACAGCAATTCGGTAATCTCTTTTTTTAAGGGTTCGTTGATTGAAAGTCGTGTTGTTCCAGCCTCAAATTCCTCAAAATACAGGTAACATCGTTAGGACGTGCGCTGTCACTGGTTCTGATTTGATTCTTGTTCCCCCTTTTGGGTTTAGTCTTGCCTCCCGCCATTTGAAAAGAGCAGGTCTCGATTATTGGGAAGGAGTGAATATGGAACAAGTTGAAAATCTTTTCGATTATCTACAAAATCTAGCCCATCCTTTTTATTTTTTTTCAACAAAAGGGAAAAAAGTATACACAGATATTGACTATACAATGTCAGATCATTTAGTTTTCGGTTCAGAGACGGAAGGTCTCCCTGCTGCCTTCCATGCAAAATGGGAAGAGAGGTTTTATAGGTTACCTATGAAGAAAGAGGCAAGGTGCCTTAATCTTGCAAACACGGTATCAGTTGTCCTTTATGAAGCTTTAAGACAGAACAATTTTGAACTCACCTTACGCAAAAAGGATGGCTAATGGACTTGAGTAATACACCGTTTCAAAAGTTTTTGCCGTTTTTACACTAGCCTAAACGGCAAAAACTTGTTAAACGGTGTAGTATATGACAAATATCTTCCGTGCTTTCTTTGGGATGTCTCTTTCACTCCAAATGGGGATTGCTACCGTTTGCGGGGTTTTTTTTGGGTTGTTTTTAGGGGAATACTGCCAGATTTTTGGGCCTTGGAGCAATGCCTATGTCATGATTTTGAAGGTCACTACCATCCCTTACCTGATTTGTGCAGTGATCCATGGTATTGGTAGGCTTGCGATAACAACGGCTAAAAATATTCTGCAAAAAGGGCTGATATTCATTGGTTCCGCATGGACAATCAATATCTTGATGATCTATTTTGCCGTTTTTCTTTTTCCTCAATCCCACGGAATTCCTTCTGCCAGCTACAGCAGCATTCAGCCGACAGCATTAAATTTTGCAGAGCTTTTAATTCCTGATAATATTTTTTATTCCCTTTCGAATAATATTGTGCCTGCTGTGGTTGTTTTTGGACTTCTTGTGGGTATTGCTTTGATGCATGTCAGAGAAAAAGAGCCCATGATGGTGATCTTAGAAACCTTAGTTGATTCTTTCACGCGCATTACAGCATGGATTGCTAAAATCACCCCGATAGGTACTTTTTTAATCATTGCGTATCAATGTGGAACAATTGAGCTTTCAACGGTCAAGCAGGTTAGCTCCTACGTGATATTGTATATTTTTGCAGTATCGATCGTTATATTCTGGATTTTTCCGCGGCTTACAACTCTTTTGACTTCGATTCCTGCTATGCGTTGGATTAAGGATTTATTTCCTGTTTTACTCCTAGCTTATACGACAAGTGTTGTGATTGTCACACTCCCTTTCATCATTGAACTTGTGAAGAGAGAGGTTAGCAATTTTTATCGTAAAGACACCCAGATACAAGATCAGATTCAGGGGATGGTTTCCATTATTTTCAACCTTCCTTTAGGTTCTCTTTTTATCACGATATTTGTTTTTTTTATTGCCTGTTTTTACCATATCCCTTTTTCTATGGGTAACCAATTCCAGTTGTTTTTCTCGACATTTTTTACAAGTTTAGGAGCGGTTGGCATTGGTTCCTGGATCAATTCTCTGAATTTCCTTCTCGACAGCTTAGGGCTTCCTCTTGATGGAATCGATCTTTACCTTTCGACGGTGCCTTTCACTGCAGGGTTTCAGTCGATGTTATCTGTGATTGAGATTGCAAGTTTAGCGCTTTTTGTTGCTTTAGGATGCCATGGACTGATCAAAATACAGTGGATGCGTATGATCAAGGGATTGATTTTCATTGCACTCCCTATTTTAGTAGTAGGTGGGGTGATCAAGCTGTACAATCCTCTTCCTAAAATTTCTAATCCTTATATTAGTATTTCTGATGTCGAATTAATACCTCCGGTAGAGACAAGAATTTATCAAATTTCCGATCCTTCACCCCCTCCTCGTAAAGGAGAGCCTTTTGAGCGCATTCTTAAAACAAAAATATTGCGTGTTGGATATAACATCAATGCCATTCCCTTTTTCTTCAAAAACAATAAAAATCAGTTTGCAGGGTATGATGCGGCTTTTGCTTACCAACTAGCAAAGGACTTAGGGTGCTCTTTTAGAATTTGTTCCCATGAGATTTGGTTACATTCCTGAAGAGATCAATGCAGGGCTTTACGATATTGGAATGTCAGAGCTATCCATTACAGAAGATCGTCTCAAAGAAATGTATTTTTCTGATCCCTACTTGAACAGTAAAGTTGTGTTTGTGATGCGCAAAAAATTCAGTAAGCAGTTAACTTCTGTTAGTGCTATTTTGGAAAGTTCAAATGTCCAGGTGTGTGTGTTGAGAGGAAGCTCATATGAAGGAGTTGCAAGACATCTTTTCCGCCCAGAACAAATCGTTTTGGTGGATGACCTAGAAGAATTTGCCAAGTACTATCCTCATAGCGTGCTTATATTAGCCGAGCCTCATGCGATTGCTTGGAGCCTTAACTATCCAAACTTTACCGTTGTGATTCCCGATCCCTTTATTTCCGAAGAGAGTTTTGCTTATGCTTTCCCTGCCCATTCAGAGAGATTTATTGCCTTTATTAATCTTTGGCTCAAGCTAAAGAAAAACGAAGGGTTTACCCAAGAGCAGTACAATCTGTGGGTGCTAGGAAAAACAAAAAATAGAGCGCATGAGGAGCCGCGTTGGTCGATTCTTAGAAATGTCTTCCACTGGGTCCAATGATTAACATAGATTACATCCATTTCGACACCCTTCCTTCTACAAACACGTGGGTAAAAGAACGCGCTCACAAGCTTAACCAAGATGGATTAACATGTGTCACTGCAGCTGAGCAAACAGCCGGCAGGGGAAGATTTAAACGTTCTTGGATATCTCCTAAAGGCAATCTCTATGCAACACTTTTTTTTACGATTCCTCCCCACTCTTCTTACCTTCCCAACATCGGGCAAATTCTTGCCTACTCTTGTGCAGTTTTTTTTCAAAAAGAAGGGATCCCCATCCAAATTAAATGGCCAAATGATCTTTTAATCCAGAAGAAAAAAGTAGGGGGCATGTTAACTGAAACGGTCCAGCTGGTAGATAAAATAGGCATTATTCTTGGGCTAGGAATTAACCTCCAACTGAGTGAGGAAGCTTCCTTGACTATCGGTCAACCCGCCACTTCTTTGGCTGCATTTTCAAATAAAAAATATTCCCCAAAGGGTATTTTGCCTAAAATATTAGAAATTTTTCTAATTAATCTGCAGGTTTTGCAAGAAAAAGGTTTTGCGGTTTTTAAAAAAAATTTTATTGATTTTTTGGCGTATAAAGGGGAAGAAATTGCCCTTAATAATGGAAATAAGCGTGTTACAGGCACTTGCCAGGGTGTTGCAGCCGATGGAAGGCTTCAGGTTCTTCTTCCACAAGGAGAGTTACTGCTTTTTTGGAGTGGACACGAATAGTGCTTTTCTTTTAAAATCTACCCAAATTTATTTTAGATAGGTTCTTATGGAGATGAAAGAGCTGGGATTGCGTGTTTTGGATTGGTGTGCGCGAGAAGCTCCTGAATATACCGCTTGTTACTTGAAAGAGGCTCGCTCTCAGAGAATCTCTGGCTTTGTTGTAATTAAATTAGCCCATTCAACAATAGGTGACATGTTTTCACGGCTTACAACCGATCCAAGGGATCGAAGCTTGATTGGAGGAATAATTAAACCGATTTTGATGACTGCTTGCATGGCCTATGCTGATTCTTGTGGCGCGTCTTACTTTTCTTCTTCAGGTCGAGCTCATTTATATAGAGCTGTTGTTTTGGGGGTATATGAAAAATATGTGGATCTTACCATACCCAAAATTAGAGCTATGATTTTTAATGAAAATAAGGAGGAAGTGGGAACTAAACGGGGCGAGATGCTTAAGAGCGTTAAATGGGAGAAAGAGGAAGAAAAATATAAAGCGCTGCATGCCTCAAAGCCTTATATTTATATACTGAAACATTCATTAATAACTGTTTTTTTAAATCGCATTTTTCTTCCATATGCTCTTTCGAAATATCTACCTAACTTATCTTCACCTATCTGGACAGCAGCGCTGTGCCATCCTGTTCGTTTTCTGGTATGCAAACTTCTGCTCAAACCGCCGAGTTGAGCTCCTTTGGTTTCCCAGGAAAGTGAGAAGGCTTGATTTATTTATAGTTCATAAGTGACTCGTTATACAAGTGGAGTTTATTTTAGTATCGATCTTTTAAAACTTACCTTACGCAAAAAAAGATGACTCATGGACTGTTTTAACGCTTTGAAACAGTCCATGAGTCATCATTTTTTTGCGTAAGGTGAGTTAAAATTTAAAAAGGCGGTTTTTATGTTAGCAACCATTGAATCTGGTTTGAGTGGAATAGAAAGGCTACTTACTCCTCTTCACTACAGAATGTGCAATCAAGAAGACACCCTTATGCAACGTATAGGTGGACTTTTTGTTATGCAAATAGCCGCTCTGGCAACAGGCTGGGTTGTTCCAAAGATAACTTTTCCTCCCCTATTAAATAGAATATCATTCAATGTTCCTGTTGGACTTTTGGAAGCCTCTAAATGTGTTGGATGGGTTTTTACAGCTCAGTATGTGTACGGTGTGGCTTTATCTTTGTTATTGGGAAGAAGCTGGCTAGTAAAAGCTGTTGTTTTGGGAACATACCAGGCGTTGGTATCCTCTCTTATAAAAAGAGCTATAACAGCTATTTTTTGGAGTAGGCATGCGCGTGAATTAGATGCAACTAAAACGGAGTGGAAGGAATTTTTAGGAAAAGATAAGATCATTCCTCCACGATGGACGGTTCATTGGCGATTTAAAGAGGCATTATTTTCCTTTTTTGCAAATTTGCAGAAGTGGAGGGATTCTCTTCGAAAGGAATCTAAAACTCTTTTGGAAAGCATGGATCCCACAGATAACGGATATCGGCGTTGTGAAGGAAGAATAAGAGAACTAGATCAGCTTGACTGGGTTTTGAATCTCTTAAGAGGGCGCTTCCATGATAGGAGTGGTACAGAGTTTGAACAGAATCAAGAAATAATAAGAAAAATGCTGTTCGAAGGGCTTGAAATTTGTATGGAAGCAAAAGATACTCAGGTGCTTTTGCTTTTAGAATCCCAATATCGCGTTTTGTTAGAGATGCAGCAAATGGTTGATTCCATAGAAAATGCGCATCAGAGTATCTCGAAAGAAAATGATAAAAATCTGAAAACAATTTGTTCCTTTTTTGGAAATATGGAGGCCAACGAAGAGTGGCAATTAGTCTCTCCTATTGTCCAAGCTCGCTTAAGCAAGATGAAGGAGGCTGTTGAAAGGACGCAATTAAAGGAAGGGTATATTTCAATGGAAACTTTCCATCAAAGTCCAATGTGGGATGAGATGAGGGAGACTGCTGAACTTGTAAATGGAGCTGAAACATTTCCTATGCAAGACTGGTGGGGCCCTATAAATGACGCAGTTAAACAGATGAAATCTGCAAGGGACAAATATTTAGCGTATCGTTTACTTAATAATTGGAGTCGTGAGGAGATTGAGGGGTTCTTAAGTGGAGTTTCTTCTTTGTCGCTTTCTAGTAGGTTCATAATTTCTATGCTTATAGAACAGTCCGTCTTCGGCCTGTTTACCCGTTATCCTGCATTGTCTTCTTTTCCGATTTTAGTGGATGCTATGACTAACCTAGTCTCTGAATTTATGGGTCAATTATTCTCTCCTCCTTTGTCTTATACTACTAAAACATTAGGCAACGTTCAGCCCTTACAAGATGTTCTTCAGCCTTTAGAAGAAGTGATGGGAAATATGGCAAAATTGCAAGCAGATTTTGATGCTATCCTCTGTTCAAAAGCGACAGATCTGGTGTAACAATGAGCTCAGGATCGATGCGGGCTTGTAGAATTTGCGCAATAGCATTGAGGGTTGCTCCTGTTGCAGAGTGGCAAGAGGTGCAGGCCCCTTGGTAGGCGATGATGAGTTCTTTTTCATCGATAAGATTGAGAATTTGAATGCCCCCTGCATCGAGCTCGATGTAGGGGCGGATTTCTTTATCGATGATTTCTTCAATGAGGGCAATTTTTTCTTTGGTAGGGAGCTCTTTCCATCCGGGGTAGGGACCTGTCGCAGCTAGATCCAAAGAGAGGGGAGGCGCACTATAGGTTTCTACAAAAGGAATTCCTACACATTGTTCTGCTGCCTTTTCAATCGCAGAGAGAGCGATATTTAAGTAAGCAGCTGTTTCAGGGGAAGGCTTCTACATCGGGTTTATCACGGAATTGACGATCGATAAGGTCTGCTGAAATACGCTTGGCTTGGTCGTAATTTTTGCCAACAAGGATATCGGAGGCTGCTTCTGCGGCGCCGATTAAGGCAGATGTTCCAAAAGCTTGGAATTTAACATCTGCAATAACGCCATCATTTTCATCGACGAGAAGATAGATTTCTAAGATATGTCCTTGAGAGGGTTCCCCTTCTCTACCCTGTACAAGGCGCAATTGCCTTGCTGTCGCTTCTTGAGGCGTAAAGTAGCCCATAAATTTAGGATGCTCTATCCGAGAGAGTAGCTTTTTGCTGTAGTTATACCAAGAGAAAGGGGTAAAGAATTTTTTCTGGCTCATAGGTTTTCCCCATAGGCCCTTAATTTTTTAACAGAAGATATGATCACTTCTGCTGCATATTCAATATCTGCTTCTGTTGTTTCGTAAGAGAGACTAAAACTTAAAGCACAAGAGGCTAGAGGTTCCGGAATCCCGCAAGCTTTAAGGAGGTGGGAAAGTCTCTGAGAAAAACCGCCACCCATAGAGGCATAGACTCCTTTTTTGTGGAGTAAAAAGAGAAGAGCTTCGTGATGCGCGCCAGGGAACCCAAGGGCAGTGACATGAGGAAGGCGTTCAACATCTTGGAAAAAAACAACCATGTCTGGAAGGGCTTCTTGCAGGGTTTTTTCTAACTTGTCCCTTAGTCTTGCTGTTTCTATGCCTATGAAATCAAACTGCTCTTCGATTTTTTCAATGGCAACTTTTAATCCACACAAAGCAGGGATATTGTGATGAGGAGCATGGGATATAAGAGGAGCAAAAGAGAGGTTATCTTTGATAAAAATACCGCCTACTCCTTTAGGAGCGTGGATTTTTTCCCCGTCAAAAGTGATAAAGTCACAGGTTAAGTCTTGGAATCGGAAAAAAATTTTTCCAAGGACAGCGCTCACATCGACATGTAGAGCCACTCCCTTTTCTTGGCAGGCAGCCATGAGGTCATGAAGCGGCTGAATCACTCCCGTAAGACCATTTGCCCATGAAAGAGAAACAAGAGATGTCTTAGGCCCGATCGCTTCTCTTAAGCGCTCTACTTCTAAGTGGCCAGAAGCATTGACAGGCAACATTTTCCCAAAACAGCCAAGGGCTTCTAAGCGATTTAAAGAGAGGATAGAGGGCGCTTCTTCGATGGAGGAGATTAAGAAGTGATTTTTTCCCGTCTCTCGAACAGATTCTAGATAATGGGAGAAGAAAACCTGGCTACTATTTTCAGCGCTCCCTGATGTCAGAACAAAAGAATCGGTTTCTAAGGCTCCCAAGGAGGCATAGATTTTTTTTAGAGCAAGGCTTGTCTCTTCGTAGAGGTCTTGCCCCATTTGATGGGGAGAGGCAAGGCTGCCCCATTGGGTGCGGTAGCAAGCCAGCATCTTGTCGATTGCTTCTTTAAAAGGGCGTGTGGTGGTGTGATTATCGAGATAAACGTTAACTCCCATCTTTTAAAAACTTTCCTGCGTTGTAGGTGTAGATCAGCGCAGCTCCCGTTGGAATTTCTAATTTTAAAAGCGCTTCTTTAGAAAGGTTTTCTAGAAACATCAAAATGGAGCGAAGAGAATTCCCATGGGCTGAGATGAGCACATTTTTGCCTTCTTTTAATAGAGGAAGGATTTTTTCTTGGAAGTAGGGAATGGAACGCTTTGCTGTCATTTCAAGGCTTTCTCCATCGGGAGGTGCAACATCAAAACTGCGTCTCCATAGATGCACCTGCTCCTCTCCAAATTTTTCTTTCATCTCTTGTTTGTTAAGCCCTTGCAGTTTCCCATACATTCTTTCATTGAGCTGCCAGGCGGTATACATCGGAATGTATTTTTCTGGGTGGGGGCGTAGTTCTGGCTCCACTCCTCTAGTTTTTTCTGACCAGTATGGACAATATAGGGGATTTTTTCTTCTTTGTGGACGCTCATCACGAGCATAGCAGACATCTGCGCTCTGATAAGAGTGGAAGAGAAAATAATATCAATAGGAACATGAGCAATTTGCTTACCTGCTTTGAGACATTCCTCTACACCTTTTTCAGTCAAAGGAATATCGATACACCCTGTGAATACGTTGTGTTGATTGAGAACGGACTGCCCATGTCGTAACAAAATCAGCTTAGCCATGTATAACCTTTAAAAAAGGTCATTATACTCGAGAAAGCTATAATTATGTAGCAATTCTTACGAGGCTTTGGGCTTATTGATAGCGGAGATAATTGCTTCTGTATCTGTCACTTCCGTCAAAGTGTTGGAGTATTTTCAAAATATATTTAGGTGTGTTGTAGACGCCTTCTGTAGAGAAGACGATTTCAAGATGGGGAAGGTTATTCTGCAGTAGAGCAATGAAGGTAAGCGTAGTAGGGAAATTATCGACCATTTTAGGCACGATCCAGATCGCAAAGCGCTCATTAAATAGGGTGACTTTGTCAGGTGTTTCCATCACATGGAAGTAGTGCATCAGGTTGTCAGTAGAAGAATGCTCAAAATCTTTATGATTTAATAAGCCTAATTGGTTGAGGACATTCAAATTAACAGGAATAATGCCATCGGGCATCCATTTCTGGAAATTTTCAGTGAACTCTTTGAAAGACTCTTCTAATCTGATGGGGTCAATTTTATCGTCCATGTTCGATGCCCTACACTTGCATATGTTTAATTTCTAGATACACACCCGCGTTACACTTATCAATAAAAATTTTAAAACAGGCCTCTTTTAAAATTAAGGGTTCGTCGATTTTTTGAGAATTTTTGGTCAATTTTCATTTCCCTGATAGGAGGATCCAATGATTGAATTTGAAGCAAAACAAGCGTTGCAGTAGAATTGGTGGAAGTATGCAGCGATCTCTTATTTCTCTTTCTTGTCTTTTCTGCCCCCTTAGTAGCCGCCGAAGCCCCCAAACAAGGCGCTCTCAAAGTAAAGGTAAACGCTCTTTCAGCTATTTTGATGAATGCAGACACGGGAGCTATCCTCTTTGAAAAGGATCCCCATCTATTATCTTATCCGGCAAGTGTTACAAAAATTGCGACAGCCCTCTATGTGCTTGAAAAAAAGGGGGGGGCATTGGATGAGTCTGTGACAGTTCCACATGAATCGGTGAAGATTATTTCCCCCGTGATTAAGCAAGCTGCCTTTGATGCACACCCGCCCCATCTTCTGGAAAGTGACGGAACAATGATGCGACTGTAGCTCTGGGAAATACTTTCCCTCAAGGTTTTGCTATATGGAATGATGTTGGTCTCAGGGATGACTATGCAGCAAATGCAATTGCCAAACATATGCTCGGGAGATATCTGACAAGTTTATGGGAGAACTCAACTTCTCTTTACGCTCCAAGGGGATTCAAGAAACTCAGTTTTTAAATCCTCATGGGCTGCACCATCCCAATCACCACACAACTGCTTATGATATGGCACTCATTACAAAAGAGGCATCTCAAACACCCCTATTTTAGGGAAATTGTCAAAACGGTGAAATACTCCCGTCCTCAAACAAACAAGCAGCCTGCAGGAGAGATGGTACAGTTCAACAGGCTCCTAAAACCGGGACCTTACTACTATTCTAAAGCGATAGGAGTGAAAACGGGACACACAGAGAAAGCAGGTGATCCTTTAAGTCGCAGCGGCTGAGTAGTCGAAGGGAGAACCTTAATAGCTGTACTTCTGGGATCTAGGGGAAGGGCAACCCGTTACCAAGATGCAGTTAAGTTATTTGAAGCGGCTTTTGCAGAAAAAAAAGTGGGTAGAACGTTATTTGCCAAAAAGTTTGATCATTTTTCTAGAGAAATAAAAGGAGCAAAAACTTCTTTAGAAGCATCTCTAGCCAAAGATGTAGAGCTTGCTTTTTATCCCTCTGAAGAGCCTTATTTTAGATCTCGCATCTCTTGGGCTCCTGTCACCCTACCCATTTTGCCCGGACAAGAGGTTGGAAAACTTGATATTGTTACAGAGGGAGGCGTTATCCTTCAAAGCACACCCCTTTTGGCTTTGAAAGGGGTCGAGAAGATGTTGTGGCGCGCTTTTGTGGACGGATGCCTATCATATAAGAAGATCTTGCTCTCCAGTATACTGCTTTTAAATGTTCTAATCTTTCTTTTCTATTATTTCAAAAAATCGCAAAAAATCATGAAGACTTAAATCTTCTGGTCGGACAGTCCCTTTTTCTCCCAGTTCTTTGATGGAGGATTCAATTTGCTCAGCGGAATAGAGTTTTTTAAGAGAGGCTCGGAGCATTTTTCGGCGTTGCTGGAATGCTGTTCTTGTCATTTTAAAAAAGCGCTCTTCCGAAGAAACCTCTGGTGGTTTTTTGAGTGTAATTTTAACAACAGCAGATATGTACTTTCGGTTTAGGAAAAAAACAGGTTGGTTCCACGGTAAATCCATATATAGGGTTTGCATAAAACCGCAAGAAAAAGAGAAAAGAATTCCACTCTTTTGATCCAGGCTCAGCTAAAAACGCTTAGCCACTTCTTTTTGGACCATGACGGTTAGAGATTCAATATGAGTGTATAAAGGAAGTAGCTTGGCTAAAATAGGCGTTGTAATATGGTAAGGTAGGTTTGCAACAACTTTTATTTTCTTATTTTTTGTTTTACACCAGCTCTCTACATCAAACTTAAGAAAATCTTGTGCAACCACCTGTAGTTGAGATTTTGCTTGGGGGAGTCCTTCCAAAGCTTGCGCAAATGCAGGGTCCATTTCAACAGCTGTAACGAACGCTTTTCTTGTAAAAGAGCCTCCGTTAGAGCTCCAGGCCCTGGTCCTATTTCTTAAAACCTGATCCCCTTTTTTAATTTCTGCTAAATGTAAAATTTTTCTTACAATGTTGCCATCAATCAAAAAGTTCTGAGAAAGAAATTTTTTCGGTGATAGCCCAAGCTCGCTTAGAAAAGCTTGCAGTTCAGAGGGGTGATACCTCATTAGACCTCTTGCGTAAGGTGAGTATTAAGGGGCTGTGAAATACAATAGACCTTTTCAAAACTGATGCTCTTGGATTCGAGTTTTGTATAGCTCAACTGATTTGTAGGTCATATTGGCTTAATATGACCTACAAATCGATCTTCCAACTAGCGGAAAGAAACTCAAATCCAAGAGCATTAGAATTTCGAAAAGAGGTTGCAATCTGCTACTCACTTGTCAACGTAAACGGGACAAAATTATCAGGAATATTCAATGATTTTTCATCGTAGCCAAATTGCTTGTGTAGTTTCTCAATATAAAGAGCGAGCATCTCATTAATAGCTTCTTGGAGAAGTTCCTCTTTTATCTCTGTTGCAACCTCTTCAAAGAGAGGGGGCTCTTTTTTAACATGATCTTTAAGGTAAAACAATCTGTAGACAATTGACTGATCTTTGCTGATTTGCTCTATTGGAACGCTCACATCCCCTATATTTAAACTAGATAACATATCACGGTGGGAAGAGGGAGTTTTTTTGTTTCTTCAAAATATTCGGGAGAGAGGTTAAAGACGGTTCCCTTGTAAAGGATTTTCATCTTGCAGTTTTTGAGCAGCGCTTTGCAGATCAAGATGTTCTTCTTGAATAATGGAGAAAACCTTGTTAGCAAGTAGTTTTCCATTTTCTTTATCTTGGGATCGAATCCGAAAGAGTCTGGTACTTCCATTCCTCTTTTGGTTGATGGGTCTTAACATAGGCTTCTTTGATCTCTTTTAGAGTCACTTTAGTGAGCGCCTTGGTTGTAACGCGGAACCATTTCCATCCGTTGCCTCACCATATCTTCATGGACTTTTTCACGCGCTTCCTCAGGGGTTATACCAATTTTATCTAAGGAGGCCATGACGTTGGGCCCAAAGCGTGACTGGATTTCTTCTCTTATTTCCCCGTCCGATACTTTTATTTCACGTTTTGCTGCGTCGGCCATCATCAGTTCCCCTACGATCATCTGATCAAGTGAGGTGCGCCAGTGGTTAGTATAAAATTGATACCGTGCGACTGGTGACTCTACTAGGTCGGGTAATATCTATTCATATGGATGTCCATCGTCTTCATCACATCTAAGACAGAAATTGTCTTATCATTGATTTTGACGAGGATACGGTTGTTCACAACAAGTTGGGGGAAGCGCCTTGCGGCATACCTTTAGCGGGGTCTGCAAAAGCAAGAAAAGGTAAAGAGTAATATATAATAATCGGATATTTAGGACTAATATATAGCCTAAAGGGAGGTGATGTCAAGCTTTGCAAAGACCGCTCCGAAAAATCCGTCCATTCCATCTTTTGTAGGGAAGCTTTCGAAATGCTTGATTATTTTAAGGTTAAATTTTTCTTCGAAGTATAGCGCCTGCTCCATGTTTTCTTGCGGAAGAACGCTGCAAGTTGCATACACGATTTTTCCTTGAGGATCCAGATAAC
Organism: Rhabdochlamydiaceae bacterium; assembly: GCA_047459655.1. GTDB lineage: Bacteria > Chlamydiota > Chlamydiia > Chlamydiales > Rhabdochlamydiaceae > CANJJB01. Next base: position 89,680 of record JAJREF010000003.1, read on the forward strand.
TTAAAGCCTCTTCGAAGATTTCCCTTTGCTCTTCTTGCAAGCGCGTTCAGGAGAGCTGTTGAAAATTTCCACTTAAGATCAGGATTTCGTCTATAGGTTCCTGTTCCTGAGCAAGGGACATCGACCAAGACTCTATCCATTTTGTTTTTAAGTTTTCCATGAAGTCCAAATTGTACATTTTGGATGCCTGCTCTATTAGCCCTTTTTCTTGCTTCTTGTAGAGCGGAAGATCGAATATCATGGAGGTAGATTTGCCCTTTATTTTGCATATCTGGGGCAAAGGCAAGTGTTTTCCCTCCAGCACCTGCGCAAAAATCGAGCACTTGCTGTTTAGGTTTTGCATCTACAAGAGAGGATATGAGTTGACTTGCTTCATCTTGCACTTCAAAGAGTCCTGCTTTGAACTCATCTAGTATCCAAAAATTTACGCGCTCGTGAAACACAATACCTGTTGGAGAGTGTTCACACAGGGAGAGAGGATAAAGGTTGCGCCAGCGATAAAACAGCTCTTCTCGTGATATTTTTAAAAGATTAACTCGAATCGTCACAGGCGCTCGTGTGTTACTTGCTAAGCAAAATTCTTGAGTTTTTTCAGAGCCAAAGGCATTTGTTAGTAATGTATATAGCTCTTGGGGGCAGCTAAAGCGAATGTGAGGGGGGATTGTAGAATCGCCGATATAGGCATAAGGATCAAAATGATCAAGATCACATTTTACATGCTCCACGAGACTTTTCCAGCGTATTTTCTCATAAATGGTTTCACTCAAATATTTCCGATCTTTAGATCCCAAAGCTTTGTGCGCGCGAAAATAATGATTTAAGAAAACGTCCAAGGGGGCTGATTGAGATTCAAAGATGGAGATCATTTGAAGAAGATGATACGATCTAAATTTCATGGGTAGATTGTATAACTCACCTTACGCAAAAAGGAATGGAGTGTTCTGAAAGGATTGAAAATCAAATTGCCCAAAATGGGTAGTATTGAATGAAATACAACCTAATTTCTGCAATTTGATTTTCAATGCTTTCAAATACTCCATGACCTATCCTTTTTGCGTAGGGTAAGTGTATAATAAACATTAAAAGATTGCTCTAGAAAAATAAATTGTACTACTATTCCAATTTTCTACGAAAATAAGGAGCGGCATGTGAAGGTTGTATTTGGGACGTTAGGAAGAGTCTTTTTAAGTTTGATCTTTTTGTCTTCTGCATTTAGTAGAATTATTAATTGGGAAGGGAATTATCAGTATTTGATGGCAGGGCTTAATCATTGGCTTGAATATACAGCGTATATGCCTGATTTACACCGGTTCATTGATTTTGTCATACCGGTCGCTCCTATTTTGCTGATTGTTGCAACTATTTTTGAGGGATTGGGGGGGCTTTTTATTCTGCTCGGACTCAAACCAAAAATGGGCGCTTTTTTGTTGATTCTGTTTTTAATTCCAACCACTCTGCTCTTCCATGCTTTTTGGATCATCCAAGGGCCTGATCATGATATCCAGATGATCATGTTTTTAAAAAACCTAAGTATTCTAGGAGGTCTTTTCCTTGTTTTAGGATATGATGGAAAAAAAACCAAAAAGCCAGAGGTTAAGGCGTGAAGAATTTTTTACTCGTCATTGTCAGCTGGGTTGTGGTAAGTTTTGGTCAGCCCGCTTGGGTGCCTTTTTTAGCCCCTATTTCTGCATGCCTGGGGTATGGTTTATTTTGGAGGGCGCTCCTTAAAATTCCTTCTAGAAAAAGAAGATTTTGGCTCGCAGCCGGTTGGTTTTGCCTTGTTCAGATGATTCAACTCTCCTGGATGACTTCAACCGAGTTCCAGGGTCTTTATATTTTAGCTGTGTATGCAGTTTTATGCCTCTTGCTGGGACTTCAATTTGGCGCGGTTTCTGCTTGCATTGATCGGATTCCCTACATTGCTGTTGCCTCTATTTGGACACTGATTGAGTGGGCAAGGCTCTATTTCTTCTGTGGGTTTTCATGGAATCCTCTAGGTCTTACCTTAACAGCGTTTACTCCTTCCATGCAGATGGCCTCTATTTTTGGCATCCTGGGTCTTTCTTTTTGGGTTGTGATTACTAATTTAGCTGTTGTCAAAAAGAAGTGGACGGCATGGGGGGCTTTAGCTTTGTTCCCTTACATTTTCGGTTGGGGGCATATCTTTTTCCATGCAGCTGATTTAGAAAATAGTCGCGAGTTATCTGTTGCGCTTGTACAGACAGGGCTGCTTCCTTCGCAAAAAACTTTAATAAATGAAAGAGAGTCAGAATTTATCCCTTTCCATGACCAGTGGAGAAATATTCTCACTCTTCTTAAAGAAAACCCTAAGAAAGTGGACCTCATTGTTTTACCCGAATATGCCGTTCCTCTTTCAGCAGAGCTAGGCGCCTACTCTTTTGAAACAACCCGCCACATTTTGCAAGATGTGATGAAAAAAGACGTCTCGACTCTTTTACCTCAAAAGCCACCTTTATCAAAAGTGTCAAATAGTTTTTGGGTTCGGCTCATTGCAGATGTTTTTTCTGCAGAAGTTGTTGTGGGATTGGATGCGCGAGATGGGCGTCAACATTTTTCTTCAGCTTTCCATGTGCTTCCCCATAATTTACAAGTTAACCGTTATGACAAGCAAATTCTTGTCCCTTTGGCTGAGTACCTGCCATTTAGTTGGTTAAAAAAATTAACATCTAGGTATGGAATTACAGAGTTTTTTACACATGGTAAGGAGTCAAAAGTTTTTTTAGGTAAGGTTCCTCTTTCTATTTCTATTTGTTATGAAGAAACATTTTCCCATTTAATCAGAGAGGGAAGGTTAAAAGGAGCTGAATTGTTAGTCAATGCCACTAACGATAATTGGTATCCCGCCTCTCACCTTTCTCGACAACATTTTGACCATGCTAGGATTAGAACTGTAGAAAATGGCGTACCGATGGTCCGCGCTTGCAATACAGGTGTGACAGCCGCAATTGACAGTTTGGGGCGGACTCTAGGTAAAATCACAGATGAGCGGAAGGCGGGTGTGTTGGTTGCTCAAGTTCCTCTTTACCATTATCCAACTCTCTTCACATTTTGGGGCAATTTTGGCATTTTGAGTGTCTGCGTTGGATTCTTAGGTCTCTCTTACTGGAAATCCCGGAAGTATCCTTCCGATTTAACTTGTACAAAATAGAGAGAATTAGTTACCTTTTCCTCTATGGATGTAAATCATCAAAAAACTTTAAAAAAAGAAGTAGTCTTCTCCGGTCGAGGTGTTTTTGAAGGGCAGGACGCTGTCGTTAGGCTTATTCCCGCACCCCCAGATACAGGTATTGTTTTCAAGCGGGTTGATTTAGAAGGTCATCCCTTGATTCCAGCCCAGCTAGACTTTGTGAGCCCCTCGACGCGTTGTACAAAACTTGAGCAAGGGGAAGCAGGCATTTTGACAGTCGAGCACCTAATGGCAGCGTTGCGAGGTGCTGATATTGATAACCTGTATGTCGAAGTGTCGGGTCCAGAAATTCCTATTTTAGATGGAAGTTCTCTTCTTTTCAGTCAAATGATTCAGTCTGCAGGTGTTATAGAACAAGATAAAAAAAAAACCGTTTACAAACTTTTACAACCCCTTTCATGGAGCCAGGGAGATACTCACATCATTGCGCTCCCCTCAGAAGAGTATCGAATCAGCTACACTTTGCATTATCCTCAATCTCCCTATCTACGTTCACAGTATTATTCCTATGTTGTCTCTTCTAAAAATTTTTTAAAAGAGATCGCGCCTTCTAGAACTTTTGTGTTATATGAAGAAATTGAATTTCTCATACAAAAAGGAATCTTAAAAGAAGGGGCTTCATTAGAAAATGGAGTCGTAATTAAAGGGGATCAAGTGTTAAATCCAGGAGGAGTTCGCTTCCCAGATGAAATGGTAAGGCACAAGATTTTAGATATGATTGGAGATTTATCGCTCATGGGGACTTCTTTTGTTGCTCATATCATTGCCATTAAATCAGGTCATGCTGCTAATCACTTATTTGGAAAAGAACTTAAAAATATATTAATGAGGTCTGCACTATGATGGATGCCCAAGCATCAAGACATCAAATTCTTTTAGATGCCAAAAAGATCGCTAAAATTTTACCTCATCGCTATCCTTTTCTACTTGTTGACCGCATTCTCCATCTTGACTTAGAAGAAAATGTCATCATTGGTCAAAAAAATGTGACTATGAATGAACATTTTTTTGTAGGGCATTTCCCTGAAGCGCCCATCATGCCTGGTGTGCTTATTTTAGAGGCTCTTGCTCAGGCAGGCGGGATTTTAGTGCATCAGAAATTGCAAACTGATAAAATCGCCGTGCTCCTTACCGTTAACAACGCTAAGTTCCGTAAGCCTGTTGTCCCAGGTGATGTCTTACTTCTGCATATCATAGGACAGCATATCAGCTTCAAGGGTGGAAAAGTAGCTGCAAAAGCAATGGTCAATGATCAAGTTGTCGTAGAAGCTGAGATTGGATTTGCGCTAATAGATAGGAATCAACTTTAAAAATTAGGTGTGTATGTCAAAGACAAATATCCATCCAACTGCCATCGTTGACCCCAATGCCAAGATTGGTCAGGGTGTGACAGTAGAGGCCTATGCCATCATTAAGGGCACGGTGACAATTGAAGATCATGTCACTATTAAATCATATGCCTACATCGATGGATATACCACGATTGGATCAGGTACAACCATTTGGCCTTTTGCTAGTATCGGGACAAAAACGCAAGACCGCAAATTCCGTGGTGAAAAAACCTTTGTAGTCATTGGAAAAAATTGTGAGATCAGAGAATATGTCTCTGTCAATGCCTCTTGCCAAGAAAACTCCGTTGTTCGCGTAGGGGATAACTGCCTTATCATGGCTTACTGCCATGTTGCTCATAACTGTGAGGTGGGAAATAACGTAACCATGGCAAATGGGGTTAATTTGGCAGGGCATGTGATCATTGAAGATTTTGCCAATATCGGCGGTATGACGGCAGTCCATCAGTTTACAAGGATTGGTTGTTATTCGATGGTGGGTGGTTTTAGTAGGGTAACGCACGATGTTCCTCCTTATACCATAGGAGCGGGTGTTCCTTACAAACTCGGTGGCCTTAACCTCATTGGCTTAAAAAGACACGGCTTCCCTTTTGAAGTGCGCAAAGATTTAACGAAAGCTTTTCGCTTCATCTACCGATCGGGGCTATACCTGTCTGAGGCCCTTGAACGTATTAAAAGAGAAATTAAGCCTTCTCTTTACATTAAACATTGGCTAGAGTTTTGTCTTGCTTCTCGCAGGGGGTTGATTGATCTCCAAGGTGTCACGATACAGCCACAAGAGTCCTTTGAAAGAGAATATGAAGAGTTATTAGAAGAAGAAGTCACTTGATAAATGGCATGAATATCGTTTTCTTTGGAACCTCTGCATTTGCAGCTAGAGTCTTGCAAGGGTTAATTCAAAAACACCTCCCCATTGTTGCGATTGTTACACGGCCTGATAAACCAAAGGGCAGATCTTTAAATCTCCTTCCTCCGCCAGTTAAAGAAGAGGCCTTAAAGCTCCAACTAGACATTCCTATTTATCAACCCATCAAAGCCTCCACACCTGAATTTGCGCAGACCCTAAAAAATCACAACCCCAGCCTTTTCGTTATTGTTGCTTACGGAGAAATCATTAAAACGCTCCTACTTGACATTCCGACCAAAGGCTGTATCAACGTACACGCAAGCCTTCTTCCCAAATACCGAGGGGCCTCGCCCATTCAACGCTGCCTCATGCACGGAGAGACAGAGACAGGAATCACGATCATGCAGATGGTCTTAGAAATGGATGCAGGAGATATGTTGTCCGTCGTAAAGACCCCTATTTCTTCCGATATGACATTCGGAGAGCTTGACCAAAAGCTCAGCGAGATCGCAACCCCTGCCCTCCTAAAAGTGATCGATCAAATCGAAAGAGGAACTGCCCAAGCAATACCCCAGGATCACACACACGCTACCTTTGCGCCTAAGCTGTCGGCGCAAGAAGAAGAGATCCATTGGGAAAAGTCAGCAGAAGAGCTCCATAATTTAATCCGAGCTCTTTCCCCATTTCCCGGAGCCTGGTGTTCTGTTCAGATTGGCTCTGAAAAAAAACGCTTAAAAATAAAATTGTCAAAAGTTGAGCCTTCTCTCCATGGGAAGCCAGGAGAGGTATTAAGTCATTCAAAACAAGATCTTGTAATTGCGTGCGGAAAAGATTCTCTCCGCCTTCTTCAGGTGCAGCTTGAAGGAAAGAAGCTTATGACAGTAAAAGAATTTCTTCAAGGCCTTCACAGTCTAATTATTTTTTAACCCTTTTTTCTTGCTTTCTTGCGTTTACTTCTTTTATAATTTTCCTTCGATTAACAATTCTAAAGGAGTTTTTATGGATATAATTGGAAGCGTGGTAGGTGGAGTTGAGACTGGATGTCAATATTTATCCTTAGCCACAAAAATAGTAGGGAGGGTTGCTCGCCTTGAGTGCTGGGAGCGTTTAGCCGATAACATAAAACAAGTGTATCAAAAATGCGCTCACTTGGAGGCTCTAAAAACATATATTGTTAGGCCTGTTGGATTTGCTTTAAGTACGCATAGAGTGTTAGGATTGAATGTCTTAAGTTTAGCCACTCAAAAAGGAATAGAAAATATCACAAAAGAGTTAGGAGGCTATGCAAATGCTTCTTTGCTCTTTACGCCTTTGTATAGGGCTTTTTCTTTTTTAAGAACCCCAGTCCGGACGCTTTCAGATTTTTTATATTGGGGTGGAATGGTGGGGATTCGCTAGCAGCTACAGCAGCAAAGGGTATTAAATTTTTTGCAGATTCGAAGCTTGGCTTTAATTTTTTAATGGATCGATTTCCCAGTCCGAGCTTTTCATTTGCAAAACAAGCTCCGATAGCCGCAGCGGCTTTTGGTTGGATAGCGAGTGACCGTGGAGTTTGTTTGAGCGCTATTTTTAATGTCTATCAAAATGCAAAGGGTCTCTCTTTAGCTCAACTTCAAGAGGTTGTTGGATTGCCTTCTCTTCAGGTGATTTGTAGCAGGGTAGATCAGGATTCCACAAGGCAGAAAGAAGTGGTTAAAAAAACTTTAGGTGTTGTGATGTATTCCTCGGCGGCAATGATGGCTGTATATAAAATTTTTCACAAGCAAGTTGCTAGTAGCTATCCATTGGCTGTTCTTAATACGGCTTTATGTGGGGTGGCTGTGGTGTCTGGCATTCTGTTTGATCGTTGGAAAGACAACTCATCTATGCCCGCTAGATTATGATTTTAGAATTAGGAGAAGGAAGGGATCTCTTCCTTCTGCTTTGCCTTGTAGATAAATAGATGCCGAAAGAAATCTATTGTAGAAAAATGAATCAATTTGTTAGCCTTCTCGCTTTGACCCATATGCTGGCAGCAAAGCTGTTCTAAGAATGATGGGAAGAGAAGCTTTTACTTAATAAGGATTGTTATGACAGCGAAAGAGCAGCAACCGAAGTTGCAGTTGATGGGAATAAAAGAGGGAATGACTCAACTCTTTGATAAAGAAGGGAATAAAGTTGTCTGTACTGTTATTCGTAGCGAAAAACACGTTATTTCTCAAGTCAAAGATAAGACATCTGATGGGTATAATGCTGTTCAGCTCGCTGCCTTTAAGCCAACTCCTGCTAAATTAAAAAATGTGAAAAAACCGCAAGCCGGCCATTTCAAAAAATCGAATCTCGAGCCTCGTTTGAAAACAGCTGAGTCGCGTGTAGAAGATCCATCCCAGTTTCAAGTCGGCCAGGAGATCGGTGTGGAATTTTTCCAAGACATTGCTTATGTCGATGTGATCGGTGTTTCAAAAGGGAAAGGATATCAGGGGGTTATTAAGCGCCACCATTTTGCTGGGGGCCCTGCCTCGCATGGTTCTGGATTTCATCGCCACGGGGGATCATGCGGTATGCGCTCTTCTCCTGGCCGTTGCTTGCCTGGACAGAAGAAAGCGGGACGTATGGGAAGTGAGCAGGTAACAATGGAAAGCTTAAAAGTTGTAAAAATTGATGCAGAAAAGCAAGTGATCCTTGTTGAAGGAGCCGTACCGGGTGCGCGCGGTGGATTGCTCTTTATTGCACAAGCTAAGAAAAAATCTGTTGCAAAGAAAAAGAAATAATCGGGAGTCATGAGTGGCAACGTTAAAAAAATATGATCTATCAGGAAAGGAAATCGGTGAAGTCATCGTTGAAGATACGCTTCTAACTAAGGAAGCTAACTCCCAGATGATTAAAGACTATTTAATCGCGATCCGTGCGAATGCTCGTCAGTGGAGCGCGCATACCAAGTCGCGCTCAGAAGTTTCCCACTCTGGACAAAAGCCTCATCCTCAAAAAGGAACGGGGAGAGCACGCCAAGGTTATTTGGGCGCTCCTCAGTATAAGGGTGGTGGTCGTGTAGGAACGCCGCGCGCAAAATTTGATCAGCACGTTTCTATTAACCAAAAAGAGAAAAGAGCAGCCGTTCGTTATTTGCTCTCAGAAAAAATCCAAGGTAATCAATTATTCGTTTTAAAAAGTTCTGGCTTGAAAAAGCCTGCTACAAGAAAAGTCGTTGACTTCTTAGCTGGTCAGCAAATAGCAGGAAAAAGAGTCTTGTTTTTAGGTCTTACGTCTAAAGATGATGAAAATTTCATCAGAAGTATGCGCAATATTCCAAAAGCAGAGTTTATGTTGGTAGCAAATACCAGTGGATATGATGTGGCTGTGACCTCAACGATCGTTGTTTTAGAGCCAGCAGTTGAAAAATTCTTAGAGATTCTAGGAGGGGTATAATGTTAAAGAAAAATCCTTACGACATTATTAAGTCGCGCCATATTACAGAAAAGTCTCGTGTATTGCAAAATCTCTACAAGAGTAGCAGTAATCGCTGTGTAAGAAAATGTGAAACGCCTAAATATGTGTTCCTTGTGGATACAAATGCGAATAAAAGAGAGATAGCTAAAGCTATCGAAGAGATTCACGCGGAAAAAAACATCAAAGTGATTTCCGTAAATACAATCAATGTTAAACCTAAACGCCGCACAGTGCGAGGACGTTCAGGCATGCGTAATGCCTTGAAAAAAGCTATCGTGACTCTGAAAGCCGGTGATTTTATCGAGGATAAGGTGTAATTTATGACGAAAGAATTTCGGCCGAGGACGCCTGGCCAAAGAGAGTTAATTCTAGAGAGTCATGCTACGTTAACAAAGCATGTTAAGCCTGAAAAAACACTTCTGCATAAGAAAATGCGTACAAATGGACGCAATCACCATGGGCATATCACATGCCGTCATCGAGGTGGTGGGCATAAGAGATTTTACAGAGAGGTTGACTTCAAACGTGATAAAGAGGAAGTCCCTGCAAAAGTTGTTTCTATTGAATATGATCCTAACCGTACAGCGCACATCGCTCTTTTACATTTTGTAGATGGAGAGAAGCGTTATATCTTGGCTCCAGAGGGTCTTCAAGTAGGCGCAACCGTTGTCACAACAAATAAAGAAGTCTATGATGTTGGTTGTTCTATGCGCATGAAAACGATGCCTTTAGGATCTACCATTCATAACATTGAAATGTATCCAGGACGTGGAGGAAAGCTTGTGCGTTCTGCAGGTCTTTCAGCGCAGCTAATGGCAAAAAGTGATGGATATGTCACTTTAAAAATGCCTTCCGGAGAAGTCCGTATTATCAATGAAGATTGTCGAGCAACTTTTGGAGTTGTCTCAAATGCAGAAAGAATTTTGCGTGTTGAAGGAAAAGCTGGTCGTACGCGTTGGAAAGGGTTTCGCCCGACTGTTCGAGGAACAGCGATGAACCCTGTTGACCATCCGCACGGAGGAGGCGAAGGTAAGCATAATGGATACCTCCCTCAGACTCCCTGGGCTATGTATACAAAAGGTTTCCGTACGCGCTGCAAGCGTAAGAGTAAGAAATGGATCATAAAAGATCGAAGAAAGTAAGGATTTAAAGAGTTATGGGTAGATCGTTAAGAAAAGGACCTTTTGTTGAGCATCACCTTCTTCAGAAAGTGAAGAAGCAAAATCTCGAAGGTACAAAAAAACCAATTAAGACATGGTCCCGCCGTTCTATGATTATTCCAGAAATGGTTGGACACGCATTTGAAGTGCATAACGGAAAAAAATTTATTGCTGTGTTCGTATCAGAAAACATGGTAGGTCACCGATTTGGAGAGTTTTCTCCTACTAGAGTTTTTAAAGGCCACGGTTCTAAGAAACTTCTTGAAGCCGCCGCCGCCGCCTCAGCAACACCTGCTGCCGCACCTGCCGCACAACCCCCTAAGAAGGATTAATCATCTATGCAATTTGCTAGAGCACATACCAAATATTTACGGATCCCTCCTCGTAAGGCACGCCTAGCAGCGGACCTTATCCGAGGACTCAAAGTAGAGGATGCCCTTGTACAGCTTTCGTTTTCCCAATTGAAAGGGGGGCGCTTGCTCATTAAAACTTTACATAGCGCCGTTGCAAATGCTGAAACGCAACTCAATATCCCTCGCCAAAATTTACGTGTTAAAGAGGTGAGAGTCGATGCAGGTCCGGTTCTAAAACGAGCTAAAGCTAAATCTCGTGGTGGACGCGTGCCAGTTATGAAAAGAACAAGTCATTTTACTGTTATTGTTGAAGAACAGGAAGGAAATTAATGGGACAAAAGACATCGCCAACAGGCTTTAGATTAATTATCAATAAAAAATGGAAATCTCTCTGGTATGCCAACAAGCAAGAATTTGGCAATCAAGTAGGAGAAGACAAGCAAATCCGTGATTTTTTAATGTCAAAACCTGCCTGTTCAGGAACTTCTTGCCTGACTATTAAGAGAATGAGTGGAAAAATCGAAGTTACCATTCATACAGCAAGGCCAGGTCTTGTTATTGGGAAAAAAGGCGCTGAAATTGATGTTCTCAAGCAAGAACTAAAAAAATTAACCGGTAAAGATATTTGGGTTGAAGTTGAAGAAATTAAACGCCCTGACCTCGATGCAAAATTAGTAGCCGACGGGATTGCAAAACAGCTAGAGAGAAGAATGCCTTTTCGAAGAGTGATGAAAAAAGCACTTCTTTCCTCAATGGATGCAGGAGCTGCAGGAATAAAAGTGTCAATCTCTGGCCGTGTAGGTGGTGCAGAAATTGCTCGTACCGAATGGTACAAAGAGGGTAGAGTTCCTCTTCATACAATGAGAGCCGATATTGATTATGGAATGGGAAGAGCTGAGACCACATATGGTTCTATCGGCGTGAAAGTATGGATTAATAAAGGTGAAGAAGGAGCTTAAGTTATGGCCTTGATGCCTGTGAGAACAAAGTTTCGAAAAATGCGTAAAGGCCACAAGACTGGCCTAACGAAAGCTGCGGCTTTTATCGATTTCGGTGAGTTTGGCATGCAAGCCCTAGAAAGGGGTGCTATCACCAATCACCAGATTGAAGCTTGCCGCGTGGCCATTACACGTTATTTTAACCGACGTGGCCAGGTTTGGATTCGCATATTTCCTGATAAAGTCGTGACAAAGAAGCCTGCTGAAACACGCATGGGAAAAGGAAAAGGACATCCTGATCATTGGGTAGCTGTTATCAGACCAGGAAGAGTATTATTTGAAGTGGGTGGAGTTCCTGAAAGAGCTTGCTCAAAATGCTCTTAGAAGAGCAGCCGCAAAACTGGGGATTAAAACCAGGTTTGTTGAAAGATTAGAGAGGGTTTAATCATGCTAAAAGCAAAAGAATTAAAAGAGCAGTCTGTCGAAGAGCTAACAGCGCTTTATGGCAATCTCTAAAGAGATTTATGGACTTAAAAATGAGTTAAAGACAGCACGTAAGCTAGAAAAGCCGCATCTTCTTCGTGAAAAGAAGCGCAATAGAGCCCGCGTGATGACTGTATTACGACAAAAGGAAGATTAATATTATGGAAAACAAAGAAAGAAGCAGTCGTAAAATAAAAGAAGGCGTTGTTGTTTCTAATAAGATGCAAAAAACCGTTTCTGTCCGTGTCGAAAGAACATTACGACACCCACACTTTGACAAAGTTATTCGAAGTGCAAAAAATATTATGCACACGTCGAAGATCTCGATCTTCAAGTGGGACAAAAAGTGCGCATCATGGAAACAAGACCTTTGTCTAAACTAAAGCGTTGGCGTGTTGTTGAGGTGGTATCATGATTCAACAAGAAACAGAACTAGAAGTAGCGGATAATACAGGTGCTAAAAGAGTTAAGTGCTTCAAAGTGTTAAAAGGCTCTAAGCGTCGTTATGCGAATGTAGGTGATATCATTATTTGCAGCGTAAAAGAAGCAGATCCAAAAGGTGCTGTGAAGAAGGGTGATGTCGTTAGAGCAGTTATCGTTCGTACAAAGAGTTATATCCGTAGAGCTGATGGATCTATGCTTCGCTTTTATGATAATAGCTGCGTTATTTTGGATGAGAAAGATAATCCAAGAGGAACTCGAATTTTTGGACCTGTCGCAAGAGAAGTTCGCGATGGTGGTTTTGTAAAAATCAGTTCCCTTGCACCTGAGGTAATTTAAGATGAGCAAGTGGATGAAAAAAGGCGATAAAGTTGTAGTAGTCGCAGGAAATGAAAAAGGTAGAACAGGTGTTGTATTGCGCAAGAAGGATGACCGAGTTGTTATTCAGGGCGTTAATATTCATAAGAAACACGCTCGTAGGACCGAAAAAGCACAAAGACCTACGATCTTGGAAATTGAAGTGCCTATTCATGTTTCTAATGTAAGACTATGCGATGACCAAGACAAACCTGTAAAGGTGAAATCAAGGGTTATCAAAGGTGGAGAGAAAGAGCTCTACTACCTAAAAGGTAAGAATGAAGTTGTACTTCGTTCAGTTCGGAAAACTAGTTAAAGGAAAATGGTATGGCCAGAATGTTAAAACGGTATCGCGAGGAAGTTAAGCCAGCTCTTATGGAGAAATTCGGTTATGTAAATCCGATGCTAATTCCTGAATTGAAAAAAATTGTCATTAGCATGGGGCTTGCTGAGGCTATCAAGGACAAAAATGCTGTCCAAGATTGCCAAAAAGAGCTAGCTTTGCTCTCTGGGCAAAAACCTATCGTGACCAAGACAAAAAAAGCGATTGCAAATTTTAAATCACGTAAAGATCAAGTGATTGGTCTTAAAGTGACATTGCGTCGTCAAAGAATGTACGATTTTTTAGATCGTTTTTGTAATGTCGTCTCTCCCCGTATTAAAGATTTTAGGGGATTTCCTCTAAAAGCTGATGGAAGAGGGTCGTATTCAATAGGTTTAGGAGATCAGCAAGTATTTCCAGAGATTAACTTAGACAATGTAAAGAGAACGCAAGGTATGAATATTACATTTGTAACCTCTGCTTGCACAGACGCAGAATGTGTCGAGCTATTGAAGCTGTTAGGCTTCCCATTTAAACATCCAGAAAAAAGTAGGCGGTCCTCATGGCTCAAAATGATACAATTGCAGATTTATTGACAAGATTACGCAATGGAGTGATGGCGCGTCGTCGTTTTGTTGATGTCTACCTAAGTAAAGTAAAACTTAATATTATTAAAGTCCTTGAAAGTCAAGGGTATCTCGAGCGTGTTCTCGTAGATAATGAAAAAGGAAAAGTACGTATCTTTTTGAAGTATACGCAAGATAGAGAGCCTGTATTACAAGGCTTGAAGCGTATCTCTTCTCCAGGACTACGTCGTTATACACCAGTGGATAAAATCCCAAGAATTCAAGGGGGAATGGGAACTGTCATTCTTTCAACTTCCAAAGGAATTATCGATGGTGAAACAGCGCGCAAAGAGAAGCTCGGCGGCGAATTTTTATGTTGTGTATGGTGAGGTAAATATTTATGTCACGATTATCGAAAATGCCTATTTCTATCCCAAAAGGAGTTGAAATTAAAGTAGAAGCAAATAAAGTGCATGTGAAAGGTCCTAAGGGGACTTTAAGTCATCCTTTAGTAAAGGGGATTTCTATTAAAGTGGAAGCAGGATTTGCGCATATTGAGCGCGATGAAAAAGTCGAAATGCCAAAACCGACAGAAGGTTTATATCGAGCCACTCTTAACAATATGGTAATTGGTGTTTCTCAAGGATTTGAAAAACGGCTATCTATGATAGGCGTTGGATATAGAGCTGCTCTTCAAGGAACCTTACTTGATCTCCAAGTAGGAAATTCCCATCCAACTAAACTAGCCATCCCTAAAGATGTGCAAGTAACAGTGGATAAGAGCGTAAATATTGTAATCACTGGAACAAGTAAGCAATTAGTCGGACAAGTGGCCGCCACAATACGAGCTGTTAAACCACCAGAACCCTATAAAGGTAAAGGCATTCGTTATGAAGGCGAGTACGTTCGCAAAAAAGCTGGTAAAGCAGCTAAAGCAAAAACAGCAGCTGGATAAAAAATAAATTATGGAAAGTTCATTAATTAATAAGACTCGCAAAGAATCAACAGAGCCATCCGTGTTCGTAAGCATCTGCGTGGAACAGCGGAGAAGCCTCGTCTTTCTGTGATGAAATCAAATCAACATATAGCAGTGCAGATTATTGACGATGAGCAAGCGATTACGCTTGCTAGCGCTAGCACCCTAATGAAAGAGTTGCGCATGAAGAAGCTCGGTAGGACAAAAGAAGCTGCCAAACAAATAGGGGCAAAAATTGCAGAGCTTGCAAAGGCTAAAAATATTACGACCGTTGTTTTTGACAGAGGTCACAATAAATTTCATGGGTTAATTGCGGAGCTTGCCAATGCTGCTCGTGCGAATGGATTACAATTTTAGAGGATGTCAATGAAACAAAAAAATCGGCGCCAACGCCAAGAAGAAATTGGAACGGAATTTGAAGAGAAAGTTCTCTACATCAACCGATGCTCCAAAGTTGTTAAAGGGGGACGAAAGTTCAGTTTCTCTGCCCTCATTATTGTGGGAGATGGACAAGGACATATAGGTTTCGGGTTTGCTAAAGCTAATGAAGTCTCTGATGCTATTCGTAAAGGAAGTGAAGCGGCTCGTAAAAATGTGATGACATTTGAGATGGAAGGAACAACTATCCCTCACGAAGTAGTTGTCGATTGGGATGGATCAACCGTTCTTTTGAAACCAGCCAAAGTTGGAACAGGTGTAATTGCAGGCTCTAAGGTGCGAGCGATTCTTGAACTCGGTGGTGTAAAAGATGTGGTAGCTAAACTTTTTGGTTCTAATAACCCATTGAATCAAGCTAGAGCGACATTAAGAGCTCTTGCTGCATTAAAAAACCGTCAAAAGATTTTAAACGCTAGAGGGTTATCATGATTTTATTGTCTAATCTAACAAATACACATAGACCTAAGAAAAAGGTTCAGCGCGTAGGTCGCGGAGTTGGTTCCAGAAGAGGAAAGACTTGCTGCCGTGGTTCCAAAGGAGATGCATCTCGTCGTGGCTGACAAACAACCCTTTGGATATGAAGGTGGACAACTTCCTCTTTATAGAAAATTACCAATCCGTGGATTTGCCAATGGTAAATTTACAAGCGATGTATATGCTATTAACCTCTCTTTAATTGAGCAGCTATATACCGATGGAGAGACAGTTAATCTTAAAACACTCCGAGAAAAAGGGTATGCTCCTAGGGCTCCTGGTGGTGGATTAAAAATTCTATCCCGTGGTGAAGTCACTAAGAAAGTAACGGTTGAAGCGCATGCTTTTTCCAAAGAAGCCTTAGCGAAGCTTGAGAAAGCCAAGATTGCTATTAAGCAAATTTCTAAAACTGTTTCTTAATCAAGTAAGAAAGCCATGATTGAAGGAGTAAGACGCATCTTCTCTGTCCCTGAATTAAGGGTAAAGATTTTCTTTACACTCATTCTGCTCATGGTCTGTCGTATTGGCTCGCACATCCCCGTTCCAGGTATTAATGGAGATCTCGCTCTTCAAATTTTTCGATCTTCTACTGGAGGATCGCAAAATCTTTTTCAGTTGATGGATATTTTTTCCGGAGGAGCTTTTGCACAGATGACGATTGTAGCGCTGGGAGTCATGCCCTACATCACTTCCTCTATCGTCATGCAACTGGTTACAGCCCTGTCTCCCTCTTTTCAGAGAGAGCTCAAAGAAACACCTGATATTGGCAAAAGGAAAATGGGTAAGTGGACACGGATTTTGACAGTTGGTGTTGCCTTTTTTCAAGCTGCACTTTTTGCAAAGTATGCTATCCAAATGAATGCCGGTGCTCCTGGCATCATTGTTCCTGAGTTAATAGAGATGCAGCTTTTCGGCATCCCTTGCCTATTTTTCCTGATCGTCATGTGTACGATGACAGCAGGGACCATGCTTCTCATGTGGATTGGAGAGCAAATTTCTGAAAAAGGGATTGGAAATGGAGTCAGTTTGATCATTACCATCGGCATATTATCTTCTCTCCCTACTACCCTTGGCTCTATTTTACGCCAGCTGAACCTAGATTCACAAGAACCTGCCCAGCTAACTTTCTCATCTCTACTTGTCCTTAGTATTGTCTTTGTTATGATCATTGTAGGAACTATTTTAATCATTCAAGGGCAAAGACGTATTCCTTTGGAATACGCAAGGAGGGGTGTTGGAAAAGAAACGAGTCAGGCCAGGAACGCTTATATTCCTTTAAAAATTAACTATGCAGGCGTTATTCCCGTGATTTTCGCTTCCTCCTTACTCATGTTCCCGGCCACAATAGCGCAATTTGTAGGAAGGGGTAATTGGATAGGGCAGTTTGCCAGCATGCTCACGCCTGGCAACTGGGTATATACTTTTTTTTACGTGCTCTTGATTGTATTTTTTACATACTTTTGGACCGCAACCCAATTCCATCCTGAGCAGATAGCCTCCGATATGAAGAAGAACGGGGCATTTATCCCCGGTATACGCCAGGGCAAACCTACACAAGATTATTTAGAAGGGACAATGAATCGCATCACATTTGCAGGTGCCATTTTTTTATCCCTGATCGCAATACTACCGATGCTAGTTGGTAAGGTTTTAGGCGTCGATTCTACCATCAGCCAATTTTTTGGGGGTACTTCCCTGCTTATTTTAGTGGGTGTGGTGTTAGATACGACAAAACAAATTGAATCTCATCTACTGATGAAAAAATATGATGGATTTATGAAGCGTGGATCTCTAAGAGGTCGTACGTAGTAAGGGGATTGCATATCTCTAACGAAAAGAATTGTAATAAAAACGGTCTCTTGATAGACTGTTATGACATTTAAAAAAGGATTTTACACATGGCTCGAGTGCTTGGGATAGACCTCCCTTCTAATAAAAGATTGGAAATTGCCTTAACCTATCTCTATGGGATAGGTAGAAGGCTATCTAATCAAGTGATTGCTAAACTGAATTTAGATCCAAATATGCGCGCTAGTCGTCTTACAGAAGAAGACGTAGCCCGATTGAATGCTCTTCTTCAATCACAATATGTTGTGGAAGGGGACTTACGACGTCAAGTACAGAACAATATTAAGCGATTGATCAGCATCCACTCTTATAGAGGCATGCGTCACCGTTTAGGACTACCCGTTCGTGGACAAAGAACTCGAACGAATGCTAGAACGCGTAAAGGCAAGAGAAAAACCGTAGCTAACAAGAAGAAATAAACAATGAAAGAGACGAAGAAAGACGCAAAAGCTGACATGAAGAAACCAATTGTTAAGGTTCGTAAAAAAGTACACCGCAATGTACCTAGTGGTGTAGCGCATGTACGAGCGACCTTTAACAATACGATCATTGCAATCACAGACCTTTCTGGAAACGTTATTTCGTGGGCGTCTGCTGGTAAAGTAGGGTATGCAGGTTCACGTAAATCTTCAGCATTCGCTGCGACAGTCGCCGCACAAGATGCTGCAAAAGTTGCCATGTCATTAGGCATGAAGGAAATAGAAGTGAATCTAAAAGGCCCCGGAGCTGGTAGAGAATCAGCGATCCGCGGTTTGCAGAGCTCAGGGTTAAGTATTACTATTATTCGAGATAAAACACCTGTGCCTCATAACGGTTGCCGTCCACGTAAGAGACGTCGTGTTTAAAAGTTAATTGATTAGGAGAAAGACATGGCAGTAAAGTATGGCAAATTTGAGTTGCCGAGTAAAATCAAAGTCGATGAAGTCAACAGAAAGAATAATTTCTGTCGCTTTATTGCAGAAGCCTTTGAACGTGGTTTTGGGCATACACTTGGAAATGCATTAAGACGTATTATGTTAACATCAATGGAAGCCCCTGCAATTATTTCAGTGCGTATAGAGGGTGTTCCTCATGAATATACAGCCATCGAAGGGATTGTTGAGGACATGACATACATCATCCTTAACTTAAAAGGAGCCCTTTTAAGAAAATTACCAACAGAAGAGGAAGGGATTTCTCGCGAGCCTAAAACAATTACAAAAATGCTCGATATCACAGGGGATCTTCTTGATAAGAATGGAGGACAGTACCCAGTTACCCTTAAAGACTTAATCAGCCCTGCTGATTTTGATGTTGTTAATCCAGACCTTTTGATCTTCACGGTCACAAAACCGATGATGAAGAGAATCGACTTAAAGGTAGCGTTTGGAAGAGGGTACATGCCTTCAGAACGCCATGATATCAAAGATAAAGTCGTTGATGAAATTATCATAGACTCAGCATTTTCTCCTGTAAGAACTGTTAATTACTTTATTGAGAATACACGTGTTGGTGAAGATACAGACTTTGATCGCTTAATTTTTGGAAGTGACGACAGATGGTCGTATCACTCCTGAGGAAGCATTAACATTCGCTACGCAAATCGGGATATTGCACTTCCAAATTTTTGATGAGATTGCTTTGCATAAGCTTTCTTTTGATCAAGGTGAAGTGGAATCAAATTCAGATAAAGATGCTGTCATGCAAAAACTAGCTCTTAAGATCAACGAAATTGAGCTTTCTGTTAGATCGACAAACTGTCTTTCAGGTGCTAGTATCGAAACAATCGCAGAGCTTGTCATCATGCCAGAGCCTGAAATGTTGAAGTTTCGTAACTTCGGCAAAAAATCTCTTAATGAAATCAAAGCAAAATTAGAAGAGATGGGTTTGTCTTTAGGGATGGATTTATCTCGTTTTGGCATCACAAGAGACAATGTTAAAGAAGTGATCACTGAATATCTTTCTCAAAAAGCAGGTACCGAAGTATGAGACACGGAAAACACACATTTAAAATAGGCAGAAACTCTTCTCATAGAAGATGTTTGATTGCAAACATGTTAAAATCTCTTGTCGAACATGAGCGCATTGTAACATCTGTTGCAAAAGCTAAAGAACTTAAAAGACACGCTGATCGCTTGATCACTTTGGCAAAGAAAAACACTTTAGCTAGCAGGCGTCAAGCAATTGCAGATTTGATGATCACTCGCACAGCGGTGACTTCAAAAGATGCTCGCGCAGTAAAGAAAAAGGCAACGGGAGAAAAATCTGAGCCGAAGGGCACTCTTATCACTAAGTTGTTCGGTCCTCTTTCAGCGCGTTTTGCTGATCGCAATGGTGGATATACACGTGTGATCAAAGCAGGTGATCGCGTAGGCGATAACTCTCCTACATGTATCCTTGAGTTCATTTCCTAAGAAAGCATAGATGGGTCATTTTCTCCAAAATGACCCATCTATATCTCTTTACAATCTATAGTTTCTTGTTTATCATCATGGAACAAGGTGCATGGTGCCTTTTAAGTTAAAACTCACCTTACGCAAAAAGATTGTTTATGCCTATTAGAGTTGCAATTAATGGTTTTGGGCGCATAGGAAGGCTTGTTTTTCGCATCATTGCTGAACACTATGCAAAAAATATCCAAATAGTGGCTATTAATGATCTTGTCCCTCCCGATAATTTAGCTTATCTGCTAAAATATGACAGCGTCCACAGGCAGGCAGCTTTTACTGTTAAAGCAGATAAAGAAGGGCTGATTGTTAATGGACAAAAAGTTGTTGTTTTTGCGGAAAAAGATAGCGCGAAGTTGCCATGGAAAAAGCACGCTATCGATTATGTGATTGAGGCAACAGGCCAGTTTACTCATGCAGATGATGCTAAAAAGCATTTAGATGCAGGTGCAAAGAGAGTGATTATTACGGCTCCGGCTAAAGGAGATGTCCCAACCTTAGTGATGGGTGTTAATCACACCGAGTACCGTCCTGATAAAGACAGGATCGTCTCAAATGCCTCTTGTACCACAAATTGCCTGGCTGTTTTAACGAAGGTCCTTTTGGACAATTTTGGCATAGAAGAAGGACTCATGACAACAGTCCATTCTTTAACAGCTTCTCAGCCTACCGTAGATGGCCCTTCTAAGAAAGATTGGCGCGGAGGAAGAGCTGCTAGCCTAAATATTATTCCAGCTTCTACCGGAGCTGCAAAAGCAGTTGAGCTGTGCCTTCCCGAAGTAAAAGGAAAGTTAACCGGGATGGCCTTCCGTGTACCAACAGCTGATGTATCTGTTGTTGATTTAAATGTGCGTCTGAAAAAAGAGACGACGTACGAAGAGATTTGTGAAGCAGTCAAAAAAGCTTCTGAAGGAACAATGAAAGGATATTTATTGTTTTCTGAAGAAGAGACTGTTTCGTCCGATTTTATCGGAACTTCCTATTCTTGCATTTTTGATAAAGGTGCAGGGATAGCATTGAATAACCGTTTTTATAAATTAATCGCCTGGTATGACAACGAGATGGGGTATTCTCATCGCGTTGTAGACTTAATGAATTACATGGCGTCTAAGGGCTTATAAGGAACTAACATGAACACTATACTCAAACAAATTGAAGCGTTAGGGGAATACTCCCAGCCTATTCATTTGCTTGCGTATGCCTATTGCTGCCGATTTTTTCCGTTTACACATTCAAATGATAAAACTTGCGACTCCTCCTTTCCCAAAGAGTCATCTTTGGTCTTTGTTTCACTTTTGTTTTTTTTGGTGAAATGTAAACGTTTAACATCGGCAGCCATGGGATTGAATAAAAGGAAAAATACCGTGAACTTTACTCGAGAACCCATTATTGAAACTATCATCACACCTAAAGATGGGTGTAAACTTGTAGTCCGCAGCAGCAAAAGCGAAGGACAAGAAGAATATACAGTTGATGCCGTAGAAGTTGTATCTTTTGGCCAAGCTCTTTTTCTTAGATCAACAGAAAGACCAAAATCTTTCTTAGTCCCCGTGGGAGACTATGAAGTTGTTGAAGTGAAAGAAACAAGAGTTGTTCTTAAAAATGCCTCATTTGAGCGTACGATTAAGATTGGAGGCGGCAAAGAAGCCCCTATTCGCAGAGAAGCTGTAGAAAAATCACAAGATGACGGCGATGCTTCAGAGGACGCTCCAGAAGAACAGTCAGGCGGTAATCGTTTTGACCGTAAACGGGACGGTAGACGTCGTCATCGTAGTAGACGTCGTCCACAAGACGAAAGAGATGTAGCTCCCCGCGCTACCGAGGAAAGCGCTCCTCAAGAGAACGCACTTCCTGCAGAAGCTCCTGTTGCTCCTAAGCAGAAAGAAGAGGGCCATGTTAATCACTTTACCTCTCTCATCCCACCACCTAAAACACTCATTTCTGACAGCATCAAGAAGTATAAGGATATGCAAACAGAAGCAGCTCCTGAACCTTCTCCGGAAAAGCCGTCAGAAGAGCCCACAGATGAAGGGGATTCTAGCACCATTAGCCGGAATACAGTTCAGTCTGAAGCTTTGCAGACAACCTCTACCTTCTTTTCTAATCTAACCAATTGGACAGGTTTTTAATTCCACCTTGAATCAAAATCCTCTCCCAGAGTAGACTTCCCTCTCGAAGTCTACTCCTTTGCTCGGATGGTGGAATGGTAGACACTGGGGACTTAAAATCCCCTCCGTTTATAGCGGGTGCAGGTTCGACTCCTGTTCCGAGCATTTTGTTTGGGGTATATCTATGAGATTTTTGTATTTGCTTCTTCTCCCTTTTATTTCTTTGTTTTCAGTGCCAGGTATTGAATATAGACATCTGGAGATTTCGAATTCTTTCTATTTTAGCTATATCTCAGGATCCCAGTCTATCCATCTCATCGAAATAGATCCCTCACTCTATAGCATAAGGCCCATAAAGGCTTTAGATAATGGCATAGGGCGAGAAACAGTGTTTTCAATTGCTACCCGTTATGGGGCTCTTGCTTCTGTTAATGGGGGTTTTTTTTCAATAGGTGGGACTTGGGATGGTAGGGCATGCGGCGCGCTAAAAATTGATGATTGGTATGCACTACCTTTGAAGCCAAGAGGTTGTATTGGGTGGTCACCTGGAGCCTTAGTCCCTGCAATGGATCGACTTCTTGTGAAAATAGATGCAACTTATGATCTTACACATTTCTCTGTAGATGGCTTGAATCGGGCGCGTAAAGAAGGTGAAATGGTTCTTTTTACCCCTTGTTTCCATAGAACAACCTTAACCAATCCAGATGGGGAAGAGCTTATTGTAGTAGAAGGGATTATACAGTCGATAGTAAAAGGTGGTAGCTCTAAAATTCCTCCTAATGGGCAGGTGTTGTCTATTCGAGAATCCCATCCTCTTTTTAATACATTTGAAGTTGGTAAGCCGCTAATATTTTCTACACAAATTACTTCTCTGACAGGAGGAACATCTCCTGAGGAATGGGAATCCTTTAACTACATTGTTGGGGGAACTCCACTTCTTCTCTATAATGGTATTCAGGTCACAGATTTTACATCTGAGCAAACTATCTCTACATTTATATCCAACAAACATGCCAGAACTGCTATAGGTATATTGCCTAACGGAAATTGGCTATTTGTTGTTGTAGACAAAACGCATTTTTTCGATGGGATGACTATCTATGAACTAACAGATTTTATGGCAAAATTAGGCTGCGTGCATGCTCTTAATTTAGATGGAGGAGGAAGTTCTACCATGGTATGTGAAGGTGTTATTAAAACTCTCCTCATGGAGATGAAGATGAGGGGCTGGGTGAAAAAACAGTTCGTCGTGTATCGGATGCAATTGTCGTGATCCCAAGAGACGGTAAACCTAAAAGGAGCGGTAGTTGAATAATGAAACTCTCACCAACCCAAT
This sequence comes from Rhabdochlamydiaceae bacterium, assembly GCA_047459655.1. GTDB lineage: Bacteria > Chlamydiota > Chlamydiia > Chlamydiales > Rhabdochlamydiaceae > CANJJB01. The sequence continues at coordinate 112,736 of JAJREF010000003.1, forward strand.
TTAAAAATCATTATGAATAAATGCCTGCTTCTAATCACTACCGCTATATTTTGTTCTGTAAGTAGCTTCTTAGAAGGAACTGTGTCTGATATTACGACCCAAAGAGTGATCACAGATTATATTAAGATAGATAAAACAAAGAAAGCAGCACCAGCTCAGAAGCGCTATATTATTACAGGAGGCCCCGGAGTTGGCAAAACAACGATTATTAAACATCTAGAAGGACAAGGTGAAGCTGTCATCCATGAAGCAGCTACGGATGTGATTAAACGCGAGTTGGAAAACGGTGTTTCAGAGCCTTGGAGTAAGGTGTGGTTTCAGGAGAAAGTCATTGCACTGCAAGAGGAAAGACAATTGCAAGCAGCTTCCAAAGAAAATGGATCTGTCTATTTTGATCGTTCCCCCATTGATACCATGACCTATTGTTTTATATGGCAGAATGAGCCAAAAACTGAGCTAATGGCCGTACAAAAACTAGTCGATGAGGGGTTTTATCAAGAAACTGTCTTTTTAATTGAGAATTTAGGATTCTGCCAACAAAATGACGTGCGCACTGAAAGTTTACAACAGTCCCTTTTTATCCATGAAAAAATCAAGGAAAGTTACGAGGGGTTAGGGTTCCGTGTCATTTCTATTCCTTTTGCTTCTGTTGAGGATAGGGTAGAAATGATTCGTTCTTGCTTGTCAGAAAGATAGTCTTTTTTTGTAAGGCGGGCTGTAAATTTCTTGCCATTAAAGATCGGCATTATCATATTAGTTGTATTATGCAACTATTCGGATTGTAATGGAAAATCTTTCAAGTGAAGAGGTCAACCTTCTAAGGCATCATGCAAGAAGCGTGGTAAGAGAGCTTGGACTTCTTAATGACGCGTATTTTGAGATTGGTGTGACCTTAGCAGAAAGGCATTTGCTTATTGAACTCACTTTTTGTTCTTGCCCCACAATGGGGGAAATTGCAGAGCGATTATTGCTCGATAAGTCAACTGCTAGTCGGTTGATCAGTAGGGCAATGCGCAAGGGGTATATTCAATGTACCACCGATCAAAAAGATAAGAGAAAAAAATTTATTCATCTCTCGGAGCTGGGAAGAAGACTCTCGAAGCCTTTGAACCAATTGCCTTTAATCAAACTAAAGAGGCGTTGCTTGCTTTATCAAGCACAGAGGCTAAATGGGCTTGTAAGGGGATTGCTCTTTACGCAAAGGGGCTCAAAAGCTCTCGTTTACAGAATAAGGATTTAGTAAGAGAGCAAAAAGAGATAAAAGGAAGTGAAGTTAGATGAGGTTAATGTCCAATTGGCTCAGTCAGGATTTACTTTGAAACCATTTGTACAAGAAGACGAAGAAGGACTTTATGAAATCTTTCAAGAAGTTGTCGATTCAGGGAATCAATTTCCATATGAGTGTAATTCAGTTCGGGAATTTTATCAGCAGTTCTTTGGTCCAAAATCGCAGATCTATGTAGTTCATTCGTCTGAAGGAGAGATTGTTGGTGGTTTTTATATTAAGCCAAATTTTCCTGGGAGATCAGATCATATTGCCAATGCAGCCTATATGGTTAGAAATACTCATCGAGGACAGGGCATTGGTACGTTTTTAGTCAAAGCCTCTTTAGAGATTGCTAAAAATCTTGGATTTCTGGCCATGCAATTCAATATGGTACTCGCTCAGAATCTTGTTGCGCTTAAGCTCTATCAAAAGTTTGGATTTAATATCATTGGTACCATTCCCCATGCAGTTCGAAATTCAGATGGCAGTTATCAACCAGGTTATGTCATGCACCATCAATTAGATATCTAAGGAGTATATTTATGTCAGAGGAAAAAGAAGTTGTTGTTAAAGAAGAAACTTTTGACAAGTTGGAAATCCGCCTAGGGCGAGTGATCAGTGTGGAAGAAGAACTTACAGCACCCAAAAAAGCCTATAAGATGAAATCGATTTTGGGAAATTTGGGATTAAAACCAGTGTCGGGAGATTTACTCAACACACGCCTGAGGAGATAAAAGGTAAACTTGTTTTCGGGATCTTAAATTTTCCCCAAGGCAAATTGGGAATGTTCTTTCAGAAGTTTTGACTCTGGGAGTACAATATCCAAAAGCAGAAAGCGGAGAGGCTACGTTTATTACTCCTTTCAACGAAGCAAAAATTGGCGGGAAGTTATTCTAGTTCTCTTTTAATAAAGATTTCCATCTTGCATGAATCGGTCAAAATAGCGCTTACTCGCGCTTACAAAGTCATCGCAGAAAGGATTGTGAGGATCTCCTCCTCCGGTGTGCGGTACAATCGTGATGTGCAGGGAGTCGCGTATTTTATCGGCGTTGATAGCCCACGGCAGAATGACTCTATCTTCTGCTTTTACAAAGTTCATCACTTGTATGTTGTAATGTGTTGGTAAAATGAAATAGGCGGGGGCGAGGTTGATGATACAGAGGCGCTCTACTAGTTCAGGAGCTGTAGATTGGAGCAGTCGGAGTGCCCCTTGTAAGTGAACAGCTCCCTCGGAAAGGGCAACTTGCAGAAATTTTTTGTTTGGATTTTTGGTTAAAAAATCGACCCACTGCTGTGCAATCAAGTAAGAAGTCCTTGTGTAGCTTCCGCCATCAACAGCCTTCATACGCAGCACATCTCGAATAAAACCTAGTCCGTCCGCTCCTCCCCAGACCCTTTGGTGGGTTGCATTGTATACACAGTGAATGTTGTTCCCATCGACAAATAGGTCAGAGAGTTGAGTAGCATCTCGTCCTGCATGCTCTAGGCTAGGAACGCCCATTCCGTTGACATAACCGACAGGACCTGGTAGGGGATCTCTTCCTGTTTTTTCACTGAGAGAAAAATACTGAGAGCCAAGGGGGCCGCCCTCTCCAAATCCAGGGGAAAGCATATTAAAACTCCTTACATCCTCTGAGGGAAGAAAACCCAGTCTGCATAAAGCTTGTTGTAAACGCTCCAAGTTCTCGAACGCGTGGTGTTGTCCCCAGTCGAGTCCAGAAATAGTGGGGTCCTCCATTTTAGCTATTTCCCAGACTTTGTGGTAGACTTGATGTTCCTTCTGTTGTTCTTGAGCCGCTTTAAAAGCTCTCTGAATTACTAATAGAGATTGTGCGGGAGAAGGACGGATTTGCAAATAGGCGGTGTCTGCGTAAAAGATGTCCGCTACTGTACTTGCCGCATATCCTACTAAGGCTTTTGCTGTGTTGAAAGCTGCATCTGCCATAAATATTCCTTATTAGCTTAAAAAGGGGCTAACTATACATGATCTATTTATTAGATGTAATTCTGAAACAGCAATAAATTTACTTTCATAAAGAAAAGCTGGTTGCTTCTTGAGTTGGAGGAGGGGTGTTTGGACTGAACTTTGGCCGTCGTTGTTTATATCTACTCCCATAGATTGCGCGTTTCTTACCAAAATAGAAACAGGCTTCTTCTCATTTTTCCCCATATGTCTGTTCGAAGTTGTGAGGGTTGCTTGATTCATATTAGGATCGAAGCAAAATTGATTGGGGGGAATATGAGGGTCGCGAACGGATGTAAATATACAGTCAGTATCAGGGCCTAACTTGGCTTGCGGTGGCTGGTACAAAGATCGGCAGGATGTATTATGTTGAAACAGTTTAATAACAACTAATGTTGTGCCTATTTCTGAGGGTGGGTATGGTGTAACTATTGAACTGGCAACTACCCTTAATGTTCGCTCATCCAAGTTTTGAAAGCAGATTTGAACGGCAGCAGGAGTTTGTGAAGAGGAGATGTTTCCTGGGTGGGGTGCGAAAGCTTGGGTGATGCAAGTCGCAAATCGGTCTGTTTCAATAAGAGAAGAAGGGTAGAACCCTTCTGGCGTAGGAGAGTGCCTAGTAAGAGTAGATATAAGGATTGGGGTCTCAGACGCCCCATGAGCACAAGTGGAAGGCTTATGACCGCTGCTTATACAAGCATAGACAGTATTCATTTTGCTCATTAATTCTTGTGGGCAGTTTTGTTCGTAGGTTAGAGGTTCAAGCAATTGAGCCCCTGCTAAAGGTAAAGATGATGCAAGAAGATAAGCTATCCCTAATTTCAATGAAAGATGCAGGGTTCCAGGTTCGGAAAAGGCATTTGTAGGTTGCTCAAATCTCTAGCTTTTTTGCAAAAATGCACGGCTGCAAATGCGCCTTCCATCATAGGATTTGCTCCTGCCAAGTGCGCAATTGCGCCTGTGGCATAATAAGCTGTATCTAATGGTTGTTCTTTGACTGCTTTTGTGAATGCAATACATATTTTTGAAGTATAAGCCCAGGGTCCTTCATTCTTAATTTCCTGAAATTGACTTCGAGCAAATGGTAGGGCATCTCTAGTAAAGGGCTCAAAAAGTGAAGTAAAAAACCTTGTGCATATCTCAATTATGACAGGAGGGTTGGAAGGCTCGGTTGCTGCGTAATCGTTTTTTGGGGGCTAATTGAACTGTTTTGGACTCTCACTCTAGACTCCTGTGTTTTTTCTTAGATTTCGGTATGTTTGGAGGGGATGGTATTTCCTGAAAACATTAAAAAGCAATCAAGATTTTCCATGGGTGCAAAAAGCCTTTGCTAATTGTTTATTTAAAATAATAATTATTAGTCTATGACAGTTAGGGACTTATAAAAATTTTTTATCTGCTTAACGCTTAAGTATTTGACACGCCCCTGCTGGATATGTTAAGATTATATTAACAGCCAGCGGGAGATTGTCAGTCATGTCGTACATAAATCCTAACGACCCTAATTTAAAATCCAATAATTATTTTAATTTGCCTCCGCTCACTCCGCAAGAAGCTCAAAAAATCATAGAAGAGCTTTTTCAAGACCTTGTGAATAATCAAGCAGAGTACCCCAATTATGTTGAATTGGTCGGCATCATCAATACCATTCGAGGAAAGGTATACGATCCTGCGAATGCTGGCAATTTAAGTGATTTGATCAACCAGGCAAAAGAAGCTCTAGGGAAAGAGGGAATACAGCCTGAGATGACAGAAGAGCAAAAAACTGCCCTCACACGTTATGAAGAGGCTAAAGCCGCTTTAGAAGAGTTACAACAAAAAACAAAGCTTCTTCCTAGCCAAATCAGCAATTTAGAGGCCTTGATCAAACTACAACTTGAAGAACTGAAAAAATGTGAAGGGGAACTAAGTAAGTTGACGGGGACAGACCTTGCAGAAGCAAAAGAGCTTTACAATACGCTTAAGCAACAACTCCAGGATGCCCAAGAGAGTCTCGATTTCCTAAAAAATGAATATACCGATCTGGGAAAAACGCAAGCTTCTCTGATGACAGATCTGGGACGTTATGTTCAAGATATGGAACAGTTAAAAAATAGCATTTTACAAGGAACAGATACGGATCAACTATCAAAAGAATTAGAAGCGATTTTCAAAGAATTTAAGCAAAAAACCAGCGATTACGATCACTCTCTTGCGCAGGATAAAGCAGATTTTGAGAGGAACCAAACCTCCCTAAAAGAGACCCTAGATGAAGCTTCAAAAGATTTGACACATCTGCAAGAGCTTGTAGACGTTACACCTGGTGAACCAGAGGAGCAACCTCCTATTGCTGGTGGACCTGCAAAACCAACGGGTAATGAGAGTTCTGCTGAGGCTGCTAAAAAAGCAAATGAGTATTTTGAATACCTTGCAGCAAACTACATAGAACTCGGGTTTTCCTATGATGAATATAAAGTGGCTGTAACGTGGCTAAATGGTCTTAGAATCTCTATTTCCAATATGAGTCCAGCAGACAGAAAAGCTGCTCTAGAAAAGGCTTATGAAAGCATCAGACCTCTTCTGAAGAGGCAAAAGCTGCGAAAAAAGCTTTTGAAGATATGACAAAAATCTTAGATACCCTCAAATATATCAATAATCCTGCGGCATTAAAGAGCCTCATTGAGGAACTGAAAAAACTACTGGCAGAATGTGAAGGAAAACCAGGTGCTAATGATTATCAAACACTGCTTTCTGCTCTGGTACAAATTGAATCCACTTTGAACGCCTTATCTGGCAATGTAGCTGCCTATGTCACAGAACTGCAAAAATTTGTTTCCCAAATCGAGCAACTAAATAATGCTATTAAACAAGAAACAAATACTCAAAAAAGACAAGATCTTCTTTCCCAGATCAACTCTTTGGTTAGCCAAATGCAGACCTACATGGTCAACAACTCTATTTCTATCGATGGTCTTAATCAAGAAGTAAACGATATTGAAGCTAGCCTGCAAAAAACAAAACTAGATATTAGAGAGTTAAGAAGAGAGACAGGCTTGCGCCTGCTTTTGATGATGAAAAAGGGCAAGACATGTACTTCGACTTCGGGATTTTTCAAAATGACATTCAGAAATTTGTCGACGGTAGCACCAATCCTCCCTCTTTCAAAATGGAGGCGTTTAAAGCATATCTGGATGATTTATTCACACGTTTGGGAGAAGCGGGTATTAACAAACTGTTTCTCTCTTTTGCGCAGCTAGCTAATGTCGAATATTTATCGGGCATAACCAATATTGTTCCTGGAAGAGATGCAACGGACAGAGATACCATTTTACAAATCTTTAATATCTCAAAAGATTGTGGGCTTGCACCCGATGCTATCTTTAAGCAATTTATCGACAGCGCGCGTGACAACAACTGTGAAATCAACCTCTCGATCGGTGGAGAAAGAGCAACTGTTGAGAATTTCTCAATAGGCAATAATCCAACAGCTGCTGCCATTGCAATGTTTGAGTTCATGAAAAAATACAATATTACCTCTATCGATATCGACATTGAAGGAGCACCTGTTGAAGCGGTCAACCGTAATCCTGAAGGGTTTCAGCAGTATTTTAAAGAACTCCACAGATTACTCAAAGAAGAAGGGGTTGGAAGAAAAGTCTTTTTAACACCTCTTGCAGACTGGACGCATGCAGCTTACAATCCAAACATCTCTTATCCCAATAGCTCTGCTGCTATCATAGAAGCGCTTTTCTTTGATAGAGAGGGTAACTCCATCTTTAGAGAGATGTTCGATGGACTCAATCTCATGACTTACTCTGCTTCCCAATACTACCTCGATGGCGACCACCAATACGTGGGGAATTGAGCAATGGATTGATCTCATTGGAGGCCCGCAATTTGCTTACATGATTTCACTTGGCCTTGAAGACAATATCCCTTATCAAACCCCTGGAGCCAATGCAAATCCAGCGAATGACTACACCATTAAACCAGGTTCGACAGCAGGTGAGGGCGCTGCGCAAGTCTATCTTCAGCTTGTAGCCCAACTCATGAAAGATGGGTATTTACCTCTCTATGCCGAGGGCCCTGAACTACGGCCTTGGAAAAACGTTCGGCTGGCCTGATAACAGCAGAGATGTTACTTATCACGGTGTCAATGATTTCATGAAAGATTTCATGGAATATCTCAAAGATTTCTCTCCCAAAGAGTATCTTTAATCACCCAAGTTTTCTAAAAAGTGGCATCTACATTGCCTAGGGAGTCTCTGGACAAGTCATTTGCCGAATCTTGCCGCCAATTTTTGCAAATGGTATTAGCTGCGTTCTCCAAAATTGCCGTCTTCGAAAAACTGATCAGCAATCTCCGACAAAGCACTTGTCCATAGGTTCCCTAAGGAGCATAGCAACACGAAAATGCAAGAAAGATATTTTTCTTGCTGCTAAAAATACCATTCAGATTAACATAGCAGTCCTATGAAAAACTATTTTATAACCGCTTTGGGGATTTTTCTTATGGTGATGTCGTGTCATTTGTATGCCGATTTGTCCAAAGAAGAGCTTTTTGCTAAGCCCCCTTTTGTTTCCGCTAAAATTAGTCCTGACGGGAGGGCTATTGCATATGTCGGAGCAGATAAGGATGGGATTGCCAATATCTTTGTCAAGAAAAGGGAGCATTTACAATCAGGAGAGCAGATCAGCTTTTTTACTGTTCCTGCTATCAGTCAATTTTTTTGGACGCCTGATAACAAGTCTATATTATTTTTGAGGAATGAAGACGGTACAGCCGAGCTGCATTTACATGGGATTGATGTTAGCTCTAAGAAGCATGTTATCTATACAGAAAAGTTCCCTCATGTAACGGCAAAAATGATTCGTATCAGTCCAAGCAAAAATAAAGCTGTAATAGGACTCAACCACCGCAATCCCCACTTTCACGATTTATACGTGTTGGATTTAGATTCGGGAAAATACACCCTTTTATTAGAAAATGATCTGTATGCCCAGTTTTTAGTTAGCGATAACCTTGAAGTTATTCTCAAAATGCGCATCAACGATGACAGCTCTTGGACTATCATGACAAAAGAAGATAAAATTTTTATGGAGCTGGCTCCAGAAGAAGCTTTTCAAACTGAATTTTTGTCTTACAATGAAAAAACGAAAACCGTCTACCTTTTAGATAATCGCTTTACCGATACAAATCAGCTAACGATGAAGTCTTTAAAGAAGAGCCAGGAGAAGGTATTGGGAGGGCAGCCCAATAGCGATGTTGATGATATACTGTTTGTTGAAGGGGAGCCTAGAGCTTACGCTTCTTACTATACGGAAAAAGAGTGGCACGTGCTCGATCCTAGATTTACAGGAGATATCCTATTTCTACAGCAGCACGTAGGTTCTAATTTTGCAGTGATTAGTCAAAGTAAAAATGGGATCTGGATTGTTAGTCATGACATCCCTGATCAAGGGGCTCAATTTTGGGTCTACGAGCAGAAAGTAAAAAAATTATCCCTCCTTTATTCTCCTCAATGGAGCCCAGGTGCAAGAGAGAGTTTTTCAAAGATGTATCCCATGGTCGTAAAAGCGCGGGATGGAGAAACACTCGTTTGTTATTACACGATTCCTAAAAAATATGATAAGGGCGGCCATGTAGATACCCCCATTCCTCTTGTTGTGGTACCTCACGGAGGACCTTTTAAAGCCCGTGATCAATTAGAATTTAACCACGAACACCAATGGCTTGCTAGTTGTGGCTACGCCGTATTGAGTGTCAACTTTCGCCTTTCATCGGGCTTTGGAAAAGCATTCGTGAATGCAGGCAATGGAGAATGGGGCGGAAAAGCACATTTAGATGTTATCGATGCGGTAGAAGCGTGTATTGCAAAAGGTCTTACGCAGCATGGCAAACTAGCGATTTTTGGAGGTAGCTATGGAGGCTATGAGGCTCTTGCTGCTCTTACTTTTTCACCCGATTATTACACATGTTGCATCTCTTTCTGCGGACCTTCTAATCTCAAAACAGTGCTCGACAATGTCCCCAAGTTCTGGGAACTCCCTGCTGGAGCTCTTTCAGATAAAAGAATATTTTTTACCAAGAGGGCATTTATTATCAGCATGGGAGGAGACCCAGATAAACCAGAGGGCGTTAAGTATTTGGAAAAATGCTCCCCTTTGAACTATCTACATGCTATTAAGGTCCCGCTCCTGCTTATCCATGGAAAAAATGACCATATCGTAGCTGAGAGAGAATCAAGACAAATCTATGACAGCATGAAAAAACAGGGCAAAAAGGCCATGTACATTTTATTCCCAGATGAGGGACATGGGCTTGCCAAAGTTCCTAACAACCTCTTGTTTTTAGATCACGCAGAGCGCTTTTTATCCCAGCACTTGGGTGGCACATACCAGCCTGTCAGTAGCGATGTGTTGCAAGCATCTAGCGCGCAGATTTTAGAAGATTAGTCTCTCGGAGGTCTAATGGGTATAAGAAAATTGTTATTCTGTCTCTTTTGCTCTTTCCTTTACGCGGATGATCTTGTCGTGGACTATCAAAGAGTGACTAAAGAAACATTTCATGAGAAAATCGTAGGAAATACAATTGTGGGGACCACGCGTCAAAGCCAGAGTCTTTATATGCTCTATTTTCTAGAAGATGGTTCTTGTGAACTCTGGAAGCAAAATCAAATTTATTCTGGTCGTTGGTGGATCGATCAGGACTCCAAGGGAGAAGATGTTGTTCACGCCTTTTGGCCTACTTACATTTCTCAAGAGCCAAAATCTCTTTTTTCTCCTAAAAATCCCTCTTATGGGAAACCAACTTCTCTTCGTTACTATTTCGACCCAGAAAGTGGTGGGGTCTTGGTGGCCGGAAAAGCATTTCACGCATCAGTACTCCTAGTTCCTGGATGCGCCTTTCCATAGAGGCCTTATCTTCACGGCAAAGAAGAAGGCAGGGAGGGTTTGCAGCGTGTCTCTTTAATGCGTGAGAGAATAAAGAGGGAGATAATCAGGTAAGCAGGGATTGTGATGAATGCAATCTTATAGTTAGTAACAGAGAATATCCGGGCCCCTTCGATAATTGTTCCATCCCACTTCAAATCTAAGAACCACCCGGTTAAAGGATCAGAGATAGCGCCACAAAGAGCATCGAATGCATTCATAAAGCCGATGGCTGTTGCCACAAGACCAGGTAGGTTAATTTCCCTCATCATGGTGAAGCAGAGAAGGAAGCTGCTGATAAAGAAACCAAATAAAAAAAGCATGGCAGCCAGCCCAAAGTAAGGCAGGCTAGAGTCATAGATAACCATCGTAATGGATATAAGTGCAAAAATAGTGCCCCAAAACATGACAATCCATCTGCGCCCTAACCAGTCAGAAAACCATCCAAAAAAGGGAGCCCCGAAGGCAAACCCGATGAAAATCAGAGAAACCGACTGAGCGGCTGTATAATGAGCGAGGTGAAAGGCTTCTGAGATAAAAGAAACCCCCCATAGGCCGCCAAAGATCATAACTGGCGCAAAAGCAAGACCACTATAGATGGAAAGCCACCAAGACTGAGGATTGGTTAAAATTTGTTTGAGGCTATTATATATAGAAATTCTGGGAGCTACAATATGCCTTTCTATTTCGTGGCTATCGGGTTTGTCTTTTACAACAATCCAAAAAACAACGGCCAAAATAAGACCTACCAGGCCAATTGTTTCCATTGCATAACGCCAGTTGCCCACAGCTTTGATAAAAGAAGAAAGAGGAGCTTGCCCACCTGCGGCACCTAGCATTGCAACAGTCATCATAAGACCTGTCATAAAAGCAAAGCGTTTGGAGGGAAACCAGTTTAAAATAAGCTTTATGCAGTTAACGGCTGCAAAAGCAGCTCCTGCCCCTGTTAAAAAGCGTCCCACTCCTGCCAAGAAAAAGGATTCAGATTTAGCAAAAATAAGGCATCCAAAGGCGCAGAGACCAATCGCAAGGGTTGTAACTTTACGAGGGCCAATTTTGTCTATGAGAAGACCTGCAGGGATCTGTAAAAATAGATAAGCATAGAAATAACAGGCTGCGAGGTTTCCTAGCTCAGTTCCTCCGATTTGAAAGGCGCTCATTAAAGTGCAATTCATCACGCTGGGAGACACTTCAAGCGCATATTTGTAAAACATAAATAAAGCGCTGAGTAGCCAAATCACCCAGGCTCTTAGTCGATTAACATATGGGCTCGCTTTAGGCATAAAAGACTCCTCGCAAGATTCAGATAGCAGATATGCTAAAAATGCGTATTTAATTGCAATGAGAAAATCAGGGCTTCGAGCTGTTTTGGTCTACCATTATTTCAAGAAATGTTCTACAATGCTTTCTTATTTAGGAGAGCAATGGCAAATCAAGTAACGATGGATGAAATTATATCACTCTGCAAGAGACGAGGATTTTTATTTCAAAGTTCAGATGTATATGGAGGTCTGCAGGGGATTTACGATTACGGTCCGCTAGGCGTAGAGCTGAAAAATAATTTAAAGGCGGCCTGGTGGAAGTCTATCGTTTATGAGAGAGATGATGTCGAAGGGTTAGATACATCGATCATCACTCATCGTTTGACGCTTAAATATTCAGGTCATGAAGACACGTTTTCTGATCCGATGGTCGATTGTAAAGCCTGCAAGCACAGGATGCGCGCTGATCATATCATGGAGCACAAATGTGACCACTGTGGATCTAAAGATTTAACAGAACCTCGTAATTTTAACTTGATGTTGCGCACCACGCTCGGGCCTGTTGATGATGGTTCAAATATCGCTTATCTGAGGCCTGAGACAGCGCAGGGAATTTTCACCAACTTCAAAAATGTGCTTGATTCGACGTCCCGCAAACTTCCATTTGGAATTGCCCAGGTAGGAAAGGCCTTCCGTAACGAAGTCACGCCTCGAAATTTTATTTTTAGAGTGCGTGAATTTGAGCAGATGGAGCTCGAGTTTTTTGTTGCTCCAGGAACAGATGAAGAGTGGCATGCATTATGGGTAACGATGCGGTTAAACTGGTGGAGAAATCAGGGGTTAACTTCAGATAACCTTCAGCTGCAGCCGCAAGCTAAAGGAGAGCTTGCTCACTATGCAAAAGCTACAACTGATATTCTCTATAAGTTCCCTTTTGGATTTGAAGAGCTCGAAGGGATTGCCAATCGAACAGATTTTGACCTAGGCTCCCATTCGAAGGGGCAAGAAGCGTTAAAGCTATTTGCAAAGGTACGGCCTAATAGCGATTCTACCACGGTGCTTGCTGTTCAAGACATTGAAAACAAAAACTATATAGTGCCTTTTGTGATAGAGCCTTCCGCGGGATTAGATAGGGGAGTTCTGGCTCTACTTGTCGAAGCCTACACAAAGGAGACACTCGATAAAGATCAGCAGAGAATCGTGCTCAGATTAAAGCCTCATTTAGCGCCTATTAAGGTCGCTATTGTCCCCCTAGCGCGCAATAATGAGCGTATTGTAGCCAAAGCAAAAGAGATTAAGAGTTCCCTGCAGAAGCTTGGCCTTGGGCGGATTAAGTATGAAGATATCGGAAATGTGGGGAAGGCTTACCGTCGTCACGATGAGGTGGGGACTCCTCTCTGCATTACAGTTGATTTTGATACTTTTGAGGGTGCTGTGGAGACAGTCACGGTAAGAGATCGGGACTCGATGAAGCAGGATAGGGTTGCAGTGAATGAGCTAGGTAACTTTATTCAAGAGTATTTCAAAAAAACAAACACACCCTAACAAGAGTGTGTTTGAGCAAAAAAAGACTTTCTTTGTAAGAAAATCGATTAATGGCGTGGGTTTTTTGTTGGCCACTGTGGTTTTTGACCTGGATTGTGAGGCTTTTGTCCAGGATGTGGATTAGGCTTTTGGCCTGGATTCTGTGGTTTTTGACCTGGATGTTGTTGGTTAGCATGCTTTTCCATTCTTTTTTCTCCTAATTTAGTGAACTTTTCATTCTCTGGGCTTTAACTGGACTTTGGCCATTTATCGAGGCCGCTATCTTGTAGAATCAGCTCTCTCAAAGGGCCAAAGTCCAGTTAAAAAACCCGGGGGCAGAGAACGTGTGCTCTTATACTCCCTAATATTTACTTTACAGGGTTTTCTGAAATATTAAAATATTTTTTTGCTTTTTCTGTACAAGGAATGTAGATTTGTTTATGTAAAGTAGTTAAACTTCAGCACTCTAGGGGTGCAAATTTTATGCAAAAACTAATGCCTATTGTTGATTTTCACTGCGACCTTCTCTCTTATTTAGCAGAAGATAAGACAAGAACGGCCTATGATCCTGAGTCAAGGGCTTCAATCCCTTTCTTAACAGAAGGAGGGGTTGTTATGCAGACGCTTGCAATGTTTACAAAGACAAAGCCGGGGTCTGAGGTGTGTGGGGAAAGGCAGTTTCAGATTTTTCTAGATTTGCCAAAGAAATATCCTGATGTTTTTGGTAGCCAGATAAGGCTTCTTTTGTCTATTGAGAATGCCTCGAGTTTTTGTGAAGAGGGTGCCTGTTTAAAAGAGGGGATTAAACGGCTTAATGATTGGGTAAAAAAAGCGGGGAAAGTTGCCTACATTAGCCTCACGTGGAATGGGGAAAATAGATTTGGTGGGGGCTCAGGCTCTAGGGTGGGGCTGAAGCCTGATGGAGAGCAAGTGCTTGAGTGGATGAGCGGGAAGGGAATTGCAATTGACTTCAGTCATACCTCTGATAAGCTGGCTCATGATATTTTCCACTACATTGATAAAAGGCGGTTAAAGATTACTCCTATTGCAAGCCACTCTAATTTTCGTTCAGTATCTAAGCACGACCGTAATCTTCCTGATGATATCGCCAAAGAAATCGCACAGAGAAAAGGGGTTATTGGTCTTAATTTTGTGCGTCGCTTTTTGGGTTCTCAAGGGGAGGAAGACTTTTTAGAACAGATAGAATTTGCGCGGAATTTGGGGCTTGTAAACCATCTCTGCCTGGGTGCAGACTTTTTTGATGACAGGGATTTTCCTCCCGAATACGATGATTTAAGGCCTCTTTTTAACCCTGGTTTTGATACAGCAGCATGTTATCCAAAACTGCTAGATTTATTGAAAGAGCAGCTTTATCCATCAGAGATAGAAGGAATTGCTCACAGAAATCTAACACAATTTATACGAACAAACTCTTGATTTTATCGAAGAAGTTCTTTTTACGTGGAGAATTTTGCTCTTTCTCAAGGGCAGCAAAAGACTTTAAGAGCTCTTTTGCTCATCGCTCAAGCGAACAGGTGTTTCTACAATCACCTTGATGAGAAGATCTCCTTTCCCTTGTCCATGAACGTTGGCAACGCCTTCCCCTTTGACACGCAACATTTTATCTGTTTGTGTGCCTTCTGGGATATTGACACGGGCCGTTTCTCCAAGAGGGGTGGGGATTTCTTTCTTACAGCCTAGAGCGGCTTCTGTAAATCCTATAGGAAGCTCAACAAAAATATCATCACCCTGGCGCTGGAAGAAGTGGTGGGGCTCTACAGAAACATAGACGTATAGGTCACCAGGAGGGCCTCCTCCTTCACCTGCATCTCCATGTCCTCCTAAGCGCAGTCGCATTCCATTGTCAATGCCGGCAGGAATTTTGATGGTAACTTGCTGTTTCTTTTTAAGACGGCCAGAGCCTCTGCACTCTGTACAAGGATCTGTAATCGTCTTACCAGCGCCGTGGCAGGTAGAGCAGACTGAGGCCATGCTAAAAAATCCACGACTTTGGTGGATTTGACCACTTCCATGGCAGCGGGTGCATTTTTTAATCGCAGAAGATGAGGCGGCGCCTGATCCATCGCACTGGGAGCATGAGACGTAGTTGGTAATTGAGGCTTCTTTGTCAACCCCTTTGACAGCTTCTTCAAAAGTAATGGTGATTTGCATCTTCTTGCTAGCGCCTTGACGGACGCTGCTATTTTGCTCTTGCCCTTCAAAGCCAAAAAAGGAATCGAACATCCCTCCGCCTTGTCCACCACCCTGGGAACCTCCAAATGCGCCCATAAAAGTGCGTAGGGCTTCTTCCATGGAAGAAAAGCCACCCGCTCCGCCACCCATGCCAGCGCCTGCGTTAACGGCATCTGCTCCATACTGATCATAGATCTGCCGTTTTTCATCGCTGAGAACTTCATAGGCTTCAGAGATTTCTTTGAATTTTTTTTCAGCAGTGGGATCGCCCGCATTTTTGTCGGGATGGTACTTGATGGCATTCTTGCGGTAAGCTTTTTTGATCTCTTCTTGAGAAGCTTCTTTAGTAATGCCCAGAACTTTATAATAATCAGACATGATTTTATTTAAATAATATTTACGTAAGCACTAATTCTAATGACTTGGCGTTTTTTTAGCAATCAAAAAAGAGGAGTGCTAATACTGCGGTCTAGTATAATTTTTTGGTTTACGATACTTGAGAGCAGCTTTAGATTTAGCTCTACTTTTGACAGAAGGCTTATCATAGAAACGATGTGCCTTTGCTGACTTCATGATTCCTTCTTTATCAAGTTTCTTTTTGAGAGCTCGGAGGGCTTTGTCAATAGGCTCTCCCGCGCGGACCTTCACACTAGACATCTACGTTTTCCCCTTTACTTTATGTAACGTGAACTCACGTTAGGTATGTTCATCTTACGGTGTCGGGGAAAAATAGACAAGTTCTATTTGAGCATCAGGGGATTCTTTTTGTGATTTTTCATAGGAAGTGCATGCGATAATATCTAGGTCGGGGAGGAGGGTCGAAGAAAAGGTAAAAATGGGGATATTCCAAGCAAAGCGCAAGGTTTTAGCTACAATTGCACCAATTCTTGTACCTGTGAAGGATCCAGGTCCAATACCAAGCGCAATGTAGTCGATGGTTTCTGTGCCTAAAAGCAGCTGAATTTGAGGCAGTAGGGAGCTGGAAAGTTTCTTCCCGTCTTGAATGATATGTTTTTTTGGACAACCCCGTCTTTAGAGATGGCAAGGAAGGCTTGAGAGGAACTGGTGTCGATGATCAATGCTATTTTTGACATATTTGCGTGTAATACCTATACCAGTATACCTTTGATTGCCATATTTTAAAAGAGATGTTAGATTGGGTTTCTTAAAGAATAGAGATGGAGAGGGATTTTGAACTACTTAGATGATTTGATGGATGATTTTACCGATGATGAAAACATAGAAGATGCAATTATGGACTCTGTAAAGGATTCTCTTGATGAAAAAAGAAGAGAAAGATAACGCCAAGGACCCTGATCAAGTTTTTATTATTCCTCTTAATAGACGTCCCTTTTTCCAGGCATGGCAGCACCTGTTGTGATTGAACCAGGCCCTTTTTATGAAGTGTTGAAGATCGTTGCCAAGACGGAACATAAGTGCATGGGTCTTTTTTAACAAAGCAAGAAGATGCCAATGTTTATAAAGTGGGTTTTGAAGATCTTTATGATTTCGGTGTGCTTGCGCGGATCTTACGCATTATTCCTATGGAACAGGGTGGCGCGCAGGTCATCCTAAATATGGAAAAACGGATCTCGATTGATAAGCCCATCAAAAAAAGCAAGGATCTACGCGCTACAGTCCGTTACTACAAAGATGAAAATAAAAAACTTTCAAAAGAACTCAAAGCCTATTCTATCAGCATCATTACGACCATTAAAGATCTGTTGAAACTAAACCCTCTTTTCAAAGAAGAGCTGCAGATTTTCCTTTCCCATTCTGATTTTACAGAGCCAGGAAAATTAGCCGATTTTGCAGTAGCGCTGACAACAGCAACAAGAGAAGAGCTCCAAGATGTCTTGCAGACAGTTGATCTACATGATCGTATTAGTAAAGCTTTGGTGCTCTTAAAAAAAGAGCTTGATTTAAGTAAGTTACAAAGCTCAATCAATCAAAAGATGGAGCAATCGGTTTCGAAATCGCAGAGAGACTTTTTTTAAGAGAGCAGCTTAAAACAATTAAAAAAGAGTTAGGTCTTGAAAAAGATGATAAGTCCATTGATCTGCAAAAATTTGAAGAAAGACTGAAAAAAGAGTTGTTCCTGAAAGCGTCATGACGGTGATTAAAGAAGAGATGGATAAGCTCTCTGTCTTAGAATTGCAATCAGCAGAGTACGCTGTTTGCCGTAATTATTTAGACTGGCTGACCATTATGCCTTGGGGCATTTTCAATGAAGGAACCTATGAATTATCAAAGGCTCAAAAAATTTTAGAAGAAGATCACTATGGGTTAGAAGATATTAAAGAGCGTATTTTAGAGTTCATCAGCGTTGGAAAACTCTCAGGCGGTGTTAAGGGAAGTATTATCTGTTTTGTCGGTCCTCCTGGGGTGGGAAAGACCAGTATTGGGAAGAGCATTGCAAGAGCGCTTAATCGCCAATTTTACCGTTTTTCTGTCGGTGGCATGAGAGATGAAGCAGAAATTAAAGGTCATAGAAGAACCTATATTGGAGCGATGCCCGGTAAATTGATCCAGGCGCTAAAATTTACGCAGGCTATGAATCCGGTTATTATGCTCGATGAAATTGATAAGTTAAGCAATAGTTACCATGGAGATCCTGCGTCTGCTTTACTAGAGGTTCTCGATCCTGAGCAAAACAAAGATTTCTTAGATCATTATCTCGATGTGCGGTGTGACCTTTCTAATGTCCTGTTCATTGTAACAGCTAACGTACTAGATACGATTCCCGAGGCCCTCAAAGACAGGATGGATATTTTACGTCTTTCAGGATACATCATGGAAGAGAAAATCAAAATTGCGCAGAAATATCTCATTCCTCGTAACCGGAAAGAGATGGGGCTAAAAGCTGAAGATGTATCATTTTCTCCGACAGCGCTGAAGCACCTTATCAATGGATATGCAAGGGAAGCGGGAGTTAGAAGTTTAGAGAATTATATCAAAAAAATATTGCGCAAAGTGGCTTTTAAAGTTGTAAAATCTAGTGAAAGTAAAAATAAGAAAAAGAAAAAGCCGCCTCTTGAATCAGAACATATCACAGAAGAAAATCTCAGTAAGTTTATCGGTAAACCGATTTTTACAAGCGATCGTTATTATCCTAAAACACCTATTGGTGTTTGTATGGGGCTTGCCTGGACTTCTCTCGGGGGCGCAACTCTTTATGTAGAAGCCATCAAGTGTGCTGCAGAAAAGACAGAGATGAAGCTGACAGGACAGGCAGGGGATGTGATGAAGGAGTCTTCACAAATTGCGTGGAGCTATTTGCAGAGTTCTTACCAAAAATATGCGCAAGAGAAGCCCTTCTTTGAAAAAACACAAATCCATCTCCATATTCCCGAAGGAGCTACACCAAAAGATGGTCCTTCCGCAGGAGTCACCATGATGACCTCACTTCTTTCCCTTTTAAAAGGGCAGGCCGTGCTAGAAGATTTGGCTATGACAGGGGAATTAACATTGACAGGGAAAGTCTTGCCTATCGGAGGCGTTAAAGAAAAACTAATTGCGGCTAAACGCTCAGGTGCAAAAGTGTTGATTTTTCCTACAGATAACAAACGCGATTATGATGAGCTGCCCAAATATATTAAAAAAGGGCTTGAGGTTCACTTTGTTGCCAATTATGAGGAGGTGTACCGTGTCGCATTCCCCAAAAAATAATTGCCATTATGCAGATTTTTTTGCACATAAATGGATCGATCCAAAAAATATCGCGCAAAAAAGTTTTGAGTTGAAGAATGCGGGAAAAACAGTTGCAACACTCAACGGTTCTTTTGATCTGTTGCATGCGGGGCATCTCCACATCATTTATGAAGCGTCTAAGCAAGCCGATGTCCTCATCGTTGCTTTAAATTCTGATCAATCTATCAAACAATACAAAAGTCCTTCACGGCCGATTATTCCGTTGGAGTATAGATTGCAGATGATGGCAGCTCTTGCGTTTGTAGATTATGTGACTTCTTTTGATGAGACAACGCCTGTAGACATTCTGACGAAGATAAAACCCCATGTGCATGTCAATGGGGCAGAGTATGGGGAGAACTGCATTGAAGCAGAAACCGTTAAAATGCACGGAGGGCGCATTCATATAGTAGCGCTTGTTCCCGGGCTATCAACTTCCACGATTATTAACAAGATTAGTGACATATGCGTTTAATCAGTCATTTCAAAGATGGGAAGCTAGCGTATGCACTCCACCATTTCCTGTTACAGGAGGGGATTGAGAGTTCTTGCGATATGGAACTCGACCCCGACAAAGAAACAATTTATCGTATTTGGATCATCGATGAGGAAGCTCTTCCGGCAGCTCTAGAATGGCTGAAAATCTATGAGCAAAACCCTAACGATCCCCGTTTCCATATAGTCAAGCCCGTGACTTCTACTCATTCTCCTGAATCTACTTCGAAGCGGCACATTAAAATAGATGCAAGTAAAAAACAGCCCAAAAAAGGGATGACTCTTACCCTTTTTGTGATTTTTTTGTGTTCATTGTTATTTTTTATCAACACGCTGCAGCAATACTCCCTTGAAAAAAGCAAAGGGCCTATTGCCCTACAGATAGGAATGACTTCTCTGCAAAAAGAGATGCTTTTTGATTATCCTAAATATTTTGCAGATCTGGAAAAATTTTACGAAGAAGCCCCCATCCGATCAATAGAAGAGATCAAAGATCTCTCTCCTGAAGCTCAAGCGGAGTACCATAAAATTGTAGCAGAGCCGACGTGGAAGGGAGTAGCCGACTTAATATCTGCCAAAAGTCTAAAGGGATGGCAAGATCTTCCTCCTGACGTGCTTTTTGGCAAGATCCGTCAAGGAGAGTTCTGGAGGTTATTTACCCCTTGCCTTATGCATAATGGGCTTTTCCACATCCTATTCAATATGTGTTGGGTCTGGGTTTTGGGCAGGCAGATAGAGGATAGGATAGGTAGGCTGAAGATGATCGCAGTCATCCTGATTACTGGCATCCTTCCTAACATTGCCCAGTATTTGATGGGAGGGCCTAACTTTGAGGGATTTTCTGGCGTAGTAGTAGGGATGGTAGGATTTATCTGGATGCGACAGAAAATAGCTCCTTGGGAAGGGTATCCGTTGCAGCGCTCTGTCATTCTCTTTATCACTATTTTCGTCTTTGCGATGCTGGGATTAGAGGTATTATCTTTTATCCTGCAGTATTTAGGTGTTGTTGAGCTTGTCTTGCCGATTGCCAACACGGCTCATATTGTTGGGGGGCTTGTGGGAATTTTGTGCGCCCGCCTTCCTGTTTTTGCTAGAGGGAAGATATGAGTGCAAGAGAACTGGTTATTTTAGGGTGCTCCAGTCAGCAGCCTACCCGCAAGCGGAACCATGGGGCCTATCTTTTAAGATGGAATGAGGAGGGGTTGCTATTTGATCCCGGTGAAGGCACGCAGCGGCAATTTATTTTTGCCAACGTTGCGCCTCCCTGTGTCACGCGCATTTTTGTAAGTCACTTCCACGGAGATCACTCCTCGGGCTGGGATCGATGTTGATGCGCTTAATCTAGACAAAGCGACCCATCCTATCCACTGCTACTACCCCGCCTCGGGGCAAGTCTACTTTGATAGATTGCGCTATGGAAGTATTTACCATGAAAATATTGAAGTGGTTTTGCATCCCATCACTAAAGAGGGACTTATCGAAGATGATGGCAAATTTCGTATTGAGGCCTATAAGCTGGAGCACGGCGTTGACAATTTTGCCTTTCGTGTCAAAGAGGCTGATACATTTAAATTTGATCAAGAAAAACTCCGCCAGCTAAAAGTGCACGGGTAAAATGATCAGCCTTCTAGAAAAAGAAGGGAAAGTTGCGATCGATGGCTCTGTGATTACACTCGATCAAGTTAGCTCGATCAGAAAAGGAGATGTATTTGCCATTGTCATCGATACATTACCCTGTGCAGGAGCTTTACAAGCCGCCAAAGACGCAAAAATCCTGCTCTGTGAAAGCACTTATCTCGAAGAACACCGCCACCTAGCTAAGCAATATCTACATATGACGGCTATCCAGGCTGCTGAAATTGCCAAACAAGCAGGCGCAAGAGAGCTTATCCTCACCCATTTTTCTGCACGTTACCAAGAGCTTGAACCTTTTGAAAGAGAAGCAAGAACAATTTTTCCAAACACCTTTGCCGCAGATGACTTAAAGGTTTTTCCTTTTCCTAAGAACTAATAACCCTTATCCAATATGACGTGGTTGAACCACTTGAATATCATGGGCAATGCCATTTAGCTCTTCTACTAAATTCTGCAAGGCAAAGGGAAATGTTCCAAAGGTTGCAATTGCTCGTTGTAGATGAGTTGTCACAGAAGGCCCCTCTGCTGTATCTTCTTTTACAGCGCCCATGATAGATGCATCAGGAGTAGAAAGAACAGTATAGGTGTCTTTAATATAACCTTTTACAAGGGCAACCTCACGAGGATCTCCAACAGAGCTATTGACCTCCGTATTAGCTTGCTCGATAATGCGTACAAATTGGGCTATTTTTTGAAGAGTCTCTGAGTTTGCTGAACCAGTAGCATCAGTAATTTTTTTGGTAAGCTGTAGGAGGGTTCCTGCTAAGTGCGCAGCGACATCTCTAATGTCATGATAAGGATTAACAAACTCAGGTCTATTAGAGCCAGAAATCGGAGGGAGTGCCATGATGATTGCCTTCTTTTAAGAGGATCTTAGTTTGCAAAAACCTATAGAGAAAAAGATCCGTTGGAGCCACTATGCAGGAATCTGTATATTTTTTAAAGTTTTTTTCACTTTAGCATGAGATAAAATATATTCAAGAGGTAGTTGCAAAACTCAGGTTCAGTCAAATTTCGGGTTCTTTTGAACCGATTTTCGACGAACCCTGAGTTTACAACTACCTCTCAAGTCAAAGCGTGTTAGAGAGAAGATACTCTTCTAAAGGTCCATCAAACAGCTTAGGACCTGTATCTTTGAAGGAGATGATTTTATTTACAGAGTCATCGAGAAGGCCTCTATCATGAGAAGCGATGATCACGGTTCCTTGAAAATCTTCAAGAGCCCAAGCAAGGGCAGATACAGCTTCTAGATCAAGGTGGTTATTGGGCTCATCCATGACAAGGAAATTGTAGTTGCAGAGCATCATGCCGCCAATGATGAGGCGCGCTGTTTCTCCACCGGAAAGATTAGAAATGGGTTTAAAGGCGTCATCGCCTCCAAAGAGCATTTTTCCTAATACGCCGCGTACGTCTTGATCGTTGACTGTTTCTTTTCTGCTTTTGAGCCAGTCAAAAGCGGTCATGGAACTTTTCTTGTCGATGACCTCAGAATGATTTTGAGGGAAGTAGCCGACTTGAACTTGGTGTCCTAGTGTGATTTTGCCTTTGTCTTGAGGTAGGGCGCCTGCAAGCATTTTAAGAAGGGTCGTTTTACCTCTGCCGTTATTGCCGATGACACCAACTTTATCCCCTTTTTCAAGTTCAAGTGAAAAAGATTTGATGAC
Source organism: Rhabdochlamydiaceae bacterium (assembly GCA_047459655.1). Lineage (GTDB taxonomy): Bacteria > Chlamydiota > Chlamydiia > Chlamydiales > Rhabdochlamydiaceae > CANJJB01. The sequence goes on from JAJREF010000003.1 coordinate 135,341, forward strand.
GGTATTGTCGCCATAAGCTTTCCCAATACCTTCTGCTTTTACAACGATCTGTCCGGAGGGTTTTTCGGGGGATAGAAGCGGATGTAGGGGCGTTGAATATTAGATTTTTTGAGCTCCATAGGTTGGAGTCGATTGATTTCACGGATACGGGATTGCACTTGGCTAGCGCGCGTCCCAGCACCAAACTTAGAGACAAACTCTTGGAGTTGCGAGATCTTTTTTTCTTTCGATTTATTTTCTTCTTCTGTGCGAGATCTGGCAGCTGTTTTGGCGACGAGCATGTCATCGTAGTTGCCTGAGTAAATAATGATGGTATCGTAATCGATATCAGCAATACGGGTTGTAACGCTGTTGAGGAAGTGTTTATCATGGCTGACAACAACAAGGGTTCCTTTATATCCGCAGAGAAACTTTTCCAGCCATCCGATCGATTCCATATCAAGGTGGTTTGTCGGTTCATCTAGGAGAAGCGCTTCAGGCTCTCCAAAAAGCGCTTGGCATATCAACGTGCGAAATTGCATGTCTGTAGGAATCTCGTGCATTTTTTCTGGTGGAGAGCAGCAGGAATGCCCATTCCAATGAGTAGGTCTTCTGCCTCAGACTCAGCGCTGTAGCCATTTTCTTCGGCAATGATTTCTTCTATCTCTCCTGAAACGGATCCCAATTTGGTCGGTCATCTCTTTTTCATAAAGAGATTCTCTTTCGTCTAAAGCGCTCCAAAGACGTTTATTTCCCATGATCACCGTATCTAAGACTTTCATATTTTTGAAGCTTTCTATATTTTGTCTTAAGAAACCGACTCTTTTGGGTAATGTGACAGTTCCAGAGGTTGCTTCTTCGACGCCCATCATGATCTTCAGAAGGGTCGATTTCCCGGCACCATTGGGGCCTGTGAGACCGTAACGGTGGCCGGGGCTAAAGGTTGTATTGACATCTTCGAAGAGGAGGCGAGCTCCGACTTTTTTTGAAATTTTATTAAGAGTAATCATAGGGACGAAGTGTAGCAGAAAAAAGGATAGTATGAAAGAGACAAAGATAAAGTTTTTAGATTATTTAAGAGTCGTTAGGAACGCCTCAGAGCACACGATCCGCAATTATAAACTTGATTTACAAGCATTTGAAACCTATTTACAAGAGGTATCTCTAGATAAAATTGATAAAAAAACAATTAAGGGTACCTCTCCCAACTCAACTTAAAGCAGATCAAAAAAAGAACCATCTTAAGACGATTATCTTCGCTGCGTTCATTTTTCAAATATCTGATGAAAGAAGAGATCCTCGTGGTGAATCCCATGGAGGAGATTGAAAGCCCTAAGCTAGAGAAGACAATCCCTCAATCCCTTTCCTACGAGCAGGTAGAAAGGCTGCTTGCGCAGCCAGATATTACTACTTATTTGGGTTTTAGAGATCGCTGTATCATGGAGCTTTTTTATAGCTCAGGGCTCAGATTGAGCGAGCTGATCGGACTAAATAAGCCTGATTTTGATGCTAAAAATTTAACACTCAGGGTACGGGGTAAAGGGAAAAAGGAGAGGGTAATTCCTATCACAAAAAACGCAGCAGGCTGGATCACGAATTATCTGAACCACCTTGAAAGAGAGGAAGGGGATCGTCAGGCCATTTTTTTGAATAAGTGGGGAACGCGTCTTACGGTCCGCTCTGTGGATAGAGGATTTAAAAATTACCTTCTTCAGTCAGGGCTTGCGATAAAAATCACGCCCCACACCATTCGCCACACGATTGCCACCCATTGGCTTGAAAAGGGGATGGACTTAAAAACAATACAAACCCTATTGGGGCACAGTTCTCTTGTAACGACAACTATTTATACCCAGGTGTCGCCCAAGTTGAAAAAAGAGGTTTATGAAAGGACTCATCCATCAGCTGTTAATGAAAAAATGGGAAAGCGATAAGCCGGATTTTGTCGTGAGCAACCATTCCTCTAGGAGATGCGTCGCCGCACCCCTCGAGCGATAAGTTGCATGTACGCGCGGAGAGCGATGGTGTACATGCAATCTCTTGCTTCAGATAGGGTTTATAGCACTTTGCCTCTCAGCAAATGTGGCTCGTTTATTTAAACGAACATTTTCAGCCTTACTGTTCTTTAAAGGAACAGAGGAGTGTTTTCTGTTATACTTTCCGTAGCTTTACAGCCCCCAGTATTTCACTGGTATCTTCTCCTGTGAAGTCCGGACTTTCCTCTCTTTTTTAAAGAGCGATTGCTTGCTTTCCCAAGTTTATTAAGTTCTTCTTCTTCTGCGTTTGGTTGTTGTCTCTGTTCCTACAGGAGCAGCGACTTCTTGCCAATAGTGAATACGTGAACAATGTTCGCAGAAAACAAGATTTTCTCCCTTGCGCACGACGTTTTCGTGTTGGGGAGTTAGAGCGATGTGGCAGCCACTGCATGTGCGATTTTGAATGGGCACGATGACGCGGTCTTTTTTATTTTTTAGTAAGCGCTCATACACATGCAAAATAGCAGGGTCTGCTTTTTTGCTAAGATCTTCTCTTTCTTTTTTCAAAGAAGAACCTTCTTCGTTGATCAGTTTAATGCTTCCTTGAATCTCTTTTCTAGATTGAGGCTGCTGGTTTCAGAGGCTTCTAAACTTTCTTTAATTTTACCAAAAATTTCTTCTTCCATGACACGTTTATCAACGAGGTCAGATACTTTTTGTTCAACTGCGATTCTCTCTCTTTCTAGAGCTGTTGATTCTTGCGTCAGAGCATTGAATTCATCTACTTTTTTAATGGAGCTTTGTTGAGATTCTAAATGTTTCATTTTAGTGGCAATTTCTTGGATCTTTTGCTCATACACTTGGATTTGTTTGCCTAAAGCTTCTATCCCAGTTTCTTTTTCAACAAGTTGCTGGTGAAGCTCTTTTCTTAGAGCATCGATTTGACCGATTTCTTGCTGCCGCTGTTTTTTGATGCGCATTAGGCGGAGCATTTTCATATCAAGTTCTTGAATGTCTAAAATTGTTTTCATTGTTTCCTTTATCATTACTCTAATACCTTTTTATCTTGGGCAGGCAAAAAGAAAGTAAACCCACACCTTTAATTTAGATGGAGAGCTTATCTGGAAGAGAATTAATGCTCAAGGAAAAATTCGAGGGTAGGGAGGGGCTAACCCCAAAGGGGGTAGACGAAATTTTCCTGTTGTGTATACTGAGGGCGATTCTTGGGGTGTTCACGTTTTTGTAAGTGGGTGTCATGTCATATTTAAAAAAATACTTTTATAAAGTGCCGGAAGAGAAAGAGCCTCTTCTGCGATTGCTTATCTAGCAGGCCTTGATCATATCAAGAGTGTCTATCCGGCGGTTGCTGATGCTATAGCCAAAGAGCTCAAAGATCAAAGATCGTATCTTAAATTGATCGCTTCAGAGAATTTTTCCTCATTGGCCGTCCAGTTGGCTATGGGAAATCTTTTAACAGACAAGTATTCTGAAGGATTTCCTTTCCACCGATTTTATGCAGGCTGTGAAAATGTCGATTTTATTGAAAATGCAGCAGTCCAAGAGTTAAAAAATATTTTTCAATGTGAGCACGCTTATGTGCAGCCCCATTCGGGAGCGGACGCAAACATGGTGGCTTTTTGGGGTATTCTTGTACACCGCGTCCAAAATAAAGAAGTAGAAAGACTCGGTAAAAAAAATATTGATGTAGATGACCCCTGCCGAATATGAGGAGGTGAGACAGCTCTTAGTCAATCAGAAGGTGATGGGTTTGTCATTGAATTCAGGAGGGCATTTGACGCATGGATATCGCCATAATATTTCTTCTAAAATGATGGAATCCTCTGTTTATGATGTCGATCCTGGAACAGGGCTTATCAACTATCAAAAACTGGCTGAAGCCGTAAAAAGAGAAAAGCCTGCGATTTTAATTGGAGGGTACTCTGCTTATCCACGTCTCATTGATTTTGCTAAGATGAGGGAGATTGCAGATAGTGTAGGGGCGACTTTGCTCGTTGATATGGCCCATTTTGCAGGGCTTGTTGCAGGTAAAGTGTTAAAGGGAAATTTTGACCCTATTCCTTTTGCTCATGTTGTTACATCGACTACCCATAAAACTCTCCGAGGTCCACGAGGTGGAATTGTTCTTTGCACAAATGAGTATAAGCCTGTAATTGACAAAGGGTGTCCTCTGGTTCTAGGGGGCCCCTTGCCTCATGTGATAGCAGCCAAAGCCATCGCCTTTAAAGAAGCTAATACAACTTCTTTTCAGGCATATGCACATCAAATTGTTGCTAATGCAAAAGCCCTTGCTGAGACATTTCTTGCACAAGGCATTTTTATCACAACGAACGGAACAGACAACCACCTTCTTGTCTTAGATGTTGCAAAAAGTTTTGGGTTGAATGGAAGGCAAGCAGAGGTAGCGCTTAGATCAGCATTTTTTACGGTCAACCGCAACTCTATCCCTTTTGATACAAATGGCGCTTGGTACACATCGGGTATTCGCATTGGGCCTGCCGCACTGACGACCCTTGGGATGAAAGAACCAGAAATGAAGGCGATTGCCAATATGATCATCGAGTTACTGAAAAACACCAAGCCTGATGAGGTAGAAGGGGTCCCCTTGAATAAAGCTCCTCCTATTGTAACTCCAAAGATTCTGAAAAAAATCCAGGAGCAAGTGGCAGATCTTTTAAAACATTTCCCTCTTTACCCAGAACTGATCATTGATTGAAAATGGGCAAACAGGATAATTATAAGGAAAGAGGTAATATGTATAGATTGGAAGACGAAGAGGAAGAAGAAGCACCACGCAGACAACAAGCACTCAATACTAAAATTGATGAAGCCCTTTTACAAGCTCGTAGAATTTTCTTTTGTGATGCTGTCGATATGGACAGCGCCAAAGATGCCATCCGGAAGCTTTGGTATTTAGATATTGTCAATCCAGGCAAGCCCATTTTGCTTGTCATCAACTCCCCTGGTGGGTCTGTAGATGCAGGATTTGCGATTTGGGATCAGGTTAAAATGATCTCCTCTCCTGTTGCAACGCTTGTTACAGGGCTTGCAGCATCGATGGGGTCAGTACTTAGTCTTTGCGCTTCTCCGAAGCTCCGGTTTGCAACACCTAATGCGCGTATTATGATTCACCAGCCAAGGATTGGTGGAGTGATTCGTGGTCAGGCAACAGACCTTGCTATTCAAGCTAAAGAGATCATCAAAACACGGACAGCTCTTGTAGATTTATATACAGGTGCTACTGGCAGACCGAGAGCAGAAATTGAAAAGGCAATTGACCGAGATACATGGATGTCAGCAGAAGAAGCCAAGAATTTTGGTCTTTTAGACAAGGTTGTTGCGTCTTTTAAAGATATGCCGTGATGCTCGATTTCTCAAAGTACGAAGCTGCAGGAAATGACTTCATCCTTATCGATGACAGAGCTCTTTTGTTTCCTGCGCAAGACTTTCAAATGATTGCTAAGCTGTGTCATCGGAGGTTTGGCATTGGGGCTGACGGCTTGATCCTGCTCCAACCCTCTAAAAAAGGGGATTTTCTTTTTCGCATCTTTAATTCTGATGGAAAAGAGGCGGCTATGTGTGGCAATGGGATTCGATGTCTCGTGCACTTCATATACACTTTAGGATTTAATCAACCACTTTACTCTATTGAAACGCAACACTCTCTTTTATCTTGTCAGCTCATAGATGGCAAAGTCTCCTCTTTTTTGAGTGTTCAAAGCAGTTTGAATTGCCGATTAAAATGGGGGCGCATGAGGTGCATTTTATCAATACAGGTGTGCCTCATGCTGTCGTCTTTGTCGATGATCTGGATCTCCCTGATTTTTATCATCAAGCAAGAGAGATCCGTTTTCACTCCTTTTTTCAACCTGAAGGGACAAATGTTAACTTCGTTTCCCTAGAACCCGATCAATCTCTTCGTTGCAGAACTTATGAAGGGGTGTTGAAGGAGAGACTTTAGCTTGTGGGACGGGTGCTGTCGCTGTTGCTGCCATTGCAGGGCAGTTGTACCAAATCGCAAGCCCGATTAAGGTCATCCCTGCTTCTCAAGAAGTTCTAGAGGTTTCGATGGGTGTCGAAGGTATTCAGATGAAAGGCCCCGTCCATAGCGTATATAAAGGGCAGATTCCTCTGCCACTCTGAGTGGCAGATCTTTTATGTTGTTGAAGGCAAGCAGATTATGTCAAAGATTCTATCTTGTTTTTATGCTTAATTCAATTTTTTAATAACATCTTTTTTAATAATTGTTATGTTATAATATTGATTTATTAATATAAAAAGAGGTGTTAAATGGCAGGATCAATAAATAATCCCTATGAAAGCGCAATGTCTTATGTGCAAAAGTTGCAACCCTACCTGGGTTGTGCCACGTTTCTAGGAATCTCTGGGCTTTCTGCTTACAGGGTGTTTCAAGCGAAAATACCTGTTGAAAAAGCGGTATCAATAGGGGTGTTTACGCATCAGGTTTTAAGCGGGCTGAATTGGTTGCCTGAAAGTTTGAAATTTAAAGGGTTGATTGAATCTTTACAAAAGCTAGCAGGGCAGCAAAAAAGCATTAGGTCAGTTTTTTTGGTCGTACAATCTACCCGCGAGTTATTTACTTTTTAGGGGTTTTCTAAAGACCACTATGCGGTTTTTTTTTGCAAACCTTTAATAATCAAGTGCTTAAATTGTTTATAATATTGTTTATTTATGTGTTTTTAAAATATTTAATACTATATAATTGAACAAAGGTATTAATTAAACAATATACATATTAGGTATTTTATGGAAATAACAGTTGTTGAGCATTCTATGCGTTCTTTGAGAGGGGCTGTAGTTGATCTTGCTGCTAAAGCGGGTCCAAAAGTTACTTTTGGCGTGTTTGCTGCAGCTCTTTCACCTTTTCTTATAACTTTGCTAGCGTATAAAACATGGAGTTGTTTCCCTGAAAAAATGCGGCCAACTGTTCTTAGTTTTGCCTCTTTTATGTGGGAAAGATGTGTGAGTGCAAAAAAACATTCAAGCATATAAAGCCATTTACAGGGGCTGCAATTTTTATATTGATGGCTGGAGTCTCTGGTCACCGTGTTTTTGGGGAAAGCTTTCGATTGAAGAAATGGTTGCAGTTGCAGGACTTATTTATGGAATTTGGAAGACGAAAGAAGCGATTGAAAAACAAAAACGGCTCCAAAAATTTTTTTAAAAAGATCTACTAATATACAACTTACATCTCACTGAAGCGGTCTCTGGTGGGATTTTCTTTAGAAGGCTCTGGACAAGTCCTTTGAGATAGCCTAGATGCCCGGCTATTTCTTCGTGACCTCTAAGCTGCTACCAACTCTTTTTTTTTATCCGGATGGTGGAAAAAAAGGACTGTAAGAACGGCAAGCCCTGTAAATCCTGACAAGAGAAAAAAAGCGGCTTGGTAGCTACCAGTTAGGTCGATAAGCCATCCTGTCATTACAGGAGCAATGATCCCTGCAAGAGAGAGAAAGCTGGAGGTGATCCCTTGAGCAGAAGCAGCTCTTTCTTTTGCAACATCGATATTGATGCTGAAAAAGGCTGGTTGGGGCATAAATCCAAAGCCTAATCCTAGGCTTAAGAATACAATACAAAGACCAAAGGATTCTGTAAATCCGAGTAAAAGAAAAAATATAGCGGCAAATAGCTGGCTTATCCAAATCACATGCGACCTCGATATGCGGCTGCTACCTGTTCTTTATGTAGCCAGTCGGATAGTATTCCTCCGGCTTTTAGAAAGAGAGTGGCAACAAGCCAAGGTATAGTTAAGTACCATCCTACGCTTTTGAGGTTTAATCCGTGTTGCGATAGGAAGTATCCTGGAAGCCACAAAGTTGCAAAAAATAACATATAGCCAAAAGAAAAATAGGCGATATTATTAGCAATTAGTACGGGGTTTGTGAGGATAAAACGCCAGTCAACTTTCTGTTTTATTGCAGCGCCAGCTTCTGCATTACGCGATGTTTTAATGAGGTGCTTTTCTTCTGCATTCACATGACGAGAGTCGTCCGGCTGGTCTCTAAATAACCAATACCAGGCAAAAGCCCACAGAATACCAACAGCGCTAATGGCAAAGAACATTGTTCTCCATCCAAAGTCAGAGACTAAATAAGAGGTTATGGGGGCTCCTATAACGGAGGAGAGGGATGGCTACAAGGCCCAAAGAAAGGGCGCGAGCTCTTTCTGAAGAGGGGAGCCAGTTGCCGATGGAGCGAGACATAGCAGGAAAATGAGGGCCTTCGGTGACGCCCAAAAGGAATCTAAGGCCAATAAATCCCCACAAGCTGCCTGCGATACCGAGGAGTCCAACGCATAGAGACCAGCCGATGGCAGCAAGGGGCCATACGATACGTGTACCCCATACATCAACAAGCCATCCACCAAAGGCTGTAAGTAGAACATATCCTAAGCCAAAGGCTGAAAGAATCATGCTAAATTGCGTGTTTGTAAAATGGAATTCTTGTTTGAGGGGGTCGATGACAAAAGAGATAGCGGAGCGATCAATAAAGTTGATGAGGGTGATGAAAAAAATCATTCCCGTGACAATCCAGCGATATTTGGTAGGTCGGTTGTTTTGCATTTGTATTCTACCTATTCTATTTAAAAATTTAAAAAAGCAGTTACGGCTACCTAGCCATCATCCCAACACGGAAAAGTTATAACGGGTCTAAGGGATGAAATAAAGGATTAAAAAAAGTTGTTTGCAACCATCTCATCCAATTATTTTTTTTACTTGTTTTAATGGAACAGGGGTTGAATTCTTTCTTCCCTATAGTGCATTCTGTACCTTGGGGCTCACCTTACGCACAAAATGAGCTCGATGGATTTGGTATGGGCGCTGCTATTTTTTCTGAAAAAGATCTTAAGGCGGAAGAGCTTTGCTTGAAGAAGGTAAAGTAGAAGATCTCTTGTTTTCAGAAGGTACCTATCAGGTGGATGTTAAGGATGGCAAAGAGCATTTCTGGCCTTTCTTGCAACTAGATGATGAAGGGAAGTTAAAGGACCATTTCTGTACGTGTCCTGAAAGCAGAAAAAGAGGGAAGATGTCTCCATCAAGGGGCTGCTTGGTTAAAGATTTTTAATGGAAAAAATGTTCCACTCCACATGCGCGATTTAGATTTTCTCTATGGAATCAGTTGTGTCAGATGGCAGGTCGCAGGCATGGTTATCTCCCTTCTGTGTTGAAAAAACAGCCGGGCGGTGGTTTTGAAGCGCAGGTTAAAGGGAAAGTGTTATTTTTCGTACGTCCTTTGACGCAGAAAGGGAGACAAAAGATTAAGGAAATTGTCATTGAAAGATCTGCTGAGACAGAAGAGACCTCTTTGAAATTTTCTAACCTTTCTCCGGAAAAGTTGAAACTTTGGAAAGAAGGCATGCCCAGTCATCAATTGCAATATGAGCTCTCTTTTTGGTCAAGATCTAGCAAAATGGTGGATGCTCCTGCAAGAAGATAAGAAAAAGTACACCATCACATTTCCTCCAGCTAATCAAGTTTTGCCAAGAGAGAATCAAGATCAAGTTTGCAGATGTGGAGATGGGATTTTATATTGCAGATGTCAATTGGGAGCAGGTCATTCCTTCTCTTGCGACTGTTCGCTCTCCTCTACGCATATTTGAATTAACACACCAAGAGATCAATAAAATTTTCTATGATCCTTTGAAAAAATCTTTTTTGGTCGATATCAAAACAGTCAAAGAAGGGGGTGAGGAAGCCGTTACAAAAGAGGAAAAAACCTACTCTATAGGGGATTGGATATTTATTAAAGAAAGGGGGTTTTATCCTGCTAAGTTGGATGTTTTTTTAAAAAATAAAACAATTCCTCAAGATCAGATTGAGACATTCTTGCTAAAGCACGCGGAATTAGTAAAAGAGCATCTTGTGGGGTGTCAAATATCTCTAGAGCCTTTGCCAGCAAGATACCATCTTGCCTTTGATAAAAGTGCCGGACTTCACATCAACTGCTATGTCTTTCACGAGGGGATCTCCACAAAATAGGTTCTTGTTCTTTTGGCTCTTGGGTATATGTGGCAGATAAGGGATTTTATCAGCTGCACCATCTTCTTTTTAAAGAATCAGAAAAAGTGATCCCCAAAGCAGCAGTTTCTGAATTTGTGAGTAAGCACCGTCATTGGCTCCATGGTCATGATGGTTTTGAGACGCATGTATCGAGTGTAGAATCTAATCTTATGTACATAGTCACACGTAATAAAGGTGTGAAATTTGAGGCTAGGCTGGAAGTCGCAGAAGGCAGTGAAGAGATGATTGATTTCGAAGATTGGGTGTATGTAAAAGGTAGTGGTTTTTATTCAAAAGGACTTAAAAAATCAGGGCAAGTTGTCAAACCTGGCCTTTTTGTGCAGATGGAAGATCTGATAAAATTCATCCATCTTCATCAAGAAGAGCTAGACAATATTCCCCATTTTTTGAGCGTGACAACTCCTTTGGAAAAATCAGGATTAAAAATTTGTCTCAATGAGCATGAGCAGATCGTGATCACCCCTGAATATGTGTTTAAAGAGGCTTACCAGAATAAAGATGTGCACGTTTACGAAGGGCTTACGTTTGTCCCAGGTGAAGGGTTTTGTGGGATTCCCTCAGAGTTTAAAATGCCTGATCCCTATTACAAACAAACGATCATCGACAGTGGATCAGAGCCTTATTTCATTTTTTATGAACTCGACAAGATCCGCCCTTTTGTTTTGTCGTGTGATCCAAGGTTAAAAAAGCCTGCCCATCTCATTGTTGACATCTCCCACATAGAAAAAGCGCAAGAGGGGCATTGGCTAGTCGATCTTACCTATGAAAGTGATATTGGGTCACTTAGAGGGCTGGAGGTTTGGGATGGGCTACAGGCAGGTAAGAATTATCTCTTTTCTGAAGCGGGGTTGATTTTACTTCAGCAGCCACGGTTTAATTGGGTAAAAGGACTTGCTAAGAAAAGATGGTTAAAAAAAGGTCAACAAATTGCCCTCACTTCTTTGGAATGGATACGACTTTTGATTTTTGAAGAAGTCGCTCCTCCAAAAGATGAAGAAAGTCTAAAAATTTTTCAGGAGTTTAGGGATTTTCAAACGCATGAGACTTTGAGCACAGAAGGTCTCAAGAGTCAATTGCGATCATATCAGGAGACGGGATTGAAGTGGCTCTGGTTTCTTCACTGCTATGGATTGTCAGGATTGCTTTGTGATGAGATGGGACTTGGTAAAACCCACCAAACAATGGCGCTTTTACAAGCTTCAAAAATAAAAACCCTGCTGGGAAGTTTTTAGTGGTGTGTCCTACCTCTGTGATTTACCACTGGCAAGAGTTATTGAAAAATATGTGCCTGATTTCCGTGTCTGTATTTTTTATGGTATTCAGAGAACGCTTTCTAACTTTGAGGCTGATTTTGATATTCTGCTTACATCTTATGGGACGTTGAGGAGTGAAAAAAATCCTCTTTCTGAAATCTTTTTTGAAATTGCCGTTTTTGATGAAACCCAAATTGCAAAAAATGCTCACTCACAAACGCATAAAGCTTTGAAGTTGATTCAAGCGCGAACGCGCGTAGGGCTCACAGGAACACCGATTGAAAATAGGCTCCTTGAATTGAAATCCCTTTTTGATGTAATCATTCCTGGGTATATGCCTGGAGAGGCGATCTTCAAAGAGATGTTCATTAATCCTATTGAAAAGCAACAAGATCAAGAGAAGAAATTCCTTTTAACACGTTTTATTCATCCTTTTATTTTAAGAAGAAAAAAAACGGAAGTGCTTTTAGAGCTACCAGAAAAGACAGAAGAGATTGCTTATGCCGTTCTCTCAGATGAACAAAAAGAGCTCTACCGCAAAACATACCTTTCTCTAAGAAATCCATTGCTTAAAGATCTCAGTGATGAACAAAAAGCCGTTCCTTATATGCATGTGTTTGCTCTTTTGTCGAAGCTGAAGCAAATCTGTGACCATCCCGCTCTTGTACTAGATGATATAGATAACTACAAAGCACATGCCTCGGGAAAATGGGATCTCTTTGTAGAGCTGCTTGGAGAAGCAAGAGATAGCGGTCAAAAGCTTGTTGTGTTTTCTCAATACCTTGGCATGTTAGACATCATTCAAAAACACCTTGAAGAAGAAAATATCGGGTACGCTACGATCCGCGGGGGGACAAGAGACCGCAGAACACCGATAGAACAATTTAGGGATGATCCAAAGTGTGAAGTATTTGTAGGATCTCTTCAAGCTGCAGGAGTTGGAATCGACCTCATTGCAGCCTCTGTTGTGATTCACTATGACAGATGGTGGAATCCTGCTAAAGAAAATCAGGCAACTGACCGCGTGCATCGCATCGGCCAAAATAGAGGTGTCCAAGTTTTTAAAATGGTGACCAAAGGTACTATCGAAGAGCATATCCAACGTCTCATTGAAAAAAAATCGGGGCTTATGGAAGAGATCATCGGTTATGACGACCAAGATCAAATCAAAGGGCTCAACAAAGAAGAGCTTATGCAGCTTATCCGTCTTATGGAAATCGATTTGAAGCTTTCTTAGGGCTCTGCATTGACCGAACAGTATGCGATGGAAAGAGTTACAGCCGCCCAATGTAAGGCACGGGCTACAGAAGGCTGTTTATAGAGCAGGTAGCTTGTTGCAATGACATTGATGGTTATTCCTATGATAGATAAAGCACTGACTATGAGTGATTCGCCATCTTCTTTTGATAGGCGATAGACGTAGGGTGCTAGCGCTGTAAGTGTGCTGAGCCCAAGGGAGGTGGTGCCTCCTATGAGGGAAAGCATGGGCCATCTTTTTTGAGTCGCTGTTAAAGTAGTGATAACACCTGTCCAAATGGTTGCATGAGCTCCTATATCGATAAGAAATCTACCTGCGGGAGATGGAGTGCATCCATAAATGTGATCGAAGAACAAGAAGGTCAATACAGCTGCTGTACCGGCCAAGGTAGCTTGAGGGAAAGTAGGTAAGCGTACACTGGAAAGAAGAGGGGCTGCTGTTAAAATACCAGTTATCATTTCTTATCTCAAAGCAAAAATCCTGCGGGAACTGATAATACAGCTAGGCAACCAAGAGCATTCACAGGAGAAGGCTGTTGGTAGAATAGATAGCCTCTTGCTATAAAGTTGATTGCTACTCCTGTTAGAGCAAGGCCGATAGCCGGTTCCTCATTTTTCTTGTTGAAGTGTTGATGAGCGGCCATACCACAACATAAGTTGCCGACTATAATAGAAAAAAGGCGCCATCTTTGTGGGGTAATTATTGAAACAACTAGAGTGCTTGTAAGAGGTATCACAAACTTAAAACTCGTCATAACAACACTCCAGATTTTCTCAGAAGTGGATTCTTTCGGTGCAGCTTTCCAAGCTAATGCTGACAGACAAAGGCCTGCTGTAAAAATTGCTCCAGTGGCACTTGCTTGGTTTAGAGTGGGAAAAGTAAACATTTGGGACCTACTTTCTAAAAATTGCTTTGCAAGCTAGTTTGTGTGGGCAAGGAACTCAGCAACCATCGCAATGTTAATTGGTAGTGGAAATGGAATCTGGTCTAAATGTGGCTCAACTAAGAGTTGTCCAGAAAAGTTCCCAGCATCGAGACTTAGGTATTCAGGGACATCTCGGGAGGCATTTTCTTGGGCGCTTTTAATAATCGGGGTTGTTTGAGACTTTTGCTTCACAGAGATGATCATGCCAGGGCGCACTTCGAAAGATCTGCGGTCTACCTTTTTACCATTTACAAGGATGTGTCCGTGGGATACGAGTTGTTGAGCGGCAAAAATAGTAGGAGCAAATTTTAGTCTGTAGATAACGTTATCAAGGCGTGATTCTAGACGTTGAATAAAAATGTGGGAGGTGTTTCCTTTTTTCTTAGCAGCTGCTTTGTAATAGCGTACAAGTTGTCCTTGCGTGAGCATGCCGTAAACAGCTTTGAGTTTTTGTTGTTCTTCAAGTTGAAGCCCAAAGTCTGATTTTTTCTTCTTTTTGGCGCCATGCATGCCGGGGGCACTAGCTTTATGGAGCAAGGGGTTTCTTGCTTTTCCAAAAATATTCACTCCAAATCTTCGTGCGATGCGGTTTTTAGGGCCAGTATAACGAACCATTTTCTCTCCTCGAAAATTATATCTTAAAAGAAGAAGATCATATGTAAGGGGCAAATTTTTAACAAGCTCAAATAATTTTTAATTAAAAAATGTGCTGGACTTTTGCAAAAAGAGGCCTTTATAATGGCTCCCATGAGTTACTTAGTCATTGCTTACTATTTATTTACATCGATTGAGCGCCCTGAAGAAGAAGTCTTTAAACATAAAGAATTTTTTAACAGTAAAGATATTAAAGGTAGAATCTATATATCCTCTCAAGGGATCAATGGCCAGATGAGTGCATCGGAGCCGGATGGAAAGCTCTATATGGAGTGGCTGTCTAATAATCCCCTTTTTAAAGATGTTGAATTTAAAATTCACACTTACCATGAACATGTCTTCCCGAGGGCTACTGTCAAATTAAAGGCGCAACTTGTCGCGCTTGATATGCCGGTTGATCTAAACATGACAGGGGAGTTTCTCTCACCACAAGAATGGAGAGAGATGTTGGAAAAAAGATGAAAACACCCTTTTGCTCGATGTGCGCAATGATTATGAATGGCAAATTGGACATTTTGTAGGTTCAGAGTTGCCGGTACTTGAGCAGTTTCGCCATTTTCCTGCCTATGCTAAAGAGCTTAAGCAAAAATATGACCTTAAAAACACAAAAATCATGATGTGTTGCACAGGTGGTATTCGTTGCGAGTTATATTCTGCTCTTCTAAAGCAAGAAGGGTTTGAAAATGTTTATCAGCTACATGGTGGAATCATCAAATACGGCTTAGAAGAAGGAACAAAAGCGTGGCTGGGGAGGCTGTTTGTATTTGATGATCGCCTATCAATTCCTATCAGTGAGGAGGAATCTTCCGACATCATCAGTGAGTGTAGATACTGCGGTGTAAAATCAGATCTTTACTATAACTGCGCTAACATGGACTGCAATGAACTTTTTATTGCTTGCCTTCCTTGTGCAGAGAAATTGCAAGGATGTTGCTGCGAGGAGTGTAAGGGAGCTCCACGTGTCCGAGCCTTTCAAAAAGAGGAGCGTCCTAAACCTTACCGTAGAAAGCATCTATCTCCTGAGATGGCGGAGAATATCTAAGATCTTTTCTTGTGTTTCTTGTCGGACAACGGTTAAGCCAGGTTTGATGCCTTGTTCAGAGAGTTCAAAGGCTTTCATGGTGTTGCATATGCGGCCATCCAAGCGGACTCCAATCCCTTGAATATTGACCATGTTGCCCCAATCCCCAAACATCTCTAAGGTCATTTCACAGGCGGTAATCAGAAAGATCACTTTTTTATGGGGATTTGCATGGACAATATCAAATATTTTTTCACCAATGTAGTGGATGGTAGGGATGAAAAGGGGAATCACATCGTTATCGGGAAGCGCGTGGACAGCCTTCCCTATGAAACACTGGCTACAGACAGGGTGATGGGGGTCATGGATGCACTCTGCTGTGAACCTTCCAGAGGGGCACTCAAAGGGTTTGTGGCAGTAGGAGAATCCAACAACAAAAAGTGCATCGGGATGGGAAGCTAATTTTTTAAATTCCTCGACGTTTTTGAGGCCATAGAAGAAAAAATCATCTTCTCGGATGTAAGATTTTTTCTTTAGAAAAGATTTTAAAAGGTTAAACCCGTATCTTAGAGGATGTTTCCAGAAGTTTTTGGGGAGAACGCCTTCTTTGTCGTGCCGAACGAGGTAGGAGAGGCTTTTCCATTTAAGATTTTTAGCTGTTTCAGGCGTCATCCCTGGGATAGAAGGCATATGCGAGACTGTTTTAATGGGATAGGAGGCAGCGGCCTTCCTTGCTTTTTCATCCCAGGCAGATTCTGCTGCTTCCCAAGAAGAATGTTGGTTCCAAATTTTGAGTTTTTTATCCATGGCTGCTTATCATACACTAGAAGAGATTTTCAGGCGTCCTCAGAAATCAATACGAGAGGAGATTAAGCGTTGTGCTACGCAAGGGGGACTGTCTTGGAAAGGTCAAAAATTGATTGTCGACCCTTTTACGCTTGCCGAACTTGTTTATGAAATCGATTATAGAGAGTCGGAGCTTTCAATTGTCCAAGCTAAAGTTAAAATTGGGGACAAACTGGTCGGTCTAAACCCCGCAGATGATCTTTTACCGCATTGTTTTATTCAGAATAGCTTTCTGCGGTTTTTTGCTGAGCCTTTGGAGAAGAGCTGGATAGAGAAAGTTTTTCCAAAGCCTCTTGAGCTAGATCTTCTTGCTCTTAAGCATTTTTTCGAGAAGGCAGAGAAACAAGGCCCCTCCATTATCTGGAAAAACAAACCTGCCAAATTGCGGCCTGATCCTTTTCCTGTGTTAAAACTTCAAGATCGGACCGGTGCTTTTGCTACCCTATCAATGGATTATGGCGCCTTTGGGATCTCAGATATTGATCCTTTGGAAAAAGAGATGACTATGGAAGAAAAGGGGTGGGAGAAAGATTTGCTTGAAACGGGTTTTATCAAAAAAGTGGTGGGGTTATCCCACTACTATTGTCCAATGGATAAAGTTGTAAAGACGCTTTCTTTTTTATTAGATATTGGCTGGAAGATTTTTGACTCTCAAGGGAAGAGAGTTCTTAGGCAAGGGAGTGTTGAGTGTGAGGCTAAAGAAGAAGGCTCTCATATCTTGCTCAAGGGTAGCATTAGATATGGTGAGCATCAGGGCAATATCAAAGATGTGTTAGGAACTTTTACCCGTCGGGAGAAATTTATCGATCTTACATCTGATGTTGTAGGTCTTGTAGAAATGCCTAAAGAGTGGGAAGTGTTAGAGGGAGAAGAGGTCATCAAAGAGGAGATTGCAATAAAGAGGCATCATCATGGGCTTTTAGAGGATTTTGTAAGACTGCCTTCGGCGTATCTTTCTGCGGAGTGGAAAAAAGAGTTGCCTGTCGAAGCTTTTCGGGGAACGCTGTATGATTATCAGCTCGAGGGGTTGTCCTGGCTCTTGTTTTTGTATAGAAGTCATTTTCATGGACTGTTAGCAGATGAGATGGGGCTTGGGAAAACGGTTCAGCTGATCGCCTTTATTGCATCACTACAAATCGTGAAACCGATTTTACTGATCATGCCTAAATCCCTTCTTTTTAATTGGAAGCAGGAATTTGCGAAGTTTTTACCTTCATGCGATGTCTACATCCATACAGGGGAAGAGCGCTTGGCTTCTGTAGAGGCGCTTAAGGGAAAACATATCATCCTAACTTCTTATACGCTCATTCGGCAGGATAGATTCCTTTTTGAATCTACTTCTTATGGGGCTGTTATTCTAGATGAAGCTCAGATGATTAAAAACCCTGATAGCCTTGCCTCACAAATTGTCTGTCGCCTCCAAGCTGATTTTCGTTTGGCAGTCACGGGTACACCAGTTGAAAATCGGTGGGAAGATCTGTGGGCGATTTTTCGGTTTCTCATGCCAGAGCTTTTAGGAGAAAAAAAGAGAGTCCTGTTTTTGAGCAAGTTAGAAAAAAGATCCGCCCTTTTATCTTAAGGCGGCTGAAAAGCGAGGTGGCCCTACAGTTACCTCCTAAGCAAGAGCAGATCATTTGGATTGAGCAAGATGGGGGTGAAAGGGGGTTTTATGAGCAGTTTCTTATTCAGAAAAGAGCGGCACTTGTCCAGAAGGTAACGGTGGAAGGAATTCAAAAAAGTCGATTTGCGATCCTTGAGTTGATTTTAAGGCTAAGGCAGATCTGCTGCGCCCCTTCCCTTGTTTCAGGAGAGTATCAGGGGGGATCCTCTAAGTTAGAGAGGTTGCTTGCCGATGTAGAAGAGGTTATCGAAGGGGGGAGAAAAGCTCTGATCTTTAGCCAGTTCACCGATATGCTGCATCTCATCGGAAAGGAGTGTGCTAAAAGGGAATGGAAATATGCTTATCTTGATGGAGACACGAAAGATAGAGAGGGTGCCGTCAAAATGTTTCAAGAAGATCCTAAAACGCAGCTTTTCTTGATGAGCCTTAAGGCAGGTGGAGTGGGGCTTAATCTAACCTCTGCAGATTATGTATTTCTCTATGAGCCCTGGTGGAACGATGCTGTAGAAAATCAAGCCATCGATAGGGCCCATAGAGTTGGTAGAAAAGATACCGTCATCGCAAGGCGATACATATCCCTCGAAACAATCGAAGAAAAAATCTTGCGCCTTAAGCAGAAAAAAACATCTCTTGCAAATACGCTCCTCGGTTCTGTAGAGGATCTTGAAGGGTTAAGCTTAGAGGAGCTATACGATCTTGTTTTAAATCCCCTAACTGTTTAAATCCCCTTCATTGCGCATTTGCTTATCTTCTTCGATAAGCTCTCTTGCGGCATTTTTCAAAGTGATTAAGCCATTTTCAAAGCCAGCTTCACGGAGAAGTTGGTCGAGATAGCGAAGCTCTGCTTGGAGCTGGTCATTGATAGTTTCTAGTTCTGCTACTTTTTTGATCAAATGTTCTTGTTCCATTGTTTCTCCTTTTCCTAAATTCTAAAAAGACTATATACAGACATATATGCATCTATCATGCCAGGAGGCGTTATGAAAAAAAGGCACTTGTTCTTAAGCCTTTTACTAATCATGGGTTGCAGCGATAAAAAGTCTGAAGAAGAGGCTCATAGCCTTGATCGGATTGCTCAAGAATCGAAAGTTGAAGTAGGTGCGCCCGGGGCGCTAGAGATTGAAAGTGAAGTGTTTATGAGATAAAAAAAGGAGATCCTCTAGAGAGGAGCTCCTTTAAGAAAAAATTGCCTAGCCAAAGTTGCCTAAGAGATCTTTTTATGGGCGCAGGCGAGGGTCAATTTCGAGCAACTAGCTCGTCTACATGGTTCAACTCTTTCCATTTTGAAGGAGAGACAGGGTTGCCATCGTAGTAATACTCTACGCGTACAATCTCATCGACAAAATATTTAGAAGGTCCATGCATTTGACCATTTTCCCAGTGTAAAATTTTAGAGACTGCTACACCGTCGAGATAATGTGTTTCATCGCCACTCTTTATTCCATCGACGTAGTTGACGTCTATGCTCTTCACGCCGTTTTTAAAGAAGGAAGAGATTCCATTGAGTTGATTGTGCGCGTAAGAGCGGACAGATACAGGTTCTCCTGATTCTGTGAAAGTTCTCTCTCTCCATGGAGTTCGTTGTGTTTGTAATGTGCAATGCTTTCAGGAGATCCATTCGAATGGAACGTCTCTTTTTGTACGATAGAGCCTTTTTCAATCTGCTCTTTGCTAATGAGAAGACCCTCATCATTCCGTTGAATTCTAGTGCCTTCTCCTTTGACCACTTGGTTTTCAAGGTCGTTATTCACGGTAAAGTATTGTCCTTCTAAAAGTTCAGCTCCTGCATACTCTTCAATTGATCGGGGTGTTCCCTCTTTATACCAATTGGTAATAGAGTAACGTGTAGGAGAGATCTGCACTTCTTCTCTTAAAGGCATCCCTGTTAAAGCATAGGTGATTTGTTTAACAAGAGACCCTTGATTGTAAAAATAATAGGACTCTGTGACTTGGCTATTAGGAAATGTATGGGTACAAGCACCATGCAACACACCATCTTCATAGTTAGCAGTGATGGTGACTCCATTTTTCAATAGAGTAATAACTTGGCCTGGATAGGCACGGCTTTCAAACTCACCCTTAGAGACAGCATAACCATACTTGTGGATGTATTTTTGAGACACGACACTATTGTCATGGTTGCTTTTTTCACAACCCATGAATAAAAGGCTGCAAGAACTAACAAGGAGACATAGACAAACTCTCATAGGAAAACCTCGCTTTGAATTCTATACTATACCGGTTTTCTCCAAATTTGCAACTTTAAAAAAAACTCGTTATAAATCCAAAGTTTTTAGGAAGTTCAGGCTATTAACAACAGATATTCCTTCTTCTATGTATTTCACGTTTCAATTCCTTGACAACTTGAACAGCAGGGAAGTTATATTTTTCATGAAAATAGCGGAGATTAGCAGCTACCTTAGAGTCGGCATATTTAGCTTCGATGATCTTTTCAATAGTATGGTCGCGTACAAGGGCAAAATCGACTTCTTTTTCGTTCTTTGGTTTGAAGGTAATGTAGCGCATAATTTTCTGCTTTATAATCTATCTTGGCACACACATGCTTAAATAAGCAGGTTGCCACAAAATTTTCAAATAAGGCCCCGTGGTCGCCTTTAACAAGGCCATTATCAAAAAAGTAGATCTTAGGTTCCTTGAGCAAACTACGCCCAATATTACGAGAGTAGGGAGTAACCCTAAATACAATGTAGAGTGCTTCTAAAATCTGAATGTATTTTTTTACCGTGTTGGGAGAAATAGCAACATCTTGTGCAAGTGAGGTGTAAGATGTAGGAGAACCTATACGTTCTCTTAAAAGTTCAAAGACTAATTTAATAGCATTGAGATTTTGAATGTTTTCAAAATCGAGCACATTTGTTCTTAGCAAACTATCGACATACTGGGGTCTCCATCTGTTGGCATCGATGTTGGTTGTGGCAAGGAAAGGTTCTGGGAACCCACTCCTTTCAAGGAAGTGATCCAATGTATAAGGGACTCTAACTGCATCGCATTCGGCTGGAGAAAGTGGCAGCAGGCGGTGCAAAAAATCTACCTGCAAGAGAATCTCCAACACGATTAAAAATCTCAAGGCGCGCACTGCCTGTGACAAGTATTTTTTGATGAGGCAGTTTAGTGTCATAGACCCCTTTCAAGTAATTTTTCCATTTCGGCATCTTATGGATTTCGTCTAGAATGATAAGCTCTACAGAAGGGAGCCATGCTTCTTTGAGAATAATTTTTCGGTCTTCTGCGCTATCGTATGTGAGATAGGTAGAGGACTTGAAATCTTTAGCAATTGCTTTAGCTAAAGTGGTCTTGCCTCCTTCACGAGGACCTGCTAAAAGGACCATTTTTTTTTGTAAATCAGTTAAAATGGCCTGTTTTTGATGTCTTTCCATATGTCTGACTTTTTAGCACGTCATTGCGGAAAAGTCGTGTTTAGTCGATTGTCCAGTCAGCGAGTTTGGATGTGACAGCCGCTAAAAGCTTCTGGTGCTCAGCATCGACTGTTTGAAGAGAAATAGTTCTTTCTTGGTCACGGTAGATGAAGCGGAGGGTGGCATTTTTCCGGTCACGCCCTAGCTTCTCAGCGGTAAATAAGTCGATAAGAGCATAGTGTTCAAGGAAGGGGATTTAGATTTTTCAATTGCCTCGAAGACCTTTGCCATGGGCGCGTCATGTTTTAAGGTGAGCGTCCAGTCACGTTCAGAGCCAGGAAAGGAGGGAAGCTTGTGATATTTTTTATCTTTATGTCTGCTTGCCATTAAATCTTGCAGGTTGAGCTCGCCAAATACGACTCTGCTATCAAGTCCAAAGTTCTCTAGAATGGAGGGGTGGACTTCTCCAATCACTCCAATCGTTTGTTTCCCTATTTTAAGATGAGCTTGCCGTCCGGGGTGAAGGGTATGGAAATGCGAGGGTTCAAATGTGGGCTCAGTTAGGTTAAGGCCCTTTAGCATGTTTTGGACAATCCCTTTTAAGTCAAAAAAGTCGACATTTTTGGATTTTTCATCCCAATGAAGCGGCCCCTTTTTGCCTGTGAGAATAAGGCCTGCACACGATTGCTCTCTGAATTGATCTCCTTCTTTAAAATGGATTTTGCCGATCTCAAAAGCAGAAATATCACTGACTTGGTGGTTTGCGTTGTGCTTGATAACTTGGAGTAGTCCTGGAAGAAGTGATGTTCTTAAAACGGACTGATCGAAAGATCTGGGGTGCAATACGGCAATCGTAGCGTTTTCTGTCAGCCCTTTTTCCATCGTTAGTTTTGAAAGTGTCGGGCTAATGAGGTCACAGGTGATGCATTCTTGAAGGCTTTCTTGCAAGAGAAGTTTATGTACCTCTTTTTCAAAGGAATAAAGCGGTGTGTCTAAAAGGGAAGAACTACTATGAAGAGGGGGTTTTTTAGGAAGGTTGTTATACCCAAAGACTTTTGCAACTTCTTCTACAAGATCTACTTCCCTTTGGATATCGGTACGGTAGGTTGGAACAGAGACGAGCAGTTCTTCCTCAGAACGCACTTTGATGTGCATCTCTAGGCGCTCTAATAGGGAAGTAATTTCATTGAGACTTAAGTGGGTTCCTAAAAGAGCATTGACTCGCGCCACACGACAAGAGACTTCCTTTGGAGGAAACTCTTGCTCTTTTTCATCGATTACACCTTGCACGATTTCTCCACCAGCAAGCTCTTGTATAAGAAAGCAGGCTCTATCAAGAGCAAGCAATAATCCATTGGGATCAATCCCTCTTTCAAATCGATAGGAGGAGTCGCTTTTTAAATCAAGCGCGCGCGCTGTTTTGCGGATAGAGGAAGGGTTAAAGAGCGCCGCTTCAATGACCACATCCGTTGTAGATGTTGTCACAGCCGAAGATAATCCTCCCATAATGCCTGCGAAGGCAAGTGGTTTTTCTTTGTCGGAAATCATGAGAGCGTAGGGGGGAATAGCACGTTCTTTTTCATCGAGAGTAGCCATGGAAACGTGCGTGCTTTTAGCGGAAACAATGAGTGTTTTTCCTGCAATTTTAGCTGCATCAAAAATATGGAGAGGTTGTCCTAGCTCCAACATGACGAGATTGCTAACATCCACGACATTGTTGATGCTGCGTATCCCGCAGGCTTCTAATTTTCTTACAACCCAGTCAGGAGAAGGTTTTATCTTAATATTTTGCACAAAACGGAGAGCGTATCTGGGACACATCTCAGGGCTTTCTATAGAAACAGAGATCCTCTTGTTAATCGCGGGGCCTTCTGTTTTTTGGATGCAAAAATCAGGGCGCTTAGCTTTTAAATGGAGTGTTGACCCGAGTTCTCTAGCAATGCCCAGAATGCTTAAGCAATGACCTAGGTTGGGAGTCAAGGAGATGTCAAAAATAGGATCGGAATAAAAAGATGTAAGATCTGATCCAAGCTGCCAATCGGTGGAAAGTTCCATGATTCCATCGTGGTCTTTTGAAAATCCTAACTCAGCTCCTGAACATAACATTCCTTCAGATTCAACATCGCGGATTTTACTTTTTTTATTTTCCAGGTTTTTTGCTCTTCGTCAGTTAGAGTAGCCCCTACTTTAGCAAATGCAGTAATGAGGCCTGCTCTGCAGTTAGGAGCTCCGCAGACAACTTGGTATTCTTGTGTTCCATCGGTTACTTGTGCAACTTGTAGTTTGTCGGCATTAGGATGGCGGGTGGTGGATAAAACTTGTCCTACAACAACACCCTGGAAAGAAAAAACTTTTTGTTCAATATTTTCAACTTCAATGCCAAGGAGTGTGAGCGTTTCTGCAATCGCTTGCGGAGAGAGTGTAGTTGGAAGAAATTCTTTCAGCCAAGAGAGGGGGACTTTCATTTAAGTAGCTCACAGTGATATATTCGAGCTAATATATCAAAAATTCAAAAGATGAGCAATAATATTGCATCTCCATGGGAGAGGAAAGTTCGATTTTTAACGCAAACGCTTATTTTTAGCGTAGCTTTAAATATTGGTTTTGTCGCAACTTTTTTTACTTTGTCCTTCAAAAAAAGAAACAACCGTTGTCTTTCAACTTTCCCCTGCAGAGCAAGAGCAAGAATTGTTGAGTGGGAACCTTTCCAACGATGAGGTTCTCAGTGCTTACTCAACGCTGACTTTCCAAGAGCTGGCTTGTCTTTTGGAAGATACGGCAGTTGTAGAAGATGGATATAGGAAAAGAGATTTAGCTCTTGCTTCCCTTGCTGCTTTCCATTTTTTTAATATTGAAAAGGCTTTGAGCGCATTTCCTCTTCAGAAGCGCCAACTCTCTTTTATCCACCAAGAAGGGCAAGAAGAGGTAGATGTGACTGTTTTTCCGGGAATGACAGATGAGCAGTTTCAGGCGCTGGTGCAGTATATAAAAACAGAGAAGTGGCCTTTAACAGCGCAGGGTATTTTTTTTGAACTTAAAGATGAAGCAAATAGGCAAGATGTAACTCTTCTAGAAACCTTTTATCTAACCTCTGAATTTCGTTTTGTAGAGGCTCTCTTTACGCGATCTGGGCTTCTATTTCCAAAAGAGTTTTTAGTGTGGATCCTTACGCAAGGGGACTGGAAAATGATTGCAGATTTTGCTGAAGAGCAAAAAATTGCACAAGATTTATCTCCTCTCAAGCTCAAAAATTTTCTACTTGGCTATGTCAAGAAAAGATCTCTTCCTGCTGCTAAAATTCTGCTTGAGTGGGACCGTGAATTTGTAGCCAAAAGATTGGAGGATTTTGATCTCTTACTATTTCTTGATCTTTTTCCTGAATCAAATCCCTCTTTTTCTCTTTTGTTGCAAGAGTTGCTCTGTAGCGCTAGATCAGATGCTATTTGGAGAAAGTGTGCCGAAAAGCTCTATACGTTCCATCGCTTGCCTATTCCAGAGGCATATGACTATGCTCTTGTTTTTCAGACATTTTTTCCTCATGTCTCGCGCGCAAAACCCGATGTTATAAAAGTTGTAGAGCCTACAACTGAAAGGAAGCGGACCTATACGATTCAGCCTGGGGATAATCTTTGGAAGATTGCAAAAAAACATAAGGTTTCTATTGAAGCTTTAAGAAAACACAACAAGCTTACCTCAGACAAACTAAGGCCTGGGAAAGAACTAGAGATTCCTTAAGGAATCTCTAAATGGTATTCCAAGAAAAAGGCAGCACTTCTTCCAAGTGTGTTTTTTCATGACGTAGCAGCATAAGTCGATCAAATCCAACGGCAACCCCACAACAATCAGGAAGGCCTATTTCTAGGGCTTGTAAGAAGTTTTCATCAAGAGGCAGCAAGCTTTTGCCCATTTCCTGTCTTGCTCCGTTTTGCTCATGTAACCGTTTACGTTGTTCGATAGAGTCCGTCAGTTCATGAAAGCCATTAGCCAGTTCAATTCCTTTGCAATACACTTCAAAACGTTCTGCTATAGGCTCACCATCTCGGATAGCTGTCTTTGCAAGTGCAGATTGTGTTGCAGGAAAATACTGGATCACCGTCAAGTTGTCTAGCTTAGGCTCTACAATAAATCCCATGATGAATTGCAAGAGTGTATCTTTACTCCACTCATCTACATCGGGTGGTAGATTCATAGCGTGCTCTTTACAACATGCTATGAGATCAGTTGTGCTTGCCGATAGATAATCGATGCCCGCAAATTTTTGCAGGGCTTCTCGATAAGAAAAATAGGAGACAGGGAGATTTTCTAAAAAAAGATGGATAAATTTTAGGGTTTCCTGGATGAGAGTTTCAAACGAAATGCCAAGGCGGTACCACTCAACCATGGTAAATTCAGGGTTGTGGAGATGGCCAAGCTCTCCATCTCTAAAGACATGGCTCATTTGGTAGATGTCAGGGGAGCCAAAAGCAAGTAAACGTTTCATCGCATATTCAGGTGATGTATGGAGAAACCCTTTTTCTCCACCTTGCAGAGGGATGGACATCACATCGATGTGGACATCAATGGGAGCTGCTTTTCCCAACATAGGAACATCGACTTCCATCACATTATTTTCTGCAAAAAAATGGCGCACCTTTTGAAACATGCGCGCTCTATCTTGTAATATATCGATCTTAGACGCGAGAGACATACTCGCCTGTACGGGTATCGATCTTGACCTTATCCCCTTCTTCGACAAAAATAGGGACTTGGATTTTCGATCCACTTTCCGTAATCGCTGGTTTTAGTACTCTGCCGGAGGCTGTATCGCCTCTTACACCTGGGGCTGTTTCAACCACCTTCATCTCCATGAATGTTGGGGGAACGACCTCGATGGGGTTTCCTTTGTAGAAAATAACACTATATAGAATCTCTTCCATCAGCCATTGTTCTTTGTCACCGACAACAGAGAGGGGGATATGGATTTGTTCGTAAGACTGATCATCCATAAAGACAACGCCGCCTTGCTCTTTATAAACCATGCGCATTTTATTTTCTTCGATATCAGCAATATCTAATTTATCGCCTGACTTGTACGTTCTTTCGATCACGCGAGCGCTAAGAAGATTTTTGAGTTTTACTCGATTAAATGGCTGCCCCTTGCCTGGTTTCACAAATTCATTGGAGACAATTTCATAAGGCTCACCGTCAATTTCTACTTTTACGCCGCCTTTAAATTCATTTGTGCTGATTTGAGCCATAGTGATTTTCCTGTTAAAATAAGAGTCCCTATCGTCTCATATTATAGAAGCTCTTGTCAATAGACATCTTGTGAACCTCTTGGTTGGAAAGGTCTCACATAAGGAATAAAATTAATGCGTTCTTTGTAGCTTTTCAGGAGGCTCTCCAGATGTATTATTTTTAGTGGTATATACATGTATAACACTTTCATGATCGACCAAATGAAGAGTATCTCCTTCAGTTGGCCTGGGGATTTCTATTTCTGTTTGTGTACCATTCGTCGATTTGACCCTTAACCAGTAACGGTCTCTAGTAGGGAAGTAAAGGCGAGAGCGAAAAAATCGATCTGTTATTCTTACAACAGATGTTAAGCTCCTTTCTGTATGTTGAGCGTTACTTGTGTAAAATTGAAACGTGTTTTCATGTTTACCAAAATGTGGGGAGAGATTAACAAAAACAATACCTTGAAATATCGGATTATTTAAGAGTTCAGAGGCAGATAGACGAGATTCGGGGTATTTTAGCATTTCCAAAAGAAATTTTGCTATTTGGGAAAGCCTTTCCTCAGAAAATTCAAGGTTGTTTGCTCCTGCTAGCAGCCGTTCGTGTAAATTACCTTCTTCCAAATATACAGATGCCATAGCTTTGTAAGCAGTTTCTATAGCACTTTCGATGGCTGGGTCTTGTTTAGCTTCCTTCTTCCAACTTTCCCATGTCTCAAGATTGCCAAAATATTTGTTATATTCATCTTCAATTCTTTCCCATTCTTCTACATCAACGGCTCTAAGGGGGGGTTTAAAGCTCACTTCCCCATTCTCAATTTTGAACAGTTCCTTTGCTGGTCCTTGACAAGTTTTTAAAAATATCTCAGAAGGCATCCCAATAAGCTTGCAAATCTGATGGAGGCGTTGTGCATCTCGGATTAGAGCATGTTCCATTAACCGAGGAGAGCAAGCAGGAAACAGGGGTTCTTTTAATATAACTTCAAATAAAAGAGCCGCACTACTCCATATGTCTGATTTTGTGCCAACAGGGCTTTTTAGAATAACTTCTGGGGCTCTATATTCTGGAGCTTGACACATGTTGTAGGGTTCTCCAACTTTGCCTACACTATTAAAATCTATGACTGTTAAATCATCCGATCCTTCTGGCGCTGGCCGAAAGATCAGGTTATCTAGCTTTAGATCTCCATGAAAATAATCTCTTTTGTGTAGTGCTTCCAAACAATCTAAAAGCTGACGTGCAATTAATGCCCAATGGTATGAAGAGAGAGTGTAAGAGGGGTTGTTCAGTAATGTTACAAGGTCTCCACCGGGGATTCTGTCTGTTACAAATCCTCTTTCAAATTCTTTTCTAAACCGAGGGATGTTTGGAACTCCAAATGTATTAAATAAATCTAAAAGACGGGCTTCTGTAGAGATAGTGTTGAGGTGTCGAGTGTGGGCTCTTTTAATGGCAACAGGTGATCCTGTTGTTAAATCTATGGCTCCAAAGACTTCTCCATAGGCTCCCCTTCCAAGCGTGTCAGTTATTTGGTAAGTTGTTCAGATGTCCCTATTTGGCGATGATGGTTCCATGTTATAACGATCCTCTTTTTAATTAATCGATTTAACATGTCACATTTCATTTTTTATAAAAACTAAATAAATAAAAATTAATAAACATTTTAATTTATATGCATTAAATAATTTCAGATATTGTAAATCTATTTCTAATAGACCTCTTCGAAATTCTAATGCTCTTGGATTTGAGTTCTTTTTTCGCTAGTTGGAAGATCGATTTGTGGGTCATATTGGGTTAATATGACCCACAAATCGATCTTCCAACTAGCGGAAAATAATCTCAAATACAGGCCATTAGAATTTCGAAAGAGGTCTAATAGTCCTCAGGACAAGTCATTTGCCGATAGTGCGTGAAAGCTAATTGGGAAAGCACCTATTGAGAGGTCTCTTGATAGGCAAAAACTATTTTACTGTTACAGGAATTAAAGAAGCAATCGCTTGAGATTGTAAAAAGCGCATGCGGAGCCAGTAAAGGACAAGGCTGCTAAAATGCATGATACTAAGAACTGTCCAGAAGAGGTCAGCTTGTATAGCGACTTTATTCATCATAAAATACATGAACAAAAAGCCGTTGATCCAGCCTATAAAGCCCATGAAAAGTGAAAATTTAGTGTCTTTAAAGGCTAGTATGTAGCTGATCGGGAGGTAACCAAAAGTAAAGAATGTAAAAGAGAGCCAAATCCCGGTAAATATTTTTTGAATATTCATGCTGCCAACGTCGATAGTAGGAAACAACCAATTGAAGGTTACATGAGGAAAGCAAAGCAAGGGAATCCCTACAATAACGATCATGATAGAGGCAAGCAAGGCTCCTGAGCGTAAAGCTTTACTTAAATAAGAAAACTTTTGAGCGCCAAGGATTTGAGACACGACAGTTGTCTGTGCTTGACAAAGCGAATCTCCTAAAAAGGAAGAAAAAGAAATAGAGTACCACCGATAGAAAGGCTTAAAAGATAATCGCTGGATTTTCCTGAAGCAAGCCTTGCAATGAATACCCAGCAGATAAAGTTTAAAATCCGATTCGCAGCTCTTAAAAGGCCTGGCTGAATGCAGTGCCAAAATAACTTGAGCTGAAGCAACCAGCGATGAGAGTCAAATAAGTTGCGATTTTTTTTGGAAAGAAATGTAATGAGCAAAAAAAGACAGAAGCCCCCTTGTGCAATAAGAGTGCTAAGAACACCACCTGTTAAACCTAGACTAGGGATCCATCCCCCCATCCAAATATAAGCAAATAAGCAAATAACAGCTTAACAAGTTGTGAAGATATAGTTGCGATTACAATAAGTAGTGTTTTCCCTTGCCCTAAGTAAAAGCATGATAAGGCTGCACCTAAAGGATATAGAAAATTAATAGCCATTAGAAAACGAGCGTAAGGAACACCCACTCCGCTAAGAGCTGTATCGCGAAAATACAAATCACTACAGATCCACCCTATAGGAAAGACGATACACATCGATAGAATAGAAAACCAAATGAACTGCCAAATACCGGGCCCAACAGACTTGTAGTTCTGTGCTCCAATCCATCTCCCCACGTATACCTGCGCCATCATAGCAAGGGCCACGCAAGGAGCTTGGAATATTTGAGCAACATACGCTGCATTGACGGCAACTTCCATTACTTCCTTAGATATCCGAGCAAGAAAAAGCTTTTCGATCAGCAAAAGAAGATAAGTAGAAAAACTCATAAGCAAGACAGAGAAAAAAGAGCCAACAACTCCCCCAGCCTCCCTGTCCGACCCATGATTTGTGGCTGCGCTACATCCATTCTTAGTTTTGGAAAACTTTCGGATGATTAGCGCCTTTAGCACAGTGCATGATCAAATGCAATACATCATCGATAGATGCACGCGCAAAAGGTCCGCCAGTATTTCCATTTTCATAGTGCCAGCCTTCTGGGCTCAGAGTGATGACAAAAGGTCTATGTTCTATGGTTAGATCTGGGCGAAGAAATGTAACGTAGTAGCTCATTACACTTTCTCCAGCTCTTAGCAGATAGAGATACGGGGTTTTTCTTCCTCTTAATAACTTTTCTGCGGCTAATCCAGATAGGCTTTCATGCCATGCTGGATGATCGGCTATCTCTTGCTCTATAGAGCTCAAGTAGTGGGTCTGTTCTTTCAATAAAGTAGACATATCTAATACTCCTGTTTTTTTTTGTAACAACTTCTTGCTACGCTAAATAGCCCACAAAAAGATCTGTGAAATATATTCAAATCTTTTCTTACCAGCGCTTGGGAGGGTTGGTAAAAAATGGGGACAACTGGCATCTCTTGAGATAAGATTCCTTCCGCCTGTAATAGGTAGGAAGATCGTTGGAAGGGGTTGACTGCATGATCACTTAAATCGAGGAGATGATGAAAAGACGGGTGTTCCCATTTCGCAAAATTAATTTTTTCACTTGCATATTTAAAAGCATTGAGCGTGTAGATAGGGTCATCAATCCAAGAGCTCCAGTGTACAAGTGCCATCTGAAAATCTCCATCAGAAAGTTTACTAAAAAGTTCTCCCCATATTAGAGACTTAAGGTTACACTCAATGCCGAAGTAGTCCTTGAATTGTTGCTTTAAGTTAAGAGCTGTATATTCTCCAATACCCTTTTGGTAGAAAAGCAAGTTAATCGGTGGAAAAGTTTGCAGAGATAACCCCAATTCCTCTAGCGCCTCATTAAAAAGTAAGCGGGCTTTTTGTACATCATGAGCTGGAAAAAGAACGTGGTTATCAATCGAGTGAGCGTGGTTATCAATCGAGTGAGCAGAAAGAAGAGGGGAATAAGCGGGTATCAAAGGGAGAAAAGAATTAGCAATGATCTCGGCACGGTTAATGGCAAACGCGAAAGCCTGGCGTAACTTTTTATGGGAAAATAAATGGTGCGTCGTATTAAAAACACACCAGTAGACCAAACTATTGGGAAAAGAAAGAAGAGTGTCGTCTTTTTCTGCAATATACGATGGATGCCAAGATCCAAAAGGGTTGCCAATCCAATCAATCTCTTTTTCTGA
Organism: Rhabdochlamydiaceae bacterium; assembly: GCA_047459655.1. Taxonomy (GTDB): domain Bacteria; phylum Chlamydiota; class Chlamydiia; order Chlamydiales; family Rhabdochlamydiaceae; genus CANJJB01. The sequence continues at coordinate 166,090 of JAJREF010000003.1, forward strand.
AAAGCTTGTATGGCTTGTAGAGGAGTTACACAAGTTATAATAATTTGATCCCATGATGTATAGCGAGGATCCCAGTAAAAAGGATTACGTATTAAGTGATATCCTTGACTAGGATGATTAATTTTTAATTGGAAAGGACCGTTACATGGGTAGTTTTTTTGTGATTGAAAAGGCCACTGGGGGTGTTCTTGATCTATTAGTCTATGTACAGGAGAGTAAACAGGGTGTGCTATGAGCTGCAGAAAGTGAAGAGTGGGCCGTGCAAGAACAACTTGTAGTGTCCGATCATCAATAACGCGGATTCCTACTTGATCCAAAGGGACCCTTCCTTCTTTTGCTTCTTTCGCATTATGAATAGGGTAAAACCAGTAAGCAAAAGAAGTTTTAAAATCAGGCGAAAGGATTTTTTTCCATGCATATTCAAAATCGTATGCAGAGATAAGCGATCCATCATTCCACTGGGAATGGCGGAGTTTAAATGTGTATTCCAGCAGATTAGGAGAGATGGTAATAACTTCTGCAATAGCATTTTCAACGCTACCGTGCTGGTCAAGCCGTGTAAGACCTTCAAAAAGAAGCCTTAATATGTTTCCCGATCCATCATCTCCCCCGATGCGGGGATCTAGAAATAGCATCAAATGCTCCAGCCCAATCCTTAGAATTTGCTGACCTTTCATTTTTTGATGCCATTTATGGAGCGCTTCTTGCAATGCCTGGATGAAAGCGGCCGTTTCTGTCGTTTGAGAGGATAAAAGAGCGCAGTTAAAGAAGAATCTCTCTTCTATATCGATAGTATTGTATACGATTTCCGGCAAGCGGAAGATCCCATCTCGAAGCACAGCTGAAATGACATCTCTAATAGAAGGATCTTCTCCATAAACACATAAAAAAATCCCTGCATCTTGTCGGTGAATTTTAAGAGAGTAGGGGCAATCAGAGGAGATCTGTTCAAAGCGGTTTTCAAGAAAATGAGCAAAAAGGGAAAAAAGCACGTGCTCCGGCATGAAAGCCTGTTTTTCTAAAGGAACTAATCCGTAAAAAAAAGTTTCCATTAGTTCAGGATCACAGTTTGCCAGGTCTGAGAAATTGTCTTTAAAGTGCTGAAAGAGTTCTTGTTGCTTGAGGAGAATTCCTCCATTATAATCGCGGAATTCACCAATAGCTGTGACTAGTAAGGAGACAACTTTTTTTCTTGCAGCATAGAAATCCAAAGAACCGTCTGATCTTAGTAAATTATCTGTACGTAGAAGATGGAGACGGAAAACCTGTCCTTCTACAGGGCGATTTTCAAGGTGCTTAACAGTCATTATACGTTCAGAGACAAAAGAACAGTCGAAAAAACGCTCTTTGAGTAAAAAGCGATGGAAGGGTGTTACATATACAAGTGCAATGCGAAAAATAATTTCTTCACCCGTCTGCTGATCGAGGGTAATGTAAGCTTGGGGAAGGTCTTGAACGGATTGAATTTCTTGGTTAAGCACGAGAATATTCTTATAAATTTCTTCCTCGTTGAGACCTCTAAAAACACCAGGGGTCAGAGACTCGATACTCTTTTTGATCTTCTTGCCCAAACTAATTTTGAGTAAATTTTGTTCTTGGAAAGAAAAAACAGAACCATCTTTTTTCTCAATCTCAAGGTAGAAGAGTTTTAGATTTTTATGTTGACCTGTATGGCAATAAGAGCTCTCTTTAACTACTCTGAACTCAGGGAGATGCTTTTGCAATGAAAGTTTGATGTTTTCTTCATCGAATAATTCATACCTGCCCATCATATTGCATCCAATGAGGCAGCCCCAAACAGGTTTCGAGAAAAGGGAAATGACAAATGCGTAGGTATCCATCTGATCTCAATGCGGCGAACGTGAGGAGCGAATGTCACTGTACGAAGTAGTTTCTTTCGTAGGAGGTGGACCGATATAACAAGGCGAACAAGGTGGGAAACGTTACGATGATCGAGGAACTCTTTTGTTCCAAGTAAATAGAGAAGGAAGAGATCGTTTAAAATGGTGTTATCTACAATAGCTGGAAAACGGTCCAACCATTTTTGTATTTTTTTGTAAACAAGACGAAAGCAAGGATGGAAATCGAGCAAGCATGTGTTGCCTGACATCTCCTGGAGAAACCCTTCATCTTGTTGTAGTACGATCATACAGTTACCGGTCTATGGACTCTTTATTGCCTTCACATATTACCAACATGATAAAAATAAAATCTATAAAAAAGTTTAGCAGAGTAGGAAAAACTTACAGCATACATGTTGATTTTTCCATGCAAAACGGCGTGGATTTTTTTGTAAAAATAAATGCTCTTGGGGCTGTTTTTTGCTAACAGCCCCAATTTAGACTAGCTTTGTACTAGGATGTCTTGAGGAGGATTTGGTGTGGTCGGAATATTATCTGAAGATGTTGTTGCGGCTGTGGCGTCACTTGAAGGTTTAGCTAGAGCTAATGTTAGTCTCTCACGGATTCCTGGTTCTTGAGCAAGGCTGGACAGCATTTGCACTATTTGAGTTAAAGATTGAGTGTTTTCACCTGAGGCAGTCACTTGATCTCCCAATCTCCGCGTTTCTTGAGCTATAAGAGCTCTTAATTCTTCGAGTTGTTTGGTTGTTTCTTCGAGTTGTTTGGTTGTTTCTTTATGCTTTTTCAGAGTTGCTTTGACATCTTCCCAAAGCTCTCTACTCCCATTGACTGCCGCTACAAATGCTTCCACTTGGGGGACAAGCGAGCCTAGCTTTTCTGCAGTAGCTTGGGTGTTGTCTGCCGTTCCAGATATCTGCGTTAGTAAAGGTGTGAGTTTTGAAACTAATTCATTAAGATCAGCGTTCGTTTTTTCCAAAGCACGATTGGTTTCTTCAAGCGTTTTAAGTTTGATGTTTTCTTGTGCGAGATAGCGAGCATACAAGAGGATAGTCAATACAAACATCCTAGCAGTTGCTAAAATAATGATTCCGAAAACAAGGCTGTAGACAACGCATGTCACTTGGTAGGCAATCGCTACCCAAAGAGTGGGGTTTCTGCGCATATCTGCTAAAATACGTGCCCTTAGGGGGAGAGTCTTCATTAGATGGAGCTGCACTTTTAAATTCGAGCACAGGTTGTGCGGCTTGAAAGACAAGGTTTGTTTTTGTGCGGGTGAGTAATAGCGCGTTATTTAATAAACCCCTTATTAGGGCAGAAGCTTGGCTTGGTGACACAGATCTTAAGTATCCTAAAGTATCCATAAAAAACTCCTTTGTCCGAATGATTGTAAACAGAAATATTTTTTTAAGCTACTTTAATTTTTACTACTGCTTTATTTGAGAGATCTATTGATTTCTCCTGGCAACTCAGTTATACATAGGAGGATATTAGAAAATTTTTGCGTAAGGTTTGTATGGAAGAAATAAAGGAAGATCAGTTTGCAAGAGATACGTTAGAGAGATATGCAGGCTGTGATGTAAAAGATTTCCAGTCTAATCTGCTTCTGACAAATTTCCCTAAGTACGTCGATTATTTTGCAGAAACAAGAAATGTACCGATCATTGAAGGATCTATGTTTAAAGTGGCACATTCTCCTAAGGAAGATGTGAGTATCTTAGACTTTAAAATAGGGTCTCCTGCCGCTGCTCTTGTGGTGAATTTGTGCTCTTTTTTGCCTATCAAAGCAAGCATTCTTCTGGGGATGTGTGGAGGCCTTCGTAGGCGTTATCAAGTAGGAGATTATGTTGTTCCTGTTGCAAGTATTCGAGGAGAGGGGACGTCTGATTTTTATTTCCCTCCAGAGGTTCCAGCGCTTGCAAATTTTTTAATGCAAAAAGCTGTTACAGAGGTTTTAGAAAGGGAAAAGAAGACCTACCATGTTGGCATCACGTTCACTACGAACATGCGTTTCTGGGAGTTCAACGAGGAATTTAAAAACAGATTAAAAGCCTCGAAAGCGCAAGCGATTGAAATGGAGTGCGCAACTCTTTTTATTGCTAGTTACAAGCTGAAATTTACGTTGGGCGCTCTTCTTCTTGTTTCTGATCTTCCGTTAAATCCTCGTGGGATTAAAACAAAAGCAAGTTCTGAAAGTGTTTTCAAGCTGCATACAGCCTCTCACGTAGAAACTGGCGTTAATGCTCTAAAGTTAGCACGAGAGCTGCAGGCTCATCATGTTAAGGGAGCTTATCACCGTAATAAAGGTATGTGAGACCTCTAGGGAATTCTAGAGGCCTTTGATGTTTCTGATCGATTATTTGGTGATTGTCCAATGAGCAAGGGCTTTTGCAGCAGCAGGTGTGCTAAATAGCGCAAAGCATACCGCAGCAAATCCTGCGCATACAAGAGCCGTGCAAGCGTATTGTTTTTTCGTGTCTTTATTACTCCAATAAGCTTTGCCTAATAATCCAAGTCCAAGCGCGGCAATACCTGCTACGCCGACAGGCAGAGAATACTGGGTGCTGAATGCTAATGCTTTGGCTGGTAGAGAGTTTAATTGATTTTGAAGGGAATCCACTTGTGCATTTGATGCGGTGAGTTGTTCTTGGAGTTTTGTAATTTTGTCGCCTGTTCGTTTCTCTACATCTTCCTTAACGCTGTCATATAAGTCTTGGGCCTTTGTAGTAATCTCATTTAGTACTGTATGTATGTTTCTACGCATTTCATCGCATTCAGCTGTTTTTCCTGCTAATGCAGTCGTGAGTTCATCAACACGTCCTGTCAATTGCCTCCATAGGTCTGAGATTTGTGCAATAAATGCTCCGACTAACTCATTTACTTTCTCTCTAGAAACGAGTTGAGTAGAGGCATCGGGATTTTCTGAGAGTGAAACTTGGTGTGGGAGTCCCTTGATACCATCTTGAAAATCGGCAATTAATGTATCCATAAAATCTCCTTGGTTAATTGAATCTGGTTAAAACGATACAAAGGTTATGACATATAAATTATTAAAAAACAAGGAGTGTGAATTATTAAAATTTATTTCAATACGCTGCAGGTGATTTTTTCGAGTTCTTGGGGTGTAGTAATTTTTTTAAGAGAATGGGTTTCTTTGAGAAGCTCTTTGCCCTGGTGCTTTTCTGTAGAAAGGGTGTAAGTGCCGAACTTGAGGAGGGTGTATCGCTTTTGTGAGGCTAAGAGGCGGATGCGGGCGAGGTGGTAGAGCCAAAGGACAGGGGGAGGGGGCGTCCCGAATCGGTCTTTGAGTTCATCTAAGATGTCATCAATTTCTTGGAGGGTTGAGACTTCTCCGAGGCGGTGGTAGATTTCAAGGCGGAGGGAGGTTTCCGGAAGGTAGGTGTCAGGGAGGCGGGCGTCATAGGGGAATTCCATTTTAGTCTCATGGAAGGAGGGGTCTTTGTGGTGCTGAAGAGCTGCCACGGTGCGTTTTAACAGTTTGCAGTAGAGATGGAATCCGATGGAGGCGATGTGGCCTGACTGTTGGATGCCGAGGATGTCGCCAGCTCCGCGCATTTCTAGATCGCGCAGAGCAATCTTCATGCCACCGCCGTAACCTTGTGACTCTACGAGCGCGTGGAGACGTTTTAAGGAGTGCTCTGTGAGGGTTTTTCCCTTGGGGGTAAGGAAGTATGTATAGGCAGGTCGATTCCATCTGCCGACTCTGCCACGGAGTTGGTAGAGGTCTGCGATGCCAAATTGGTCGGCTCTATCGATGAGGATCGTATTGGCATTCGGGATGTCGATCCCATTTTCAATGATCGTTGTAGAGAGAAGGATATCTGCTTCTCCTGATTTAAAAGCATGGAATACGGTATCTAGTTCGTCTGCTGACATCTGTCCATGACCTATGACAATTTTGGCTTCCGGCAAGAGTTTTTTCAGATCTTCTCCTATTTGGTGGATCGATTCGACTCTGTTGTGAATAAAAAACGCTTGTCCATCACGAGATAGTTCTCTGACAAGGGCATTTTGAATGACGCCGGGGTCTCGTTCTGCAATGATGCTTTTGATGGGAAGGCGATCTTGTGGTGGAGTGCTGATGATGGAGATTTCACGGGCCCCCACAAGAGAGAGGTAAAGCGTACGGGGTATGGGTGTTGCTGTGAGTGTGATGCAGTCAACACCCGTCTTAAGGGTTTTGAGGTGTTCTTTTGCTCTGACGCCAAAGCGTTGCTCTTCATCAATGATGATAAGGCCTAGATTTTGGAAGGAGACATCTTTGCTGATGATTCGATGAGTGCCAACAAGGATATCGACTTTGCCCTCTGCTGTCATCTTAATGGTGTCTTTGATTTCCTTAGGTGTTTGAAAGCGAGAAAGGACGCGGATAATGAGAGGGTAATTGGTTAGTCTTTCACAAAAAGTTTCAAAGTGTTGGAGGGCAAGTACAGTTGTTGGAACAAGGACTGCAACTTGTTTTTTTCCTTCATAGGCAGCTTTAAAGGCTGCTCTTATGGCTACTTCTGTTTTCCCATAGCCAACATCTCCACAGATGAGGCGGTCCATTGCCTTAGAAGATTCCATATCTTTTTTAATGGCAGATATGGCTTGGAGTTGATCTTCTGTTTCGACATAGGGGAAATCTGCTTCGAACTGCTCCATGTCAATGGTGTCGGGGGGGTAAGAAAATCCTCCATGGAGGGTTCTTTCGGCGCTAAGGCGGAGGAGATCTTGAGCATAACCGATGATAGCGGTGTGGGCTTTTGCTTTTGTGTTTTGCCAATTTTTTGTTCCCAGCGTATGGAGTGAAGGGATCTCTTCATGCGCTCCAATGTACCTGCTGACAAGGTAAGATTGCGCAATTGGTACAAAGAGTTTGCTTTTCTCTGCATACTCAAGCACTAGGAATTCTGTTTCGCTACCTGTGTGGTTTTTTTGCTTTTCGATGCCAAGATATTTCCCAATACCATGTTGAAAATGGACAATCAGATCTCCGGGAATAAGTTCATGGAAGTCAGAGGCTGGCGTGTGGTGGGTAGAGCGCCATTTTTCCCTCCTCACTTTATAGCGGTGAGTGAACTCAGTCATCGGGATTATCAAGGTGTTGCTGTCTGCAAGCGCAAAGCCAGAGGAGAGGTACCCTCTTTCAAATAGCGCTCCTTTTGGAAGGGCGATTTTTTCTTGGAGAGATTTTTCTTCCGATTCGGTTGCACAAACAAAGTGTATATCAAGGTTAAGTGTTCGGTTTAGTGCTCTGTCAGCCTTTAAATGAGGAATTGGATCGCGCGAAAGCTCCCGGGATTGAGTTGTCGAAGAGGGTGGGTGTATTCCGTCAATACTACCTCCCTCTTCGACAATCTCAATCTCGGGGCTTTGGCGCAGATTCAATCCCTCATTTAAAGGCTGACAGAGCACTAGATTAGGCAGGTAGCCCTGGACGGGAAGGAAGGGATGTTTCCACCTTTTGGAGGTGATGGTTCTCTTGAAGATCTCAAAGGTAAGGGGTTGGAGAGGGTTTTTACCGGAATAAAAGTCTCTCCCGACTTTTTCAGAGATTTGGATGTCGGTAAGATCGCTTAAAGGTTCTTTTGTCCAATAGAGGCACTGCTTTTTTTCAGCCATTTTTAAGAGATCCTCAAAGAGGAGAAAAAACTTGGAGGAGGAGAGTTTTTGTAGGGCAATCGATCTATCTTCAAGCGCGAGTAAGTCATCGAATATGAGTAGGGTATCTTCTGGCATGAATGAAAGGAGTGTGGAGAGATGGGGCTCTTTTTTTAGAAGTTCTAGTTCTCCTGCAGGTGATAAAAAAGGGAAGAGACTTTGCCTGTCGATTTTTGTCCAATCGGATCAAAAGTGCGGATCGACTCGAGGGTGTCTCCAAAGAAATCGAGTCTATAAGGATCGGTAGAGGCAAGAGGAAATACGTCGATAATACCGCCGCGCACAGCAAATTCCCCTTTATCTGCGACAACGGGGCTTCGTTTATACCCGAGGGTGGATAAGAGATCAGGAAGGGAAGAGAAGGGGAGAGTATCTCCTATTTTCCAAGTGTGTAAGAGAGGCTTTAGGGTGTTAGGAGAGAGGGTTTTTTGGAGTATGGCTTGTAGCGAGGTGAGCAAAATTGTAGGGGAGTTTGTCGAGAGAAGATGGTGGAGAATCTGAAACCGTTTTCCTACGATATCGGGGCTGGGGACGATCTCTTCCCCAGGGAGCGTTTCCCACGAGGGAAAATCAGAAACATCTGTGAGCTCAAAATAAGGGCAGTCGTCTAGAATCTTACTCTCTCGAGATTCTGCCGTGATCAAGAGAACACTTTTTTTGTAGCGCTTGCAATCAACTGGAGAAGGGCTGCTTTGGGAGCATCCCATAGGCCTTCAATCACAAGAGAGTGTTCTTGTGGGATCAGGGTGCTGAGTTTTTCAAGAGAAGGGCTATTAAATAGCTTGCACGAGTTGTTTTGCTTTTTCAAAGGCTTGTTCTATCCCTTCAGGCTGTTTTCCTCCGGCTTGTGCAGAGTCGGCTTTCCCTCCACCTGAGCCTCCGATGAGAGGAGCTATTTGTTTAATGATTTTTACGGCCTCGATTCCTTTTTTGACAAGATCGGGACTGACTTTTACAAGCAATTGGCAGCGGTCTTGAGCTTTAATCGCAAGTAAGAGAACAGAGCTCTCTTTTTTATACATGAGATCCTCAGATAGAAGAGGGAGCTCATCTGCATTGGCAGTCACAATGGTGGCAAGAAATGAGATAGAGCCTACAGAAACGGTTTTTTGCAAGAGGGTATGAGACATCTCTTTGAGAGCAAGGCGTCTTGCTGCTTTAAACTGTTGGAGGAGCTCTTTGTGTTTTTCTTGTTCTTCGAGGATTTTTTTCTCTAACTCTTGTTCTTTATGACGGACGAGATCTTCAGCACCTTTGCCTGTGACGGCTTCAATTCTACGAACACCAGCTGCAATGCTAGATTCTTTGGCAATCCGAAAATAGCCAATAGTGCCTGTTCTTGAGGTGTGCGTACCCCACAGAGTTCTTTGCAAAAGAGATATCGATCACGCGGACGGAGGAGCCATACTTGTCTCCGAAAAATTGCTTGATGTCAGGGCGTTTTTGTGCATCTTCATAGGAGAGTTCATAAGTATCGACAGCCACATCTTCTCTGATTTTTGCATTGACAAGATCTTCAATGTGCTCAATCTCTGCGTGAGAAAGGGGCTTGTGGTGATTAAAGTCAAAACGTAGGCGTCCCCTTTCTACAAGCGAGCCTGCTTGTTGGATATGGGAGCCTAAAACAGTGTGGAGTGCCCAATGAAGAAGGTGTGTAGCGGTGTGGTTATTTTGGATTTCTTTCCGTCTAACGCCTTCTACTTGTGCATGCACGGCAAGTGAAAGTGAAAAGGAGCCTTTGAGGCATTTCCCTTGGTGCAATATGAGGCCTGGGTAGGGCGATGTACAATCTAAGACAGCAAAAAGATGGTCTTTAGAGGAAATAGTCCCTGCATCCCCCACTTGTCCCCCTTTTTCTGGATAGAAAGGAGTTTTCTTCAAGATAAGGGCACCTTCTTCCCCTTCTTTGATGGTATTTACAAAAGATCCACCAACTAGAATTCCTAAAATGGGGGAATCGGCGGCAAGTTCATGGTAGCCTACAAATTCTGAGAGACCGTGCTGGCTTGCAAACTCTTTGTAGACGTTATCTTTGACTTCTTGGGTGTGCGCAACATGCGCTGCTTTCGAGGTCTGTTTCGCTTTTTCTTCGAGATGTCGGTAGGATTCTAAATCAACGCGGAGCCCTGTATCTTTTGCAATGAGAACAATTTCTTCTAGAGGAAAGCCATAGGTGTCTTTTAATTTAAAGGCCTCATCTCCTGAAATCTCTTTTAAAGGGCTTGCATTTGCTTTTTCGATGACATGGCTTAAGATATTGCCCCCACGCTTGAGAGTGCGTAGGAAAGATTCTTCTTCGAGGGTAAGGATTTCAGCGATTCTATTTTGAGATGTGCGTAGCTCAGGGTAATCCTCTCCCATCGTTTCTACAAGGCGGGGGAGTACCTCTGCCATGAAGGGATCTTGGAGGCCGAGCATTTTTCCATAGCGCACAGCTCTACGTAGAAGTTTTCTAAGGACATATCCTCTTTCGATATTGCTTGGTTGCGCGCCATCTCCAATTGCAAAAGCAAGAGATCTAATATGATCTGCAATCACATGGAAAGCGGGAGACAAAACAGAGTCATTGAGGTTGTAGGTTTTTTCACTGACCTCTTCGATCTTTTGAATGAGACTTTTTAAAATATCGGTTTCAAAGACTGAGTTCACGCCCATCTTTAAAGAGACCACGCGCTCAAGGCCTGCGCCGGTATCGATCGATTGTTTAGGAAGGGGTGTCATTGTTCCTGCGCTATCGCGATTGAACTGCATGAACACGAGATTCCAAAATTCAAAGAAGCGCTCGCCGGTGGCATCTTCTTTAGGAGAGAGCGCTTTGCCAAAAGCCGCACCTCTATCATAGAGAAGCTCGGAGCAAGGTCCGCAAGGGCCTGTTTCTCCCATGGCCCAGAAGTTATCTTTTTCTCCTAAGCGCACAATTCTAGCTTCCGGAACAATTCCTTTCCAAATCTCAAAGGCTTCATCATCGGTTTCAAAATCGTGGGCCAAATTTTGCCAGGATCAAGTCCAAACACTTCTGTTGCAACTTCCCATGCGTAGGGGATTGCTTCTTTTTTAAAGTAGTCTCCAAAAGAAAAATTGCCGAGCATTTCAAAAAAAGTCAGGTGGCGGCTTGTGTGTCCTACGTTATCGAGGTCGTTGTGCTTGCCCCCTACGCGGATGCACTTTTGCGAGGTTGTAGCTTTTTTATAATCCCGCTCGCTGCTCCCAAGAAAGACATCCTTGAATTGGTTCATCCCTGCATTGGTAAAGAGTAGAGTGGGGTCGTCATGAGGAACAACCGAAGATGAGGGGATAACGGCGTGTCCCTTATCCTTGAAGAACTTTAAAAATTTCCGGCGTATTTCTTGTGAGAGCATTGGAGGTCCTTTTTAAGGAGCTTTGAGGTCTAAATCCAAATAAATGGCATTCATATAATCCCCCAAAGAACGATCAAAGTATTTTACTACAACTTATCTTAAAGAACTAGAAGAAATAGTATAAGGTTGTTTATTTATCCGATCTGTCAGGGGAAGGCGTTATAAATATACGCCCAACGACATATAGAGAACATCCCAGTCCTATAAAGGTGGCAGTGAGGTTGGTACCTGATTTAGGGAGCCAAGATAATTTTGTAAAAGCTAAGCCTATAAGGGCCATAAGTATAGGAGAGATTCCAAACTGGAGGACATATTCATATGGCCTGTTTGTAAGGTCGTTTAAAATTAAGGCTTTTATAATAGCGATAGGTGCCTTACTTAATTGAAAGGCTCCAAAAAAGATGAGCGCAGCCGTTGCTGTTTTCTTCCAGGTGCCAATATTGTTGAAGGCAAATGTACCTATAGATGCAAAAGCGATGGCAGATAAAAAATGTCCAAACTTTTCTACTTTATCTTCGCTTGATTGTGGTAACGTTCCTTGGATATACCTTTTGATTTGTAGGATGGCTACAAGCGCTGTCATGGTGGCAAGAACATGGGATGGTGATAAGGGCAGTCTTCCTATTTGTTTAAAAAATGGAAGTGCAAGAGCTGTTGTTTTTAGTCTTGTGGGTAGAGAGATAGGCTCTATTAAAAACGCAGCAACGGTTGCTACTTTTCCAAGGAGGTTACCGGTAAAAACGCAATAGTGATGTGTTTTTGTAGGTGCCCTATTGCCTGCTGCCCAGGGGATGGTTGCGAGGAAAGCCCAAGATACGAGTAAATGTGAAACAGGCGCCTCCGCTAGAAAGTGCGCATATTGCATGAAGGGCTGTACAGATACTCCGTTCATATAAAGCTTATAATATTAGTAATTCCACAGAAGATTTTACGCGCGACTAGACTTAAAATGCTAGAAAAAATCTAGGAGATCTTATTTTCCTTGCTGAATTATCTGATGTAGAGTCAAAATCGATACAATCATAAATTTTAGGAGTAAAAATGGATGCCACATTAAAAAAAGAGTTAGGAGAAATTGCCAATACTATTCGTGAACTATCAATAGAAGCTGTGCAAAAAGCTAATTCTGGGCATCCCGGCCTCCCTATGGGGTGTGCCGAATTTGGAGCCTATCTATATGGGTGTCTTCTAAAATTTAACCCTAAAAATCCTAAATGGTTGAATAGAGATAGATTTGTATTGTCAGCAGGGCATGGATCGATGTTTCTTTATTCCTGCTTGCATCTTGCAGGGTATGCGCTTTCAATGGACGATATTAAGCGATTTCGTCAGCTTCATTCCAAAACACCGGGGCATCCAGAGTTCGGTTTGACAGAAGGTGTGGAGGCCACGACAGGTCCCCTGGGTCAAGGTGTTGGCAATGCTGTCGGGCAAGCACTCGGACTTAAGATTTTAGCTAAAAAATTCAATACGAGGGAATTCGAGCTTTTAAATAGCAAGGTGTATTGCCTTGCAGGAGATGGATGCATCATGGAAGGAGTTTCTGCAGAAGCCTCTTCTTTGGCGGGTCATCTCCAGCTAGATAATCTTGTTCTTATCTATGATTCCAATAAAATTACCTTGGACGGACATTTGAATGAATCCTGTTCAGAAGACACGAAGATGCGTTATAAGGCATATGGGTGGGATGTCTACGAAGTTGATGGATATGATTTTGATAAGATGGATGAGGTGTTTAAGGTTATCCAAAATACGCAAAAAAAACCTTGTCTTGTGATTTTACATACGATCATTGGAAAGGGATCGCCCAATAAAGCAGGAACTTCTAAAGTTCATGGATCTCCCCTTGGAATGGAAGAGGTCTTAGCAACTAAAAAGGCGCTAGGTCTTCCTGAGGAACCATTTTATGTGCCTCAGCCAGTCCGAGCTTTTTTCAATCAACAGGGCGCTAAAAATCTTGCCAAAGAAGCGGCATGGAATGAGTTGTTCAGGGTGTGGGCAAAAACCAATCCTGCACTCGAAAAAGATTTTAATCAAATGGTGAAAAAAGAGCTCCCTGCCGATTTGGAAAGCAAGTTACAAGCTATTGCGATGAAGACGCCTTTAGCGGGAAGGAGCGCTTCTCAAACAGTTGTTGAATTTTTAGGATTAGAACTACCCCAAATTTACGGAGGTTCTGCTGATCTTTCTTGCTCTGATTTAACAATGATGAAAAAATTTGATATCATTGGACCTGGAGAGTTTAAAGGACGTAATATTAAATACGGTGTGAGAGAGTTTGCTATGGGTGCAATTGCAACAGGGCTCTATGATACCCAGATGATTACACCTTTTGTGGGGACCTTTTTCACATTTTCTGACTACATGCGTAATGCTATTCGGCTGGCAGCTCTTTCTAAAGCTCAAGTGATTTATCAGTTTACACATGACTCTGTTTTTCTAGGAGAAGATGGCCCTACGCATCAACCGATTGAACAATTAGCAGGGTTAAGGGCGATGCCAAGACTCCAGGTCATTAGGCCAGCAGATAACAATGAAGTCAAAATGGCGTGGCTTGCGGCTCTCAAATACAAGGGCCCTACAGCGATTGTGCTATCTAGGCAAGCATTACCAGAGCTTCCTGAAACAGCCGTTCCTTATATTGAGGGAATGGGAAGGGGTGCTTATATCGTCAAAAAAGAAACCACATCTCCCCGTTTTATAATTTTTGCTACAGGATCTGAAGTCTCTTTAGCAATCGAAGTCGCCTCTGCCCTTCATAAGAGGGGGCAAGCTGCGCGCGTGGTTTCTATGCCTTGCTGGAAGCTTTTCGAAGAGCAAGATCAAGCCTATAAAGATTCTGTGTTAGGTCCGAAAGAAAGCATCAAGGTTAGCATAGAAGCTGCAGCCACCTTTGGTTGGCAAAAATGGGTAGGGCTTGAAGGGCTTGCAATTGGTATCGATATGTTTGGAGAATCAGCTCCTCAGAGCGATTTGGAATCAGAATTTGGTTTTACGGTAGACGCGATTTTAGATCGTTTACATATGTTTTCGAGAGGCTAATGGAGGATTTATTTTTAAGCGCGCTTAGATGTGAAAATACCCATCGACCACCTGTTTGGTTCATGCGGCAAGCAGGGCGTTTTCTCCCAGAGTATAGGAAAATGCGGCAGTTGCATTCCCTGAGCGATCTTTTTCATACACCTCACCTTGCTGCGCAAGTTACACGACTTCCCATAGATATTCTTCATGTCGATGCAGCTATTTTATTTTCTGATATTTTAGTCATAACAGAAGTGTTTGGATACGAAGTTGTTTTTCCTTTAAAGGGAGGGGTCGAGATGCGTCCTCCTGCAAGTAAAACACGTTTAAATACACGAGAAACACTGCACTATGTAGACTCCACCATTCGGCTTTTGAAGCCAACTTTAAAAGTTCCTTTGATCGGATTTTGCGGAGGCCCTTATACCGTTGCAAAATATATGGGACAAATCAACCACCCGATGTTAGAGCAAATCACTGAAGCAACGATTGAATATTTATTCATGCAGATTAAAGCGGGTGTGGATGCCCTTCAGATTTTTGACTCTTGGGCAGGGCTATTAGAGCCTGAGTCTTTTACTTCTTTAGCAATGCCTTATTTGCAAAAAATTGTAGAGGCTGTGCGCCCTACAGGTATTCCAGTGATTCTTTTTCTAGAGGGTCGTGCAAGTTTAAAAAAGAACTGATCTCTCTCAACCCGCAGGCAATTAGTTTTGATTGGGAGGAGGAGATTTCCTCCCTGCGGAAGCAAACACCTTCCCACATTGCTATCCAGGGGAACCTTAACCCCGATATTTTTAAAGGATCTCCGGTGCAATTAGAAAGTAAGGTTCTAGAAATTTTAGAATCGATGGAAGGGGAAAAAGGTTTTATTTTTAACTTAGGCCACGGAGTTCTTCCAGAGACACCCGTGGAAAATGCTCTTTTGACCGTAAATACAGTATTAAAATTTAAGAAATACGGTAGACCTCTTGCATAATTAAGATTCTATCGATTTTATTGTTCTTTTGAGCCGATTTCTCATTGGAATGGGAAATCGACCAAAATAATCAATAAAATCGACGAATCCTTAATGCGCAAGAGGTCTAGTGATAAGATTCAAGAGGAAAGATATAGACGTTGGGCACTAAAGCGCCCCGCGTCTATATCTTTTTCTTATCTTATAAATTAAATAAAAAAGGCCCTTTTCCCTAAGGGAAAGAGCCTTCGTGTTCAATGAACTAACTCTATGTGAGATTAGCTTTGTTGAACGGTTTCTTTGGACACGACAACGGGCTCTTCTGCTTTTGCAAGAGCTGCTGCTTTTGCCTGCTCATCTTTCTCAGCGTTCAGCTTTGTGAACTGTTTACTGAGAGATTTCGCGGCTGCAAGCCAAGCGAAAATGATGAAGAAGGAAATAGCTGCTACGTAAGGTGTGATCGCTGCTAGAGAGCCAAAGCCTATGATAAGCCCTTGGTTGATGAAGGCGCCGCCTGATTTACCAAGGCGAGCTCCTACAACGTCAATTGCCGCTTTACCTTTCACTTTAGCTTCTTGATCGAGAGGGATGTAGGCCATCTCTTTGGTTGGGTCAAATAAAGAATATTTAGTTGACTTGCTCATGATGTTTTGGATCATCCCGAAGACTACAGCTAGCATGAGGGGTGTTGTTCCTAGCATGCTGATCATTCCTGCGAGGTTATCTCTGAAGATTACGAACGCAAAGAATCCCACACCTGTAATGAGAAGAACAAGCGGCGTGATTGAGGCTGCTGTTCCCCATCCAAATCGTCGGATGATTGGACCGCTAAGAAGGAGTAGAATCAGAGTGATAGCTCCTGTGAATGTGGAGAGGTATCCCATGAAACCCATGTAATCACTTGAATCAGGGTACTGAAGCTTCAGCTGTCCTTTCCAGGTTACTTCTACGAGGTTAATCGCAATTCCGTATGCAAGAACGAGTGTTGCAATGCATAGAACATATTTTGATTTAGCAAGGTAACCAAAGCTTTCTTTGAGAGATAAAGAAGGCTTTTCTTTCTTTGATTTCTTCACTTCTGAAGGATCAAAGAAGCGCGGATCTGTAAGCACGTTTTTGTTCATCCAGCGGTAAATAGCCATCACGAGGAGCCCTGATGTTACAACGGCAATGAGCAAATAGTTAAGAGAAACAGCCCAATGATCGACTCCAGGAGCTACGCGGTCTTTCATGCCGCAAAGGTAAATAATCGCAGGACCTGAGGCTAACATCGCGATGTTTGCGCCAATTCCAAATAAAGAGTAGAAACGCTTAGATTCAGATACTTTTGTGATGTCGTTTGCAAATCCCCAGAAAAGGAGAGAGGTGGCAACGCTACCCCAAAGCTCTGACATAATGTAAAATAGTGCGAATGTCCAGTTTCTGAAGATAGAAATCAACCCACTAAACCCTTGTGGTAGGAAAGCCTGTAGTTTGTCTGCAGCGCTATCTGGATGAAGAGCATCGTGAAAAGGATATAGGATCAAACCAAATACGGCAAAAAATGCAAGAAATGTACTGATCATGACATAGAATAAGCGAGGCTTGCTGAGAAAGTTGCTTAGCTTAGAGTATACAAGCATGAAGACAACAGCCATTGGCAATACGCCCCAAACTTTTAGAAAAGGAATGGCTTCAGCGCCGGCAGACCCTGAGGCAGTAGCAACGATCAAGGTGTCTTTCATATCTCTTAAAATGGTGTAGTTAAAATTGATAAAAAAGAACATGAGAAGCATGGGAATCAATTTTTTTAATTCGAAAGCATGGACTGGCCAAAAGAAAGACCGCCATTTGCCAAACTCAGATTTCGGGGCCGTTGAAATAGACATTATATGTTATCCTTTAGACATTAAATTGGTTAATCTTCCTTGGCACAACAGGCCAAGATTTTTTTCTTAAACATTTACCTGAGGCATGTCCATCATTCCCTATCAAGGGGTTAAAAAACAAAAGCCTGAGATAGAGTTCTCTTTTAGAGAATGCTATTACACATCTCCATTAGAGGAAGTGATTTTATCAGATTCATAAGATAAAATTCAATAAGAACCTGTCCGAATGATAAGGTTTTATCGATTTTTTGATTACTCACCTTATGCAAAAAAATCTATGGTATTATTACTGCGATAGGTCGAAGAAATTGAAAAAAACCGCTTTTAGATAAAATTTTAAAAGCGGTAAGAATTTATTTAGGTTGAATGTTCATTGTTTCAGCAAATGAACTCATTGCTTGTTGGGTATTAATAGCTTCAACATAGGCATTCCAGAGTTCTACTTCGACTGTACCGTGACGTATAGAAGAAATGAGCTCTCTTTTGCAGGTAGCTAAAGAACGTTTTGGGCTCAAAATAGCAATCATTTCTTTTTCGCCAGTTAATTTAGCAAGATTCAACATTTTTTCTAATTGGCTGCGTGTAAAAGTAATTTGATCGCGGCGCTTTCTGGAACCTCTGGCGGCTCTTGATTTGGGAGTTACTGTGCCAGGCTTCTCAATATTAATAATAAATTTTTCAATCATTGATCCGAGTTCTTGAGGTTGCCTTGTTTTCATCTTCTTTAAAGTGAAATGGTGCATATAACCGCCACTTGTCATGGGGATATAACGGCATAAATCATTTTCTTTTCTGCCGCCTACTTTTTTAATTGCTTTTGATATTATCTCTTCAATTTCATTTAAATTCTTTAATTTACTAGAATCTGTAACACTCTGACTCATCGATTACTCTCCCTGATTTATAGTTTTAAGAGGTTGTTAGTTCTTTTTCAGCAGTTTATAAAATTCGAACTATTTTTTGCAAGAATTTCAAAAATAAATTCTATTTTTAAACTAGCTTCAATAGACAGATTAAAATTTTTTATAAACATTGTTTGAATGTGAAAATGGTTGTTTTGATCTAATGCTATTTATAAAAAACAACTTCATATTACAGATTTTTCTAAGCATTTTGCTAAAAAGTATTTGTGGAATTTGTTATACTTTGCGGCGTGATGAAAAACATTAAAAAAATTATTGGTATAGCAGCGGGGAAGGGAGGTGTCGGGAAATCTACGGTTACCGTTAACCTAGCTCTTGCCTTAAAGGAATGTGGCTTTTCTGTTGGCATTTTAGATGCCGATATTTATGGCCCTTCCTTGTTGAAGATGTTAGAAATAGACGCTCCACCTACTGAAGGGGATGGGGGGATCATTCCAGGAAAATCTCATGGTATTGCCTGTATGTCAATGGCTTTTTTTAATGTGGGAGCTACGATTGTAAGAGCTCCAATTGCAAACCAAGTGATGCATCAATTTGTTCATGGGGTAATGTGGGGGAATTAGATTTTTTAGTGGTAGATTTTCCGCCAGGGACTGGTGATATTCAGTTGACTCTTTTACAAGAGGTGAGTTTCTGTGGGATGGTCATTGTCACAACTCCCCAGGAACTTTCTCTCATTGACGTGCAAAAAACGGTTGAAATGATTCAAAAATCAACTATTCCTATTTGTGGCGTTCTTGAGAATATGAGTTATTTTGAGCAAGGGGATAGGCGCCATTTTCTATTTGGTCAGGGAGGAGGAAAAAGGCTTGCAGAGGCACTTTTCCTGCCTTTATTGGGAGAGATGCCGATAGATCCTCTTTTGGGGGCTTGCGGAGATGCAGGTAGATCGCTGTTCCAAGAAGCTCCTCAATCTCTTAGCGCTCAGATGTTTTTGCAGCTGGCTAAGGAGGTTGCTAAGGTGGCGGATCTACCTACAATGGAATATTCTCTTGTAGATGGTGGTGAGAGAATTAAGATTGAATGGAAAGACGGTCTGGTGCGTGAGTATGAAGGGAAGGCGATCCAGAGATGTTGTCCCTGCGTTATTTGCAGAGATATAAAAGATCGGGGTTTAGAAGGTGGGGTTGAAATAAAACATGTAACGGCTATAGGGAAATATGGGTTGAAAATAGAATTTTCTCATGGTTGCTCAAGTGGCATCTACCCTTTTACAATGTTGAGGAAAATATGTTCCAGTTAAGGCTTTTAATATGTGTTTTACTATGTCTTTTAGGAATGGGATGTTCCAAGGGGGACGCATCGATTGAAGACTGGATGAACCCAGATGGTAAATTAAAAGTGCTTTCTACAACAGCCATTATCGATGATGTGGTAGGAAGGATTGGGAAAGATCGCATGTCCATCTATCTTTGATAACAGGGGAGATGGATCCTCACAGTTATGAGCTTGTTAAAGGAGATGATGAAAAAATAGTAGAGCATCGCTCGTCTTTTGCCATGGGCTTGGCCTTGAGCACGGCGCTTCTTTACGTTTAAAATTGCAGCACAAAGAAGGCGTTACATATTTAGGAGACTGTATCAAAAAGAAGCAGCCTGAGGCTATTTTAATGCGCAAAGGGCAAGAAGATCCCCATATTTGGATGGACGTGCTTTTATGGAAAGAGGTGATTGATCCTATTGTGCAAGAGCTTTCAAAAGTAGATCCTGAAGGGGCCTTGTTTTACCAGCAAAATGGAGAGATTCTAAAAAAGAGATGCTCCAAGTACACGAAAAAATTTTGTCGCAGATGCTCCGCATTCCACCAGAGAAGAGATTTCTTGTTACAAGCCATGATGCCTTTAATTACTTTACCAAGAGGTACTTGGCAGACGGCGAGGAGAATTGGGGCCTGCGCTTTCAAGCGCCAGAAGGTCTTGCACCTGATGGGCAACTTTCATGCTTTGACATTCAACAAATCATCGATCATTTGTATGCACACAAAATTCATGTCGTATTTCCCGAGTCTAACGTGAGCAAGGATTCTCTGAGGAAGATTGTTTCAGCTTCATCAGAAAAGGGTTTTTCGATAAAACTGTCGCAAGGGCATTTGTATGCAGATAGTTTAGGCTCTCCTGGCTCTGATGCCGATACGTACCTTAAAATGATGGAACACAATGTGAGTCTGCTAATCCATGAATGGGAATAAAAAACAGCTGCTTTAGAGGTTCAAGAGCTTACCGTTAACTATGACAAGATGGCGGTGCTATGGGATATTAATTTCTCCGTTCCTTGTGGAACATGTGTGGGCGTGATTGGGCCTAATGGGGCAGGGAAAAGTACACTTCTTAAATCTACAATGGGTTTTATCAGAGGAGTGAGTGGGAAGGTGCTGTTTTTTGGTCACCCTTTTTCGCACATCAGAAAGCGGGTTGCCTATATTCCTCAGCGTCTATCTGTTGATTGGGATTTTCCTATGACTGCCATCGATCTTGTGCTCATGGGATGTTATGCAAAATTAGGTTTTTTTAAATGGATCTCCAAAAAAGATAAGCTAGCGGCAAAAAAGGCTCTCTCTATGGTTGGCATGGAAGATTTTGCAGACCGGCAGATCGGTGAACTGTCGGGAGGGCAGCAGCAAAGACTTTTTATTGCGCGCGCTTTTTTGCAAGATGCTGATGTTTATTTGATGGATGAGCCTTTTGCAGGCGTTGACATGGGAACAGAAAAAGCTTTGGTTGCTCTTTTTGAAAAATTAAAAGAGCAAGGTAAAACTTTGATCGTTGTTCACCATGATCTAGCAACAGTAGAAACCTACTTTGATTGGGTAATCATGCTCAATACCTGTTTGATTGCAGCAGGTCCTGTCAAAGAAGTTTATAATGAAGCCACCATCCTTCGTACGTATGGGCGCAGTAGCCATTTGATAGATGAAGCTGCTAAAATGGCGCAAGAAAAAGTGAAAGGTCTGAAATGAAACCCTGGTTCTCTTTTTTACAGATCCCGTACTCCGAGCTCCTACTTTGGGATGTATGTTCATGTGCTTAGCCTCCTCTTTAATTGGGGTGATCATCTTTTTAAGAAAACGCTCTCTTGTTGGAGAAACCCTTTCACATGCTGCCTATCCAGGGGTTGTCGCAAGCATTTTTTTCTGCGCTGTTTTTCCCGTTTTCCGAAGAGATCGCTAGTATAGCAGTCCTCATAGGAGCGTTTATTACGGCTTTTTTAGGTCTCCAATGTGTGAACTTTTTGGAAAATAAACTCAAGGTGAAAAACGATTCAGCCTTTTCTTTTATTCTCTCTCTTTTTTTGGAGTGGGCGTGCTTTTTGCGAGCCGGCTCCAGATTACGCATGCTTTATGGTATAAACAAGCGCAGCTATTCCTGTATGGTCAAGCAGCAACAATGACGGATATTCATATTTTTATTTATGGAACGCTGGCTCTTCTCATCGCTATTTTTATCATTGTGATGTACCGCCATCTGAAAGCCGTAAATTTTGATGGATCATTTTCTTCTTCTATTGGCCTTGCTTCTTCACGTATCGATTGGATGACGATGTGCTTTCTCGTGCTTGCAATCGTAATAGGTATACGGAGTGTCGGTGTTGTCCTCATGGCAGGGATGCTCATTGCACCTGCTGCTGCTGCTAGACCTTTTACTAAGAGGCTCTCTTCCCATTTTTGCCTAGCAGGATTTTTTGGGCTTCTTAGTGGATTTTTGGGGAATTATCTTTCTATTACCATACCGCAGGGGCGTTATCCTTTGCCAACAGGTCCCATGATTTTGCTCTCTGCTGCAGCGATTTGTTTATTTGGGATATTTTTTGCCTCTAGGGGAGGTCTTTTGGTTCGCTTTTCAAGAGCTTTTATGTTCCGCAGGCGGTGCAAGATAGAAAATAGTTTAAAAGCTTTATGGAAGAAAAAAATAGTCCCCTATCATTGTGGGTGATATGCCATCTGAGATTTAGGGGATGGATTGAGCGAAGAGAGCAGGGGTATGAACTAACAGAGATAGGAAGAAAAAAAGCTGAAAGAGTCATCAGGCTTCACCGGTTATGGGAAGTGTATTTGGTTGACTACATGGGGCAGTCGGTCGAAAAAGTTCACCGTAACGCAGAAGAGCTCGAGCACCTTTTTACTCCTGAATTTGAAAGGGAGCTAACTGCTCTTTTAAAAGATCCTAAAAAAGATCCCCATCATCAACCCATTCCTGCAGGGGAAGGGCTTTTATGATCAATCCTTATTGGGGTAAAGATTTTCTTGGATTTTTTACCACTCTTTTCAAGAGATTCACAGGTTCTTTGTCACTTGAGAGACTTCCTTCCGATGAAGTCCAGCTGCTTGCCTTATTAGGCATATCTTTTGCCTGCGCCCTCATTGGCGTTTTCTTGAATTTGAAGAAGATGACAATGCTTGCCAACTCTATTTCTCACACCGTTTTATTAGGGATTGTACTTGCCTATATCATCACATTTTCACTTTCTTCAGAATTCAATATTGATATCCAAACGCTTCTTTTAGCTTCCCTATTAACTGCTTTTCTAACCACATTCTTAACTCAACTATTTACACAGGTTGTGAAGTTACAAGAGGATGCGAGTATTGGACTTGTGTTTACAACACTTTTTGCAATAGGAGTTGTGCTTGTAACTGTTTTCACTAGAAATCTGCACATTGGTATAGAAGCTGTAACAGGTAACATCGATGCCCTGGACCTTCAGGATCTCAGGTTAGTTGCCATCGTGGGAGCTTTTGATTTGATCATTGTTGCGCTTTGTTTTAAAGAATTTAAAATCACAGCGTTCGATCCTGCCTTAGCCAGTTCTCTTGGAGTGTCCCCACTATTTTGGGCATCTGCTCATGTTCCTCACAGCTACCACTTGTATTGGAGCTTTTAGAGCTGTAGGAGTTCTTCTTGTGTTGGCATTTCTTGTAGGCCCTGTCTTGATGGCTCGACTATTCACCAATCACCTCAAAACACTCCTATGGCTTGCCTGTCTTTTTGGCATGGTCTGCTCAATTTTAGGTGTTGCTCTTTCAAGACACTTTTTGTCATTCTACCACATCCCTCTTTCAACAGGAGGGCTTGTTGTTACCCTGATGGGCTTTGCCTATTTTGTCATGCTTGCGTGTTTCCACTTTAAACGCGTATGGTATTTATCTCATCGGTAGAAAATGATGGGTTTTGAAGACGTTTAATTTGCAGCCATCTCTGTATGTTTTTTTCTAAATGAAGCTTGCTTCATTCAGAACTCATCCTATGTGGTAGGGCATTCGACCTTTTGTATTAAATCAAAGAGAGTTTCTCTGATCTTTGATCGTAATGTTGAACCAAAACGCTCGTCTTTAGGGGTTTTACGTACGTCTTCCATAAAACAATCAAATGCATTTTCCAGGGGCTTCACAAGTGGATGTTTGGATTTAAAAAATGGAGTTATCTCTGTTTCGAGGTAATCGAGCAGGGTTTCGTCTAGTAATCTATTCTCGAAGGATTGGTCCAAGAGATCTCTCAATATGTCAGGAAAAGCTTTAGCTGTTTTTATTACTTGGTCTTTTTTGTTTTCAATATGCCGATTGTATAAAGCTCGTAAAGCAAGTGCTCCAATTGCTCCAACAACTATCAGCGCGACAATTCGTCGAGATGTTATTTGGCGTATTGGAAAAGAAAGGAAAGAGACACAGCGTTGAAAAAAACCAGCTCCTGTTGATTTGAATAGAACTGGAGCAGCAAAACTGGGAAAATTATAGCTTGATTTTGATGAAACAGAATCCATTTTATACCCTCTGTAAAAAAATTAAAGACACGTCGATTCTAAAATAAAACTGAAAATATTTCCATTAAAATTGTGCTTGAATCTATCTTGATTTAAATATTTTTTATCTTCATCGCATGTTGTTGATTTTTAACCAGATAGTTTTAGTTGTGGAACATGTTGAGCCCGTTGGATAAGTATCATGTTTGTAAAAATGCACATTTTGCGATCTTTCGATTTTTGCTCGCCCCCTATGGGGCGTCCTACATATGCGGGCTCGCTCAATTAATGGCTGAAAAGTGTTGCCATGGAGGTCTTTCCTATTTAGAGAAAAACAGTAACTATCCTTGACTTTTAGCTTCTCTATCGGTTTTAATCGGTGGCAGTCATGAATAAAAAAATTTCTATTCTTGGAAGTACAGGGTCGATTGGAAAAAAACACCCTAAACATCGCACGGGCACTATCTTCAGAAATTCAAGTTAAGGCTTTAGCTGCTAAGTCAAATATTGCTGCTTTAGAGCCTCAGATTAGGGAGTTTCATCCCGAGATCGTAGCTGTGTATGAAGAAGAAAAGGCTCTGGAATTAAAAATATTTCCCGTTTGAAAATTGTTTCAGGCATGGAAGGTCTTTTAGAGGTGGCGTCACACCCTAGTGTGAATTATGTTGTTTCTGCAATGACAGGGGCAATTGGTATATTGCCGACGGCACAAGCAATCAAAGAGGGGAAAACCATCGGTCTTGCTAACAAGGAAGTGTTGGTTTCTGCTGGCGCGTATATCATGCAGCTAGCCAAGGAAAACAATGTTTCCATCATCCCTATCGACAGCGAGCACAGCGCTATTTTTCAGTGCTTGCAAGGTAATTCTTTCAAAGATGTGCGCAGATTGATTTTGACAGCTTCTGGTGGACCATTTTTGCATACGCCCCAAGAGGATCTTGCTTCGATCACGGTTGAAAAGGCACTTGCTCATCCGACATGGCAGATGGGGCCTAAGGTCACAGTCGATTCTTCAACTCTGATGAATAAAGGTTTTGAAGTGATCGAGGCTCATTTCTTATTTGATATTCCTATAGATAAAATTGAAGTTGTCATTCATCCTCAAAGTATTATTCATAGTTTTGTTGAGTATATTGATGGGTCGATCTTGGCGCAAATGTCAGAACCTAATATGATGATGCCGATTCAGTATGCGTTGACGTATCCGGAGAGAAGGGAATCGCCACTAGAGCCTTTTGCTTTTGCAAAGCATGGTTCTCTGCAGTTTTTCCCTCCTGATATACAAAAGTTTCAGTGCCTTGATCTGGCGTTTAAAGCGCTTGCCCAAGGAGGAAGTGCGCCTTGTTATTTGAATGCAGCCAATGAGGTTTTAGTAGGCAGATTTTGTCGAAAAGAGATTGGGTGGCATGAGATTGGTATTAAATTAGAGTCTCTTTAAAGAGACACACCCTACAGCCATCTGACTTGGATTCTCTTTTGAAAGTAGACGCTGCAGCGCGCGAGGAGGCGCAAGTGGAATAATGGAAAATATACTTTATTTGTTTCTTGCAATTTTAGGTCTTGGTTTTTTAGTTTTTATCCATGAGCTTGGCCATTACGTGATGGCTAGAAGAGTGGGGATGACGGCTCGAGGCTTTTTCGATTGGTTTTGGAAAAGCGATCTATAGTTGGGAATCAAAAGGTGTCAAATGGCAAATCTGTTGGCTTCCGTTTGGCGGGTATGTGCGCATTGCTGGTATGGAAAAAAAAGGTGGGATGGAGCCTCATGACATCCCCGATGGCTTCTATGGAAAGAAACCACTTCAACGGATTAAAGTTGCTCTTGCAGGACCTGTAACAAATGTTCTTTTTGCACTTTTTGTCTTTGTTCTTATTTGGATAACGGGAGGGCAAGAAAAACCTTTCCGAGAACATACCAATGTCATTGGAAATATTGAGACGCAATCGAATCTCTACACCTTTGGTGTCCGCCCTGGGGATCAGTTTAAAGCCGTCGATAATAAGCCTGTACAAGGATTTTCCAATATATTTTTAGAGATGATGATGAACAAAAATGCTCGTCATCTTTCAGGTAAAGAGATCAATTATTTCACGAAGCAAGAAAACTCTTTTTCTTATCCTCTCGATCCCCATATGCATGGGATGGAGGCAGTTGCTGCTTTAGGGATGATCCCTGCTGAATACCTGGTGTTTGATAAGATCACAGCACCTGGGTCTCCTATGGAAAAGAGCGGGATCCAAAAGGGGATCGCATTCTATGGGCCGATGGAGAGTTGATTTTTTCAAGAAGTTACTTAACGCAGGTCCTGAACGAACCAATTGCATTTTTAACAGTTAAGAGAGGCTCCACAACTTTTTTTACACGTGTCCCTCGTTTGAAAATCTCTGATTTGCAAATTGATGCTAATCAAAAAGCAGAGCTTAGCGATTGGCAGCATGAAGCGGGACTTATGGCAAAAGTTCTCAGCTATATTTTATTCCTTATAATTTGAACAACCGTTGTATTGTAGAAAACCCTTTATCGTACGTGCATAAAAATTTAGAAACAGCGCAGTACAAGCCAGAGGCTCGTAAGAACCTCAGTTTATCCCTTGAGCCAGGGGATACAATTGTAGCAGTCGATGGAGAAGCTGTAATGACTTCGTTTGATCTTCTTGCAAAACTGCAAAGTAGGAAAGCCCTGATCATTGTGGATCGCTCTCATAAAGCGCCGGTTGTATCTTGGACAAAATCGGATGCGTTTTTTGAAAATTCTTTTCAAGTTGATAAACTTTCTCAGATGATAGAGAGTCTGGCATCAACAAACCCGCAGTCTCAATTAGATAACCTCCATCTTCTTGCGCCCGTTGTTTTGAAAGCATATTCTGAGCTTCCTTTAGATCCCAAGATTAAAGCGCAAGCAGAAGCGCGGTTTGAGGCATACAAAAAACAAATTGAGAAAATAGAAGATCCTGAAGTACGCGCTCAGCAGTTTGAGCTTTTAGCGCAGTCGCAAAAGACTCTCATGTTAGGGGTTGAACTCCAAGATCGTTTAGTTTCTTACAATCCTACTCCTTTTGTTTTGTTTGGAGATGTCGTCGATCAGACATGGAGGACTCTCATTAACTTGGTTTCAGGCTCTCTCAGCCCTAAAAATCTTGCAGGTCCTGTAGGTATTGTTCAAGCGCTTCAATACAGCTGGCAAAGT
This sequence comes from Rhabdochlamydiaceae bacterium, assembly GCA_047459655.1. Classification (GTDB taxonomy): domain Bacteria; phylum Chlamydiota; class Chlamydiia; order Chlamydiales; family Rhabdochlamydiaceae; genus CANJJB01. The sequence continues at coordinate 192,661 of JAJREF010000003.1, forward strand.
GGGTTGAAAGATGCTCTTTTTTGGCTTGGTTTTGTAAGCTTGAACCTTGCTTTCATTAACTTATTGCCTATTCCTGTGTTAGATGGGGGACATATCTTATTTTCCATCATTGAGGGGTTACAAAAAGACCGATCAAAGCCAAAACCATGGAAAAACTCATCATTCCATTCATTGTTCTCCTCATCGTCTTCTTTGTGTATGTTACCTACCAAGATATTGCCCGGATTATAGGAAGGTTTTTTCAATAATGGATGTTGATAAAGATAATAAGTCAGATTTTAAATATGACCTTGCGCGTATCAGAAATTTTTCAATTATTGCCCATATCGACCATGGAAAATCGACGATTGCTGACCGCCTTTTAGAACTTACGGGTGCTATCTCTGCAAGAGAGATGAAAGATCAAGTCTTGGATGCCATGGATCTAGAAAGGGAGAAGGGGATCACAATTAAGGCCCATCCCGTTACGATGTATTATAAAGCAGATGATGGGACCATCTACCAGATGAACTTTATCGATACACCGGGGCATGTTGACTTTTCATATGAAGTTTCCCGTTCTTTATCTGCTTGTGAAGGGGCGCTTCTGATTGTCGATGCCGTACAAGGGGTGCAAGCGCAAACACTTGCTAACGTGCATATGGCTATCGAGCGGGATTTAGAAATACTTCCTATCATCAACAAAATAGATCTTCCTGCAGCTGATCCTGAAAGTGTCAAGCAGCAAATCGAAGATGTGATTGGGCTTGATACTGCTAATACCACCTTATGTTCTGCTAAAACAGGTTTTGGGCTTAAAGAAGTTCTTGAAAGTATTGTAATCTATGTGCCCCCACCTAAGCCTCCTTTAGATACTGTCTTGCGCGCGCTCGTGTTTGATTCCCACTATGATGTTTATCGCGGTGTTATGATTTATATCCGAGTCGTGAGTGGAGAAATTGGAAAGAAGTCGCAGATCCAGATGATGTTCACAGGGAAAAATTATGAAGTCTTAGAAGTGGGTGTTTTTACACCTGAGGCAAAACCTGTCGATGTACTGCGCCCTGGAGAAGTGGGGTACGTAATTGCAAATATCAAAAAACCAGCTGATGTGAAAATTGGGGATACTGTCACTTTGACAAAACACCCCGCATTAGAGCCGCTGCCAGGGTTTCGCATGATCTCGCCCGTTGTTTTTGCAGGTCTTTACCCGGTTGATTCTTCTGATTTTGAGCTTTTAAGCGAGAAGCTTTGCATAAACTGCAGCTCAATGATTCTGCCCTCTATGTTGAGCAAGAAAGTAGCATGGCGCTCGGTTTTGGGTTCAGATGTGGCTTCCTAGGCCTTTTACATCTTGAGATTGTGTTTGAAAGACTCCAAAGAGAATTCAACACTCGATATCATCACAACGGCTCCCAGCGTTGTATATAAATTTACACTGGCAAGCGGTGAGAAAAGAGATCGATAATGTTGCACACTATCCAGATCCTGGACACATCGAGCTCATCGAAGAGCCATGGGTGAAATGTCACATCATGCTTCCATCAGATTATTTAGGTGCTATGATGGGCCTTGGGATGGAAAAACGGGGTAAGCTTGAAAAAACAGAAACAATCGATAGCAAACGCCTCCTCTTAACCTACAAATTCCCTATGAATGAAATCATCACGGACTTCAATGATAAATTAAAGTCGGTGACCCGTGGCTATGGCTTCTTTTGACTGATGAGCTCTCTTCCTGATGAAGTGGGAGATATCGTCGAAACTAGAAATCCGCGTCAATGAAGAACCTGTTGATGCCTTTTCCTGTCTTATTCACAGATCAAAAGCAGAGGGTAAGGGGAGGGCTATCTGCAAAAAGCTTCTCGACGTCATCCCCATGCAGCAGTTTAAAGTTCCTGTGCAAGCCGCTATCGGTGGGAAAGTGATTGCAAGAGAAACCATCCGCGCAATCACCAAAAACGTCACAGCCAAGTGTTATGGCGGCGACATCACGCGTAAGCGCAAACTCTGGGAGAAACAAAAAGAAGGGAAGAAGCGCATGAAAGAGATCGGCAAAGTTCATATCCCTCAAAATGCTTTCATGGAAGTCCTCAAAGCTGGAGAGTGATTGATGCCTTTTTAAAGGTTCTTTAATTTAACGTGGACGAAAAAGTTGATCGAAAAAAGTTTTGAGCCGATTTGTGTAATTCTTGTGTCTGTTCTTTTTTTAGTATGTCGATATAAAACCTGCAGTCTTGGCTGATTAGCAAAAAAGCTCTCATGTTTAATCGAAAATCTCCAAAGAGAGAGTCCCACACTTTACACCAGCTCCCTTTATTGAAATCGCTCATCTTTAGAATATAGTTGGATCCACTAAAATAGGGTTTTGTTGTCATCATTCCACCATCCGCATACTGGCTCATTCCATATATGTTTGGGACCATCACCCAATCATATGAATCAATGAATAACTCCATAAACCAACGATAAACCTCATCTGGAGAAATTTCGCATAACAAGAAAAAATTGCCTAATAACATCAATCGTTCAATATGATGTAAATATCCATTTCTGCAGTTTCCTAATATTTGTATCGATGGGGTTAATCCCTGTGGATCCTTCATAAAATGCTTTCGGTATTTTCCGATTATGCCTAAAAAAATTTCCCTTTTCTTTGAGTCTTTCCAATCGTATGATAAACACCGCGAACAAACTCTCTCCAGCCAATTACTTGCCTTATAAATCCTTCCAGGCTGTTAATGGGAATCTTTTTCTTTTCAGAGAATTTGATTGTTTCATCAACGACTTGTTTTGGGGTTAATAGTCCAATATTCAGAATAGGAGAGAGGCATGAATGAAATAAGATCTCTTCATTTGCTGCAATTGAATCTTCATATTCCCCAAAATAATGTAATCTAGTCGTAAGAAAGTGAATTAAAGCCTTTTTTGCAAGAGCGTGGGTTGTCGGATAATTGAAGTTCTCGAAAAGATCCTGGGTTTCTTGGATACTTTTTCTTAACGTAAGCAATTGCTTCTTTGACTTCTTTTGTTTGAGTAAATCTTGAAAATTTAGGAATTTGAATCCCTTTTGGAAGTCTTTTCCTGTTTTCAGCATCAAAACTCCACTTACCACCAATCGGTTTTCCTCTTTCATCCAAAAGCAAGTTTAATTTTTTTTCGTTGGTAAATATAGAAAGTTTGAAAATTAAAGTGCTTCTCTACCTTCAAAAAGTTTTAGAAATTCATCAGTTGATGTCAAAAACCCAGGGCTAGCATAAAATTGCACATTGATTTTTCTTTTCTTTGCTAATTTCGTGATTTTTTCTGAAAGAGAAATATCGTCGAATTCAACAACATGAATAGAAGAAATTTGCAGTTCTTGGATAGTTTTATCGAGATCTTTTTCCACATAATAAGTCTGAAATCCTTTTCTTTTAAGGTTGTTTTGAAAACTTTTCAGAGTAGCTCGATGAAGGATTAATTTTTTTTTGTGGAATGAAAAATCAGAAAAAAACCGAGAATCTTCAATTAAAAGAATCAAACGATTTTTTTTTAAACCAGGATGATTTTCAAATATTTGATGGGGGAAGATAAAAACAGCTTCCATTCACCCATTTAACTCCTAAACGATAAAATTAAGCAAGAAGAGAGCTCAAAGAAAAAATCCTCCGCCTTTTGAGCGGAGGATGTGAGAGATGGATTATTTTTTGTCTTCATCATCGAGGATCTCGACTTCGGCATCTTCGATGTCAGGCTTTTGGGTCTCCTTAGGACCAGAAGCTGCAGGGCCTGCTTGAGCGCCTTGCTTTTGCATTGCTTCCCCAATTTTCTGCATCGCAGTATTGAGATCATCAGATGCGCGTTTGATCTGAGACATATCTTCCGACTTAAGCGCTGCTTTAACGGCGTCAATACGGGTTTGAATGTCTGAGACAACCTCTGCAGGAAGTTTGTCTTTATACTCAGTGAGGGATTTCTCAGCTCTAAAGGCTAAGCTATCTGCCTCATTGCGTGTTTCAACCTCTTCTTTCCGTTGTTTATCTTCCTCAGCATGGTCTTCGGCATCTTTGAGCATCCGTTTGATTTCAGCTTCAGAGAGTCCTGATTTTGCTTCGATGCGGATTTTTTGAGATTTGCCTGTTTGGACATCCTTAGCAGAAACATGGAGAATGCCATCAGCATCGATGTCGAAGCAGACTTCGATTTGCGGTGTTCCCCGTGGAGCTGGAGGGATATCTGTGAGGTCAAAACGTCCAATTTCTTTATTGTCTTTAGACATTTTTCGCTCTCCCTGAAGAACGACAATCGTCACAGCTGGTTGGTTATCAGCAGCTGTAGAGAAGACTTGCTTCTTCTGGGTAGGGATGGTTGTGTTTCTTTCAACGAGAGGAGTTAAAACTCCGCCATAAGTTCTCAATGCCGAGTGTTAATGGAATCACATCGAGGAGGAGAACATCTTTAACATCTCCTGCAAGAACGCCCCCTTGGATAGCAGCGCCGACAGCAACGACTTCATCAGGGTTCACGCCCTTATGCGGCTCTTTACCAAAGATTTCTTTCACTTTTCTTTTGACAGCTGGCATACGCGTCATTCCACCGACGAGTATTACTTCATTGATCTGCTCTCTTGAGAGATTAGCATCTTTGAGCGCCTTAAGGCAGGGTTCTACTGTTCTTTCAATCAGGCTGTGTGTCAGCTCTTCTAACTTAGCTCTGGTGAGTGTGAGCGCTAAGTGTTTAGGGCCTGTTGCATCCATCGTGATGAACGGTTGGTTGATCTCTGTTGTCTGATTCCCAGAGAGCTCGATTTTTGCTTTTTCAGCAGCATCGCGCAATCTTTGCAAGGCCATCTTATCTTTTGAGAGTTCAATGCCTGTTTCTTTTTTAAATTGGTCGAGTAACCAGTGCAAGATAGCATTGTCAAAGTCATCTCCTCCAAGATGGGTATCTCCATTTTGTAGATAATACTTCGAAAACTCCATCGCCAATTTCTAAAACAGAAACATCAAACGTTCCACCGCCCAAGTCAAACACGACGATTTTCTTATCTTGCGTCTTATCAAAGCCATAAGCCAGGGCTGCAGCTGTTGGCTCAGGGATGATCCGTTTTACATCAAGCCCTGCAATTTTCCCTGCATCTTTTGTCGACTGTCTTTGAGAGTCATTGAAGTAGGCAGGTACAGTGATCACAGCTTCTGTGACTTTTTCCCCGAGATAGGCTTCTGCTGTCTCTTTCATCTTGATGAGCACTTGTGCAGCAATCTCTTCAGGAGTCACGAGTTTGCCGTCAATATCAAAGACGACATCGCCATTGGCATTTTTCGTGACTTTGTAAGGAACGGTTTTAATTTCTGATTCAACTTCACTGTACTTACGACCAATGAAGCGTTTTGCAGAATAGATCGTCTTTTCAGGATTGGTAATCGCCTGCCGTTTTGCAGGGACCCCTACAAGACGTTCTTCATTCTTATAAGCTACGATCGAAGGAGTCGTTCTTCCTCCTTCAGCATTTGCAATCACAACAGGTGTTGAACCTTCCATGATCGCTACGCACGAATTAGTTGTTCCTAAGTCAATTCCAATGATTCTTCCTTTTTCTTCTGTGTTGTCATACGATTACTCTCCTTTTTTTAGTTCTTCTGGTGTAGTGGAAGGTTTGGGTGTAGTGCTTACCTTCACTCTAGCTACACGAATAATACGATCGCCGCAGCGGTAGCCTTTGACATATTCTTGCAAGATGGTGCCTGCAGGAAGAGTTGTCGATTCTTCCGACTCGACAGCTTCGTGCTTGTGCGGATCAAATTTTTCTCCTTCTGATTTAAAGCTTGCGACGCCATGCTGTTGTAAGACCTCTTGAAATTGCCCTAAAATCATCTGGAACCCAAAGGCCCAGTTTTTGATGTCAGGTGACATGTTTTTAGCAGCGGCCAGCGCATTTTCTAAGTTGTCCATTGGGGTGATCACATCAGCCAATACATTTTCTATTGCAAAACGAGTCATCTCTTGTTTGTCTTTTTGCATTCTCTTACGCATATTTTCTGATTCAGCAAGTAGGCGTAGATATTTGTCTTTATAATCTTCTTTCTCTTCTGTTTGAGCAGGTAGGGGTTCTCCGTTTGGAGGCACTTCTGCTTGTGGGTCATCGTTTACCATGTTTGTTCTCCAGTGCTAATGTGCTTTGTTCAGGTTGCATGCCGAGCAAGCCGGGGGCAGGTTTTCTGAACGTAATTTTAAATTTATAGACGCTCTTAGTCAGGCACTCAGATAGCGTCTCGGATACAGTTTCTAAAATACCAAATAATTTTCTGTAGGGAACGCGGCTTGGGCCTAGAATCGCAATCGATCCCACAATGGTTTGATTGATCTTATAAGGTATCGCAATGACGCAGCAACCTTGCACGTTTTCCCCAATCCAAAAGTTGAGTGCGCCTGTTTCTGAGCACTGGTTGAGCAGGGAGCGCAGCGCTTCTTTATTTTCAAAGAAGCCGAGGCCTCCAGCAAGCATGGTGGCATCATTAAAATCTTCATAGGCAAGGAGCTGAGAAAAGCCTGTTTTGTAGACATCTTCTGAAGTGAAATGGGTGTTACCTACGAGATGGCGGAGCATTACCTCACTGTAAAATTTAGTTGCAAGCGCCTCTTCTTGCTCAGATAGGTTAGGACGATCAAGGCCTGTTAGTTTCCATCGGAAGAAAGATTCGATCCGTTTGACTGTAAAACTACTTAACTTTTTATCGGTATAGAGGAGTTCTGTTTGAACCAGACTAAAGTCGGTGATCAAGACGCACAGACAGCGGTGATTGTCGATCGAAATGAGTTTGATATCGAGGACAAAATCTTGATCAAACCGGGGGGCTGATAAGAAGACTGCGCACCGCGTGAGCTCGCTAATTGTTTCTGCAGCCTGCTGCAAGTAGGAGATGATTTCTCTCGTCTCTTTGGAAATTCTCTGTTTGATGAGTTTTTTATCTTTTTCCGTGATGAGAGGATTTTTCAGGTGAGTTGTAGCATAGAGTTGGTAGGCTAGATGCGTCGGAATTCTTCCTCCAGAAGAGTGTTGTTGTTTTAAGAACCCTTCCTGTTCTAGCTTTTCAAAGTAGTTCCGGATAGTCGCAGAGCTTAAGTGGGGGAATCCGTTTTCTCGTAAGGTATTAGATCCAATAGGTTTACCTGTTTCAAGATAAAGCTCAACAAGCCCTAGGAGAACAAGCCGCTCACGTTGATTTTTTGGAGGTTTTTTCACAGGTAAATTTTTCATAATGGTCATTATATGAAAAATAGCGAGAATTGGCAAGAAAAATTAGCGCTTGTTGTTGTCGACTGCCAAATTATTTTGTTAACTATCTTATAATCAGCTAGATAAGTCTTTTGTAAAAAGGTTTCTATTGACGATGATTGTAAAATCCGGCTAAACTGAAGTTCAACTTCCGATTAGCCGGATACTCTATGAATGACCGTTCTTTATATGCCAGGCAGATTGCAGATGAATTAAAAGCCTTAGCCCAAGGCTACCCCATTATCACTGTCATGGGCCCTAGACAGTCTGGCAAAACAACACTTGTAAGGGCAATATTTCCTAATAAGCCCTACGTTAATTTAGAAGCTGCAGATGTCAAAGAGCTTGCTCAGTCAGACCCTCGTAGGTTTTTAGAAAAGTACCCGGAAGGGGCTATTTTAGATGAAATCCAAGGTGTTCCCAGCCTCCTTTCTTATATCCAGGTGATTGTTGATGAGGTGCAAAGTAAGGGGATGTTTATCCTGACGGGCAGCCACCAGATGGAGCTGCATGAGGCTATCACGCAGTCATTAGCTGGACGCGCAGCTCTTTTGCAGCTGTTGCCCATGAGTTTAAGTGAACTTACCGAAGCCGGGATTCAGATTTCCCTAGATGAAGCCGTTCTAAAGGGTGGGTACCCTCGTATCTTCAAAGATGAGCTTGATCCAACAAAAGCCTATCGCAACTATTTTCAAACATATGTAGAAAGAGATTTAAGGCAATTGATCAATGTAAAAGATCTGGCTCAATTTCAAAGATTTGTCAGGATGTGTGCAGGCAGGGTGGGGCAATTATTGAATGCTGCGAGTCTGGGCAATGATGTGGGTGTTTCTGCGCATACGATCAACGATTGGATTTCTATTTTAGAGGCCTCATTTATTTTAATTCGGCTCCCTCCCTACCATGAAAATTTTGGGAAGAGGATAATCAAGTCTTCGAAGATTTATTTTACAGATGTAGGGCTTGCAACTTACCTATTAGGAATTGAAAATGTAGGACAGCTAGAAAGAGACCCTCTTAGAGGGTATCTAGTAGAAAATCTAGTGGTTCTAGAGCTTATGAAATCGAGATTGAACCAAGGGCTCGATCCTCATCTCTATTTTTTTCGTGATACGCACGGACATGAAGTCGATCTTATCTTCCAAAAAGGGCATATACTTGTCCCCATTGAAATAAAGTCAGCACAAACATTCAACAGTGACTTTTTCAAAAACTTAAAATTTTTCCAAGAATTAGTAGAAAATAGAAGTCCCAAAGGCTTTTTGATCTACGCTGGAGAACAGGAGCAGGTAGTTGGCTCTTGTGAAGTGCTAAACTATGCGCACGCAGCGCAAGCTCTTAGCTTATAACCAATAGAGGCAATTGCAAAACTCAGGTTCGTCAATTCCGGATTGTTTTGACCGATTTTTGATTTTTTTGGGTGGGTTATATACGAAAGTTGATATTATCCACCCGAAAAGAATCAAAAATCGGTCAAAACAATCCCGGAATTCGACGAACCCTGAGTTTTGCAACTGCCTCAATAAGCACACCATCTTTTTATCCGTCCTTCGGCGGAAACCCGACCCTTAAGGGCCGGGTATTTTCAAAATTCGGATTGGTGGGAGTTCGAAGCTCCCGCCAACCATGCACAATCCCAGGGTTTAAGGCTGATAAGCCTTTAATACTGCGTTTAATTTGAAAAGATTGTAAGCTCGACTCGTTTTCATGGAGGCGAATTAAGTATGGTAGATGCTCAGTTTTCTTTAACTGAACGATTCCTCATTGGCCCGACTTTAGCTCTTGTTGATCCAAGAATTCCGGCCCAAACTGGCTATCAACGTTTTAAGGCTAATTTGGAAGCGCGTGTTTGGTCTATTTTTATATCAGTTGTTGCAACTGCTGATACCGCTATTCATTTGGTTGTTGGAACCTATAAAGGGCTCTCGCTTGTTCTAAGAAATATTTGTCGTGTATCTCCACCAACATGGGGTAGCGTTGAAGTCCACCTCCATTTTAAAAAAGTTGCTTTATTTACAATGTTAACTGTTATTGGCTCATTGGTTGGCATTATCTTGCCCAATATATTTATCCATTTGGGATTTTCTCCATGCATAAGAAATTTGCGATTTGAAGATTACCATGGTCCGATTACTTTGCCGGAAGGGTTGAAGGTAAATGGTTTATTTTTTGGAAATTGTCCAGGTCCAATCACTTTGCCAGAAGGGTTAAGTGTAGATGGCAACCTACACTTTAAGGAGTGTAAAGGTCCAATCACTTTGCCAGAAGGGTTAAGTGTAGATGGCAACCTACACTTTAAGGAGTGTAAAGGTCCAATCACTTTGCCAGAAGGGTTAAGTGTAGATGGCAACCTACACTTTAAGGAGTGTAAAGGTCCAATCACTTTGCCAGAAGGGTTAAGTGTAGATGGCAACCTACACTTTAAGGAGTGTGAAGGTCCAATCACTTTGCCAGAAAAGTTGAAGGTAAAAGATTTATTCTTTGAAGATTGTCCAGGCCCAATCACTTTGCCAGAAGGGTTAAGTGTAGATGACAAACTACACTTTAACAATTGCCAAGGTCCGATCACTTTGTTAAGAGCGTTAGGTGAGAGAGGAGAGTTATACTTTGAACGTTGTCCAGGCCCGATCATTTTACCAGAGAAATTAATTATAAGAGGAGGCTTACATTTTAGTTCTTGTCCAGGCCCAATCATTTTGCCAGAAGAGTTGAGTGTGAGCGGTTCCTTGGTTTTTAGTTATTGCCAAGATTCGATTACTTTACAAGAAGGCTTAAACGTGGGCTGGGGTTGGGGTGGCATAATCTTTGAAAATTGCTCGGGCTCAATTACCTTGCGAGAAAGGTGTGTGACTGGTGGCCTATTTTTTCACACTCACCAAGGTCTGATCACTTTGCCAGGAGAGTTAAGTGTGACTGGACCTCTAAGCTTTAGGAATTGCCAAGGCCCCATCATTTTGCTAGAAGGATTGAGTGTGGATGGAAACTTAACCTTTGAAAATTGCCCAGGCTTAACTTCTTTGCCGCCCTGGATTACTCAAATGGGAGAAAGAGCCGACGGAGGCACTCGAATCGTTACACTGGAAAATACAGGTCTTTCGGAAGATGTTCTCAATAGATTAAGAGCCCATATTGATACGGTGGGCGCGCCAGGTATGCAGTTTAATTTTTCAATGCCTGCAAGGGCTGTTGAAAGAAATTTTCTAACTCCAGAAGAAGCAGTAGCCTTCTGGAAAAATGAGGCGGGGGAAACGAATGCAACCTCTATCCCAGCATTAGGTGTGTATCGAGATAGCTTTAAGACTTTCTTAGCAAGACTGGTGAATACAGCTGAATATGGAAATAAAGGCGCAAGACAGGGTTTAGCAACGCGCGTGATGCAGATGATCCAAGAAATGGCTGGCAGTGAGGAAATAAACAGGGATGCTCTTCAACGAATGCATCATGGCCTTACCACGTGCGATGATCGTATTATCCATGCTTTTGAGGAAATCTGTATGCAAATCAAAGTAGCAGAGCTGATGGGCGATGATATTCCAGAAAAGGAGTTACGTCGACGTGGTAAGGGATTCTACTACTTCGAACGGGTGCAAGATTGTATTCGAAGGCGTGTTGAACAATTGAGATGGGTTGATAGGATTTCAATTGAGTTAGCTTTCATCATTCCTTTAGCAGAATCTCTAGAGCTTCCCATTGATACGCGTCATATGATCTTTAGAAATGCTGCTAACACTTCTGATAAGGTTATTTTAGAAGCCCGGGACAGGATAATGGGGGAGTATACAGAGGAAGCACTCACTGCCTTTATGCAACAGTGGGGGCCTTGGATACGTTATCAACGTCGGATCCAATGTCCTCCATTCGAAGGGTTGGAGGAGATATCTGAACCTGTGAAAGAGCCTATAGAATGCGCTATTTTTGGGGAAACAGTTAATCTGGTTTCTATAGGAGGCACGTTTGTAGGGTACGAAGCACTTCGGAAGCATTATCTAAACACAGGAAAAAACCCCTTTACGCAGCAACCTTTAGAATGGGCTGATGTTAGAAGGGTCCGTTAATATATGTAGGATCAGAGACGATGAGACTCAAGAATTTATTAATACTTGCCTTGTTTGTCCTTCAATAGCTTTGAAACGGCCCGTGGTTTCTTCTTTTTGCTTAAGGTGAGTCTATAATTGTGGGATCAGAGACGATGAGAGGAAGGATCTCCACAACGGAAGGGGCCCAGGCAAGGCCTTGTCTGTAGACGAGGCGTTGAGCAAGGAAGCTGGCAATGATGGCTTTTTTGTGGACGTCGGGGACATTTTCTAGCATTCTTTTTGCATATTTTTTGCGCAATATGGGTAGGGCGTAGTTAAGGATGCAGTGGATGAGGGGGTCTTTCGGATCGGAGGGAAGTGTGAGGGGGATTAGGTAGGCAAGAAGCTCATCGGCTAATTTATTAATTTTGGTTGAAATCTCATCGGAAATCTGTGTGAGATAGCCTTTGCCGTGGGATTGTAGCAGGAGTTTGGCTTCATCTTGGGATCTTTTTCGGATGGTGTCTAAGATTTCATCGACAATAGTGGGTTTTTCTGCCATGAACTCTTTTTCGTCTAGGATGAGTCCTGCTAAGACTTCAAAGGAGGAGCATATGACGCCTCCTTTATTGGCGGAACTATCTTTGATGATGACAACGCCAAGGTCTTCGAGGGCAACTCTTGCACCAGGGGTGAGATAGAGATTGGCTCCTTCGACAATCGCTTTCGAGGAGGGAATCCCTGTCTTATCTAGAAAATCTTTGTAGTTTGTTTCGTTGAGAGTTCTAGGGCGTCCTCCACCGGGTATGAAGATGTCTGTTTTCGCTTGAAGGATATTAAAGCGCATGAGGTGATTCATTTCATTGCCCGATAGCCATTCTTCGACAACTTTCCCTTTTTGCTTGCGTAGGCAGAGGGTTTGTTGAGTGTAGGCGCTCTCTTCCCTTTTTTTCTTGATATTAACAAGAAATCCGTCGTCTGAGAGTTTCTCAGGAGGATAGCAATTAATGGGCTGAGATGTTTTAAAGAGATCTGCAATAATTGCTAGGTCGAGCCCTTTGGGATCGTAAATGGTGCCAGAGGCATCGATGGTCGCAATTAGCTTGGCTGTTTTGGGGTAGTAGCGATAGAGGTTATACATTTGATTGCCGGCTACATCGCCATCAGGCCCTCCAGAAATTTTAATGGTGAACTCAGTTTTTGTAGGATCGATACCTAAGTGTTTAAGGACTTCTTCCATGTAGACATTGACGCCGCACGAGGTAACTCCAAACTCTTTGTGGTTAATACCAGCGCCCGGCTTACTGCTCATGAAAGCAGTGCCTGGTTTATATCCTACTTCCTTGGCGTAATTGGAGATCCATGTGATCATGGGATTTTGCATGTTCTCATCGGGGCCGAGGTAGAGGTATTCTGTTTTTTGGTAGTAGTCAATGAGATGTTTTGTCTTAAGGGTTCCGTCGGGATTACAATTGACAATTTTAAGTAAAGCTTCGACAAAAGAGCGTTGCGATTGGTAAAGGTATTCGAGTTTTTGCTCAACGGCAAAGATTTTGAGTTTTTCTGCAATGTCTTCTGGTTTTGTGTCGGCTCTTTCTAACTCATTTTTATAAATCTCTTCTTCAGAACGAATTCTTTCATAGGGCTCTAGGAGAATGACGGCTTTAGCGCCTCCTTCGGGGATGTCTTTATTTTTTTTCTGCTGTGTAAAAGCAAGGTTGTAACACTCTGAGAAAATGTTGTTCCGCTCCCACAGGAGTTGTTCGACCCGTTCAGGATATACGGTTCTTAGCCCTCCTCTTGCCAAATCGCGGAAGCGGATATGGAATCCGATGTAATACATTCCTTTGATGAAAAAAAGACCGAAAGGGATTTCAGGGAACTTGTCTACACGATTATAGGGAAGGTTGTTGAGATAATTGGGATCTAGTCGGAATGAAAAGGCTGTTTTATTTTTGCAATAAAAGTTGGTCTTCAGCATGAAATCAATAAAATTAAGACCTTGTTTTAAAACATTTTTACGTCGGATATCATTGGAAGGCTGACCTGTGTCGAGTTGTTCTACAAGCGCTACGAGCTTTTCTTTTGTCTCGGCATATTTTTTTAGATCATTCTTTTCTAGATGGAATTTCCACTCAAAAGCTTCAGTGAGCATGATGGTGAGTTCAGGGTGTCTGCATAGGGCCTCTTCGATATTGGGAAATGAATAGAGGTTCATATCGCTATGAACGAGCGCTTGGTGGATAAAATATGCCATTGTCTTAACGAGGTTCCCTAAATTGCCTCTGATCAATCCGCTATCTACAAAAGTTGTTTCGATGATTTCTTGTCCGGGGAAGTATTTGACGGTGACTAGTTCTTGTAGAAAGTCTTCTATATCGGCTTCTTCCCAAGCAGCTTTCCCTTTGATACCGTGTAGCCCGAGAGACATAACTAGAATGCTTTGCTTGCTGTAAGGGTTAATATAAGTGGCTGCCATTCGTTTGATGGCAAGTCCGTGGCGCCTGACAACTTTAGCTAGGCGATGCAAAAAGTCGTACTTGGGAACATTCTTCCATGCAAGGACGATTTGCAAGGAAGGGGTTTCTTTTTTCTTTTCCCAGTCCTCGTTGAATCGTACCTCATACTGGCAAGGATCTTGTTGTCTTGCTCTCAGTAACACTTCAAATGCGAGCACAAGGCGGTCTTTTGTGAGAGAGCGTACAAACCTCGGATCCATCCCTTCCAATAAATGTTTGTATTCTTCTTGTGATATCTTAACGTTGCTTTTTGTGAGTTGCTCAAATAGTTCTTGTTGTTTCTCAATAGAGAGCGGGGAGGATTCTTTGTAAAATTCTGTAAAATAGATGACTGTCACTCTTAGGCATTGTTTAATACCGATAAAAGGAGGGGGCACGTTGGATACAAAGGTACGGTAATTTTTAATCCCGCGGTTGCGGTAATGTTTGAGGATGGTTAAATCTGCATCAGGACTATCGAGTGAAAGGGCAATGGCTCTATTTTTAAAGTGGAACTGTGTGAAAAAATCCTGGTGATCAAATCCAATGAGGGTGTGTGCGATAAAGAGAACTGTATCAGGGTCAGCATCCTCAAAAAAAGAGGGAGGTAGATGATCTTGCATCCAAAGATAGTACTCTTCGAATTTTTTCGACTGGTGCTTGAGAGCCTCTTGCAGATGTTGTTTGTGAACGTCTGTCATATTTTTCAATAGACAGCATTCAAATTATTTTTTCAATAAACTTTTTTGCAAATAGTATAAGGTGTTACCGAGGATTTTAAATTCTGACAGGGTTTTGGAGAACTTGGCAAATGATACGCGCTACATTTGAGGAGTTAGCCTGAACTCTAAGATAAGCTTCTTCAGCTTTTATGAGAGATGTGGCAGTAATCATGTTGATTGTTTTGCAAAAATTTTCTAATTTGCACGCAGCTAATTCAAATTCCCTATTCAGAATATCGCGACGATTTTGAGTGAGTCTAAGAGCATTTGCAGCCTTCGTTTGATTTGCATCAGTTGTCGAGTAATCCTGTTCAGCTGCCATTTTTTTGATACAAGCTTCCTTCCAAAGCCTTAGACATTTTTCATAAAATTCTTGATTTTCTTCTGAGCTAGGGGAATTTTTTGGAAAAGCATTTATACAATCGCTCCAAGCTTTATCACAAGCAATTAGAGCGGCGCTCTGATTTCCCTGAGCTTCAATATAGGCGTTTTTAGCAGTCTCGTAATCTGCTACCGCTTGATTATAAGATGTCCTAGCGTTAAAATAATGTTCCTCAGCTTCTCTTTTTTTAGATAAAGGGCTTTGAGTTCTAAAAAAGAAAGCTGATTCATGTTGGATGCTGCCTTTTCTTTTAAAAAATTTCTCCCAGCGCAAAATAGTGGGTATGTTCTATAAATCTTAAAGATGAAGAAGATTACAGCAATCATAGCTACATAGCTTTTTAAGCTTATGTTATAAGGAGTCCAGTTTGTATTGGTAGGGGAACAGGGAGTAGCTGGTTTCATTAAAAAAAATCCTCACCACGACGCCAGTGTATCCTAGTGATTATTTTTTGAGAAGTCTAAGAGAATTAAGGCCGACCAGCACAGTTCCGCCTTCATGGAGAATGACGGCGAGCCAGAGAGGGACCCAGCCCAGGAGGGCGGGAGTTGTAACGCAGCAGATGACAGCTAAGGCAAGTGTGAGATTTTCTTTCACAATGCGCATTGTTAGGTGGGCCTTTTTGTAGAGCCAGTCTAAAAGGTTAAGGTCATCATTGAGAAAGACGATGTCAGAGGCATCAATCGCGGTAGAACTTCCAATTTTCCCCATCGAGATGCCGATTGTAGCGCGAGCAAGAGCCGGTGCGTCATTGATTCCGTCTCCAATCATCATGAGGCCTTTTGTCTTCGATAGCAGTTCTACTTGAGAAAGTTTATCTTCAGGGCGTAGATCGGCGTAGACCTCATCGATTCCCAGTTCTTTCGCAACGGCGTTCGCATTGATGGCGTGGTCTCCAGAGAGCATCACGACTTGGAGATGCCTTTGTTTGAGTTGGGTAATAACGGTTTGGATGTTGGATCGGATTTCGTCCGTGAAGTGGAAGACAAAAAGGGACTGGTCGATGAGAAGGTAGGTTACAAGCTGTGAAGAGGGGGTAGAGTAGGTGGATTTTTCATCTTGGAAAAGATAAATTCTCGATTTCCGATGAAGGAGGGGTAGTTGAGTACAACCCCCTCGAGTCCTGAACCTGCAATCGATTTAAAGTGTTCGATCGGTGTGGGAGGAAGGCCCCTTTTTGGGCGTAGAGCACGAGGGCTTCGGCGATGGGGTGAACAGCGTGGCGCTCGAGCGTAGCAGCAATCGAAATAGCGGTTTCATTGTTGATGTGAGGGCCTGCGATTTGTTCAAAGGAAGTGCAAGTGAGTTTGCCACTGGTCAGAGTGCCTGTTTTGTCGAAGGCAACGACCTTGCATGAGGCGACTCCGTCGAGAGTAATGCCGCCTTTGAGGAGAATCCCTTTTTTTGCGCAGGAGGAGATTGCTCCTAGGTAAGCAGTTGGAACAGCGATGATGAGCGCACAGGGAGAGGCCGCAATAAGAAAGGTTAGTGCTCATAAATCGAGCCTTCAATGCCAAGATAAGGAATATGGAATATCCAAGGAAGGGCACAGGCAAAGAAGGCGGAAAGCAGGATGATAGATGAGGCATACCACTTGCCAAAGCGGTCGAGAAATTGCTCAAGGCGTGGTTTTGCTTCTTGCGCTTGCGTGATGAGCTTAATAATGCGGCTCAAAGTTGAATCGGAGCTGGTCCGGATGACGCGGATGGTGAGTGTTCCGTCAAGGTTGCCAGCGCCTGCGGGGACTTCATCGCCTGTTTTTTTGCAAGCGGTTGACTCTCACCAGTCAAGTGAACAAGGTTAACCAAAGAGCTTCCTTCTACCACTTCTCCATCTAGAGGAATGATTTCGCCGGCTTTGATTAAGAGAAGAGTCCCAACGGTGATATCTCTCAAAGCTTTTTCATATAGCCTCCCATCGTCTCCAATGACATAGGCTGTTCGGGGAGAAAGCTCGTGTAAACTGAGGAGTGTGCCACGTGTTTTGTGGGCGACCGTCTCTTCCATGGCAGCGGAGATTTCAAAAAGCACAAGGAGGAGCCCCCCTTCAAGGCCACTGCCAATCAACACAGATAGGAGCGCTGCAAGGGTCATGAGCACATCGATGTTGATTTCAAAGTTGCGGATATCGTGGAGGGAACTGATGAGGGCGGCTGTTCCCGATAGAAAATAGACAAAGATTAAAAAAAGATGGGAAAGGGGAGGGGAAATGAAAGAAAAAGCAAAGGAGAGAGCTAAACATACTGCAGAAAAAAGAGAAGTTCTGAGTGAAAGATTTTTTCCCCACTTCCGAGAATTAGGCGTAAGGAAGGGGCTGATTGTCTCTTCTCTTCCTGATGCAAAAAATTCATCGAAATAAAGAGGTGTTGTTATCATATGAGCTGGGTTAAAAAGTAGAGCGCACCAGCCGCAAGAGCTGTAGAAGAAAGATTCCAGATAACGGCTTCTAAAGTTCTGCTACCATCTTCCTTTGCTCCAATATAAGAAGAGGCACCGACAATGCAGGCGGCAATAACTAGGGGACCATAGATGGGAGAGAGAAGAAAGGCACCAATAAAAAGAGCAGAAGCTGCCAAAACACCGACGGCTGCGCCTGAGCTTTGTTTTAAAGGATGTTCAAAAACCTGGAGAGTAAGGCCCATTTCTTCTTCCAGCATGATGCGGAGAAGGCGGTTGTCATCTGCCATGAAGACCGAGATGACATCCTCAAGGAGTTTTCCGCTCAATCCTTTTGTTCGGTAAAGAGCTGTGAGCTCTTCTTTTTCTTCTTCCCTATTGTGTTCAATTTCCCACTTCTCTTCTTGGATAAGCCTGTGGAGGCGCTCTAGTCGCGCCCATCCTAAGAGGGCGCTTCTGCTTGTCTTCCATAAAAACCAGGCGATTGCAAAAAGAATAAAGAGCGCAGGAGATGTAGGATGGAAGGAGATCCAGAGTAGAAGGAGTAGAAAGGCGGTTTCCTTAGAGCTGTCAGTCCCCGCTGAGATACAGCCAGGAGCTTCTACTCCATGGATTTCAGCAGAGGCAAAAGCACCGCGAGATCTTGCTTCTTTGAGGTGCTCAAGGACTGATTTTCCGTCGAAATGGCCTGTCATTGTAACAACCTTGTTAAGAGCCTGCACATGTCAAAGATGGTCTTGCGTGGCCATCACTTCTCGCGCAGAGTGCATAGAAAGAATAGGACATCCAATATCAGCGGTAGGGATGCCTAAATTTTGAGCGACAATCGGGCCTACAGTGCTTCCAGAAGAAATATTGGAGTGAGAAGTAAAAGACTGACAAGGAATTTGTTCTTGATTGCAAGCTTGGAGAATGATCGCAGCTGTTTTAGCGTCCGTTGCATATTTTCGATTAGCGTTGTATTTTAAAGAGAGGCCTTTACCCAAAAGGCATTTATGTTCTGGGTCGTATTTAGCAGGGAAATTAGGGTTAAAAGCATGGGCAACATCAACAGAAAAACAGAGGGAGTGTGTTTTTAAGCGGATCATCTCTTCTTCAGGGAGAGATATGCCGAGTGAGATACGTTTTAAAATGTCTGAAAGAGCGGGAGATGCTGCTCCGTCTATGGTATTTGAGCCAATCTCTTCATGATCCCGAAAAAAGAGCCATTTGTAGGGCATCTCCTAGGGGGGCTAAGGCAATTGCGGTACAGCATGCGTGGGCAGAAGCAAGATTATCAAGCCTATAAGCGCTGATCATTTCTCCTTGCAGCCCCACGAATCTTGCCTCTTCCATCGGAACAAGAAAGAGGTCAAAAGAGAGGAGGGTATTCACTCCCAATTGTTTTTTAAGGAGTTGATCTAATACACTTTTTTGCTCAGAACCAAGAGAAAAAATCGGCCGCAGGTGCTCTTGTTTGTCAATGATGGAGCCTTTTTCCTGCGCTTCTTTATCAAGATGAAGGGCCAGTTGAGGAATAAAAGGGGAGACTCATCTAACCAGATCAGCTCTTCTTGGATGCTTCCGTTTTTTGTTTTAACCATCACACGACCCGCTATGACTAGATCTCTATTGAACCAGGAATTTAAAATAGGGGAGCCATAGATTTCTGTCTCAAAAGAGTCATGTTGTCTTTTTGGATTTCAGGGTGAGGCTTTAGTTTAAGAGCGGGACTATCGGTATGAGAAGCAAGGATAATGATTTTTTTTGGAGAGGTTTTAGGAAGTGTAAAAGCACAGACAAAACCATCGCGTTGGATGAAGTATCTTTTGCCTGGTTCTAGGTTCCACTTTTCGCCTTCTTCAAGAGGAGTAAAATCGACAGCGGCAAGGCGATTCCCAAGTTCTTGGGCAGCATGCCAAGAGGTAGGAGAGTCATCTAGAAACTTTTTAAAATCTTCTAAGAGGTGGGACATAACTCTTTGAGCCCGTTTAAATATTTATGTAGCACAACTGGCAATTCTACGGAGCCATCTTTTCGTTGATTGTTTTCTAAAAGAGCCACCATAAGGCGGGATGTCGCAAGACCAGAGCCGTTGAGTGTATGGACAAATTCAGGTTTGCCATCTTTGTGTTTAGAGCGAATGAGGGATCTACGCGCTTGGAAATCTCCGCAATGGGAGACAGAAGAAACCTCATAATACCTATTTTGACCTGGTAGCCATACCTCGATATCAATTGTTTTTGTCGCAGCAAATGACATATCGCCTGTGACAAGAAACATACTGCGGTAATGGATATTTAACCCTTCCAGTATTTTTTCAGCACTCCGAGTCAATAGCTGGAACATTTCTTCGCTCTGCTCAGGTGTTGTGAATGCAAACATCTCTACTTTATTGAATTGATGCATGCGGATAAGGCCGCGCTCTTGACTGCCAGCAGCACCTGCTTCTCTTCTAAAGCAAGGGGTGTAGGCAACGTATTTTTTCGGCAGATCTTCACTTGCAAAAATTTCATCGTAATGGAGGCCGTTTAGTGCAACCTCAGCAGTAGGGATAATGTAGAGATTGTAGTCTTCATCTTTAATTTTGAAGAGTTGATGATCAAACTTAGGGAGTTGCCCCGAGCCATACATCATTTCAGGTCTGACAAGCAAAGGAGGCATCCACATCTCAAAACCGCTATCTAGGTGGGTGTCTAACATGTAATTGAGAAGTGCCCACTCAAGCCTAGCGCCTAAGCCGCGGTAAGCTGGCCATCCACTCCCTGATACTTTTGCAGCTCGCTTAAAGTCAAAGAGGTTGAGGCATTCATTGAGCTCAACGTGGTTTTTGAAGGGGAAATCAAATTCTTTTTTTTCCCCCCATGTTTTGACACAGACGTTTTCTTTCGGATCATGAGACACTTTTGCCTCATTGCTCGGAAGATTGGGGATAGAGGCAAGAGCGTGTGTCAGTTGGTTTTCTAATTCAGAACGCTGATTGTGCAATGTGGAGACAAGATCACCGAGCCCCGCAACTTCTGCCATCAGGTCTGTCGTATCTTCTTTGAGCCTTTTTTTTCACCAATGTCTTTGGAGAGAGCGTTACGTTTTGCTTGAACTTCTTCGAGTTTCCCAATGAGATGTCGGATTTTTTCATCCAAAATAAGGATGGGTCCCAAATCAACGGAGGGTTCTTTTGTTTTTAGTTTGGTCTCAAATGCAACAGGATCTTTTCTTAAAAGTTTGATGTCTAACATAGGGGCTCCATGCAAAAAGCGATTATAGAAACCCTTCTTGAAAAAGTCGATAGTCAATTTTGCAGGCTATCAATATTAAATTTTAATAGACATTTTATGCACCTCGATTATCCTTGAACTGAGAATTTCATCTGTGATATTCTTAAGTATTACATGCGAGAATAAAAATTATGGCTTCAAATAAATACCCTGTCGCTCATAACCCGTTACTCCTTAGGTTTCATAGACTTATGGACGCTTTTTCCAAGTCGGACGACGAAAGAGACTTCTACCTCGACAAGGTAGAGGGATTCATTCTTTATGGCGATTTAGACAAAGGAGTTAAGGAATTAGAAGACCTAGAAACAGAGCTCCTTACTCATCAAGACAGGTACTGCATCCTCCCTAAAATGACTTTCTATGAAACCAAGAAATTCATGGAAGGTTTTGTCAATGAAAAAGTTTATGATATCGATACGAAGGAAAAGCTGCTCGATATCATCCAGTCAAAAGAAGCTAGGGAAAACTTCTTAGAGTTCATTTATGACCATTTGACTGAACTTGAAAAGTGGCAACAATATTACCTTGAAAGAATGAGAATCCGCATTATCGAGTGGTTAAGATCGCAGCAGATTCAATTCGTTTTTGAAGAGGATTTAGAGTTGCAGAAAAACGTTGTCGAAAAACTAAAGCGCCATCTTTTTGATGCTAAAGTAAGCAAAGATGTAGCTCAATCTCGAGAAGTTCTTGTGAGCAAGGCTAAAACTTATTATTCGAATGAAGCTTTAAATCCTAGACCCAAGAGAGGAAGACCTCCTAAGCAACAGATCAAAATAGAGTCAGAGCCCCAGTTGACAGGAGATATCTATACAACGGTGCCTCCGACGTGCCGCCTATTTCTCTATCTTCCTGATATTGCGAATGCGACATCGATTACTTTTTCTTCGAGATATGCGACGATGGATCAGTTCCTGGCAAGCTTGCGCGGAAGTTCAGGTGTTAAAGTTAATAAAGAGTTGGAAGCTCTTTCTCAGCGTCTCGAGTCTCTCAGACATTTATCCTCGCGCCTTAGCAACATAGATGAGGTCATTGGCGAGAAGGATGTAAAACTGTTGAATGCATTTAGCCACGGGGAAGTTCTCAAAGACGAAAGTGAGAAAAGAGGCATTTTAGATGTTGTGAAAGGTTTTCTTCCTGGTGGGAAGAAAGTTAAAAAACCAACGCACGATCAAACACCTCAAAAACAGCCCTCCTCTAAAAGTGTTACACCCATTCACTACAAGAAGAAACAACCATGATTGTAAAAAGCCAGCCCCACATCTTAGGAAAAGAACTTGCATTGAAAGCATTGGAAGCAATGTATCTGACGCGCTTTATGGATGACAAGTGCTTTAAGCTTTCACGTCAGAATAAAGGCGGTACGTTCCAGCTATCGGTAGCAGGTCATGAGATGATTGGCGTGATTAGCGCTCTTGCTTTGACCCCAGGAAAAGACTGGGGCCTTCCTTACTATCGTGACAGAGGATTTGTCGTAGGTTTGGGAGCTTCTTTAACAGATCTTTTAGGCGCCTTTTTAGCAAGAGATGGAGCGCACCACTCGGGCGGACGGATGATGCCAGAGCATTTTGTGCATAAAGCGCTTCGTATCCCTTGCCAATCAAGCTGTGTAGGATCTCAATTTCTGCAAGCAGTCGGCGTTGCTAAAGGCCTTCAAATTGCTGGATTGGATGAAGTCGTCTATGTTTCTGGAGGAGATGGATCAACTTCTCAGGGAGATTTCCATGAAGCCGTTAATTTTGCGTGCGTTCATAATTTACCAATTATTTTTGTAATCCAAGATAACGGGCTTGCGATTTCTGTGCCTTCACAAGAACAAACCGCCGGCGGATCGATTGTAAAAATGGCAAGAGGCTATGAAGGGCTGGCTGTTTTTGATATCGATGGGTGTGACTTTGAACAAACAACCACAGCACTTACAGAAGCCGTCGGTAAAGCAAGATCTGGTAGAGGCCCTAGCCTCGTTGTTGCCAAAGTTCCTCGCATGGGGCCCCATAGCAATAGTGATGATCCGGCTAAATACCAAGATAAACATGTCCTTGAATTAGAAAAAGCAAAAGATCCAATCCCGCGCCTTGAGCAGTGGATTGTTCAAATGGGCCTTGCAACGCAAGACGAAATCGAAGAGATGAGAAAGGTTGCTTTTACGCAAATTGAAATGGCCTCTGCAGAAGCAGAACAGCTCCCTTTCCCAGATCCTAAAACAGCCGGAGATAAAGTCTTTGCTCCCGCTCTTGACATTCCCTACTCAGATGATAAGTACTCTAACACGGGAGAATCCGTTGTGATCGTTGATGCTCTCAACCATGCAATCGACGAAGAGATGCAAAGAGATGCGCAAGTCGTGAATTTTGGAGAAGATGTTGCCCATGGAAAAGGGGGCGTTTTTGGCGTGACGCGTAATCTAACGGCAAAGTATGGAGTTGATCGATGCTTTAACACGCCCCTTGCTGAATCGACCATCATTGGAATTTCTATTGGTATGTCGCTTGTTCAAGGGATCAAACCTATCGCTGAAATCCAGTTCGCAGATTACCTGTGGACAGGGATTAACCAACTCTTCAATGAACTAGCTAGTTTTCATTATAGATCAAATGGAGAATGGAACTGCCCTGTCGTGATCCGGATGCCCTGTGGAGGCTATATCCAAGGGGGGCCTTATCATTCTCAAAGTATTGAAGCTTTTCTTGCACATTGCCCTGGTCTTAAAGTCGTGATCCCTAGTAATGCAGCCGATGCAAAAAGGCTCCTAAAAGCTGCCATTAGAGATCCTAACCCCGTTATTTTTCTAGAGCACAAAGCACTCTACAGACAACGTCTTGTTTGCGCGCGTCCTGAGCCTACAGAAGAGGAGCTCTTACCTCTAGGAAAAGGGAAAGTTGTTCGAGAAGGAAGAGATGTGACATTTGTCGGTTGGGGCATGATGATTGTGATGGTGACAGACATTGCTGAAAGACTATCGCAGGAAGGAATTGAAGTCGAAGTGATCGATCTTCGTACCATTGTTCCTTTAGATATGGAAATCATCCTCCACTCTGTTAGGAAGACGGGAAAACTTGTAATTGCTCATGAGGCTCCCAAAAGTGGTGGTTTTGGCGCGGAAATTGCAGCGCGGGTGGCGGAAGAGGCGTTTACCTTTTTGGATGCTCCCATTGTCCGTGTCGGAGGGAAGGAGTGTGCCGTTCCCTACTGCACAGCACTCGAAAATGAAGTTTTGCCGCAAAAACATAATCTTGAAGAAGCCCTCCGCAAATTAGCTCTGTATTAAAATTCTTGCTTGCGTCTGTTGCGGTGTACTCTTGCTTTTTTCGTCCATCTCTCTTGAGAAGCTCTCAGCCTGTTTCTGTTGAGCGCTCCAAACTTGCACATCTTGTATTGCAACGAGTTATACAAAGCAGGATGTTTTTTTAACTCTTCCTCTTTTGTTTCCTCATTCAAACTATCATTCAGTGCAAATAGGCGACTCAGCAGCGTTTCTTGCTCCGACTCTAGCATTTCTACATTGCAGCCTTCTTCACACGAAGCATCATTGAGTGAAGATCCATTCCGCAGCAGCGCATCTAAAGTAGCCTCGATATCTTTTAAAACATTGATCGATTCGATAGTGTCCCCCTTGAACTACAACTTATGAGAAAAGCCGTAGCACCCTCTATAAACCCTATCTATAAAATGCACGAAAATATGTCAAATTTATTTTTTAAAAAAACGCCTTACGACCAATAAATTTTTCTTGAACAGTGAACGTGCGAAAAAGGAAAGATATAGACGTCGGGCACTACGCGCCCTGCGTCCCTTGCGCCTAACTACAGCTTTGCCAAAATTTTCCTCTGCGAGAGAGTCCGTGCAGAGCACTGTCCTCTCTCGTTCGGAGAAATTTTTGCTGTGCTGTAGCGGCTATCGGCTGCTTGCGCGTTCTTCCCCGCAAAGAGGTTACGGGGGCCCCTTCCACGTCGCTGCGCAGATAAAATCAAGATGAACACCAGATTCACCGCAAATCTTCTTTTAAGGGTATTGCTTTAAAGGTATCATCCGCTACACAATAAAAGAAAATCTATGGCTGCTCATTTATCTGGAACAAGTACTCAGGTATTCGTAGCAAGGCAGGATGAAAGATTCTCAGGAGTGACAATAACCTCTTCGAAAAAAATTAACGAATGATCAGCACGATAATTATTTTACCTCTTTCTATTTGGGCTTTTTATATAGCCTATAAAAGAAAGAGCTCTAAGCTGCTTCTCGGATTAGTACTAGCTGTTTCGCTGCAGTTTTTTTGCAAATGGCCTTTCCAGCTTTCGAACCAGTTCCCCTTTGGTATAACAGCCTTTCTAGCATCAGGGATATGTTTTTATAAATTTTATCGAAAAAAGATCATGACATTCTAGGCTTTGCCTTGCTTTTCTTCTTGTTCGGCGTTGTTTTTTCTATCAACGGACTATTTCTTTCAAGATAGCTCGTTTAAAAGCTCTCCGAGCACTTTGTTAGAGCGGGCCACAAAATCAGGGAATGACGCGGGCTCTAATTCTTTTTGAGAAAGACGTGCTAGATCATAGAGATAATGCACCATATCTTTAGCAAGATCAGGGCGGGACTCTTTAAGAGCAAAAATGGAAGATACAAGTTTGTTGTTGGTGTTCACGACAAAGGTTTGTTTCTGACCAAAAGATGGAGGAAGTTGTTGCTGAGAAAGCATCATATAGTCGCGCATTCTTCTCATCTGTTCATCGATCATGAGAAAAGCGGGTAATGTATCAGATGTTAAACTTTTGGCTTCCACTTCAATCTTATCTTTGTCGAGGGTTTTGCGGATGAAGTCAGCGATGCGAGAGGCTTCTGTTTTCCCTTCTGCGTCGAGGAGGGTTTTTTCACGCGAAGTATCTAAAATAGAATCCCCAAGCGCGCCATCAATGCGTTGGAAAGAGGTTTTGAGTTTTCCTTCTAGAAAATTCATGAGTGTAGAATCGATGGCAGAAGTAGCAAGCAAGACCTCCTTGTTTTGATAGAGCTGTAAAAGAGGGGAGTGCTCATCTTGCACATAGAATACTTTATCGGGATTACGGGCGATGTAATCAGAAATGGAGACCCACTCGCCAGAGAGATTCTTCCAGACAATCACATCTTTAACACGCTCGAAAAATTTATCATCTTGCAAAATACCCAGCTTCACAATCAGTTCAATATCTGTCCATGCCTTGAGAAATTTTTCCTTATCAGTTTGATAGAGAGATAAAAGGCGGTCTGCCACTTTTTTAGAGATGTGGGAGGAAAGTTGCCTAACTGTATGATCCATTTGAAGAGTGCTACGAGAGACATTCAATGGAATATCGGGGCTATCAAGCGCTCCACGCAGACACGTTAAATAATCAGGGATCACATCCTTGCAATTGTCAGAGACAAACACCCGGTTGCAAAATAATTTGATGGCATTCTTAGATAGGTCAAAAGAGCGCGTGAGTTTAGGAAAGTAGAGAATACCTTTCAGGTTAAAAGGATAATCGACGTTGAGATGGATCCAAAAAATAGGATCAGCATCGAGGGGATATAAGGCGTGGTAGAAATCGATATATTCTTGATCAGTTGCAGCAGTCGTATTTTTGAGCCAGAGAGGTTCCGTTTTATTGATCAAAGCCCCATTTAAAAAAATAGGAAATGGAAGAAAAGCGCAGTATCTATTTAAGATTTCAAGGAGCGTTTTTTCTTCGAGAAACTCAGAGCTTTCTTGATTGATATGAAGAACAATCGTGGTTCCACGTGTGGAGCGAGAGCCCTCTTCGAGGGTATAGGAGGAGGAGCCATCACACGACCAGTGGGCAGGCTTTGCTAATTCTTGGTAGGAAAGCGTTTCTAAAGAGACGGTGTCTGCGACCATGTAGGCAGAATAAAAGCCGAGCCCAAAGTGCCCGATAATTTGATCTTTTTCATTGCTCGTTGCGTACTTACTGACAAACTCTTCAGCACCAGAAAAAGCAATTTGCGCAATGTATTTATCAACTTCCTCTTCTGTCATCCCAATGCCGGTATCTGAAAACTCAAGGGTTTTTGCTTCTTTATTGATTGTGAGTTCTATTTTGAGCTCTTCATCTTTCACATCGGCAAGGCCTTGATCTCGGAGAATTTGTAGTTTCTTTAAAGCATCACAGGCGTTAGATATAAGCTCGCGCACAAAAATATCCTTATCAGAGTAGAGCCATTTTTTAATAATAGGTAGAATGTTTTCTGTGTGGATTTGAAGTTTTCGTTGTGACATAAGAATCTCCTTACATATAGTAGAAGTATAGCAAAAAGATCATAATTTATGCGAGTTTTAGTTGCCCAGCTGAACCCTATCATTGGCGCCGTTGAAAAAAACGTAGAGAAAATTATCAATGTTTTGAAGTCGGCTCGTAAGCAAAAGGCAGATATCGTCCTTTTTTCAGAACTCACGATTTGTGGATATCCTCCTGAAGATTTACTCCTTCTCCAAAATTTTGTAGAGGCTGTAGAGGCAGGATTACAGCAAATTATTTCTCAGACAAGCGACTTAATGGTTGTTGTTGGTACCATTCGGAGAAGTAAACAGGTTAAAGAAAAATCTTTGTATAACAGCGCCGCTATTATCCAGGATAAAAAGCTCGTGGGATTTTACGATAAATGTCTCCTTCCAACGTACGATATTTTTGATGAGAGGCGGTATTTTTTAGAAGGGGAAGGCGCTCAAATCTGGGAATGGAAAGGGAAGAAAATTGGCGTGTTGATCTGTGAAGATATGTGGCAACACTCCGGGTACATGAAAAATATCCATTATTCAGTTGACCCCGTGATGGACTTAGAAGCCTCTAGCCCTGATCTCATTTTAAATCTATCGGCTTCTCCTTATCAGTTTCAAAAGCCAGATACCCGCGTGAAAGTGTGTGAAAAGGCAGCCCAGACGCTCAAATGCCCCGTAATTTTATGCGCGCAAGTAGGCTCGAATGATCAGCTCGTTTTTGATGGCTACAGCGTCTATGTCAATCAAGAGGGAAAGCTATGCCAACTAGCAAAAGGATTTGAAGAGGATCAGATGTTAGTTGATACAGAAATGTCAGCATGTCCTTGCCCCTTTGATTATGACTCCATGAAAGATCTTTATAGAGCGCTTATCTTAGGTACAAAAGACTACTTTCATAAGCAAGGATTTAAAAAAGGGATCATAGGAATTTCGGGAGGGATCGATTCTGCGCTTGTTGCTTGCATTGCAGTAGAGGCCCTCGGAAAAGAAAATGTGTATGGAGTTTATATGCCTTCTCCGTATAGCTCTTCTACAAGCCGGGAAGATGCACATGCCCTTGCCAAAAATCTAGGAATTAAGATCGATGAAATCCCCATAGAAAAACCCTTTGAAATGTACCTTGCTTTGCTCAAGCCATATTTTCATGGGGCACCAGGTGATGTAACAGAAGAGAATTTACAAGCAAGAATCCGTGGAACTATTTTAATGGCCCTTTCCAATAAGTTGGGACATATCCTTCTCAGCACGGGTAATAAGAGCGAAATGGCTATGGGTTATTGCACGTTGTACGGAGATATGGCAGGAGGGCTTGCGGTGATCTCAGATGTGCTCAAAACCCAGGTGTATTCCCTTTCTAAATGGATTAACAGAACCCAGGAAATCATCCCTCTTTCTACCATTGAAAAACCACCCTCTGCCGAGCTAAGGCCCAATCAAAAAGATTCCGATACTCTCCCTGAGTATGCAGTCATTGATAGCGTTATAGAGTCATATGTTGAGGGTTTCCTAGCGCCCAAAGAAATCATGAAGAAGTATAAGTTAGATAAATCAGTTGTTATGGACCTTATCCAGCGGATTCACCGTTCTGAGTATAAACGCAGGCAAGCGCCTCCTGGCATACGTGTCAGTAAACAAGCTTTTAGAGTGGGAAGAAGATCACCCATTGTTCAGGGCTGGACTTAGAGCTTCTTATGGTACAGGATCGGGGCCCCCCGGGTTCCAGGGATGGCATTTACACACCCTTTTCACAATCAGACAGCAACCCTTGAGGGCTCCATGTTTTTGGACCGCTTCTAGTCCGTATTCAGAGCAACTAGGGTAAAAACGGCAGCAGTTCCCGATGAAGGGACCTAGAGCTAGTTGGTAAAATTTGATAAAAAGTGTGATTATTTTTTTAGCGAACAAAGGGAAGTTTTGGCATTTTTGTGCAGTCTAATCTTTTAGTCTGAACGCGTTCAGCAGCCAGTTTCTCTTCCTGTCTTTTAGAAGCTCTTTCCGAGCCTTCAATATGTTCTTTACGACAAGCTTCTACTCTTTTAAGAATCGCTTGAACAAGTCTTGTGTTTGTCTGTAGAAGCGCTGTGAGCACGCGGAGAGGTGTAACGGGGTAAAAATTAGGTTCTGTAATCCGTGTCATAAGACTCCTTAGTGTAAGCACTGATTATAACAAACTCTTGTTTTTAAAGCAATAGGGGTTAGAGGGTTATAAAGTAAGCTCTGGACAAGTTATTTGCCGAATCTCGTTGCCAATTTTTGCGAATATGCTAGATTTTTCGAACTCGCTAACATTCTGCATGTTAGCTGCATTCTCCAAAATCGTCGTCTTCGAAAAACTGATCAGCAATCTCCGACAAAGCACTTGTCCAGAGGTTCCTAAAGGTTTCATCATGAGCAGGATAGGTATAATCTTTTTTTAACGCCTTTGAAGACCTCTTTTTTTAGACCTCTTTGTTTCCCTTTTTGTTTTTTTTCATAGACAAAAATAAGAAAAAATCTTTTTTCATGTGAAAATGATTGCGTGAAATTCTCCTGTTTTAGTATGTTTTTGGCTTCCTCGCAATAAACCTCGAGAGAATCGACGACAGTAAGTTGTCAATGTTGTTTAACAGATGAAGAGAAGTGAAGAACAAGTAAGGTAAAAGAGATTTTACAGATAAAGCTTGTGCGATAGAAATACGAAAGTTTTTCTAATCGCCTTTTAAATTTTTTATATAGAATATAAGACAAATTTTTTAATAAGAATTTGATCTTGGTTCAGATTGAATGCTGACAGCGTGGATGAGGCATGCAAGTCGAACGATGTTGTAGGGTAACCTGCGACATAGTGGCGGAAGGGTTAGTAATACATGAACAACTTGCCTCTAACCTGGGGATAACGACTGGAAACGGTCGCTAATACCGAATGAGGTCTAAGGGAGGAGTCTCTTTTAGATCAAAGTAGGGGACTTGGAAACAAGCCTTGCGGTTAGAGAGAGGTTCATGGGATATCAGCTAGTTGGAGTGGTAACGGCACACCAAGGCTAAGACGTCTAGGCGGATTGAGAGATTGACCGCCAACATTGGGACTGAGACACTGCCCAGACTCCTACGGGAGGCTGCAGTCGAGGATCTTTCGCAATGAGCGAAAGCTTGACGAAGCGACGCTGTGTGAGGGATGAAGGCCTTCGGGTCGTAAACCTCTTTCGCTTGGGAACAAGAGAGCGTAGTGAATAGCTACGCGATTGAGGTACCAGGTAAAGAAGTACTGGCTAACTACGTGCCAGCAGCTGCGGTAATACGTAGGGTACAAGCGTTAATCCGGAATGATTGGGCGTAAAGGGCGCGTAGGCGGCAAAGTAAGTCAGATGTGAAATTCCAAAGCTCAACTTTGGAGCTGCATTTGAAACTGCTCTGCTAAAGAGGTAAGACGGAGAAAGCGGAATTCCACGTGTAGCGGTGAAATGCGTAGATATGTGGAGGAACACCTGTGGCGAAAGCGGCTTTCTAGTTTTAACCTGACGCTGAGGCGCGAGAGCAAGGGGAGCAAACAGGATTAGATACCCTGGTAGTCCTTGCCGTAAACGATGTGTACTTGATGTAGTTGGGCTCAACCCTGACTGTATCGTAGCTAACGCGATAAGTACACCGCCTGAGGAGTACGCTCGCAAGGGTGAAACTCAAAGGAATTGACGGGGGCCCGCACAAGCAGTGGAGCATGTGGTTTAATTCGATGCAACGCGAAGAACCTTACCTGGGCTCGAAATGTAGACGATCGATAACAGAGATGTTATTCTTCCGCAAGGACGTCTATATAGGTGCTGCATGGCTGTCGTCAGCTCGTGCCGTGAGGTGTTGGGTTAAGTCCCGCAACGAGCGCAACCCTGTATCATTAGTTGCCAACACGTAAGGTCGGGACTCTAGTGAGACTGCCTAGCGTCAAGCAGGAGGAAGGTGAGGATGACGTCAAGTCAGCATGGCCCTTATGTCTAGGGCTACACACGTGCTACAATGGTCGGTACAAAGGGTAGCGAAACCGCAAGGTGGAGCAAATCCCACAAAGCCGATCTCAGTTCAGATTGTGGTCTGCAACTCGACCACATGAAGTTGGAATCGCTAGTAATGGCGTGTCAGCAATAGCGCCGTGAATACGTTCCCGGGCCTTGTACACACCGCCCGTCACATCATGAGAGTTGGTTTTACCCAAAGGGACTGACTTAACCGCAAGGGGAGAGGTCACTAAGGTAAGGCCGATGATTGGGATGAAGTCGTAACAAGGTAGCCCTACCGGAAGGTGGGGCTGGATCACCTCCTTTTAAGGACAATTGGAAGAAAGCTTAGGCTCTCTTCCATAGGTTGAGCAAGCTTTGTCTC
>JAJREF010000004.1:0-16005 GCA_047459655.1 Rhabdochlamydiaceae bacterium
TACGCAATTGCTCCCCAAAACCCCAAAACCCCTTTGAAGTGGTAGGTAAATTTAAAATAAAAAATGACAGACACCGCCTACGACAAGTTCAATAACACCCGGCAACGGCACTTTGATTTGCAAATCGGCAAGAGGAAAGAGCGCTTAAAAATAATTCTGCGGCGAAGAGAAGGTAAGCTTTCAGTTTAAACACGAATCGATATTGAATTCTTTTTTCGGTCTATTAGGGTTTCGTTTAAGTTCATACGACATCTTTTGCGACAGATGCGCTCCACTAATTTTGTTTTTGTAGAACTATAAATGAAAGAACATACTCCAAAGCGACACCTTGATTTTGAAAATCCCGATTAAGTGGAGCCAAATAGTTCGATAACACTACTAACAGAATCTGATGGAGAAATCCAAAATTCAGCCAGCGATCCTTCATCTGGAGCCTGGGGTACTGGTTAGAATCCTGCTGATAATCTGCCAAAAGTAGGCCGCAAAGCACAAATGCTCGAGTAGGAAATTATCAGCTTAGGTTTACGAAGAACTTCGGCGAACAGTTAGATTTCAAAAGAACAGTAACTTTCTTAACGCCACTTCCAAACAGCTAGTAGAGAAGCTTTTACTCAAAAAGATTTAGCTGCCAACGTAGTTGGCAGGAAAGTTATGAAAACTTAAGACGGTGCTGAAGTAAGCTATGGCCTAAAGAGATGAGCAGTTGATTGTTGAGACAGGAATGTACCGTCGCAGCTAAAAGTACACCGATGAAGAACTTCAAAAGCGTATACCTTGGGGTGAGTACTATAAAACTTTACACCAGTATCAATCTATACCGAAGCTTTAGAGAGAAAGAATTTCTACTGGTTCAGCTCAAACTGGTTCAAACCCATCGCGCCATAACTTGAGAGATTTACATAACCAGTAACACACACAAAAGCTGTCAGAAGGTTTTGAAGGAAACATTAACTTCGAAGCTGAGAAAACTCTCCACACTTAAATTCGTGCTCAGCAATGACTCCAAAATCGGTTTTGATTTGCTAATGAAGTTACTCTGTTTGTTATTAAAATAAAATGAATAAGATAGTCTGATCGGCTTTATTTTGGGCAAATATTCAAGCAGCAGGCGATTCACAAACATTGAAGCCCATCATAACATAACCCATATTCTAACAGTTGCAGCTGGAATAAAGCCACTTTATCTCCTCGTGATTACACACATACAAAGTGATGCAGTGTTGCGCTGATACGTCAAACAGTAGCCGTTTGATTCGTCATTTTCCTGCTGCATTTTCTTTTATTAAAGAAGGAATAGCCCGTGGTGGTGTTTTAGTGCATTGTTTTGCCGGAGTCGAGCAGATCATCTCGTTGCGTGATTGCTTTCTTAATGTAGGACAGAGGGCTATGGTTTTAAGAAGCTTTTGCGTTTGCAAGCAAGAGAAGACCAACAAATTTTTCCTGAATGTGGGCTTTTAAAAGTAGTTGGTTGAGTTTGAGTGACTTACTTTGCAGTTCAGCAACAAATGAGTACTCCTTTTCTTAAGAATACCGAAGTAAATGCACTAAATTTAACCAATAGGACTAGCTGCTGGAGCAGAAATCATAAAACCAAGTTAGCCGTTAGTTTTAAAGCAGGTTTAGCGCTAGATTGCCAGGGGTGGCAGTTTAAATAAAGCCTTCAGACGATGACTGGTTTCTTGGGAGATGACGATAATCAAACAGGTGACGATAGCTTCGCGCAGGAAAATCGTTTTTTGATCAGACAAGAGGATTTGGGATTCGGCTCGAGACAATAATCTTGGACAAATGGCTGAGATAAACAAATCTCAAATGCCGCAAGACCATGGGCAATCTTAACTTGTTTGGCAGGACGGAGTACGCAGCTGGAATCAGGAAAAGGCTTTTGCCCCAAAGACCAGCAAGGCATGCAGCTCTAAGTTTTTGAGGCGTACGCTAACGGTAACATGTCTAAACGGTCAGAGTTTGTAAAATAAAACAACAAACAAGCTAACCAAATCGAAAGACCAGCATTTCTAAGGCACCTTCAGGCAGTGATCCAGTTCTCAGAATCACCGCAACAAACCACTTAACTCTAGATGAATCTATAAATCGAAGAGCCGAAATGTACAGTGGTGTTTAAAAAAGCATTAAGTATCGAATTTTATGTGCATTGGTTGCAACACCCTCTTGTTCAATAACAGAGACTTTACGCGACACTACGCTAACAGGAGGTTAACAAGCACAGACCAGCCACGACAACGTTAGATGCAATGGGTTTCTTGTTCAACCCAAAGATTGGATGCAGCCAAAGAACCAGCAAAGCAAAGATGGAAAGTCGCAGAGTAATGTCGAGTGTTTTAGGAAAATGTGCTCAAAAAAATTAGGCTAGGCAATTTAAGGCTAAATATAGATGCAGCTGTGGTGAAATCATTTCTGGAGGAGATCTTCATTCAAAAACAGAAAGTGAGGATTGTGCCATGGGAAATGACCACCCATCGCAAGCTCAGAATTCAAAGCACAGCTCCAAAATACCTCGAATCAGTGGTAGACTATTAGCCTTAGAGCGCCACTTTTCCTTTGAGCGAGAGACTAAATGGGATCTTTCAATCCTTTTGCTTCGAGTCACCTTCACGCTCAGATCACTCAATAAAAACTTTACCCAGCTAACGAGTCACTGACAATAACACCACTTAGAGAGCACAAAAAGTCTATCAACCCATTTCAAAACGACTCTGGGAACACTATGTCATCTCAGCCTAGTATGTCAGGAGATACAAAAGAACTTGTAAGAGAATTTGATAGAACGAGTAAACACAAATTTAAATGTAGCACAAAGCCGGCCTAACATAGAAAAATAACACTAGTTTCTCTCCCTAAGTCGGTGTGAGTAGTCACAGAGAGCGAGAGTACAGCGCATTGAGACTTGCTCTAGATTAGGCATCTATGCCAATGAAATGAGAAGCTAAACGGTCCTACAACTAGGAAACATCTCACTCTAAAAGGATCAACGAGAAATCACATCGCATTTAGCTAACCATAAATAGATGCCTTCTAATCTTATACTTTCTGGGCACTCCGCCAAATAGAGATCAGAGTGCAAAACATAATATCGCATAGAAAAAGCTTCCTTCTTCATTCAAAATAGCTCGCAAGCTAAAGGTAATCTTTTCAGATATCATAAATTTATTTTCAGAAAATTAACTTAATTACTACTAGGGGTTTTGGGGTTTTGGGGAGCAATACATAACTGTTTTTTAGCACTTGGTAGGGTGCATCTCTCTAGAAGTGAGAATGCTTATTTTTTAGTGTCTATAGAAAATGGAAAAGTTGTTATTGAGCCGCGTAGAAATAATGGGAAGCTCATTGAGCCAGTGATTACTGTGCAACAACCTCTTTAGAAAAAAATGGGATGGCTGAGGGTGTCTGGAAGGCGATGGAGACATCAACGGTGTGGCCATGAGATGTAAGTTTGTCTTGGATGATTTTAAGGGCAAGTTCGGGGGAGTTGCATTCTTGGGATAGGTGGGCAAGGTGGATGTGCTTGAGTTTGGGATGGAAGATTTCTAGAAGGAGGTCTGCGCATTCGTCATTGGAAAGGTGCCCTTGCCTGCTAAGAACGCGCTGTTTATAGGTACTGGGGCGGTTTGAGGCATAGACCATCGAAGGTTGGTGGTTTGACTCGATGTAGAGGTAATCGCACTCTTTGAGGTTGTTTTTTACAAGGGTTGTAACAAAGCCGAGGTCGGTGCAAAAACCGCATTTGAGGGTGCCTGTGCGGATTGTGAAGGCAACAGGATCTAAGGTGTCGTGTTGGATGCTAAAGGGGTGGACTTCGATATCTCCAAATTCAAAGGTTTCCCCGGTGGAGAAGATTTTAAATTTGGGGCACTCATCTAAATTATCGTGGATGGCTTTAGCTGTATCTGCATTTGCAAAGATGGGAATTTTATGGCGTAGGGCGAGAGTGACAAGGCCTTTGATGTGGTCGGTGTGTTCATGGGTGATGAGAATGGCATCGATATCTTTCAAGGAAACATCAAAGGTGTCTAGCGAGTGTTTAATCTTTTTTTCGCTGATTCCTGCATCGATAAGGATGCGTGTATTATTCGTGCCAAAATAGATGCAATTTCCTTTTGATCCAGAAGCTAGTGGGCGAAATCCATTCATGAGTTGGGTAAGCTATTTTTCTTTTTCCAGGCAATGGTGATACAGGTTGCGCCTACAGAAGCAAAGACAATAGCAATAAGATACATATTTAGGGGAGGAGGTTCTTCAAAATCAGGAATGAGAGATTCTTCATTCATGGCCAATTCTTCTTCTGCTTCGGGCATAAAAGAAGCTCCGAAAGCAAAAACACTGAATGCAAGAAGGATAAATCCTAATTTCTGCAGTCTGGGAATGAGTTGTTTTTCAATCTGCTGATGATCGATCAAGATCTTTCTCCTCTGACTAAAACGCGCCGTGGTTTACTGCCTTCTTGAGAGCTAATGACGCCTCTGACTTCTAGCTCATCCATTAAGCTTGCAGCTCTGGCATAACCGATTTTTAGTTTTCTTTGCAAGAAAGTAGTGGAGGCGTTTTTTGTATCTATGACAATTTGGCGAGCTTGTTCATAGAGAGAATCTTTCGATTCTCCGGCACTATCTGCATTTTCTTCTTGTGCCATGCGATCAAAAGAGGGGATGAGGTAGTGGGGTGGGGCTTGATTTGTAATGAAGTCCCTGACTTGGTTCATGTCTTCATCACTGATATAGGCCCCTTGTGCGCGCATCAGGTGGGAAGAACCAGGGGTAAAAAGAGCATATCTCCATTTCCGAGAAGGCTTTCTGCTCCATTCTCATCGAGGATGATTTGGGAGTTGACTCTACTGGCTACTTTAAAGGCGATTCTGGTGGGGAAGTTGGCTTTGATGAGGCCTGTGATTACTTCGCGTGAAGGGCGTTGGGTGGCTAAGATAAGGTGGATGCCGACAGCGCGTGCCATCTGGGCAATTCTTGCAATGGGGGTCTCTAAATCGGAAGAGGAAGCCATCATGAGATCGGCAAATTCATCGATGATGCCAACGATGGCATACATTCTTTCTGGTATTGAGATGTTCAATGAGGCTTCGAACTCTTTATTGATGGTTCTGCTATTAAAAGCAGAGATATTGCGTAGGCCTAGTTGCTTTAAGATGTCGTATCGGATCTGCATCTCTTTGACAAGCCAGTTTAAGGCAGCATAAGCTCCGTGGGCTTCTGTGATGACAGGTGCAATCATGTGAGGGAGCTTGGTGTATTGAGTGAGCTCGACTTTTTTCGGGTCGACCATGATGAGTTCGATCTCATCGGGTCTAGCATTCATGACAATGGACATCACGATGGTGTTAATGCAAACAGATTTTCCAGAGCCAGTCGCCCCAGCAATGAGGCAGTGAGGCATTTTGGCAAGATCGGTGATGAGGTGCTCGCCAAGTACTGTTTTGCCTAGCAAAATGGGGATATGGAATTTTTTGGGGCTCTGTTGGTAGTTGACAAGTAGCTCTTTAAAGCTGACTTCTTGAGGATAGGGGGAGGGGATTTCTACACCGACAGCAGCTTTTCCAGGTATGGGAGCAATGATGCGGAGGGATTTAGCTTGTAGGTTTAACGCTAAGTCGTTTTCAAGGGCTGTGATTCTTTGGACTTTTACGCCAATAGCTGGGTGTACTTCAAAAGAGGTAATGGTAGGACCGCAGTTGATCTCTCCTACTTTTGCCTCAATTCCAAAACTCATGAGGGATTCTTCTAAGATATCTGCTTTTTTCTTCAACTCTTTTTTGAGAGAGGGGTGGTCGACTTTTTCGGGTTGGTCAAAAGAGAGGGAGGAGGGATCTGATAGGTGGTAAAATCTCCATTGTAGACGCGCTGCGCATTCAGTGCAGTGTTTCTTTGCAAGGGTCCCGGCTTTTCTGGGGGGTCAGAAGAGACGCGGATGCGCATATCGGATCTCTCTTTCATAGGAAATGTTGTGGGATGGCTTAAGCTTTTTTCGAATTCTTCAGAGGAAGAAGAGGGTGTTTTTTTAGCCAAAGATGAGACCACTTTTGGGCAAAAAGAGAGAAGGGTGTGCCCGTTAAAAGAAAGAAAGAGACGATACTTGTGATTGAGAAAGTGATCAAGGTTCCAACGTCGGAGAGGATCGTTTGGAGGTTGAATGTAGGGAGATCTCTGTAAAGGTAATAGAATGGAACACCGCCTAAGTTATGGCGTATGACTTTTTTTGGGTAAGGGAGTTAAGAAAGTGGACTATGTAATCACTTTATGCTTTAAAGCGCCAGGGATGGGCATTCCTTTTTCCGTAAGGACACTGACTAGAACGGAAAAAGAAAAAACTAAAACAGAGAAGTAAAAAACTTTCATACCGAGGCTTTCGACTTTTCCATCCAGGAGGAATTTCCACCCCTACCCATCCTGCAAAGGCAAGTACAAAATAAGCTGAGACGCCAAAGAGATAAGAGAAAAGCCATCCAATCCCATAACCTGTCATTCCCAGCCAGTTGGCGGAAGGGTTTTTAAAGGTAAAGCTGACAAGGGAAAGAAAACAGATCAAAACACACGCAAGAGTGAGCAAGCCCTTAGCTTCTGGGTGTTTTGTTACAACATCAGGGGAAGTAGTCTCTTTTTTGCCATCGGAACTTTGAGCTTATCTTACGCAAAAAGGATAGATCATGGATTGTTTGAAAGCTGTTGATAAATCGAATGGCACAAAACGGGTAGTATTGAATGAAGTACAACCCATTTTCTGCCATTTGGTTTTCAACGCTTTCAAACAATCCATGACTATCCTTTTTGCGTAAGGTGAGTTTGAAATCTAGTTGAGGTAGTTACAAACTGAGGGTTCATCGAAAATCGGTTCAAAAGAAACCGAAAATTCGACGACCCCTCAGTTTTGCAACTACCTTCAGTTAACCTGAGTATATAGGGTTATCAAAATTCCAACAATGAGGCAATACCAAAAGAAGGGTTTTAGGTTCCCCTTTTCGAGTAATCTCATAGCAAAAGAAACAATCGAAAGACTTACTAAAAAAGAGGTGCTAAAGCCAATAAAATAGACAGAAAAAGGTAAAGAGAGAGGTTATTGGCTCTCTAAAGATTTTGAAAATTTCTAAAAATGTTCCACCTAAAATGGCAGGGATAGAAAGAAGAAAAGAAAATCTGACTGCATCTCTTGCAGACCATCCAAGAGCTCTTGCGGTGGCAATGGTAGATCCACTGCGGGAGATGCCAGGGATTAAGGCAATGGCTTGCATTGTGCCGATCAAAAAGAAATCGGTTTTGGAGATGGGCTCTTTTATTTTTTTAGCTGAAATTTATTACCAACAAATAGAATGCCCGCTGTGACAATCAGAAACAGTCCAAGCAAAGAGGGAGCAGAGGCCATGTCTCTCACAGGTTTCAAAAGAAAGTAAAAAGGGATCAAAGGCGTTAATGAGAGAAACATCGTAAAGAGTTTTTTGCGATCGTGAGCAAAAAGGGTCATGATATCTTTTCTTAGGAAATAAATCAGCGTAATGAGAGTTCCTAGATGACATGATAAATCGAAAGAGGCACTGTCATTATTTGCTTCTAGGCCGAGCAGCATTTTGACAAATTTAAGATGTGCAGATGAGCTAATAGGAAAAAATTCTGTGAATCCTTGTACTAATCCGAGTAAAAACGCTTCTAAATTATGCATATTTTTCAAAAATGGGCGATCGACGGGCTCGAACCCGCGACATCTGGATCCACAATCCAGTGCTCTAACCAACTGAGCTACGACCGCCACAAAAGTAGAGGTAGTTGCAAAACTCAGGGTTCGTCGGATTTCGGGTTCTTTTGAACCTATTTTCGACGAACCCTGAGTTTTGCAACTATCAGTAGGCTGGTATATAGGATTGAGTGGTTACCGTCAAATTAAAGAGGTATCGGGTTCTTTTGAACCTATTTTCGACGAACCCTGAGTTTTGTAATCATCCTTAAAGAAATTTTTCCAATTAATGAGGGTCTAAAAGTTTTTAAAAGGTGAAATTTCATAGACAAGATGGATGGTTTGAAGGGATGTCTGTTCTGAAAATTCTACAAAAAAAGAACGGATGTGCATATAATGTTCATGGCGCCCCGGAGTTAGGGCTGCATGGAAAGACAAAGTGAAGAGCATTATATTAAAAAGCCTTTTAGGATTCAGCATTCTTACGGGCAGCGTTCTCGGGGAAGATCTTTTTTTGAAGAACCGATGAGTTTAGAAAGAGGATGCGCACACCATCTCTTTCAAGAAGTGCCTGTCATTGAGTTTATCCGTTTTGTCAGCCGTATTTCTCATGAGAATTTCATTTTCGATGATAAGGAGTTGGGTTTTAATATTTCTCTTTCTTCTGGAAAACCCGTAAGCTCATCTCAGGTGCTACAGGCACTTGTCAAGATTTTAAAAGTACATGGTTTTACAGTGCACAAAGAAGAAGGATATTTAGTCATCCACCGGATATCTGCAAAAGATGCTGATAAAAATTCTTTTTTAGAAAGAGCCTCAAAACCTAAAGTAGAAACAGAAAAATTTTAGAGCTCCATCAACCTCTTTCTCCTCTTTGAAAGATGTTGATCCTGATTTTTTGGTTTATAAAGTGCAGTACCACTCAGGTGATGAGATTGAAAGTGCCATCAAAAAAATAGCTCTTGATCTAAAAACTAAGCCCCATACATCTCATAAATATATT
Organism: Rhabdochlamydiaceae bacterium; assembly: GCA_047459655.1. Taxonomy (GTDB): domain Bacteria; phylum Chlamydiota; class Chlamydiia; order Chlamydiales; family Rhabdochlamydiaceae; genus CANJJB01. The sequence goes on from JAJREF010000004.1 coordinate 8,693, forward strand.
GATACGATCAATTCTATTCAGTGGATCAAGGCTACAAACTCTCTTGTCTGTTCAGGAGATCCTGATACGCTTTCAAGCGTAAAAAAGCTCATCGAAAGTTTAGATGTTGCCTTAAGGCAAGTATTTATTGAAGTTCTGGTTGTAGAAACAGATACGAGAAAGTCGAGCGAGTTTGGGCTGGAGTGGGCAGCGGGAGGCAAAGTTCGGGATTCAATTGGTTTTGGAACAGGCAGTTTTTCTCCTAAGGGTAACACTTCCTCTTTTGCATCGACTTTTAAAGGTATCAATGGACAAAATACGCCAACAGGTACAAGCCAAATTCCTCTAGGCAGAGGTTTTGATATGGGTGTGATCGGAGATATCATTTTTCATAAGGGGGCTTCTTTTCTCTCATTAGGGGCTTTGGTCTCAGCGCTTCAACAAGACAAAGACACCGCAATTGTTTTAAATCAAAAAATTATTACGCAAGACAATAAAAACTCTACGATCTTTGTGGGGATAATATTCCTTTTGCAGGTTCTCGTGTGGAAACGATCGGAAGTGGGCAGCAAACAACTTCTAACATTGAATACCGAGATGTGGAGTGTGACTTTAAGCATTACTCCTCGTCTTGGAGAGGGGAATGTGATCACTCTTGATATCAATGAAATCATTACCGAGGCTGTTGAAAATGATTTGCACGGTGGAAGTGGGATTCACGGGATTCATACGACTAAAACCAACATGATGACCCATGTGCATGTCCCTGATAAACACTTTTTGGTATTGAGCGGGATGATCCGTAATTCTAAGAGAAATCAAAAAGCAGGAGTTCCTTGCTTAGGCAGTCTTCCTTTGATAGGTGCTCTTTTTAGCAAAGATGTAAAGAAAAGTGAAAAACGTAATGTGATTGTATTTGTTAGACCCCATATCATCAGTTCAATGGATGATTATCAAAATCTCACGCAGCAGCAAGAGGGCTTTTCAGAGCTTCCAGCACCACCTGTTCAATAGTAAGGCGCTTTTACGTGTATTTCACGATTTCTAGGCTCAACATTTCGAGCTAGTCGTAGGGACGTCGCAAGCAGATTTTCGAAGTCTTTTCGAACCTCCGATTCTTCCGGACAGGGGGCATGGATTCTGGCACAATATTCTTTTGTCCCTTTTGAAAAGGTATTGTGAAAGTCGGGAAGATATCCTTGAAAAACTGTTTGAATTGACTGTTCAGGAAATTTACCAAAATTGAAACGATCCCATAATAAAGTAGGGTTCTCTTCTCGGTTCACAAAAAGGATCCCTTCGTTTGCTAAAGCTCGCAAGAAGCCGTGCGGATTTCCCATTTGTTTCATGCATTCTTCTGCTTCAGCCAAGCTTTTTGCTCTCTTAGATAGTTTATGTATAGTTTCTTGAATATCAGCTACAGCTTTTTCAATTGGAGGAAGCTGAACGCTGGCTGCTTCTATATTTTTTATAGTAACGCGCATTGCAGGCAGTGTTTCGGCAAACATAGTTTGGCAATCCTTCATAGAGCAATCTCTTGCACTTACTATATTTGAGCCATGCACCTCATGCAGGATCCGGCCATAAACAAGATCGAAGGGAGGGGCTGTTTCTAAATTGGCTAACCAACTTTCTCGATCAAAGATTGGTGTAGTTCCAAAGTATCCCTTAAACTGCATTACTTGGGAGATACGAACCCGGTAAAAACGTTTTGCAATCTATTTAGATTTTCTACCGAAGGGTTCTTGCGGAGTTCCTCCTGAGCAGCTTTGATTTGCTTCAATTGTTGGATAAAAGCGCTTCCGCAATTTCTAATTTTATCATTAGTATGAGGACGTTCGAAGTTTTTTATAGTAAGAAATTGGTGATCGCGTGCCTGTAGTCCTTCCCTTAATGAGTCACTAATGTTAAAGGTTGATGCGTCTTGAGCGACAGCAAATGCCCGACGCCGCTGCTCTTCTAGCCTTTCTTGCTGTCTTTTTAAGTTTGCTAATTCCTCTTGGAAGGCCTTAGCGGCTGTTTCTAATTTTGATTGCATTCTGCATACACATTGGGAGGAAAATTTTCTGTGGGCTCTTCTTGAAAAATAGGAGTAAGCCATTCATTGTCCAAAGGGATTTGAACAGCAATGGCATTTCCGGCTCCAACTATGAGGCTATTTCCTTCTCTATTTAAAAAAACGGGATCTTACCCCCCGTTTTAGAAATTCCAAACGATGTTAAGGAAAAATGGGTAAGCATCTGGCCAAAATTTTCGTCTACATGAAGAGTGGGAACAAGTTGTGTTCCAGTAACATTTGTCAGTTCTGTTTGTCGCAACTCATCTGTATTTATGGGAACAGTGATATTGTCTGTTTTTTTCAACACTGCGCCTTTCATGTTCCTAAGAAGAGGAGAATGGTCAACACCTAACTGCGAATCCTCACGCAAATCAATAAGCTGATAATTAGTGTTTTTTTGATCAGCTGGAAGCCCTACCCACGTGTTAGCTTCTTCTTGTGAAATAAATAGATGGGGATCGGAATGATTCGTGGGGATCAACCCAAAATGGGAGACAATGTTACTATGTTGCATATGTGGGCTAAGAAAAATTTTCTGACGCAAATGGGGATGGATCTGAGATTTTAATCTTTCAAAATCATCATAGGAACGCCCACCGGATTTGCAAACCAATCTTTGGGCGTTGAAAAATTGGGCTGTTTGGTCATTCTCAAGCCTGAAGGAGGAAGTCGATCGAGATTCTCAGTGAGGCTTGTACTGATCTGGACGGCAACAGATTCAGCTAGACTTTGTGCCTGCGCCTGAGCTAACGCCATAGCAACAGCCTCAGCGGCAGTGTTTACAGTAGAAACTTCAACAGCCCGATTTTCAGGATAACGAGTTTCAAAAAGCTGTTTTGAAAAATCGACGCGTTGATGGAAAAATGTGAGGTCAATCGTTTCATCTATTTGCAGATTTCCGAGCGTATCATGAGACAAGGCATTCAATTGAAATAATTTTTCCCTCGACGCATTGACCTGCTCATGTATGAATTGATCTCTTCCTATAGCGCGCAAAGAGCCACCATACTTCCCTTCCAAGGTTGTGATAGCTCGTTCCACCAATGGGGTGATTTCATCTCTTTTCTGAGAAAATTGAGATAAGCTGCCCGTATATCAGGATGAGAAAGATCTTGATTGGAAAAAATTTGATGTTCTATATGACTAGCAGCCTGTTTTAGATGCGCCTCAAGCTCTTTTCTAAACAATAAGAGGGCATTATTCGCCTCCTCTTCTTTCTCACGTAGGCGAAGATATCTTGCAACATCTTTTGCATCGATAGCGATCTTTTCTCTCTTGAGCATCTGGTGAAAAGAACCGGTCAAAGCAAAGGTAAAGGTTTGCTCTGAAGAGCGGTTCACAAGGCTTCTAAAGCGAAGGACACCCTGCTTTGCGTCGTTATTCGGCACGTTTTCATCCATGGTTATAAGAGCATGGGTTCCGTCTGCTTGTTTGATATCAGAACCACGCGTATTTTTTGTCCATAGAAAGAAAAATATGCTTTTCTAGGAAGAGCTGCTAATTCCATTTCCGTTGTGCAAGGGATAGGGGGATGTCTGGGCCTCGGTAGACCCTCTTCACATTATCTTTCCCATAATAGACAATCCCTTCGATTTCTTGAATTTTCGGATGTCCTTGGAGACGGTGCCACAATTCAACCACAATTGTTTCTGGCGTTCCATCACGACTCTTGCAAAATCCCTGCAACATCAATGATTGCGCGAGTGTTTTCATTTGCATGAGCAAGAAGAGAGTCGAGAGTGTGTCCCAAATAATCTTCTTCATTATCACCAATTGGAGGAAGAATGGCGATGGGCGCATTGTTATCGCGTCCCATAATCTCAAGACTCAGCTTTGCATCGGCACCAGGGTCGTTAGCTGCTCTTTCAAAGTAGGAAGAGGTACTGCTCACAGTTCCGGAACATCCTCTGATTTGATCTTTCGGTGAGCCCATCTCATAGCGATTGCTATTAGCTCGAGCTTCGTCAGTACGAACCTGTGTTGCGACGACAGCCATTCCAAAATAAGAACGCACCGCTGGGGATGGCTTTTCCAAGAAGTCTTGATGAAAGCGCACTTTTGCCTGTTCGATCTCAGCAGGATCAAGGAGCCCGGAAAGACGAGTCAGACAATCGATAAATGGCTCTCCAGCCTTGTTTCGAACATCTGTTACAATATCCATCAAAAAGGGAGGAAGTTTTTGCTTTTTTGTTTGAGTAACAAGGAATTTAAGGTGTGGTTCTTCAAAAACTGTTTCCGTGGAGTTATAATAACGCATCGTTGTAATTGCTGCCACTTCCGTATTTGTCAAAAATCGACATCCCTTTTGGAGTATTTGCTCCATCATAAGGAACTGCAATCAACAGATCTGATTCAGAATCTGGATCGTAATATAAAGTCCTTTTTCCTTCTACCTCTGTAAAGCGGGTACCAAAATGGGTGTTTGGCTGTTTATCCGCGACAAAAGCAAGAAAATTCGGATCAAGCAAGATTGCGCGAATCAAGAATACGCCTGCACGGCCTTCCAGACTAAGAGTGTTGAGATGATTTCTTAAATTCGGTGTAATCTCTTCTTTGGGGTCAGTCACATATCGAGAAAAAACGTCTTCTGGAATTTCTAAAATAGCTAGCATCTTTCTAGCGAGGCTATCTCTAGGCTCATGGCGATGAGCTGTAACGCAATCAATCAATCGTGATAAAGGAAGGATTGCATTTGGATCAATTGGTAGCTTTCCTCCTTCAGTAAAGTTTACGTCGCATGCTCTAAAATCTTGCGTTGCATCAAGCTCATCGAAGATTGTATAGGTAATCATGGAGCGAATGCGTCCTAGCATTTGCTTGCACAGGGTGCATAGTCTTTGTTCTTCATCGGTACAATCTTTTGCATTAAGAGCGAGAAATCCAAAAGCAAGCTCTTGAGCCTCCATACTTTGTCGAATTTCTGGTGGCTGAATCAGTACAAGGCCTTCATTGCGGGCAGTCTCATAGAAATGTAAGCGGCTTTCAAGATCTCTTAAAATCCACTGGAGCGAAGCACGCTTATTGTCAGGATCAATTTGGTAGCGCGAAAATTCTCGGTCTTTAATGACATTCGAGCCTAAAATCCCTCCAATTCGCCGATCAAACGACACTGCGTTATCTTGAAGCACTGCCTTGGGGACGACATAACGAATCAACGATTTTTCTTTCGGAGGCTTATGCGCCTCTTTTGCTATTTTAATCAGAGCAAGTAGAGGAAGAAGAGCTGTCTTTCCAAATCCCATGCGCGCCTGGATAGCAGCGAGCGCTTCAGGATTTTCCGTATCAAGCATTAAAGAGCGGAATAATTGAATCTGCATCGCATTGCAGCGAGCTCCATAATCTTCTTCAAAGAGAAGAAAAGCTAACTGCATCGTTTGCTCTTCTTTTGTTGCCCCACAAAGAAGGGAATCGATCGGATATTGTCGGGCAGTGCTGAGCAATTCGATTTGATTGCGTTCTCCCTGTAAAGGAGCTTTAGCTACGTTATCGAGATGCTGGAGCTCTGTTTTATGAAGGAGATAACGAAGGAGAGCATTCCTTGCTGCTGTAAAGTCTGCTTTAGAAGGGGGGCTGCGATGGTCTGTAAAAAAACTCTTCTCTTAAATTCAGTGAGAGAAATATTGGCAGCATGGAGACGCTCTTCCAAGAAAAATTTTGCATCAAGCATTTTCTGCTCGTGCACTTCCCTTTCTTTTCGAGGGCTTCATTAGAAGCTATTATAGCTGCAGGATCTTTCCACGAGAAGGTAAAACTTGACTGCGCTGCTAGGAAGAGAAATTTATGGAGCCGATTTGCAACTTTTTCCCGAGTTTCTTGACTAAGAGGAAAATCTGCGATAAGCGCAAGAAGGTCTCCTTTTTGTGCTAAAGTTAGCGGGTGAGCTACGGAGAAGAGATAATCTTGCGCCGAGCGCTGTTGAATCCACCCTTTTGATTTCATTGACTCAAAGATTGTAGCTATATCTTTTTGGTTCAATCCAAAAAGACCATTTCCTTCGCTGTCAACGCTAAATTCACGTTTGGAAGCGAATCGTTGAATGTTTTATGTTAACCTCGTTCAGTTACGTATTGCTAGTGGCTGATCACCTTGTCCATGTATGTCCATCTTGCGTCAATGATGACGCTCCGCTGCATCGATTGCGATCCCGTCGATGTCATGGCGTGGATAAACGTGGGCACGCTCGAGCACCTGCGCCATCGTTGCCCTTCGTCCGCCCGCGGTCGGCGGCCCTTTGGGAGCAATACGTAACTTTAACACGTTCAGTTACGTATTGCTACGATTCTATAAGCAAAAATTATCACACAAAGTCGAGAAGAGCCAATTAGTCCCAGTTTAGGGTCGTTGATTTCCACTATTTCGTCCGCTTGCCACCATGTGGCTTGGTCATTGATTTTGAATCGCTCTGCCATGTTTTTTCGGTCTTCCCTTACCCCCATAAGCTTCTGGTTCGCCATATAGACAACAATTAGAGCGGATTCTCATCAGTTTACTTGCTTGGATATTTGCTGTTTGATTTACCCATGAACTATTGCCGTATTCACAATCTAATACTACCAAGACTTTTTGTTGAATTGTTTTGCAGACTTCTTGGAGTTGCCATTTGGCTTTAGCTATCGGTGTTTCAAAGGATGTGATTCTTTCATGTCTTAAGGGTAATGCCCAACTTTTTTCCCCTTCGGGTAGCCAGACAATGGTGCTATAGCCTTGTCCTAATACTGTTCCACTTTTTGATGCCGCTGCTATGTTGATAGCCTCTATCTTTCATCGTTTTAGCATCCTTCAATTCCCATGCTGTATGATCTATTGCTAACAAAACATACTCCAGTTCTGGTATTTCCTGAACATACCTTTTCGTTAGCTGGTTGCGGTCGGGACGACAATCTTGCACCGCTTCGTATGTACTAAGTACCTAAGCAAAATTAATTACACATATCTAACCACCTCTTGCCTCTTGCCTTTTGCCTTTTGCCTATCTTCACTAGGAAATTAATTTTGCACGACTACTTATGCCATTCTCTTAAAAAAGGGCGACAGTGAAAAATCTCCTATGCAATAGGCATTTCTGGTGGTCATGATGCTATCCATTAAGTCAAAGGTTGCCATCTTCAGCATTACCTAACTTTTGGTCTATGCTGTCTTGGCGAAATCTGCTATATCTGTTATATTCGCTCATAGAGAGAAGATAAATTCACTTCACATCTTTTATTTTCTCTCTATTTGGCTTCATTCTTTGCCTTTTTTTCTGCTTCGGTTTTTCCTTTAGTCTAAACTACAG
>JAJREF010000005.1:0-360929 GCA_047459655.1 Rhabdochlamydiaceae bacterium
TTGGGTGGGGGTTCTACTTGTGATCTTTTTAATGGAGGCATCAAGCTCTTCTTGATGTCTAACATAAGAGATGCGTAGTCCTGCTGGATTGGGAATGTGCAAGAGATGTTCTAGAAAGCTTTGAGGGCATTTGCCTTGGAGGGTGTTGAGAAAGGCTACACGGAGAGGTTCATTCGAGGGGTTCTGGGATAATTGTTCAAAGTAACGGGTTAACTCTTGTTTATCTTGTGCGGTGAGGTGTAAGATGGCTTGCTCTATACTTGGAATGAGTTGTTCTTTTCTGGAGGATGTGGAGGCCTCTTCAAAAAGCACGTCGATTAAATTTAGGTTGTGAAAAACTGTTTCAAATTGCTCGATTGGGGATCGGTGTGTATCACGAGATAACGCTTGAGCTAAAGCCCTATAGAGGGGGCGAAGAACACACCAGTAGATTTTTTTGAGTTTTTTGTCTTCGGCATCATGCGGGATGGTGGTGAGGCTTTCTTTTTTTGTCCGGCACTTAAGTGGAGAGCAACTCTTAGATTATAAATCGTAGCAACTGACTCTTTGAGGAGAGAAGCCGATGACTTAATAAAGACTCCTCTTTCTTCTAATGCATCGATGATATCGAGTGTATTGGTAGCTGTAATCCCCAGTAAAGGCTCATATGAGCGAGGGATAATATAAAGGGACAAGATACTTTTCCTTTATATCTACAAGTCCCGAAGAATAAATCCCTGGCCAAATTTCTGTGGAAAATGTTGTTAGCCTTTTTTTTAGGTACTCCAAGGCCTTGTATTGAAATAGTGGAAGATCATTTTTTTCTTGTAGTGATAAATCTAAAAGTGCATCTGCATAGCACGCAAATAGTTCTCTACTGCCTTCTTCAATGAGATGGGTTGATTTTAGGGATGTCTGTTCAACGGTTCTCAGAATGTCGGTGTCGGGCATCAACTCGATTGTCTGAAGAGCTGCCATATCTGAAGGGGAGCTCATCAAGCCGGGCAAGAAGCTGGGTGTCCTCCCGCATCTATCTCCATGCCAACTCTATTAAAAACTCCTGGAAAAACTATGGGTGTTGTTTTTCTCTCCTAGCGAGGTTAACTGAAGATCAAGAAAGTGAATGAACCTTTTGAAATAAGCTTGTGTTTGATCGTTTTTTGTCTCTAGGAAGACAAAGAGTTCAATATCAGAAAAGGGGCACATTTCCTCTCTTCTGAAAGAGCCCATGGCTCTAAGTTCATAAGGGCAAGGTGGGGGTCCAAGAAGAAGGATGAGATCATCTACAAGGGTCTTGAAAAAAGCTCTAAAAGCGCTTGTAATGTCACCCTGAAAATCTCTGATAATCGATGGGTTGTCTGAATGAATGATGAACTGTTTTCTGACGGCATCTAAGTGCTCTCGGTACCTAGCTGTCGGATAGGTGCCTCCTTCATTATAAGAGGGAGAAAGAAGTCCTGTCGTGATTTGTGGGAGATAATCTTGGTAAGGGGTTTGTTTTTTTACACGAAGAGCATTGAAGGCGTCACGCACGTGCTCATAAAACCTTTTCATAATCTCAACATCTGAAAAAGAGCAGCAAAAAGTACGCCCTAAGTCATCTAGCCGTTTGATCAAGCAGCCAAAAGTTTCTGGGTGATTTAGGGCTTCTGTGACTTGGTCTTTAAAAACATTTTCCCTTAAACAGAGCTGAAGAAGAAGGAGAGACATTCTTTGATGCCCCTCTTTTTGGTTATCTTCGATGATTTGCCGACTTGCTGTATAATACTCGACAGCATGAAGAAAAGAGGTGTCGATACGCATTAAGGCATCTCCGAGCTTGAGCGCCAACTGCCTCTGTTGTTCTTTTAAATGGAAGGATTGTGAAAGAAAAGGGCATTCGACAAGCCTCTCTTCGAGCTCTGAAAATTGCGTCCTTCCTAAATGTTCAAGAATCTGAAAAATAGCGTTATAAACAGCTACTAGGTCCTTTTCTTGAACATCGGCTAGCTGAAGACAAAGATTTTTGTGAGCACTGTCAATATCTCCTCTTGTAAGAGCTTCTTGAATGAGCTGAATCAACGAACTCTTTGGGGGGGCTGTAAAAGAAGGAGGGAAATCGGAGGAAACGGGTGAAGCCATAAAAAACCTTAAAGTTATGGAATGTACAACATTATTCAGGCAACATACGAAGCAGCTCTTCTACTTTTTCTGAGTTAGTCCTAGGAAGCAGCTCAAGGAGATTGCTTATATGATTGGGATCTCCAGGCGCTCCCCAAGTAAAGTGAGGACGTCCTGTGATAAAAGCGATCGCCTCAAGAAAACCATCTGCTACAGCATGATATAGGGGTGAATACCCTGCTCTATCGCAAATATTAACATCAAGCTTTCTAAAATGGGTCAGCTCTCTGACAACAGCAGCATGGCGTTGCATGACGGCATCATGGAGTGGTGTTTTTTTATTATCACCTTTTTCAGAAACACTTTTGAGGCTCACTCCGTCTGGCCTTTGTAATCTACCCCTTTCAGCAATTAGAGCTGTTTTCTCTTCTTGGATCTCATACATGCGAGTTGTAAGGAATGTTTTCGAATCAAGCATTTGTTCGTGATTTTTTGCGCACTCTTCTATTTTGTGATTTAGGAAATCAAAATAGGCTTGGCTATCTGATCCTATTTGCTCCTTAAAAGTCTCCATACGCGCACTCAATGCGTTGTAGTCATCTAGGGACCCACGAGCTCCAAGCCCTAAATTCTCCATAAAAACTCCTTAACGAATAGCTGCTTGCCAAACGTTGAAGACAATTTTACAACAATCAAAAAATTTTAAGGAAGCAAAAAGTAGGCTTGTATGTAGCTCAAGGGGTTTTTTACGGGTGGGAAAAGAAAACTCTTGGATGTTACCAACAAGGGAACCTACTTTAGAAATAGGGTCTCCTGTCACAATGTAAGAATGTAGAGGGGGATGATAGCTGGTTTTGCTCCATTTTTTTCGTATGTGGGGAAAGAGTCCTGGCGCATTAAAAGAGATCGAAGGGATGTGTGGATTTAACAAATCTCCGTCTAAAATAACTGTATAAGAAACAAGAGCTCCTCCTAAACTATACCCCATAGTTCTTGCATTTTTATCCTTTAGCCATTTTTGGATCTCTTCTCTGGCATATTGATACACAGAAAATCCAGGACCTCTCACATCAAAATCACTGACGATCGATGTCCAGGCTTTCATGGAAGTAAAGGAAGTGTCCGTTCCCCGAAAAAGAAGGATAGGGACTCCTTATCTTTAGGAACAAGTCCAAAAGAAGGAAGGCCTCCCCATAATGTAAAGACATGATCAACGATGTAGTGATTCATCCGCCCATATTCAAAAAGAGGGATTTCCATACCTTTTGATAGATTTCTATAGGCAACACCTTTGATGAGAATTTCTAAAGAGGCAAGTGTGCATCGAGAAACATCTGTGATGATAGAAGGAAGCCTTTCTAATAAAATGCGAACAGATACTCTATATCTTGAGTAGTATCAGAGACTGTTCCTATGATGGGGTTTTTCTCTGAAAAAAAACCATACTCTCGATTAAATATCTCTATTTCAGGGTTATGAAGAGATGCAATCGTTTCATGAGGGCGGTATTGAAATAGAAAACTTGTGAACGAAAAAAGGCATTGATGCTCTTTAATATCTTACTTCTTAGAAAAAAGATGTTCAAAGGCATCTCCAAATTCTTGTGTTATAAGATCTATCTCAAAAGGCATATTCCTATCTTTGCTATCTTTTTTGGAAATAACTTGGAGAACATTCGATTTATAGATGTTTTTCTGATTCATAAATCGGGCCGTTATTTTGCTTTTTCCATTATGAATAAAAAACTCATAAGGTGCCCTGCTGGCGTTATACCTTGCTGTAATTACAAATGCTCTTTTTTTATCTCGAAAAATCGATTCCCCATCGAACCAATCGGCAAATAGATTTTCTTTGCAGACATAATCGAGGATCGAAGGAAAAATGTCTACATGTGAGGTAAAGGAGGTTTGTAGAGGTAAAACTGGTTTAAGTCCCTTCCCAAAACGATAATAAAGAGGCACCTGCGTTTGCATGCTGCTTAAGTGAGAGGCGTGGAAAATATTGCCTTCCTCGAAAAATTCTTCTCCATGGTCAGCTGTAACAACAACAATGGCTTCCTCTCCCATCTGCAGCTGATCAAGCTTCGTAACAAATGAATCAAAAAGGGAATCGATATAAAAAATGGCATTTCTATACCTATTTTTGATGCTTTCAAGATCTTCTTTCGAATAAGAAACCTTCAAGTAGTCGATTTGGTCAACAATGGGCTCAAATTTCAACTTATCTACTTTAGGCCAACTATAATCAAAGTGAGTCCCGTCTAAAAAAGTAAGAAAAATATGCCCTTCTTCATTTTTCCATGATTCGATATCACTTTCTAATTTTTGGAAACACTGAGCATCACTTTCCCAGGGCTCTCCTGTATCATCCCGATAAAACAGATTCATTGAATCAGCAAGATGCTTATCTTCCCCAAAAAGTATCTCATCCATTTGATAATAGCTAAGTCTTGCAGAAGAGTAGAGATGGATTTTGTATCCCATTTTTTTTAAAATACTCAATGGAATACTCCCTTCCTTCCAAAAAGGAGGCTGCATCTTTTCCCAATAGAAAGGATATCTTCCATGAAAAATAGAAAACCAAGCCGGGTGGGTTCCATTAGCTGAAGAAAAAGCATCAGGAAAAGCTGTGTTCTTCTCTCGAAAATGTGTTATGGCAGGAGCTATTTCTTTTGTAACAAAATCTGCTCGCAAGCTTTCTATCACAAATAGAAAGATATTAGGTTTTCTAACAGTTGGCAAAGCTATTTGGTTTAGCTTTGCTAGGACGACTTTTTCTTTGGGAGGACTTTTAAGGCGATTCTTAACAACCATCATAGGGTAGTCGTTAGAAAATAATGTTGCTTTCCAGGGGAGTGCTTTGACAAATTTTTCTTTGCCTGCATGGGAAACGTCCTTACCTGTTTTGAGATCAAAGGCCACAAGAAAAACAGTGATCGTTAGTAAGGTAATGGCTATTTTTCTATAGGAAAAATTCAAAGGCCTTTTTTTAGCAACCAATTCTGTAAATCGGAAAAACACCAATCCGAGCGCAGAAGAAAGTAAGATGAAAACACCTACCATCATCCATGTTTTTAGAGAGACGTTACTTGCATATAGCATTTCAAGTAGATTTTCAAAACTTTCTGCCGCTACAAAATCGAGCACGTACCAGATCGACCAATCCATAATACGTACAAGAGGAAAATCAATCGCATGCAAGACAAGCAGTAAAAACGTAAGTATGATAAATAAGGGGCTTAAACTCTTTGGAAACTTCTTAATAAGAAACTTGCCAAAAAAAATGAGAATGCCGACCTCTAAAAAACATTGGCATAAGGCATATGTTATATAAAACAACCTATCCAAGGTAGAGTCTGTTTCAATGATAAACACCTGACATATATGCAGGAAAGCAATAAAGACAAATAAGACGGCAAAATATACGTAATTGACATGCCTATGTTCATGCATATATTAACTCTTTTTTGTAGAGAGGTAATTACCTCTAGATAGGATCGGAAGCAGTTTCCAGAAAAAGGGTGACAATTGTGGATATTTTGCAGACAAAAACTTGTTAATATGGCCAAAAACACGCTTAATTTCTGCGCCTGGCATTTTTTGAATGTTTTCATCTTTTCTTATCCTTCCCACATCAATCTGAACAACTCTATCTCCAATAAATCCATAGTTGTTATAAAGGGTTTGTTGCCGGTCTGTGATCCCTTTTCTAGCCCTTGCATCAAAGAAGGCATACAAATTAGCTAAAGCTGTCTTAGCTTCCTCGATTCTATTCTCACGGATGAGCTGTCCTAGGCGGTCTGCGGCAATTTCTGCTTTGGCTTGCAAAATAAAGGGAACTTTATCTAATTGTAGCCATTCTCGAGCCCCTTTTTTAGGTGATAGATAAACGGCCTTTGATAAGCAAGTAGAATCATCTAGATGTATATAAACAAGACCTGTTTCTGCTTTCAACTCTTCAAAAGCTATTTTATAAGAAGCAGCTAACTGTTTGATGAGGGACGCCCTTTTAAGGTAAGCATGGGAAATCCACTTTAAAGAACACATATGCTTCATCCCTCGGACACTTTGAAATGCCTCCGGATTTAGCGCCGGCCTTGGATTAAATAGCTTCAGCACATAGCGATGATCTTCACTTTCAAAGGCTGTCATCTGATGACCATGGCCTACATAAAAAAAACGTTGATTAAGAATGTCGGACGCTTGTTTTTTTAAAACCTGATCAGGTACTAGAGTTGAGGAATTATTGGAAAAAACAAATTCATGCCGAAAATCTTTGGGCTCAAATTGCTGATGAAAATATAAATAGAAGAGGTGACCTCCTAAACAAGCCCCTACTCCTAAAACAATCGCACAGAAAAATAAAATGGTTTTTTTCATAACTAAACTTGAATAAGGTATTTAACAAGTCCTGACCAGTCATGCTTTTGGATAAATGTTTTTACCCTTTCTGGGTCAGCTCTCACTGATTGGCAAAAACCCTCTACATGCTGGAAAAGATTATTACGGCTATACTCTTTTTCCATATTTGCTTTTAGCTCTTGCACAAATCGATTCCATTGAAAGTGTGTTTTTTCAACCTTCCGCATGCATGATTTCAAGTTGGTGTTCGAAAAAATTTCTCCTAAAAAACGCATAGGATGAACATGCTTAATCTGCTGTTTTTTCCGCATGAACTCCCCTTGGTGGATCCCAAGCCATATGACATTGTGAGTGATACCTTCTATAATTTCTCCAATGATTTTTGACTCTTCTGGCCTCATAGGAAGCTGAGCATAGGCAGATGTAGGATTTAATATACCTTGCTGCTCATCTGCAGTCTCATCTTCTATAACCAACATGAATTGATCAGCTGTACAAGCATCGAGCGCTTCCCTAATTTGACTTTCGCTTATCTGACTCATGCTACCTGACTTAACTTCCACAAATCGGTTGCTATCTTTAAGAAACTGATCAATTAACAGGTGAACATCACGCAGCTCCATCTCTGAAATAATGCTCATAGATGTCGCAATAAAAAAGAATAGGGAGGGCATCTTAATCCATATGCAAATTGCTCTGCATAGTAGTTAGCAAGATCTGCATTTCCAGGAGAGCTTCTATTCATAGAAAGCAGATTTTTGTGAGCTTCTGCTTTAAATTCCTTAAATTTTTCTTCTGAAAAGCCTTTCTTTCTGATGCTCTGAACTGTCATCAAACAATTCATTAACATGTCTAGCGAACTATCTCCATTGGAGTAAGCCTTTCCTGTACAGGCCGCTTGAGGAAGGTAGCGTGATTGTGGGACATCTGTCCAATCCCATCCGTTTTCTGCCAGGGATTCTTTGAATTCTTGCTCGGCAAGTTTTTGTAGAAAATAGACGGCCCACTGTTGTTTTAGATCCTCTTCTGTTTTTAGTCTTTGTAGGGAAGTGGGATAAGACAAAGCTAAGCTGGTTGAGCCTACACCATATAATGAGTGGAATACAATCGGTGCCAGATTTTTTTTCTCTGGGCAGATTGTGATACCACTAAATTGGTTTTTAACCAATGCTCTCATTTGATTTTTATCAAAATCACCTACTGCAACAATCGCAAGATCTTTGGGAGAAACATCGTGTCTTTCTTTTGTAAATTCAAAAAAATCAAGGATCTCATCTTGATCATAGTGGCAATCGATTGGATCTACACTCACTCCCTCATCGGTCTTCCAAATAACCCTTATAGATGCCGTGTAAGAGGGAACAGAATTTTCATGGAGCCAAATTTTTACCCCATTTTCCAAAGTTTCTACCCACAAATTTCCTTCTTGAGGAATCTCCCCTCCTCGAAGATTTGCAACCATGCCCAATACCAGCAAAAAAATATACTTACGCATATACGCCTCTCTACCCGTTTTTGTCGAATTTTACCGACTAGAATCCCTTAATGTCTATAACAGAGATCGCTTTTATTGTTTAAATTTTTTTTATTTACATGTATGAGAAAAATAGAGGTCGATGTGATAAAAAATGTGTATGTGTATTTGGGGAGGCAGAAAAGGGCAAGCACGGCCATCCTATCCCCTGTTCTTCCCTACCGCAGCTTTTTGAATCTGTAGGTAATCCCCCTGAAAGCAGTCAAGGCATCTGGTTTGCCATTCAGTTTTTAAGCTACGCGCAAGAGCTTCTGTTTTTCAGAGTGGAAGAAGAAGGCTTTAGCAGAGAAGGATATTCTCAAGGATTCCACTTTTTAAGGAACAATCAACTCTCCTATTATCCGTCTGCCATTTGCCTACCTGGCGTGGGAGACAAAGCGATCATTGAAGAAACAGCACCCCTCTGCGCCATCTATCGCACATTGATCATTCTTTCTGAAAAAGATCTCTATGATTACACTGCCTCCGGGTAAACTTCTAACCAAATCTTTTTTCAGGATCTCTGAGCCAGCTTTCATCGCCTATGGTAGTCTCATCTCCATGTCCTGGGATTACTCGAGTATGGGGGGGTAATTTTGATAATTTTTTTAAAGATTCCCACATTGACTTAGGCCGTCCTGTAGGAAGGCTGAGTTTGCCTATCGTTCCTCGGAAAAGAGTATCTCCCGAGATTAGCAATCCTTCATCCCTTATCCAAAAAGAAACACCCCGGGTGTATGCCCTGGTGTATGGATCACTTCTATTTTGAGTGAGCCTAGCTCTAAAACTTGTCCATCTTTGAGAAAGTGATCAGCGACTCCTCCTTTAACAGGAAAAAATAGAGGAAGCCCATCTGATCCTGGCACCTCTAGGTTCTTGACATCTTCTGCGTGAATATAAATAGGGATGTTTAATTTTTCTTTGAGTTCTATGGCCATACCAATGTGATCCCAGTGGGAATGAGTGAGTAAAATCATCTCTGGCTGAAGAGCATTTTTTTTGATTTCTGCCATTAGAAAAGGTAAGCTCTCAAAGGGAACATCGATGATAGCCGCTTTATGAGTTTTTGAACACGCTAGCAATACTGTATTGGTATCTAGAGGACCTGCTGAAAAGACTTTTACTATCATATGAGGTCTCGCGAGAAAAAACGCACCGGAGAGGATTTGAACCTCTGACCACCCGGTTCGTAGCCGGGTACTCTATCCAACTGAGCTACCAGTGCAAGGTCCCGCATTTTCCCTTATAGATCCGTTTTAGGCAAGCTTTTCTTCTTTAGGGCTACATCATCATATCGCCCATGCCACCCATTCCTCCCATACCACCCATGCCTTGCATAGGGTTTGGGGCTTTTTTAGATTTAGGCTCTGGCTTATCTGTGATCATGGCAGCAATTGTAAGAAGGAGAGAGGATACAGAAGCTGCATTGATCAGTGCACTCTTAGTAACAAGGACAGGATCTATGACGCCATCTTTGATAAGATCTGCAAACTCATCAGTAAGACCGTTATATCCCCAAGCACCCTGCCTTTCAAATATTTTCTCAGCTATCAGATTTCCTTGTTTTCCACAGTTGCTAGCAATAGCAATAGCTGGCGCATAAGCCGCATTACGAATAATTTCTATACCCGCTTGTTCATCTCCTGGAAGCTCTAAATCTTCCAACGACTTAATCGCTCTTAGAAGTGCAACGCCACCTCCAGGCACAATCCCTTCAGCAACTGCAGCTCTAGTTGCATGTAGAGCATCTTCGATCCGCGCTTTCTTCTCTTTTAGTTCTGTCTCTGTAGCAGCACCTATGTTAATAACAGCGACACCCCCTGCTAGCTTAGAGAGCCTTTCTTGGAGTTTTTCAATATCGTATTCAGAGGTTGCTTTGCTGAGCTCAAGACGAACTAAAGATATTCTTTCTTGAATCTTTTTAGCAGGGCCTGCTCCATCAATAACCGTCGTTGTTTCTTTAGATATGTTGATCTGTTTTGCTTTTCCTAGATGAGTCAGATCAAAATCATCCAAGGAAAGGCCAACTTCTTCTGATAAAACGGTTCCGCCTGTTAAAATGGCGATATCTTCTAAAAACGTTTTACGCCTATCTCCAAAAGCAGGCGCTTTAACAGCGCAAACAGGGATCCCTGCCTTGATTTTATTAACAACTAAAGTGGCAAGCGCCTCTCCTTCCACGTCATCTGCAATGATGAGCAAAGGCCTTGCTCCCTGTTCCATGATTTTTTCAAGAATGGGAACGAGTTCTTTAGCTGTTGAAATTTTCTTATCAGTGATAAAAATGAGCGGATTGTCAAGTTGCACTGTCATCTTCTCTGCGTTTGTGATGAAATAGGGAGAGAGGTACCCTTTATCAAACTGCAAGCCTTCAACAACATCTAAGGTGGTATCGATACCTTTAGCTTCAGCAATTGTGATTGTGCCGTCTTTTCCTACTTTCTCCATAGCATCCGCAATCATCGCCCCAATTTCTGGATCGTTATTAGCTGAAATAGTGGCAATCTGCTTCACTTCTTCATGTTTAGAAATTTTTATAGCAATAGAATCCAATTCTTTTGTCATTCTTTCGACAGCTTTTTCGATTCCTTTTTTCAGACTCATAGGATTAGCGCCCGATATCACCATTTTGACACCTTCGGTGTATATCGCTTCTGCAAGAACGATCGCAGTGGTTGTGCCATCGCCAGCGACGTCGGAAGTTTTTAAAGAGGCTTCTTTAACAAGCTGAGCGCCCATATTCTCATACTTGTCTTTAAGAGAAATTTCTTTGGCAACAGTCACTCCATCTTTTGTGGAAAGCGGTGATCCAGACCCTCTATTAATCACGACGTTGCGACCTTTAGGCCCCAGCGTTACAATGACGGCTTTTGCAAGCGTTTTTACACCTTTCAAAATGGATCTAAGAGCTTCTTCGTGAAATTGCATCATTTTTGACATGTTTACCTACCTTACAAAATTGATATACTACTTTCCATCTTGTTTTCTGTCAAGAATTAGCAGATGTTTTTTGAAACTGCTAATTTCAGAAAGCAATTGGATTGAAATGGATATAGTCGATTATAGTCCTTTATTGAATTCCGACATAAATATCCAAAATAATATTTTGATGATCTCTAGATCTTTCATCGTAGACTTCAAAATCTGAGATGTAAGAGCGAGTGCCACCTAGTTCTGTAGAAGTCATTTGCCAAATTTGCTCCCAGGGTTTTCGGACGACATCGGGCATAGAACCCGGCCCGTTGGTGAATTTCATATACTTTTGAGAAGGAATTACTAAAGTCTCTAAATCATCGGGTACATCTTCAAAAGATGCCACTTCTTCTCCAATGAAGTAAGTGTAATCTCCCTGATGATCGCTCTCATAATCGATATAGATACAAAAAGTCGTTCCAGGGCAGATTCGATTTGGAATACTCGCAGCGATATTTTGATGAAAATATCGTTTTACTAGGGGAAAGATTTTTCCTTCCAAGGAATTTGTTTCTAATTGATTATTTGTTCTAGTTTTGATCCCTACGATCTTTTTCTCAGCTTGATGTACCTGAATCTTTTTCATGCTTCCACTCTCCTCATTTTCACAGGCGTGCCCCCCAATTGGGGCAAATACGGGTATTAGGGGGTTCCACTATATCAGCAGGAAAAAATTATTCCAATCCAGGAGATGTCTAATGATAAAAAATCTTTGTCTGTTATCCATTTTTTGATATGCAGATTAAATAGAGGCAACTCCAAAGGGTTTTTATACATGTCAAAAGAAAGAAAAGATTCTGAAGATATCCTTCAAGCATTAGAAATTCTAGAACTAGCAGAAGGGAAAGTTCAAACATCTCAGCAAAGACAAAAAACATCGATTACGCTTGCAGCTTTGCTGCTATCAGAAGCACGCCGTATTGAAACAGCAAAAGAAAGGCGTAAACAGAAAGAGCTAGAGCGGATGATGTCTGATCCAAAAGGAAAAGCTTTTACAACTGCTATGACAGATCAATGTTTTCGATCTAGCAGTAAAACGCGGATAGCCAATCAATTGACCTATCTTCTTTCTTACTTTGGGAATCCTTGTTACCTCTCTTTGTTTAAACGTACTGCCTTAAAGCTGTTTCGAATTTTTGGAAGGGCCTTCTCTTTTTTGTTTGTTCCTTTTGGAACGTGGGTTCTTAGAAGAGAAACGGCGACTGTTGTTTTACCAGGAGAAAAGCACGCACTATCGGAACATATTAAAAAAAGAAGAGCTGAAGGAATTCGCTTAAACCTCAACCACATTGGAGAAGCTATTTTAGGTGAGGAAGAGGCGCAAAAAGAGTGAACCTCTATTTACACGATCTAAGTCAAGATGACATTGAGTATGTTTCTATCAAAGTGTCTTCTATTTTTTCTCAAATCAATCTTGTTGCCTTTGATTATACGATTGAACACTTAGCAAAAAGGCTACGACAACTCTATCGAGTCGCGCATGCGCATAAATTCACACGTAGAGATGGCACGACAGCACCCAAGTTTGTGAATCTAGACATGGAAGAATACCGTGACCTCAGAATCACGGTGACTCTCTTTAAAAAGGTATTGGAAGAACCAGAATTTCATAATTTTTCTGCGGGTATTGTTCTCCAAGCCTACTTACCTGATTCTCACGAAATTCAAAAGGAGTTAACGACATGGGCCATGCAACGTGTCAAAAATAAAGGCGCTCCTATTAAAATCAGGATTGTGAAAGGAGCAAACCTCGCTATGGAACGGTGTGAGGCATCTCTCCGTGGCTGGCCTCAAGCCCCCTACCTAAAAAAAACGGAAGTTGATGCTAACTACAAGCGAATGGTGGCCTACGGATGTATCCCTGAAAATGCTAAGGCAGCGCACATCGGCATTGCGTCTCACAATCTTTTTGATATTGCGTTTGCTCTTCTTTTAAGGAGAGAATATGGAGTAGAAAAAGAGGTTTCATTTGAAATGCTTGAAGGGATGGCAGAGTCTATCCGCAAAGCGGTTCAGCTGATTGCCAAAGACATGCTTCTTTATTGTCCGGTTGCTACCAAAAAAGATTTTCAAAATGCTGTCGCCTATCTCATCCGAAGGCTCGATGAAAATACAGGTGTTGATAATTTCTTGCGTCACGCCTTTGGATTAAAACCCTACACACACGAGTGGCAAGAACAGGCCCACTTATTTGAAAAAGCATGTGAGCTTATGCACGCCGCTTCCCTTAAGCCACGAAGAACCCAAGATCGGACACTGCCTCCTATTCCTCTTTCTGCACAAGATCCTTTTGAGAATGAAGCTGATACAGACTTTTCCCTCATGAAAAATAAAGTGTGGATAGATAGAGTCGTGGAAGAATGGAAAAATAAAAAAATACCCCACATTCCTTGTGTTATTGGAGGAAAAGAGTTAGCCAAGAGCTCACAGATAGGAAAAGGATTTGATCCTTCCCATCCTCAAGAAGCTAAGTATACCTACACTCTTGCTGAGTGGTCTCACATCGACCAAGCTCTCATAACTGCTAAGGAAGCAGAAGGTTCATGGAGAGAAACCTCTTTAGAAAAACGTTCTGAACTGCTCCGCCTAGCTGCGCAAAAAATGCGTGAAAAAAGAGGTGATCTTATAGGTGTTATGATACTGGATGGAGGAAAAACACCTGCAGAGTCTGATCCAGAAATCTCAGAGGCAATAGACTTTGCTGAGTACTACTGGCGCAGTCTACAAGAAAAAATACAACACAAAGATATCACGCTCACGCCCAAAGGGACCGTGCTCGTCACGCCTCCCTGGAATTTTCCTATTTCAATCCCTGCAGGCGGTATTTTTGCAGCTCTTGTAGCTGGCAACTGCGTGATTTTTAAGCCCGCACCTGAGGCCGTGCTCTCAGGATGGATGCTTGTTAACATGTTATGGGATGTTGGCATCCCTAAAGATGTCCTACAGTTTGTCAATTGTGTCGATGAACCTATTGGCTCTCTCCTCATCAAAGATAAGCGCGTAAATATGGTGTGTCTCACAGGGGCTACTGCTACTGCTAAATTATTTCTTAAGCTTCATCCGGGCCTTGATCTCTCTGCAGAAACTGGCGGAAAAAATGCCATGATTATCACGGCTCTTTCTGATAGAGACCTAGCCATCAAAGATCTACTGCAATCAGCCTTTGGGCATTCAGGACAAAAATGTAGCGCAGCAAGTCTTGCCATATTAGAGGCGGAAGTGTATGACGACCCACTTTTTCATAAACATCTGAAAGACGCTGCCGAGAGTTTAAAGATAGGTTCTGCGTGGGATCTCTCCTCGAAAATTGTTCCCTTGATCCATCAACCAGAAGGAGCTCTTCTCACTGCACTGACATCTCTAGAAAAAGGGGAAGAGTGGCTCATACAGCCGAGAAAAAACCCTAACAACCCTAACTTGTGGTCTCCTGGCATTAAAATAGGCGTAAAAGAGGGAAGCTTTACACATAAAACAGAATTTTTTGGCCCCGTTCTAGGGATCATGCGCGCTAAAAATCTTGAGCATGCCATCCACCTCGTCAATGGAACCCCCTACGGACTAACATCAGGGCTTCACAGTTTAGATGAAAGGGAACAAACCTACTGGATGAAGAAAATTGAAGCTGGCAATCTTTACATCAATCGCAGTATCACAGGTGCAATTGTACAAAGACAACCCTTTGGTGGATGTAAAGCTAGTCATTTTGGCAGCGGAGCAAAGGCAGGAGGACCCAATTACATCTCCCAATTCTTCACTATTGCGCAAAACTCTTTACCAAAAGAAAAAATTCCACAGAGCTCATTTATTGAGCACTTTAAACATTTGACTGCAAAGATTAAATTATCTCCAGAAGAAACCAAAAATTGGGAAGCTAGTTTTGCTAGTTACGCCTACTGGGGGAAAAAATTTCAACAACCCCACGATAGCACAAAACTTGTAGGACAGGACAATTTTCTATCCTACAAACCAGAACACGGGATTGTCTTCCGTATTTACCCTCAAGATTCCCACTTAGACATCCTGAGAATTTGCTTGGCTGCTACGGGGTGTAATACTCCTATCCAAGTGAGTTTTTCAAAAGAACAAAGTTCTCTTGTTTTTTCTGAATCTTGGAAACGCCTATTTTGTGCTTTTAAAATTGTTCAAGAAAGTGAAGAGCATTTTCTCGAACGCATCCGACTGGGAGTGTTTAAACGCATCCGTATTCTATCACCCCCTTCTGCCGCTCTCACTCAAGTAGCTGCCGAATCAGCCTCCTACATTGCTCACGCTCCTGTCCTTGCAAACGGAAGATTTGAGCTGCTCCACTATCTGAGAGAAGTAGCTACTAGCACCGACTACCATCGGTATGGCAACTTAGGAGAAAGAGAGGCAGAAGTCAGGAAGCCAATTATGTAATAGGCCATCCCGGCTCTGTCTATACATATGCAACGGTCCCAACATATACCACACTCTTTATCAGAGCAGTGCACTAATAATTTAAAATCTGTTCTTGAATCAATTTGACTTTGTATATACACTTGTGTACATTAGAGGTAAGAACTGATGAAAAAAGTCGACCTCGAAAGAGGGCTGAAAAGGCTTGGTTGGTGGCTCAAGAGGCATGGAGGAAACCACGACTACTGGACAAATGGTCAAGTTCATGAAGCGGTTCCAAGGCATAACGAGATAAAAGAAATGTTAGCAAAAAAGATTTTAAAAACAGCTAAAAACAACCCACCTAAGAAGTAAGAAATTTATGGAATTAGAAGGTAAAGTCTGGAAAGATGGCAAGGTGTGGCTCGTCGAGATTCCAATATTGGATGCGATGACCCAAGGAAAATCAAAAAAAGATGCCCTACGAATGATTGAAGATGCTGTTACTGGGCTTATCGAATGCTATTTTGAAGATAAAGCACGAAAAAAACTGGGCGTAAAAGCTCTTCTTCGTGAAGGTGATACGATTGGTATTACCGCCAAAGATACAAAAGTTTTGCTATCTCTTTCCTTGATAAAACAACGAGAGAAAAGCAATTCAACAGTGAGAGATGTATCCAAACGACTCGGTTCAAAATCGCCAAATGCTTATGCTCAATATGAAAGGGGTCGTCTTAGTGTCACTTTAGAAAAATACGAGGAATTGCTTGTAGCTGTAAATCCCTTTCAACATCGACATATTCGAGTGGGTATTGTTTAATTGATGCAATGCGCGATTTCCTGTTTCAGGAAACTCGCGCATTGTGTTTATGATAATAAGCAGGTTAAGGGTGAAAAATTCACTACTTGAAGATAGTCTTTAAGGGAAAACTCTCAAGCATGCAAATTCATCACTATCAGAAAAAGACCAAGTTCCTCCTGTTCAAAAAACAACCTATTTCTCCTCTACTTCATAGGGGGCAAGATGGTGACACGATCCAAGTTATCTAGATTTTCTATGAGTGACTTGGCCTTAATGTTGTAAGAGCAGGCCCCCTCAACAAGGGGCTCAACGGATGTGACATAGGCAACTTCGAGCCCTTTTGGGAAAATCCCATCGAAGCCTGTTGTGACAAGCAAATCTCCTTCTTGGATCAGTGAAAGAGATGCACGCTTATCAAAACCATCTAGGAGCTCTCCTGTGTATATGTGACGCGCAGGCCCCTCTTCATCGGGGAAATCATAATTAAATCCCACACCTTTTAAAGAAACACCTCTTGATCTCCATAGCGGCTCGCTAGAGCCCCTTAATTCCCCTTTGGCTAGATAGAGGTTAGAAGTCTCTAAAGATAACTCCTGCGTGAGTTTTACAAGGCCTTCTTTATGTTCTTTATCTAAAAGAGGAAGAAGGTTGTTAATTTTTTCAAGAAGAACGCGATTTTGCTCTGTCCCTCTTACAGCACGCACAGAAGGAACAAGACTTGCATCGGTAATCAAACGCACCCTTGATCTTTTTCTCCGACATATTCCACGATGCCAACAACGGTTGTTCCTATAACAACAGGGCTATTTTTTACAACTAGCTGTTTCTCTAGAAGACGGTTTGTTCTCTGCCCCACATTGACCCACAGAGTGCTCCCCCAAAGGGAGGGTTCTCTAAAAATCACCTTGGCAGATACAAATTGCGTTTGTAAATCTACAAGATGTAACAACTCCTCTTTCCTTCTTAAAAAGAAGTCTCCCTCAGCAGGTATTTTTAGCTTTTCTATATGGGTTAAAAGAAGAGCTTCTGTTTCTAAATGGTTTTTTAGTAAATCTACCTGCTCTCTAAGCACATGATTTTCCCTTTTCAGTACGGCAATTGCACGCTGAACCTCTGGTGAAAAAGCACGAGAAGGAGGCATCCACCTTAATATTTTAAGGCATGAGCTCTTAACAACATTGACCCCTTGCCAAGAAGGGGATATGAGAGAGGATGCAAAAGATTTTAACGCGTTAGCTGTTTTGGGTTGAAGACTGAGCACAAAGAAGATCAAAAAGAAAAGGCCCACAAATGATTTATAAGAAACTCTTCTCACATTGTACCATTTATCAAAAATAATTTCGTATTTGAGCGCGTCAAAGCACTGCAATTCAACGATCGTAAGTTGGGTTGTATTTATTTAGGGCCCTGACTAGCAAAATTCTGATTTTCGCAAATCTTTCTCTAATTTTTGCCCTCTCTGATTAAATCTAAACTCACATTCCTTTAAATGCAAAAAGAATTTATGAGGAGATAAGCTATTGAATTTAGCCGATCTTCTCTTGGAAAAACCCCAAAAAAAGAGAGCTGGCTTTGACAGATACAGTTTAGAGAGATTTTAAATTTTTACATGAGTTGTTTGATTTTCTCAGATAGGTTATTTTCCCAATGCTCATATGTCAGATTTTTTACCTTATTACTTCCAAGAATATCTTCTATTTGCTTAATCAAGGGAACACTTGGGTCTGTCTTTATTCCTAATCCTATTTGGATAAGGTAATCAGCATTTACCTCTTCCCAAGGATAAAAATCTATCAACAAAATAGGAGTTTTTGTGACTATGGACTCAGCTATTGTAGCTCCTCCAGCTTTAGAAATACCTAAAGATGAAATATTCATTACTTCATTCATTTCAGTTGGAGAAAGGAGACCACAAATGACCATTTTAGAAGGAGCCGATTTTTCGAGCTCTCTTTTTAAAGATTCATTTTTTCCGCAAATAAAAATATATTTAAGAGGCAACTGTGTTTTTGCGCTTTTGAGGTAATCAAAAATATTTTTTATCGAAGCTGTACTATATTTTCCCATGACAATAAAGATAGGGATTTCGTGGGGCTCTATACCCCATTTCTTTTTGAGAGATCTTTTATCTTTAATTTCATAAAAATTTGCACATGGATAGCCAATTAACTCGAAATTTTGACGTACGCCTTCTGCGCTTGTTTGCATGATTTCGCCAAGCTTTGTAAAAAGTATATGTTCATTGTCTTCTTCATTATAAAAATCAAGACGATTCATAGTTTGAAAAAGCGGTTTAAACATGCTCGATTTCATCGTTGGAATCCAAAAACGGATCATTTCAGAAGGGATGCAGCGATAATAAGATAGCAAAGAAGGACAAAGTTCATAGTCTGCATGACAAAGACGGAAAGGAACACCTAGCATTGCAAGGGAAAAATCATCACACGTGTAAGATCTCGTAGAAATAATTAAATCTGGGCTTAATGAAATAACTTTTGCTTTGAGAGCGTAGAGAAAATTATTAGGAATATAATTTTCTATTTCACGGTATAGATCTTTTCGAGCTTTAATAACATCTAAATTATTGTTTTTTTGCAAAATATGCGAATAGACCATATCGTAGGTATATGTGTCTGTTGCAATCATCATGGGATCATATTTCTGGGCGATCTCTTCTACATCAATAATAAATGCCTGTATATTTGGTTGCTTGACTAAGAAATTGGCAATAGAAAGTGCAACAGAGTGATTACCTCCACTGCATGTGGTAGAGATGATCACAATAGTGAATGGATCTTTGATATTCCTTTTATAAAGAGGATACAAAGGAATGCTGGCATCATCCACAAAAGCTTTGACAGCTTTCTGATGCGTTTTTGCCCATTTTTTTTGGTCATGAACTTCTAATGCTCTTTCTAAGGGTATAAGAGGAGAGAAGTTGGGACTTCCAAAGTAATGAGAAACTCCAATAAGCGCTTTTGAAAAGGCTTTTTGAATGGCAAAAGAAGTCTCATCTTCCAACATATCAGCGATTATGGGAAGTATATGAATCTTATACGCTTTATAAATTTGGTTTGCCATTTGTATGTCTTTAAGCGTACAAGCAAGATCAAAATGTAGGTTGCTCTCAAATGGATACCTTGAAAATTTATCCCCTCTCTTTGTAGTTAAAACCTGATTTTCTATATAGAAAGTGGCTCGCAGCTGATCTATTGAATCACAACCAAAACATGAAGTCTGTAGAAAATAGAAAAACAAGAAAACAGAAAGAAGATTTTTTTTCACTTATGAATTATTAGCATTAATTGATTGTTACGATTTTTGTAAAAATTATAATAAATAATTTTTGCTTGTTCAAGTTGATAAATCAGTTCTTTTTCTAATGGTTCGCGGGAAACAACCGGTTGGCGCAATATTTCTTTGCCAAGGCAAATTTTTTGAAAAAGAGCTTTTGTTTGATGAGACAACTCTTCAAAATCCGATCTTTCGATTTTTCCTACTTCACAAATCTCTTTTAGATGATGAGGGAATATAGTGATAGCTATTCGCACACATTTTTTAATTTCATCATGACTTGGTGGATTTTTACGAGAGGTATAATTTCCCAGATCGATAAGAGCAACTTTCCCTTCTCCTCTATCAATTAAGAATGGGATGTTGTCGCTGCGTCCCAAAAGTAGGTTATTAGCATCTTGATAAGGATGCGTTGGTGTGAGAATATCATCAAGGCATGTCTTTAGTAAAAATCCGATAAATTCTTTGGCCACATGAGAAAATAGAGAAAGATTTTCTAAATATAGAGCAGTTTGAGACCATAAAGTAACCCTTAAAACTGGTTGTTTTTCTTCGATTGTAAAATCTTTATAGCAAATAGCTCTTGGCACAATAAGATGTGTATATCGAGCTTCCCTACAAAGATGAGAAGCATGCCAATTAGCCAAAAATCGTCTTTTTGCGTTTTTGCACCCTAATTTCTTTAAAACTAAAGGAAGGTCAACAGGCACATATACAGTACTTATCCCACAAGCAGCTGTTGGCAAAGAATTGAGTTTCATAGTATCGGAAATGAGTTTAGTAGCCCCTCTCTTCTCATTCTTAGAAATGAGATATCTACGCACAGAGTATCCACGAAAAGCACTTTGTATTTTTATGGCAGCTTCATCAATTCGCATAGGAGTTATTTCTTTTTTATTATTACACCAAGAGCCATCCCAAAGATGAATTGCGAGAGTATCTGGACTTACGTATTCTAATACTTCAGAAGTGGTAGTTTCCCGGTTTTTCCAAGGAAGTGGATAAAAGTAACTGCAAGGAAGAATGAGAATGTTTTCACAATCTGTTGCAAGCGCCATTTGACAAGCTCGACTAATTAAACCTGGGCCTGTACGTTTAATAATACCTTCGTCAGGCGCCTCAGCTTTAGAGCGAAGATGGTCAATACAATGTTTGATCACTTTGCTTTCTTTGCACGAACCCATTACAGCAGAGCCTACAAAAAATGGTTCCCCATAATGTTTGCCAATATAATTGAGCTCAAAACAGCTAAAAAAGCCGATATCTTGCCTTGTAAGCATTTCAAATGAATTAAGGCATACAACATCTGCATCACTATAAATTCCTCCAAATCGATAAAGAACTTCTAGGCGCACTATATCTGCTTTTTCAGCCCATGTATCGGCTTGTTCAAAGCATCTTTTTGAGTGTTCGCATGACCACTCAAACCCATGAATTTCTTTATCTGTCCACACTTTGATTTTCCAATGAGCGTGATATTTCTCCCAAGAACTAAAACAGGAAGCGACTTTTTCTGGAATTTCTGAGCCCAGCCAAATCAAGTGGATTATCTGAGGGATAAAAATTTGCTCTGAAGGACTTTTTAAATTACTACAAAAACGATCGAAGGTTGCTTTCACTGCAATCACATCTTTGTCGATATAAAATTCTTTTGCTGTTTCTTTACGTCCCCATTGCATTGCATCCCAAAAATCGTTAGTATGGAAGCCTCGACTCGTTTGTTGATAATTCAGCAGCCCTTCAAGAGAATAAGGAATTTCTGCAATCAGAGTCCCAGCAACAGCAATTGATAAAAATATTTTTTTAAACATAATAACCTTATTGATTACTTAAAAATTCAGAGACTTCTTTTTCAGGATTTTGGCCTTGAGATAAGAGAGTCTGTATGATTTTCAGCTCCCAGTAGGCTTTGAAAAATGCTCGTGCTTCAAAAGTAGCAATGGCCTGAGATATATTTTCAAAGTAGGCTTCTTCATAGATTTTACGAATTTTTTGTAATTGCTCTTTCTCAATCCCACCTACACGTTTAGCCGCAGTCCAAAAACAAAGGTGGGCTTCATAAAATTCATTCATAGCAAAACCATTTTGAGAAAAATTAGATAGATCTACGTAGGTAACTATTTGGTTTTTAACATCTACAATCCAATTGAAATGATTAGGATCGCCATGCGTCATGCTTTGTAACCCAGGGTTTCTTAAAAAATCTTCTCTAAGCTTATTCCATTTAGGCCAAAGCTGCTCTACAACCTTAGGGCTATAAGCGGCAATCTCATCAAGAATAGCACAATGAAAATTTTTAGGAATCTCTGCGCGTGTTGTTTGCGCTAAATGCAACTCTACATTTGCTTTTGCACATAACTTGATAGCTTCAGGACAACTTTGCATTAATTCAGAAAGGGGGATTCCCTCTATAAAATCCATAACAATTGCATGTTTATCTGCATAATGAATTCTTGGTACTCGGACATATGTAAATTGAAAACTACTTAATTTTTGATAGGCGGCAATTTCTGCGTGAAAACATTTAAGATCCGCAAAAACTTTGACTACGAGAATACATTTTCCGTTTTTGTTTTTAACAAAGAAAACGAGATCACCAGAGATACCTTGGTTATTTAGTTGAAACAAAATGGGCTTATCAGAATCTTTAACTAGCTTGTCTACCTCTGACTTTAAAAGAGTTGGATATAAACCCTCTGACAGAATCATTTCTAGTAAAGGTGTTGTGAGAGCTTTTTTTGCTATAGATAACTCATTCTGTGCCAAACTACGTTTTATAATAGTAGAACTTGTATGGCGATCGATCAGATTCTCAAGATTAGCAAGACGGGTGGGGAGCCCATTCCATAATGGAGGGAATGGATCGAGAGGGCGGGAATCTCTAGAAATTACAAAACAGCCTAACTTATCAGACTTAGCCATCGACTTAAATTTGACTGGTAGTAAATCTGCTCCAATAACGATATGGACTTTGTTAATATTAGGATCGTCAAGCAAATCCAACAACGTTACTTGAAATTTTTTTTCTGAGATCAAAACTTGCGCACAACTTTCGAAAAGTTTGTGCAGCAACTTCAACCGTATGCGATCATCACTGCGGTCAGGTTTATTGGAATTTGGATCGACAAAAGTTATAACAACTCGATCCATACCACATTTTATGGCACTCATTGCTGTCTCCCAATGACCCAAATGAGGAGGATCAAAAGAACCTCTATAAATTCCGACAGAATAAGCCATATTACCTTACCAAAAAGAAAGTTTTATCAATTCTATCAGATTAAATCTAGATTTATTTATGCGATGTGCTAATCTTTGATTGTTCCTGAATACAAGTTAGATAGTGTTGACTTTCTCTTTGTAAGTACTGTTTTGAGTTTAGAATAGCACGATCGATGATAGTTCTTTCGCTCTCACCAATATTGACAAAGGCATACCTTGATTCTTCTTCGATCAACTTTCTATGAAAAGGAAAAAGGCTCGCAAGAATATATAGTCTATGAACTATGCTTTTAACATTATCACCTAATTGACTACGTTCAAGGTCAATGAGAGCTATATACACTTTTCGCTTGCCGTGTTTCTCTTGCAGCACAAGGGGGATATTATCATATCGAATGCGAAGAACACCATCATCTCCATGATTTTTTTGTACAAGATAATCAATATAGCCAGCTGTCATAAACAACCTCGTAAATTGCCGTACGGCATCATTGCAATCATCAAGATTTGAAAGATAAAGATTTGCATTGTATCCGGGGTCTGTATTTATAGAGAATCTCTCTTCAACAAGAAAGCATTTATATAGACGAACCTTGGGGATTATAAGACAATCCCACCCTTTAGCCTGTAGGATGGATCGAAATGCTGCCATTTTACAAAAACGTTCTTTTCCTTTTTCCAACCCTGTTTGCTTTAGAACAACCAAGGGAAGACGCTCAGGTAAAAACTGCTGTTTTCCCATCAGGAGCACGAGGAGTTGCACTATCTAGATGTTCGCATTCAAAACAATATTTCGAATATAAAGATCTCGATAAAAAGCTTTTTCTTACTTGAAATCCTCGGAATGCGCTTTGAATTTTGACTGCGCATTTTTCTTCTAAAGAAGGTACCTGTGGTAATTGAGAAGGACTACTAATCGGAGTTAATGGGTCCATAGCACCTTTTAAATGGTTTGTTTAATTAACAATTGCGTCATCCTCAATCAGCAAAATCCTTGCTTCAAATTAAGAATATCTCTCTTTCTCAGTGAATTCTGAGACCTCTTCCATAAAAGGTTTACATTAAAAAAGATTTTAATAAAACATTTTTATGCCTTGAGTATTCCGAAAATCAACAGAATCTTAATCCCGAAAGAGGTCTATCCTGCAAACTTTTATAATAGCATCCACGACCATATCTAGATTGTTTTCATTAAGTCCTGAAAGATTCATACGCCCATCCTGGGTCATGTAAATTCCGAACTTGTCTCTGAGTTGATTCACTTCTTTTTTATCTAAACCTGTGAAACAAAACATCCCTGCTTTATCTAACAAAAACTGGAAGTCTCTTTTCAAAGATTTTTTAGCAAGAGCTCGGCAAAAAAGCTGTCTCATTTTGATAATGCGCGTGCGCATATGGCTGAGTTCTTGTTGCCACTCTTCCTTGAGTTGGGGGTTTGATAAAATTTCGCTGGCAATCAATGATCCATGGAGCGGTGGGTTTGAGTAGTTGACTCGAATGATTGTTTTGAGCTTTGATATCACACGAGATGCGATATCTGCCGATTCTGTTACAATAAACAAGCCTCCTGTTCTTTCAGCGTATATTCCAAAATTCTTAGAAAGGGAGTAAGCAACAAGCATTTGATGTCCTGCTTCAGCAAATAGACGCACCGCTACGGCGTCCTCTTCAATCCCTTCTCGAAATCCTTGATAAGCAAAATCAAAGAAAGGGATCAAACCCTTAGATAAAAAGAGATTTGAGATCGTTCTCCACTGATCCAAGGTGAAGTCAGCACCGGTAGGATTATGGCAACAAGCATGCAGAAGCACAATCGTGCCTGTGGTCAAATTTTCTATATGCGTGATGAATCTTTCAAACTCTAATTTTTGATTTTGCAAGCTATAGTAGGGATAAATATCGAGCTTTAGCCCACAAGCTGCAAAAACACCCCTGTGATTAGCCCATGTAGGATCAGACACGGCAATCGTTTCTCCAACCTCTTTTTTAAAAACTCTCCTCCCACTCTTAAAGCGCCCGTTCCTCCAGGCGTTTGCACGGCTGCAATACATTCACGTTGTTTGAGCCAAACAAAATCCCCAAAAATAAGACCACCTATTTTATTGAGAAAATTTTTTTCTCCTTCGATAGGCAGATACGTTTTTGTTTCTTCTCTTGCTACCAGATTTTTTTCTGCTTTTTTAACCGACTGGAGAATCGGCACTCCACCCTTTTCATCCATATAGACACCCAGGCATAAGAGAACCTTGGTAGGCCTTGGATCTGCACAAAAATCTGCAATCAATCCAAAGATAGGATCTGCAGGAGCTTCTGTAATGTGTTTAAAAGAAATTTTGGACATTTTCAGCCTTTTTCAGCCCGCAAATATGCGTGACAAGAAACATAGTCATATCCCTTTTCCTGATAAGTTGCAATCTCATCGAGAGAGCTTATATTCGCCCACTTGAGAGGCCGCACCTTGACTTGTGAAGTGCGCATAAAAGCAAAATTAAAATAAATCTCATATTCAGATAAAGAAGAGAGAGATAAGTAGCGGTGATCAATGCAATGACACATCGCTTTCCAGGGCTCTACATGATGATAGAGTTTGATTTCACTCATAAGATCTGCAAGTATACTTTTCTGAAAAAGCATATGGTGAGAAATTCCCGAATACCCTTTAAAAATCTTCTTAAAACCAGGGATCAATCTAGCAGCATGCCTAAAATAAGGTTGATGATGCTCTGTGCCAGGATTATAAAGCCCTTCTCCTGAAGGACCCACAAATGCTACGGGCTTTAAAAAAACTGTGTCAGCATCAAGCAACAGCACATTCGAAGAAATATCAGGGATCACGAAGGGAGCGTAGAATTTTAAAAACTGCTGATAAATCCACCCAATGCGAGAAGGGCCTGCAAGCAATTCTTTCGCCTTCTTCTCATCCTGAGTAATCTCTAAGGCAACTTCATATTTTGTGAAGGGGAATTTTTTTTCATCGAACCACTCTGCGTTCTTTGAGATAGGCTCTGACGAAAGAATAATGATGCGCCTAATATTTTTCCCATTCTTCCGAATCCCCTCAATGCACAGATCTAAGGTCTCTTTATCCTTAGCAATACAAGGAATAATCACATCGATCGGTGCCTCTTCAAAACGATACGACACTTTTGTTAACCCATAGGCATCTACCAGGTGAAACCAATAGCCACTTATTTTTTTCGAAAATAGTTTATTGAGATGGTTAGAAATCCAACAAATGGCTGTCTTCTGAGGAAATTCCAAAGTTGCATTCAGAGTAAAACAAAGTAGAGCCAATCCCGCAAGAAATACTATTAATATTTTTTTTAACATAGAGAGCCCATTATAAATCTTTCCATGTTGTTTGTATATAATGCACTCTTTTCTCTATAATTTCACTCATGTCTGAAGATCTTAACCCTGAGCAAATGCTCGCCGTAAAGCACATAGAAGGCCCTGCGCTTGTCATTGCAGGGGCAGGTTCTGGAAAAACACGTGTGATCACGCACCGCATTGCCCATCTTCTCCATTCAGGCACGCCTGCTACAAAAATTTTAGCCGTTACTTTTACAAATAAAGCAGCAGAAGAGATGCGCCACCGGATCCAACACGTGACTAAGCAGTTTGTGCTCACATGCACATTCCATAGCTTATGTGCAAAAATTTTGCGTGAATCAATCGAAGCTCTAGGCTACAAGCGTGATTTTACCATTTATGATGCCGATGACAGTGAAAGGCTCATCAAGCAATGCCTGAGCGCTTTTAACCTCAAAGATGAAAAAGGACTGCTCAAAAGTTTTAAAGCTGCTATTTCAGGTGCAAAAAACAATTTACTGTATCCAGCATCCTTCGTCAAAGAAGAGCCACAGCTAGCTTCTGTGTATGAGCTTTACCAAACAAAACTGAAAGAGTACCAAGCTCTTGATTTTGATGACCTTCTCTTTTTAACCGTAGAGCTCTTTCAACATCACCCCTCTATTTTAGAGCGTTACCAAAATACCTGGTCTTTTATCCTCATCGATGAGTACCAAGATACGAATGCTGCCCAGTACCTCATCATGAAACTACTGGCTGGGAAACACCATAATATTTTTGCCGTAGGAGACCCTGATCAATCGATTTACTCATGGCGAGGCGCCTCCATTCGCAATATCTTAGAATTTGATAAAGACTTCCCAGGAGCGAATATCATTCCTCTAGAGCAAAATTATCGCAGCAAGACCACCATCCTGAATGCAGCTAATGCTCTCATTAAACACAACCCGACCCAATATGAAAAGCAGCTATGGAGCGCTCTTGGCGCTGGCGATAAAATCTCTGTCTGCATCTGCCAAGATGAGCACACAGAAGCGCGCTTTGTTGCAAAAAACCTATGGAAACATCACCTCTCTTCCAGAATCCCCCTCAAAGAGTGTGCTATCTTCTACCGAACAAACTTTCAGTCACGGGTATTTGAAGATGCTCTTCTTCTCAGAAAATCCCCTATGTGATTATCGGAGGTCTATCTTTCTATCAAAGGCGGGAAGTGAAAGATATTCTTGCCATTCTACGTATGGTCGCTAGCGGTTCTGATTTCCTCTCTTTTGCTAGAACGATCAATTTGCCCAAGCGAGGCTTTGGAGAAGTCGTCCTATCTAATCTCAAAGAGATTGCTGCCTCCTGATTCTCTTCCTATTATCGATGCCTGCGTACAACTCCTCGATCCGAAAAATCCCCTGTAAACTCTCTTTAAAACAATATGAAGGACTAAAATCATATATCAATATGATTCTGTCTCTCCGAGAAATGGTTAAGGCTCAAGTTCCCCTTCAGACCCTTCTTTCAGAAACCATCGACCGCTCTTCCTACCTCACCCACCTCCGAGATGATCCCGAGACCTTTGATGAAAGAAGAGGCAATATCACCGAACTTGTCCACAAATCCGCTGAATGGGAACAAGAGCACGCGCTTCCTTCCCTTACAACTTTCTTAGAAGAGCTAGCTCTCAGATCGAGCATGGATGAAAAAAGTGTCGATCAAGATACCGTCCGCCTAATGACCCTTCATCATGCAAAAGGTCTAGAGTTTAGAGTCGTTTTCCTTGTTGGCATGGAAGAAGATCTATTTCCTCATATCAATAGTAAAGATTCTGAAGAAGCTATCCAAGAAGAGAGAAGGCTCTGTTACGTCGGTATGACAAGAGCCAAAGAACACCTCTACTTAACCGCAGCTAAAGAGCGCTTCCTGTGGGGCGTTTCAAGATCTATGCACCCCAGCAGATTTTTGCGAGAAGTTCCTGAAGAGCACACTAGACATCTTGCGTATTAATTACGCAAGATGTCTACTATTTCTCTCTGAATAACATCTTCCATTTTTTTGATTTCTTCATCTGTAAGCATTGAAAAATAGCTTTCTCTTTTTCGCGAAGACAACATACCATTATTTTGCCTCACACATCTGATAAATAAGTCAAGCCGCTGATCTGGCATATCTACAATGTGTTTACAAAGACGTTTGATATTATCATAACCCACAAGAAAGGAAAGTTCTTCTTGAAAATCGGTTGTAATTGTTTTATCTACACATTCAAACACATACTCAGCAACTGGAGTAAAATCGATATACCTGTAATAGTCCGTTGACTCTTGTAAGACTGTCAGTGCCCCAACCTCACTAAGCTTGTAGTGGGTAATAAGCTCCAAAAGAGGCTTAGAAAACATCTCTAAGTCTTATCATATTCCTGTTGATTGCGCGCAATAACAGCAGGAAATAGGGAAGACAATGCCTTCTGGGGTAAAGCCCAGACGTGACAAGGCGTAATGAATAAGAAACCGATGAATACGGCCATTCCCATCTTCGAAGGGATGGATATATACAAAACCAAACGATAAAACAGCTGCAGCAATAACAGGGTGTATTTTAACACGCTCCATTAATTCAAATGCATGAATGAGATTTTGCATAAAAAATGAAACATCTTCAGGTTTTGGTGGAATATAATGAAGCAAAAGTTGCCCTATACTAGGCTCTTCTCCTATGTAGTTTTGAAAATTACGATAAGAGCTGGCAATAAAACGGGGATCTACAACATTTTTTTGCAATTCCACCAAATTTTTTTCAGAAAGTACTCCGATAGAATCCGCTTTATGCAATAAACCTACAAATTTTGCTAATTTACTATGATCGGGTTTCTCCTTCTCAATTTCCCAAGAAGACATTGTCTCTTTTGTATACAAATACCGCATAGCACGATCCAAAAGAGAAAAATCATATTTTTTGATTAAATTACGAGCTTTTTTGGCCCAATTCACTCTTCTCATAATTATTTAAAAGAACAGTCTTTCTGACAATCGGTGTAAAATGGAGCGTTCCCAGCAAATTATCAGCAACACGATGCCTGTTGCTCCGCCTTGGCTTATCAGAAATGTAGTATTTCTTAGGATCTAGTAAAGCAACATAGCTCCCTTGCTTGAGGTCAGGGACCGGCAATTTAATATGATTAAAATTTTCATACAAAAACCAAAGAATACGGACATATTTTCTTGTTAACTTTCCTGCAAGATATTTGGTGAAATCTGCGTGTGATATTTTTTCTAGGACCTGTTTTAAAATATAAAGGTTAACCCCTTCATGTTTTAGAGCAAATTCTAGATGTTCAAAAACATCGTTAGGCAAGCGATAAGAACAAGGGTATATATAAAGAGAGATCCGTGCGTTATCAAAGTGTAGTTCCTTTGTATCCCACTTAAGAGAGGCATAAGACCAGCGAAAGTGAGGAATTGACTCTAAAGTAAAAAGTTCAACTAGTTTTTTGTATCCAAGTGGCTCAGCATCAAGAGGTACTGCAAATTCCCACATATAGGTCCCGTAAAAAGTTGTACTTATCCACTATTTTACTTAAAAATCATTATTTTTTCACTAAAATTGTTAAAAACAATTATTTTTACTTAAAAATCGTTATTTTTAGCATTTTTTCTCAAAAACAGCACTTTGAGGCAAGCTCCTTAAAAGCTCTGAAAACTTTTCCAACAGGCATGCAGTGGTGCCAGAAACGATCTCTAAGGCGCAGCCCTTTGATATTCGGAAGCCAATTGCTGGGATAACAGATCGCTCCCTCTTCCATCCAGGACGCCAAAAATTATACGTCCTTTGATTCCTGAAATAGCGTGAGAGTCGGCAGCCCAAGACAAGAGGCTAAATGCCCAATCCCTGAGTCATTTCCTATCATGTACCCTGACTCGCAAACAAGCGTAAATAGATGGGATAGGGAGGTGTAGGAGACAGATTCAGGCCAGTCTTCCTTTTCTTTGGGCCCTACAACAAAAAATGGATCAAAACCTTCTTTACGTAGAAGTTCAGCTAAGGCGATAAATTTCTTTTTTGGCCAATTTTTGCCAGGCCTTGAGCTCGTGGGATGGATCACAACTTTTTTGGGATATTTTTGAGGGGTAACTCCCTTAGGAATTACAATACCGTTTGATCGAGTGGCATTCGGAAGCTGAAGAATATGCTTGGAAAACAGGTAAAGATTTTCAACGAATGTCTTGTTCCCATCAAACTTCCCCTCTTCCCAAAAGATATAATCTGTATTAGGTGTCGCAATTGGATTTAAAATCGTTGTTTGCTCTCTACGTTTACGCAAACATTCCTCTAATATAGCTTGCATCCACGTTGTCTTCTCATAGACCAGAAAAAACCTTTCGAACTCCTCCCCGTTGACGGGGTAGGGGCGCAAAGGCAAGTGGGGAAACCACTCTTGTACCTCTCTAAAAAAGGGATGGAAAGTCGTGACCTCATACCCATGAAGAAAAAGATTGTGAGAGAGCACAGAGTAACGAGGGCATCTCCTAGTCCTAAACAACTACAAACAGCGGTTTTCATGACGAACATGACACCATTTTTTTAAAATCTTGTCAAGTCGCAAATTAATACACTTTTTTATTAACTAATAATAGTTATTGTACTATTTGTAATAAATATGGAAATAAAAACAAATAATAGTTTCCGCCAGAAATTAATTCCATCTTTAGCTATGCAACAGGCTTTTTTTGTCCTTCAGATGCCTCAGCTAGAGCTTGCTGAGTGGATCCACCTCCAAATGGAGCAAAATCCCCTCCTCGAATACCGAGAAAGCAAGGGAGAAGCAGCCTCACCTCTCGAAGAAAAAGAGCTCGACTTCAGTAAAGAAGATTTTGGAGTTTTAGACCACCTCGACGAGTCTTTTACAAAGGCTATATTCCCAGACGAGCAGGAAGCCTCCCAGGAAACACCCCTTATCTCGCCTATCTCTCTATCTGAGCATCTAAACAACCAAGCAAGAGAGATCTTTTCTTCCCCCTTAGAATTGGGAAAAGCAGAAGAGATCATCGGCAGTCTCGACCATAGAGGCTTTCTTGGCAACATCCCTGTCGACGAAGAAGTGCTTAAGGTTATCCAAACTTTTGATCCTCCCGGGATTGCTGCAAGAGATTTGCAGCAATCCCTCTTAATCCAGCTAGCAGCAAGAGGCAGAAAAACCTCTCGTCTTTATCTCATTCTATCTGACCATTTCCAAGACTTACTCCATAACAAATTCCCTGAACTTGAAAAAAAACTGAAAATTCCTTCCCATACATTGAAAAAGTCTATCCACAAAGAACTTTTCTCTCTTGATTTTCAACCAGGAGCCAAATTCTCATCCCATTTTGCTCCTTCTTTAATCCCTGACGTATTTGTGTATAAGGTAGGAGAAGAATGGCAGATAGAGCTCAACGAGTTCCATCTACCCCAAATTGATGTGAGAGAGCCCAAAGAAAGTTGCACTTTCCCTCATGACAAAGAATATATCCGCCTGCATAAAGCGAAAGGAAAATGGCTGCTGCATATCATCCATAGACGCAACACGACTTTAAAAAGAATCGTTGGGTACCTTCTCAAACATCAACAGAGTTTTTTAATGGAGATCTCAATGAGCTTATCCCTTTAAATATGCAAGATGCAGCGACAGAACTGGGATACAATGCTTCAACCATTGCCCGGGCAACCTCTCATAAGTATATTTCAGCCCCTCACGGAACGTTTTGCCTAAGAAACTTGTTTTCCCACTCTATCAATAAATCAAAGGGGAAAAGCATTTCTTCCCATACCGTCAAAAACCTTCTCCTAGATCTCATCGATAAAGAAAATAAGGGAGCTCCTCTTTCTGATGACCATATTGTCTCTATCCTTTCATCGAAGGGTATTCTCTGCGCCCGAAGAACCATCACTAAATATCGAAAGGCTCTCAACATCCCCTCCTCTCAACAGAGAAGAAATTATTAGAGGCTAATTTACTTCTTATTCCTTCTTGCCTCTCTAAGTAAGCCGCAATCTCCGCAGTAGATAACTGAGAAAAAAGCGAGATTTCTGCATCTGTAAGACACACCATAAAGGAAAGGGATGTTTTCTTGAGACACTTAGAAAAATACGTTGGCTGCGCACCAGCCGGAAAATAAAATATCCCACTATAGCTAGGGGTAGTAGATAAATAAAACCTGGCAGAAACCACCCAGAAAAAAGGGTCACTGCCAAGATAAGCACGAAAACGCTGCTCTCTTTTGAGGAGCGAAATAAGGGGCCCCAAAACCTACGGAAACGGCTTTTAGAGGTTTGATAAGCTAGAATTTCTTCAAACTGAGGCTCTTCAAACGACAATCTTGCCGCGTGTACAGCTTCATGCGCTAAAAACTCCTTCTGATCTTTTTGAAAAAGCTTTGTCTTGAAAAAGTGTTTGCGTAATTGAATCTGGGGAATATCCCCTCCAATTATCCACGTAGCCGCCCCCTCCCAAGGAAAGAGATTTTGGTTCGAAAAAAGACAGGAACCCAGTCAATGGAAAAACCAAATAGCTCTTTTGTGACTGGTGAAAGATCCTGCAGCTTCGATTGTGAAGCTATCTCGACTCTTTTGAAAAAAGAAGTTTCATCTTCTGTGGGACCTGGGATGAGTCCTTGTACATAAACTTTAGCAAGATCCATGGCTTTTTCTTCGTTTGAAAAACAGTATTGTAAATCCTGCGATGTTAATGAGAGTCATCATCCCAAAGAGAAAGAAGCTGCTTATTGGTTTTTTTCGTAATTCTAACAAGTCTTTTTCTGACCGATTGCTCAAAGAGGGTTTCACTTTCAAACCACGTTCCCTTGAATTGATGACGAGAAAAAATCGCAGGTGTTCCTTTAGGAGCATTGAAATAAAATGCCGGAAATACAATATCACGATTAGCCCCTTGCCCCCTACTTGCTGTATAAGAGTCTCCTAAAACGATAAAGGTTCTATGCGCTACACGGCTAATCATGGAATTTCGATCGTTTCCAGGGTACTCTTGCTCAATTCTATCCCAATTTTTTTCAATTACATCAAGGCATCTTTTCATAATAGGATGACCTGCCCTTGCGCCAATCAGATTATTTGTTGGTACGACAGAAGAGGATAAAAATGTCGTATCAGGCATCTGCATCCCTACATAGAAATCATAGGTGTTATTGAAGAGATCAAATGATTGCATACATTCGACATCGTGATCGATGTAAACGCCCCCTTCTTGATATAAAATTTCATAGCGCAGAAGGTCTGACTTTTCCCCGTAATTTTCTGAATATTTATAACACCGCGCCAGCTGTAAAAAATGGAAATCTTGCACTCGGCACTCTTGCATATTTTCGTGAGGAAGAGTTCTTTTTCGGTCTGTCCAAAATTTCACTTTCCAATGAGGGTTATGCGTCATCCACGAATGAATATTTTTGACAGATTCTGGTGGAAAAGGTTTAGGTCCGATCCAGATTACATGTAGGACTTTCGGGATATGCACATTTTCTGACGGGCTAGCCATGAGGGGAAAATTTTTGTCATACAGTGACTTGAAAAATTGCAGGTTCTCCCGATC
Organism: Rhabdochlamydiaceae bacterium; assembly: GCA_047459655.1. GTDB lineage: Bacteria > Chlamydiota > Chlamydiia > Chlamydiales > Rhabdochlamydiaceae > CANJJB01. The sequence continues at coordinate 33,477 of JAJREF010000005.1, forward strand.
CTCTTTTGTTTTTACATAACTCCACGCAGGCAGATTCTTGCCCATTAATTCTTCAAAATCCGTCGACTGTTTTTTTACCTCTTGTTTTGAGCATCCGAAGAAAAAAATCACACTAAGTAGCCAAAGATATCTCATATGCGCCCTCTTCTAAGGAACTGTAAAAAACATACACTCATGAAGATAATGTTCAATACGACAATAGCCATACAGAATAGCAGGTTATTGGTAACTTTCTGTTCGATTTTCTGCAGAGCACCTTTGGTAGACTTTTCAAAAGCCGCTCTTTCATTCACGCCTCCGGCCCAAGAGTTGGCAAAAAAATGCTTAGAATAGACGGGTTTTACACCTGTCTTTGCAAAAAAATAGGCAGCCGGCAAAACAATGTCGCGTGTAGAAGTGGATGGCTGCATTTCTTTCATGACAAGTGTTAAGGCTAGATAAGTTCTTTCTATAACGATCTGCCCTCTAGAAAAGGGGTCTCTTTCTTCATATTTTTTTCCTATTTCATCCCATCTAGATAAAATCGTCTCCATGACTTTTTTAATGGCAGGATGACCCGAGATAGCCCCTATGACCCCATTCCCTAGTGTTACCGTATATCCTCCCATGGGAAGGTGTGGCATCTCAAGCCCACAATATAAATCATACGCTTTGTGAAGCCCATCAAAAGGCTGTAGGCAATTAGCATCATGATCTACATAGACACCGCCCTCATGATAGAGGATCTCAAAACGGAGGCAGTCTGACTTCTCTCCCCAGTTTTCCGAAGTCTCATAGCAACTCTTTAGATAAGAAAATGGATACTCTTTGATCAGAATTGTTTCCATCCCCTTGCAAGGCGCATCTCTTTCTCGATCTGTCCAAAATTTGAACGTCCAGTCGGGGTTTTGAGCCATCCATGTTCTGATATTTTCTACAGATGTAGGAGGGTATTGTTTTGGTCCTAGCCAAATGAAGTGCACCACTTTAGGGATTCTGACAGAATCTCCTACCACAAGCTGCAGAGATTTTTGAGACTCATAGATCTCTTTGAAACGCGCCAGCATTTTCATATCTTCAGGATTGCCCAGATGGTTCCAATGGTGGGTTTTTTTTCCCATGCACAGATCAAACTCATCCATATCCCCTGCAGAGACAAAAGAAAAAAGCAGGAGAAATACCGCTAAAAAATTAATCATCATCCCTTCCTATAAAAGCGATCTCATGTTCGATGTGAGCCGATTTATTTTTGATCTGATGGAAAGGAGTGATATCGATTTTTAATCCATCCAAAAATCGCTTGAGCAATTCTTCTCTGGAATAACTATGGATCGCCCGATTAGAGGAGATTTCAGTTAAGTTAAGAGGAATATTGACCACTTTAGAATGAGGAAAACAAAGACCTACTTTGTGCTTCGTATTTCCTTTTTCCGCCCAACTCGACTCCAAGGTTTTAGGATTATGAAACTCCATCTTACTCAACCTTTTATCCACATCTTTTTCTATAGAGGGTAAAGTCTACTGTGTTGGGGTATCCCCAGTCTCCCTCACTACCGCCAAACTGCCAAGCAAGCGCCTTTCCCACCTGCGTGAGGGGAGGCATTTTCTGGGGACTATCTTGCATATAACAATGATTGAGGTTACGACCTAAGCGGAGATAAAAACCATACGCTTGAGCCTCTTCCATTGCTTCGATACATGCATTTAAATCGATGCTATCTTTTACAATGATATCATCTACGATGAAAGCGACATGATCTCCTATCCCGCTATTCAATGCCTGCAAAACAAGTGGCTTGAAATCTTTGCGCGGCTCTTGCCCTTGCTCCAAGAATTTCACCATCGGGAAACTATCTTTAACTCTTTCATACCCTTGAGAAAACTCGGGCGAGGAAGATCTGTAAATGACACACACCTCCCCCCTATTCTCAACATATTTATAGGTGGACTCTAAAAGAGCATATAGCTGCATCGGACCATCAAAGGAAAAAACAATCAGGTCCGCCTTGTTTGCTACTACTTTTTTGTCAAAAGAGGGTATACGATTATATTTTGGAAGAGCGCGGATATATTCTTGCACAGAAACCTGCTCCTTCCAGCGCATGGCATCATCATTGAGAGGATTAGAGTGATTATAAATGTAGAAAATATCTTTTTTAATATAGAAAATTTTTTCTCTAGCCATTTCTAACATAGGCATCATCATCGCAACATCACAAGCTGTTGCCAAAAATTTCCCATCCTTAAAAAAATCTTGCAGCTTAATTTGTTTAAATAAGCCAGCATAAAAAGTTCTGATATGAGAAGTGCTCCACTCATGCTCTCGAAACTTGTTATGATTGATCACGTGATTTGGGAGCTTTTTCGAATAACACCCCTTATTGTAAGAAGGGTACTCTCTATATCCTCCATAGGCAAGCCACACATCTGGATTAGCATAGAATGTATTTAAGCGCTCTAGCACTCGATCGTGAGCTAGCCAGTCATCCCCATCCAAACACACCACAATTTCTTCGTTGGAGCAAGAATGGATCGCATGGTAAAAATTTGCCATGGCCCCTTTATTTACCTTATTACGGATGAGCTGAACTTTATCCGCTTTCCCAAATCTGGCAACAATTTCTTGAACCTTATCTGCTGTACCATCTGTCGAGCAATCATCTATGTAAATTAACCGGTAGTTATCGTATGTTTGATCAAACACACTCATTAAATTTTTTTCACACCACTTGCTATTATTGAAAGAAGGCGTGATGATCACAAAAGGCTTCTGCTCAGTGACCAAAAAACTTTTTTCTACTTTTGTAAAACTACGTTTTATCTTCTGTCCAAAAAGACCCCAACCCAGCCCCACGGCCAAAATAACTAGCAAAAAGACCCGCCTCATCACCCCTTACTCCTACTAAAAAATGACCGAAATGGTATTATTTGTTCCAAGCAGTATAACTGTTACTTGTTTAAAATCCAGAGAGATGCTATCAACCTGTTAGATCTAGTGTATTCATAAAAAAAATTACATAATGAAAAAAGCTTTAATCATTGTTGAGTCTCCTTCAAAAATCAAAACTTTAAAAAAGTTTTTAGGACCACAGTACCATGTTGAATCGTCGGTTGGACATATCCGGGACCTCCCCAAAAAGGGCTTTGGAATCGATATTGAGAACAATTTCGAACCCACTTATGCCACCCTTGAAGATAAAAAAGAAGTCATACAAAAATTAAAAAAATCAGCCAAAGAATCTTCCATTGTCTATCTAGCACCTGACCCCGATAGAGAAGGGGAAGCAATTGCATGGCATATTGCCTCTATCCTTCCTCCTCATACAAAATTCCAGCGTGTTACCTTCAACGAGATTACCAAAGAAGCGGTTTTATCCGCTCTTGAACATCCACGTAGCATCGATCAGGGACTCGTCGATGCGCAACAAGCAAGACGCCTTCTGGATAGAATTGTAGGCTATAAGATCTCCCCTATTCTTACACGCAGAGTGCAAGGATCAAGAGATGGAGGCCTATCCGCAGGGCGGGTCCAATCGGTAGCCTTAAAACTTGTCGTTGACAGGGAAAAGGAGATCGATGCCTTTACTCCTGTTGAATATTGGAATATCTTCTCTCAGCTGATAGGTAATAAAAACGAAAAGTCATTCACAGCTACTCTCTTTTCTGTAGGCGGCAAAAAAATAGAAAAAGAGCCTATCGAAGGAAAAGATGTCTTCCTGATTCCGAATGAAAAAGTAGCAACTGACCTAGTTGCAAAACTAAAAAGTGCTATCTATAAAGTAGATACCGTCGATAAAAGAAAAAAAGAGAAACCCTGTTGCGCCCTTTATCACGTCTACACTCCAACAAGAGGCAAGCCGCCACTTTGGATTTTCAGCTGTAAGAACAATGCGCGCTGCGCAAGATCTCTATGAAGGTATAGATTTTGGCCAAGACGGCGCAGAAGGCCTCATTACCTATATGCGTACAGACTCTGTCCGCATTGCTCCTGAAGCAATGACAGGGCTCAGAAAATACATCCTAAAGGAATATGGCCCTAACTTTCTACCTGAAGAACCCAAACAATATAGCACAAAAAAAAGCGCCCAAGATGCTCACGAAGCCATCCGTCCGACAAGCCTCAGCAGGCCTCCTGATGCCATTAAAAACTATCTGACACCTGATCAATTTAAACTCTATACCCTCATTTGGCGCCGTTTTGTTGCCTCTCAAATGAATCCTGCGATTTATGACACCGTTTCTTGCGACATTGTCACTGACAAAAACATGTTGCTAAGAGCCTCTGGCTCAGTCATCAAATTCTCTGGGTTCTTAGCTGTGTATGAAGAGAAACAAGACAGAGAAGGCGCTCAAGAAAAAGAAGAAGATGAAAGCAAAATTCTTCCTCCTCTTGCTCCAGGACAAGTCCTCTCTCTTTTAAAAGTTACTCCTGAACAATCGTTTACAAAACCACCTCCACGCTTTACAGAAGCCTCCCTTGTAAAAGAACTTGAAAAGTCTGGCATTGGTAGACCTTCAACCTTTGCTTCTATTATGCAGAAAATTCAAAGTAGAGACTACACCGTTAAAGAAAAAGGAACACTGCGGCCCACAGAACTAGGAAAAGTGATTGCCAAAATGCTAGAAGATAGCTTCAAGCTAATCATGGACATCGGCTTCACAGCCACCATGGAAGATAACCTGGAGCTCATCGCTGAAAATAAACTCCCCTGGAAAGAGCTAATTTCAGAGTTTTGGAAAGAATTCATCCCCACTGTTCAAATTGCTGAAAAAGAAGCCTTTGTTCCTAAAGTTCTTACAGAATTAGACTGCCCGCAGTGTAAACACAAACTCCAAAAAATCTGGTCTCGTAGATAAATATTTCTACGGATGCTCTAATTATCCAGAGTGTAAGTACACAACCTCGATGGATGCGTTGGACTTTAAAAAAGAAGACTACGCCCCTAATTTTGATTGGGATCAACCCTGCCCCAAATGCAGCGGTCCCATGCAACTACGCTTCGGAAGATTTGGTGCTTTCCTTGGATGCACAAAATACCCTGAATGCAAAGGGATCGTGAACATCTCCAAAAAGGATGACGTCTTAATGGAAGATCTACCCCCATGCCCAGCTATTGGCTGTGATGGGAAGCTTGCTCAAAGGCGCTCTCGCTTTGGAAAACCTTTTTTCTCCTGTTCCAACTACCCCGATTGCGATGTCATCGTCTCAGACCTCGAAGACCTTCCCAATAAATACATCGATCATCCTAAAACACCTTACGTCAAAAAAAGTAAATTTGGGAAAAAAGAAGATAAAGAAAAACCATCCAAAGAAAAGAAAAAGAAAAAATCGACCAGAGTCCAGCCTGCCTATAAGCTCTCCAAGGACCTCCAAGCCATTGTAGGCGCAGCCTCCCTTTCCCGTCCCGAAGTCACAAAAAAAGTCTGGGAATACATCAAAGCCAACAAGCTGCAAGATCCTAAACATAAAAGACTCATCATCCCCGATGCCAAGTTAGCCAAAATCTTTGGCAACAACAAGCCCCTCGACATGATGCAACTAGCCCGTGTTTTAAATAAACACATCGACTAGATCTCATAAAAATGACGATTTTGTCATTTTTTATGGCAAAAAAGTGACAGAATTGTCACTTTTTGTTAAGATAAAGTGACGGGATTGTCATTAATTGGTGGGCTATGCAGCGAAAATTGATGGAAAGGCTAGTTAAATGGAAGGAAGAAAAAGGTCGTAAACCTTTGCTAATAAAGGGCGTACGCCAAGTTGGGGAAAACCCACCTCCTTAAAGAGTTTGGGGAACACCACTTCTCTCAATGCCATTATTTTAATTTTGAAAAAGAACCTTCTCTAGCCAAGCTCTTTGAACTCAATCTTGATCCCAAGAGAATCCTCGACGAACTAACCTTCCATGCCAATCGTCCTATCCACATCGGAAAGGATCTTGTCATTTTCGATGAAATCCAAGAAATTCCAAAAGCGCTAACGAGCTTAAAGTATTTCCAAGAAGAATGCCCTGAATTGCATCTATGTGGAGCGGGGTCGCTTTTAGGCCTCCATCTTAACTCTAGCTCTTTTCCTGTAGGGAAGGTGTCTTTTGAAACCCTGAGACCCATGTCTTTTGAAGAGTTCCTCATGGCCAGCAACGATAAAGCTCTATCTCTACTCCAAAAGCTGACTGCAAAAGATGCGATTTCAGAGCTTCAACATGCCCATTTATGGCAGCAGCTAAAACACTATTTTATTGTAGGAGGCCTACCCGAAGCAGTGGCCACATATTGTGAACATAAAGAAACCCTTTTTGAAGCTTTTACACGCGTCAGAAAAAAACAGGATGACCTTCTTAAGTCTTATTATGCAGACATCGCTAAGCATGCTGGGAAGGTAAACGCTATGCATATTGATAGAATATTTCAATCTGTTCCTATGCAACTTAGCCAGACTCAGAATGAATCGATTACACGCTTTAAATTTAAAGGGGTCGTCCCAGGTGTAACGCATTATGACAGGCTTGCTGGAGCAATTGATTGGCTAGAAGCAGCAGGCCTAGTGATTAAAATTCATATCGTTAATAAGGGGCTCCTTCCTTTTAAAGCTTACGGGAAAGAAAACTGCTTTAAACTACTGCTCTTTGATATTGGCGTTCTTGGAAGCATGAGCGACCTTGCTCCCAAAACTATTTTAGATGCTGAATACGGAAGCTTCAAAGGCTATTTTGCGGAAAACTTCGTAGCAGAAGAGCTGCTTGCCCATGGAAGAGAAAATCTATTCAGCTGGCAAGAAAATCTTGCAGAAATAGAATTTTTATTAGAAGTCACAGGAGAACCAATTCCTATCGAAGTTAAGTCAGGCTTAAATACCAAAGCAAAAAGCTTAAGAATCTTCTTGGAAAAATATAAATCACCTTACGGCGTTATTTTTAGCGGCCAGCCTTTACATACTCGCTCGAATATTCATCACTATCCACTATATCTAGCTGGGAAGGTCCCTCTTTCTTCAGCAATTGCGAATGAACCAAGCTTGATTCGTAAAAAAGCGCACACATTATTTGATAGCTATATCGGAAATAATTTTTAAAGGATGTTAAAAAAACAACTTGCAACAAAAATTGTATACACGCTAGATTCTCTGAATCATTCGGTAAGATTTTTTTTGCGGAGGCAATCATGTTTCAGCTTCCTAAGTTCTTCACTAACTTTATTCTCTTATTTACCCTCTTCACCGTTCTTGTTTATCCTCAAGGGCATGTTCCCCTTCAACACTCTGAAATAACTCTAAGAATATTACCTGAGTTTTCTGAGATGACTTACGATGATGTCATGAATCTGCTAGATGACTTCGAAACCGGTGCTATCGAATACAAATATAGCCGAGAAGATATCGAAAAGGCTATAGATCTAGTCATCATGCTTGCAAGGACAGGTCTTTTACCCGACGAAGATCCTGAAGAGTTAGAAAGAGATATCCAAGAGCTTTTATACGGGGAAGGTTGTTCTACTCTTCCTGCTCTTTTTTATGGGAAAGGAGATACTGTTTTATGTAAAAATTGGTTTGTTAAATCCTGCCAAAAGACAGGAAAATTCATTAAAAAGAAAAGAAAGGCCATTATTATTGGGGCAGCTGTTGCTGTAGCCGTTATAACCGTAGTTGGAATTGCAGCTGCTGCAACAGCAGGAGCTGCGGCAGTGGGATCTGCCGCAGATAACTCCACCTCATCAAAATCAAGCACTTCAACTTCTTCTCCAACTGCTTCTAATCCAACCTCTACTCTATATACTCAAATAGAAGCTCCAACCATATCTTTTAAAGAAAACATAGCTAGCGAGCATTTTTTTCAACCCTCTTTTTACAAAGAAACTTCTCAAGAAAAGGGAAGGGTATTAGGATCCCTTTTTGCTCATGATACTCTTCATCAATTTAGTGATCGATTTGCTTTACAACCCAACTTTGCGACCAATGAACATGATAAAATCGACCATAAATTTACAACAGACTATACGCAGTTGTATTCAAACTCTAAGAAAGAGCCCGATTTCAATACCCTTGCCTATCAGCTTCAAGGAGAAAGAGAGCTATCTTCTGGTCACCTAAACCAAGCCATCTATGACTTCAGCCAAGCCATCGAACGCAATCCCACAAGCCCCCTTCCCTATCTTGAAAGAGGCGTTGCACATTTTGGGCTGGGGCAATACGACCGCTCCTTAGAAGATTATCATCAGTTTGCAGCTCAAGTAGAAAAAACAGAACCACTATCAATCCCCTCCTTCAGCTTAGGCTTTGCAAAAGGCCTTCCAAGCGGCATCTGTGAATCGGGAAAAGGTTTGGCCTTGTTTGTCTCTGATGTCGCTCTACACCCCGTTCGCACAGGAGGTCAAGTTTGGGAGTCGCTTAAACTTTTAGCAGACCTTACAAAATCTCAGGAGTGGAGCACTTTAAGTGAGGTGTTAGCCCCAGAAGTTCATCAACTTGTCAAAGAATGGGATACACTTGACTCTGAAGTAAGAGGGCAACTCGCAGGACATGCCTTTGGCAAATACGGAGCTGACATCCTCATACCAGGAGCCTTAGCAAAAGCTGTTGCCAAAGGAGCAAAGGGAGCCCAAGAGCTAAGCGCTGTCTACAAAACACTCCAAAATGCTGAAAAAGCGCTCCTCCTTGAGTCTGCAGCTGAGTTAGGCAGTAGCGCCAAGATCGGAGAAGCTTTAACTACCACGTATAATACGGCTCTTCTTGGAGAGAAGTTAGGGTTTAGTGTTAAAGAAATGAACCAGCTTAAGCAAGCGGGGCAATTGGAGAGAAGCTTTGGACATATTGCAAATAATCCAGTTCTAATGGAATCTGCTCAGAAATTTAAGCAAGCTAAGGAGTTTTTAAAGCCTCATACGAAGCAGTTCATGACAGAAGCTAGGGCTAGAGAACTTTTACATGAGGCGGGGATTCCGACTTTTCCTAGGCCAGACGGTTTGCCACAAGATTGTTTAATTACTGTTTCAGATAAAGGGGCTGGCATGAAATATATGGACCCAAGCAATAAACATACTTATACAAGAGTAATGCCAGGACAGCCACATAGTTCATTCCCATACCAACAAAAGCCATATGTGAATCAGAGAGTAAATGGAAAATCCTTAGATAAACATGGCAATATAGTTCCGAATGATGCACCAGAAGCTCATGTACCCCTTGAAGAATTCATATATAGGAGAATTGATTGAAGCTTACCAACGAAGAAAAGAAGTACACATTAAATGAGTACCTCAGGCATATCGTGCATATGACCGATAAAGAATATCAAACAAGAGTATGGATTCACGCGAAAGGTCCGGAATGTCAAGCGTTTGGTGATGCTGTATGTGATTTTTTTGATATTGGGGATCCTATCTTAGATCAATATAAGGACTTCGGGCTTACAGATAAGCAATACCAATTACTAAAGAAATTCCGAGATGCTTTTCGCATTTTTTCTGATGATAACGATTTTCCCGAACTATTCATACATACGCCCGAATGGACAAAAATCACAGAAATGGCAAAGGAAGTCCTAAAAGCATTCAACTATCAGAAAAAAAGATAAATTTTTTTAATAGAACAGAAAAAGCGCATGAGCTAACATGCCTTGTTCTATAAGGAGAGATCTATGGCAATTGCAAAATCTACTAGAGCAAAACGCTCAAAAGCAGAAGTAGAAGAAGAGTTTGAGTTTTTAGTGGAAGAGGCGGGCAAGAAAAAAGCTTCCTCTTCGAATAAAATTGAAACAGCAGCACAAATAGAAGAAATGGAAGTCAAAAATGCTGTCTCTGGCATTACTGTGGAAATTGTAGCTCAAAAACTATCGCTGCTCAATGTTGAGATTTCTAAAACGCTTTCCAATCTCTCTGAAAAAATGACCTCAGAGGCTAATCTCCTCCACTCTTTACAAGAAGCCGTTAACCTCGAGTCAAAAGAACTAAACCGCCTTCATGGTATTGATATAGCCGCTACAAACTTGGATCAACTTTTGTCTGATTATCAAGCAAAAAAAGACTCTCTTGGAAGAGAACTTTTACAAATTCAGCAAGAAATTGTAGCAACAAGAGAAAATAGCAAAAGGGAAGAAGCTGAATCTTTAGAAGCATTGAAAAAAAATCGAGTAAGAGAACAAGAAGAATACGAATACAAAAAAAATCTGGAAAGAAAAAAACTCCAAGATCGTTTTGAAGAAGAGTGCGCATTAAGAGAAAAACAAAATAGAGATGCTCAAGAAACTTTAGAAAAAACATGGAAAGCAAGAGAAACAGAACTCGAGTTGAAAGAAGAAGAGTTTATCTCACTTAAAAAAGAAGTGGAGCAGTTTCCTTCACGCCTTGCTACAGATTGCGCTAAAGTAGCTAAAGAAGTCACTAAGGAAATAGAAGCTAAGTATAGCCAAGAAGTGGCTCAACTCAAACGCGACCTATCTGTAGAAAAACAGATCGGAGAACTAAAGATTCACCAATTGGAGGAGCTACTTGCCAATCAGCAAACCCAAATTACAATACTCCAGGCCCAACTAGAAGAAGCTAAAAAACAAGTCCAAGATATTGCTGTCAAAGCCATCGAAGGAGCATCTGGATCAAGGGCTCTATCCCATATTAATCAAATTGCAATAGAACAAGCTAAGAACCGTACATCTAACACTTAACGATGTAGCATTTAACAGCTACCTCTTGCTTTGCAGACATCCAAGCAGCAAAGTAGAATAGAAAAGTAAAGCCAAGTGAGATGATGATTCAAGTTGTGATTTGTAAGAGCAAACTACAAAATATACACCATTCTAATCATGCACAGGCATTTAGCAAAAAATTCTTCCAAACTTAGATCTTGTTTGGGAAGGGAAAACAGCAGATCTTTTCCCCATAATATCTGGAATGAAAAATCCTCCCAAGCCCCACCCCATAGGACAAACCGACTCCCCACAGATCCTTGAGTTGCTTGCATCCAATCAAATCCAAGCAGAATGAACTGGACAATGCTAATTATACCCCCTCTTCCCCATAGAAACAGAGAACGCAAACAAGTTAGAAACAATACCTTCAAGGAAGGTCCTTTCAAGGCCAAAGAGGGGGGTAAAATACAAAATATGACTCCCAGAACCCTATGACATTCTGATTTTATGATCCAGTGACTTTTTTTGAATTGATGTTAAATTAATATTTTGCTTCATTTTAATTCTTGAGCTTTTTATAATTAGGGGCAAATTTTGATGGAGAATAAAAATTGGATAGCATAAACATAGTTAATTTTCGAAATTTTCGTTTAGATAATGCTATAATTGGGCTTGATGATAATAACAGGCGATTGTTCCTGGCCATCAATAACGAAGCCACCGAAACAAAAAATTTCTTTAACGAACAAGATCCTAATGGGTTTTTTCAAATTTTAGATGAGCAGTTTTTTCAAGAAAACAATTATTCAATTAATCAAGCTGGTATAGCTATCTTACTTCAATCTCTTGTACAACTAAAGTGTGCAAATCCCTCCACAGAAATTATAAAAAGTTGGATTAGCTCTATTACTTTGCATATTTATAATGTTAGCGTTAGATACCCATTAGAGATGAAGCGTCTTGTAGAAATACCTGGCTTCATATACAACCCTTCCCTAACCGAAGAAATAAAGAAAATAAAATACTTGGTAAAACCTAGATTTTTATCAAGTCGACAAGATTGGTTTATATTTGGAACGCGTTTTTCTCATCATTTAGGTGGAAATTTGGGGAACTTTAAAAACACATCAAAAGGTGCAGGATATTTTTTGTCTGGTATAGCAGTTATTGGTGTAGGAATCGCTCTTTCAGAGCCTACAAAAGAAGATGAAAATCTTACAGATCAAATTGAAAAAATTGGCAAATTTTGGCTAACAATAGGTGGTTTACTGTTATCATCTCCTTTTGTAAATGCAGGTTTATGTGCTAGAGAGAATAATCCCTAATTTTGAAAAACAATTAAAAAGAGGTAAATATGGAATCTTTATTAAAAGCATTCCTTGATTGTACTCGGATTGGAGAAGGCCAGACAAAATACGCGTCAATCCATAAAAAAGATGATAATTCAGAAAATCGTGTTACAGATTGGATTGCATCTCATCCCATAGATCCTCTCATATATACATATGAAGATACTTTCCTCCGATCTTATGTTAAAAAACAAATTAAAGATTTAAGCACTATAAAAGTTGACGCATCTAGTATTCATCTCATTGGGAAATACTTGCAGAGTGCTGCAAAGATAAGTATGCGATTCAAACAATATACCTCTAAAGAAATTGATCAATTACCTTGGACCCCCGAAAACAAAGCTTATTTAAAAGACAGATTGATATTTGCATGTCCAACTTGTCCTTAAATTTTGGAAGGTGAGTTAAATAGTCAGAACGTCCTCGCAAAGGAAGGAGCTTGAGTGAATGTGAGCAGCCCGGAGGGCTGGAGCTAGACTCAGCACACCGAATAGGAAATGGCAAACTACTTTGACATGCCCGCTCCGATGGAGCAAGCTAAGGACCCCGTCTAATACCAATCCTCACTTATAAACCTCAGCGGTTTACAGGTTGCTTGCTTTGCAGAAATCCAAGAAGCAAAGTAAAATAGAAAGATCAGCCACGTCAGGTGATGATTCAAGTTGTGATTTGTAAGAGCAAACCACAAAACATGCATCATTCCAACCCTGCGGACGCACTTAGCAAAGAGCTCTTCTGGTGTGAGTTCTTCCTTAGGGAAGAAGAGTAGAACTCTCCTTTTAAAAAAAGCACATGTGAGGGCTCCGATGAGAAGGCATATTCCCACAAGGCCAAGCTCTCCAAGCAGCTGAAAATAGACATTATGTAGATCTGCAAAGGCGGCAAAACCCTTCCCCCATAATGCCTGGGATGAAAATTCTTCCCAAGTTTGGCTCCATAGAATAACTCGACTTCCCATAGATCCTTGAGTCACTTGCATCCAATCAAATCCAAATAGGATGAATTGGATAATGCTAATGTTAAATAGCTTTAAAATGCCTAGCACACTGAGACTGAATAGAGAGGCCCAGAGCAGCACCTTCTTTCTAAACCAGAAAATATAGCAAATACTCAAAAAGCAAGCGACATAAGCGCTCCTTGTCGTTGTTAGGAGAAGGGCAATATAGGTTAGCCCTAAAAAAATAATGGTTGTTGTCCTTGAAAACGGAAGAGCTTTCCACTTTTGAGAAAGCGAAAGAAGAAGAACTGCAGAGACAAAACTTGCCACAATTCCATATTCGTTCGGATAAGATCCAATCGAAAAGCGTAGCATGCCATACCCAAACTGCCCCAACACAGAAAACCTTTCGATGGTTTCAAAAGAGATCAACTTCATGTAAAAACCAAACAAAAATGTATATCCCACAATCAGTGAGATAAAAAAGATTTCAGATAGATGGTGAGCGCTTCCTTTTGACTATTGATATAGGCTGCCGCCCCTAATACAAAAAGAAACTGAAAAAACAATAAAAAAAATCGATATGTCGCATAAAACGCCTCCTCATCTACAAGCATGCTAGATACAAAACAGTAAAGAAAAAAAGGTAGCAACAAGAAAAACAGCTTGTGTTGTTTTTGATCTATCCGGTTAAAAAAAAGAGGAAATCCTAAAAGAACAAAATAATAGGTGCGGAATGCAGGAGGCAACCCTCCCGGTGTTAACAGATTCCCTAGCGGCCCCAAAAAGATAAATAGGTAAATCAGCCATTTTTTCACAGATCTTGATCTCTTTGTTGTTTTTTCAGCTCTTCTACGATCATTTTAACCTTCTGTGATTCTCCTCTTTTTCCAATAAAGAGAATATCGTCTGTTTCTACAATCACCATATCTTCTAGCCCAACGGTTGAAATCAGTTTTTTGCCTCCAAGGATCAAGCTATTTTTCGTATCGATATCCAATACGTTACCTATTTTCACATTGCAATTTCCATCTTTCTCACTAACATCAAAAATGCTATCCCAAGATCCAATATCTGACCACGCAAGATCAAGCACAACAGCTATCCCATTTTTTGTCTTCTCCATCAGCGCATAATCAATGGAAATAGGGGGCAGGCTAGGAAATGCGTCCAAGATCTCTTGGTAAGAGAAATAGGCTAACGTAGGGTAATGGAGACGAAGCTCTTGCCAGAAAGTCTCTATCCTGCACATAAAAATCCCACAGTTCCATAGATATGACCCATCTTGTATAAAGGCCCCGGCTCTTTCCTCAGATGGCTTTTCTACAAAAGCCTCTACCGCTCCTGTGGTTTGATTGATCTTTATATAGCCGTAACCTGTTTCTGGTTTATTTGGTAAAACACCGAGCATGACAAGTTTTCCTTGCTTAGCAAGACCCTCTGCAACAGCTACTTTTTCTAAAAACCTTTTTTCATCGGCTATAAAATGATCAGAAGATGCCACAAGCACAATCTCATTCATGCACTCTTTTTTCTCTTCTAAAAACTTTAAAGCTAAAGCAATCGCTGGCGCTGTATTTTTACGTTCTGGTTCTAGAATAATTTGCGATGTTAAAGAAGGATCGATTTCTCCGATTTGCTCTTGGATGATCGCTCCATATTTTTGATGGGTGACAGCCCAAATATCTTCCTTAGAAACCAGGCGTAAAAAGCGGCGAAGTGTTTTTTGAAAAAAACTTTCCCCTCCTAACTTTAGAAACTGTTTTGGGCTAGCCTCTCTGGAAGTGGGCCAAAGACGCGTTCCACTACCTCCCGCAAGAATCAGAACTTTCACAAAAAGCCTCCCACTTTTTTTCAACAAAGGCTTGAAAATTTTTAGAGAATTGCTCTTCTCCAAACTGCTGTGCGTGCATCTTGATGAAGACGGGGTCAAATTCCATCTGTTCAAACCTTTGGATACCACCGATTAGACTATTAAGTGTCTGCTCTTGGAAAAACACGCCTGTCTTTCCGTCGATAACAGTTTCTAAAACACCCCCTTTTCCGTAAGCAATAACAGGCGTACCCGCGGCCTGGGCTTCTACGGGCGCAATGCCAAAATCTTCTTCTGCCACAAACACAAATCCCTTCGCTCTTCCTAAAAAATCTCGCACCACGCTATCTTCCTGATATCCCATTAGTTCTATATTTTTTCCTGCTTTTGCTTGGATGTTTTTCCATTCAGGCCCCTCTCCAATCACAACTAAGCGCTTATCTGGTAAAAATGAAAAAGCCTGTACAATCAGCTGTATCTTTTTATAGGGAACTAAGTGGGAAACAGTCAGATAAAAATCTTCTTTTTCTTTGAGCTCCATGAGATGGGTCATGACAGGCGGATAAATCACCTCTGAATCCCTTCCATAAACCCTTTGAATACGCTCCCTAATAAACTGGGAGTTAGCAATAAAGTGATCAACTTGCCTTGTTGCCCGAACATCCCATCTGCGCAAATACCCGAGGCCTATTTTCGCAGAAATTTTTTTTACACCCTTTAAATTTTGTAGATATTGATCATAAAGATCCCAAGCGTAACGCATCGGAGAGTGGCAATAACAGATATGTAGTTGATTCTCTCGCTTGCGAATCCCCTTAGCAACCGCATGAGAACTAGAAAGGATCAGATTGTAAGCACTTAGATCGATTCTCTCAATTGCCAAAGGAAATAATGGAAAATAATTTCTGTAACTTTTTAAAGCGAAAGGAAGATGTTGAATGAAAGATGTCCGCACAAGTTCATTCTGCAGCTCCAAGCGCTCCACTATTTTCTTATTCTTTAGCAAAGTGTAAATAGGTGAAGGATATAACCGTTCAATGGCTTTTAAAACCCTTTCCCCTCCTCTTAAAGAGACCAACCAGTCATGGATAATCGCTGTTTTTCTTATCACTAATTAGTGTTCCTTTTTCTAAAAGAAGCTCCCTGTGCCAATATTTTCTCATCCACTCTGTATGGTGAGAAACACATAAAATGATTTTACCTGCCTTAGCAACTTCTTGCATCTTGGTAGAACACTGATCTTGAAAAGATTTATCCCCTATAGAAAGAACTTCATCAAGAATCAAAATATCTGTGTCTAAATGCAGCATTACCGATGCTGCAAGGCGTATTGCCATACCTGAGGAATACTTTTTTAGGGGATCGTCTAAAAATGGAGAGATGCCAGAAAAATCTACAATCTGATCTAACTTTGCTTCCGTTTCTCTTTTCTTCATTCCTAAAAGAGCTCCCAAAAAATAAATATTGTCTCTTCCTGACAGTTCAGAGTGTAACCCAACACCAGCTTCTAACAACGCGCCTACCTTTCCCCCGATCTCAATAGATCCTTTGGTTGGTTCAGTCACCTGCGCGATCAATTTAAGAAGCGTGCTCTTTCCTGATCCATTTTTGCCTATAACTCCTACGATCTCTCCTGACTTTACAGAAAAAGAAACATCCTCGAGTGCCCACAAAATCCTCTTTCCTTTTTGTAAGGATAACATCCGATGTAGCCTTTCTTTTAAAGACTCTCTCATTGAATATCTTTTTCCTACAGAAACAACCTTGATATATGTCATAACCAATCCGCAAAATAGCGCTCGAGCTGAGCAAACACTGACACCCCTAAAATTCCTATGATAGCTGAGACTGCTCCTGCTATCAAAAAACTGTCCATCGGGAACTGTGGGGTTCCCAAAAAACACCACCTACACGCATCGATAATGCCTACCATAGGATTGAGCTCATACACGAGACGCCACTTTTCTTGCACTACCTGGGAAGAATAGACAACAGGGGATAAATACATGAATACCTGCAGAAAAAAGGAAGCAGATAAATGACATCTCGATAATACACAGAAACAGAAGAAAAAAAGCTCCCAGGCCAAGCGTTAGAAAAAAAGAGGCACTATACATAGAGGAAAGAGGCACATATGCCAGCTAAAGACTCCTCCCAACACCTTCATTAAAATAGCCAAAATCACCACAAGAATAGCGACATCTATCAAAGAAACAACGGCAACGCTTAATGGGATCAATAGACGAGGAAAATAGATTTTGTTGATGATCAATTTATCATTTTGGATTCCCACACAGGCCCTTTGAATACCTTGAGAGACAAATGTCCAAGGAATAAGTCCACAGATAGCAAACAAAAAGTAAGGGGTTTTCTCGCTATCCAGATGCAGCCACTTTCCAAAAATAATGGCAAAGAGCCCTCCCATAACTAAAGGCTGCAATGCTACCCATGCCATACCCAAAAAAGTTTGCGTGTATCTCAGCTTGATGTCGCGCACAACTAACCGCTTTAAGACCTCGATGTAAGCAAACATCTCCTGGAAATCAACCCCGCGCCACTTCTGCGTTGCCTTTATGTGTTTAGAGTAAGTCATTGGACTTATTACTTTACGTAAGAAAAAGAATCTTCGCAATAGACCTCTTATAGCCGATTAAGTTTTGATTGATAGTTTGGACTGCGCCAAAGACCCAGGCTTGAACGATTGTAAAGGGGTCAATATTAGAAATATGGACCCCTTTACAATCATCCAATCGCGGGACTTTCGCGCTGGCCCAAATTATCAATCAAAATTTAATCGGCTATATTATAGATTTAGTATTCAGCAATAAAAAGATGTACTTGTACTCCATGTAATGCTTACAAGTTAAAAAACTTATGTCATTGATTATTAGGTTAATATGCTATTTTATACCACCCCCGAAAACAGCAATTGCACTTTTCGGGGAAATTAAATATAATATGAATAACCCCTAAATGTGCGTTTGCAACTTTAGGGGAAATGCATTATGCAGGTAAGAAGATGTCAAAATTTATTGGTCGAAAAAGAGAACTTGAAGCTCTTAGAGGACTTCTACAGAAAAAGAATGCTAGCCTTGTTGTCATTCGTGGACGGCGACGGATTGGGAAAAGCCGTTTAGCGGAGGAATACGCTTCTTCCTTTAACAAAGCCTATATTTTGTCAGGGATTCCACCCGAGCCCGGAACGACTTCAGAAATACAGAGAGCAGAGTTTCTGCGCCAGCTGCAAGAGTACCGACTACCGATCTACCGCAGTGATGACTGGGGAAATCTATTTTACGATTTAGCGCAGGAGAGCAAAAAAGGACGAGTACTTGTCGTTCTCGATGAAATTACCTGGATGGGTTCACACGATCCAACATTTCTTCCCAAATTAAAAACTGCATGGGACCGTTATTTTAAAAAAAATCCGCAGTTTGTAATGGTTCTTTCGGGATGTAACTCTGCTTGGATCAGTAAAAATATTCTGAGCAGTACTGGATTTTTTGGTCGTATTTCTCTACGTCTTGTACTAGAGGAACTCTCGCTTTCTGAATGCAACGCATTCTGGAAAGATCAATCGGGGACCATTTCTGCCTATGAAAAATTTAAGATCTTGTCCGTGACAGGGGGCATCCCCCGTTATCTGGAAGAGTTGCGGCCCGATCTATCTGCTGAGGCAAATCTTCAGCGTCTTTGCTTTGATTCAGAAGGCTTACTTTTTCGTGAATTCGATCAAATTTTTCACGATTTATTTCAAAAACATGGGCCTTTTTATAAGCAAATTGTTGAAAGATTGAGTGATTCTTCTCTGTCCACAGTAGAGCTGGCTAAAAAGCTAGATAGATCACGCGGCGGCGATTTAAGTAAAGCTCTTGGAGAGCTTATGGAATCAGGATTTTTATCGCGTGATTATACATGGGCTATAGAAACCGGAAAACGCTCTCAATCTAGTCGATATCGGATCAGAGATAATTATTTGCGATTTTATTTAAAATATATTCTTCCACACAAAGAACAAATCGAAAGCACCAAGCTACAACGACTGCCTCAGGGATGGGTATCCATTATGGGATTACAGTTTGAAAATTTAGTTGTGAACAATGGAGCTCTTATATGTAAGATTTTAGGAGTCTTACCAGAAGATATACTCATTGCTAACGCCTACTTTCAAACAGCGGGTGTCCGCAAGCGAGGCTGCCAAATCGATTATCTCATTCAAACGCGGTTCCGCTACTTGTATGCATGTGAAGTCAAATTTCGACAGACAGTGATTGGAGTAGAAGTCATTGAAGAGGTAGAAGAAAAGCTCAGTCGTCTAAAACTTCCTCGTGGGTTTTCGTGTCGCCCTGTGCTTATTCATGTAAATGGAGTATCAGAAGAGCTTGTGGATAGTGGCTATTTCGCAAAAATCATAGACCTTTCTGAGTTACTCACCTTACACAAAAAGGATGGCTCATGGACTTTTTGAAAGCTGTTGATAAATCGAATTGCAGAAAATGGGTAGTATTGAATAAAACACAACCCATTTTCTGCAATTTAATTTTCAACGCTTTGAAACAGTCCATGAGCCATCCTTTTTGCGTAAGGTGAGTTACTCTGTACACCATTATAAGGAAATTTATGGGCATAAAAAAACTGAAGTTTTGCACTCGTAGTAGAAAAGTTAGATTCCTATTTTTTCTCCACAGTCTTTTACGAACTTTTAGAAAAAAACATACTCCCCTGCCACCTGAGAAAGTAAATAGCATCCTGATTTGTAACTGGGCAAACCTGGGAGATGTCCTGCTAGCTACTTCCATCATCCCTGCGTTGAAAGAAAAATGGCCTCAAGCAAAAATTGGCTTTTTAACATCCCCTACATCTAAAATTGTTTTACAAGATCATCCTCTCATCGACACCGTCCATATAGCTTCTAACTGGAAACAGCGCGTACTCAATGCCTCTTTTTTTCGTCGTTTCCTAACATTTCTTCATATTTGTATTTCTTCAAACACCCTTTTTATAGAAGAGATCAAAAACCAGTACTATGATCTTGCAATAGACACACACCCCTTCTTCCCGAACTGTTCCTATATATTGAGAAAAGCAAGAATCCCCTACTTTCTAGAATTTAGCTCTGCGGGCCTTCACCTCCCACAAACATGTGCCATAGATTTTCCAAAGAAATTGGAGTATTTGCCCAAGATGTATTGTAGCTTGTTACAAGCCTTAAATATCGCTCCACAACCACTCAACCCATGCTTTCATTTTACACACACCTCCCCTTTAAAGGGACAGGAGTACATTGTGCTACACATGGGAACAACAGAAGTGCGAAGAGAATGGTCTACTGGTCATTGGATTACTCTTGCACGCACATTAGCTCAAGAAGGCAAAACGATTGTCTTTACAGGTCAAGGGAAAAGAGAAGCGAAAGCAATCCAAGAGGTTACCTCTTTTTTACCCCACTTTATCAACCTATGCGATCAACTCAATTGGAGTGAATTTATCTCTGTCATCAAAGACGCTAAAACACTAATTTCTGTCAATACGGTTTCAGTACATCTGGCTGCATATCTTGGAACCCCGTGTATAGCTCTATATTTTGCTACCTACCATCCTGAACTATGGATGCCCGACTATGGCTCAATCCATTTCTTGATCGAAGAAAACTCCCATGTTTATTTATCCGATGCCTCCTTTTTCAAACAGCGCAAAAATATCACACAGGTTGCTAAGATAACCCCCCAAGATGTATATCTGAAGTCACTGTCGTACTTATCTGTCAATGGAGGAATATGGGTGTAGAGCGTTTTAGAATTTTTTACCCTCGCTCCAAGTTTTGGTTAATCTTTTGGCTTTTAGTGTGGCTTCCTATTGGACTTGTATTGCTATTAAAGAATGTCAAGTTAGTCACTCATGATCGAACATTGCGGCTTGCCTACCATGGTTCTTATTTCTGGCTTTACTTCTGGTCAGTGGCGTGTTTCCCTGTGATGGTGCTACTGTTTCTATTTAATGGATCATTTGTTAAAAAAATGTAACCTTCTAAACAATTGTGATATCGAGACCTTTTAATAATCCTACGACTTCCGGAAAGAGACCTCTGCATAACTCTGGTGAAACGAAAAAATCGAAGATTTTTTTGCAGATTTTTGTTTTTACATCGAAGACATACTCTAGAGAGTAGGCGAGATGTGAAAATAAACATCTGCAGAAAAAGCACGATTTGAGCGATTTACCAGAGTTATGCAGAGGTCTCGGAAAGGAAAATTTCGCTTTTACAAGTTTATTTGTTGCCGGATCAATAGCGTAGTGCCTAGCTGTAGAAAAATCTGCTTTGCAGAGATCACAGTTGTGGAATGTGGTTCCTGAGAAATCAACCTGGCTAAAATCTGCATTCTTAAGGAACCTCTGGACAAGTGCTTTGTCGGAGATTGCTGATCAATTTTTCGAAGACGACGATTTTGGAGAACGCAGCTAACATGCAGAATGTTAGCGAGTTCGAAAAATCTAGTATTCGCAAAAATTGGCGGCAAGATTCGGCAAATGACTTGTCCAGAGGTTCCTTAAGGCAGGTATTTGTAAAATAGTTCTCTCTTGGCTGACTGCTAGTGAAAGCTGTATTCTTCATATCGAGATCTGAGAAGTTGCAGCTCTGAAATGTACAGTTTGTAAAAGAGGCGCCATCAAATGATTTTTCTGAGAAATTTTCCGATTGGAACGTTTTTTGTTCTGTAGACTCTTTCATTATACCTGTTGCGCTGTTAATAAAAAATTTAATTCCAGGAACCGTGTAATTAAGAACTTGCCACCCTCACATCAATAAAAGTTCTTGGTACTGACGCATGAGGTCGCGGAACCGTGCGGCATCTTCGAAACGGAATTCTTTAGCAGCGCGTTTCATTTCACTTTCATACTCTTCCACTTTTTGCATCGCTTCTTCATGCGTAAGATGGGGAGGTACATCTTCTTTCTCTTCTTTCAGGGTATCGACCACTTCACCGAAGGTTGTAGCGAGATCTTCAGCTGCAAGGCGTTTAACGGTTTTAGGAGTGATGCCGTGTTTTGTGTTATACTCTTCTTGGACCACTCTACGAGCTCTTGTAATGCTGAGTGTTTGCTGGATTGACTTGGTAATCGTATCAGCATACATGACAACTCTGCCGTCTAAGTTACGGGCAGCTCTACCGCAGGTTTGAATGAGGGCTGTCTCGCTGCGTAAAAAACCTTCTTTATCAGCATCTAAAATAGCAACGAGTGCAACTTCAGGAATATCGAGACCTTCTCTAAGGAGATTAATACCTACTAAAACATCTACAACACCGAGGCGGAGGTTATTGATGATCTGCACGCGCTCTAAAGTATCTATGTCAGAGTGGAGGTAGGTTGCTTTTACACCGATATCTTTGAGGTACTTAGTGAGATCTTCAGAGAGTTTTTTAGTGAGCGTTGTGACCAGCACGCGCTGTTTTTTCTGTATTGCTTGTTGAATTTCTTCCAGACAATCATCGACTTGATTCGTAGCGGGACGAATATCGATCACAGGATCTAACAGGCCCGTAGGTCTAATGATCTGCTTAACGACTTCTCCTTCTGCTTCTTGCACTTCCCAAGCACTTGGGGTCGCAGAGACATAGATCACTTGATTGATATGTGTATAGAACTCTTCGAACTTAAGCGGACGGTTATCAAAGGCAGAAGGAAGCCTAAATCCAAATTCAATCAGGGCTGTTTTTCTGGCCCTATCTCCATTGTACATCGCGTGTACTTGAGGGATCGTCTGGTGAGACTCATCCACAAATAAGAGAAAGTTCTTAGGAAAATAATCGATCAGGCAAGAGGGGGGATCTCCTGCTGATCTATCACTAAAGTGGCGCGAGTAATTTTCTATCCCCTTACAAAATCCAATTTCTTTGATCATCTCAAGATCGTATTTTGTTCTTTCCTGGATGCGCTGCAGTTCGATGAGCCTGTTTTCTTTTTCAAAGAGGGCTGCTCTCTCTTTAAGCTCTTCCTGAATCCTACGGATAGCATCAAAGCGCACCTCTTCAGGCGTCACATGGTGAGATCCTGGGAAAATGGAAATTTGCTCGAGCCGTTTTTTGACACCCCCGGTGAGGGGATCAATCGCGCTGATGCGATCAATTTCATCTCCGAAAAATTCTATGCGGTAAGCAACCGACTCTTCGTACGCTGGCATCACTTCTAAAACATCGCCTCTCACTCTAAACGTGGTTCTAGCTAATTCAAAATCATTGCGCTTGTAATGCATTTGAACAAGATGAAAGAGAACATCATCACGTCTTTTTTCCTCTCCTACCTTAATCGTAAGCTGCATTTTTCTGTAGTATTCAGGAATCCCCAATCCATAGATGCATGAAACAGAAGAGATAATAAGCACATCATCCCTTTCTATGAGAGAGCGCGTAGCAGAAAGACGCATCCGATCGATTTGTTCATTGATCGCCATGTCTTTTTCTATGTAGGTATCAGTTCTAGCAATATAGGCTTCCGGTTGGTAATAATCGTAGTAAGAAACAAAATATTCAACCGCGTTGTCTGGGAAAAATGACTTGAACTCCTGATAGAGTTGCGCTGCCAGTGTCTTGTTGTGTGCTAAGATGAGGGTAGGTTTATTGACCTTAGCAATCACATTGGCCATGGTGAATGTCTTCCCAGAGCCCGTGACACCCAAAAGCACCTGAGCTTTCTTATCATGGAGAACGCCGCTGGCCAGCCGTTCAATGGCCTCAGGTTGATCTCCTTTCGGGGTCATATCTGTATGCAGTTTAAACATATATCATGGTAGACAACTGGAAAAAGAAAATGAAAAGGGCAATAGCCATCGTTATTATAAGTAGAGGTTTTCCTCCCTGAACACGGTAAGGGGATTGAGCATTTTTATAATACCTTCCTATCCAAACCATCATAACAGGAAGAACTCCAAAAAGAAGAACAGCACATATACCACCTGCAAAATTGAGCGCTCTGATAAAAAGATGGGGATAGATGAGGGCGCACAGAAAAGGGGGAACAAGAGTGAGCAAACAAATGAAAAAGTTTTCACACTGCTTTTTCTGAACTTTCAGAGCATCCGTTAGAAAGTGTACGAGTGATAAGGTCTGAGCCAGGAATGATGTAAGGAGTGCAAAAAAAGCAAGCCCCTCTGCAAATGTGCTGACCCAAGAAATACCCAAAACACCTGCTACCGCATCAGAAGCCTGCCTACCCGCCTTCCAACTTTCCATAAGACCCCACCTCCCATCTATTGGAACAATCCCCAGCACAATGACTTCCCAAATAAGATAGACAATAAGAGCAAAAAGACTACCTGAAAATAAAATAGACCTTACCCTTTTAAGATCCCCTTTCATGTAAGTTACTAACGTGGGAATCATATTATGGTAGCCAAATGAAACGATCAAGATGGGCAAGGAAAATAACATGTATCCTGGATCTGCTCTTAAAAGCTTCTCTGGATGAATATATTTAAAGCCTAAAAATACAAGAGCTAAATATGTCCCAATTTTGCCAAACATGAACACGCGGTTCCAATGGTCTACCATTTTTGTGCCTCGGTAAACAATCCACCCACAAAGGCCTACCAAGATCACAGACCCTACCCACGCAGGAATGCTCGTTGCAAATAAAAATCCAAAATATGTCGAGCCTAAACTCCCACTACCAGAAATATAGGCAACCAGAAGGGAGTAAAAAAGAAAAAGGTAAATAGTTCCACATAAAACCTTCCCAAATTTTCCAATAGCCTGCTCTGCCATCGATGTAATATTAGCCCCCTCTTTGCACCACCCATTTGCTTCCAAAAGAAGTAGCGCGGTGACTTTCATAAAAGCCCAGGCTAAAATAAACATGAATAGAGAAGGGATGAACCCCGCGATGCCCGTTAAAATAGGCAGCGCTAACATGCCAGCTCCAATACAACTTCCCCCTACAAGAAGAAGACCTCCGATATAACTCCCTGGTTTTTCTACCGCCATTATATCATCTCTACATGCTGAACTTTCGCAGCCTTTCTTTTTTCTTGCTCTAAACGACCCAACTTACACCCTTCAAAATTCACAAATTTAAAAAATCGCTTAAATTCAGGAATCACTTCAGAAACCTGTCTTGCTAATTCTTGGGCAATGTGTCTGTACCCTGAATGCCCTTGTGGAGAAGATCTAAGCTCACACAGCCACTGAAGCGACCTTAAATTCACGTGGAAATACCAATGAATATTATATGCCATAGGAACAACATACTGAGCCTCTTCAGGAAGCTCTCTTGCAATAATATCATATGCTTTTTTTGTCTCATCCATCGCACGAACATATTCTTCTTCCAGGGGAGTTCCCACTATTTCTTCAGGAATATAATATCCAAAATCGCAGGTAAGAAACTGCCTTTCTTGCGTGAGCATTCGGTGGCGTTGAAGGTCTCGATAGACGCCAAAATCAGACAAAATATCAAACGTAAATGTTGCGTGCTCAAGAGCTCTTGGAGATTTATGTCTTCGATTTTCACGATGATTACACCCTCCATCTAAAATAGCCTCCAATTCCTCTTTGGGAAGTCTTCGACAATACTCTTGCAATTCTAGCAAGCTGACATTGCTATGATCAAATAGAAGCGCGGCAGCTACCTGATAAAGACTGTCTGGATCGTAAGATGTTAACTGAACACCGGGAGTTTTCATTTTTTCGAGAAAAATAGAGTGTTTTTCGCTAAGAGCCTTAAGGTCGGCTTCTGTTTCCTCTTTAAACAAACTGAAACTTTTTTGGTGCCTGTGGCTAACGTCTACACGTGTTACAAAAGAAGGAATTTCCTGAGAAAGCTCATGGTGTATTTTTTTTCCTAACTTTTGAAGTTCAGAGAAATTATGGCAATGCAATTTCTGAATCAATCCTTCAAAAAATCTCCCGTTTCCGTACATCCCCATATTCGTCAATGTGCTAGCAGGAAGTAGCCCTCTTAAACAGTCGAGGACTTTACACCGGAGAGAGGCTGTATAAGGTCCTACTGCCTCATTCTCTCCTCTAGGAATTTGTTTTTCCATGATTGTTGTGAGAGGAGGAATCAGCCTTGAATAGGTTTCAAAAAGAGCATTACAAGCATCTAAATAATAGTGTCGATAAGCCGATGTCATGATGACTTGCTCTCTATAGAAAAGATATTCCCCTTGATATTTTTGATCAAAATAAACATACCGCGTTGATTTCTCAAGAGGGGACCCTCCAATTCTACAATCTTCCACCACCTTTGCAGCTAACATCGAAATGTTTTCCAAAGCAAGGTGAGCCCCCCCTAGTTCTCCAATTGAATCATCACCATATCCATCCAAGATATTATCGTAAAATCGCTGAGCCTTTTTGATTGCTTGGCTTTGCTCGTCAATTTTTTCTTCATCTGTCCGACACACACCTGTAATCGCAGAAAAAGCGGAGTCTTCTTGTGATATAAATTCTTTCAATAAAAGAGAACGAAGCCCTAAAACAGATCTGGAATATTTAGAAAAAGAGCACCTTTAATTACCTCTGGCAAATTGCGCAATACAAAAACGTTACTTGTTGTACTCGTCACATAGCGTTTTAAAATTTTAATCTGGGCCTCTGAAAACTCCTCGTAATTCTCATCCATAAAAAAAATCCTCATTAGTGCCTTCAGGGTCTCACATCCCACCCTCTTCAATCAAGAAAAAAAACAATAGCCCTAATGCTTTCTTTCTAGGCGCAGTATTGGGTAGAGTTGCTTGCCTGTATCTGCAACAGCCCCAACATCGCGCAGCCATGCAGACATTGCATACCCAACTTGGTTGCGGCTACTTTTCTTAAGAAAAAAATCTAAGGGGATCACAAAAGAAAAACCTTTGTCATAGTAAATACGTCCATTGATTTTATCATGCCCGTTCGTAACTGTGCACCATAGAGAACTTCTAAAGCCACTAGGGAACCAGCGTGTAACCTCAAAACGAGCCCCTCTATCCTTTGCTAGAAATTGTCCCGCCATGATCTTGATATCTAAATCAAGGGGCTTAAACGTATAGTAAAGATCTAAAAAATACTGCACGCCTATAAAATGTTCATAGTGAGGAACCCTTCCATCCAACTTTCTTACTTTGTTTGTAAATCCCAGCCCATGGTAGCGTCTTTTAAATACAGTTGCCTCTTCCACCCCAATTGCCCAATTCGCTTGCACAGGACAGTATAAAAACTCTAAAGCCTCTCCACCATAGGCAGGCTCAAAATATCCACCTGCAGCTCTGGCAAACCATCCTTTCCCTAGGTTCCAGCTTTTTTGCAAGTAGGCCATTTCTAAAGCAACCGTATTGGTTTGATAATAGGAAAGAGAATCTGTGCGCACATTAAGGAGCTGAGACGGATTGATCCGGTCAATCGTACTTGCATGCGCAATACTCGACTTTACATCGTATGCAACCTGCGCTTGGTAGTAGACTTGATCTCCAAAATACCCCTCAGGCGTCAAAACCAACGCTAAGTTATACTTAATTTTTCCTGTAGAGCTTCCAAAAAAGTTAATCATCCGCGGTTTTAGAGAAATATCCCAAATCGCTTTTTTACGTCGAAAGAGCTGCTCTTCATGAGAAGGAGCAAAAATCACCTCTCTCATTGGAGAAAGCGTTTTCATCTCGAAGGCGCCTATAAGCCTTTGACGGTACCGATAGAGATCTTCTGTGCGAAAAAAGTAACTGTGGCAAAGAAGGCCCGTTGCTTCCACAGTGACTACAACATCTTTGATATCTGATGGCACAAGAGCTGAAAGAACTCTTTCTATTCTTTCTCTTAGCTCAGGTTCTTCTCTGTACGCATTATTGATAATTTTGATCCAAAGACTTTTCTCTTTGGTGAGATAAACGCTATAGAGATCGAGGCCTTGTCGTTCAAAAGTATAGGCTAGATCCTGCGCAAACACATACTTCGGGCGTACAACACCAAGAGGCTCTGTATCCACAGGAGATTTATAAAGATGGGGATCGTCAACTTTTGCAAAAAAACCCTTGCTTGACCCAAAAGGATAGCGGAGCGATCCCGAAGCGCCGAGATGACTTCCTCTTAAGTAATAGCCACTGACCTGGAGAGAGTCTCCCAGTAGGTAAGTAATCCCCCCATTGATCCGATGTTTTACATCTCTTCCCTCTGGATGCTCTCCAATATTATTTTTGTAATCAACCCCGTCGTATTCTGCAACAACAGAAAGGTCTTTAATAAAAGGCACCCCTGTACGTCTAAAAGGAGTCCAAGCAAATCCCCCAAAAAGTCCCTTGAACCTCTTTCTTCCCCATCCAAGCGTAACTTCTAAGTTAGCCTCTACCCATTTTTGAGTGATTACTGCGTACTCCGCGTTGAATCTCTTAGTTCCTATAAAATCATCCAGTCCTATTGCAAAAATAGGAAACATGGGAAATCCATCCCCCGGAAGGTTAAAAGCTAGTTTGACATTCCCTGTGCGCTCTGCGTCATCTCCAAAACCTTCAGAGCCAAATGTTGGCTCTAATATACCCTTGTAAACACGGTATGTCCCAGAAAGCTCAACGTGTTCAAAGAATTGAAAATTTAAACCGTAGACATTGTAGGGATGTACTCTTGCAGCCCCAATGCCGATTTCCCCTTCTTGCGCCATCCGCGCAGAAGGCATATTCCAATATCCCCCGACCATCGAGAAGTTGTAGAAAAAGGAAGATCATCCTTAAGCTGCTTGTCAATTTCCGACACGATTGCTAGATCGCGGAAAAGATTTGCCCCTTCGTCTGCATGCGAAATAGAAGAAGCAAAACAAAAGCAGCAAATTTGTGCAAAAAAACATAATCGATAGCGCGCACAAACCTTGTTTTGAAAAGCAATCATCACAGCCTTAGATCAGGCAATTGTACAGAGGCTCTCAAATTTTTTTCTATTTAAAAACTCACCCCAGAATTACATATTGAGACCATTGAATAAGGAGCCTCTGGACAAGTGCTTTTTCGGATATTGCTGATCAATTTTTTGAAGACGACGATTTTGGGAAGCGCATCTAACATGCAGAATGTTAGCAAGTTCGAAAAATATAATATTCGCAAAAATTGGCAGCAAGATTCGGCAAATGACTTGTCCAGAGTTTTCATAAGTGATCATGTTTGTAAAAATGCACATTAGACCTCTTCGATTTTCGCTTGCCCCCTATGGAACGTCCCGCATATGTGGGCTCGCTCAATTCAAAATCTTATCAAAATGTCCTACTTTTTCAAAACACGCTGACTTAGTGCAACGGTCTTATATTAATCCAACTTATCCCCTTCATTTAAAATTAAACTATACACAATTTCAATGAACTTGGTATGATTTCGATCTCAACAGGAGTCTCTTATGGCAACCCCACTTGATTTAGGCCAATTTTATCCTCGTGCTGAAGTTCATGAATTACTCTCTTCTTGTGGATCAGCTTGGTTACATAGCGAAGATCCCTTCCTACTACAAAAAATTATACAAGAGAATACCGCTGGTTATGCAAAAGTTTTTTGGCTTCAAGCAGGGGAAACTGGAGGAAAACTCATTCAGGCCTGCAATGAAATGGGGGTTACAATAGAGCCCTCTTGGCAGCAAACACCCCCCCGGAACTATTTGGAAACTTTGATTAGCCGTGTACAAAGCATAAAAGATAGATGTTTATTCGTAATATCAGACTTTAAACCACAACATTTTTCTACCTTAAAAAAACTCACAGAAATCGTGGCCGAAAATAGACATATGATGATCACATCCAGAAAAAGATTTCACGAGAAATCCAGCTATTGCCACTTACCCAGCAATCCTACTACTGATAAGATTGAAGCCTTAACACTTTCTGATTTTGAAATTCTTTCAGGGCTCAATAAAGAAGGAAGGCTAGATGATTGGAGAAAAAGTGGCCTTTCTCTTTTTAGCTTTTTATGTACCGTTTACCCTTATTTATATCTAGTGAATGGATCCACAATACCTTGCGATTTTGCAACCACTCATTTAAAACTGGATTTAGAAACTCTTAAATGTTACGGCATCATCAAAAGAATATCAGACGGTAGTGTTGAATTCTACTCTATAGGAAACCCAGATCCCAAATCTATTCAAGAGATAGCTCGTCTAGTTATTCCCATATTAAGAGAAATTACCTCAAGCCGCTTAAAGCCACAAGATCAGTGGACAATTTATTTTGCTCAGAAACTATATGAGCATTTGCCCGATGATTTTTTTCAATCACATCAAGAACTTACCCCTTTATTTTCTTCTCTTTTGCTGCAAATGGGCCATTTTTGTACACAAATAGGGAACCTATCCCTTGCTCGAGAACTAACAATCCAAGCTCGCGCGGTGATTGAAACGAGTTTTAAACTCAAAGAAAGGGTAAAAAAAGCAAGAAGGACCGAGTTGTAGAGGATTTTGAAAAACTATATGAATCAGGTCCAAAAGGGGCTTTTCTTGTTTACCTCTACGCGCAAATTCAATATCAAGCAGGCAGACTCTCTTTCTACTCAAAAGAGCCCGATGAAAAATTGGGATCTAAGGGTTTACTTCAGTACGCAGAAGCATTGATGAATCAACTAGAAGAAAAAGAGAGTAAAAAATTTCTACTTACTTGCTTGATTGCACGTAATGGTCTTTTTTTCCATCTGATGGAAGAAGGGAAATATAAAGAAGCAATTGTGGGTTATAGAGAGCTTTTGAAAATCGATTCAGCAGTGGAGGCTGATTTCTACAAAGAAACATGGATTCCAATGGAGCTCGACAAAGACCCTCTATTTCAAATAAATTGCTTACGCTACATCATCACAAGTTCAGCCAAAGTTGGCGCAGTTCAACCAGCAGATATTGCAAAACTCAAAGAACACTTAAAAAATATTACACCTCAAGAAGGAATGAGCGCCTCAATTGCCTTATTAGAAGGATATATCGAAGAAAAAAACATTGAAGCAAGCGAAGCCGAGCTTAGTTCACTAAACACACAAAATATTCCTCCACACTACCGCCTTTCTTTTTTGCACGCTCAGTTGAAATTTTTTGTTCTAAAAGGTGATGTTGAAGCTATTCGTGCAATTGCCCTAAAATATCGTCAAGAAGCTTCTCAACATTATTCGAAGGGAGCTCCAGAAGTTTGTACATTTTTGCTATATGAAAAACTAGCTGATGCCACCGAGCTAGGCAATATAGGCCCCTTTCCATTTGAAGATGTAGAAACAAAGATTCAGGCTCTTTTAAGTACCGTCCCAACACATTACATCTATGAAGATCCAATATTAACAATAACAGTAGGTAAAAAAAGCAAATCTTCTTCTGTTCCATGGCAAACAGAACAAACAATTAGACTCCCTTTGGGTGAGCTGCATGATTTTTTAAGTTTTGTACCTCCTCCTACCGTTGCAGTAGCAGAAGTGCAAGAAGAAATGGATGGTGATAAAACAAAGTTAATAGCTGGATCCTGTCAACTCACTCTTGCTTCTAGAATGGTTAAAAAAATTAAAAGTGATGGCAATTGGGATCCACTCAAAGATGCTTTAAAAAGAGGCCCAGATAGCTTCGCAACCAGTCCTTTTGGAGTCACTGCTGGATACCGACTCTCTTTAGATCATTCAAATGATGATGATAACACTTTCAGTGATAGTTCAATCTGTTCCGCTTTTGCTAAAGAACTAGGGGGCGATAAGGATTCTGGAGCAAGAGCTTCTGAAGTAACATTCAATGATTGGCGCCAATTTGCGCAATTATGCGTCAGACAATTTTCCACAACCTCAATAAACACGGAAGATGTCGACAAAAGGATTGAAAAACTATGTGAAGAGATTCAAGAACTCCAAAGGGAAAAGCAAGCTTTGCAAGAAAAATATCCCTTTGATCCTACAGAAGTTAAGAAGATGCTTCATGAGACTGCTAGTGCTATACTCACTCTACCCATTGTTCAAGGAGCAAAACCTCTGATTTCTCCTAAAAAGGAGGATTGGAAAACAACCGCTCAGAAAATTCACTTCCAATCGCCTAGCACCTTCACTTACCATGTATTTAAACATTCAAAAGGTAGTTTTTTTGGCCCTATGGGCTTTAACATAAAAGAATTCGATAGGAGCTGTCATTCTTACCTTGAGACTGCTCGCCGTATTGTGCAGGTTCCTGATATCACTTCAGAAATACCCGATCAACACAATGATAGAGCAACAAATTATCGGTACTACACAATTGGAAAATCCATAGATCGTTTATGGCAAGCCCAACAAGCGTGGTTTGACGCAAAAGAAAGATCAGATCGATTAGAAGCATGGAAAGATAACCTTTCTTATCAACCAAAAAAAGATGGTAATGATTGCCAGCCATTCTTAGCACGATGTGCAGAAGAAGCAAGGATTTTAAAAGAAAAAGCTGCCGATCTAGCCACTTTGGAAGGAAGGCTTGCAAATGCACCAGCAGATACTGTAATTGTTACCTCTATAGAACAAGATGACGGGACTTGTGCAGTTTTCTTCAGGACAATGATCCATGGAAGAAAACTCAACCTAGAAGTAGCCGATATGAATCTCGTTGTCTAATACCCCCCAAGTTAGATATACCGCATTAATTGCAAATGGGGAAGGTATTAGGTTAATACAAGATGCGGTATAAGCTAACGAGCCTATGGACAAGTGCTTTTTTCACATATTGCCGATCAATTTTTCGAAGACAACGATTTTGGAGGACGCAGCTAACATGCAGAATGTTAGCAAGTTCGAAAAATCTAGTATTCGCAAAAATTGGCAGCAAGATTCGGCAAATGACTTGTCCAGAGGTTCCCTAAGGAGCCTATCGACGAGCACTTTGTCACAACGTCTAATCTTAGCCTTCTCTCAGATACTTCACCCCAATTGCCACACAACCTTGTGTACGTACACGATCTGAACCCGGAAAACCTTCATATGTTCTAATAGCTGCGCTCATTAAAGCTTCACCTTCCAGGTCTCGTCTATTTTTTAGTTGAGGCAAGAGGTTGTAAACTCCCTCTTTATCTACCATTTCTCTGAAAGAGTTATATCTATGCAAAAATACAATCTGGCAAATGATGCCTTCATTCCGATTATGAAGACGCAACTCATCTCCCACCTTATACCTTGTAAACTGACCCAAGTATATTCGACACTCGGCAGTCTTAACTCCATCCCTTATATATCTAATGTAGGGAGCTTCAGGGCGACTTTGAATGGTTAAGGCATGGCGTTGAACAGAACCACCCCTTCCACCCATTTCTGCAGAGCTATGAGAAGGTGCTGGTTCTTCTCTTCTCACTCTTTTGGTTGCCCACCATCTGGACCATCAGGGCCTCTTTTTCTGCTACCTTCTTGATATGATGAAGCACCTCCATAACGAGGATCAGGAGTTCCAAGATGAGTTTCCGTGCTTGATCTTGGAGTAGAACCACTTCCTGTATTTCTTATTGGCTCTCTATCATATTCATGGCGAGCTCTTTTTGCCTCTCTATCATCATGATAATCAAGTTTTCTTTTCTCTCAGTTTGACCAGGAGAATCTATACTAAAAAGAGACCCTAACCGATCTTGTAATGAACGGGGAGGGGGTGGCGGTGGAGGTAAAAGAGCGGCAGCCTGTGCCTGAACTTTTTTGTCAGTATCACTATTTTCTGTCCCCAAAGGAGCCTGAAAACTATCTGTAGGCGGCTTAGTAGGGTCTGTTTTTGTTACCATAAAATCTCCTTCAATTAAAAATAAAAAAATCTTCTTTTCGTGTGCTCTCTGTCAATGAGTCAAAATATTGACGTCTTAGATCATCTAACAAAGAACGGTTCTGAACAAGGTTCAAAATTAGCTCATTTAGATGTGTTGCTGAAAAATGAAAAAAATCCGCAAAGTCATCTTTAAAATGGTCCTTTTTTTCAATAAAATTGGCAAATGAAATCGGGGGCTGTCTTTCAAGACCCTTAACCCACTGGATCTCCTCTAAATCTAACCGCACATTGATAGAACCTTGTTGCACTCCATGCTTGTCTCTAGCAACTAAAGCAAGACGACGATCAGCTGCAATCATCGGCTTAACTGCGACTGCTTGAGGGTTTAGATACTCTTTCAACATGAAGACAGTCCTCCAACTAGATCCTTCGTTTTGCCTTTGGGCCACGATTGTACTCCCTTCTAAAGAAAAACTCCACAAACCTTTTGTCTTCATATCAACAGTCACTGATCTCTGATTATCTAAGATAACAATCGGTTCAGAAATATCAAAATTCGGATCTAATAAGATATAGCCAGCGTCTTCCGGATCACAGGGAGAAGCAAATCGTATTACAAGGGCTGTATGGGAGTATTTAGACCATCCTTCTTGCGCAAATCTAGAGCCTAAAATCGCAGGAATTTTTTTTGCACCAAGATGTCCAGGAAGGAGGTTATATACATCATCTATTAAGCCATGGCAAGAGCTTCCATGCCAAGGGTGGACTCTCATATCGGGTGTAAATTTAACTAAAGCATCCACTAATTTCAAAGACGGATCTTCTAAACATCTTTCCGAATAAAAGTCTAGAAACTGAGCAACCAAATGGAGGCGATCGTAATTGGTATTCTCTAGATGATTTTCTAGAAAGGGTTGAACTATTTGCACAATCGCTTTAGAACTCGCACGCAGCGGCTCTACATTCAACTCCTCAAAAATAGGGCGAGCAGATATTTGATTAAGCTGAAAATCTAATCTCTTTGCTGGGTATAGTTTGTATCCTAGCTCTTCACACTTTTCGGTTAACTGAAAAAGGCAAGAGGGATTATAGAGTGTAGCCGTATTGCCGACCGGATCCCCCTCTACAAGGCTCTTTAAAATCCTCCTTAAAATTTTTCCGCTACGCGTTTTGGGAAGATCATCGACAACTTCGATTTCATCAGGGCGAGCATAAGAGCCTACATAATCTGCAACAACAGCTTTAAGTCGTTCTTTTTCTTTTCCATGCCGAGAAGCTCCATTTTTCAACACAACAAAAGCCACAATTTTTTGCCCTTTTAATGCATCTTTAACTCCAATCACAGCAGCTTCTGCAACACTGGAGTCTTCTATCAAAGCATTTTCAATCTCAGTAGTACCAATTCTATGCCCCGATATTTTTAAAACTTCATCACATCGTCCTTCGACCCAAAAGTGTCCATTATCATCTTGCTCTGCAAAATCGCCACAAAAATAATACTTTCCATTCCACTGTTTCCAATAGGTTGCGACATATCGATCATGATCTTTGTAAACACCCCTCATCATCGAAGGATAGGGCTGCATAATCGCTAGAAATCCTTTTTTGGCTGGATTGCCCTCACCATCCAAGATAGCAACTTTATAGCCCGGCAAAGCATTGGTTACACTCCCTGGGATAAGAGGGGTGTAGCCAGGAATAGGGGAGATTACCAAAGCTCCCGTTTCTGTTTGAAACCAAGTGTCTACAATCGGGCATTTTTCATGACCAATTGCTTTGTAAAACCAGCGCCACGCATTCGGGTTAATAGGTTCTCCGATTGAACCGAGTAAGCGTAGGCTATCTAAATGAGCCCCCTTCCAGCATTTTTCTCCCCATTGCATTAACATCCGAATAAACGTGGGAGCTGTATAAAAAATCGTCACCTTGTGCTCGTCAATAATTTTTGCAAACTGATTTTTGGCTGGATAATCAAACGCCCCTTCATAAATAACCTGCGTGACACCATGGGATAGAGGGCCATAAACAACAAAGCTATGACCTGTGATCCAACCAATATCTGCTGTTGACCAGTAAATATCAGATGGCTTTAAATCAAATACCCACTTAAATGTCGAGTGGACTCCAACTAAATAACCACCTGTTGTATGTAAAATCCCCTTTGGCTTTCCCGTTGTTCCAGACGTATGTAAAATAAATAAAGGATCTTCAGCTCCCATTTGCTCTGGAGGGCATTCCTCTGAAACACCTTGCACGACATCTCTATATAAATAGTCCCGTCCCGGCTTTAACGAAAGTTCTGCTCCAGCATTTTCAAATACAAGAGTTGTTTGAAGGGTAGGACACTCTTCCAAAACAGCATCTAACTTAGACTTGTAAACAACCAGCTTTTCGCCACGGACACTACCATCCACTGTAACTAACAGCTTGGCTTCTGCGTCCAAAATGCGATCCTTTACAGATTGCGCCCCAATCCCTCCAAAAATCACGACATGAACAGCTCCAATTCTATTGCAGGCTAACATAGAGGCGATGGCTTCTGGAATCATCGGCATATAAATAGCCACCCGATCCCCTTTTCGAATCCCCATTTTTTTGAATAGATTTGCAATGAGACAAACTTGCTTATACAGCTCTTGATAAGAAACGCGCCTTGTCTCACCTCGACTATTGACAGAAATCAAGGCGACTTTTCCCCAAGCCCTTTTTGAAGGTGCCGATCCAGGCAGTTGTAAGAAACATTTAAAAGCCCCGTTTCAAACCATTTTGCATATGGAGGCTCCCATATCAAAGGTTTATCCCACTTCTGAAACCAGTCGATTGCTAACGCTTCTTTTTCCCAAAAAGCAACAAAATCCTTTTCTCCCTCAACAAACAATTGATCATCTTGAATGTTAGCGCAAGATTGAAAATCTGCGTGATGCAGAGGCAATTCCCGCTCAACACCCCACACACCACCAAAGTAAAAAACCGCACAAATTAACATTAATCGCATAAAGATCCCCACGTTTTATTCAGCAGCATTTTTTTTTGGGTTATCGCTACCTTCTTTTGCAAACACCCAACTTACTAAATTAGGCTCTCTTCTTTTTGAGATGAATTCTCGGCCCCCAGTACCAGCAACAAGACACTGATCAGATAAAGCGCAGACACTATAAACAAACCCATCATCAGGATTTAAATTTAAAATTGGACCTGGCTTTCTTAAATCCCACAATTTAATTGATCCATCTCGAGAAGCGCTTGCAAACACATTCTTTGAAACTTTGCAAACATCAAAAATAGTTCCATCGTGCGCCTTCTTACTCCTAGTAGAATTATCCGCATAACATCCAGACACACTCAAAGATTCTACGTCCCAAATGCGTAAAACCTGGTCCTGCCCTCCTGTTATTACTGAATTTCCCATGAGGCACATGCTGTAGATTTTTCCTTTATGTTGCTCTCCAGGTGCACCTATTTGCTGATGTTGCAATGTATGCCACACTCTTACAGTTCCATCTTCTGAAGAACTAATAAGTCGATTGTCGGGAAGACAAATAAGTTTAGAGACTCCCCCCTCATGACCCTTACATCTTCCTATGACTTCCTTTTTAGGCAAACTCCAAATTTTAATCGTATGATCCCACTTTCGAGCGTACGGCAAGTCTTTAGGCCTTTGGGTAGCCCCTGTAGCAAGGCGCTCTCCTAGTAAAAATTCAGCGCTATACACACCTTGCTGGTTCGGATCTTTCAATTCTTGCTTTAATTCAAAAGTTTTTGAGTCCCAGAAACAAATATCACCCTTCGCACAGCCAGTAACGAAAGAGTTTGCACTAACTGCGGCACATAATACCTCACCTTTATGTTGGATTGTTTTTCTAGAGACTCCTCTCATCATATCCCAGACTTTGGCGGTTTTATCATAGGAACATGTAACTAATTCCGTTCCCGACAACTGAACAATTCTCCAGATGCCACTCCGATGCGCAGAAACCATTTTCTCCCATGCAGCCTCATATACAATTGTTTCAGGCTCTTGAAAAGTTCTACGAAAAAGAGGCCTCTGACTCGCTTTGGTAGCCGCAGTAACTGTGCTAACCGTTGCGCTGTAATCTGAAGCAGCATCCATCCGATGATCCTGTAACAGTAAACGAGAAGTTTGCGTAGAGATTGGTTCTATACTTCCACTGTGCTGAGGAGATACGGGTTCTTCCCCTAAACCCGAAACAGATACGCTGTCGCTTTCCTGATCTTCATCATCTTCATCATTAAACAAGCAGGCAAAATAACCGCCTGTTCTATTTACACTTCCTGCCATATTTGTAAAAACTCCCTTATGCAAAGAGAAGTGTATACTAAAAAAAACATTGACCGCAAGAATTAAATCATCCCATTTGTTGAACGTGGCTGATAAATAAAGGTTGATCCAACAAAATATGTGTAGTAACTTAGAGTCCCAAGATTTTCAGTAAATTCTAGAAAGAGAGCTCTTGTATGGCGGATGTCACTTCTGTTGTATCTTCTTCGACTTCTCCACCCATATCCACATATTCTACTTTACAAATCTTACAACAACTCCAAGCAAACCCTGTTAATCGCCTCGCTTGCGAGATAAGATTGCAACAACTTTTAAACCAAGGAACTGTTTTCACTACCGAAGAAGTAACTTTTTTACAGTCTTTGGGATATTGCATCTCTTACAATCACGCAACAATCGCTCGTTTCGAGCATTTCACATGCCCCGATACACCCACTTTAGAAGAAGTGGTTCGATCAGCTCATCCAAACACAGGCCTCCTGCTTAGACAAATTTAAGGCAATGCGTCCGGGGCCTGTTTCAAGTGTGGGGGGCTACGCCCGCGGATACGATGAAGTGTTTGCTATTTTTGAAAACCAAACAACAGAAAAAAACGCCCATCAAACACAAATTACAGCATGGCTTAATGATCTAGGCTTGCAAAATAGGCGCCTTATCGATATTGGGTGTGGCAACGGGGCTCAGCTGAAAGCGATTGCAGATGCAATCCCCCTTGGATCTGTGACAGCAATTGACAATCAAGCTGGCTCTATTGAAAAAGCACAAGCCCTCCTCGGGAAACCGACATGGGAATTTAAACAGATGAGCGCTTTTTCTCCATTGAATATATCACCTGCGGATATCTTTTTACTTGCTCATTTTTATTGTGCTCCCGACAAAATTAACTCACTACTTGATAATCTTCAACCTTGCGAGAAACCAAACAGTCTCTACATTTTAATTCATAGCGCTCCACAATCTGACACAGGAACACTCTGCTCCAAACTTTCTTTTCTGCGCCCACGACCAGCTCAGCACATGAGCGAATCTTTTGAAACCGCTTTAAAAGATCGC
Source organism: Rhabdochlamydiaceae bacterium (assembly GCA_047459655.1). GTDB lineage: Bacteria > Chlamydiota > Chlamydiia > Chlamydiales > Rhabdochlamydiaceae > CANJJB01. The sequence goes on from JAJREF010000005.1 coordinate 72,180, forward strand.
GGGTACACATGCGAACCTCATATCGTTGAAGCCCAGATCTTATTTCCAAAGCTAACCCCTTCAGCCATTTCCACAATTCTAAACCTTCCTATAGGAGGATATGAAGATGCAGCAGTTACAGATCCTGATGTGAGGATTATTAAGGCACTCATGGAGTTTATTGCGGGTTTTCCTCTAGAAGCATTTTCTTTGGAAGAGCGACAGCTTTACATACAAGAATTAGAAAATTTATTTCAGTCAAATGGGGGCAGTTTCCTTAAAATTTGCAACCGCATTATTTTGGCTCATCCGGAAACGGCAAGCCAATCATTTGCGCAAACGTTTAAAAAAATCCATGGGGACATATTAGATACTAACTGGCCTTTGATGATGGAAGGCTGCCAAAGAGCATATGATCAAGTTCTTCTAGCCATAGATCAGAAAAAATATGATGAAGCAGAAGACGTTTTGACACACTGGCTAAAACAGTTAAACCTCTTTCACAGAAATCCCACTGGAGATTCTGGAAAAATCTCTTTTGAAATGTCCAAGGGATACCTCCTTCTAGCCCGAATTTTGATGGACACAAAAAAACATATGGCTGCTTTGGCAGTGGCCTGGTATGCGCTGCGTATCGATCCTTCGTGTGAAAAGCAAACACATACAATGATTGAGACAATTGAAGAGCATTATCTAGCAACTTTATCTATCAGATCTCCTATTAAATGGCTCAAACAAGCCGAAGAAGATCGAAATATGCTGAATAAGTTACGCTCAGGCATTCATGAAAAACTTAATTCAATAGAAAAATTTGATCTCGACATTCAAACTCCTGCTTTGCGAATCCTATATCAACAGATCACAAAAGAGATGGGCGCCTTCTTTTGTCACCTTCTGGAAGGGGTAGAAAAAGATTTAAAAGATAGGGGAATGTCTCCTCCGTGTGCTTATGCTGTAGCTGGACTTGGCTCTTTTGCAAGAGAAGAGATCACCCCCTATTCTGATTTAGAATTTATGGTGATTACGGAATCTGATGAAGAATCCCTCAAAGAATACTTTAGAATAATGACCTCTTGTTTTCATGCCAGAATTATCAATTTAGGAGAGACCATTCTTCCATCTTTAGGCATCAGGAGCTTACATTGGCTTTTTGACGACGAAACAAATCGTGGAATTGCTTTCGATGGAAACATGTCAACTGCTGCCAAAACACCCCATGGAAAACAGCTGGGTAAAAAAGGAGATTATGAACTAATTGGATCAGTGTCTCACTTTCTTCGATTTCAAACTAACTGGATGCAAGATACACCCGAAGACAGATTGTGGGCTACCACACGATACCATCTTCCTACAGTGTTGAGTAATGCGGCTTACATTCAGGGAGATAAACATCTTGTAGAAACCTATCAAATAGCTCTTCCTGCTGTTACCGACCATTCTTTGACCTTAGATCTACTACAACATGACCTAACGACCTTTAATCCTGAAATAGGGAAAGAAGAGGCTTCCGGGAAAATGCATGATGTCAAAAAAAACCTTTATCGATTGCCAACTACCATTCTCGATTCATTGGCGCGTCACTTTCAATTGAAATCTCATAGCAGTTGGGAAAGAGTAGAAGAATTAAAAGATCGTAACATTTTTTCTAAAGAAGCTGCAGCAGATCTCCTCAAGCTACTTATGGAAGTCCAAGCATTAAGGCTGAAGGCTTATTTTGTTCAGAAGGCCCAAAAAGATGATCTTCCTCCAGGAACTGACCTCTATCCATTTTACTACATCGCTATACCATTTGTGGATGCTGTTAAGCGTTTTTATGAAGCTGTCAAACAGGGAGAAACAAATAACGAAAAATACCTCAACACACCCCGTTTTTTTGACAACACTCCTTTTTGCCAAGGTTGCGTTGCCCGGAGACTATTGGATTATCGAAAAGCAGAATTTCTTCTGGAAAAAGACCCCCGCGACACCCCCCTATACCTTAGAGTGTTAGCTGATGTAAAAAAAGAGCTCTACAAATTAGATGAGGCCGCTAAACTTTATCAAAAACTCATCCACCAGCTCCCTAAAGAAGAATCAGAGCTCATTTTAAGCACAAGGATTAAATTAGCCCAGGTGCTTCAAGAGCAGGCTCATTATTCAGATGCCCAAATAGCCTTAGCAGAAGCTGAAAAAATATCGATCCCTCTTTAGAGCTGTCTCGGAAAAGTTAGGCCGACTTCGAATCGAGTTTTACATGGATACGAATAACTACGCAGATGCAGAAAAAGAAGCCAACCGCGTCCTTAAATGCATTCAAAAGCGTCTAGCTAATGAAAAAAAGATCCTCGATACAAAGTATACATTGATCCTTCTCTGGGAGAAACACTTCTTCTAAAAGCTCAAGTAAAACAAGGAAAATGTCAATTTAAAGAAGCAGAGGAATCTCTGAGGGAAGCAGACACCATCTTCAGAGGTTATTACCAAAACCCCAAACACCCTAAGTTAGCCCGCATACAGCTCCTAATGGGAAATCTGCTCGAAAATCTAGGGAAATCTGAAGAAGCCCTTGCTAATGAAGAGGAAGCCCTTGCAATCTACACTGCTTTATTTGATCACAATCACCCTGATATAGCAACTAGCTACAACAATATCGGCCACTCTCTCGGCAAGCTAGGGAAACATGAAGAAGCTCTTGCTAAAAAAGAAGCGGCCTTAAAAATTTGGCAAAACCTGTTTGGAGAAGCTCACCCTAACATCGCAACTAGTTACCACAATATTGGAACCTCCTTAGCTGAACTACAACAATACGAACTTGCTCTTGAAAACCAAAAAAAGGACTAGATATGCAGCTCAAATGTTTGGGAGCCCAACATCCCCTTGTGGCAACAGCATATGACGGCATTGCAGGGACACTAGGAAAACTAGGAGAACACAAAGAAGCTCTCAGAAACAAGGAAAAAGCCCTACAGATCCGTGAATCTCTTTTGGCAAAATACATCTTGATGTAGCAATGAGTCTCAACAATGTAGCCTACTCCTTAGCAAAATTAGAAAAGCATCAAGAAGCCATCAAGAAATATGATGAAGCAGCCTTAATTTTTGAGGCGCTTTTTGGTAAAAGTTCCACATATTTAGCCGACTGCTACAGGGGTCGAGGACGCTGTTGGTATGAATTAGAAAAATATGAAAACGCTTTTTCTGATGAAGAAAAAAGTTTAAATATCTACTTAACTACTTTGCCTCCCCCTTACACGAAAATCGCAGCTTCTTATCATAAGCTAGGAGACTGCATCCTTAAACTAAAAGAGTTCGACAAAGCAAGGATACACTACACGCAAGAACTAACGATCCTTCAAAACCATTTAAGCGCAGACGCTCCTGAAATCAAAAAATGCAAACAAAAAATTGCGTATTGTGAAAAGAAGCTCCAAGCGCAAAAAAAATAATTGAATCAACTTTCTGAATCACTCCTGTCAACGCAAAATAGAAATGTCCGCTTTTCTCCAATTTAGAAATGTCCTCTTTGGATGTTCTGATCTTCATTGGACTTGTCCGTTTTTTATCTAAAATACCCATTTTCAAAAGCTCTTCTCTTATCTCCAAGGGTGACTCCTTGAAGGTTTTTGAGGTTTTTTGTTTATCCAATTAAGTGCTAAATCTATTTCTTTGGACATCACAATTTTCCCTTGCGGTTCTTCCCCATATATCTTGTATTTTAACTCCTTGCCCTTATACAGCACTCTTACCCGTCCATTGAGATCTTCTAGAAGCATGACTTTTGCTTTCCTTAGAGTGTATGATGATCTTTCACTATCGATCTGATAAAGACTGTTTTTGTATTGGAAGCTTAAGTTTTTAGAGAGACATCGGATTTCCTGGTAACTGAAAATCTCTTCTAAGTTCTCTTCTGGTTTTAAAGCTCGATGAGCATCTTCTGCGTTTCTAGGAGCTACGGCAAATTTTTTGTTATACTTCTCTATGAACTCGGGAATCCATTCATTTGCCTTTTCAATAGTTGAAATATTTTTTTCTCTCATCTCCTTGACTAAACGATCTTGCAATGTTTGATTGGCTTTTTCAACTCTTCCTTTTGCCTGGGGTGTATTGGCACAAATGAGCTTGATATCGAGTTTTTTTAGGACTCTTCCAAACTCTGTCACTCCATTACCAGATACAGCTTCTTTGTGGTTGACTCTAAAAACTCCATATTTATCGCTGTAGAAAGCAAGTGGTTTTCCACATCTCTTTAGATACCTTTTTGTCGCTTTAAAATAAGATTCTGTTGTTTCACCAAGAGAAAAAAACAGCTCGACAAGTCTACTAGTTGCATCATCAATGTATACTAAAAGGGTACACCTGGGTCCTCTATTTTCAAACCAGTCATGGGGAGATCCGTCTATTTGTACAAGATCTCCATACTGACTCCTTCTTGGTCTCATCGGGTGGATAACTGCCTTTTTAGCTTTTTTAGGAGACCAAATATTTTCTTCTATCATCCATTTCCTAAGCGTCTCTATAGACAATGTAAGCTTATGTTTTTCTTCTAACTTTTCTTGAGCTAACGTAGGGCCATAATCTGCATAATGAGCGGAAATCAGCTTTAGGACTTGTGATCTAAAAGCTTCTGTTAACCTGCGATTACTAGGCTGCCCTCTCTTTTTGGAAACTAAGCCAGCTTCTCCATGCAGTTCGTAAGCTTGTTTTAAACGTCTAACTTGTCTGGCTGTTATCCCCAGACGTTGTCCCACTTCTATCTGGGAAAAGCTTTTTCTTTTTAAATTGCGCATCATTTCAACTCTTTCTAATTCTCTTCTGCTCATAGTTATCAACTCCTTCACTCTCACCTCCTTTCAAAAACAAATTTGAATGAGGTCAGTATCTTCAAAAGAGGACATTTCTATTTAGCAGAAAGAGGACATTATCATTTTGGGCTAACACTTTCTGAATCACTCCTTGAAGAGAATTACCTTCCTTCATATACTGGCCGCTAACCCCTTTTTGGCGGTTTTATCAGGTCAATTTTCATGATTAAAGGAATTCAAATGGGCTATTTGAAAGATTTTCGAACGTTGATTTCCTCAAGAGATTACCCAGCCTTTCTAAGGCTGTGGGAAGAGTACTGTGAAAGCGATGAGCTTGACACAGATGAGGTCATCACTCTCTTAAAAGAGGTAAAAAAATCAGATTTCGCCAGCCCCTTTGGCCGTTACATTGAAAAAATTTTTCCTCTTTGGGAACTCTCTCCAGAATCTCCTGAAAAGCATGAAGTCTTCCGGCTTATCATCGATTTAGAAACCACCAACCAAGATGCCCTCCGACAAAAAGTCTTTGACTACCTAAAAAATCGGTATGGGACACAAAAACTATTCAATGAAAAGATCAAGTTAATCGGTCTCCGTAATAAAGAATCATTCCAGGGCGCTGTGAGTGGATTTGAGCTTCTTAATCATATGGAAAAAGGAAATTTTGTATTCCATGCGGGTGGTTGGGGAGTTGGAGAAATCATGGATGTTTCTTTCCTCAGGGAAGAACTCTCCCTTGAATTTGATTATGTCCCAGGAAGGAAAGATATGTCCTTCGAGAACGCCTTTAAGACCCTTACCCCTATTCCAAAAGAGCACTTCTTAGCTATGCGCTTTGGTGCAGCCGATCTTCTTGAAGAGCAGGCCAAGAAAAATCCTGTCGAAGTCATCCGTATTCTTCTTCGAGACCTCGGCCCTAAAACAGCTGCAGAAATCAAAGAAGAGTTAGCAGACCTCGTCATTCAAGAAAATGAGTGGGCTAAATGGTGGCAAGGAGCAAGGGCAAAAATCAAAAAAGACACCCTTATTCAATCCCCTGAAGACATTAAAGATGTGTTTGTCTTAAGAAAAAGCGCCGTCTCCCATGAAGAGCGTTTACAAGCAACTCTTGAGTCTAATCCAGAACCCAAAGATCTTATTCCGATGGTGTACAATTTTCTCAGAGATTTTCCGGAAATCTTAAAAAACAATACTTTTAAAGGGAAACTTCAAGACAAATTAAAAGAGGCGCTTACACATACTGAAATACCAGAATCGCAAATCGTACAGATTTACTTCCTGTTAGAAGATATGAATATCGAAAAAAATCCAACTCCTGTCCAAGATATTATTAAAAACGCAAAGTCTTTTGAAAGCCTTATTCAATCCATCGATATCTTGGCATTTAAAAAGCGCATTCTCACGCTAGCTAGAAAAAACAGAGCGGAATGGAAAGAGCTATTCTTAAATCTTCTCTTTGCTGTCTCTCAAAACCCTATCCGCGATTATTTACTCTCTGAATTGCTCAGCTCTGGAGCTGATCAAGAGTTAAACAAAAAATTAGAAGACCTGATGATATACCCAGGACGTCATCCCGAGCTCTTCTTATGGTATTTCCAAAAAATTATAAGCACACCCAATGTTCCTTTTTCAGATAAGGAAGGGAAAAACCGCTTCTTTGAAGGTTTTTTTGTTCTGCTAAATAACTTGGAAAATACATCAACCCACAAAGACATGATCAAAAAAATGCACGCCCTCCTCACAGGAGGAAGGTATGCTATTGTGCGTGAAATCATGCAAGGGGCAAACCTTGCAACAGTGCAAGAATTTTTACTTCTAGCAACCAAATGCCATTCTCTTTCAGATCATGATATTAAAATTTTGCACTCTTTAGCAGAAGTTGTACATCCATCCCTTGCAAAAATGCACGGCAAACAGGAGCCGAGCACTGAAACAAACATTATCTGGACCACTGAAGCAGGTTATAAAAAAATCAAAGATCGCATCCAACAAATTGCCACGGTAGAAACCGTCGAAAACGCACGAGAAATTGAAGTAGCCCGCTCTCATGGAGACCTCAGAGAAAATGCTGAATTTAAATCGGCATTAGAAAAACGCAGTAGACTCCAGTCAGAACTCAAGCAGCTCTCTGAGCAAGTTAACCACGCACGCGTACTAACACAAGCAGATATTGCTACTGCCCAAGTTGGCGTAGGAACACTTGTTGAGTGCAAAAACAAAAGTGGGAAATTAGTCTCCTACACTATCCTAGGGCCTTGGGATGCAGACCCAGATCTCTTTATCCTCTCATTTCAGTCCAAGCTAGCCCAAACAATGCAAGGGCTTGAAGTAGGAGATAAGTTCCAGTTCCAAAATGAAGAATTCACTATTGTAGCTATTCGCAGCTATTTGTAATATAGGCGCCAAAGGAAAAAAGATGGAACTTGTTGTCGCCAGCAAAAATATCCATAAGATTCGTGAACTCCGATCTATGCTCAAAGAGTATAAGCAATTCGATGTTCTGTCTCTCCTTGACTTTCCTGCCTATACCCCCCCTGAAGAGGATGGCTCCTCTTTTGAAGAAATCGCCTCCAATAAAGCTCTGCATGCTGCTAAAGCATTGAACCGCTGGACACTTGCCGATGATTCAGGTCTTATCGTTCCCGCTCTGCAAGGCGCCCCTGGTATCTATTCTTCTAGATATGCTGGAGATCTAGCAACAGATGCAGAGAATAGACATAAACTTTTAAAAGAAATGGAACATATCCTTGACCCCCAAAGGCAGGGATATTTCGAGTGTTGGATCGTTATTGCCTCACCAGAAGGTATAAAGAAGTGTGTAAAAGGCCTCTGTGAAGGGATGATCCTCGGAGCAGAAAAAGGCAGTTACGGGTTTGGCTACGATTCGATCTTTATTAAACATGAGTATGGCAAATCCTTTGCCGAAATCGAAGAAAATCTAAAGAACAGAATTTCTCACAGAAGAAAAGCTTTCGATAAACTCCATGTCTTTCTCTCTTCTTTAGGAGTTTAATCTGCAGTACTGGATTGACGGATATAACTTTCTTTTTCGCATTACAAAAGACTACAAGACCCTCCAGCGCCAAAAGAGTCAAATCTTAAATTCTCTAGAGGCCTTTGTTGATGCCTTTCATCTCCACCTTACACTGATCTTCGATGGCAAGCATAAAGCTCCTGCAGAAGCCATTCGAGGTCATCTCCGCAAGATTGAAATCGTCTATACACACGAAAACCAAAGTGCTGATGACTATATTATCGAACAGATCGAATACCATCCTAAACCTACCCAGATTGTCATCGTCTCCTCAGATCGAGAAGTGCTTGGCAAGTCAAAACAATTAGGCGCTAAAACACAAACCATCGAAGAGTTTCTTTCCTTTCTACTCAAAAAAAGAAAAAAAGGAAACAAGACCTGCTCCCTCCTTCCGCGACACCGACTTTCAGATCGAACGCTTGCGCAAAATCTTCGAAGACAAGCTCCAATAGACCTCTTTCGAAATTATAATGGCCTTTATTTAAGATTATTTTTCCGCTAGTTGGAAGAATAAGGCGCGTTAGAAATTGAATCCAAGCTTGAATGTGCCTCCATGGAGATAGAGATTCCCTCCATCTAGAGTACGTCCTTGGTTCGTAAGAATATGGGCAAGACCCGCTACCATATTTTGCTCCCAGAACCCTAAAGCTTCATACTTGAATATCAAATCGATAGAACTTCTATTGCGATTCATATAGGCCCTCCACCCAAATTCGAGGGCGACGTCCCCGTTAAATCTAAAAGCACTAGGACTTGAATGGATATTTGAGTAGTTAATACCATTTAAAATTTCCGTATGGCGCAGCTGGTATTGCGTATACAAAAGAGCACCAGCAATCGTTCCACCAAATCTGAAATTGTGTCCAACTAACCAGTTCATATCAAATCCAAATCTAGGCCCTATCTGCTGGGTATTATTTCTATTGTGAGAATAGATTGCATTAAGCACACCTGGCGCGCCTACGGTGTTGTATGTAAAGTTCACATTCAGAGTTTGATTGATTTTAGCTCCTCTAGCAGCAAGAAAGGGATTAAAAACTAGCTTTTTCCCTACGTAATAACTACGAGAAAGAAAGAGATCAAACATGCCAAAATTAAAGCCCCAGTGATTCGAAACACCGGAATGAAGTATTTCACCCGATGTAGGAGCAAAGGGAGTATATAAATTCTGGTCATTTGCAGTGATACCTACCCAGGGTGATACAATCATCGCTCCTTGGCTATTGAAAGATCGCGTGTTGGATTGATGTGTTCTCAGTTGTGTATATTCTAAATATAAAACCCAGTTGTCATAACTAAAGTTAGCTCCAAGACCCGCTTTAAATCCTGGCTCATACTTCGAGTGAAAATCCTTGAGCTTTTGCTGTACGGAAGGTCTTGGACCTGTAATTCCTACATTAAAGTCATCTTGCTGAGGCTTCCAATATATAAAACTGCCGGACATAATGGCGCTAACGCCTGAATGTCTACTAGCCATGTCAGGCGTATTGTATCCAGAAGCAACGCCTGAACCTTCTCGTTGTTTTTTGGGCATTTCAGACTCCATGTTTGATGGAGCTTGTGCAATTGATGCACTAGAGTCAATTTCTGCTATTGCTTGTAAAGGGTAGGAGGTCTTGGCAACTGGCTGTACATGCTCATAGGAAGGAACCTGAGTCGTCGGCATTGTTTTTTTTTGTACGGATGGAACGGTCGCAGGAATAGCGCCTTCTGCCTTTCTTTTAGCATGAGCATCTGCCCTCTGACGTTTTTGAGCCTGTGAAAGAATCTCTTCTCCTGAAGAAGTAAAGTGACCACCTGCTTCTTTTAAAAGGGAAGCAGATTTTTCTGGCTTAGGAGCTAAGGTCCCTTCCAATTCTATAGCTGCGACCACCTGCTCTTCAGCTTTATCTAGAAAAGAATATATATCTTCTAAAAATATTCCGCTATCTGCGGAAAGGGTAGGTAAAAGCACATTGACACTCATTAATGATAAACTGGTGATTAACTTTTTCATGGTCCCCTTCTGCATATATTAATTTGGAGACCCTAAAGAGTAGGGCTCCCTGTAGAGGTAGTTGCAAAACTCAGGTTCAGTCAAAATAATCCCGAAATTCGACGAACCCTGAGTTTTGCAACTACCTCTTTAATCCGCATTATTTGGAAAACTTCAATTTTGTAAAGAAATTTCTTTAAATTGTAAGAAGCGCCTTAAATCTATACGGGCAGACAGAATTAAAATAAATACTTACATTGCTGCAAAGCTCGTATCTTCCCAAGGATAACTCAGAATAAGTTCGCGGATTTCAGCAACAGATTTGGAGTGGTTCAGGGCTTCACGTAGTTTCTTAGTGCCGTGCCCATTTTTAAGATACCAACACCCCACACGCCTCATATCGGTGATCACCTTTCTTTCCGGCTGGTAAGCGACAGTGTGAGCTAAATGTTCTAGCAAAGCATTTCTATAATCTGCCCCCGTACGAGCTTTCGTTGGCAGGCCCAACAGATGAAGATAAGTGTCCTCTATAATCCAAGGCTGCCCAAATGTTCCTCTTGCAATAAGGACTGCATCACAGTGGGCGTGCAAAAACATCTTCTCTACGCTTTCTGCATCAAAGAGATCCCCATTACCAATTACCTTAATCGTCTTAGCTTCCTCTTTGCACGCGCGGATCCAATCCCAGTTAGCAGGGCCACTATACCCCTGCTCCCTTGTCCTTCCATGAACGCAAATAGCTTGAGCCCCCGCTTTTTCAGCAATAGCTGTGATCTCTGCTGCATTCAAACTCCCCTCATCCCACCCAGCCCTTACCTTGACAGTGACGGGGATTTTTACAGCCGATACCATATTGGCAATGATTTCTCCTACAAGAGCAGGATTTTTGAGTAATCCCGATCCACTACCATCTTTTGTGACTTTATCGACAGGACAACCGCAGTTGAGATCTACCACATCAAATCCCAATTCTTCGATGATCCGTGCTGATTTAGCGGCAAGATGCGCCTTGCTTCCACAAAGCTGGGCTCCAATAGGATGCATCCCTCCCTCATAATCCAACATCCGCAGCGTGTGGGGATCGTAACGAACAAGAGCGTCCATTTTCACCATCTCGCAAAACACAAGTCCTGGCTGGTAAGAGGTCGTCATCTTTCTAAAGGGGAAATCCGAGCAACCCGCTAAAGGCGCGCAGAAGATGTTAGATGGAAGAGTGAGATGACCTAGCTGAAAAGGGCGCTTTAGGGTCATTTTAAGATAGATCGGATGAGATATTCTAAAAACTGGAGCGTTAGAAAAGCTAAAATAGGACTCAAGTCTAGCATCCCTCCAATGGGAGGAATAATTTTACGAAAAAGATTCAGAAAAGGGTCTGTAAACTTAGCAATCAAAAGCATCCAGGGCTGCATTGCAAGATCAGGAACCCAAGAACCTATGATTCTGACCGCCAAGATCAGCGTATAGGCCACAAAAAGGTAATGGATCATTTGATTCAGCATACCGACCAAATTATTATTTCTAGTATCTTCGAAACGAAAGTATACACTATGTAGGAAAAGGCGCGCTAGGGTAAAATGCGCTCGAAGCCGATTTTTAGATAGGCTCCTATTTTTGCTTTAGGAATAAACTTATGTACTTTTTAGGTCTTCATAAAGAGCATGCTCATATTAAAGTCGCCCTCCTGTGTAAAGTTAAAAATAAAATAGAAATCGCTCTCTTGCAAAGCTTTCCTTTAGATGTAAAGCCGCTTGACATTCTGAAGACGGTTTTAGCAGGAAAAAAAGTAAAAATCGTATCTGGGCTGGAAACAAATGAGGTCATCCGTAGAGATATTTCTCTGAAGCTTGCAAAAGAAAAAGAAATACGCTCTGTTCTTCCTTTCCAAGTTGAATCCTTGATCCCTTTTCCCCTTGCTGAGACTATTCTTTTGCCCGTCTTGTATCCTCGGAACAAACACGTAACAGATGTGACCATCTTTGCAACGAAAAAAGACCTCCTTCTCCACCATCTAGCAGATCTGAAAAATTCTGATATAAATCCAGATACCGTGTCCACTACAGCAGTCGCCTTATCAAGATGGGGAAAGCTCCTCTTCCCTCATACAAAAGAGTTTTCAGTACTCCAGGGAAAAACCTGCATTGTTTATTCGGAAGGAAAAATCGTGGCAGCACACGCTATTGAAGACAACGAGAAAGGACTTGAGCAAGTGCAGGCTTTTGTAAAAACCAAATTTCCTAATGCTTTTCTTGTTTGGGAAGAATCTGTTCTAGCGGAGATGCAAGAAACCCCATCTTATAGCAACTTCGAGTTTCAATCCCTAAAAGAATTCGCCATTCCCATAGGCCTTGCTCTTGACGGTTTAATCGATGATTCCAATTCTCTCCAATTTTTACAGGGAGATTTAACCTCTCAAAAAGAAGCACAATCGCAAAAAATGCTCATCCTAAAGTACGTTGCTGCCTGTATATGCCTGGCTGTAGGTCTATGGAGCTTTGGCTCCTATCGCCTTAACGCGGAACAACTCCAACTAGAACAAATCATTGTACAGCACATAGGAAAAGAAGGCGCCAAAGGTTGTTTACAGGACCAAATAGAGTCTTGGGAAGACCTCATCGAAAAACAAGAAAGAACATTTCCCCTTTCCCCCAATATTTATCTTGTGAGCGATGTTCTTGCATGGCTTAGCAGCCGCAAAGAAAACATTGACATCAGGCATATTCACTATGACTTAGTCAAATGCCCGACACTAGAAGAAAAAAACATTCCATACTTGGTCAAGGTCGATCTCGAACTGACTGCCCCTTCAGAATCGGCTGCTAAAGATTTTTATGAAACTTTAAAAAAGCAAACTCCTTTCATCAACACCTCAAAAGAAATTTCCTGGTCTTGCTCTCACGACGTTTATAAAACCTCTTTCTACCTAAAACAAAAGCTATGAAAATATTATTCTCTAACCCCATCCTGTTTTCTCTCTGCTTAATTCCTACCTTACTTGCCCTCTGGGGCCTCCAAATAAAAAAACAAGATTTAAAAATTGCCCAAATCAAAATTGAAAAAATCCATAAAAAGGCGATCGAAATCGATAGGCATAATGAAATCAATGCATCCATTTTTGCTCAAATCAAAGAGAGCGATCCTAAATATTTGGAAAAAGAACTAGCAACGATCTCGCTCTTAGAATCAGAACTAAGACGCCTAGAAACCATCTTAGTCCACCATAAAGATAATGCTATTTTGCACCGCAGGTTAGATTTTTTAAAAAGTGGGAAAAATAATTTTTCCCTCAACGAAGCAAAAAGAAGAACAGGAGACCAATTCCAAGAAGTCGATATCTCTTTAGCCCACCCCGTAGAAATGGATGATGAAGATATAAAGCATATGCTAACCTCTATCGAAGGAATCCCTATTAACAACTACCCGACCAAACAAGGGCGCCCACAACTATTAATCCGCAATTTTGATTTAGTCAAAGAAACCAATAATTTAGGGGAAGATATTTTCTTAGTAAAATGCAATCTCCTTCAAAGAGAGTCTTTATGAGAGTTATTCTCATAGCTCTTTTTCTTTTTGTGTGCAGCAGCTGCTCCCATACAGCTACTGAGAAAGAAGGTAAACTCATGAGTATGCAGATCATCGATCGCAATGGATTTGCAGAAACAATCAGCTCGAAAGATCGTTTAACACCTTTTGAAAACACCGATTTTGATTCAGCACAGCCCTACCAAAAAGTTGTACGTGTTTTTGGAAAATCTTCTTCTGGACAACAACTCTCAAAAATCACCTCTTACCATCCCAATGGCAATCTTCACCAGTATTTAGAAGTCGTAAGTGGGCGTGCCAATGGTTATTTTAGAGAGTGGTTCCCCAGTGGAACAAAAAAAATAGAGTGTTATGTCATTGAAGGAACTCCCGATATCAATGAGCTTGCTCAAGTAAGCTGGGTTTTTGATCAAACCAGCTTTGTCTGGGATGAAGAGGGAACACTTGTTGCAGAAATCCACTATAATAAAGGCGCTCTTGAAGGCCCCTCCTCCTATTATCATAAAAATGGACAGCTGGAAAAAACGATCCCCTACCATAAAAACCTTATCGACGGTACGTTATTTGTATATCGCGACGATGGACAACTTCTCGAGCAAGTTACCTATAATCAAGGCCTAAAAGAGGGAAGCGCCCTAGCCTATCGAAAAGATAATACGCTCTTGTATCAAGAAGAATATAACCAAGACAAGCTTATCACCGGCTCCTACTTTGACACCCAAGGAATCCTCATCACTTCCATCACAGATGGGATGGGCAAACAAGCTCTTTTCAAAAATGATACCCTCTACTCTCTCATTGAATACAAAAAAGGAATACCAGAAGGGAAAGTCGAATTTTTTTCCCCTCTGGGTGACCTCTGCTCTTATTATCACATCCTCAATGGACTCAAATCAGGAGAGGAAGTTGAATATTACCCCACCACCACAGGCTCTTTAATGCCCAAGCTCTCTCTACAGTGGAATGAAGACACCATCGAAGGGATTGTTAAAACCTGGTATGAAAATGGCGTTTTAGAAAGCCAGCGAGAAGTCAGCCAGAATAAAAAACAGGGACTCTCTTTTGCCTGGTACAAAGATGGCAGCCTCATGTTCATGGAAGATTATGATAATGATATCCTTACCACAGGCTCCTACCTTAAAAAAGGCGATAAAACCCCCGTTTCCAAAGTAGAAAATGGGAAAGGAATTGCCACCATTTACGACAGTAAAGGGCGGTTTCAAAAAAAAATTACCTATGAAAAAGGGCTCCCCCAGCTAGACGATAAAAAGTAAGCAGAATATATGGGTGCAGAAATAATCCCTGTCCTGAGGTAGCTCCGTTCAGCCTATTCCAAAATGCCTTTGTAAAATCTTATCTATACAATTCTGATCGTCGCTGGTATAAGAAGGAGCGAGGTCTTATAATATGGGTTTCTTCGGCCAGCAGAGATTTGCATCTTTGACACGTTTTCTTTCCCGTTTGCCAGGCTTTTCAAAGCCTGATAAACATTCGCTGCACTTTCTAAATATTGCCCAGTTCATGGGTGTTCTTAACGACAACATCTTCAAGCTTGTGATCGCCTTTTTATTAATTGGGATATATGGAAAGGAAGATGCAAGCACGATCTTGTCTGCTGCAGGAGCTATTTTCGTTATTCCCTTTCTCTTGTTCTCTTCGGCAGCGGGCGTTCTAGCCGACAGGTTTAGTAAACAGAGACTGCTCATCTGGATGAAATTTGCAGAAATAATTATCATGTCTTTGGCTATTATTGCTTTTGCTACAAAAAGTGTATGGGGCAGCTACACCCTTTTATTCCTTTTATCAACGCATAGCGCTTTGTTTGGCCCATCAAAGTATGCGATTATCTCTGATCTTGTCCCCGCTGATCGGGTATCAAGAGCAAATGGACTCATTACATCTTTTACCTACCTAGGCGTGATTATAGGAACCTTTCTTGCCTCTTTTTTGACGGAGTGGACCGATAAAAACTTCGTGCTGGTTGCCTTCTTTTGTCTCGGCATTGCGGGCATTGGCTTTATCAGCACATTCGGGATTAAATACACAAGTCCGCAGGGGTCGGATAAGAAAATCAAGATCCTTTTCTTAAAAGAGATCTCAGCAACACTCTCATTTTGTAAAACAAAACCCCACCTTTTAATTTCCACCCTAGGATCCTCTTATTTTTTATTCACAGGAGCATTTGTTCAGTTGAATGTGATCCCCTTTGCAATTGATGCGCTTCATCTGAATGAGGTAGCGGGAGGATATCTTTTTCTTTCAACAGCTTTAGGGATTGCCTTAGGGGCTTATTTAGCAGGGAAAGTTTCCCGCGTAAGAGTGGAGCTTGGAGTTTCGTGTATTGCAGGTATTTTAATTGGCGTTTGCCTTTTGCTTCTTGCTCTTTTATCCCACACCTTGCTCTCTGTGATATTGCTTCTTGTACTGCTTGGAATCTTTGGTGGATTTTTCATTGTTCCTTTTGACTCTTTCATCCAAATTTTTAGCCCGAGTGAAAAAAGGGGACAAGTGATTGCTGCGACTAACTTCTTAAGTTTTTGTGGCGTTTTAATGGCATCTGTTACTCTTTATATCTACAGTCAATGGATAGGTTTATCCCCCGAGCAAGGCTTCGGCATTACAGGATTGATTACGATTTTGTTTTCTATTTTTCTGATTCTTAGACTGTCCGATCTTTCTCTTTCTTTCTTTTCTAAATATTGCCTTAAACCTTTATTCCGTCTTAAAACAGAAAATCTGGATCTTTTTGAAAAACATTCTCACGTTGTACTTGTCTTGCGGAAAGCAAATTGGCTAAAAGCGCTCCTCCTTTTATCTGTTGCTCCTAAAACACATCTTCTCATCTCTCAGAAACAAGCACCTCTCTTTCGATGGTTTAATCACCTTTTTTTCTCTATTCATGTAATCCCTTCTGATGCTACGTTAAAACCTTTACTAGAACAATCGAAAGCGCTTGTGTCTGAGGCTATTCATCCTTGTATCTTGCTAAATACAAGCTATATTCCTACCTCTTTTGACAAAACATCTTCCTTGATCTCTTTTTTTAATTTTAATTCGATCCATCTCATCTATGTCGATGTTGTTTTTGGACTAAGAACCACGGTCCATTTTTCTAAAAAGGCCTAGAACCTATGAGCAGCTCTTGTCCCCATAGGTATTGTTAATTTAATAACTAATATTCCTTGATCATTAGCTTTTACAAACACAGAATCTCCATCTACTACTTCCTCACAGCGAATGTATTCTACGTTAGGGTTGGTCTTTCGATTTAAAATACACAAGACTAAACATTCAATCAATCTAGGAAAGCTTTCTTCTTTTAACGCGTCTTTCTGAACCTCTCTTGTCAATCCAATACTATCTGGAATACTCATTGAAGTGATTGTCATCCAATAGCTGCTTTCTGTAGGTTTGATTTCAAAGTGTTTAAGGGTAGAGATATCCACTTTGATATTTTCTGATTTAGCTAGCTCAAGCAGTCTTTCCAATGTAAGTCCTTCAGGAATAAAAATACGATGACGGGTTTCTTCTTTTTTCTTCCAAAAAAAGGACAGGGGCCTTGAAGCCAAGGGTCCATATCGGGAGGTGGAGCTAATTCTGAACATATGTTCCAATCTTTTGGAAGTATATGACAAATAGGAGGTAATTCCGAGATCTCTAATCGTGATGAATAACCTCTTGGTCTTTCCAATTGTGCATTTAAATCATCTATTTTTTCACGCTGTTTAATTAAGAGCTCCCAGAGGCGCATTTGGGCTTGCTGTTGAAAAGACAACTGTCTCATCTCGGGATCTATTTTCTTTATTCCATCGACACCCCTAACAATTTTCCCAATATCAACACCTGCCAATCTCAAGGCCTCATAATAATAACCAGCGCTTTTAGGAAAGCTCTCTAATCCATAAAAAGCCTCCGCAAGAGCCATAGCCATCTCAAAAGTCTCACATTCTTTATAACATGCCTCTGCGTCATCTACCTGCCCATGTGCCATATAGATCGCCGCCAAGCAACTCCACAACTCTTTCGTAGCACCTTTAGGAACACTGGTAACAAGATCTTTAGAAATCTGCGGTGCAGATTTTGGCCCTTTTATTGGCACAATGTCGCTTTTTGCGCTTCCACCACAGCCTTGTTGTTCTAGCTCTTTTAACCACCTAAAACCATTTTTGCTATCACCTTGCCTGAAATACCAACTAACAACTTCCTGACACAGGTGGGATGAATAACCTAAATGGAGCAACATCTCATAAAGCTGAATCAATGATGCTGAATCAGAAGGAATAGGATGGGCTTGGAGTAGGGAGAGCAATATTTTTTGTATTTCTCTATTTGTTAGGATATCTGGTTTCCTTTCTTCCTTTGCAATGAGCACATCAACCCACCTATCCATAAAAGAGTCTGGATATTTCTTGTGCGCTTCATCACAAAACCCTCGAGCCTCTACAAATTCCTTTGCTTTAATAGCTTCTAAAGAGCCTTTTATTAAAACATGTGCCTTTTCAGGATTAGTTTTCATAATCGAAGCCAGCTTATGGTACCCTTGCCAATAGGTTGGCACATATGTCAACAAATGTTGGTAGTAACGAATAGCTTCTATTGAGCCCTCTATTCTCAGCTCTTTTAATGCCTGACCTGTTAAGGAAATGGCACTCTCTGACTTTTCATTTAAAACGTGCGCGATTACGAGAAGATAAAAAACATTGAAATCTTTAGGGGCTTTACTTAGTAAAGCGATTACACCTGGAAAATCTTTTTCTGTTTTCGAAATGGCATCTTTTAATAATGGTTCTTTATCTATGGGGCTGAGACGACAAGCATGCTTTAATTCTTCTAAAAAGCCTGCTTTGTCTTTTAATGGAGAAGAAAGATCCAAGCAATAATTAGGTGGTAATTGACATTTAGCTAAAGCACCCAAAGGATCCTCTTTTGCTTTTTCCTTTATAAACCCAACCTCTTCACATTTTTTTTCTAATAAAATTTTCTGGAAAACATTAAAAATCCTGAGGAAAAAACCCTCTTTCTCTTCTGCCAATTCAAAACGATGTGAAAATGTAAGAAAACAATAATAACCTGTTGGAACCCTTTCCATTGCTACCTCTTCGAGGTATTATTCACCGGTCAGAATTTAAAAAAAGAATTTTTATAAAAATTCAACTTTACCCAGCAATTCCGAATGAAGAAGCAATACGAGAGAGGTTTTCTGTTTAAAAATAAGAATATTACTTTTCTATAGACAAAAGCCAGTCACAAGAGTAAAAATATCCCTCACAGCTCTTACATCATGGAGGACAACCCTTATGCCTGGCTCATCTCATGTTACCAAACAGTCAAAAAAAAGCAACTTCTTAAAAATTACTTTGTCTATTCCAGCTAACTCTGCCGATGTAGCTGGTTGGATAAGATTTCTTCGTCAAATGAAGGTCTCGAAAATATTTGCAAGGCTAACCGATAAAAGACAAAAAGGAAAAATCTGCTATTCATCTTCCTCTCTGATGCACTGGGCTCTTTCGGCTTGTGCTTTTAGACTGGGGTCTAAAAATGCTCTACAAACAAGTTTAGACCACCTTTCCTCAGAACAAAGCCAAGGCATGTTTAACTGTCTGGAGATTGATAACAAAAGGTTCCCCCATTCATCAACAGTTGACCATTTTCTTTCACACACTTCTTTGGAAGAACTACAGGCTATCCCTTTCACCCTCATTAAGCAATTAGAAGAAGGCAAGTTCTTTTACAATCACCTCGAGCTTCTTCCTAATAATTCTCTAACCATCGGCTGTGATGGGTTTTGGCTACATACCTACGATCATCCTCATGCGGCTAACGAAGATGGGTTGAATGCTTGTCCCTACTGTTTACCAAGAACCTATTTTAAAGGAACGGACAAAGAGACAACTAGGTGGGTTCATGTGATGATCACCTTTGTTCTCATTTGCCAAGGACTCACTTTACCGTTGTTTGTGCATCCTTTAAAAGCAGGAGAAGTAGATCCCTGCCAATCAGATGAAAAATTAAAGGAAGAGTCTGAGCTCAAAGCGGCTCATATGATTTTGCCCCTGATTCGAGAGAAGTTTCCCAGAGCTAAAATAACATTCTTAGGAGATGCTCTTTATGCCAACAGACCGATAATCCGTCTTTGTGAGCACCTTAATATCGACTACCTGATTGTTCTCAAAGACAATAACTTGAAGAAGCTCAATTCCAAATGCCAGGAGCTTTCTAAAACGGACATCTATCAAAAATCTTATCAATTTAGAGACCAATTACCTTGCAAAGAAGGAACTCTCCATAGAGAGGCCTTCTGGTTTAATAATGTGGCAGCTGGAGAAGAGGTCTTTACGAATGTTTTGAAATATCAAGAGACTATTCATAAGAGCAATGGCGCATCTCAAGCAGGTTATGAAGGAGCTTGGATTAGTTCTCAAAAAATAAAAAATACCAACTGCTTTAAGAAAACAAAGATCGGACGCATGCGTTGGAATCAGGAAGATTTTCACAATACAGGCAAAAACAGAGGGTACGAGATGACACACGATATGGCAAGAACACGGCCCCATCTTCTCATAGCTTGGAAGACCATCAGTTTTATAGCTTACTTTTTGTTCGAGCTTTTTCAACATACAACTTTTGCTTTAACAGCTCTTAAAAATCGCTCTCTCAAACGATTTGCTCAAAATCTGTTTGAACAGCTTGTTCATATGAGCTGGGGTATTATTTCCCAGTCACCCATCCTCAAAAAACAAAAAGTTCAATTTCGGTATCGATTTGATTCATCCTAGATAGAGAAACATAAAAAAAAGGAGGTGACAGACAACATAAAAAAACAAGTTAAAAACGATTCAGAAATAGTGAATGGGGAGGAACGTCTTTTTGCTTTCGTTTAAAAAATTTTATTTACGCTTGTTACTTTGAAGATGACATATTTTCAATATGTGTGCTTTTTCTGAATGAAGCTTGCTTCATTCACAATTGCTGAACTTTACCAGTGGCAAGCTCATAATAAGCTCCCACTATTTTAAGTTTTTTACTTTTCAAAAGCGCTCCAATGACACGGCTTTTCTTCAAAGTTTTGATTCCATTTGTAACATTTGCTTTGATGGCATTTGTCAGTGGATCACCTGTCATGTTTTTTGTTTCATCGACAGCTTCTTGAATATAAGGAGCGATACTCTCTATATCTTCATCACCAGATCCAGATAACACAGCGGAAACGGCGCCACACTTTTGATGGCCTAAAATAACGACAAGAGGAGTATCAAGCTTGTCTACTGAATACTCGATACTGTCTAGCTCGATGGGGCCTATGACGTTGCCAGCAACCCTTACAACAAATAGATCGCCGATTGTTTGATCAAAGATAATTTCAGGAGAGACTCGAGAATCAGAGCACCCCACGATCACAGCAAAAGGCATCTGCTTGACAAACGTCTCCTCTCTTTTTCTTCTAAATCATGTGAATGGGTAGGTGCTTGGTTAGCATACTTTTGATTGCCCTCCATCAATTTCTGTAAAGCTACATCATATTTAGCAGGCCCTGCAAAAATAGTGAGGGGAAAAGAGAGCAAAAGAGAGAAGTTTCACTGTAATAGCCCTTCTGGAGGACCTACATCTTCTTTTGGCTGTTCATCAGAGAAACTGTCATCATCCTGGAAAGGCTTGCTTCCTTTTTGGGAACTTTACAGGCTCTAGCCCCACCGCCTGACATTGCTTGTGCAAGGCCACCAGGAGAGACATTGCTACATGTTGAAAAACTTTCTCCATCCATGCAGTACCATTGGACAGTGTAGGGCGTGCGCGACTGGTTCGGCGCCCCTACCCCTGAATTGTAATCATTCCACGACATCGTTTGACGAGGATTGACGACCACCTCTCCTAAAGAAGCGCCATCAGAAGCCTGAACAATAGCTTGCAGCTTATATGTTGAATCATTCACAAGGCGGACGCTTCCTGCATGAGCTAACTGACAACACAACAGAGCGATTATAAAACTTATACTTTTCGTCATTTCTTATCTTTAACAATAAATGCCCATTTAAAGTCAACACTCCCTGTCGTAGAAACAGCGACATCTCTCACTCTTTCACTTGCTAAATAGAGCATCGTATAATGGAATAAGGGAATGATGGCCATCTCATCGATTAAGAGAGATTCACTCTCTTTTAAAACTTTTTTGCGCGCGTCAAAATCAGACAGAGAGAGCGCCTGATTGAGGAGTTCTTCATATTTAGGATTTTCCCACGATGTGTGGTTGGATCCTACTTTCTTATTTTTAAAAATTTCTAAAAAATTAAGAGGGTCGTTGAAATCAGCTGTCCAAGATCCAATAGCTATCTGAAAATCTTTTTTTGTCAGACGATCATAAAAAGTTTTCCGCTCCATCGGCTCAATTTTAACATCGACACCTAGAGTAGATGTCCACTGCGCTTGCACTGCTTGCGCAATCAGGTTGTTTCTCTCGCTTGTAATGTAGAGCAGCACAATACAAGGAAGGTCTTGGAGCGACAACCCTTGTTCTTTTAAAGCTTGGTTAAAACAGCGTTTAGCTGTTTCAACATCTCCATCCTTGAAATAGGGAGCATCTTGCAGCCCCATCGCTGTTGGAACAAGGCCTGTTGCCGCAATTTGTTTCCCCTGCAGCACATGGTCGATGATTTCTTGTCGGTTGATAGATAAACCAAAAGCTTTCCGCATCAAAGGATGGTTAAAAGGGGCTTTGTTTGTGTTTGTATTGAAAAAATAAGTCGCTAAAAAGGGTTTGGTATGAAACTCTTTTCGCTGCCTGAGCTGAGCAATCGCATCGAGAGGAAGCACAGAGAGGGGAGATCCTGCCCAATCAAGCTCTTTTTTTTCATACATCTTAAATTCTGTATCTTCACTGACCATGACTAGCTGTATCCCATCTAATTGAACATGCGGGGCATCCCAATAGTGGCCATTCTTAACAACTTCAAAACAATCAGAATGCTTCCATTCTTTCGGTAGGAAAGGACCGTTACAAATGTAGGTTGCTGCCTCATCTGCCCAATGGGAGTTCAGCTCATCTGTTTTTTGATGAATAGGAAAATAGATGGGAAGCGCTGTTAATTCTAAAAAGTAGTGCGTGGGTCTTTCTAGTTCAACTTGTAAAGTTTTTGCATCGAGCACCTGTACCCCAAGATCGTCTACAGGTAGCTGCCCTTTCTTGATCAGTTCGGCATTTTTAATAGGGTATAGCTGAAAAGCTCTATCAGAAGGGAAGCTAGGACTTAGAGATTTTTTCCAGGCGTATGCAAAATCATCCGCTGTTACACGCTCCCCATTACTCCATTTGCAATCTCTTAAATGAAACGTGTACATCTTTCCATCAGAGGAGATCTCTAATCTTTCTGCAACAGCTAACTGAGGTTGATCTTTCGGATCCATGCGCGTTAATCCATCAAAACACATCTGGACAACTGTCTGTGATTGGAGATCTTTTGCTTTTCTTGGGTCTAATGTTTGAGGCTCGCCCCCAATATTTACCTTAAGCTGCTTCCCTTTTTGGGGTTGACAGCCTGTGGCTAAAAGAAGTACAAGGAAAACCCATGTGGTATATACTGAGAGACCTCTGCGTAACTTTAGTGAAGTGAAAAAATCGAAGATTTTTGTTTTTATATCGAAGACATACTCTAGAGAGTAGGCAAGATGTGAAAATAAACATCTGCAGAAAAAGCACGATTCGAGCGATTTACCAGAGTTATGAAGAGGTCTCTCTAAGAATGTTTTTTTCATTTCCCTAATTTAGACAGGTAAGGGGGTTTTCGTCAAGTAGACCTCAGAACCTTAATTACGTAAGAGGTCTAATGCCTTTCGCAACAACCATCTCTCCAGCTCCCTTGCTAAATACTCCTAAACTTATTTTCGAGCTTTCGAAAGATTCTCAAGATCGTTTTATGGAATTAGAAACCGTGATTTTCACTTACGTCTTGCTAGAGCTCATCGAACAAAAAACAGAGCAGGTGTGGGAAGTAAAAACAAAAGAATACCCCTCTTCCTCTAAGCTATACATCGATCAACAATTTTTTCAGCCTATTTCCTTGCCCATAGAAAGAACGATTGAACTACCCTCTCTTGAAGAGATCTTAGCCAACATGAAAAAATTAGAAGGGCTTCGCTATTTTTGGGGTGGAGCCTATCCTTATGGCATTCCCAACATTTTAAAATTCTATCCCCACATCTCTGAAAGACCTGATTTGGCTGATCTCATTTGCCAGGGGGTCGATTGCTCAGGGCTTCTTTTTTTTGCTACCAATGGATGGACTCCCCGTAACACCACTGAGCTCACGCGTTTTGGCACAAACATCTTCGATCCTTCCCTGCCTTTAGATGAGTTAAAGCTAGAGCCTCTTGATATCATTGTATGGCAAGGGCACGTCCTGATCGCCGTTTCCCCCGACACTCTCATTGAAAGCAGAATTGATAAAGGCGTTTGCTTCTCTCCACTAAAAACCCGTTTCCCCGAAGTACAAAAAATTGCTGCAGATCAAAAAAAGAACTCTTTGTGCGCAGGTGGTATAATCCAGAATCAGTATAGTAAATATTTCTTCCGAACCTCTAAGAAAGCACGTCTTTCTTCTTCATCGAACTTAATCATTTTCCAAGCGACATACTTTTCAGATAAGAGCATCTCTAAGATCTCTTCATTCCCATTGATGTTGCAAAACATTTTCTTCTTTGCCGGAGAAAGTTCTTTTAGAAAATCCGTTACCTTAACAGGATAGAGAGTTTTTAAAACCCCTAGAATCATGTATTGAACTTTTAAAGGAGAGTAGGTGAGAGGGTTTGTGATGATGATCTTGATCCCTTCACATGCCTCTTGTTTATAGACTCCAAAAAAAGGGCGGAAGTAATAAGGAATGAACTTGACACCTGGCAGTTTTTGTTTATTCAAGTGGAGCGCTAGTTCCTCTCCATTGATCCACGGAGCTCCCACAAGCTTGAAGGGCTGGGTATACCCAATCCCAATATTTAAAAATCCGAGCTCCCCTAAAACACCCGTTGTTGCATAAAAATAAGGGGTGTCTGGCTCGGGATATTTGGACTTGTAGGAATCCACGCAAGGCCTGTCTGTTTAAAACTCATCCACCTTTTCCATCCCTTCATGGACACCACATCGAGCTCACACCCAATGTCGTACTCTTTGTTAAAAAAAGAGCAAGCTCCCCAATTGTCATCCCATGGCAATAAGGTACATTGATATATCCCACAAAAGAGCGCCATTTGCTTTTCAACATCGGCCCTTCAACAATCTCTCCGTTCATTGGGTTAGGGCAATCCAATACAATCACGCGGATGTTCTTTCGCCGCCTCTTCCATCAAATAATAAAGCGTTGTAGCGTAGGTGTATGATCTGCAACCAATCTCTTGCATATCAAAAATCAGCACATCGATATTTTTGAGCATCGCTTCCGTCGGCCTTCTTACACTACCGTGTAAACTATAAATAGGCAGTCCATCTGCTGTTTTTTCATCCTGAATCTGCTCGCTTGCATACCCCACTCCTTTTATCCCATGCTCAGGACAAAAAAGAGCAACAACTTTTACCTTCTCTTTGAATAATTGATAGGTTTCTTGCAGAGAGCGATTGTAACTTGTTTGATTGATGACAAGGCCGACCCTTTTACCTTTCAATGAGGCTTCCCGTCCTTCCTCGAAAAAAGTATCCACACCAAGCAAAATCGGTTCATGCGCAACAAGCCCCTGCTTTGACACTACAAGCAAGATCAAAAAAATCAGCACAGAAAAAAACTTTTGCATAAGTGATAGCCCTCTACACAAACTCGAAGGCTTCACGGTAACAAATAAGTCGCTATTAATTCAATATGGGGAATTTTTCTGAAAGGCAGGGCCAAACGCGGCTGTATAAACTCCTTTAGACGGAGAAGTATCAACGTAAAGCCTAACCTCGTTAAAAGAATTTTGATGGGGAGGAAAACAAGTTCCCCAGCAAGCCTTGACAACCTCAACAACACCTGCCATGCAGGACATGTAGCCATCCGGTTGATGGGTTTCAATAACATCCGGTCGCTGAGTGTGTACATTTAATCCTTCCACAAGATCCTCCTCTTATTTCAAAAAACACTTTACCATATCGAGTAAGATGGTGCAACAAAAACATGTTACTTGAAATAGACATTTTTCTTTTCCACATACACAGCAGCACCAAGAAGAGCGGCGTCATCTGCCAGAACAACCTTCACTGGTATGGAAGAAAGAAAAGAACGGAACCGCCCTTTATCACAAAAGGCTTTCATGAAAATTCCATTTTTTAACATTTCCGCAATTTTAATAGCTATGCCACCGGCGATATAAACACCACCTACAGCTAAAAACTTAAGAGCAAGATTGCCTGCCTCACTCCCATAAAGGGAAATAAACCAATGGAGTGCATCTATGCATATTTCTGATTGTCCACTTAACGCTTTTTCAGTGACAAGAAAAGAAGTCGTCTCTTCTTCTCCGTTTAAAAATCGATAGAGGTTTTCAATACCAGGGCCAGAGATTGCCCGCTCATAAGAAACGTGGCCATATTTTTTGCGGAGATAATGTAAAAGCTTTTCCTCCCTTTCATCTCGAGGAGCAAAATCGACATGCCCTCCTTCACAAGGAAAGGGGTGATGAGAAGTTCCGTCCCAATAAAGACCCGACTCTCCTAGCCCCGTTCCAGCAGCAATGACAGCCTGGTTTCCTTTTTGAGTCTTTCCCTCATTCAGATTTAAAAACTGGCTTTCATTTAAAGAAGATATCCCCCAGGCAGTCGCTTCTAGATCATTGATCAGATAAACCTGCGGAATTTTTAATGTCTGTGCAATTTCCGATGCATCAAGAGTCCATGGAAGATTTGTAGCATTACACCTCCCTTGTGCCACAGGCCCGGCAATCCCAAAACAGGCGCAATCAACTTTTTCTGTTAAAAAATCTTGAAGAACTTGTGAAAGTCCAGAAAATTGTTGGCTAAGATATTTTTTCTCTTTGACGATTTTCTTCCCATTAAAAATGGCAAGCCGCGTGTGCGTCCCTCCAATGTCTCCAGCAAGAATTGTCATAATGATGTTTAACTTATAAAGTTTCACTCTAGATCCCAATCTCTATATTTTCAAGTTCACTGAATCTTTTAGGATTATTTTCTCATTTTCTGTACACTGGACTCAAAAATAGATAACTTTTAAGGAGAAAAAATGTCCCAAGATAACTCAAAGAAAAAAGCTCTAGAAGCCGCCTCTCTCAGATTAAATCCCAATTTGGTGAAGAATCCATCATGACCTTCGGTAAACAATCTGCCAAAAAAGGGATTAGCGTGATTAAAACAGGTGCTATCTCTCTTGATATTGCTTTAGGCATCGGAGGGGTTCCCAGAGGACGTATCATAGAAATCTATGGACCAGAATCTTCCGGTAAGTCAACCCTTGCAACCCACATCGTTGCAAGCGCTCAAAAAAATGGCGGTATTGCAGCTTATATCGATGCTGAACATGCTCTCGATCCTAAATACGCAACAAAAATAGGGGTTAACATTGATGAGCTCATGATTTCTCAGCCAAGTTCTGGTGAGGAAGCGCTTAACATCGCAGAAATGCTAGCTAGATCAAATGTTATCGATGTGATTGTAATTGACTCGGTTGCAGCTCTTGTTCCTAAAAGTGAATTAGAGGGAGATATTGGCGATCAGTTCATGGGGCTTCAAGCAAGGATGATGTCACAAGCGCTGCGAAAACTGACTGCGACTCTTTCTAAAAGCAATACATGCGCTGTTTTTATTAACCAAATCCGTGAAAAAATCGGCGTGATGTTTGGAAATCCAGAGACAACTACAGGAGGAAGAGCGCTCAAGTTTTACGCCTCTATTCGGATGGATATTCGCAGAATAGGCAGCATTAAGGGAGCCGACAACGCTGATATTGGAAACCGCGTTAAAGTAAAAGTTGTCAAAAATAAACTTGCACCCCCCTTCCAAGAAGCTGAATTTGATATTTTATTCAACGAGGGCATTTCTAGATTAGGATCTATCATTGACTACGGTGTCATCTATGAACTCATTGAGAAAAAAGGATCTTGGTTTAGCTATAACGGCACAAAACTAGGGCAAGGAAAAGAAACCGTCCGAGAAGAATTGAAAAAAAACCCTAAACTTGCTGACGAACTAGAAAAACTGATCTTGGCAAAAGCAAGTGAGAAAGGCCCCGCAGAGCGCGTCCCAGAGCCAGAAGAAGATGAAGTTAAAGAAGCAGCTTTGTTGGTATAGAAAAGAGCTCCGCTGGAAACAGCGGAGCCTTATTTTTTAAGCTCTTGCGTAGTTATCAGCAGCTAATTTAACAAGCATGGCTATCATCTTGTTAAATGAAGGCGTCTCGAGCTGAATCTCCTTTAAACATTTTTGAAATTGCCGCATCTCTTCCTCAAAAGTGAGAAACGCGCGATCTTTTCCAATGTATTTGGCAAAGTTAATTTCCCTTTGGTTTTTTTCATCTTGCGCAAGATCACCAATGTCGTCGGCGATTTGAAAAGCCATGCCAAAATGGCAGGCCGCTTTTTTTACCACGTCTAGAAGGTTCATGTCTCCACCGCCAAAAAGCCACCCAAAAACAAAGGACACCTCAAAAAGGGTTCCTGTTTTTTTATAAATAACTTGGCGGATCGTGTCGACACTAAGAGAGGAGGGAATAAATCCAGGAACTGCCCGCCTGTAGCACCTAGAATGCCCGCACAACGCGTTGCATGTTCAAAGGCAACCACACACGCCCTGTCAGCAAAAGAACAAAAGGGAGGCTCTGCATCACGCATGACAGCGCCATTGCGATAAATTCTTTCAAAGGCCGAACAAATCAGCGAATAAGAAGATAGCAGCGCAATTGACTCCCCATAAACTTTATGAACAGAGGGTTTGCTCCGCCGCTCTTCTTCATTATCCATGCAAGGAAGATCGTCTGCAATCAAGGAAGCGGTATGAAAAAACTCAACAGCCAAAGCTGAGTCAAAAACATTCAGACCATGACCAAGCCCTTCTGCAATTAAAAGAACCAAAGAGGGGGCGGAACCGCTTTCCCCCACTTTTTAAAGCATACTCACAAGCATCGCGCAACTTCGTTTTCTCCCCCAAACCCATAATGCTTTTTGCAATCTCTTGCTCAATCTTATCCTGGTGGAAAAAAAGTGAGATCCTGTTTTTTGAACTTCTAAAACATCAGCGGTCATATTAATCCTTAATAACTGTTTTTGCTGGAATGATTCCTTTTACATAAACACACGGATAACAAAGAGAGTTTTTACCCATCAATGTTCCTGGACTTGTCACGGCATTGCACCCAAGCTGCGAGCCATCGCCGATAACTGCTCCAAATTTTTTAAGTTTCGTCGAAATTTTTTCGCCACTAAAAAAAATGCAAACTTCTTTGTGGTCAAGTTTATAGTTGGCAAGTTTAACACCGGCTCCTAAATTAACCCCATTTCCCAAAATTGAGTCCCCAACATAATTAAAATGGGCAGCAGCAGCATTGTTCAATAAGATGGAGTGTTTAATTTCTGTAGCATGTCCAATCACACAACCATTTCCTGTTACCACATCCCCTCGAATATAGGCCCCTTGTCGAATCACGCAATTATCTCCAATTAAACAAGGCCCTGCGATGTAGGCTCCCGGCTCAATCACCGTTCCCCTGCCAATGGAGATTTTATCTCGTTGAACGAGGTGAGCTCCTTCAGGAATTTTTACTTGTATATTCCCTAGCTGCTGCCTCCCCAGATAGGCAGAGAGGTTTGCTAGAGCCTCCCATACATGGGTTACAGCAAAGAGTTCGTCATGAGTATACCCTTCCAATGAAAAAAAAGAACTGGGAGAAAAATTTGTTGTCATGTTTAAAAAAGAATTATAGCTCAGGGATTTTTTTTCCACACACATATTCTTAAGAAAAGAATCTTATATATGTAATATCCTTCTTCTTAGGCGGTGTGGAAGTGTTCATAAGGGTGCGTAAGAGCGCTTGTAAAAAAACTGTTCACACTTTGTTGGAATCTAGACGATAACTTGCCCTTTTTGACCAAAAATGTTTTTTTGACATCTTTTTAAAGTAGAAAAAACAAGTTTTGAACAGAGTTGTAAACAACTCCTGCCTAAAAAAAGGAGGGGGGCTTATTCAGCAGAGAGTGCGACTTGCGTTCAAGTCGCTGTGCTGTTGGTTTCCACTAACAAATGTAAGGGTGAGAGCTCAAGTTAAGGAACCTCTGGACAAGTCATTTCCCGAATTTGCTGCCAATTTTTGCGAATACTAGATTTTTCCACCCGCTAACATTTTGCATGTTAGCTGCGCTTTCCAAAATCGTCGTCTTCGAAAAATTGATCAGCAATCTCCGACAAAGCACTTGTCCAGGGGTTCCTTATTGAGCCTATATTTTAAGATTTCCCATTAGTTTCTGGCTTTTTGAAAATCAGATTGTTGAGTGGGTACCTGGATGATGTCTACGATCGAAAAATACCAAGATTCCGTTGCCTCATCATACAGGCGGCGTATTTTGTAGTCTTCGAATAGGATCAGGTCATTTTCCATAGATTGGATTCTAAATAGCGCTCACCAGTATAGATTCGATGAGTAATCCCTTTCAAAGAAAAGTCTGTGTCCATGGGCAAAAGTCCAGCAATTACGAATGAAGAACCAATACGAGAGAGGTTTTCTGTCCCAGCCCTAAAGTTCGGGGTTTCCGCGCTGTCAATGGGATGAGCGATTCCAGAATCCATGAAGCCCAACCGGGATGGCATAGGGAGCTTCAGCTCTTGCCACTTCTTGCATCGTGCGAGCATCCAAGATCAACAAAAAGGAGGTGTGGGTGACTAGGTCCAACACGACGGATAAGACAACGCCATCGTCTTCATCTTGACCGCCGGGTCGCGGAGCAAAGATCGGCTCGCCCGGAAAGCAGCCGGCTTTTTCCCATTTTTGGGAAGTTTTTGCATTCACATCGATTTTATACAGGGGGCGGATATCGTTGGTGGAGTTGGGAAATTCAGCATCTATCGCATAGCAATACTGGTATTCGTGGGCGACCCTGTCTGCCCGGACTCGTGGCATTTCCAGGGGATTATCGAAGATTATTTCTTTCGATAGCGTTTGCGTGGGCATATCAATTGTAAAGCGCTCTAATTTTTTTTCCCTTGCTGCTAAAATTCTCTTTTCATCGGTGATGGTTTCTGCAATCACGCCTATCGCATCGGCATTTGCTTCTGTTACGATATCGATGAAAATTTCTCCATCTTTGTCATAGGCATTTACGTGGTGGAACGAAAAGAAGGGGTCTCCTTTGATTTTGGCAATGAGCTTGCCTGTTGCGCGCTCTGTCACATAAAAATTTGTTCCTCTTTCAGGCTGCCATTTATAATTGAAAATGAACGGTTTTGCATGGGTTGCGATATCCATAGGGTTCACAACAAAAGGGAATTCCACCAGAATTTGATAGTGTTCGGTCAGCGCAAAGCTGTGCATGTAAGCGGGAAGATCAACGGGGATTTTATTCACGACTTCGCGCATTTTTGAATGGTCTTGCATTTTCCAAATGACGTAGGAGCTTTGGGGGCCAAATTCGATCAAGTAGTTGAATGTCTCTCCAGATGCAAGATCGTGTTGCGCGTGGGCCGATTCCCAAATCCGTGATTTGGGAAGTTCATCTTTATACTCAAAATTTCCGAGCGTGGCGAGTGTCTTTGGATCAAAGACAACGGGTAGTGGTGTTTCTGTAAGTGCGACCATCATGTCGCCATAATCTTGAATGGTGACAGAAGCAGATTCGATGTTTTGCATTTCTTTAGGAATGAAGTGGGAAACTTGATTCTTGAATAAGACGGGGCAGGGGTCTTGAGCAAATCCTGAAAAGTCCAGGCTCTTTTCCTTCACCATGAGGTAGTAGCGCTCACAGCGCAGAAAGCGGTTGCTGTAGAGAACCTTCTCTGGTGTAAACTCAAAAGCGTGGAGCATGGCAAGGCCATCGAACCAACATACGCGATTTTTTCCTCCTACGGTGAATTTTGCGGGTCCGTTTCTTAATAGAGTTCCTGATAGCCAAGACGGGATGGTTCCCTGTATTGGGCAAGAGGTGCGCTCGGCTTCGCTATCTAGATCGAAGAGAAGGTGTTTGTTGTAAAATTTATATATTGATTTAGCGGTGTCTGGTTGCGAGCTACAGCTACCCAGCAGGAAAAAAGAAAAAGTGGAGCTTTTTTGATCATGCGCATCAAGTTTTGTTATATCCATGGTTTCGGCCAAAATCAACTAATTTGTTCTAGCTGAGCCAAGGGATCATTTTGCCGGCGCCGGTAACCCAATAACAAATGGAAGGGAGGGTGCTCAAGTTATGAAATTCACAAATAAAACGGAGGCTCATTAGGACTTGTTTTCGAAAGGCTATTTATTAAGGAACCTCTGGACAAGTCGTTTGCCGAATCTTGTTGCCAATTTTTGCGAATACTAGATTTTTCGAACTCGCTAACATTCTGCATGTTAGCTGCGCTCTCCAAAGTCGTCGTCTTCGAAAAACTGATCAGCAATCTCCGACGAAGCACTTGTCCAGAGGCTCCTTAATGGCATGTCTATTAAAAAAATCTGGGTGATAGGATTTGAACCTACGACCTCTTGCACCCCATGCAAACGCGCTAGCCAAGCTGCGCTACACCCAGATAAGAATTAAACTTTAGAAAGACCTTCGAACTCAAATTCTGCTTTTTTGAACTCATTTACACCGATGCGGGCGCACTCTTCGATAATTTTTTCAAGCACATCTCCAGGATGAACCTCTGCGGCAGATATATCAACTGATATGGAGGCTGTGAAATTGACTCCACCCTTGAGTCCTTTTACCTTAAAGTTGGCAAACATCGCTTCTTTTTTTCTAGAGAGGTTTTTAAAGCGAATGAGATTATTTTCCATTAAGTCTTTCATTTTTTGCCCTCAGTATTAGATTGGTGAAAATCAGAGAAATCCTATGACCTTTTGGGGATTATGTCAAGGTGTAGCAGCTCTCTTCTTGGTATTAAATTTTAATTTGAGGTCTTGCTTGGTCTCAAAAACATTATATTTTTTTTAAATCGTTGAATTGATAATGTTGGAGGATGAAAACTTCTCTTGTCAATTTTCAGGTGGTTCGGCCTGCTCATTCTGCGGATCAGGAAACGATTTTAGAGTGGGTAGCTCATGCACACTCTCATGCAGAAGCATTAAAAAACAAATGGGATTTAGGCGGGTCAGATTTTCACCGTTTTTATGAAGAGATCAAGTGCAAGGTTTTACAGATTGGTGTGGGCCCAGATAAAATCAAGCGACGTGGCATGCAATCTACAGACTTTACGCACAAGAATTGGCAGGAGATGGGGGTTTTTAAGTTAGGCGAAGCGGAAGAGGGGCTGGGCCTTAAAGTTAGGAAGGAATTTTTTGACAAAGAGGTGGATGGGGTTTTTGCTGCTTTTTACCCAGAGGGATTAAGTATTGCCCCCCAGCTGATTCATGTTACTTGTACAGGTTATGCGGCGCCTTCTGGAGCTCAGAGAATTGTATCTAAAAAAAATCTAGGAAAAGAGACAACCGTTACACATGCCTATCATATGGGGTGTTATGCTGCGTTTCCCTCTATTAGAATGGGATGGGGTTTTTTATCAACCTCCCATCTTAAACCAGAAAAGAATGTAGTAGATATTGTACATACGGAGATGTGTAGCTTACACTTTAACCCGATCCTTCACTCGCTAGAGCAGCTTGTGGTGCAAACTCTTTTTGCAGACGGTTTCATTAAATATTCTATGATGCCCTCAGATGTAGCGAGGAATTCATTTGAGCAGATTTTAGATGTGCTGGCTTTACATGAAGAAATTGTCCCCGACTCTTCTCATAGCATGACCTGGAAGCTTGAAAATTGGGGTATGCGCATGACGGTTGCTAAAGAAGTGCCTGTATTGATTAAAAGAAATCTCCCCTCTTTTATTCAAACTCTCATTGAGAAATCAGGGCTTGATCCTGTTCTTGTTGCAAAAGAGGCTCTCTATGCGATCCACCCTGGGGGGCCTAAGATTGTACAGCAAATAGCAGAAATTTTACAGTTAGATCGAGACCATGTAAGGCACTCGCAGGGTGTTTTAGAAGAGTTTGGCAATATGTCTTCTGGAACCATACCCCACGTGTGGGATAGAATTTTAAAAGATCCTCAAATAAAAAATGGGACATGGATCATTGGTCTTGCGTTTGGTCCAGGCTTAAGCATTTCAGGTGGACTGTTTCAAAAAGGAGGTTGATGTGTATTGGTTAATTATCGTTCCTTTCATTGTTCAGCTGATTGCAATGAGTATAGATGAGGGTTATTTTCACTGGAAAAGAGGGTTGCCTAAGTGGGAAAGAATTGGGCATCCTATCGATACGCTAAGCGTAGTTATTTGTTTCTTATTTGTTTTCTTTGTTCCTTTTTCTTCAGGTGCCTTAAAAATCTTTATCGGCCTTGCTGCTATTTCGTGTCTCCTTGTCACAAAAGATGAATTTGTTCACAAGCATGTGTGCCCTGCTTCTGAAAATTGGCTCCATGCACTTTTATTTATCAACCATCCCATCATACTGACAGCGACAGGATTGATTTGGTGCGCCACTTCTTCACCAGCAATTCCTCAGTGGATTGTGAACTGGCTAGGGCAGTCGAAAGAATTACGCGCTTTTTTAGTTTTTCAAATCATTGGTAGCTCACTTTTTATGATTTATCAAATTGTATATTGGAACTTCATATGGAAAGAAAAACAAAAAGCATAAACAACACTTTTACGATGCCCTAGGGGCAGAGTGGCATGAAGGGGAAGATAGCCCTTTTGTGCTTTTACGTGCAGAAAATGCTCTTCGCAATCCTTGGATAGAAAAGGTTGTTCAGGAGAGGGTGGGAAATAAGTGCTCTATTTTAGATGTGGGGTGTGGGGGAGGCTTGCTTGCGAATTTCCTTGCCCTCCAGGGACATGCGGTCTGCGGTATCGACCTTTCAGAGGAAAGCTTAAAACAGGCACAAGCAAGAGATGTGACAAAAAATGTCATCTATACCCCTGCAAGCGCCTACCATCTTCCTTATGCTAATGAACAGTTTGATGTTGTCTGTGCAATGGATTTATTAGAGCACGTTGAAATGCCAGGTCGGGTGATTGCAGAGTCCGCGCGCGTGCTCAAAAAGGGGGGCTTTTTTTCTTTCACACCTTTAATCGCAATCTTTTGAGCTGGCTCATGATCATCAAAGGAGTAGAATGGTTTGTTCCTAACACCCCTCAAAATATGCACGTCTATCCTCTTTTTTAAAACCCTCAGAAGTTAAAAAAATGTGTAGTTCTAACAACCTTGTTGTAGAAGAAATCAAAGGGGTTTCTCCTAAGATGACATCTCTTGCATTTTGGAAAATGATCTTTATGCGTAAACTGTCCTCTGAGATCAGCTTTTCTTTTACCTCTTCATTAAAGACGGGGTATTCGGGATACGCAATCAAGAGGATGTAATCGATGGGAATGGGCATAGAAAAAAGTTGGTATGAAAAGCTCAAAGAGGAGCTGAATAAGCCCTACATCAAAGAGCTCAAAGAGTTTTTAGAGAGTGAAAGGGTAGCAGGACATGTTATTTATCCCCCTGAACAATCTGTTTTTCACGCTTTTGCAAAAACTCCCTATGACAAAGTGAAGGTTGTCATCATAGGGCAAGATCCTTATCACGGGCCTTCCCAAGCGCATGGGCTTAGTTTTAGTGTCCTTCCAGGAACTAAGATGCCACCTTCTTTACAAAACATTTTCAAAGAGCTGCAAGCAGATGTAGGTGTAAAACTGCCACCGCATGGATGTCTGGATGCTTGGGCTAAACAAGGCGTTCTGCTTTTGAATGCTACGCTGACTGTAAGAGCAGGAGAGCCCAAATCACACTATGGAAAAGGTTGGGAATTATTTACCGATGCTATTATTGACCTTCTTGCTAAAAGAGAAGATCCGATAGTATTTCTTCTCTGGGAAAATCTGCCCAAGAAAAGGCTCATAAGCTTTTAAATACGCATCACGCTGTTTTTACTGCTGCGCATCCCTCTCCTTATTCCGTCGCAGGTTTTTTGGGGTGCAAACATTTTTCAAAAGCAAATGCCTTTCTCAAAAGTGTAGGGAAAGAACCTATCGAATGGGCGCTCAATGAGTGAGAAGATAGCAATCCTTGTTTCTCAGTTCACACCTTCTCAAATGAGGCAGTATTGCCTTGAGCTTTCAGATAGATATAGAAAAGGCATATTTCCTTGTCTTGATAAAAGGGAGCACCGTTTTGCTTATCTAGTTACACGCTTTCCAGCTACGTTTGCGGCAATCACACGCGTGCTTCAAGAGATTTCTTCGATGCGTATGGAAACTATGCTAGATCTAGGAGCGGGCCCCGGCACTGGTTATTTGGCTGCAAAAGAGATTTTTCCTCAGCTGCAGACTGCCTCTCTTTTAGAAACAGATCCTGTTTTTATGGAGATTGGAAAAAAGCTCATAGAGGATAAAGTTACGTGGGTAAGACAAGACTTAAAAGAAGCCGGTATCTTGGAAGCGCAGGATCTCGTGCTCCTTTCTTACTCTATAGGGGAGATCCCTGAGAAATATTGGGACTCTATTTTGCAAGCGGCCTGGAAAGCTACAAAGAAAGTGCTCGTTATCATAGAGCCGGGTACCCCTCGGGGCTTTTCTCATATCCGCCACGTCCGAGAAAAAATGATCTCTTATGGAGGGTCTGTTGTAGCCCCCTGCCCTCACCAAAACGCCTGTCCTATGAAGGAGCCCGACTGGTGCCATTTTTCAACAAGGTTGACAAGAAATTATTTACACAAGATAGCCAAAGAAGCAGCGTTAGGTTTTGAAGATGAAAAATTTTCTTACATCATTGTTTCTAAGGAAAAGATAAGCCCTTCTGGGAACAGGATCTTACGTCCTCCTCAAAAACGGAAGGGGCATGTAGTTTTTCTCTATGCACTCCCGAAGGATTAAAAAATAAAGTTATTACCAAAAAAGAGAAAGATATCTATAAAAAATCAAAAAAACTTGACTGGGGTGATACATTAAAGTATTAATGACTTTTATTATACTTTAGTTTAAAATGTTCTCTATGAATTACACCTTAGAAAGAATATTAAATAATTCCAAATCTGAACTTCTGGTTGAAGGAAGAAATCTCTATAGGTTTTTTCCATACGCACTGGGAGCTTTCGACCCCCATTATGCTAGATGTAGAAATCCCTTGCATGGAGAAAATTCTTGAAGCATACCTCTATTAACCTTCTTAAGTGGGCAGAGAAAACCTCTTTGGGGTTCGAAGCCTCTACGTCAGCCATCACTTTTTATCAAACAATTGCTATCCCTTCCCATCCTCATCATTTTGAAGAAATTCTTTCAGCGTTTCTAGAGGTTGCAGCAGAATGGGAAGAGATTCTTCTCTGCTTGACTCGTTCAGATAACAACAAAAACCTATACGCTTAAATTACGCAAAAAAATTAACTCGAAATTTACAAAAGCTCTTTGTACACTGCATTTTGTCAGTTAACAAAGAGGTTCTCTATGTTTCATGGATCGATGGTGGCTCTTGTTACCCCTTTTACTCCAGCAGGAGAAGTAGATTTAGATACATTGGGAGCGTTGATAGAGTGGCATATAGAAGAGGGGACAGATGCTATTGTGCTGTACGGGATCACAGGTGAGGCCCCTACTCTTTCTGACCAAGAGCAAGAAGCGATTCTTCGAAGGGCCGTCCAAAGTGGCACGGGGACGGATCCCTCTCATTGCAGGTACAGGGACATATGATACTCGCAGGACTGTTGCAAACACAAAAATAGCTAAAGAGATCGGCGTAGATGGATGCCTGGTGATTGTCCCTTATTACAATCGTCCAACTCCTGAAGGATGTTACCTTCACTATCAACACATCGCCCGTGTGGGCCTGCCTGTCATTGTGTACCACCATCCAGGGCGCACGGCGCTCCGGCTTTCTGCTCAGGTTCTAGCAGACATTTCAACCCTTCCTAATATTTTAGCAATCAAAGAGGCGTCGGGCAGTTTAGATACCATGAAAGAGCTAAAATCGTTATCCGATATTTCTATTTTGTCAGGGGATGATCTTTTCACGTTGTCTATGATGGAACTTGGAGCAAAGGGTGTTGTATCGGTGATAGCCAATTTAATTCCTCGGGAGTGGAAAGAATTTACTAAAGCATTAGAAGAGGGAGATTTTACCAAGGGACATCTCTTGCATGAGAAATATCTTCCCCTCTGCGAAGCCTTGCTCGCAGAAATCGATCCCCAGGGAATTAAGTATGCGCTGAGTTTGATGGGAAAATGCCCCTCTTCTTTACGATTACCTTTGATTGAGCCGCGCCCAGAGACAAAAGAGAGAATTAAACAGCAAATGACACTTTTAGAAGTTAAATGCTAGATTGAAAGTTCCCCCTTGGAAGTAGAGGTTTCCATCTTGCAGTTTTTTCCCTTGATCGTTAATAGTCGTGGTAAGGCCTGAGACCATATTTTGTTGCCAGAAAGCGATGGCTTCATATTTGAAAAATACGTCGCAGTATCTTCTGTGGCTTGGGGCAAAGATTCTCCATCCAAACTGGAGGGCTGCATCGCAGTTGAATCTAAAAGCATGGGGATTGTATTGAACATTCGCATGCACGACGTTATTGAGGGTTTCTTTGTGCAAAAGTTGATACTCGGTATATAAAATACCGCCGGCTAGAGTTCCTCCAAATCTAAAACTGCTTCCAATGAGCCAGCTCATATCTAATCCAAGGCGAGGACCGATCTGTCGCGTATGGTTCTTGTTGTAAGAGTAAATCGTGCTAGTAACATGGGGAGTTTCTCTTACTTTATACAAAAAATTTACAGAGAGATGTTGGTTGATTCTGGCTCCTCTTGCTGTAAGGAAGGGGTTAAAAACAAGTTTTTTTCCTACATAATAACTCCTAGAAAGGGAGAAATCGATCATTTGAAAATTGACATGCCATGAGTTTGATACGCTGGAAGTTAAGATTTCCCCTGTTGTACTGGAGGTGGTAGGGTCATATAGACTTTGGTCTTGAACGGTCATCGCTACCCAAGGAGACATGATCAT
Organism: Rhabdochlamydiaceae bacterium; assembly: GCA_047459655.1. Taxonomy (GTDB): domain Bacteria; phylum Chlamydiota; class Chlamydiia; order Chlamydiales; family Rhabdochlamydiaceae; genus CANJJB01. Next base: position 110,600 of record JAJREF010000005.1, read on the forward strand.
CGGGTAATGCTCGCTTGTGTATTTTGAGGTTGTATCATGAGTACGTAGTCTTGTGTATTCTGCAAATACAGACCAATGATCATAACTAGAGGTTACCCCAATACCTGCTTTAAAGCCTGGCTGGTAACTCGATTCAAAATCGTAGACTTTTTGCTCAGTCGTAGGTCTTGGACCTGTAACTCCTATAGAAAACTCATCTTGCTGTGGTTTCCAATAGATAAAGCTCGCAGATAGAATTGCATTGGCTCCTTTATTTGCCAGTTCAGGCATGTCATAGCCAGGGGACGTTGCTTTGTAGGGTTTTGTTTTGTTATTAGAAGATGTTTTTTTTCCGTCTTTGGAAGGGATTTTTTCATAGAAATCAGACAAAGAGCCTGGCGTGCGTGTGATTACGCACCCAAAAGTAACTAGGATGCCTGCTACCAAAAACATAGGAAGAGCAGAACTGTTTTTTTCATGCGTGCAGCTCCAGAAGATTTTTTGAAGGAAGGCTCATCAATTGAGTCTGTTGATTTTTTAACCATATAAGTTCCTCATGCGAGAAAATATATTTATTGTAAATAAATATTTTTAAATATGGGAAATAAGAGAGGTTAGTGTCGACTTGAGAAGGCTTTTTTGTTTGGGAGAGGGTTTGAATCGAGGATCTTCGAACAGATCTTTAAGGCGATTGAGATGTGTGTGCACTTGGCTGACAAGATCTGGGCTCTTTGGTCTTTTTGGGCAAGGGGAAAGGTTTTTCTAATGAGATCTAGGATTTCATGTTTGGGTTGTCCGCGGTACTCTTGGATCACGGCCTTTTTTTGTTCAAGAGGAGCTGATCTACTTGCAAGGGTATAGACGGCTTGCCTTGGCATTGCATCGAGATTTTGGTAGAGAGTTTGAGGAAGTTGTTGGTAGAGCTCGTAGTATTGGAGGAAGTTGTAGGGTGTTTGTCTATTGCCATATGTAGCTACAAGCCATGCGGAAAAAGCGCCATCTTGATAGTTTTTTAAAATGGTCTGCGCTTTTTTAATTCTCTCTCCATGAAGAATAGCTGCTTGGTTATTGATGGCTTTCACTTCTGAGGTGATGTCTAAGAGGAGGGCAAGATCTTGTGCAATTTCTTGAGTCTCTTTTTTATGAGAGCTCAGAATGGTTTCAATCTTTTCTTTTTCAGCAGGAGAAAGGGGCGTCATGCGGAAAATACCAGAGAAACTAGAGAGGTTACCTTGCGAGGATCGCTCGGCTAGTTCTTTCATTTTGGAAATATTTTTGGAGGTTTCGAGTCTTTTTGAAAGAAGAGAGTTCAATTTAGACATCCAACTTTTTCCCTTTTCTTACTGTTTTACAACTCCTTAAGCGGGATAGCAGCTCTTTAGCAGCGGAGGCATAGTCTTCTGCAGCCCTTGATTTGGGAGCCGTCTGTAAAATAGGCTTACCATGGACACTTGCTTTTGCAACCTCAAGATCACGCCTTACTTTAGAAGAGAGAATTTTACCAGGAAATGTTGTTTCAATCACTTCTAGGAATGTCTCATTGCTCTGCCCGCGGGGATTCCAGAAAGATAAAATAACCCCCAAAACTTGGAGGGAGTGCCTTTCAGAGATATTGTTCATGAACTGCGATAAACGCTCGAGGCCTTTGACGCTGTAAAACTCAGGGGTTGCCGCAACAAGTGCGTACTCAGAGGCGATGAGAGCAGATTCTGTGAGCCAGCATAAAGAAGGAGGGGTATCAATTAAAATGACATCGTAGTCTGTAAGGGGCTTAAGCAATTCTCTTAATCGTTCGTGGGAGTAGCGATCAGAAGCTAAAGCCTCTGTGACTTCAATGCGCTCGAGCCATGTGTCTGCAGGGATCAAAGAAAGACCTGGAAGAGAGGTTTCTAAAATGACGTCTTGGATGTTTTTTTTGCCTTGGAGCACAGGAGCCAGACTGTCATTGGTATCAGGGTCATAACCAAGGCCTGTTGTTAAATTGGCTTGCGCATCAAAATCTATCAGCAACACCCGCTTTTTGTGGAGCCTGACAAGAGCTGCGCCGAGATTAAGCGTTGTGGAGGTTTTGGCAGTGCCCCCTTTAAAACTGCTGACAGTGATTATTTCCATAAATATCAGCTTATCATTTAGAGAAAATCGAAGAAAGAGACTTTTCTTCGAGCTCTTGTTTTAAACTCGTCAAAAAGTGTTCTAGCTGCATCTCTCCGTGGACAACATTATCGCGCGTGCGGAGATTGATGGTTTTGTTTTCCATCTCTTTGTCACCGACTGTGAGCATGTAATTGATTTGAAGGAGCTGCGCGTTTCTGATTTTTTTATTCACAGATTCGCTAGTGTCATCGATATCGCAGATAAAGCCTGCTTGTTTAATCGCATGTGCTAGTTCATGAGCATAGGCGCTATGTCGATCTGCAATGGTGATGACTCGGATAGGCAAGGGGCTGATCCAGAGGGGAAATTTCCCTGTAAAATGTTCGATCAAGATGCCAAAAAATCGCTCGATCGATCCAAAAACAGCGCGGTGGAGCATCACGGGGCGTTTACATGTGCCATCTTTATCCATGTACTCAAGCTTAAACTTTTCAGGGAGCGACATATCAAGTTGTACCGTTCCACATTGCCACGATCTACCTAGGGCGTCTTTGATGTGGATATCAATTTTTGGCCCATAAAAGCTCCATCCCCTTCGTTGATTTGGTAGGGGTCTCCCCATTCTTCTAGGGCATTTTGGAGGCCTTTTGTCGCCATGTCCCACTCTTGCTCAGAGCCAATGCTTTTTTCAGGACGCGTTGAAAGCTCAAAGCGGTATTCAAGGCCAAAGGTGCTGTAGATCTTTTCAACGAGATTTAAAATGCCAAGAATTTCTGATTTGATGTCGGAGGGTTGCATAAAAAGGTGGGCATCATCTTGGTGAAAGCTTCTGACTCTAAAAAGACCATTGAGAGCTCCAGAGGCTTCATGACGGTGCACATGTCCGATTTCTGCTACACGTAAGGGAAGTTCTCGGTAGCTGTGCGTCGTAGATTTATAGTAGAGCATGCACCCTGGGCAATTCATCGGCTTGATTGCAAAATTCCGATCTTCAATTTGAAAGGCGTACATATTTTCTCATAATGGCACCAGTGTCCTGAGCACTCCCATAGTTCTTGTCCCATGATGAGAGGGGTTTTGATCTCCACATAGCCCGAGCGCATGAGCAGGTCGCGTAGAAAATCAATCAGGCGGTTCCATATGATCATTCCTTTCGGATGGATAAACGGCATGCCAGGAGCTTCTTCTTTAATGGAGAAGAGATCTAGCTTGGGCCCTAAGATTTTATGATCTCTTTTTTTAGCTTCTTCAAGGAGAAAAAGGTAGTCTTTGAGGAGTTTTCTATCGGGAAAAGAAATGCCATAGATGCGAGTGAGCATCTCTTTTTGCGGGTCTCCTTTCCAGTAGGCGCCAGATGTTTTTAAAATTTTAAACGCTTTAACTTTACCAAGGGCTGGAAGATGAGGTCCTCTGCAAAGGTCAAAAAATTCCCCTTGCTCATAACCTGTAATTGCTCCTTCAAATCCTTCGATAAGTTCTTTTTTATAGGGATTTTTTTGGAAGCGAGATAAGGCTTCTTGTTTATCTTTAAAGAGGTGTCTTTTAGGAGCATAATTTTCTTGAATAACTTTCAAAACCTCGTCTTCGATTTTTTCAAAGTCTGTGTCGGAAATGGTTAGATTCGCAAAGTCATAGTAGAATCCATTTTCTATCGGAGGTCCAATCGTTGGTTTGGCATCTGGCCAAAGTCGCAATATGGCTTGTGCTAGAATGTGAGCAGAGGTGTGCCAGAAAATTTCCTTCCCCTCTTTGTCTTCAAAATGGATAAAACGCACTACGTCGCCCTCTTTGAGAGGGTGGGAAAGATCGTATAAAGTTCCTGCTATTTCTACAGCTAGAGCCTGATTAGGTGAGCGCAGGTTGAGCTTTTCGGCAAGATCTCTCGCAGAACTATGGTCTGGTAGTTCGACTGACTGTTGATTCACTTGTATCTTCATATCTTTTTTGCTACTTTATCGAAACAGCAGAGTTTACAACAGAATGGCACAAAATTACAAAACCAATTTAATGGAGGATCTTTCTTTACTCTTTGACGCATCTGAGATTCAAGATTCTTTTTGCTACCGAGCTCTTGCAGAAGCCAGGCGCATGGCAGAGCAGTTAGTCAGCGATGATGGAAAGCTCAACAAGGGGGAGATTAGTCTAAAAAATAATTTTTATCTCAATGGATTTTCTGATGCGCTCATCTATGAGCGGCAATCAAAATTTCTAGAAAGGTGGAGGCAAGACTCTAAATTCTTTAACTCTTTTAAAAGATTTAGTCTTCCCCTTTGCCATCCGGGGGCTGAAAAGTTGATCCGTCATAGTCTCCAGCTTTCTCTAAAAGAATCTTTAACGGATGCCCATGTTAAAAAAGCGGCTATCTCTGCATCCTTGATGATTTTAAGGCAAACGGTGGGCTCTTGTTTTGCGACCGCACCTGCGATTTTGATCCAAGAGGAGTATGAAGATCTTTTTATCCAAGATCTCTATGATCTTTTGACGAGGGGAAAGTTAAAGCGCATCATTCGAGGGGTGGAATATTCCGTACCTTTGAGTCTAAGTTGGGGGTTGGGAGATCTGGGAAGACCTTTATCTCACCAAGCTGGATGCTCCCCAGGGCTGATCAAAGCTTTTGAAGTGGCAGGAGTTATTGACACCCGCCTCTCCCTCGATGAAAAATGTACAAAACTTACACAAATAGTGATGGGGGCTAAAGGCGGGATAACGATTTCTCAGTTCATAGAATCTTTTGGTTCCTTCCCATTTTACTCCAAGAAACACATGCTGCTTTTAAGGGGATGGTCGATCATGCGCTTCTTAAGGCATGGGAGTTTACGCTTGCCTCTTTATCAGAGGCAAGCAGAGATTTCCCAGGTGGAACCTTTCCTTGAGTCTGGGGCTAGACCCTCAAGAAAAAGGGGGTATTGGGGAAATCCTTTACCGAGTGCTTGATGAAAAGCTGCAGGAAGCCAATAAAAAGGTGGAGAATTACCATAAAGAAGCTGCTAGCGCTTCAGATCAGTGTCAATTGGCTAAATCACTTTTAAAGCAAAGTACCAGCGAATCGGAGATGCGTAGGCGGCAAGCTGAATACACGGCCAGGTATCACAATTTTCAAAGCTACGTCGATTTAAGGGATCGTTTTCAAAAGTTAGCAGAAAACATTTCCCTCTTATTTTCTTTTTTGATCAAAAAATACGCAGAGAAGATCCAAGAATATTTCCAAGAGATTTATGATCCTGAAATGGTAGAGCTCTCCCACTATCAGTACGAGGATAGTTCTGCTGGTTTTAGACTTGTCTATAAACATGGAAGAGTAGATGCCTCTTCATGGACGCAGATTAACTCTTCTGATGAGTTCATCCGATCTCTCGTCGACTTTTTTACAATGACAGAGGGGCAGTTTGTGCATGATTGTGAAACAGAAGAGGAGAAAAAAGTCATTGTAGAGGCCACATCGGCTGTGATTCTCCATATACGTTCAGATGAGTTTTTGCAGAGAGCTTTAGACAGAACCAAGAAGAAGAAACGAACCCCCTGGTCTTATGTCTCCGGCGGTACGATGGACACTCTACTGACCCTTTATTTTTCCAAAGAAAATCCTGTCAAACAAGAGTCGAAATGGGTGGAGAGTCCTATTGAGCTCCTTACATTCTTGCTAGATACCATGAAGAATCTTCCCTCTAATGTCACAGATCCCTTTTTAAAAAGTCCCCAGAAGAGAATACTCATGCATTCTCCTAAACACGCGTTTTCCTTGCAGCCAGGGAAAAACCTTTTTAAACAGGGGTGGCAGGATTCTAGCTTTACGTATACATGGGCAAGAGATCATATTCTTATCCCTATGCAAAATTTTTACACAGGGATGCTCCTTTCTCCGCAAGAGCAAGAAGCGTTGCTGGAAAAAGCCTCTCTTTCCTTTAGCGCCCACGGAGCCCTACAAGTTGCAGAATTTTATCATCTTCTCGTAGAAAAAAATGTCCCTCACCCCGCTTCCTTCCTGTATCGATCGCTTCCACTTATCCCAACAGATAGATGTAAAGCTGCTTTACAATCCATTTTGCAACCGTGGACCAATAAAGTAGAATTGCCAGAGACCTCCCGCTCCTTCTTCACTTCAGAAGAATTATGTGCCATCGGAAAGCTTAATCTCGTCAAACAAAAACTTACCCAATTAGATATCCACCTTCTTGTCATAGAAAGAGCAAGAGAGCTTAATTTTGCCCCTACACCTTGCCTCTTTGCTGACACCAACTGGCCCAATAACTATTTTGCATTCATTGTAAACCCTGGAACTCAAGAGCTAGAGTTGTGGAGAACCGATCGCACAGGATGTGAGGGATCTCCCATGACCACGTGGAACCCTTGGCTAGATGGAACAGAAAAACTACCCTGGGTTGTCTATACAAATATGTAGGGGTTTTTGCATAACGTGAGTTAAAAAATAGAACAATAAGAGTCATCTTTGGGTGGCTCGTTTACGGAAGGGGGCTGGGCGCTATTTAACCTTGTGCTAGATTGTAAAATTTCTTGAACGCCTCGATGATGATTCTCAATAGCCAGCTCAATTGCTGTTTTGCCCTCTCGAGTTTTAACCTCATGGTCCAGATAAGGAACCATTGATAAGATCAATCTGACCCCTTCCTCCCATCCTAGCTCAGCCGCTAGATGGAGTGCCGTATATCCATCCTGTCTCGATCTTTCTACCGGGCATCCTTGTTTGATCAAAAAAGAAACAACAAATCCCATACGTTTAGCAACGGCTAAATGCAAAGCTGTAGAATGATCCCCTAATTGGTGCTGAAGATCAATATTTTGTAAATCGAGCATGAGTAAAGCCAGGTTCTCAAATCCCTGATAAATTGCAATCATAAGAGGATTCATGCCCATTGCTGTTTTGCAATTAGGGTTAGCTCCTGCTAGTAGTAAGGTGTTTGCAACATCTAAGCGATTTTCTATCGCTGCTACATGAAGAGGGGTTGCATGTGCTCTATCTATAGAGTCAATAAGAGAGGGCTGAACATTTATTAACATTTCTACATTTGCTAAACATCCATTTTTAACTGCATGGTGCAACGCCGTGTATCCTTCGACACTGCGAGCTGTAAGAGGGGCGTTAGATCTTATTATAACGTCTAAAAAGAAAGGATCTTTAGCATCAGCGGCATAATGAATACTGCTAAAACCAAAAACATCTTGAAAATCCCAATCTCTAATTTTTAAGGCAGCTTCTTGAAAGGCCGCTTTGTCTAGTTCTACGATTGCTAGAAGAGCTTGAAATTGAACTTCTGTTAAAGGTTTTCTTGGATTTGGTGCATAAAAACAACTTGTTGTGTCTCCTTGTTCTATTTGATCATCAAGAGAAAAAGATTCAAATTCCATTTTGAATAAAATGCCGGTTAGGCCCTCTTCGGAGTGCACATAATGCACCTGTTGTGGGGGAAGATCGCTTATGAGCTGATCATGCTCTTTTTTTATCTGACCAGCTCGTGGGTCAAATTCAGCTACCTTATCCCCAGGTAGCATGTTAATCCCACCATTAGAAAAGGCTTGGATTCCTTTTTCTGTTTTATAAGAATAGGGGACTTCCCTGGATAAAATCAAAAACAGCAAAAATGCCCTCAAGAGACACTTTCAAAGGCTCTTGCAACCAAGCGCTCCAAGTCTGTTGAAGCGCCAATAACTCTTCTCTGTGTTTTTCTATTGATAGAAGATCCGTTTTACGTAAATGAAGTTGGGCTTGATCTTGAGATTTTAAGATTAGATCTTGCTGCTTTCTCAGTAGTTCTTGAGACTCTTTGAGCCTGTCTTCTACTTCGATTAGATATTTACGGACAACTTCTTCTGTTATAGGCTCTCCTTCCTTTTTAAAAGATAGTCTAACAAGACCCTGACCTAAGCTTGTATGGACAGCCTTATGGCCTAAACTGCATTTTGATAAGAGAATGTGAGCTATTTGTTGGCAGAAGGAAAGATCTTTAAATTCATTATTTTCTGCCAGAAAGCAAGTCGCGTATTCTTGTAACGCTTGTGCAAAATATTGAATACTGCCTTCTGTTAGCTGCTCATTTTTAATAGCAGCACAGACTTCTAGCCGCTGCTTTACCTGCATTTGTTCCAAAAGATCTAATACTCTTATCTGCGGTCTTTTAGGATGGGTGGCGTTTTTGAGATAAGGCGGAAAAATAGAAGGGCAAATTTTCCCATTATCAGGAAAAAACCTATGGATAAGAGAAGGTACTTGCCCTGCTTTTTTAAGCGTATTAAAATAGTAGGAAAAGAAGTTAATAATTGAGAGGGCTTCGCAGTGTTTTTTAAGAAAAGGTAAGCTAGTTAGTACCCTTTTTGTTTGAGCACACAGAATGTCGCATGCATTTGATAAAAGAGCGTGATAAGCTTCTTCACCAGGTAGAGGCGAGGCTGGATAAAGGTGGGGTACAAGGTCAAAATCACCATCTAATATGAAAAGACCATCTGTATAATGAATGGCGTTTTGCTTTGCAACAATAGTTACACCTGCCTGGTAATTTTTTATTTTTCGTTCTTGGGAAACACCTCCTGTTGCTTGTTTTTTTGTTAATTGTTCTATGATTTCGTCTAAAGAATAGATTTCCTCTCCGCAATAATCAGAAAATTTCAGGCTGTTTTTTGAAAATAGCGCTTCATCAATAAGGGGATTTTTACTCCATTCCAAAATGAATTCTTCTGAATAGAAACGATTCGCGCTAAGCCCTTTCATGTAATAATCTAACATGGAAAGGAAATAGCCTATTAATCCTTGGTAGATGGGCTGAACAACGGGGTAATGTGTTAGGTTGAAATTGGCGTGCAAACTGAAAAATGGCACTTGATCATGAAGAAAAATGCCTCTTGCCAGCTCGCAAAGCAACTGTTGAATTTCTTCTTGCGTTAAAGAAAGTGCTCCCTCACAAGGAATGAAAAAAGCATGTTCCTGCCTTTGTAAGGCATGAGGATCATCAAATAGATTGGAAATTATCCCCGTACACTGCTCTATTCCTTTTACAGATTGGCTTATTTTTTCTGGTGCAATTATTTTCCTCGGATGGGATCTCATATAAACATCCATAATATTATTCAATTTTATCCCTATTACAAGATGGAATTCAGAAGGATCTATTAATTTATATTTTAAAGGAACAAAGTTGCCGCCTAAAGGGGATTCCAAATCTTCTTTGCCAGCGTTGAGCAAACACGTTACAACCCCCATTTTTTACAACACCTTTCACAACATAGGCCCAAGCCTGGGCTCCATCTTCCATTATCTTGAGGTAAACTTCTATTCCATGAGGCGTGGTAGTTACTTTATTTTCTGGGTCGGATACCGCTGCTAAGATGTAAGTCCTATTTTCAGGTGTATCTTGCGCAAAGTGGCCTCTACTCTTACGAAATATATGTCCTAATTCGTCTGCTTTATCTGTGATAGAAGGCTGTTGATAAGCGCTAGCTGCTGCCTGAGCTTTTTCTGTAGATGTTTTACCTGCCGCTCTGAGATGGGGCCAAACGATCATTTCTTGTCTAGATGGCTCATATACTAGATCCCAATGATCTCCTGGGTAGGCCTTTATGGCTTGCAGCGTTTTCAAGGGGGGCGAAGCTTTATTGAGGGGATTAATAATTCTGTTCATAGAAAGAAAAGTAGTGCGGCCTTCTGGGGAAACCACAGTAGCAAAAAACTTATCCTGCGCCACCTCCCATATGTTCAAACGATTTTGTGTATGGTCTGTATAGTGGCAAACAGATGTGAGTGGAAAGGTCCCTTGGGCATCTAACCAGTTAGTTTGTAAACCTATATCCATACTTATCTTTCTCCTCGCGGTGGTAGCTCATCTGTCCAGTCGAGATATGTAATCCCTGTGTTAAAACTATCCCTGATTGCTTTTTCCCATATGGCCCACTCTTCAGCATGTTGTTCGGGCTTTGTTTGCATGGATTCAAGTAAGTGTTGAAGAGCATCAATATTAGAACCGGCAATTCTTTCACGAAAGATTTCATTCCATAATTTACAGAACTCCACAGTGCACAGAAAGACTTCTTTTTCAGTTAATCTTAAAGAGCGCTGCTTTTCTTTGGGTATTCCCTTCATCCGGGATACTGCTTCATTCCAATGTGGGCTGCTTTCAAAGCCCATGCATACATCCCTGAAAAAAATTTCATGACAATCATGGGGAGATAGAGCCTCTCTTATCTTTATTTCTTCTTTAAAAAAAGACCATAGATAATTAAAAAAATAGAGGGTTATATTAAATCCATGCTCCATCGAAAAAGTCCCATCAAACGCAGCGCTTTCCTGAAGATATGCACAGTCTTTCATAAATCACGTCCCAATTTTGCATTTTCTAGTGAAAATTGTATTCTAGCTTTTACAATTTCTGCAACTCCTATCGGTTTCCCCAATTCTTGGGGCCCTGATTCTCAGGTGTATCTTGCGTAAATTGGCCTCTGCTCTTACGAAATATATGTCCTAATTCGTCTGCTTTATCTGTGATAGGAGGCGGTTGATAAGCACCACCTACTGCCTGAGCTTTTTCTGTGGATGTTTTGCCTGCCGCTCTGAGATGGGGCCAAATGATCATTTCTTGTCTAGATGGTTCATAAACCAGATCCCAATGATTTCCTGGGTAGGCCTTCATGGATTGTAGCGTTTTGATGGGAGACGAAGCTCTATTGAGCGGATTAACAATTCTATCCATAGAAAGAAAAGTAGTGTGGCCTTCCGGCGAAACTACAGTAGCAAAAAACTTGTCCTGCGCCACTTCCCATATGTTCAAACGATTTTTTGTACGATCTACATACTGGCAAAGAGATGTTATTGGAAAGATTCCTTGGGCATTTAACCAGGCAGTTTGTACACTTATATCCGTACTTATCTCTCTCCTCGCGGTGCTAGCTCATCTGTCCAGTCGAGATCTGCCATTCCCGCCCTAAAGCTGTTTCTAACTGCTTTTTCCCACAAGGCCCACTCTTCAGCATGTTGTTCGGGTTTTGCTTGCATGGATTCGAGTAAATCTTGAAGAGCGTCAATATTAGAATCGGCAATTCTTTCACGAAAGATTTCATTCCATAATTTACAGAACTCCACAGCGCACAGAAAGACTTCTTTTTCAGTTAATCTTAAAGAGCGTTGCTTTTCTTTAGGGATTCCCTTCATCCGGGATACTGCTTCATTCCAATGTGGACTACTTTCAAGGCCCATGCATACATCCCTGAAAAAAATTCCATGACAATCATGAGGAGATAGAGACTCCCTTATCTTTATTTCCTCTTTAAAAAAAGGCCATAGATAATTAAAAAAATAGAGGTTTATATTAAATCCATGCTCCATCGAAAAAGTCCCATCAAACGCAGCACTTTCCTGAAGATATGCACAGTCTTCCATAAATTACGTTCCAAATTAATGAGGTAATTGCAAAACCTAAATTGGTGTCAAATTTGCATTTTACAACTATTTCTAGTGAAAATTGTATTCCAGCTTTTACAATTTCTGCAACTCCTATCGATTGCCCAATTCTTGGGGTTTGAGTTTTTTGGTGAAATACCCTACACTACCTTTCTATGTATATTGGTGATCTTCCTTCCCAAATTAAAAGCAGGAAACGGATGTGGCAAATTAACGGTATTTGTTTGCTGGCTGTTTTTGCTTTTAGCGTATTTACGCTCTTCAGTGGCGAAGAGGAAATGATTCCTAATAATATTACGCCCTTTTCGAAAAAACAATTTTCCTATGAAGAGATTGGGTGGGGGCCGCTTGCTTCTGAATGATATGCGCTCTCAGGGCCCTGTTCCTTTTCTAACAAAAGAGTTGGTGGTTTTAGGGAAAAATAATAGACCTGAGCGGCAGGCTAAAGAAGGTTTCTTTCTTCTGGGATTGAAGAGTTCTCAAGAAGAGATGATTGTAGCTGAGAAGCAGCCGATCTTTTTGATGAAAGGGGAGGATGAGAAGTGGCATTTTTCTCTATCGAGAACGCCTATTTGCATCTCTTCTGCCCAGGCGGAAGGAGATAAAGTGTTGGTGCACGTCACCTCTGAAAAAGAGGAGGAGGGCACTTTTCTATTGAGATGCTTTGATAAGACGGGTGGCGCTATTGAAACGGCTCCCTATGTGAAAGCGATAGAAAGCGCTAAGTGTTGGAGCCCTGATCTTCTCATGCAAAATTACGGTGGAAGCGAATACCGAAACTTGGTGAAAAAAATAAAATCGAAGTGAGCAATCGGGTCTATTTTGTAAGAGAGGGAGATCTTTTGATATGGAAAGAGGAGGGATGGCATTAGTCTCTTAAAAGATGTTCAACCTCTGATGCCCATTGCGAAAGTAATACTCTCGGCACCGAATGAAGTGCGTTTGCAAATCTGGGACGAAAGCGGATTTCACACCACCATAGCAAAGAAACCCATAGAGCAATTGCCTAAAATATCTTACAAATCAGAGGAGTTATTTTCCTCTGTGCGTGCGAGAGCTGCCTCTGAGATTACCTGTTTACTCGGTAAAAGACGGGTGATTTTAAAAGAGGGAGATTGGTGGCTTAAAATGGATAATGGGTGGAAGAAGTTAAAAACATTGAATGATATTGAAGATTATTTGGATCACCGCCTGAAAGGAGAGTTATTCATTTTTGAATCGATCGCAGCAGATAAAGGAAAAGTAGTGTTGAAAGGAACTTCTTTCGATGTCATGAGAACGACCATGCACCCCCTCTCTATGACAGCAGTCCTAGGAAAAAAACACATCATCCCGCCAAAAAAGAAAAGAACCTCCACCAATGATTGCTAAGGGCTCGTAAGGAAATAACTATGATATTTAAGCTGTGTGAAAGCTCCCGCGGTTCGAGTGTAGCAAAGGGGGTTGTATTGGTTAATACTAGCCCCCTTTGCTACGCTTCGAACCCCGGGGCTTTGACTCAGCTTAAATATCATAGTTATTTCCTTACGAGCCCTAAATCAGATAGGCCATCTCGGGACGGGAAAGGCGGATCATGATAAAGTTGATTGTATTTTCTTTAATCTTTTGTTTGCCTCTTGTAGCAGAGTCTATTGCAGACAAGAAAAAGATATTGGACAAAGCACCCATTCTGCAGATGCCCAAATACATACAGTGAACGAGAACTTAGGTTCTTTAAGAAAGCGGCTGCAAAGCGCTTTTCAAGAGGCGCATAGACTCTATGAACAAAAAGCGGATAAAGATGCGTACAAGGAATTGCTGATCGATGTAGCACAAATAAAAAAGGAAATCTCCAATATCGAGGAAGAGTGGCGTCTTGGTGCTGTTTCTGAGTCTAAAAGAGATGAGGATGGCTACGCTCTTTGGGATCAGGAAGAAACAACACTTGCGCAATTGGTCATGGAATATGGGTCCTCAGAATATCTATATATTGTTCCCCCAGAGATAGCCGCTTTGAAACTGAGCATGCACTCTAACATCCCGATTCCTAAAGAGTCATGGGAAAATGTGCTCGATGTCATCCTTGTACATAATGGTGTTGGGGTAAAAAAAATAAATCCTTATACGAAGCAGCTGTACATCTTAAAACAGGATATGGGGGCTGTTCAGGGGATTGTCTCCAGAAAAGAAGATTTAATGTGGTACAATGACAGCGATCGCATTTTTTTCTATTCTCACCCCCCGTTGAACAGGCTAAAAGTGTTTTTCAGTTCTTTGAGCGTTTTGCCGATCCTAAGCGTACCTTTATCCATCAAATTGGCGGTAAGGTGGCCATTGTAGCCACAAAAGAGGAAGTTGATAAATTAACCTCACTCTATGCAACTGTATGGGATGGACAAGCTGGGAAAGTTTCAAAAGTAGTTCCTATTTTAAAAATGAATTTGAAAGAGATGGAAAAGATCTTATCAACATTTTTTGGAGAGAATGTAGATAAAATGCGTCCACCTTTTGGGAAGACAGACCATGAGGGGCTTGGCATCTTTCCTCTGGCACAGAGTAACTCCCTCGTTCTTATTGGTCCTAAAGAGAGCGTTGAGCGTGCAGAAAAAATGATCAAAGATACAGAAGAGCAGATAGAAGATCCCGCAGAGATGACAGTATTTCTGTATACATGTCGCCACAGCGACCCTGTTGAGCTCTCTAAAGTATTGGATAAAGTATACACATCTCTACTCATGTCCAACCAAGAGGGTCCCTATAAGGAAACAGATTTCTCTTTTGCAGCCCAGTCTGCAGGTGGGGGCGGAAGAGTTCCTGATGGATACCCCCCTATACCACCTCTTCCTGTCTCCCCTCCTCCTTTGAGGCCAGGGATAACTAGTCACCTGGAAGTTGAAGAAAATGTCTCTGATCATTTTATTCCTGACCCCAAAACAGGGACGATTTTAATGACGGTTCGAAGAGACGTGCTGGGGAAAGTCAAAGACCTTCTCAAAAAACTCGACATTCCCAAAAAAATGGTGCACATCGAAGTGCTCCTTTTTGAGAGACGCCTCAATTCTCAAAATAACTTTGGCCTTAACCTCTTAAAATTAGGTGGTGATAGAAATGGAGTTACGTATACTCCCGTTGTAGGTCCCGAAGTCAGATCAAAGGGGGTCCTTCAATTTTTCTTTCATGGACCTGCGCATAAATATACGCCTAAATTCGACATTGCTTACAACTTTCTCATGACACAGGACAATGTCCAACTCAATGCTGCCCCTTCTTTGACAACCATTAACCAAACGCCTGCTACGATCTCTATTGTTGAAGAGGTATCAATCAACAACGGAGCTGCTCCTGTTGATACGAATAAGGGAACCTCTTTTGAAAAATCATTCTCAAGAGCGCAATTTGGGATTACCATTGTTTTAACGCCTACTGTTCACGCCTGTGAAGGGGAAGAAGAGAGCGGCTCTGTCACACTTAAGACAAACATTTCTTTTGATACCAATAAATCAGATCCTCACAACGAGAAACCACTTGTCGATAGGCGCCATATTGAAAATGAAGTCAGGGTCATTGATGGAGAGACGATCATCTTAGGCGGACTTAGAAAAAAACAAAACAAGATAGAGAAGAAAAAGTGCCCTTCTTTGGAGAGATTCCTGGATTTGGAAAGCTCTTTGGCTCGACAGCGCTCACTGACCACGAAGCAGAGATGTTCTTTTTATCACCCCTAAAATCATCTACGATCCTCAAGAGGAAGTGACAAAAATTCGTACCGAAGAGCTAAAAAAACGTGCGGGAGATATCCCTGAATTCCTTGAAAAAGTCGTCGAAGCAAAAGACAAAGAACAAACTCGTTTCTTTAAACAAAGTATGCAGATATTTTTTAAAAATGATCGCTAATATAGAATCTCTTTGTCATGATCTCAAAATTCCTTATGTAAAATCCCTACAACCGTATGTTTTTGTACAAAAAAAGGCGCAAAAAGTTCCGTACACATTTGCTAAAAACAAATGCCTTTTGCCTTTAGAAGAAGATGATTCTTCTATGACGGTCGCTGTATCTGATCCTTTAGATCTAGATGCTCTAGAAGAAGTGCGTTATTTAGTGGGAAAACAGATCCATCCTATCTGCGCCTCCATTGAGCTCATCAAAGAAGCCATAGAGTCTTGTTATGGCCAGAAAGAAGACGCTACTAAAAAGTTGATTGCAACATTGAGAGAAAAGCAGACATCCGCTTTGGAAGAAGAGGAAGGATACGATCTGCTCGAGCAGACCTCTGATTCTTCTGTGATCCGCCTTTTGAACGCTCTTTTGACAGAAGCAATCCAGCAAGAAGCCTCCGATATTCATTTTGAGCCCATGGAGCAGGGGCTTGAGGTGCGCTACCGTATCGATGGCGTTCTTCAAATGCGGCACGCCCCTCCCAAAGATCTGCAGATGCCCCTCATTACCCGTATCAAAGTCTTAACGCGTATGGATATTGCAGAAAATAGACTGCCCCAAGACGGAAGGATCAAGTTGAAAATTGGAGGTCGAGGAATAGATTTTCGCGTGAGTACGATTCCTGTAGTTTATGGAGAGCGGGTTGTCTTAAGAATTTTAGACAAAAGCAATGTGGTCGTTGGGCTACATAAGTTAGGGATGCGAGGGCCTATACTCCATGAATTTAAAAAGATGATAGCCTTTAGTGAAGGAATTGTCCTTGTCACAGGGCCCACAGGAAGTGGAAAAACCACAACGCTCTATAGCGCAATCTCTGAAATTAACTCATCTGAAATCAACATCATGAGCATTGAAGACCCCGTTGAATATAAACTTCAAGGGATGGCGCAAGTCGGTGTAAATCCAAAAATCCATTTAGATTTTGCTACAGGTCTTAGACATATTTTGCGACAAGATCCCGATGTCATTATGATAGGAGAGATCCGAGATCGAGAAACCGCCGAGATCGCTATCCAATCCTCTTTAACAGGACACCTTGTGCTCAGCACGCTGCACACGAATGATGCACCTTCTGCCCTTACCCGCCTCATTGATATGGGTATAGAGCCCTATCTTTTATCCTCCTCTGTGATTGGCATTTTAGCGCAGCGGCTTGTTCGTACGATCTGCCCTACCTGTAAAGTAACCTATACCCCTTCTAACTCAGAACTCAGAGATCTTGGCCTTACAGATCCGGTTCCTTTTTACAGAGGGGAAGGGTGTGCAAATTGTTTTCAGTCAGGATATAAGGGGAGGCATGGCATCTATGAACTGATGACGATGTCAAATGGCATAAAAAAACAGCTTCTCAAAAGTGGGGATGCTGTCGAACTACGAGAGTGCGCTCTTGCCGAAGGAATGAGCTCTCTTCGGATAGAGGGAGCCCACCTCGTCATCCAAGGCATCACCACAACAACGGAAGTCTTACGGGTATCTCGAAGTTGTAGCGAGGAGTAAAACATGGGCTTATATCGCTACCAAGGGCTTTTGGAAGAAGGAAAAAAAATCAAAGGCGTGATCGATGCTGATTCGGAGATAGCGGCCAAAGAGCAGCTTCGTAAAGATAGCATTCTTTTGACGTCTCTTAAGCCCCTAAAAGCAGAGGAAAGAGAGAAAAAACTCCCCCCTCTTTTCTACTATCTTTTACAAGGGAAGTAGGACAGCTTTTAAGAGCAGGCCTTCCCCTTTATGAAAGCTTAGAAACCTTGGAAGAAAAATACCGCCACCACCCTGTCCACTGCCTTTTTTTAGATTTATGCAACGCTCTCAAAAGAGGGATCAGTTTGTCGGAGGCTTTAAAAGGCTATCCCAAGAGTTTCGATGAGGTCTATATCTCTATGGTCAAGGCGGCTGAGCAGACGGGATCTTTACCACGGATCTTTGATCAACTCTCTCTTCTCATAGGCAAGAAGGAAAAGTTAAAAAAGCAGCTGATCTCAGCTGTCGCGTACCCTGCTTTTTTAAGCGTATTTTGTGTGATTGTCACCTTTGTTCTTCTTTTTTTGTGATTCCCTCCATGAAAGAGTTATTTGAGGGAAGAGAGCTCCACACATTAACAACCGTTGTCCTCTTTTCTAGCCAGTTTTTACGCACACATATTTTAGCTTTAGGGTTAACAATCGTTTCTTTAGTCGGTGGGAGTATTTTGCTATTTCGTCAAAAAAGCACGCAGGTTTTCTTGCAAAAGATGCTCCTCTCTTTACCTATTTTAAAGACCATTTTTTTACAGTCGGCACTTATTCGATTTTGTAGAGCTTGCTCGATCCTATTAGAGGGGGGCGTGCCTTTATTAGAATCCTTGCGTCTTTCTCGAAAAGTGATGCATAATCTCCCCTTAGAAGCCGTCATGGAGAGTGCTGAGAAAAGGATTATGGAGGGGCTTTCCTTCAGTTCAGAGCTAAAAAATTCCCCCTCATTCCTTCGCTGATGGTTCGCATGTTGGAACTTTCTGAAGAAACAGGTAATATGGGAGGCAATTTGGGCAATATTGCAGACATCTACGAAGAAGAACTCAGCAAGAGCCTTGAGCAAATCACAGCCGTTCTTCAACCGGCCCTGCTACTTTTATTAGGATTAATCGTAGGGATAGTGCTCGTGTCTGTACTGCTCCCGCTCACTGACGTGAGTTCGTTACTAGACACTTAAAAAGGAAAATTATGAAAAGAAAAAAAAGACCCATCACTCTCATGGAGATCATGATCGTCATCCTTTTGATAGGGGTGATCAGTAGTGTTGTTGGCTACAACATGAAAGGCAGCTTAGACAAGGGTAAGGCCTTCAAATCTAAGCAGGGCGCCGCAAAGATTCAGCAGATCCTATTGTTTGAATCTATTGATAAAGACATTCCGTTGGAAAAGTTTATAACAGCAGCAGGCAAAGAAGCATATATCAAGCATCTGATTAACTCAGGTCTTTTCAAAGATACAAAAGACTGTACGGATGGATGGGGCGAGCCTTATGTGATTAGCATAGAAAAAGGCGAGCTTATTGTCGATTCACCTAAGTTAAAAGATTATGAGAAATCTCACACTCTTAAAATTGATTCAAAAACTACAAAATCTACCCCAGAGGCTACAGGCGGTTAATTGAAGAAAAGATCTTTTACCCTTTTAGAGATCATGATGGCCATGATGATCATGACCATTATCGCCGGAGTTGTTGGCTTTGAGCTGAAGGCGATGATGGGTATTCACCGCTTTCGGCATGATACATGGAGGGTAAAAGAACACCTAGAAAGAGCCCAGCTCTTGGCTTTGATTTATAATGCTGACTTAGAGGTTACCATCGCTAAGAAAAAAATATGTGGGTTCTAACAACACATAGCGATGAGTTAGCCCTTCAGTCGTTAAATAAAGTGCGCACGTCTCTAGAAGGTATTCACTCGATTTCTTTACTGGGCCCATCTAAACACAAACCCCCTATTGTATTACATATCTTGTCTAATGGGAAAATCGACCCCTCAGGGGCTTTAAAGATGGAAGGAAAGGATAGGGTTCGTTACGTAGATTTTCAAGTGCCTATTCAAATTAATTTTGCAGAAGCCTATACTAGGCCTGCAGAGATGGCAATTCCTGACAAACCAAAAAGGTAGCTGTGCAACTAACCAGTCCGGCATTTAAACAAGGGGAAAGCATCCCTTCCCTTTATACCTGTCAGGGGAAAGACATCAATCCCCCTCTTATTATTTCAAACGTTCCCAAAAATGCAAAAGCCCTTGTGTTGATCATGGATGACCCTGATGTGCCCCTTTCTTTACGTAAAGATGGGATGTGGGTGCATTGGGTTATTTTTAATATCCCTCCAGAAACAAGAAATATCGAGGAGAATACAAACTCAATGGGAATTTTAGGAAAAGGCACGCGCGGTGATAACAGGTACCAGGGGCCCTGTCCGCCCGACAGAGAGCATCGCTATTTCTTCAAACTCTACGCGTTAGATTCTTTATTGAACTTGAAAGTTGGAGCTACAAAAGAAGAGGTTGAACAAGAGATGGAAGGGCATGTTCTAGCCTATTCAGAGCTTATGGGAAAGTACCAGAAAAAATAAAATTTTCAGGAAAAACACCTCAGCTTAACCAAAGAAAGTTGACAAATAAATTATTTAATCCTTATGTTGCGGATTAGAGTAATTCTCTATTTCTGTAACCCTTAAGGAGGGAAGATGGAACATGTAATGTGTTTGGCCGGTATATTTGGGCCGTTTTTAGCAATTGTTGGTCTCTGGATGCTGCTCTATGCAGATAGTTTAGTAAAAGTATGGACAGCGATTAAAAATTCTCCAGCTTTAGTATACTTAATCAGTGTGATTACCCTTTTATTGGGTATCATCATTGTAAAAGTATACAACGTATGGGCATGGGATGCTTATTTGCTTGTAACTTTATTAGGATGGTTATTTGTTGTGCGTGGACTATTAGGTCTATTTGTTCCACAACTATTGATCAAATGGACAATGGGAAAGCCTGCTGCCGCAAAAATTCAAGGAATCGTTCCTTTTGTTTGGGGCTTAGCGCTCTGCTGGCTTGCTTATTTCATGTAATTTATTTCTATGAAAGGAAACGCCTTTTATTTCCAAAAGGCGTTTTTTTTGCCATTTCCGATCAAAAAACTCCACCGTGGACTACTTACCAAGCTTGTTAATTCTTTCCTTTACCCCCGGTACTAGTCTATGAGCATTTGCTTGTTTCTCTGGGGAGATGTTGCTGCCAGTTTTTCTAGCTAGTAGAGTATCTATGTAATCGCCTACTTGGTCATGTACCTTTTGATAGGCAGCTGTAACAAGGGCTTCTACGAGTTTATGTATGGATTCCCTAGCTTCTTCGACTACACTTGGCAATCCGGGAGGATGTTCTAGGGGTTCCTTCAGACGAAGCGCTAGCTGTCCTAATGCGTAAGCAATTATCTCATCAGAGCGGAAGCTGTCCCAAACTGCTCGGAGCTCTCTTTGTAAGCGTTCGTTTTCAGTTTGCAAGCGATCTACTGCCCTTGCGCCGGCTTCCAATCTCTTCAATTTTTCTTTTGCAGCGTGAAGTTTAGTAAGGGCTTGATTTTGAGTTTCAGCTAAGGTTTTGTTCTCGGCTTCAAGAGAGCTTATTTCAGCTTTATGCTCTTCAGCTATTTTTTCCAATTTTTTGGCTTGATTTTCAAGGGTAGCAAGAACAGTTGTGTGTATTGTTTCTAATTTACCTTTCTCCTCTTTTAATTGAAGTATGTCTCTGCTATAATTTTGTTCCAACGTGGTCTTTTGAGCTTGAAGAGCGCGTATATCGTTTGTGTTTTTTCCTTCTGCTGTTTCGAGCATAGAAAGTCTAGCATGTTCTTGATCATAATTTGTTTTTAATTGATTCAGCTGAGCTTGAAGGTTATCAAGGGCAGCGAAGGCGTCGTCTCTTTGTTTTTCCAAATTCTTTTTTCTTCTTCAAGGGCAGCATATTTTGTCGTATATGTTTTTCTAGCATTTGCTGCTTTCTGTTCGATCTCCTTGAGTTTGGCAGCGTGGCTTGTCTCTAATTCAATTATTTTATTATTGAGGAACTCTTCGTGTTGTTTTTCTAAGGCAACCGTTAGCTCAGCAAGCTTGGCAGTGTGAGCTGCTTCCAATTGAGCTGTAGTTTGATCTATGTCCGCTTGAGATTCCTGCTGCGCAAGGTTAAATTTCTTTTTTTCTGCATCGAGATCGGCTAGAAGAGTTCTTCTATCAAGGAAAAATTTTATAGCAAAAGCGGCGGCAGCCACAATAGCCACTACGCAAAGAGCAATAATGGTAAAAGAGTGTTTTTGTATAAACGATGGCGGATTTGAAGAGGCAAGCGCGCGGCATCCACAATCAGCCACGCGTTTTGCAACGCTGTCTTGAGCATTTACAAGAGAAGGAAGCTGTGTTTGGGAACCAGTAGAGCCTATAGGTGAAAGGGGCATATATTATCCTCGCGGGTTATAATTTTTTACGTGTAATAATCAAAATTACACGTGATTCGAAAAATTTTTCGAACCGATTGTAGTTTATGCCTTTTATTTATTACAACCGTGATTTTTCATATGTCTAATAATTTGAGACTGTTGCATAAGTGATCATGTTTCTAAAAACGCATATTTTGCGATCTTTCGATTTTCGCTCGCCCCCTATGGGGTGTTCCGCATATGCGGGCTCGCTCAATTCAAAATCTCACCAAAATGTGCTATTTTTCAAAACACGCTGACTTATGCAACGGTCTCAATTTCCATATATGAGTAGAGGGTTCTGGTTAATAAAGCCCTATCGCGCTAAAATCTCAAAAAGTATGAATGATAAGGAATATCTATGAAATTTTTACAAACTATTTTTATATACGTTGTCTCTTTGATCGTGTTGAATTTAGGTGCTAGCGATAAGTTTTTAGCAGGACTTGAACAACTAAAGGTTCAAGAACCTCATTGGCAGCATGTAATTTTAGAGGGTTATCCTTCAGGGCAACCTGCAAGAATGCAGTTTTATGAACTAGGAGAAGAAGATCAGAAACATCCTCTCAAGGAAATTTCTTTTTTCCCCAATGGGCAAATCAAAAGTGAAACCGATTTAACAACAGTTGATCAAGAATCTCCAGGCGCAATTTTTTGGAAAACCACCACTGTTCCTCAGGGAGTATCTGTTTCCTTGCATGAAAATGGAGGGATTGAAAAGATTGCTTTCTACAAAAAGGGGGTTTTACATGGGGAGATGAAAATCTTTTATCCCAGCGGTAAACTCAAAGGGATATGTGGGTTTTCTCAGGGGAAAAGGGAGGGAGCTGCTTATACCTACTATGAAGATGAAACAAAAGCAGAAGAAATTAATTACCACGAAGATAAGATTGTTGGGAATTTGATCCGCTTTTTCCCCAATGGGAAAAGGGCCATTTTAGTATCTTACCAAGACGGCGTGCCTCATGGCAGCGCTTTTGAATGGTTTGAAAGTGGAGCTTTAAAAGTCAGCAAACACTATGAAAAAGGGCTTCTCCATACAGAAGGAAAACACTCGGCCCTTATTGTTTACAATGAAGACCATGCCATTGTAGAAGTCCAAGATTTTAAACTGGGAGAGCCCATTGGGACACATTTAAAATATCATCCTAACGGCAAGGAAAGTTATAAAGTTCAGTATAAAAATGGGAAAAAAATAGGAAAAGAACAATTTTTCACTGACGCGGGTGTTCTTTGCGGAGAAGGAACCTATCAGGAAGGAGTTGCAATAGGTGTTCATTGGAAGAATTATGATAATGGCAAAGAGGCCTACGTTGCAAAATTTGATGAGGCAGGCAAGCTTCTTGCTCCTGTCGAAGAGTTCAATCCAGCAGGGCAATGCGTTGCCAAATATACTCCGATAAATAACAAATACGAGGGCCTGTTCGAGCAGTGGTATGACGATGGAGTGCAGAAGACCATCTTTCATTATCAAAATGGAGAGTTTGAAGGGGATCAACAAGAATTCTTCCCTTCTGGACAGCTCAAATTACACGTGATTTATCACAATAAAGAAAAAGATGGCCCTTATGAAGAATGGTATGAAAACGGACAACTGGCTTTAAAACTTACATTCAAAAATGGCATCAAAGATGGCCTTTTACAGGCCTATTTCCCGACGAGAGCTCCCAAATTAGAAGAGTATTACGTGGAGGGGCAGCTTGATAAGACCCGTAGAGAGTGGTTTGAAAATGGAAAACTTAAGGCAGAAGGATTTTTTGTCCTTGGGAAGAAAGAGGGAAGCTACAAAGAATGGAATGAAAAAGGAGATCTGCTCGTTGATGCATCTTATCAAAACGACCTTCCTCATGGAGTCATTAAAATTTGGTTTGAAAAAGACCGCCCTAAGCAGTCTCTTCAATTTGACCAAGGGAAAAAAGTGGGTAAAGAAGAGGAATACTGGGCCAACGGACAACTCAAGGGAACCGTTGTGTACAAAGATGACAAGATTGAAGGTAAAGTTGAGGCTTTTTATGAGGATGGATCCCCCTCTTTTATCAAAATTTTTCGAGAAGGACTTCCTGTGGGAGAGCACAAAGTCTTTTATAGATTTGAAGATGCTAAGAAAAAAGAGTGCCTAGCTAGAGTGATGCGTTTCAATGAAGAAGGGCAGTTAGATGGAGAGCAAAAAGCATTCTATGCCGACGGTACCTTACAAGAACTAACGCAGTATCAGCAAGGTGAATTGCATGGAATAGTAGGCAGATGGGACAAAGATGGCAATATCGTAGAAGAGATGTGGTACGAAAATGGCAAGTTAAACGGACGCTTCTTCAAAAAGCAGAGGATGGAAGGGAACTGATTTTCCATTATGACAATAACCGTAGACACGGCCCGCACATTGTCTACTACCCCCGCATGAAGTTTTGGAAAGAAAAAAGCACTTGAAATGAACTTTGAACATGGAGAGATCCAGGGTGACATGATCGAGTATGATGAGGGCGGCAATAAAATTGCAGTCACAGTCTTCAGAAAAGGTCAGCCAGATGGGTTATTGGAGCGGTTTGATCCTAAGGGCAACTTGCTTATGAGGGTAAATTACGTAGCAGGTAAACGGGAAGGTTCTGCTTTTGAGTATTATCCCAATGGAAAAATTTACAAAGAGATGCAGTACGTTGACAATGAGAAAGAAGGGGTAGAAAATAGTTATTTCCCCGATGGGAAACTATCTAGCTCTACCCACTACATGAGTGGCAAGTTACACGGGCTTTCATGTCAGTGGAATGAGAAGGGCGTTTTGACCTTTGAAGGGGAATATATAAAGGGTCTTCGTCATGGGAAGTTTAATAAGTACTACGAAGATGGTAAACCACACCTCTTGCAGGTATACACCGATGACCAACTAAATGGGATCAAGAAAGCCTATGATGTAAAGGGCAGCTGCCAACAAACCAAATGGGAAAAAGGAAAGAAAGTAGGCTGAGTTAACCCCATATAGAAGAGATAGGAGAGGCTGTGATTTTTCTCCAAAAGACAAATGGGTTGTTCCGGCATATAAAAGAATCCCTTGTACGAATTTTTCTTTTGCCATTTCTTGAAAAGCTTTTAAGCTTTTTGCATCATCTGGCGATACGGTCTCGCTACTTTTGATTTCAATGGCAACTAGCTTCCCTCCGGGGCCTTCGAGTATAATATCGATTTCAGAGTGTTGGTAGTCTCTGTAGTAGTACATCTGAATATTTTGTTCATTCCAAGAGAGTTGTTTTAAGAGTTCTAAAACAACAAAATTTTCTAGGATCTTCCCCATTAGGTTAGGATCTTTGCTTAGCCTTTCCCGATCCATGTTGAGAAGGAACAGTTGTAGAGCTGTATCTGTGAGATAAATTTTTGGTGATTTGACTAGGCGTTTGCCTAAGTTTGTATGCCAAGGAGGGAGAAGGTGCACGAGAAAAAGCGTTTGTAGTAACCCTAAGTATCTGTGGAGAGTCATTGAAGAAAGTCTGAGCGCACGCGCTAGCTCTTCTACATTTAATAAGCAGCCGACTCGCGAAGCTAGTAAAATCAGAAGATTTGGGATTTCGGTGATATTTTCAATACGAGAGAGCTCTAGAATGTCTTTTTGTAATACAAGGGAGATGTAATCATTGAGCCAAGCATTTTTTTGTTTTTCAGACTCTATTGACAAGAGTGTAGGATATCCTCCCTCAAAGATTTTACCCAGGAGAAGCCCTTTCGAGCATTCTACTGTTTCCCCTGTGGAGGGGATGTCTTGATTAAAAATTTTGTCTAAAAATGTTTCCTGTTGCCCTAAGATTTCTCCTTGGGAGAGTGGCCATAAATTTAATAATCGCAACCTTCCAGCCAAGGAGTCTCCTAGTTTAGGAATAAGAAGGGGATCTGCTGATCCAGTCAAGAGGTAGCGCCCGGAATTCTATTTTCATCTACGTCTTGTTTGATCGGAAGAAAGAGTTCAGGAACCCTTTGTATTTCATCTAAAATAGCAGGCTTTTTGATGCGTGATATAAAACCTACTGGATCATCTTTTGCTGATAAAAAAGAGGGTAGATGGTCAAAAGATAGATAAGTATACTCTTTTTGACTCTGACTGATAGTTTTCATAAGAGTTGTTTTACCGGTTTGTCTTGCACCCCGTAAAAGAACAATAGGCATGAATCGAAGTGATTCGTAAAGTGTTGATAATATGTGTCTTGCAAACATAATAAGCCTGAGTTGAAAATTTTACCACCGCATGTTAGATATTCTAACATATAAGTATAGATTTTTCAATGCCGATTATAATCGGTTCATTTGCAATTACTTATGGCATTCGTATCGATGCAGGATTGATTTCCCGAAGCGCCTCGAATCTTTATGAACGAGGTGTGTAAGGGCAATCTGTTTTACATCAAGGCAAGAGGGTGAGGCTTCTTCAAGAAAAAGAGTCCCACCTTTTATTAAAAGAGGGTGTTCATCTAAAAAAGAGAAACTTCTAGATGGATAGACGCAAGAGCGTAAGGTGGATCGCAGTAGATGATCTCGAACTGTGCATTTTTCTTGCTTAAGGACTCTAGGGCTTTTTTGACATCGTAGGTTAAGAGAGTCGCTTGCGTCTCGAGCTGCAATCTGCTCAGGTTATCCCGAATACAAGCAAGGGCATCTTTCCCATTTTCTACGAGTGTTGCATGAGTAGCACCTCGGCTCAGCGCTTCAATTCCCATTGCACCACTTCCCGCAAAGAGATCTAAAAAGTGCGATCCCTCTATTTCAGGCGCTAGCATGTCAAAAACCGCTTTGCGCACCAGCGCAGTCGTAGGACGTGTCTTGTCTCCTTTCAGGAGATTTTAGGGCGCGACTACGCAGGCTACCGCCAATTATAGTAAGGTGACTCATTTCTAGTACCTAGATTTGGTGGAGTCTAGGAATGTGCGGGCTTGTTCGAGGAGCTCTTCTTCGCCACTTGCAAGGTAGGCTTCGTAGGCTGTATGGGCTTGGCTGTGAGACCATTGCTTAGCAAGGACTCTGGGGTCGCTTTTTGCTTCTGCAAAAGAGATGTTTTCTTGATGGTGAAGAGTTGGTTTTTGTTTTTCCCTTGTAGCACGAGGGTGAAATTAGTCAGAGTTTCTGCTGTTCCATAGATGGTATAGGGGCGTTTGCTAAAAAGGCAGGGGAGCGCTGTTGAGGAAGAGTATAGTTTAATACGTCCCTTAGGATTTGCTTGAGAGATTGAAACGGAGATGTCTTTGGCAATAGGGTGCAGTAGATCAAGTACTAGTTTTGTAAGTTTTCTGGGGAAGCTAGCGTGAGTGTCAGAGTAGAGGAGGTGGCCATTATTTAAGCTGCTGAGTAGCTCTAAAAACGCTAGGTTATTTCCTTCTCCTACTGCAGCCGTATATAAAGAGAGTCTTCCTTTATTTTTCTGTGCGAACGATTGGATGATCTTTCGTTGTTTTTCTTGGTTCAGGGAAGAGTCTCCGTCTGTCATTAAAATAACAGAGGTTGCTTCATTTTCTTGGACAGTCTCAGGAACGATTTTAGAAAGGGATTTGCAGAGGTCGGCTGCGCTGAAGTAACTGCCATGATCTTGCTTTTCTAAGAAAGCTTGAGCCATTTGGAGAGACTTTTTTGAATAGAGTAAAGGTTGTTCACTTAAAGAAACGACTTTTTATCAAAGACCACGATGTTAAAGCGAGAGTTTTCCTCAAGGGAGCTGAGCGCACGGTTGACAGCGCGTTTTAAAAGTCTGGTAGCGATTTTTTCCAATAGAGTTGGTGCGGTCGATAAGAAAATAGTAATTTTGGTTCATTTGCTTACGCGACATATCGTATTTGGGGATTAGGGTAACAGAGAAATATCCCCCCTCTTCCCTTTTCATTGTACAAACTTCTACATCGAATCCTGCATCCCATGGAGCACCTATCGTTTCAGTGGCAAGGGGGTAATTGTCTTTTGCAGAAGATGCCAGATTAGGGACAGGTGGAAGAGGTCTGTCTGTAACTGCAGGAGGAGGTGTGGTAATCACTATATCCATAGGAGGTTGGGGAGCTTGCAAAAAGAATTCGCTCGTTGCTAGAGAAGGATTTGGCAAGGCATTATCTTCTAGAGATAGAATATTAGGCAGTTCTAGCTCTTTGGGGATATCAATGTAGGGAGCGTTTTTCTGCAAGGGCAGAATAATGAGGGGTCGTTGTAGAATCTAATTTTTTGTGGGTCTTTGCCTCTACAGGAATATCGATCTGGGGAATGAAGCTACCATTGAGTTCTTTTATGGGTTCTACCTTTGTAATGAAGGAAAGGGATGTCTCAGGCAGAATAAACTGTTCTAGCGAGTCTGAAGGGATGGGGATTTCAGCCGTTGCTATCTTGGGGTCCTCTACGAGTATGATATCTGCTGAGTCGGCAACGGCTACAGACTTTCCAAGAGGTTCACCGTTTTTTTCTAAAGAAGGTTGTTGCTGGTTGTGCGTGAGATATGATTTATCTTGGGATAGTTGTTTTTGCATGGGGATTTCAATGATCTGACTCATGACTTCTTCTAAAGAGATGTTTCTTTCCGAGAGATTGATATCTTCATCTCCTAGAGGAATCACCACAGAGGCAGGCTTTTGTGTTAAAGCCCCAAAATAAGGGCGCAAGAAAAGTGGTTGTTTATAAAATATCCAACCAGCTCCTAAGTGAATGCCTACTGAAACAAAAAGACATGTATAAAAAAGACTTTTATTGTTTTTTAAGTTCAAATTCCAAGGCCTTGTAAATTGGTTTGTACTCGGGTTCGAAGATAGGGGGTAATTGTCTCATCTGATAATACTTCCTGAAGCAACAAGATGGCTAGGTCTTCTTTTTCTCTTGCTTCATCGAATTGTTGACTTTTTTTGCTCACGAGTGCTTCTAGTCTTAATATTTCCCCTTCGATGGCTTTCATATAACTTTGGTAAAGACCGTTCTTTTCTGGGGATAGCTCTCGCTGGTTATGATACTCTTGACATACTGTATCTTCGTAAGAGACAAAGTCATCTTTTAGTCGATTTAAAAAGAAGAGCGCTGTTTCGATTCTCGATGCAGGCTCAGAAAGCAAAGAACGCATGTCAGCATATTCTAGCGCTGCTTCTAAATGTATCGGTTCAGAGTTGGATATTTTTCTGAATTTGAAGATCTTTCAGATTGTTTAAAACGGAAACAATTCGCGGATTGTTTTCATGAAAATCTTCTTTTTTTCTGTTTTAAACTGAGTTAGTAATAGCCTAGCTTTTTCAAGTGAGGCAGCACAAGAAAAGTAGGATGTTGCTTTTGGAACCAGGCGGGTTAGACGGTCATAAGTTGTCATAGCTTTTTGATAATCTTTTGCTAGAGCATATGCCTGCCCTAGTTCAAAAAGCGCTTGGTGGTAGAATTTCCAGCCACCCAAAGGGTTTTTCCCTTGTGTTTCTGTAAGCGAAATCAGGAGGTCTGTTCGCGCATTAAGAGGGAGGATACGAGCAAATTTAAGGGCTTCAACTTCTAAAAAGCTATCTTCAGGAGCGATGTGTAATCTCATGGAAGTGTCTTTAATTTTCAAAAGATCTTCAAAGAGAACGGCTGCTCGATCGTAGGCAAAAGCATTTTCAGGGTTGCTACTTGCAAGAGAGTAGTAGTAATTAGCTAGCCACAACTGGTTATCAAATTGAATAGGGTGTTTTTCCACGATATAGCTTGTAAAGAGATGCGCTGCTCCTTTTTCTAAATCACCTAGTTTTAAGTAATTGTTAAACAGTTCTAAGTGGATAGATCCTTTATTAGCATTGGGTAGCTGAAATTGTAATGCTTTCTCTGCATTAACAATAAAATCTTCTGGGCTAGAGTCTAATTTTTGATAGCAAACAGCTGTTAAAAGGTACCCTTCTCCTATAGAAGCATGGTTTGGGTAGGACTGAAGGTAGTTCCGAAAAGATTGGAGGCTTTCCGCATAGTTATTTAACTCAAAATAGGTCTTGCCTAATAAAAATTCATAACTTGCTTGCTCATCTGCTTTGAATTTTCTATTGTGTTTTAATGTAGTCTGAAGATCTACAGCAAATTGTTCTTTCTTTGCGTCTTGCTCGCTTGGAGGCGCATTTTTAAGGTCTTGCATAGAGCAGTTTAGTACGTGTTTCCAAACGGCATCGATATGGCGACTTTGAGGAAATTCTTGCGCTACACCTAGGAAAGCTTTTTTGCTTTCTTCCCACGCTTCCATTTGGGATAGAATGATTGCTTTGTTATACATCGCATCTTCTTTTTGGTCGGCATCTGGGAATTGAGCGATAAACTGGTTTAAATCAAAAACAGCTTGCGCAAACTGCCCTGCTTTCAGGCAATTTTCTGCGTGTAGAAGAAGGGCTTTAGAAGTCTCGGGATCTTTTGGAAATTCAAGGGATAGCTTGCGGAGGGCTTGTTCGAATAACATGTCGTCATTTGATTTTTGGGCACATGTAATTAACATCAGGAAAGCTGATTTTTTTAAATCGGAGGTCTCTTTTTCTTCTTCGATATATTGTTTCAAAAGAGGGGCCGCATCAGAGAAATTCCCAACGTTAAAATAGCTTCTTCCTAACCAGAAATGAAATAGTGGTTGCTTTTCTGGGGCTAGATGAATTTCTATTGAGGACTGCAAATTAATAAATTCATCATATTTTTTTTCTTGGAAAAGGAGCACGAACTGGTTGTAAGCAGCTAAAGCTGCTCTTTCACCATTTAAGTTATCAGATTTTTCCATAAGTTTCAATAGCTGCACCCTTATCAAACAGAAGTTGCATAGAAGCTGCCTGTAGAAGAAACTCCTCTGCTTTTTCTGGATGTTTTTCTGCGAGGGTTAAATAGAGAGAAGCGGATTCAGTGTACTCATTCAATATTTTATGCAATTCTGCACGGGGAAAAGAGCTAGATCTTGATATTTTTCAGAGGATAGAGATTCGTAAAAACGTTTAATTTCTGAGGCTAGCTGTTTTTTTTCAATTGGATCAGAGGAGCTAACCACTTGCTTGAAAAGAGACTCTGCTAAAAGAAAAAGTGCTTCTTCTCTGAAGGGAATAGGAAGGGATTTCAGCGCATCATCTTCTTGGAAAAAAGGGAGGGCTGTTGCAATGATTTCTTCCGATTTCTTTAACTCGTATAGGCAATGGAGGCGTTTGTAGAGTGTTTTTTCTACGAACTCTCTATGCTTAATTTTTTTATAAAATGCCAGAGCATCTAAAAAATTATCCTCTTGAAAAAAAATATCGCCTAGAATGGCGTGTAAATTATCATGAAAATTACTTTGGGGGTAAGCTGTGAGAAATTCTATAATTTGCTTTTTGACCATTTGGTAGTCTTGATCTTTCCAAAATTCAGAAATTCTTTTTAAACATAAAGACTCTTCCTGTGTAGCTTGCTTGCTTTGACAAAAAGCACTCCCCTGTAAAAGAAGAACGCAGGTGCATACTTGGAAAAAGACTGAATTCAACTTCGTTCATAGAACCCCAAAATATTATTTATTCGGACACATTCTTGAGGCCGTTGGATAAGTAATCATATTTGTAAAAACGCACATTTTGCGATTTTTTGATTGCCGCTTGTCTCCTAATAGGGCCTTACGCATAGGGAGCCTCACTCAATTCAAAATCTGCTATTTTTTCAAAACACGCTGACTTATGCAACGGTCTCATCCTTATATCCCAAGGCTTCGAAAAAAGGAGCGGTTAGAAGCATTGAGTATACCTGCATATGTATACATCTTAGCACTTTAAAGTGTTAGTCATTTTCAAGAAAAATTAATTTAAAAGGCAACCTGAATTTCAAAAAAATCTCAAAATTGTTATTCCAACACCTCTGGATAACTCTGGTGAAGTGAAAAAATCTTCGATTTTTTTACAGATTTTTGTTTTTATGTCGAAGACATCCTATGGGGAGCAGGCGAGATGTGGAAATAAACATCTGCAGAAAAAGCACGATTTGATCGATTGACCAGAGTTATGCGGAGGTCTCATTCCGATAGTAGGCTATTTGGGTATACTGCAAGGCGGTCAAATGCAAAACTTCACCGCCTCATACTATAATCCAGGTCCTGTTAATTTTAGGATGAAGGCAGCTATAAAGCTACAGAGCTACGATTGATCATTCAAAAAATTTAATAAAATGTATTTGAGTGGCATGTGCTTGTTTCCCGTAAGGTAAGTTTTTAATTTTTCTTTATCCAAGTCAGGGAATTTTTCATGGATACAGAAGATTAAATAGTATTGATTAGTGTTGTGTTCTTCAGTATCAGGAATTACGCCATTATTAAGTGTGCTGATATGACTATTAAAGCATTCTTTCATTCTTTCTTGCCAAAGTGATTCATTAGGGCTCATGTTTCTGCTAGCACTCCCTATTAATCTGATCAATTCAGCAAGCTTTAGATAATTTGGATCATTTGGATGATTAAAAATGTCCATTGCCTTTTCCATTCTTTCTAATTTCTCTTGAACAGATTTTCTGTAAGTTGTTTCAAAAACTTGGCAACAATCAGAAGGTCTTGCATTTAAGGCTGCTGCAAGCTCTTTATGTGGTTTATAATATTCATTATATGTTTTGTGCACCATAAGGATAAGGAAAAATGCGCTTTTGTCTTCCTTAGATAAAGGGATGCCTCTTTTTAAAGATTTTTGTATTTTAGAGAGAAAATCAGCCGTTTCAAGATCTCTTGTCAAACGTGTAATCCCATTTTCATTTAAAAAAGTATGTAAGAGGTAAAGAGGATTTAATGTTTGTGCTGATTTGACCATTAATTTAATGGTATATTCTGCAATTGATGATAAATCTTCCATGCTATCTCTTGTTATTACAATGGGGGCTTCATATGAGCGGTGTTGGAAATAAATAAAGATATTTATTTGATCTTCTGTGGACAGGTGCTTTCCGTCTTGCGCTTTCTTTATTGAAAGGGCGTATTTACGATCTTCTATATCAAAATTCTTGACATTCTCCTTTTCGGCAAACTCAATGATTTCATCGGTTATTGCAAAGGAGGGTATTAAAAGAGGTCCTTTTCCAGGATTGATCTTTTGCATGCCTAACTTCTCTCTAAGATGCTCTCTCTCTTTTCTTTTTGTATACTGCAAGATGGAAAAGCACCAGGCGGTGAATAGGGCAGAAGGAATAGAAAATGTGCCAGCAGCAGCAGTCAGGGCCCCTCCTGTAATAAAAGCAAGAGCGTTTGATATTTGCGGATAGTTGATATGTGCTCTTGTTGGGGCGCATTTGTCCCATATTTCTCTGATTATCAAGGATGAAAGAGCAATGTAAATTATTTCTTTTGGAAGCGCAGGGGATTTCTCCACACACTTTTCTAAAAATGGGAGGAGAGGTGAAGGTGTTTTTAATATAGAAGATAGTCTTGGATGGGTGACTGCATAATGGATTGTTGGGTGGGTTTGTAAGCGCTGTAAAAAGAATTGTAGGTAGGAAAGCGATCTTAATGCAACGGGGGAAGGCATATTAGGAAAGCGTAAAAAGTGGTAACACTTCTTTCATAGAGAGAAGGTTTCGGAGTGTCAAAACGAGACTGTGCTGAGAGTTTGTCTATGCAGCTAGCGATTATGCGTTCCTGCAAAATATAATATAGACATGCAGCGGTAGTGGCTCCGATCCCTAGGGTGAAAGATTGAATTGTGGACGCTTGTAAGGAGGGAAAATTGGTAAGTTTTTGCATAGATCACCGATTTAATTTTTCGGAGAGTATATCATATAGTTTTCATCGGGTTCAAGATGTTTTTTAGATTATTTTTTGCCATTTTCGAGCAATTAAAAATACACTTGGCAACGTTTGGTTTTCGACGCTTTTAAATAGCTCGTGGCCCCAAATACCATGTTTATTTTCTTAAGACACTTGTCCAGATTCCTTAAAATTGCAAAACGGCCACGCACTCAACGTGAACGGTTTGGGGGAACATGTCAAACGGCTTTACATTGCCTATTTTATATCCTTTTTCGCATAGAATCACAAGGTCGCGAGATAGGGTTGCAGGATCACAGGAAACATAAATGATTTTGGTGGGCTTGAGAGTGGCCAGGCTTTCGAGGAAAGAACGCTCACAACCCTTTCTGGGGGGATTGAGAATAGCTATATCGATATGTTTTAAAGAGGAAATGAAATCTTCTGCGGATGCGCAGGTAAATTGGACATTGGAGATGTGGTTGGCATGGGCATTTTCTTTGGCATCTGTGATGGCTTCTTTGATATATTCTACGCCGATTACGGTATGTGCTTGTTTGGCAAGAATCAAAGAGAGGGTGCCCACGCCGCAATAAGCATCCAGAACGGTTTCTTTTCCTGTTAAGGCAGCATATTCCAAAACGGTTTGGTAGACTCTTTCTGCTTGACCTGGATTAACTTGAAAAAATGAAGCAGGGGAGACTTTAAAAGTAAGATCTAAGAGGGTCTCTTTAATCGAATTCTCTCCGAGAAGGGGTAAAACTCTTTTCCTAGCATCACATTATCTTGTGAAGGGTTGACATTTTGAACAACACCTTTGATTTCAGGCATCGATTGCATAATCGCTTTAGCTGCTTCAGAAAGTCCTGGCAGAGATTTTTTTGTCGTTACCAAAATAACAAGGGCTTGGTTTGTGGCAACAGCTGTTTTAATGAGGGCGCATTTTATGTCTCCTTCGCCCGTATTGATGTTATAAGCAGTTAGCGGAGAGGTTTTAAGAATGTTTTTCACTTTCTGGAAGACCGCTTCGCCTAGTGAGCAGTGAATATAACATTTGTCTATCTCTATCAGGTCATGGGTGTTATAAGCATACAGTCCTAGGTAGAGATGGGAGCCGCGCGCTCCTGCTGGTAGTTGAATTTTATTTCTGTAAGCTAAAGGCAGTGGAGATGGTTGGCAAGGAGCAACTTCGACGTTAAGAAATTTCCCTATTCTTTGCAGGGCATCGATCACGCGTTGACGTTTGATGACTAGCTGCTCTTTGTATTCTAGGTGCATGATCTGGCATCCTCCACATTTGCCGAAAACAGGGCACGGAGGTTTTTGCCTTTGGGGTGAGATTGTCAGATGCTGGATTAATTTTGCTCTTGCAAAATTTTTACGCACCTCGCAAATGGTGGCTTTTATTTTTTCTCCAGGCAGAGCGCCATCCACAAAAATTGTGAATCCTTCAAAAACACCAACACCTTCCCCGTTGATTCCTAGGCGTTCTATAGAAAGCGTGATGGTTTGTTCAAGTTGGGGCTTACTAAACATATTGGACAGGATATCTGAAGCTCGCATTAAAAATAAGAGATGTATATAGTTGCCGTATTTCAAATAAGGATGAGATATGAAAACATTTTTGATGATATTGATCGGTGCGTGTGTCAAGCTTCAGGCATTATATTTTGGAAATCCTGCTTCTCCCCAGATCATAGAAGAGGGTTTTTTTATCCCTCTCGATAGTGTTTTTTCTTTTAAACTAGGGTTTGAAAAGATTGGGTTTTTGACCGAAAACTTCACCTCCATGGAAACACAAATGGCTATACAGGTGGTTTTGAATCTAACATGAACCAGGGTCTTTTTACTTTAGTGTTTCTTGATAGGCTAGAAGTCTATGGTTCGATGGGTTCTTTTCAAGCATCTTTTTCGAATAGGCTTGCCATCGACGACGAGCAAAGAGATTACCACTCTATTGATAAAATTACCTATGGTGGGGGCGCTAGGCTTATTTTAGCGCAATTTGGGAAGGTAGTCATTGGAGTTGATGGTAAATTTCAGTATTCAAATCCTCGGATAGATTCTGTAACTGTCAATGGGGTGGGTTTTTCTTCCCGTTCTCGAGTTCAATATCGAGAGAGTCAAGCTGGCTTTGGGGTATCTTTTGAGATAAAACCCTTGATGCCTTACTTGGCGGTTAAGTATTCAGAGGCTACTGCACGTGTCAAATGGATTAAAAGCAAATATTAGCCCTATATCTCAATTTAAAATGAGAAGTAAAGGAAGATGTGGAATGGTTGTGGGGTGCACGATCTCTCCTAGTAAAATTGTAGATCTTACATGCGAGGCTGCGTTATTTGATGAACAGTCTACAACAGTTGCTGGTAACCTGAAGTTTTGAAAGAGAAGGTAATTGCAAAACTGAAGAAAATCTTCTTCTTTAAAAAAACCTGGGCCTGCTTTATAATCGGGCCGCCGTGAGGAGCGTGTTTTGTTCTTCTTGCTATAAATAGGCGGCATTCTTCCATAATGAGGTAAGGTCTATATGAGAAAATATCATCAATTATTACTGCTTTCTTTAATATTACTGACCTCATATGCAGGTGCAGCCGACATCAATGAGCGCGATATTGAAACGTTGCGTGAATGGATCAACTCCAGAAGGATGATCACTGTCAAGGAATTGGGCGGCCAGCTCTCGATCAGCGGAGATATACATGCGGAGATGCAAGCTGCGAATGAAGTAAGGAATGGGAAACGGCAAAGAGGGTCAGGGACTTCTAACCCGACCAAGACTTATGATATAGAGTTTAACCTAGCCGTAGATTACAGAGCAGATCGTACGTGGGCAGCAGCAAGACTTCGTTTTGATAATGATGCTGGGATTACAAATACAAAAGTAGGCTCTGGGACAACAAGCAATATTAAATTGGATAGAGCCTATTTTGGATACCGTATTTTTGATGGAGATCAACATACGATGGATTTTGAGATCGGGAGACGTGGATTGTCGACGGTTTTTGATTCAAAATTACAAGTTCAATTCCAATTTTGATGGAGTCTTGTTTAAAGATAATTACGTGTTTGACCGTGCAGGTGATTTTTATTACGAGTTGGGTATTTTGCTTGTGAATGACAAGAGGAGCCAAGCGGCTTATCTTGAGAGATCGGCCTCCAAAATATCGCGAGAACAGGGTTTTATACGAAGTATTCTGTGGCCGATTGGGATACATCCAATGCTTCGGGCATCCCTCACCAATTTCAGTTCTTAGTTTCCCAGTGGCTAATCGGTTATAAATTTATTCCTGTGCAGTTCGACAGGGTTGTTAATTTTTATCTTGCAACTCTTTACAACCATGTAGCTGAAAGACATGCAATTAGTGATTACAAAAAAGCCAATAATGGTGGATATGTGGGCTTCAGCGTTGGTCAAGCTAAATTGCAGGGAGATTGGGTGTTTGAAGCTAGTTACCAATTCTTACAAGCGCAGTGTGTTCCTGATTTCGATGCTTCAGGTGTTGGCCTTGGCAATACTTCAGGGAATGCATTTTATTATGCTAAAACAGGGGCTAAGGCTAGTGATTATGTTCTTAACACACGCAAAACAGCAGAAGGGAATGTGAATTTCCGTGGCTTTGAGCTTACTCTTCAATATCTCTTATCAAATAATCTCAATCTTTTCCAACAGTGGAAACAGGGTATCACGCTAGATAAACACATTGGGCCATTCCGTAAGTACAAACAGTACGAGGTCGATTTTATCTATAACTTCTAGGAACCTTCCCAATAATAAGGTTTCGTCGATTTTTGGGATTACTTTGGCCCATTTTGCGAGGGGTTATATACGCAGTGGATATTACCCCTCGCAAAGAGTCCGAAAATCGACAGAAACTTATTATCGGGATAGGTTCAGAGGTCCAATGCAAATTTTTCTCAGTAACCGTCTAGAGGTTTTAGCGGATGCTTTGAGAGATGTGCTTTTTTCTAGTCATAATCCCTTTGCAATCCAGCATGTAATTGTTCCTACTCATCATCTTAAAAATTTTTTGCTTTACAGGTGGGCAAAAGATAAAAAGCTTCAAATTGTAGCTGGGATAAAAATTCTAACACTTGCAGAAGCCCTTCGATTGTTTTTCCCTAATATTCCGACTTCGGTAGAGCTCTCGCTGCAGATAGAAGAGTATCTCACCAATCATCAAGACACTCAGCCTGTAGCGGATTATCTAAAACAAGGGGGCCCTAAAAGACTAGGATCCCTTGCGGACCAGATCAGCTCCCTTTTTTTAACCTATGGCATATGTGAAAAGGAAGTGCTCTCTAATTGGCAAGGAAAGAAGGTTGGCAGCAGACGCTTTGGAAACAGTTGTGGAAAGATTGTACTCCTTGGGAGCAGGGAAAAGAGGAAACGATCAAATCCACCTATTCCATTTAAGTTTTCTGCCTTGTTTTTATTTTAATTTTTTCGATCGATGGACACCAGAGTCTACCATCTTTCCCCTTCAGAGATGTTTTTAGGGGATTTTTTCTCAGAAAAAAGCAGGCGTTTTTGTTAAAAAAAACAGCGGCTTTCCAAAAAGAATCCTTGAAAGAGTATTTTAAAGAGCAAAATACTTTTCTGGCTAATAACGGAAGGGTCTACCAACTATTTTCCCGTTTCCTTGAAGACAACAACATTCCTTATGAAGAGTGTTACGAATCCCCTTGTCAAGATCATCTGCTTGGGCTTGTTCAACAAGAAATGCTCTTTCTTGAAAAATATGATAAGCCTCAAGATGACTCTATCCAAATCCACTCGGCTACTTCTAAACTTAGAGAAGTTGAAGTTGTGTGGGAAATCATTCAAAGATTGGGGACATCGCCTAGTCAAATTCTTATCTATGCTCCTGATATCATGGAATATGTTCCCTACATTCATATGGTGTTTGGGCGGAAAGAGAATCCTTATGAGTACACTATTTTCGATTTAGAGTTAGAAAATGAAAGCAGTCTAGCTGGTAGTCTAAAAAATTTCTTAGATCTGCCATCTTCTAACTTTGATGTAGACTCTATCTTGAAATTACTGTCATTTTCTAACTTTTTACAAAAATGGCAGCTTGCAGACGAGGATGTAGAGGTCATAAAAAAATGGACAAAAGAAGCGCGCATTTATTTTGACATCTACTCTCAAGATCCTGGGTCTTGGGACGTTGGACTTTCTCGGTTAATCGAGGCTCTTATAAATGGCAGGGGGAGGGTTAATATTGAACTATCGCAAGCAGATCTGCTAGGCAAATGGATAGAGATTATCCAGGCAGTACGTTTGGCATTTAATCCTATTGTAAAGCTTGAAAAGAAAAGGGTTGCAGAGTGGATGATCTATATACAAAAAATGGCAGAGCAATTTTTTGCCGTTCATGAGGATGATGAAGCTATTTTAAAAGAATTTTTCCACTTAGGAAAAATAGAGGCAGGTCCCTTTACTTTTACAAGTATTAGTAGAGTGCTGGAGCAGGTTTTCAAAAGAAGAGAAGGCTCTTTTCATGGAAGCTATTTAAATAGCGTTCGATTTTGTTCTTTAAAACCAGGCACATCTTTTCCAGCTGAAAGTATTATTTTGATGGGGATGGAAGATGGGGTCTTCCCTCGAGTACAACTAAGAACATCTCTGGAAGAGGTGGTGTCTAAACAATCCATTACGGTAGCAGAAGAAGATCGCTATCTTTTCTTAGAACAGTTTTTATGTGCGCGCTCCTACTTCATCTTAACTTATACGCGCATTGACAAACAGGATGGGAAAGACAACCCCCCTTCTCTCTTAGTGCAGGAGTTAATGCGGTATCTTCCTAATGTGCACATACATTTTCATCCTCGTGAGCCTTTTGATGAAAGTTATTTCCAAGAGACCGGTTTTAGAAGTTATTCTCCTTTTTATTTTGCAGCTGCGAAAAAAAATTATCAGGAAAAATTTCCCAGGATGCCCATTTTTTCTATGGTTCCTTCATTAACTCTCCAAGATGTTCCCACATCTTCTTTAGATATGAGGAGTTTAAGTAAACTAGCGCGCCATCCTATCCAATTCTATTTCGAAAAAAACATGGCATCTATTTTCAACATGAAAAACCTGCTCATCAAGATTGCGTTCTTTCTTATCTTGATTTAGCTTCTTTTAGAAAAGCTTCTCTCAAGGAGGATCTCTCTTCTATCCTTAAGCAGACAGAAGCAAGAGGGGAACTTCCTCTAGGTTCACTCAAAGATGTGGCTGTCTATAGGATCAAAGAGGAAATTACGGGCTACCACAAGGCTTTAGATTTGCTTCATGTAGATAAAGCAGACATTTTTTCTGTTGAGTTGAATGTTTCATGCAAGAAACAGGTGGAAATAGAAAAAGGAAGATGGATTTCTCCCCCTCTTGTTGTTTCGGTAGAAGGGAAAGAGATTACAATTGTAGGAAAGATCGAAGGCCTCTCTCTGCAGGGCGTTCTCATTCATGGAGAAGAGAAGATAGAGGATTTGATAAAAGGTTGGCCCCTCTACCTGGTAGCAAGATCACTTCCTTTCAACATACAACCTTATTTTCTTTTGACAAAAGAAGGGAAACAAGTATCTCCTCCTTTTACAGAGGGAGAAAAAGCGCTTGCTCAATACATCAAGTATGCCTTGATGGCCTCTCATCATCCTTCTCCTTGTCTTCCCAAGTTTACAAACATCCTTTTACGAGAAGAGGCCCAAAGTCTGGAGAAAGCTTTTCAAACAGAAGCTCAGGGAAATTTTTCAGATCCTATCTTGCAGTGGTTGCGAGAGCAAGAAGGGTTGCCTTCTATTGCAGAGTGGCACCGCCTTTGGGCTCCTTTATTGAAGGAGGTCTTTCTTAGACCTTTTACGTGATTAAGGTTCTATCGATGAGTGGAAAGATACGTTTGCGAAGTTCTCCTTTGATAGACAGCCTTGCAATAAGTCCCCAGCTAGATTGCTCGGGGACCGATCGATTGTCCTTCTATGATAAGGTGCCAACAGTAGCACCTACATTTGTCCCTATGAGAATAGCTAAGGATAAAAGAGAGATAGTGTCCAGGGTTTTCAACTCAAGCCCCGAACCATCTCGTTGTGGCATCCCTACATACGGATGATTATCTTGATAACCTCTTGCATCACAACCACAACAACATCCATTAGCACCCGAACAATATTCTAATCCGGGAATGGACACTCTCTTTCCACAAATCCCTACATCCATTGGGTCATATAACCCAGTGTAATGCCCAAATAATCTCGCAAAAGCACAAGGGGCAAATACAACGCCCAATGTCATTGCACAAAGAAGCTGCCTGTGACAATCGAATTCTCTTCCGCCACAATTATCACCTCTTAATCTTGCCTCCTCGTCAACTTCTTCAAGCAACTGTCGTCCTAGCTCTCCAGCGGAAGGAGTTCTTGAATTAATCGTTGTTACTGTCGGTTGTGTGGTTAATGGTGGGACTCTCATATTTTTTCCTTTTGTTAATTTTCTTTGCCAAACTTTCTTAGTCTGAATTCACAGAAAACATGTTACACTAACTATAGCTAATCTTACACTTTTTTTATACTTTTTTTAGATACTAACATGATGCAAGCTATCAAACTTTCTTGATGTACATCAATACCAAACCATCTATCTAAAATTTCTTACATACAAATGCCTCCATTATTAGCATTCAAAACATGCAAAGATATTTTAATGATATTAACACCGTTTTATAAGTCAGCATGTTTAGGAACCTCTGGACAAGTCATTTATCGAATTTTTCAAAACATGCTCACTTATGCAGCGGTCTCATGCTGAGTTTGAAGAGAAAAGACTTTTCATGGATTATTGTGAGCAAACAGAGTTGCTCATTTAGGTTTTGGAGGCGATCAAAAGAGGCCTTCCAACTAAAACTGACCACTTAACTCATGCACAAATCATTCTCGCCCCGCAAGAAAAGCACATATAGAAAATTATAGGTATTCATGAGTCAATACAGAATTTTATATCACAGGTTAAAAGTTAAGAGGCATTATGAGTTGACTTGCTGTCTCTTTTCAGAGAAAATAATCTATAAAATCAACGAACCATTAATTACGCAAGAGGTCTTTTGAGCGCCTTTGATGTTTTATCGAAAGAGACGTCCATTTTGGGAAATTGGTTTTTACAAGCCTCTGCAGGCACAGGGAAAACTTTTACCATTGAACACCTTGTCATTCGCCTGCTTTTAGAAGGTGATTGCCGGTTAGATCAAATACTTGTTGTAACTTTTACAAGAGCTGCTGCAAGAGAGCTTAAAACAAGAATTCGAGCAAAATTAGAGAAGGTTATCGAAGAAAAGGAAGCTTTTCCTTACTTAAACGATGTATTCAATCTAGAAAAAATAGAAGAAGCGCTGTTGGTGTTTGATCAGGCGCAGATCTTTACGATCCATGGCTTTTGTCAAAAGATGCTGCAAGAGTATGCTTTTGAAGCAGGGCTTGGATTCAATACAGAGCCTTGGACACCTCAAGAAGAAGAAAAGGAAGCTCTTTCTTTTTTTCGTGCGGTGATAAAAAATTATAGCCCAAGTCAGCAGCTACTTTTACTAAAAAAATTTCGCAACGACATAGATCATCTTATCGAGTTTATCGTGAAAGAAAAGGCTTCTTTTGGAATAGAGGAGATCTCTTTTGAAGATATGTTAACCAGGTTCAATGCCTTGCTTCAAACCATTCCTGATTTTCCTCTAGCAAATCTATTCGCGCAAGAGATGGTTCACTACAAGAAAATGACAGATCCAGATTTCCCTGATCAAGCTAGATTCTTAGAAACGCTGGTTATAAAAAATGTGTTCATCTGATGAACTAGATCACCTTCTTTTAAAAACCCCCTTTTTTTTAGAGGGGCTAGATCCTTCCAACCTAAAGGTTAAATCAGCGGGTCGCCCTCTTCACAAGCAGCTAGCTTTCCTAAGAGACACTCTTCTGCCTTTTATAGAGCAGATGTCTGATCCTAAACTCATTGTGAAAGATATCATCAAGCACTGGAGAAAAGAGAAAAAGAATCTCTCCTTGCTCAAGGACAAGATGTCACCGGATGATATCTTAGAAAAATGGAAGCAAGCTTATCGAATGAGAGCTGTGTAAGGCACATACGGCAAAAATATCAAGCCGTTATTGTGGATGAATTTCAAGATACAGATCCGGTTCAATGGAATATCTTTGAAAAACTCTTTTTACCCTCATATGTGAAAGCTATTTATCTTGTAGGAGATCCTAAACAGTCGATCTATGCTTTCAGAAAAGCTGATATCTATACCTTTTTAAAAGCATCTATGCAATTTACTTCCCATGCTCATCTAGACACCAATTACAGATCAGAGCAAGGTTTAATACAAGCCTTGAACAGCTTGTTTTGTAAAAAATCCTGGATCGATCTTCCTGCCTGGGGGACTACGCTCCCTGTTTTACCTATGAAGGCAGGAAAGCAAGGAGGAGGGGATCTTCATTTTTTTATAGCAGAAGGTAATCTTGGAAGAGAAAAAAGATGGCCCTCTTATCAAATAGAAAAGGATTATTTATTTCCATTCATCGTCCAAGAAATCCATAAAGTTTATGGCACTTCATCGATAGCCATTTTGGTGAAAGATCGTTTTCAAGCCCATCGCATCCATACATTTTTGCAGGAGTGGAATTTTCCCTCTTCGATCCAACGAGGAGAGAGTCTCGGAGATTCGCTTGCGCTCTTAGCTCTTCAAGAATTGATAGAGGTGCTCATGAGTCATGATCTTAGTTTGATGAAAAACTCTCTTGGGTCCGCTCATCGGCTGGACCACGCAAGAGCTCACAGAGGAAAATATATTTTTAGCACGGGAAAAATTTTTAACCTTCGCTACGCTGTTTAAAGAGAAAGGGTTTGGTGCTTTCTGGGGGGAATTTTTACAAACCAGATGGTGGTGCATAACAACTCTTGAGCGCTTAGTAGCCCTTCCTGATTTAACACTTTACCACGATCTCCAAGAAATTGCAGAAAAAGCCATTTTGCAAAAAGATCCTGAACGCATCTCCCACTTTTTAAAAGAACTTAAACAATCAGAAGTTACAGATCGCATTTTAGGGGAAAGCTCGGGCATTCAGATCATGACAATACATGCTAGCAAGGGGCTAGAATTCGATACCGTGTTTGCGCTCGGCCTTGCTTCAAGGAATGTGGTGCAAGAGGCATCAGAAGGAGAGCAACGCGAGTTAGATGCAGAAAAAATGCGGCAGCTTTATGTCGCAATGACAAGGGCTAAACAGAAGCTCTATGTTCCTCTTGTCATTGATCTTGATTACAAACCTGTTTCTCCTGGAGAGGCATCTCCTATGGAGCTTTTCTGGGATAGGGTAAAACCTTCTTTAGAAGAGTATGCCTATACCTTGATTAACAAGACTCCCTGCATTTTGACCCCGTACCAATCTAAGGAGCAGATTCTGTTTGTTTCCACCTCTTCCACTTCCTCAACCTTCTCCTCCTGAATTTATCCTCTCTTTTTCTTCTCTTTCTAAAAAAGTTAGAACCTTGAAGCATGTTCCTCCACATATTCTTCCTCTAGGTGCTGAAACAGGGATCATCCTTCATCGCATTTTTGAGCGCATACTTCCCCTACAATCTCAAATAGAAACGGTCGTTGCTGAAGAAGTGAAAGGGACACTCCTTGCAGATTGGTCCAAACAGGTGGTGGAGATCGTTGAAAAAACCCTTCAACTTCCCCTAATGGCTTTTTCTCTACAAGAGGTTAGACAAGATAAAATGCAGCAAGAGATGGAGTTTCTTTTTTCTACAAAAAATGGCCTGATGAAAGGTTATATCGATCTCTTTTTTGAAAAAGATGGCAAATATTACCTCGTCGATTGGAAGACAAACTATCTCGATAGTTACGACTATCCTCATCTAGAGCAAGCGATGCAAGAGGGAGATTATTTTTTACAAGCTAATATCTATGCAGCAGCTCTTAAAAAATATCTTGCGCGTTTTGACCCAAGGCCTTTTGAAGAATGCTTTGGTGGCGTGTGTTATATCTTTGTAAGAGCTCCTGCATGTTTTTTCTTTTCCTAAAGAGGTTATGTGAAAGATAAAAATTTTCTTCATCCCATCGATCTATTTTTTGCAGAATACGTGGGAGCTAAAACCTATGAAGAGAAAAGCGCTCATGGCACAACTCATGGCCGTTTCAAGGGAGGGACATGTCTGTTTAGATGTTTCCGATTTTTCCGTTCAAGGATTAGAAGAAAGTGAAAAGCATGCTTGGCAAGCAGTTGTCCAAGAAGGCGCGCGCATCATACCACAGCTGCCACATGTTGCGCGCCACGGCAATCTTTTCTATCTTTCCAAAAATTGGACTTATGAGACACAGATTTTAGAAAATCTCCATAGGATTTCGCTGCATCCAAGCTCTTTTA
Organism: Rhabdochlamydiaceae bacterium; assembly: GCA_047459655.1. GTDB lineage: Bacteria > Chlamydiota > Chlamydiia > Chlamydiales > Rhabdochlamydiaceae > CANJJB01. The sequence continues at coordinate 155,014 of JAJREF010000005.1, forward strand.
AACATGGTGCGGTAGCAGAAGGGCTGACTGCAGAACAGTCACAAGCTCTGCATATCACTCTTAGCCATTCCCTTTCACTCATCACAGGAGGGCCAGGAACAGGGAAGACTTTCGTTGCTAAAGCGCTTGTGGAAGCAATGGGGCCCGAGGCTCATGTGATACTCACAGCTCCCACAGGGAAGGCTGCCAGCAGGCTGAAACAACTGAACCCAGCAACGACTTGTGGGACTTTGCATGCGATTTTAGGCATCCGTTCAGAAGAGATCTGGCGTTAGAGGGAGGGTTTTTACAAGCAGATCTTATCATTGTAGATGAGTCTTCTATGATCGACCTTCGTCTTTTTGCTTATTTTTTACGCTCTATCCAATCAGGAACAAAAGTAGTTTTGATGGGAGATGGAGATCAATTGCCCCCCGTTGAATCTGGGAGTATCTTTTTTGATCTAGTGGGGCAAGCTCCAACAGCCTATCTGACACGCTCAATGCGCTCTGATCGCAAGGAGATTTTGGATCTAGCCGCTTCCATTAAGGAAGGCAGAAACGAGATCACTTGCTTGGCAGAGTGTGATATTTTAAAAATAGCTGAGGAAAATTTCCCTCTACCTTCAGATGAAACAAGTAGAATCAAAGATTTTGAGCAATTTAGGATGCTTTCATCCCTTCGTGAAGGGCCACTTGGCGTTAGAACCCTTAACCAATCCATTTTTGATCACATGAAGGAAAGGGCTAGAGGAAAAGTGTTAACGGTGCCTATTCTGTTTATCCGGACCGACTATGCACAAGGGATTTATAATGGGGATACAGGTGTCTTAGTTTATATAGAGGGAAAAGCAGCCCATGCTTTGATTCCAGAAAAAGATGGCTCCTTACGGAAAATCCCAGTTTTCCATCTTCCCCCTTATGAATATGCTTATTGTCTTTCTGTTCACAAAAGTCAAGGTAGCGAATTTGATAAGGTTTTACTTTTTATCCCTCCAGGGTCCGAGGTCTTTGGTCGGGAGATTCTTTATACAGGGGTCACAAGGGCGCGCCACCAAGTGCAGATCTGCAGCACGCCAGAGATTTTAAATAAGACTTTGGCTAATGTCTCTAGAAAAAGATCAGGAATACGAGAAAGGTTATCCCTTCCATAGGAAGGTTTTAGTATCAAGGTTCTCTTTTATATAAGAGAATACTTCGCCCTCGCTATCCCAGCCTGTATCTTTGTAGTTGGCTAATCCGGCAGGCAAGAGAGCTTCAGTGATGGCTCTCATTCTGTCCTTTGGCTCATACGCATTCCAACTGTTTCTAATAATTGCTAGGGTGTCTGAGCTCAATTTTTGTTCTTTTATGAGCTTTAAAATAAAGCATAAGTTTTTATGGTTAAGTAGTAACTCTTTTGGTACCGCGGAAGGACGACCTGTCGATATGGCATAGTTGGGATCTATTCCTATTTCTAACAAGTTTTTAGCAACTTCATATTTGTTGGGAGCTGAGGTGTTAATGATAGCCCAAAGCAGTGATAATTCTGGATGATTTTTTCTACGGTCTGATAGTCTATCTAGGACTTTGCAAGCAGACTCAAGTCCCCACGATTCTTTTAACTCTGTTGCAGCAGTTAAGATTGTATCCTAAGGAATAATCCATGAAGAATTATTCAAAAAATAAACTCTGATAATGAAAGCTGATGTTTCATGAATTCTGTAGGCGGGGCGTCTTTCCTTTCCACCATAGAGAACTCCTCTTCTTCAATAATAGAAGGCTGTTCTGTAGGCGCAGCATTAGTGACAAAATTTCCGCTAATTACGCCCCATACTGAATCGAGGGCTGTACGTAGTAGTCCTGTATTTTGTGGGGTTTCTTTATCAGTTGCTCGAGTCTGATTAGGTCGGAAAATTTGTTCATATTTTTTCTTGATTAGTGCACAACACTCTTTCACTTCTTGTTTGAGCGTAGCAATCTCTGCTTCTATTCCAGAGGTCTTACTTGAGGAATTGGCTTGTTGTGGTGAGGGAATGAATAGGGAAATCTTATTTTGCAACTCACCTAGCCTTATTTCGAGATCGCTAATATTTGTTACATCTTTTCTTTCTTGCCTAAGAGAAGCGGTCTCAAGTTCTGTTTTGATCTTAGCTAATTCTGCTCTGCACCAGTCTACGTTTGAAGTCAAATTTGTTATATGACTCATAATATTCACCTATTATTAAATATTTCTTTAATTATACCGCGTTTTGCTTGGAAATTCAAATTAATTTTACTACATAATGTGCGCATTATTTTTCCATAACACGTTAATTGTGAGCATGTTAAAGTGTTTTTAAGGTTGTTGGAATCACTGCAAGCCTTTGTAAATAAAGAGCTTGTGTACGCTATTTTTGTAGCCTTGGGAGTCTCTATATATAGAGAGGAGGAGTGCTTCTAGGTCTGGGTATTCAGGTTTATGGGAAATTTTATTGACAGGGTATTCAGAAATCTATATTCACTGATTTATAACTCACTTACGCAAAAAGGATGGCTCATGGACTGTTTGAAAGCTGTTGATAAATCGAATTGCAGAAAATGGGTAGTATTGAATGAAATACAACCCAATTTCTGCAATTCGATTTTCAACGCTTTGAAACAGTCCATGAGCCATCCTTTTTGCGTAAGGTGAGTTTATAATTAGAGTTTAATGGAGATCATTCCTTATGGAAGAAAAGAAAAAAGACGGAGTGTCAGTCAGAGAGATTGAAGATTTCGCTAAAAAACATCGTTTCGAAGTATTTTTCTGCTTAATGTTTTTCTTAGCCTTTATTTTTGGAGCTTTTGGATTTTTTAAATCTTTTTGGAGTATTGCTGCTTTTATGGGTGGTGCTATTGTAGGAGTTCTCTTTGCTCAAAAAGTGGATGCGATGCTCAAAAATGTGCTTAGCTTTATTTTTAAGCACGATTCCACAATGCAACTCGTACTTGGAATTGTTTGCCTTGTTATAGCAATATTCATCCCTTTTCTAGTTTTTTTAGTAACGGGACTAGCCGGTGGCAGAATTTTATATCTTCACGCTATCGAGAGCGCTCGTTCCCGGATGAAATAATAGCTTCTCTGTGATTAATATAATCAAGAAGAGAGATGTCTTGTTTTTTGAAGTTTTGCTGGATGAGAAAATAAGCCTCAGGATCATACATTTGGCTGATGATTTTATTTTCTCCCCATCCTGCATTTTGCTTAAGCTCTTTCCATGCGGCTAGCTCTCCTTCTGGAGAGCCTAACTCTTTTTCTAAAGTTGCAATCCGCAATAAATTATAAGCATAAAGAAGCGATCCGTGGGGCGCGATCTGGCTTTTCTGACTCCAAAAAGAGTTGTCGACTGCAAGTTGCATTTTTAAATTTTTCGCATCTTCTAAAGCTTCTTTGAGATGACCTTCAGCAATCATAAGAGATCCTGTTGCAAATTTTGTGTAGTAAGGAGAAAACTCTCCAATACGTTTTAGTGTAGCAGAGGCATAGGTAGCGGCAAGGCCACTCTGGCTTGAGCTTAAAAATTTTTGTGCAATCACGCTATCATACTTCTGGTGGAGTTCTGGGTGTTTGTGCATGAGCTTTTGTAGCTGCGCAAGGCCATCTTTTGTCACTTCCCAATTTGAGCAAACAGATTCAGCTTGTATGTAGTCTAATTGAGATCCTCCTTTTGCCCAATTGATCAAAGGGCCTCCCGCTATTAAAAGTGCCAAAAGACCTAAACTTCCGACTACAATTAAGTTCACACGGGAAGAAAACCAGTCAACGATATGTTTTTTGACATACCCAAATTTACCGATCGGGATCTGTTCTATTGTCATAAATTTTTTCCATCCTGTCTACAGTTTGCTTAAAGGTGAATTTTTGCTCTACAAGTTCTTTAGCTGCCATTCCAAATTGTCTGCGAAGCTCTGGATTATTTACAAGCTTCAGCACGTTTTCAGCTACTTTATCAGGAGAAAAGGGAGGGACGATAAACCCTGTTTTCCCATCTAAGCAAACTTCTGGCAGTCCTCCGATAGAGGTGGTGATTAGAGGGCGTTGTAAATAGGAGGCTTGTAAGGAAGCCTGGGATATCCCTTCATTAGCGGTACTTAGTAGCACAAAAATATCCATGGCAGCCGTGGCTATATAGGGATTATCTAGATGTCCTGTAAAAGTTAAAGCTCCTTTTAAATCGATGAAATCTTGGTATTGGTCGAGGTATCCCCCACCTACGATTACCCATTTTAAATGAGGGTAGTTCAATAAGTTCTCTGCTGCCTTCATAAGGTCTTTGATCCCCTTCCAAGACCTGACCACACAAGTAGTTCCAATTAAGATATCGGTTGGCTTGACTCCTATAGAGTTTCTAAAAGCTTCGATGTCTGCTGGAGCAACATCAAAAGGATCTACACCTGTGGGAACGCACTGACATCGATTTTCTGGGATTTTTGCTTGGGAACAAATCATAGGAATAATACTAGAAGAGGTTGTCACTACAAAATCAGCTAGGGAACGATAAAGAAGACGGCTATTGATCCCTTTACGAATAGGTGTAGAAAGGTGGCGTGTTCTGACAGCCCTAATACCTGATAGACGTGCAGCAACACCTCCTAACCAAGCATCTAGGGAGGAGTGGGTGCTAACAACTTGAATGTGGTTTTTTCGGATGATTTTCTCAAGGACCAGAGAACGGAAATTGCATATTTTTTTTCAAAGGATAGCTCATAGACAGAAAATCCTTCTTTTCTAGCTTGGGAAGAGAGCTTTCCTTCTTTTTGTACTGCGAATACGCATGTGTGTCCTCTTGCGCGTAGCCCAATGGCTTCTTTTAAAACACGGATCTCTTGCCCGCCCCATCCATTAGAACTTTCTGTATATAAAATCTTCACTCATCACTTCTTTTAAAATTCGTTTGTGACCCGATGAAAAAGGAAGCTCTTCAAGTTTTTCTATAGCTATCCATTCATACCCTTCTATCTCTTTTTTGCTCCACTTGGTAAACTGTAGGGTATAGGTCAGCAGAAAATCTTGTAAACCCATGGTTAACCTTGGATAAAATCTTTATCTTTTCTAGCGTAAGGCCCAAATCTAAGGTAGAGTCCTTCGGTACATAAGGAAACTCGTAAAGCCCCCCCATCACTTTGCCTAACTGCTCTTTTCGGACTAAGAGTTCCTTCTTGCAGAAGATGACTGCTACATCCCTACTCAGGTAGGTTATTTTAGCAGGTTTTTTCTTTATTGGTAAAAGAAAGGCGCTGCCTTCTCCATAGGCAAGGCATTTTTCTTGTAAAGGACACTTTTCACACTTAGGTTTTTTTTGACAAATCTGGGCTCCTAGCTCAATTAAAGCCTCCATAAGGACCCAAGGCTCATCTTCGGGAAGAATAGAAATAACGGCATTTTCAAAAATTTTCTTTTTAGATGCATCTTCCCATATAGAGAAGAGGCGGGAGATTACGCGCACTACATTGCCATCTACAGCGGCTGCTTTTTGATGGAAGGCAAAGCTTAAGACAGCACCTACTGTATAGGGTCCAAAGCCTTTTAGGGCCTCCAGCTGCTCTCTTTTAGAAGGTATTTCTCCTCGAACTGCTCTACAATTATTTTAGCTGTGGCATGCAGGTTTCTTGCTCTTGAATAGTACCCCAACCCCTCCCACGCTTTCATCACATTTTCTAAAGAAGAGGCAGCTAAAATTGCCACGGTAGGAAATTTTTGCATCCATTTCTCAAAATAGTTGATCACAACAGCGGCTTGCGTCTGTTGCAGCATGATTTCTGATATCCACACCCGGTAGGGAGAGGGATTCTCCCGCCAAGGGAGGGCTCTTTTCTCTTCATTAAACCATTCTTTCAGGCTTTGGCACACTTCTTGCATGAGATCTAGCTACACCCCTCTCGTTTTCACTAAACGGAGATATTATACCAGAGGTCTTTATGATTAGCAAAAAGAGTCCCGCTTGGCTTGAAGTACACATACAACTGCAAGACTCTATGAGAAAAGAAATCGAAATTATGCGAGAAATCTTAGGCAATATGCACCAAGAGGAGTATTTTCTACTTTCAAATGACAAGGTTTCGAGGGATCACGTCGTGGAGGAGAGATCTCTTTTGCTAAAGCGTTTTAACGACATAAGACAAAAAAGACTATTGGCCACAGAGACTTTAGAGAACTTATCTTTTCCTAATGCTGACCTTGAAAAAGCCTCTCTAGAAGAGTGTCTATTGCAAAGTGATGAAAATAGCTGTGAGACTTTGCTCCTCAGAGATCAACTGGTAGCCATTTTCAATCGTATAACGATGCAAAATTCCCGCAATCAACTTTTGTGCAAGCTTAGTCAGCATCAATCCTTGAGCGCTCCTAAGCCTGTGAAAAAAAGATCATCATTGAGACAATTCCTCGCAACTCGATAGAATAAGGCATGGCAAATGATATTAGAGCAGCAGGGTTAGTATATGGGCAGATGCTCCATCATCTTGATCATATAGGGCCTTTGTGCGCTCTCGTAGGCGTTCCTCTCATTGTCACAGAAGAGGAGATAGCCGCTCTTGCAGAAAAATATTATCCAGGGCTAGAGGTCATCTACTGGGACTATCTTGAAACTCCTTTTAATCTTGTTCAGCAGTTTGATGCTATTTTTAGCTCTCTTCCCCGTCCTTTATTTGAGGACATTTTTTTTCTTGCCCAGCAGCTTGCGCGTAAGCAGGTGACCTCTATTTGGGTCCCTCACGGCAATTCCGACAAAGGTCATGCCTCTATTTTTATGGAAGGGCTGCAAAACGATCTGTATGCACTTGTATATGGAAAGAAGATGGTAGATTTTTTAAAAGAAAAGGAAGCCTTTCATCAGTTAAAATCGTGTATTACCATAGGAAATTTTCGCTATACGTATTACTTAAAAAACAAAACTTTTTACGACAATCTTGTCGAGCAAATCTTACCTAATGGTAAAGAAGTCATTCTCTATGCCCCCACTTGGAAAGACAAAGAAAATTCGACTTCTTTCTATGAAGCTTGTCCGATCCTCATTGATCATCTTCCAGAGCGCTATCATCTGATTGTTAAGCTGCACCCCAACCTGAATGACTCAGAAACAGATAGGCTGCTTTATCGTTATGAAAATACACCGCGCGTTCTGTTTTTAAAAGAGTGGCCCCCTATTTATCCCCTTTTACAGAAAGCAGCCCTCTATATCGGAGATATGTCATCGATTGGATACGACTTTCTAATTTTTAATAGACCGATGTTTTTTCTCAATCAAAATAAGCGCCACCCTTCCAATGACAAGGGGCTATTTCTATATCAAGCAGGGGTTTCTTTACTTCCAGAAGAATATATGCACGTCTACACTATCATAGAGCGAGAAATTCAAAAAGATAAACAGCGCTTTCCCTCTATTCGACAGAATATGTATTCTTACACTTTTGCGTAAGGTGAATTGATAAGGAGGATCTATGCGTTTTGTGACTATTCATATGGGAGCTGACACCTATCTTGATCATTTAGGAGTGCTATCTATTTTGTTAGATATTCCAATGATAGTTACCGATCCAGAAACATTTCACGTAGCTCAGCGGTTTTATCCAAAGCTAAAATGTGTTCTCAAAGACCCGCTTGATTTATCGCTGCCATTTTTAGCTAACCATTACGATGTCATCCTGATGTCAGGACGTTTTCTAGCAGATGAAATGATCCCCCTTTTTGACCTTTTATTTCGTAAAAAAATGCGGATGATCTATTGCCCGCATGGGAATTCTGATAAAGGTTATTCTTTACAAGATACACCTAGCCAAGATATTTCCCTTGTCTATGGACAGCACATGATAGATCTTTTACAGAAAATAGGAGCGTTAGAGAAGATCTCTTCATATGTTGTGACAGGTAATTTTCGGGCTCATTTTTATTTAGAAAACAAGTCTTATTACGACTCCATCACTCACCAGTTACTAGGTCCTCACATAGATAAAAATAAAAAAACACTTCTATATGCTCCAACTTTTTCAGACAAGGAAAATACCTCATCCTTTTTTAGCAAGTGTGAGAAAATTATTGAAGGCTTACATCCAAACTTTAATCTAGTGATTAAGCTTCATCCTGGCTTAGAAGAGCAAGCTCTTGCGCATACTCACTACGTCAGAGAAAAGTACAAAAAAATAGAAAATGTTGTTTTTCTTTCATCCTTTCCTATGATCTATCCTCTTCTCAATTTTTGTGATGGATACCTTGGAGATTTTTCTTCCATTGGATATGATATGCTGTTTTTTAAAAAGCCGATGTTCTTTTTTGGATCAAATGCGGGTATTATTTATCGGTGTGGGCAGGAAGTTCCAGCAGATGGAGATATTCTATCGTTTATATTGGAAAATTGGGATTGGAATGTAACCCACTTTGTTTCTATTAGAAAAGAAATCTACAGCTATACCTTTGGAAGAAAGCAATCAGGGAAAGAGATGTTGCGAAAAATTAAAAGAGCCCTACTAAATCGTAGAGCTCTTGATAGAGAAAATTAGTTAGACTGAGAAACTGGAGCTTCTGGAGCAACAGGAGTTTCTCCATTAGCAACTACTGGATTAGTTTCGTCTTTCTTTTCTTCGGGAACGGTAACAGCAACAGATGTTTCACAACCTGAGCATTCATTGGCAGTAACCAAAGAGCTTGTTCCACAGATAGCAGCTAGCAGTAACATCCAAACGTTCTTTTTCATACAAATCTCCCTTTTTGGTGGTTTTAAAAGAATGGCCTCATTTTTCCAAATTCCTTCATTTCTTGTCAACGAATCATATAAAAAAAATTGAGTTTAAAAATTGACATTTATAAGAGGTCTTTCCTATACTTCTTCCTTTCGATGGGTCGTTTAAAAGGGAAATTGCTATGCAATTAGTTACATATATGGGGGCTATGGCCCAATTCATGAGGAGAGCTCTTCCAGATCAAGACCTTTCTTTTAGAAATATTTGGGATAAATTTCGATATGATCTTGAACAAACTTATTTGAAAATTTCGCTTGCAGAGGCAATCATACAAACATCCGTGCTTCGGCCCGCTAATCTTTTTTCTGCAAATAATCCTTTTGTTCAAGAACTAGTCCGCTGTTTAGCTGTTTTCCAGGTGACAAAACCTATTTTTCAATTAATGAAAAGTGACTCTATTTCGGATTTTCTAGATGATTTAGAGTGTAAAGCAGGGAAAGATGCTATTGTTTCTGCCCCTCGATTTAAGGAAAATGGCCTTTTACACATTTTACAGTTATCTTCCATATTTGTTAAATTTTTTGTAGATTTTGCTGTTGGCTTATCTTTTCTTGGTAAGAGAGGGCTGCTTGGTAGAATTAATGCTTCATTCCCAGAGGATGGATTTGCTTTAAAAAACGGCGCATCACTGCTGTTCCATTTGGTTAATATCTACATGAGAGCCGTTCCTTTAAAAGAGTTTGAAGTCTTAAAAAGCAAGCAGATGTATAATAGGGAAGCTATAAACGTTTTAAGTTGGTTTGATTCTTCCGTTAAGGCCGTTGCTTTGGGGTGTATGTTCTTGGAAAGGAGAAGCGTTGGTGGTCAACCGTTAAAATTTGCTGCTATAGCTTTTTATGGAGTCAGTGTGGTGTCTAAATGGTGTTAAATTACTGGGTTGAAGCAGATTGTCAAATGAGTAGTCGCCGATTTTATGAGCACCATCTTGATGATTGAAGATGGTAGTTATAAACGCAGATTCACTTAAATTTAGGGAAACGTAGGTGTGTTTTAGCTGTATGAAAGCTCAAGGGGTGTTAGCTCAGTTGGTAGAGCGCAACGATGGCATTGTTGAGGTCAGCGGTTCGATCCCGCTACACTCCATTTTTAAGACCTATGAACCTGAATTTTGCAACTACCTCAGATGTCTATTCACTTTCTAAAAGATCTAAGAAGGCGTGTAGCTGTTTCGAGCGTGTGGGGTGGCGCATTTTACGGAGCGCTTTTGCTTCTATCTGTCTCACTCTTTCTCTTGTCACTTTAAAGCGAACGCCGACTTCTTCAAGGGTTTTTGGTTTCCCGTCAAGGAGTCCAAATCTTTCAATGAGGACGGTTCTTTCTCTTTCAGTGAGAGTGGACAAGACTTCTCCCATCTTATCTTTTAAGATGGCATAGCCTGTTGCTTCAGCAGGAGATTCTATAGTTGTATCTTCTAGAAAATCTCCAAATTGGCTTTCTCTCCATCTCCGACTTCAGCTTGCAAAGAAATTGGGTGCTGCGCAATTTTATAGATCTCACGCACTCTTTCGGGTGTTAAATCTAGCTCAATTGCTAATTCTTCAGGAGTAGGCTCTCTGCCGGTTTCCATCATGAGCTTTTTAGCGCCTCTGAGGACCTTGTTGATTGTTTCAATCATATGAACAGGGATGCGGATGGTGCGAGCCTGGTCAGCAATAGCTCTTGTGACAGCTTGTCTAATCCACCATGTTGCATAGGTGGAAAATTTATAGCCTCGGCGGTACTCAAATTTTTCTACTGCTTTCATAAGGCCCATATTTCCTTCTTGGATTAAATCAAGGAAAGAAAGGCCTCTATTTGTATATTTTTTTGCAATCGAGATAACAAGACGTAGGTTGGACTCTACCATTTCTCTTTTTGCTTCTTGGCTCTTGTCCATCCAGCGTTGTAGCATGCGGACGTCTTTTTTAAACTCGTCGAGCGTTCTTCCTGCGGCTAGCTCGCGTTTGCTCAATTTGCGTTGGACGGCGAGAAGTTTAGCAGCTGCAAATTTGTTTTTTTCTGCTCTTGGAATCAACTCTTGCATCTCTTTTTCTAAGCTTAAAAATCTGTCATAGGCAGTGAGAATCACTTCGCCGAAGTCTTCGATGATGTTATGGCGAAGATGCATTTGACGTAGGTAAGCTTGTGTGCGGATTCTGCTCTTTTCGAGATTTTCTAGGATTTTAGACTTGTCGAGTTTTTTTAGATTTGGATCTCGGAGCTCGACTAAATAATTTTGTAAGACAGCGTCTTCCTCTTTGAGGAGGTTGCATAATTTTAAAAGGATGGTCAGGTAATGGGCCTTATCGGTCACTTCTTTTTCAGAGATAACCTTATCGAACCTTTCTTTATTCGTGATGAGGTAGTTGGCAATTGAAATGGCTTCTTGTCGAGTAGCGGAAACGGAGAATGATTTTTTCAACTTGGATCTGAGCTTTTTCAATTCTCTCGGAGATCTCCACTTCTTCTTCTCGAGTTAGAAGTGGAACAGATCCCATTTCTTTCAAATACATCCGCACAGGATCGTCTGATGTGCCTTCTGTTCTTTTTCCAAGGCTTTCGATTTCCTTTGCTTCTTTCTTACGCTCCTTTTGGCGTTCTACATCTGCTTGGTTTTGAACTTGAATGTCCATTCCGCTCAAGAAAATCAAAACCTGATCGATTTGCTCGGGTGAGTCAAACGTCATTGGTAAGATTTCGTTGATTTCTTCGTATGTGATGTAGCCTTGTTCTTTGGCTAGGGATACCAGCTCTTCAACTTTTTGTTGATGCTGTTGATTAAAAATGTTTGAAAAATTACCTTTACTCATGCAATTTCTTAATCATCCAATGATTATTCAGTTAAAGTCAAGAGGTCTATGCAATTATACGCTCTACACAAGCAAGTTCCCATACTCGCCCAAGCTGCCTCAAAAAAACAACACTACCAGTGTCCCGAATGCGCAAGTCTTGTTCAAGTAAGAGGAGGCCCTCATCGTCAGCTTCACTATTTCCACGTTCGCAAAAATAGGCACTGCCGCCAACACTCTAAAAGTATAGCACATTTAAAAATCCAGCTCCACCTTAAATCCTTAATTCCTGAGGTTACTCTAGAGAAATCTTTTCCTGCCATCGGCAGAATTGCAGATGTTGCATGGGAAGAAAGAAAAATTGTTTTTGAAATACAGTGCTCTCCTATTTCTAAAGAAGAGGTGGAAAGTAGGTGTAGAGATTACGAAAAAGCAGGCTACACTCCTGTTTGGATTCTCTATGCCAAACGTTTTAATAAAAGAAATTTAACGGCAGCAGAAAGCTTTTTAAGGAAAAGACCCTGTTTTTTTGCCGATGGTTTTAAAATCTACGACCAGTTTGAAATTATTCACAGGGGAAAAGAGTTCTTGCGGGGCCCGCCCCTAGTCGTCTTGCTCAACCAACCTCTTTCTAAGATCCCTTCCTTGACAAGCCCTCCTTTAGCAGTCTCTGTCAGAGCGTGGCCCATCTCTTTTCAAGGAGATCTTTTACACAGGCTCTCTGAGGGAACCCTTCCCCACCTAAAATATTTAGAGAAAAGATTTGCTAAACATTCCACCTTGTTTAGTTGGAAAGGTTTCTACCGCGAGCTTTTTTATAACTTGCTTGCCCGATTAACTCATTAAAGATGAGCGGTATTTGAGGATCCAGAAATAGCCCAGGAGCCCGAGAATAATCAGAGCATTAAAACATTTTTTGGAGGGGAAGGATTTTTCTAAAGAAGATATGGCAGGGTTTTTATGACTATACCATACAACCCAGCTGTGTTGTTTTTTTTGTGCCACTCCTTGTTCAGCAGAGGGACGATTTAAATAGTAGGGTTTTGAAAAAATCATTTGTCCATTCCACTCTTTTCCCTCTAAAGAAAAGGTGTTAAAAGCTTCGATAGCTAGCTTGGAGGGGAATATTCTACTATTTTCCATGTATTCACTTGGACAGCGGTAGCCCGATCGAGTTGTGTGTAAGAATAGAGCGCGACCCCGCTACAGAGCAAAACCAGCCTGCAGCTAACCCGACAATCATAAATAAGACCTTGAACATATCTCCCCAAAACAGGTAGAATACAGCTCATCAATATTTATTTCAGGTTAATTTATGTCAGAAGAAAAAAAAGTAAGTGAAAAAGGTCTCAAAAAACGTACTCCTTCAGCTCAAAAGAGGGATCTACAGAACGAAAGAAAAAAGCATCACAACCACGGTTTAAAAGCCAAAGTTAAGACGGCGATTCGTGCGTTCGAAGATTCTGTGACTGCTGGCAACAAAGCAGATGCGAAAAAGCACCTCAATCTCGTCTACAGCTTGATGGACAAAGGCGTTAAGACAAACTTGTTCAAGATGAACAAGGCGTCTAGAGCTAAATCAAGACTTTCTGCACGCGTTGCAAAATAGATCTTCTTAGAGCCAGTTGCAAAACTCGAGATTCGATAGAATCTGAGTTTTGCAACTGTCTCCTTAGGCTAGCAGAGTTTTCCAATCGATTGTTCCAATTACAATTCCGAGCATACAGAGAATGTTGGCTTTCCAGTTAACTTTCTCTTTGTATAGCCATTGCCCCCAGAGATTACAGAGTACGATGATCGTGATAGCAAAAAGTGGATAGATCATCGCATGTTCAAATGAAGTAGCAACTTCTGTACTCCAAATCATAAAAAATGTTCCAATTCCGTTAGCAATACCTCCAAAGATCCCATAAATAACCTCCCCTTTATAGAGTTTTCTCTTCTCTTTGGAGAAGATGAAGGATTGGATGACAAAAGCAGCGCAAAAGGCCATTGGCATGAACCATTGACTTTTTACATCATCGGTATCAAAAGAAAGAAGGAGTCCGTTGGCATCTGGGAAATTGATAAAAAGAGCTCGCCAGCTTAGAAATACAAGAAAAATCACGTGGAGAAAAAAAGCGGCTGTGACAAAACTCACCCAGTTTGCTTTTTTTTCACCACTCCCTCCTGTTTGCCACCCTGCCCAAAACAGCCCTAGTAGTACAATAACAGATCCAAGGGCATGCCATAGGGTATAGAGATATCCAAAAGCGCTTCCGAAGCAACAGGCCATGACAATACTTGGCATCACGGTTGATCCGTTAAGCGCCGCAAAAGTAAGTCCTGGAGGGCCTGTTTCTAGCGCTCTTCCCAAACATGCCATCATGAACGCTAAAACAATCCCTCCTGCAACTCCAAATAAAGCCATGCTCGAGCTCCACTGGTAATTGCCACTTCTAACGGGATTGAGTAAAATTGCAATCAAAAACACTAAGAAAAACTGAATCATCAAGAAAGCTTTGGTAGATCCTCCTGAATCAATACTTTTACGCATACAGTAATTCGATGTTGCGACAAATAAACCAGCTAAGATCATGAGTTCTGTTCCAAGCATGCAATACCTCTCCATTACAAGAGGAGAAGTCTATTATTTATTTTAGCAAGATGCAAGAAAAATCGAGGAGTCTATTTTTTGGACGTTGATGATAGGATAGGAGAAAAATTTTTCACCTAGCAAGGGGAATTTCTCGGGTGCATCGGAGACGTAAAAATCGTAGGTGGGAGGTGTCATAGAAACACGTAAGAGGTGTAGGTTTGTGAGGTGCTCTTTGACGGATTGCGCGCATCCTATAGCAGGATCGATTAAAGAAACAGGATGGGGAAAGTAGTTTTGGATTTGTCTAGATAAAAGAGGGAAATGGGTACACCCCAGCAAGATAGTGTCAGCAGAGGTGAGAGATTGTAGGTACTCATGGATGGTTAATGCGGTTAAGGGGTGATCGATGAAACCTTCTTCGACCAAGTTAACAAAGAGTTGACAAGGGATCCCGGTAATATCGATATGGTGACATTTTTCTTGGATCAATTTTTGATAAATCCCTGATGTAATGGTTGCACGAGTTCCAAGAATTGCCACTTTTTTTGCATGAGGAAGAAGTGCAATTTGTTCAACAGCTGGATGGGTAACACCTATAACAGGAATAGGGAATAGTTTTTGGAGCGTGTCAAGAGATAAGCAGCAGGCTGTATGGCAAGCTACGACGAGTAATTTGATATTTTGCGCGATGAGAAAAGAAGCATTTTCAATGGCGTAACGAAGGACAGTCTCTTTGCTTTTAGTTCCATAGGGGATTCTAGCGGTGTCGCCAAAGTAGACAATGTTTTCAAAGGGAAGGGCTTCCCGGATGGTTTTCATGACAGTCAGGCCCCCAAAACCTGAGTCAAAAATTCCAATGCTCTTATCTGAGTGGGGCATATGGTTCAGGTAGCTGAAGAGTTTGGCCGATGAGGATTTTATCGCCTTCAAGACGATTGATTGTTTTTAAGGTTTCAACAGAGGTTCCATGGGCTTTAGCAATTTTTGTAAGAGAGTCACCATTCTTTACTTGATAATAGGATGTTTTTTTTGATTCGATGTAGTGCGAAACGGAGACAAGGGCGCTTTTTACCTGATCTATATCTGCTATTTTTCGATCAAGAGCTTGAATATGATCTCCATATGAGGCGCTACGCTTTAGATCGGTTGATACTTTGTCTTGTGTTTTTTCAAGGAGTGTATTTTTTTCCTAAAACAGTCAGCTCTTCTTCTAAGTAATCAGTTTTAGAAGCGGTTTGATTTTCTAATTTTTCTTCTAAGAGGTGTAACTCTATTTCTGTTGCATGGATAGAGTGTTTGAGATCGGCAATTTCTGTTCGTATCTCTTCTAAGAGGGCTCCATTATCTTTAAATCTTTGGAGCGCGGCAAAGGGGGAGACGCATCCCCCCATTATTGCTAATGCTCCAATAAAAAAAACTGTTTTCAAAGTTAAGGTTGGCATATTTATTTTTTATATATACGGAAGTGCCCGCGTCTATTTTGCGACCAAGCATCGGGATCATGCCCCTCTTTGAAAGGCATTTCCTTTCCGCACGATATCGTGTGTACTTGGCGTGCGTCGACACCTTCTTTGACTAAAAGTGAACGGACATAGTTAGCTCTTTTTGCACCGAGTGCCATGTTGTAAGCTCCAGGGCCTCTTTCATCGCAGTGGCCTTCAACGATGATAGCAACACCAGGGTGAGCTTTTAAATAAGAGATCATCCGATGAATGGTTTCTAGGTGTTCTTTATTCTTTAAGACATATTCATCTGTGTTAAAGAAGACGGGTTTAAAAATAGAGGCAAGCTCTCCTTGAGGATCTGAGAATTCATTGGCTCCAGGGACTCCATCTTCACCGAGAGAGGAAATGGGAGTTGCATCGTTTTTGAATTGATTTTTTAGATCATCTTCATTCAATGGGATGAATTCCTCAGAAGAAAGCATCAACGCATGATCTTCTGAAGCATCTTCCCCGCTTTCCCATAGAGAAGAGCTGTTTTTTTGGACTGTTGATAAGTTCCATTTGGTTGATCATCCCATGTGTTGGGGGATCTATGTTGACATCCGGCCATCCACAATATTGCTGGGCCGAGCAAAAAAATCTTCAAAAGTTGCGTTTTTTTCATAATTTATCCTTAGCGGTAGTTATAACTACTTCCTTAATGATTTCCCCATGTCGGGTAGTGTTTCACACCAGGGCCTTGGGAAATCTTTATAGCTTCTGGTTGATTTAAATTCACAATATATAAATCTGAAGATACAGCATCTGTGGCATCAAACACAATATGATTACTATCAGATGCCCAAGAAGGATTTTCTTTGATCCCCGGCCCTTCTGTCAGCTGCTTTTCTTCTTTTGTTTCGAAATCATAAATCCAAATTTGGCGTACACCATTTGTTTTAGCGCTATAGGCTAATTTTTTTCCATCAGGAGACCAAGCTGGGCAAGAATTTTCCTGATTTTCTTTGGAAATCAAAATGGGAGTGGCTCGCTTGCCTTGGAATCTAGCTGGGATAATGTAGATCCGAGGAGATCCATCTTTGTCAGATACAAAGGCAACTCTTAGACCCGTCAGGACTAAATGTGGGAGAAGCTTGGGTAGCTTTTGGAAAAGAGAATAACTGGACGGGTTTTCCCACTTCTCCTGTTTCAGGATGAAACTCTTGAAGGAACAGGTCGATATTTCCTCCTGCATCTGAAATAAATGCAATTTTATCTCTTTTTGGGGAAATAGCTGGGAGCATTTGATGTCCTTTCAGATCGATCAATCGTTTTCCTGCTCCATCTTTCAAAGAAGCAAGGAAAATCTTGGGTTGTCCAGATTTGTAAGATACATATAGAAAGCGGTCGTTGGCAAATTTTGTATGAGGAGGAATAAAGACAGGTGTTACGCAATAACTGCCCTCTTTTGTGATCTGTTTTGGGTTAGCGCCATCCCAATCACACGACCAAATTTCAGAGACCCAATCTCTTTTATGGGAGGGCTTTTGTTTAACAGAGTAAAGGATGCGTGTGCTTGCAATCCCATCTGTTCCAAACAGCGCTTTGTGGACAGCATCTGCTGCAACGTGGATTTGGTGGCGATCTTTTCCGATAATACCTGTTAAGGGAATGTCTGTAAATTGTTTAAGAGATCCTGTTTCTGAGGAGAAAACAGTGAGGGATAGCATCTTGTTCTCAATTTTAGCTTGTACAACGTGGGCTGCTCCAAAATTTCTCCATACCATGGGATTAAAAGCTGCGCTTAAATTTTTGTGTGCAAGCACTGCTTCTTTTTCTGCAGAGAGGGCATGATTTTTGTAGACCCATTATAATTAAAATCATAGGCGAGGATGTCTTCCAGAAGACTTACATATTTAGCATCAACCCCTTCACCAGACTTTACTACTTTACCAAAATAGAGAGGCTCTAGAGAATTTGTAGTGGGAAGGTAGACGCGGATTTCCTGGGCATCTTTAGGTGGTTCATCCGATGCGCAGACAGATAACGTAGATATAAGGCTTAGGGAAAATATTATTTTATGTAAAAATCGCATAATTTTAACTCAGTTTTTAGGTTCATTACAAAACGTTACTACAAAAACTTTCTCCTTAACTTGCAAACTTTGCAGATCGGGAAAATGTAAAAGCGGCAACTGTTTTTCTAGATATATCCTATTTTTAACACTTTCCGCTTTTAAAACAACTATCTTTGCTAAAGTTCCATCCTCTTGTATAGAAAGCTGTATTTTTACCTCTCCTTGCTCAGGGAGATGCAAAGCCTCATGCAGGTAAGAGAGGAGTGCATCTTGATATCTCTCTTCAGGGGTGGCAATAAAAATAGCTGCCGTATCTTGTAAACTACTGCGTGTTTCTTGTAAAGGAGCAGGCGGACTTATTTTCTCCTGATCCTTTTCAATCTTAGCGACGAGTTCTTCTAGCTCTTGCACGATTTGCTTTTGGAGGTCAGCTGGTGGGGTTTCTTTTTTTGGAGGGGTAGCTGGTTGTTTAGGAGTTGGCTTACGGGTTACAGGGGCGGCTTTAGGCTCTATTTTTTTTGCGGGAGATTTTTTCTTAACAGCTGGTTTTTTTGTAGGAGGGTTGGAAGGTGTTTGCGTTATTTTCTTTGGCTGAGCAATAGAGCGAGATGGTTGTTTAAAGGTATGTGTTTGGACAATGAATTTTTGTGGAGGGACTTTAGATGCTTTCACGGGGGAGAATAAGAGGAAAAAAATCCCCGCCAAATGGATCCAGATCACAGTGAGCGAGATTTTCTTTAACATGAGATGATCAACTTGGTTTTAAAATCACATCCATTTGCTCAAAGCCTGACATTTCAACAGCGTTCTTAACTGTTTGATAAGTCCCAAACACTGCGTTTTTGTCGTGGAATACCTGGGGCGTGCGTCCTGGGGTTTTTTTATGGATTTCTTTGAGCAGAGAAATCAATTCTGAGGCGTTCACTTTTTTCCGTTTAGCCAAATCGTATTGTTCGCGTGCACGTGGATCACAATTTCCCCTTTTTCTGGACTCAAAGTTACCGTTTTTTCTGGACCTGAAGGAGCGCTTGCAAGCGTCACTCTATCTAGTTCTAACATTGGCGCAATGATGATAAAAATGATGAGCACGACCATCACAATATCGATCAAAGGAGTAAGATTGATACCCGCATCTTCTATTTCTATATCTCTTTGAGAAGCTCTTTTACGCATTTGAACCTATCCCTCTATTCAACCTTTCGAAACTGAATGTCGATGGTAGAGATTAGATTAGAGAGAAAACCATCCATGTCAGAGGCGTAGCTTTTGACGGTGTTTTTGAGGTAGTTGTAAGAGACAAGCGCAGGTATGGCAATGATGAGTCCTAGTACGGTGGTTGCAAGAGCGGTTGACAGTCCTCCTAAAATAGCAGAATTTGATCCAACAGCTCCTCCCGAACTAAATCCAGAAAAACTTTCTAAAATCCCCCACACAGTTCCCAGCAATCCCATAAAAGGGGCCAAAGCTGCAATAGTTGATAAAACAAATATGTTGCTCTCAAGGCGTTTGTGCTCTTCTGCAATGGTTGCAGAAGCGTGGTACTCTAATAATTCCAGGTCACTTGCTGTTAGGTAAACAGAGGCTTTCTCTTTACTCCCTTCCGATGAGAAGAAGTGATTTTTATTGAGCACATCGATTGTCTTTTGTTTTAAAGATTGGGAGATAGATAAAAAAGGATGGGGAATGTGAGGGTGTTTAGGTGAAGGGAAATGAGTTAAGTCTGTATCTAAAAAAGAGCGGCCCTGTTTTGTAAGCGATTGTTTAAAAGCGGAAGAAATTTCTTTTACTTTTTGTAGTACCCATATCTTGTAGATCAACACAATCCAACAGATAACAGACAGAACTATTAGGCCGATAATGATTAATTTTCCAAAAAGATCTGACTGCCCATAAGCAGAAAAAAAAGCTGTCAAACTAGCTAGTGGTGCTAACATATCATCCTCTTGTGTGATTTGTTCTAGAATAGCGAAATATTAGGGCTTGCGCAAGAGAATTGCTTCAAAAACTTTTCTAAAAATAACTTGCAACAAAAATTGTATACACGCTAGATTCTCTCAATCATTCGGTAAGATTTTTTTGCGGAGGCAATCATGTTTCAGCTTCCTAAGTTCTTCACTAACTTTATTCTCTTATTTACCCTCTTCACCGTTATTGTTTATCCTCAAGGGCATGTTCCCCTTCAACACTCTGAAATAACTCTAAGAATATTACCTGAGTTCTCTGAGATGACTTACGATGATGTCATGAATCTGCTAGATGACTTCGAAACCGGTGCTATCGAATACAAATATAGCCGAGAAGATATCGAGAAGGCTATAGATCTAGTCATCATGCTTGCAAGGACAGGTCTTTTACCCGACGAAGATCCTGAAGAGTTAGAAAGAGATATCCAAGAGCTCTTATACGGGGAAGGTGATTTTTCTGAGTGTTCTTTTAAGGAGGGTTGTTCCACTTTTCCTGCTCTTTTTTATGGGAAAGGAGATACTGTTTTATGTAAAAATTGGTTTGTTAAATCCTGCCAAAAGACAGGAAAATTCATTAAAAAGAAAAGAAAGGCCATCATCATTGGAGCAGCTGTTGCTGTAGCCGTTATAACCGTAGTTGGAATTGCAGCTGCTGCAACAGCAGGAGCTGCGGCAGTGGGAGCTGCCGCAGATAACTCCACCTCATCAAAATCAAGCACTTCAACTTCTTCTCCAACTGCTTCTAATCCAACCTCTACTCTATATACTCAGATAGAAGTCCCAACCATATCTTTCAAAGAAAACATAGCTAGCGAGCATTTTTTTCAACCCTCTTTTTACAAAGAAACTTCTCAAGAAAAGGGAAGAGTTTTAGGGTCCCTTTTTGCCCATGACACTCTTAATCAATTTAGTGATCGATTTGCTGTGCACCCCAACTTTGCTACCAATGAACATGATAAAATCGACCATAAATTTACAACAGACTATACGCAGTTGTATTCAAACTCTAAGAAAGAGCCTGATTTCAATACCCTTGCCTATCAGCTTCAAGGAGAAAGAGAGCTATCTTCTGGTCACCTAAACCAAGCCATCTATGACTTCAGCCAAGCCATTGAACGCAATCCCACAAGCCCCCTTCCCTATCTTGAAAGAGGCGTTGCACATTTTGGGCTGGGGCAATACGACCGCTCCTTAGAAGATTATCATCAGTTTGCAGCTCAAGTAGAAAAAACAGAACCACTATCAATCCCCTCCTTCAGCTTAGGCTTTGCAAAAGGTCTTCCAAGCGGCATCTGTGAATCGGGAAAAGGTTTGGCCTTGTTTGTCTCTGATGTCGCTCTACACCCCGTTCGCACAGGAGGTCAAGTTTGGGAGTCGCTTAAACTTTTAGCAGACCTTACAAAATCTCAGGAGTGGAGCACTTTAAGCGAGGTGTTAGCCCCAGAAGTTCATCAACTTGTCAAAGAATGGGATACGCTTGACTCTGAAGTAAGAGGGCAACTCGCAGGACATGCCTTTGGCAAATACGGAGCTGACATCCTCATACCAGGAGCCCTAGCAAAAGCTGTTGCCAAAGGAGCAAAGGGAGCCCAAGAGCTAAGCGCTGTCTACAAAACACTCCAAAATGCTGAAAAAGCGCTCCTTCTTGAGTCTGCAGCTGAGTTAGGCAGTAGCGCCAAGATCGGAGAAGCGTTAACTACCACGTATAATACGGCTCTTCTTGGAGAGGAGTTAGGGTTTAGTGTTAAAGAAATGAACCAGCTTAAGCAAGCGGGAAAGCTGGAAGGAGCTATCAATAGTAGCTTAGAGAAATTAGTCTCTCAATCGGAAAGTGAGGTTTACAAGGCTACAATCAATCAAAATAAACATGTAAAGATGGTAAGAGACTATCTTGATAAGCCAGCTAAAGAGATTCAAAAGGGTATTAATAGCTACGAAAAACAAATTGCTATTCACAAAGATAAAATTGTGAATCCAGCAAAATATTGCCCAGATTGGGATAAATTAGATCCAAGGCAGCGTGAAGCTTTACTTAATAAAAAATGGCCAGCAGAAATTCAGGTATAAGAAGAACAAAGGGGCGTTCTTCAATCTATTCTAAATGAAAGGCTTTCTCATGAATAAAGGGAAATTTAAAGGGTATATTGTTGATACAATAATTTTGTTAAAAGAGTTAGCTAGAAAAGCAAAAGTAGAGGCCGATAATCCAAAAAAAGGTCTTAAGAATTATGCACAAGGTGTAATAATGGGGTATTATTCAATTATTACTCTGTTAAAGCATGAAGCATTTGCCTTTTGTATTGATCAGAAAAGAGTTAGGGTTGGCAGATATAAAACCTGATGTAGATTTGCTCAGCCTTGGTCGAAATCTTGATGTAGATAATGAGGAAGATAATTGGGCGGTCGATGTTATGCACGAGGAAAAAATCAAAGGCTATCTTATTGATTCAATAACCTTGCTGAAAGAGCAGGCGATAGAAGCAAAAAAAGAAGCAGATAATCCGAAAGAGGGTTTTGAGGATTACAACAAGGGGGAATTAATGGTTTATTGTTCGTTATTCTCTCTTTTAAAGAAACAAGCTTCTGTGTTTAACATCGATGAAAAAGAGCTCGGATTAGTTGATATAAAGCCTGAACAAGATCTAATCTAATGCACATTTTAGATGGAAAAGTTGACTGATGTATATCGATTCTCATGCACATTTGGCCGATGATTCGGTGATAGAAAATGTTGAGGGTATATTGCAAAGAGCCCAAGAAAAAGGGGTTGGGAAGATTGTTAACGTTTGTACAGGGCCTATCTCTTTGGAGAGGGGCCTTGTATTGGCAAAAAAGTTTCCCTTTGTTTATAACACGGCGGCTACAACGCCGCACGATGTGGAAAAAGAAGGGGAAATATTTTTCCCTATGGTTGAAAAGGCAGCCCAAGAAAAGAAATTAGTTGCCATCGGAGAGACGGGGCTTGACTATCATTATAAGCATTCTGACCCTCTCGTGCAGAAAAAGTTTTTATCAAAATATTTTGAGTTAGCCAAAAAAATGAACTTGCCGGTGATTTTTCACTGTAGAGAGGCTTTTGCTGATCTGTTTGAGATGGCAGATCTCCAATATAAAGCCCATCCAGCGGTATTGCATTGTTTTACTGGGACCTTAGAGGAAGCAAGGCAGTGTCTGGATAGAGGATGGTATATTTCCTTTTCGGGAATCGTCTCTTTTAAAAAATCTGAGCAATTAAGGGAAGTAGCAGCCTATGTCCCCCTAGAAAGAATGTTCATTGAAACAGACACACCTTATTTGGCGCCGCAAGCTTACCGTGGAAAAATGAATGAGCCCAGTTATATTGGAGAGACGGCCAAAGTTTTGGCTACAGTCAAAAATATTTCCCTTGAGGAACTTGCGCGGCAAACTTTATTGAATGCTTCTCAATTTTTTTCTTTTCCAAAAGTTCTCTAAAGATGTTTAATATGCTGAAGTAAACATGATAAAGGCAACTCTCCCTAGTGTATTTGTATGGAAAAGACTTCAGTCTCTGATGGGGCTTTGGCTTGTTCTTTTTCTCATGGAGCATCTATTTGTTAACTCTCAGGCGGCGCTTCTTTTGGGAGAAAGTGGAAGGGGGTTTGTTGAGTCGGTAAATGCAATTCACAATTTACCTTACCTGCCTGTCATCGAATGCGTTCTCTTAGGGGTCCCGATCTTGATTCATATGGTGTGGGGCGTAAGGCTGTTATTTACAGCTAAGTCGAATTCGGTTTCGAGTGATGGTAGCAAACCACAACTTTCCGAATACAAAAGAAATAAAGCATATTCATGGCAAAGAATTACTTCGTGGATTCTTTTATTTGGACTCATGGGACATATCTTCATGTTCAGATTTTTGAATTACCCTTGGTCTGCTTCTGAGGGATCTACTTCTTCGTATTTTGTAAAAATTAAAATGGATAAAGGGCTCTACACTTTGGCAGATCGGCTGGGGTTTACTCTCTACGACAAGAACAGCATCTTAATAGAAAAGCAAGAGCTTGCAAATAGGCAAGAGGAAGCGGCAAAAGCTACTCCAGAGACGCATGTATTTGATCCTGCTGAGCAAGTTGTTTCGGTGGCTGCACAGAAATATCGACAAAAAATAGCATGGGTTCAAGCTCTTGATAAGAAGCCTTTACAAGAGGGAGAAGTTATTGCTGTAGCGAGTAATTTTGGAACCGCCTCTCTTTTGACTGTGAGGGATACATTCAAAGTTCCTCTGTATGCATGCTTATACACTATTTTTGTTCTTGCAGCTTGCTTTCATGGATTTAACGGATTGTGGACTTTTTTGATAACATGGGGCTTTGTTATTAAAGTAGCATCACAAAAAAGAGCGGCTTTTGTAGCTGTAGGATTGATGTTAATGGTTACTTTCCTTGGGCTTGCCTCTATTTGGGGTACTTACTGGTTAAATCTAAGATCATGAAAAAAACAACTAAAGAAGTGATTGTAGTGGGTGGTGGTCTTGCGGGTCTTTCTGCAGCTATGAAGCTAGCAGAAGCTGGGTGCAGAGTCAAGATTGTCTCTGTTACAAAAGTGAAGCGCTCCCATTCTGTTTGCGCGCAAGGTGGGATCAATGCAGCAATTAACTTAAAGGGGGAGGATGATTCTCCCTACATCCATGCTTATGACACTATCAAAGGGGGAGACTTTCTAGCGGATCAGCCTCCTATCCTGGAGATGTGTTTGGCAGCTCCGGGGATTATTCGTTTAATGGACAGGTTGGGTTGCCCCTTCAATAGAACACTCGAAGGGAATCTAGATTTTCGACGCTTTGGAGGAACGCTCTACAATAGGACAGCGTTTTGTGGGACATCTACGGGGCAGCAGCTATTGTATGCTTTAGATGAGCAGGTCCGTCGATTTGAAAGCAAAGGAGTGGTTGAAAAATTTGAAAGCCATGAATTTTTGCGTCTTGTCATCGATGAAGAAGGGCGGGCAAGAGGGATCGTGATCATGGATCTGATCAATTTAAAATTAGATGTTTTGAAAGCGGATGCTGTCATTTTTGGGACGGGTGGTCCGGGGCTTATTTTTAAAAAATCTACAAACTCCACTTTTTGTACGGGTGCTGCCAATGGTCGTCTCTTTGTTCAGGGGATGTGGTATGCGAATGGGGAGTTCTATTCAAATCCACCCAACAGCGATACCGGGGGAGGATAAGCTCCGCTTGATTTCAGAGTCGGCAAGGGCAGAGGGAGGAAGGGTTTGGGTTTATGGAGATTCTTCTAAATCTATCGAAACAGCCAATAAAAAGACCATTCCTTGTGGAAAGACGGGAGAGCCGTGGTATTTCTTAGAAGAGCTCTACCCTGCTTTTGGAAATCTAGCCCCTCGCGATATCGCCGCAAGAGAGATGTTAAAGGTTTGCGAGCTGGGGCTCGGCATAGATGGTAAGATGCAGGTTTATTTAGATTTAACACATCTTTCTAAAGCCACATTCCACAAAATGGAGTCGATTTTAGATATCTATAAGAAATTTACGGGTGAGGATCCTAGAAAAGTACCGATGAAGGTATTTCCTGCTGTGCATTATTCTATGGGAGGTGCTTGGGTAGATTGGCCGGCTGCAGATGATCCAGATCGAGCAACAAGATTTAGGCAAATGACCAATATTCCTGGCTGTTTTAACATTGGAGAATCTGATTTCCAGTACCATGGAGCTAATCGTTTAGGAGCTAATTCTCTTTTATCCTGTATCTTTTCTGGCCTTGTAGCGGGTGTGGAAGTGCCGAAGTATTTGGAAAGCTTAGAGGTCAGCTATGATGCCCTACCTACATCGATTTATCTAGAAGCTCTTACTCAAGAAGAAACCTTGAAAAAGGACCTCCTGGGTCGTAATGGTCCAGAAAATGTTCATCAGTTACATGATGAGCTTGCAGACATCATGGTGCGTAACATGACGGTGAAAAGAAATAATGCTGACTTGAAAAAAACTATTTCTCAAATAAAAGAATTAAGGGAGCGTTATGGCAATATTTCTTTAAGTGACCGTGGGGCTTTAATGAATCAAACATATGCGTTTGCCAATCAATTCGGCTTCATGTTAGAACTGGCTTTAGCGATGACAGTGAGTGCGCTCATGCGCGATGAATCAAGAGGTGCACATTTTAAAGCAGATTTTCCAGAGAGAAATGATGAAAGTTGGCTTAAGACAACCATTGCGTCCTATGAAAGAGAGGGTCCAAAGATTTTTTATCGCCCTGTTGATACAAGGCACTACCCAAATCTTGAAAAAAGGGATTATGCGCATGCAAAGAAAAAAAAACCTACATTAGAAAAGATACCACCTAACATACAACTCCCCTTATGAGAAAATTTATCTTAAAAGTTTTTCGTGGAACTCCTGAAAAACAATATTGGGAGGAATTTGAGCTTGAGCTGAAGCCTTTTTACAACATCATATCTGCTTTAATGGACATACAGAAAACTCCTCATAATCGGAAAGGAGAGAGGGTAGCTCCTGTTGCCTGGGAGCAAGGGTGTTTAGAAGAGGTATGTGGATCTTGTTCAATGTTGATCAATGGGAAACCAAGGCAGGCTTGTACAGCTCTTATTGAAAAGCTAATTGAAGCAACGGGTAGCTCTACTGTCACGTTAGCTCCGATGACCAAATTTGTCCTTATCCGGGATCTTGTGGTATCCCGAGACACGATGTTCAATAATTTAAAAAAGATGCACGCATGGATTGATGTCGATGGGTTTTTTGAGCGTGGAGTTGGCCCTAAGATGAGTCCCCAATTGCAAGATACGAGATATAAACTCTCCACATGTATGACATGTGGGTGTTGTTCTGAGGCGTGTCCCCAAGTCAACGAGCACTCCTCTTTCATGGGTCCTGCGCCCATCTCACAGGTGCGTCTTTTTAACTCTCATCCTACAGGTAAGATGCAGGCTTCCGAAAGACTCCATGCCTTGATGGAAAAAGAAGGGGTTGGTTGCGGCAATTCACAAAATTGCGTTGAGGTTTGCCCTAAAGAAATTCCTCTCACTGAATCACTTGCAGAGATGGGAAGAGAGGTGTCCAAACAAGCTTTCCGCGATTTATCTGGCTCCTTAAATCCCGAAGAAAAATTATAAACTCACCTTGACGCAGAAAAGAGGTGAATTTTTTTTGGAATCTGATTTAATAGCCCTCTTTGGAGGAAAATCAATGAGTCAGAAGAAACGAATACTATTAATCGAAGATGAAGAAGACATCGCTGCTCTTATAAAACTGCAAGCTGAAATGAGCGGATACAAACTTCATGTGGAAGTGGATGGGATCAATGGCTTTCAAGCTGTAAAAAGAGAGCGGCCTGATCTTGTGATTCTTGATATCATGTTACCTGGGCAGAATGGATTTGATGTATGCCGTAAGATGAAAAGCGATCCTGATCTCAAAACTATTCCTATTATTATCGTGTCTGCTAAGGGAGAGGAATTAGATGTGATCTTAGGTTTAGAATTAGGCGCTGATGACTACGTTCCTAAACCTTTTTCTCCCAAAATTCTCTTTTCTCGTATTAGAGCTATTTTGCGTAGAGGGAAAGAGCCAGAAAAGCTCCTAAAGTGATCGGATTTGGAGAGTTCACTCTCGAAGTTGATCGTTATCTATTGCGTAAAGAAGATAAAATTGTAACAATTACCTTATCTGAGTTTGGCATATTGAAGAGGCTGCTCACTAACCGAGGTAAAGTGCTCACCCGCAATCAATTATTAGATGATGTGCATAATGATGATGCATTCATTGTAGATCGTAATATTGATGTCCACATCGCTTCTCTGAGAAAAAATTGG
Source organism: Rhabdochlamydiaceae bacterium (assembly GCA_047459655.1). Lineage (GTDB taxonomy): Bacteria > Chlamydiota > Chlamydiia > Chlamydiales > Rhabdochlamydiaceae > CANJJB01. The sequence goes on from JAJREF010000005.1 coordinate 182,342, forward strand.
GCCCAAAATTTGATTGGATTGAAACAGTGCGAGGTGTAGGGTATCGTTTTAAAGAAGAGGCTATGCCTGCCCTTGCTAAAGATAGAGATTAGAAGGTTAACATGCAAAAAATTATCATTGTTTGTATATCAGCTGCCATTCTTGCTTTTGGATGTGAGAGTAAAGCGGGAACTGGCGCTCTTGCAGGTGGAGCTACGGGGGCTGTAGCTGGCGGCCTTATTGCTGGATCTGGGACTGGCGTTCTTATCGGTGCAGCAGCAGGAACTGTGGGAGGAGCCATCATTGGGGCTTCTCTGGAAGATTCTGATAGAGATTCCCTACAAAAAGAGAGTCCTCAGACAGTCAATAAAATCGATCATGCACAGCCGCTGGACATCGATGATATCAAGCAGATGACAAAAGCAGGCTTCAGCGACCAGGTGATCATTACCCAAATTGACGCTACCCATAGCGTTTTTACTTAAGTACCGCAGACATCATCGATCTAAAGAGTGCGAATGTGTCGCAAAAAGTGATCGACTACATGGTAAAAACAGGGAATCAATAGGTGTTTTTAGACTTTAGCAGATAAAAGAGGGAGAATGTCTTCCTGTGGCAGCGCAGTTGCAAGCGCAACCTGGTCTACTGAAAAGCCTTTTTCAAGCATAGCTTTGGCGGTTTCGATAAGCGCTGCTTGACGCCCTTCTTCGCATCCTTTCTTATGCCCCTCCTGAAGGCCTTCCTCATGTCCTTTCCTACGCCCTTCTCGGTGGCCTTCTTCACGTGCCTCTGTTTTAGCAGCGTCTATCATGCCTTGCGCATCTGCGGTATTCATAATGAGCTTTTCATACCATTGAAGCTCCCCTTCTGTCCAATGGTAGCGATCTAAGATTTCATAGGCTGCTTTAATTTCAGGATGGTTGGAAAGGACCGCTTCGATGTCCTTGCTCTCATCGGCGTGTTTGAGGAAATAGTACCATCTGTCTTCAATGGTTTTGAGTTCTTCAAGGGTTTTTGTGAATTTTGGTAGTTCTACAAAGGTAAAATAAAAGTCCTTGAGATCGTTTTCATGGGAAAGGTTGTCTAGAATGACATGGTCAGATTTATACCCTTCTTTTTTCAGGAAAGACAACATAGTCAGTAATGGCTAAAAAAACAACTTTTTTCAAATCGGGGTATTTTTGCCTGCGCCAAAGTGAGCGCAATACGTTTTCGCAGCATAGTACTGCGCTCTTTTTTCAAAACCCTCGACTTTGGCAACTTGCATCTCGATGATATATTTAACACCTGATTGATCTTCTACAAGAACATCCACAATGCTTTCCTTTCTGGCTTCAATTTCAGGAGCTTGTTTGGTGTTAAGAAACTCAAGAGAAATGATTTTGTGCTTTCCTGTTAAATGAAATACAGCATTGAGAAAATCTATCGGAATACGTTTGTGCTTTTCAGCTCCAAACACTTTTTAAATGCTAAATCGTTTCTGGGATCTAAATATCTTGTAGACATAGCATGAATCTAGCACGAAAGGAATTGGAAGACAATTTTTTTGATGGAAAGCCTCTTGCATAGATTGCAAGAGGCCTGGATAAGCGCTACGTTCTTTTTTGTAGTATTTATGTCAAACATGATTTCTTAGAAAGCAGAAATTTATACGTTTGAATTGGAAAATCATATACACTGAGGAGATGTTCACCTCAGAAATATCTCAACAAACAAGTAAAAATCCGCAGGTAAATCACCGCTCCTCTTTTGATGCGCAGGTCGGTAATCTGATCGGCAGCGCCGTCTCTTACTTTAGACAGATCACGCGCAGGTATGCTGTTTTCAATATGGGTTTTTTTCTTCTTGGTCTTTTTGAGGTTTTGGGGTTGATTCTTTTTTTCCATTTTTTGCACACTCTTCTCTTGTAGCTTTTGCTCTCGGAGCGATTTTTTTGACAGGTTTTGCTTATTTTATTCTTCGATTTTATTTAGAAGCAAAAAAGCCAGAGCAGTTTCTTCAGCTGAAAAAAGAATTTATCAGAATCTTGCCGGGACTGCTTTCTTATGAAGAAAAAGAATCGGGAAGCCATCTGCAGATCACTCATATTGTCTACAGTTTACTGGAGCATCTTGAAGGACAAGAATGTCAATATTATGCGGCGTCTATTTATTTTAAATCGCTGCAACCTCTTTTAGAAAAATTCAGCCTGTGGTGTCATTGGCATGATACTCATCAGATGAAAGAGCTCTTACATTTTTACTGTATCCAGCAGCGGATTGAGTGGATCAAATTAGAGCCGACAAATGTTGAGGCGCATGCTGCCTTAGCAAAAGCTTATGAAGCACTCTATAAGTTATATATCGACCCTCAAAGACTGGGGAAAATATTCCCTACACATTTATCATGAAAGAATACCAATCCTCTTCTATGGTAGAAAAATTCCAGCGGTCAGCAGAAAGAGCTTTAGAAGAGCTAAAGATTTTAGATGCTTACATCCCCCAAGATCCTTGGATCCATTCTGAAATGGCTGCAATTTACCATGATTTACAACTTCCTGATCAAGAAATCACCGAATATGAAATGCTGAGACTTATTGTGCCAGATGATAAGGAAATCCTTTTTAAATTAGGGGTCCTCTATTTCCAGCAAGGCAGAAACGCGCAAGGGCTTCGATTATATGAAGAGCTCAGAAGGGCAAAAGATCCAAAAGCTGGAGCTTTAATTCATTTTTATGACGCCTATAATTCTTCGCATTCGTAAACAGTACTTTGTCTGTGGGGGCTTTTACAAGGAAGGTCACTTTCAGATATATCTATGACTTCGTAGAGAGATCTTAAGGTAGCTTTTAGGGAGTTAATCCATAGATCTTTATTGGGGCTATGAGAAGAGAGGGGTGTGAGGAATTCTGTATGGGATCTTTCCTTCCGGTAGAGAGGTGTTTTCTTAGGGTGTAGTAGAAGTTCCATATGGGAAGGTTTAAAGTTCCATAGAAAAGAGGTGTGGTGTAGCCATCTGTCTTTTTTTATGTACTGCGCATTTCCACCGCATTTTTTGTTTCCAATCACGTAATCATTTTCTTTTAGAGAGATAAAAGGGAATGCTTGGGCATAGATGGATGCTGACCATTTTAAAATAGGTTCTGGATAGGCGGGAAAAGGGTGGGAGGCCTTCTGGCAGATAAATGTCACAAAAATTGTTTCCTCATCGACAATCACGGTGCCACCTCCTGAGAAGCGTTTAATGATGGGGATGTTGCGAGACTGTGTTTTTGGAACGTCGATGAGTTCTCGTGTTTTTCCTGATATTCCCATGACAATTGCAGGAGAAGACCCTTCATTGATTAAACAAAAGTTGCGGCTATCGTGACGCAAAAGGGCTTCTTCGAGTTGCAGTTGGGAAAAGATGGGCATCCCTTTGAGGTGGAGAAGATAAAAGGGTATTGTGCTCATAGGTTATACCATTTTAGGTATTACGTAAGTGCACCATCAGAACAAGAATATCAGCAGGAGAAATGCCTGAGATACGTGCGGCTTGTCCTAAGGTGGTTGGTTTAATTTTATGGAGTTTTTCTTTTGCTTCGTTGCCTAGTCCTTGAACAGAAAAATAATCAATATGTGAAGGGAGGAGCATCTCTTCGCTAGCTTTTAGTTTATCTGCTTCTTTCGACTGCCTTGCGATATAACCTGCATATTTTATTTCAAATTCAATGTGGAGGTTAATCTCAGGTGAGTGATGCTTGACGTGCTCAGGATGATGTTCGATTAATTTCTGATACGTCCATTCAGGGCGTGAAAGGAGCTGAGATAAAGAATTTGTTTTATCACCTGTTGGGATAAATTTCTTTTGCAATACAGTGATCTGCTCAGCAACGATTTGTTCTTTGAGGCGGAGTCTTTCTAGTTGGGTTTCATTGATTAGGCCTAGCGTGTATCCATAACGACGCAGTCTAATGTCTGCATTGTCTTGCCGGAGGAGCAAGCGATGTTCTGCTCTACTTGTAAACATGCGGTAGGGCTCATCGAGTTCTTTGGTGATCAATTCATCAATCATGACTCCAATGTATGACTCAGCGCGACTTAATTGAAATAAGGGTTTACCTAAGACTTTACAAGCGGCATTAATACCTGCAATTAGGCCTTGCCCTGCAGCTTCTTCGTAACCGGTAGTTCCGTTGATTTGCCCTGCAAAAAAAAGACCTTCAACTGTTTTTGTTTCTAAACAAGAAGTGAGCTGTCCTGAAATGACATAATCATATTCGATAGCATAGGCAGGACGCATGATTTCTGCTTTTTGTAGGCCAGGGATTGTATGGAGCATTTGTAGTTGCACATCAAAAGGAAGGGATGTAGAGATCCCATTGATATACATTTCTTGTGTTTGTACTCCTTCTGGTTCGATGAAGAGTTGGTGTCTTTCTTTGTCTGCAAAACGCACAAACTTATCCTCAATAGAGGGGCAATAGCGGGGGCCTACGCTGTGGATTTTTCCTGAATACATCGGAGAGAGATGAAGGTTGTCTTGGACGACTTTTTTTGTTTCTTCAGAGGTGTAGGTGATATAGCAGGAGGCAGGAGGAAGCCCTTCCCCTTCTTTTGGATCAAAAGAAAAACGAACTCCATGATCTCCATGTTGTTCTTCCATTTGAGAGAAATCCAAACTGCGACGGTTCACCCTAGGGGGCGTTCCTGTTTTCAAGCGCTTTAACTGAAATCCTAGCTTTGTGAGACTGGCAGAGAGGCCGATAGAAGGTAAATCTCCTGTTCTTCCGCCAGCAAAAGTGGTTGCTCCAATATGAATAAGCCCGCGCATAAAAGTGCCAGAAGAGATGATCACGGTTTTTCCTACATAGGCGATTCCTTCTACTGTTTCTACGCCGATAATTTTGCCATTTTCAACAATGAGGGAATCGGTTGTACCTTGCTTGATGTAGAGGTTAGGTGTTTGCTCAAGTCTGTGTTTCATGGCTGTTTGATAGGCAAGCTTGTCGACTTGGGCTCTTGGAGACCAGACAGCAGGACCTTTGGAGGCATTCAACATCCGATATTGGATTGCGGTTTCTTCTGTTACTTTTCCCATGATGCCACCGAGTGCATCGATTTCTCGAACAATGTGTCCCTTTGCAGTTCCACCTACCGCAGGATTGCAGCTCAATTTGCAAATGGTATCGAGATTCATGGTGAGTAGGAGAGTGGAAGCTCCTATTTTTGCAGAGGCGTGAGCAGCCTCACAGCCTGCATGGCCTGCGCCTACAACAATGACATCGAACTGTTCTGGATATTTCCACATAAGCTAGACGCTTAGTATATATCTTTGACGATCTTAGAGCAAGAAGGGATGGTTATACCGTTTCCATTAAATATAAATTTATTTAATGGAAATGGTGTTATTTAGTCTTATGACGATCTCTACGGCTACGTTTTTTTCTTTTATGTTTAGCCATTTTATACTTTCTTTTCTTCTTTACTGATGACATTCAAGATGCTCCGATATGTTAAATTTAATTTTAAAATTCTGGGAATATAAAAGACACATCCCCTCTTTTGCCTGTATCCTATAGCATTTGGTGTGATTTTTGCAACTGTAGTTTCAGGTAGCCACTTCTTGAGGTTTGTTAGATTCAGTAGTGGGCTCTTCTTCTGGAAGGGCGATTGTTTCATCTTGTGAAACAAGCACGTTGAACTGTTTTCCTAGAGAGATAACAGCGATCATCCAAGCAACGATGGCTAAAAGGAAGATGGCACCGACGTAGGGAACCGTTGAGCCTACGGTGCCTAGGAATATCAAGAGTGTCTGGTAGATTAAAGCAGCGCCCGATTTTCCTAATCTAGATCCAACACCATCAATAGCGGCTTTCCCTTTTAACTTTGATTCTTTACTTAAGGGGATAAAGGCTAGCTCTTTTGTGGCGTCAAAAATAGTGTATTTGGAGGCTCTTGAAAAACAGTGTTGGAGAGAGCCAAAGAAGACGCCGATCATTTGAGGTGTGCTGCCTAGAACAAGAGAAATCATAAGCCCAAAAGAGGTGTTTTTAAAGATAAGAAAGGAGAAAAATCCAAGACCAGCAACGAGAAGGATAACAGGCGGGATAAGGGCATTAGCAGTCCAGCTCCATTTTCGGATAACAGTCGCAGATATGATGGCAACGATGGTTGCGGTGATCCCAATCCACATGGTGACTTTACCCATGTAGGCATTAAAATCATTAGGATGGGGGCAGATCTGCAGGAGCTGATCTTTCCAAGTGACTTCTGTAAGGTTCATACAGATGTTATAAGTAAGCACGATAGTTGCAATGCAAAGTAAATATTTTGATTTAGCTAGGTAGCTAAAGGTCTTACGGAGACTTATCTTGAAGTCAGGTTTGTCGGTAGGGGGGCTGAGGTGGTGGGAGAAGTCTTGGTGTGTTAAAATATTTTTGTGTAGCCAGCGGAAAATCCCGATGATCAGAAAGCCACTAAAGATAATAACTGAGGTTAGTACTAAAAGAGAATATTGCCATGGATCTGAACCGTGAAAGCTGCCCCAGTGGATCCCTAATTTAGAGATGACAGCTGATAAACTTCCAGCCCCAATGGCAGAGAGGTTACCGCCCACCAAAATCAACACATAAAATCTTTTAGCCGTATGTACATTTAAAATTTCATTTGCAAAGCCCCAGAAGAGGACAGTCATGATGGTTGTTCCCCAGAGCTCTGCCATCACATAGAAAGTGGTGTAGGTCCAGTTCCGGAGAAGTGCTACAAGTCCTTTACATCCAATAGGGAGCATGGTCTCCAGTTTGTCTGCAAATTCATGGGGATGTAAATAATCTTTTAATGGGTAGAGAACTCCCGCAAAAAGGATGAAAAATCCTAAAAAGATGCTCATCATGATATAAAAAACTTTTTCTCTACTAAAACGATTGGTCAACCTGGTAAACAGCAGGGTCATTAGCAGAGCCATGGGTAAGATTACCCATAGCTTAATAAAAGGAAGGATTTCCGCTCCTGAAGAGGGGGCAGTAATGACTAAAGAATCTTTTGCAGGTCGTAGAACGTTATAATTAAAACAAATGAAAAGAAAATTAACACCAGGGGGAGGAAGAGCTTCAGCTCACTCTTATGGACAGGGCAGAACAAAGAACGAAACTTACCAAATCCCTGAGAAGAGGATGTGCTCATCGAACTCCCGTATTGATGACTTCACTGAACTGGCGCGTAAAATATTTTTATATTTAAAATAAATATATGCGCTTCATTATAGAGGGTTTTTGTTTATATGTCAATCGGGCGAGAAGGCTGCAAAAGCGTCTTTATTATCTTTGGCAAAGGAGGGGTTAGTAGAGGCAGCTGAGTAGTTAGCAAACTGAGCGACTTCTTTGCGGAAGGCCATATTGATAGTTCCTACGCCTCCATGACGATTTTTAGCAACGATGAGCTCGGCCATCCCAGGCTTATCATAGGGGTCATAGTATTCCCGTCTTAACAGGAACATCACAACGTCAGAGTCTTGTTCGATGGATCCACTTTCTCGGAGATCACTCATCATAGGTCTATGTCCTTGCCTTTCTTCAACTTTACGCGAGAGCTGAGAGAGGCAAAGAATCGGGATGTCGAGCTCCCTAGCAAGCGTTTTGAGCATGCGCGATATTTCGGAAATCTCGCTTTGTCTATTTTCAACATTGCGAACATGTCCAGATCCAGACAGAAGCTGCAGGTAATCAACAACAAGGAAGGAGATGTTATGCGACTCTTTCATGCGCCTAGCTCTTGCACGTAGATCGGTAATTTTGAGTCCCGGTTGGTCATCAATGATCAATGTATGCTTTTGCATCCTGTTAACAGCGGTCACAATTTTTTGAAATTCGTTCCCATTTAGAGCGCCTGTTCTGATTTTATCAGATTCGACATCTGATTGAGAGCAAATGATCCGGTGTAAGAGTTGATCAGCTGTCATCTCTAAAGAGAATATTCCAACGGCTTGATGGTTTTTAAAGCAGACGTTTTCTACGATGTTCAGCGCAAGAGCTGTTTTCCCATCGCGGGGCGGGCTGCTAAGATCATTAAGTTAGAGGCCCCGAGGCCATTGATCATTTTATCAAGATCAATGAAATGGGTTGGAATCCCCGTGATCCCTAGATCCCCTTCTGTGCGACTTAAAAATTTTTCTTGCCTTTCTTGCAGCTCCTTTAAATACGGTAGCTTCGAAGGAGCTTTTGCACCTGATAGGAGATCTTTGAGTTGAAGTCCTGCCACAGGGTTCGCTGATTGGCTGATGTTAAAAAATTTTTGTTGAGCTGTATCCAACGCATTATGGACATCTTCTGGTTCATCAAAGGCTTGTTTTTCGACTTCCTGTGAAGCATAGATCATCCGCCGTAAAAGAGATTTATTGCGCACTAAATCGGCATACTCTTCAATATACGCAGCCGTTCCTGCATACTGAGCAAGTGTTGTAACATAGCTAACGCCGCCTGCTGCATTGAGCTTTCCTGAGCGCTTTAGCTCTTCACAGATGAGGTGAACATCGGCAGGCTTATCTTGCTTATAGCAATTACGAAGAGCTTCAAAAATAAGCTTGTGTTCGTTGTAGTAAAAATCTGTTTCATCCAAGGAGTCAGCTGCGACATTTAAGCTGCCGATGGAGGTGAGCATGCAGCCCAAAACAATCATTTCTGATTCTTTGGAATTGGGTGGGATTTTTGTTTTTGAGTTCTCGTTCATACTATAACCAGACAGTAAAAGAAAGCCTTGATTTGTTCCAGAAAAATCGGAAAGAGTGGGATTTGAACCCACGGTACCCGTAAAGGTACGCGTCCTTAGCAGGGACGTGCCTTCGGCCGCTCAGCCATCTTTCCTTAAGGGAAACACTTTAGACCTTAGCTACGCAACAGGTCTTATCAGTTCGGAAGAGGTCTATTATATTCTTTGAGAGGTATTAGTCAATGAGGATTGACGCTGATTAAAATAGAAAGAGAGAGGCCCGTGATCACTACGAGGGAAAAGAAAATACTTGTCTTGCCCAGCGATGATCATTGGAGCATGTAAATCCTTTTACACAAATCCAAAGCCACGTACTTCCAAGGATGCAGGCTGTCATCAGGTAGACATCCCCTACATATCCCAAGATAAAGGGCACTAGTGAGATACCTACAAAGGCGATTGTGTAGAAAAGCATCTGCACCTTGGTATGGAATATTCCTTTTTTATTTGGCAGAACAGGAATAGACCCTGCAGCATAGTCCTCCAGGCGATAGATCGCAATCGCAAAGAAGTGAGGCATCTGCCAGAGAACCAATATAGCAAACAATAGAAGAGCGCATAGATCAAGAGCGTTAGATACAGCACAATATCCAACGACAGGTGGTATTGCCCCCGCTACACTTCCAATCAAAGTGAAGTGCACGGTTTTATATTTTGCAAAACTGTATAAGAAAACATACACAACGAGTCCTACAAGTGCAATGAGTGTAGCAAGAGGGTTTGTAAATATAAAAAGGCATCCTGCTCCAAGAAGGCCCAGAGAGGTTCCGAACGTAAGGGCCGACTTTTTCGATATGTCTCCTGTGACAAGAGAGCGATTTTTTGTTCTTTTCATTTTTTTATCTAGGTCACAGTCGATGTAGTTGTTAAATACGCAAGCAGATGCCATGACAAGAGAAAGGCCCAGGAGAGTCGCTATACAAAGGGAAGGATTGAACGTTCCTTTTGCAGCCAGAACAAAGCCTGCAATGGTGGTCAAAATATTTCCAAAAATAATTCCTGGTTTTGTTAAAAACCAATAGAGCCGCGCTCTCAAACTAAGAGTTGAAGTAGACATAATAAAAGCCTTTGTGAAGAGGTCTCTTGACGCAGATTCGTTAAAATGTATATTGATGGCAAGAGAAAACCGGAGATTGACATGAAAAAAATAGCGTTTTTATATGTTTTTATGATTGCTTGTGCAGCTCTTTCATCTTGTTCCAAAGAAGCAATTAAAAAAGACTGTAACATGGCTGAGTGTGCCTGTGGAGAGGTGTGCGCGTGTAGCGCAAATTGTCCCTGCAAGTGCAATCCCTAATTTTACATGTTAGGCATCATGTTGTAGTCGAGACTGTACATGATCCATAGAGAGCCGCCAACGATAATGACCAGCACGATAGCAGTAAAGATAAGAGAGATGAGGCTCCAGCGGGGGTGGGATTCTGCATTGATATGTAGAAAGAAGATGCATTGTAAAAGGGCTTGCAAAGTGGCAAGGCCCAGGATGAGATAAACAAGAGGCAAACCACTTGATAGATGGTTTTTTGTAATCAGGTAAGCAAGTAAAGTCAAAATGAGGGAGAGCACAAATCCAATGACAAGAGGTTTGCTGCTTTTATTCCATTTATACTGTAGATCGATCATTTTAATTCCTCAGTAGATAGACGATAGAAAAGATAAAAATCCACACGACATTTAAAAACTGCCAGAACATAGTCAAGCAAGAGAGCCTTCTAACGCTGACAGGTGTCAGTTCATTTTTGCAGACAGGTATCAATAGAAGGAGGCTCCAAAGGAGAGCGCAAATAATGTGGAGAGAGTGCGTTCCAATGAGTGTAAAAAAAGCAGAAAGAAAAGCGCTTTTCTTCCAGCTATTTCCTTGTGATACTAGATCGTTCCATTCTGTGTAGCCCATTGTCATAAAAGCAGCACCTAGAAGAAAGGTAAGGCTATAAAAGATAAGCGTGGCTTTTTTCATGCCGCGGTGGGTAAAAACCTTTCCAAGGCCACTTGTAAAGCTGGCTGTGAGTAAAATGAGTGTTTGAATAAGGGCGTAAGAAGGGTTAAACAGGTCGGCAGCTGAAGGGCCTCCGTAGGTTGCTTTACGTAGAACAGCATATGTCGCAAAAAGGGCTCCGAATAGAACAAGGTCGCTGAGAAGATAGACCCAAAAACCAAAGAGAGTTTTAGAATAATTTTCTTCCTGTTCGTGAGAAGCTGTTGCCATCATACCCTTCTTTTCATTTCGATGTTTTTAATTTCTTCTACCGACACATAGTAGTCAGTGTTGTTTTCATAAAGGCGGAGAATGATACAGGCGAGGATGCCAACACCTGAGATAATAGCTAGCCAAAACATATACCAAATCATTCCAAACCCAAATAGAAAGCTAAAAGCTCCAATGTAGAAACCATAGGGGGTATTCCGGGGCATATGGATTTTTTTATAAGAGGGGGATGGGTTTTTTATGGCACGGGATTCTTTCATGACCCAGAAAGCATCCTTTTCATGGACTTCAGGAGTAATAGCAAAATTATAGAAAGGGGGAGGTGATGTTGTGCTCCATTCCAGCGTCCGTCCATTCCAAGGATCCCCTGTTGCATCTCTATTTTTGTTGCGCTCTTTAATGCTCGCAATGAGTTGTAGGACCTGAAGGCATAAGCCCGCACCAATGATGAGCGCGCCCAAGCATGCAATGATAAAAAGAGGTTGCCAGCTGGGCACGTCGTAATGGTTAAGTCGCCTTGTAGCGCCCATCAGTCCAAGAATATAAGAGGGGCATAAATGCAACAAAAAATCCAATCATCCAACACCAAAAGGCTTGTTTACCTAAACGCTCGTTGAGTTTGAATCCTGTAAATTTTGGGAACCAGTAGGCATAGCCTGCAAAGAAGCCAAACAAGACGCCGCCGATGATGGTGGAGTGGAAATGTGCAATGAGAAATAGGCTGTTGTGCACTTGAAAGTCAACACCTGGAATTGACATCAAGACGCCTGTCATGCCACCTGTCACAAAAATCACAATGAATCCTAAAAACCAAAGTAGGGGTGTTGTAAAAAGGACTTTTCCTTTGAACATCGTAAATATCCAGTTGAATACTTTTACGCCAGTGGGGATAGCAATGATCATTGTCATGATCCCAAAAAGGCATTCACATTTGCACTAGCGCCCATGGTGAAGAAGTGATGTAACCATACGATGAAAGAGAGAACGGTAATGCCGACAATTGCCCATACCATTGTTGTATAACCAAATAACTTTTTCTGCGAAAAAACAGATACTACTTTCTGAAAAAATACCGAAAGCTGGAAGGATTAATATATAGACTTCTGGATGTCCCCACGCCCAGATCAAGTTAATATACATCATCGGATTGCCGCCAAAATCAACCGTAAAAAGGCGTGTATCAAAGAGACGATCGGTTGTTAGCATGGCAAGCGTTGCTGTTAAAATTGGAAAAGCAAAAATTACAAGGGCTGTGGTTGCAAGAGTTGACCATACGAAGATAGGCATTTTCATGAGGGTCATTCCAGGGCAGCGCATTTTAAGGATGGTCACAAAAAAATTAACCCCTGATAGCAAGCTACCAACACCTGAGACTTGTAAACTCCATAACCAATAATCGACGCCGACTCCTGGGTTGTACTTCAACCCTGCAAGAGGGGGATATGCAGTCCATCCCGTTCCTGCAAAAACACCTACGACTAAAGAGACAAGGATATAGAGCGATCCTGCGGAAAAAAGCCAAAAACTTAGAGAATTTAAGAAAGGAAAAGCAACATCTCTTGCTCCGATCTGAAGAGGAAGGACGAGGTTGATGAGTCCGAAGATCACGCCCATCCCGACAAAAAATATCATTGTGACGCCATGGGCTGTAAAAAGCTGCTGAAATGGGGGCTTCCAGATAGCCCATAGAGTCTCCATACGCCATTGCTTGCTGAACGCGCATCATCACGGCGTCAAATAGCCCTTTAAAGAGCATAATCGCTGAGACAACAAGGTACATAACTCCAATTTTTTTATGGTCAACAGTCGTGATCCATTCTGTCCACAGCCATGTCCATTTTTTGTAATACGTGAGCAGTGCGAATATCCCAATTGCTGAAAAAAGCATGGAGACACCTGCTCCATACTCAATCAGGTCGTGTTTAAAGGCATCTATTGTGAGTCTTCCTAACATGTTACTCCATGGACATTATACCATTAGACATCTTGCGTATTAAGGGTTCGTCGATTTTGTGGATTATTTTGGCCGATTCTCATTCCAATGGCAAGGGCAATATATACTCTATATTACCCTTGCCATTGGAATGGAGAATCGGCCAAAATAATCCACAAAATCGACGAACCCTTAATACGCAAGATGTCTATTTATTAAAAATACCCCGCATTTGAGCGCGTCAAAGCACCGCAATTCAGCGATCGCAAGTTGGGTTGTATTTGCCTAATACTACCCAACTTGCGATCGTTGAATTGAGCAGCTTTCGCGCAGCTGAAATGCGGGGTATTTTTAATACATGGCATTAGGTATTGCATAATGATATCGTCAAAGAGGCTATCTTTTGTCAGTTGATAAAAAAGAGGATTAGGGTTTTGGCCTGGCCGGACTAACTCACTATACGTTTCCCAATTTAAACTTTTATCTGATGAGCGCACAGATGAGACCCAGCTATTAAATTCCTCTTCAGATGAGGCTTTGGCTGTAAACACCATGCCTGCAAATCCATCTCCACTGATATTAGCAGACGATCCTCTAAATGTTCCTGGTTCATTGGCAATGAGATGAAGCTGCGTTTTCATCGCTGGCATTGCATAAATCTGGCCGCCTAATTGTGGAATCCAAAATGAATTCATGGGTGCATCAGCGGTAATTTCAAAACTAATCGGGACATTTTCTGGGAATTGGACAAAATTGATCGTTGCGATTTTTTGTTCTGGGTAGATAAAAAGCCATTTCCACTGCAGAGCCACCACTTGAATTGTCATTGGTTTTTTTTCTGTAACAATGGGCTTGTAGGGACTTAAATCATGACTAGATGACCAGGTTATCAAGGCTAAAAACAGGACGATTACACAAGGAATGCCCCACCAAAAACATTCTGCAACATGACTTGTATCCCAGTTTGGTTTGTATTCGGCTTTCTTATTCTGATGGCGATATTTCCAGGAAAAAACAGCTGTCATGATGAAAACAGGAACGACTACAATGAGCATGAGCCATGTTGCTGTAACCATCAAGTTGCGTTGTTTTAAGGCGATGATCCCCTTCGGATTTAATACAGCGATATCTTGGCTATAAAAAAACCAAACGGTTAGTGCGCTCAATCCACACAAAAGAAAAGCAATGATTACAATCTTTAAATTTTTCATTTAGCACGCAATTAGATACTAGATAGCAGGAATATTTTCAGTTGTCTAGCGAATAAAATCAGCGTGGGAAAGACGTCTACCATTGAGAGCATTCCAGTGGCTGATATGAGTTGAGTCATCGGGGTTTTGTACAACGATGCTGTGCACAGGGAGGTAGACATATGTGATTTTGCGTATGGCAAAATCTTGGCCAAAGGCAGCTTTTGCTATTTTTTCGATTTGCGCTGAACTAAACTGTCTAGGAAGGCGGATTGCTTTTTTATATGGCTTGGTCACGAGCCACTCATCAATGCGGGTTTCAGGAATGGTCCGTAAGCGGGGTGCATTTAGATGCAATCGGTAATCATTGCCTGATTGAACGATCAGTTTTTTCTTTTGGCAGCTTTGGATCCAGCTGTCTAAAATTTCTTGGTCGATGTTGAGGGATTTAGAAAGGCCATCTCGATCAAGAGACCCCCTTTTTTGGCTAAAAGGCTTAAAATTTTAAACTCTTGCACATTTGTATCTGCATAAATGCAATCCCCAAAACCGTGTGTTTTATCCCACTCTTTTGTGTTGATGACCTTGTCACTACCCACAAATACCAAGAAAAAAATTTAATAAAAATGACAAGTAAATAGTTTATTATATACATCGAATATTGTATAATTTTTCTCCTAAACAATAGGAGATCAATATGTTAAATCATCAAAACTGGGTTTTAAAACAATGGCCTTCATATCTGTTTTTTGATCAAAGGCATCAAAAAGAGTGCTCAACATCGCGTTAGCGATGTTGAGACTTCCTTCAGCTTCTATTCCGAAGCGATTTGAGGTTCAAAAAGAAATCAAAGGTTGTTATCGTTTTCTCAATAACAAGGCAGTCAATCATCAAATGTTACAAGGCGAACACTACAAAAATGTCCTTGCAGAAGCAGCTTCAGCACCGGGAAGAGTTCTTTTTATCCAGGATGGAAGTGAGCTAATTTATAATAATCTCAAGTGGACAGAGCTAGGACCTACCGCTGATGCAAACGGTAATGGGATTATGTTCCATACCTGCCTTGCTGTTAAAATTGTTGACAATCAACCTCAAGTCATTGGACTTACCGGGCAAAAAGCTTGGATTAGAAGGCACAAAAAAGAAAAAGCCAATCGTAAGGCGCAAGAAGCACGTGAATCTAAAGTATGGAAAGAAATGATAGACCTCATAGGCTCCGTGCCTATGAATTGCAAATGGACAACTGTGGGAGATCGGGGAGCTGATATTTTCTCATTTGTGGAATCACTTCCTCCTGGATGGGACTTTGTTGTTCGCTCAAAACATGACCGTAAAATTTTAGTCAATGATGAGGAACAGAACTTGAGGAAATATATTCGAGGGCTCCCTTCCATGGGCACAACAATTCATTCTCTACGAGCAAGAAAAGGCCCTTCTCGAGAAGTCACGCTGCAGATCAGCTGGCATGAGGTTGATGTGCTGCCTCCGGCAGCAGAAAAAACAAAAAGCCTATTAGAGGCTGTTATGTGCGTGCTTGGTCTGAAGAAGATCCAGATCTGGAGTGGATTTTATTTACTCGCCCCACGATAACTTCCTTCGAAGAAGCCTTAGAAATCGTGACGATATATAAATATCGATGGCTAATCGAAGAATATCACAAATGTTTAAAAACCGGATGCAAGATTGAAGAGGCTCAACTCAAAACCTCAGATCGCATACTGACGCTTTTTGGCTTGCTAGGTGTTATTGCTACGCAGCTCCTGCAGCTCAAAACCCTTTCACGAATGAACCCCGATGATCTAGCTGATAAATATGTAGACAAAGACTCAATCCTTGTTTTACAGAGTATTTACAACTTGAAGATGCCCTGGACCGTAAAAGAATACTGGAGAAGAGTTGGGATGCTTGTTGGTTTTATGGGAAGAAAATCAGATGGAGGTCCTGGGTGGCAAAAAATCTGGGAAGGCTGGGTTAAGCTGCGAGATCTATGTCGAGGAGTTGAGATCGGAAGGAAGTTAGGTGCAGTATGTGTTTAAAAAATTTGCTTGGAAGTTGTGGGTAACGACAAGGTTGATGACCATTTCTCCATCTGTTAAATCCATAGAACAACACTTTCATGGGTTTTGTTGTCGTTCAAAGTGTACTTCACTTCCATCATGAGGTAGGGGTAGAACTCTAGAAGAGGATCTAAGTAGCGGTGTCTATTATCCTTTAGGAGTTCTTTTCGATGTTTTTCCATGATCTGGCTAGAAGTATAGCGGATTTCTAGCGTATGGAAGTGTCCTACATCGAGCACTTCTTCGACTTTTGTTTTTATATCAGGATGATTACCTGCAATCCAAAAAAGCCCATATCCTGCAACAAAAAGAGAAAACAAACTTACAAGCAACCGCATATAAAAAACCTTTTGAGGCAGTTGCAAAACTCAGGTTCAGTCGAATTTTGCAACTGCCTTTTTTATTTACTCACCTTACGCAAAAAGGATGGCTCATGGACTGTTTGAAAGCTGTTGATAAATCGAATTGCAGAAAATGGGTAGTATTGAATGAAATACAACCCAATTTCTGCAATTCGATTTTCAACGCTTTGAAACAGTCCATGAGCCATCTTTGCGTGATGAGTTATTTAGCGTATAGCATGGAAGTCATTTTCTAAAAAATGGTATTATTACTTGGCTCCAATGATGTGGAGTTTTAGGTCCAAGAGGCCTAATAGATGCGGTCTACCGGCTTTCCAGCCGAAGGTGGGAATAATCGAAGACACCGTTGGGAGAGGTTTCATAACCGGCAACGTAGGGTTGGGTCATGAAGGCAGATGACCAATGGTAAAGTGGCACAAGGGGCACTTCGTTCCAAAAACAAACCTTCCGCAAGTTCAAGTGTTTTTGCTCTTTCTTCAGGAGTGGGATCGAGCATGCTTTTTTCTAGCAACTGACTGAAATTAGGGTTTTCCCAGCCGGGATAATTTTTGGTGTTAGAGAGATATTTAAAGCGCTCTAGAATATTCATTGGATCTCGGTACTGCGCTACCCAAAAAGATTGAGCTATTTCATACGTGCGAGAGCTGAGCTTATTTACATGTGTTTTGTAATCTGATGGATCAAGGGTGACCTTGATGCCTAGGTTACTGGTCAACTGATGTTGAACGGCCTGTGCAATAGCGTGATGATTTCCACTAGGGTTGTAGCTATAGAAATAGGGGGAATTCTTCTAGAGAAATTCCTAATTCTTTTAGTCCTATTTTTAAATGTTGTTTAGCTAGAAGGGGATTAAATTTATCTAAAAAAGATAGAGAAGGACCATTTTTTAATCCAAGCGGGATGATTCCATTGGCTAGCTCTCCTTCAGGACCTGCAATGTTTTCTGTGATTTCTTTTCGGTCGAGTGCCAAGGCAAAAGCTTTTCGAATATGCAGGTTATTAAAGGGGAAACGGTTGATATTGAAGCAAACAATGGTTGTTCCTGGAAAACGATTGATGTTGAGAAGGCCTTTTTTTGCAAATTTTGCAATAGCATCAGAAGGAATAGGGGAAATCCCAAGACCTATGATGTCAAGAGCCCCCTTATTAAACATTTGAAGAGCTGTATTCTCATCGGCAATCATGCTTACGTGGATTTTCTCTAACTGTATGCCTTTGGCATTCCAATAGAGGGGTTTTTCTGCAACATCAATTCATTATGATGTTTCCATGCTCCTAAAGAGAAAGGGCCATTGCAGACAAAAGAAGGGCTTGCTTCAAGAGCCCAATTATGGATATTGGTATCGACATGGTGAGATACGGGGAAAAAGGCGCAAAAAGAAACAAGATTCAAAAAGTAGGGTGTTGGTCGCTCTAAGGTGACCACCAAAGTTTTACTATTGGGCGCAAAAATCCCTACCTCTTCTGCAGAGACTTCCCCTTTTTCATCAATTCTGCATTTTTGATCGCATAAAAAAGATGGGCATTGGGAGCCTGAAAGTTAGGGAGAGAACTTTTTCCAGCTCATTTCAAAATCTTGGGCGGTAACGGCCTCACCATTTGACCAGGTTGTATCGCGTAAGTGAAACGTATAAACAAGGCGGTCGTTAGAGATGGTAACAGACTCAGCCTGTGCAGGAGACAAAGAGCCATCCGGGTGGAAGCGCATTAACCCTTCGAATAAATTGAAATGCATAACAGCAGAAATCCAATCACTTCCTTTCCGAGGGTCCATGGTAGTCGGTTCTTGATGGACATTCATGCGCAATATTCTCTGTTGCACAGAAGATGGGATTTTCTTATGGCAGGAAGAAAGAAAAAACATGCAGAATAAGCATAATCTGAAATACACTTTAATTTTTTTTAGCATGCGTTCACCATAGAAGCAGAAAATACCTGGGAGGCATTCTACTGCTTCGGTGATATATTTACTATTCTTTCATGCTTAACAGAAACTCAATATTGTTATTGCTCTTTCTTAATCTTCCTGAAAGCAGGTTCATGGCATCTATAGGAGAAAGATCTGCCAAAGCTTGTCTTAAGAGATAGATCTTCTCTAGTTCTTCAGGATGGTAGAGAAGTTCTTCTTTACGCGTTCCGCTCTTCACAAGATCTACAGCTGGCCACATACGTCTGTCTGCTAACTTCCGGTCGAGCACGAGTTCCATGTTGCCAGTTCCTTTGAACTCTTCAAAGATAACCTCATCCATGCGAGAGCCTGTATCAATAAGAGCTGTTGCAATGATCGTCAGCGAGCCTCCTTCTTCGACGTTTCTAGCAGCCCCAAAGAACCTTTTTGGTTTATGGAGAGCATTTGCGTCTACACCACCACTCAAAATTTTGCCAGAGTGTGGTTGGACTGTGTTGTAAGCCCTTGCTAGCCTTGTTAAAGAATCAAGAAGGATGACTACGTCGTGGCGATATTCGACAAGGCGTCTTGCTTTTTCGATCACCATTTCTGCAATTTGTACGTGTCTTTCGGGTGGTTCATCAAACGTTGAAGAGATGACTTCCCCTTTGACACTTCTGATCATGTCCGTGACTTCTTCTGGACGTTCGTCAATCAAAAGAACAATGAGCGTGATTTCTGGGTTATTAGTGGTCAGAGCATTGGCAATATTTTGAAGGATAACCGTTTTTCCTGTGCGTGGAGGAGCAACGAATTAGTCCACGTTGTCCTTTCCCGATAGGAGCTGCAAGGTCAAGTACGCGCGTGAGAAGTTTGTCTTTTGCTGTCTCCATGACAAAGCGGACGTTGGGATGGAGGGGTGTCAAGTTTTCAAACAAGATGCGCTCTTTAGCGGCCTCAGGAGGCTCATTATTGATCTTGTCTACTTTCAGAAGAGCAAAATATTTTTCCTTGTCTTTGGGGGATCTGAGTGTTCCATACACAGTATCTCCTTTTTCAAGTCAAATCTACGGATTTGTGCAGGAGAAACATAGATGTCTTCTGCAGAAGGCATGTAGTTATAATTGGGAAATCTTAAAAACCCAAAGCCATCGGGAAGAACTTCTAAAACACCTTCTCCGACGAGAATTTCATTCGGTCTTTCAGATTTGGCCTTAGCAATTTCAAAAACCATTTGAGATTTAGTGAGCGCGCCTAGATGGCGTAATCCTATGTTGCGGGCGTAATCGTTTAGATCGTCAATGTCCATCCGCTGAAGATCGGAAATTTTAGTGATCTCTTCTTGGCCTGTAGGAGCTTGTATCGGAGGGGGAGGGATAAAATTGCTCTTTTTTTCAGGTTCAGGGGAGGGTTCAGAAACGGAATTCGGTTGGTCTTCTGGTTTCATTCGGAAAAATACTCCTTTAATTGCTGGACAATGCTAACAACATTTTGTTTCAAAGTTGCAAGATCTCCGTTGTTGAAGATGATAAAATCTGCTTTTTTTGTTTTTCTAAAGGTTGCTCTTGGTGTTTCATTCTTGCTTCAAAATTTTCCTGAGATAGGCCTGTCGTGTGTGTATATCGGGAAAGCGCCACACTGGGATCTGCACTAACAACAATAATTGCATCAAATAATTTTTCCATTCGTGCTTCATAAAGGAGAGGGACCTCTGCTACAAAAAAATATAGGAAGAATTGTTCTTTACCTGCTCGTAATGCTTGACAATTTCTTTTTTAACCGCGGGATGTAAAACGGCTTCTAACGCTTTCAACTTAACTCGATCGGAAAATATAAGTTTGGCGATTTTTTGCGATCGATCCGACCGTCAGTGCAAATATGTGGTCCTAACAACTGAACTACTTGCTTGCTTATGTTGGGATCGCTATACAACAACTGATGAACAATTGTATCAGCGCTTACAACGTAAGCTCCACTGTCCTTTAAAAGGAGACACACCGTTGACTTTCCTGAGGGAAAGTCCACCCGTTATGGCGACTTTTCTCAAAGTTAACACTCCCCCAATTTTTTCCAATTGAAATATGAACTTTAAGGGGAACCTTTAATTGAATTACCGTTTCCATCGAGTGCTTTACGTTGGTAGAAAGTTTCTTGACTTCGTCATCGGGAGACTCAAATAATAATTCATCGTGGATCTGGAGAAGCATATGCCCCATGTTTTTATGAGCCTGTAGATATGAGTCTATTTGAATCATTGCTATTTTGATCAAATCGGCAGCTGTTCCTTGTAAGGGGGTGTTCACAGCTAGCCTTTCTGCAGCAGCACGTACCATGGGGTTTTTGCTTTCGATGTCAGGGATGGGGCGCTTCCTGCCGGTGATTGTAATGGCAAGGCCTGTTTTGTGAGAGCTTTCTTTGCAAAACTCAATAAATTCTTTTACCCTTTTGTAGCGCTTAAAGTAGGTTTCTATGAAAGAGGAGGCTTCTTTATAAGGAATGCCAAGACCTTGCGAGAGTCCAAAAGCCTGCTGCCCATATAGTATGCCAAAGTTAACAGCCTTTGCTTTTTGGCGCATTTCAGAAGTAACCTCTTTGAGGGGATATCAAAGACCAAAGACGCGGTATATGTGTGGACATCTTCATCATCTTGGAAAGCTTTTAATAGGATAGGGTCTTCTGATAAATGGGCAAGAATACGTAGTTCAATTTGGGAATAATCAGCGGATAAAAAACTCCAGCCTAATTCTTGTGGTTTAAAAGCTTCACGTATTTTTTTTCCAGCAAGGGAACGGATCGGAATATTCTGCAAATTAGGCTGTTGGCAAGAGAGCCTTCCAGTTGCAGTCACAGATTGATTGAATGTGCAGTGGATACGCCCTGTCTTTGTATTGATCATTTGGGGGAGTGAATCGACGTAAGTTGAGCGTAATTTTTCGGTGACGCGGTATTCGAGAATTTCTTTAACGATGGGGTTGCCTTCATGCAGCTCCTCTAAAACATCAGCATTGGTTGAATAACCTGTTTTAGTTTTTTTGGGAGGTTTGATCCCCATTTTTTCAAATAGAATCAGGCTCAGTTGTTTAGGAGAATTGAGGTTAAATTCCTCTCCAGCTAGCTTGTAGATGGTAGTTTCCAGTCTTTTTATATCGGAAGCTAACTCATGGGACATTTTTTTAAAATATCAGCATCCATAAAAATCCCTTGTCTTTCCATCGATAAAAGAATGGGAACTAAAGGAAGTTCAATTTCTTGTAAAACAGGTAAGAGATCTTCTTTGGCAAGCTCTTGCTCAAAGCGCTCTTTCAGACGGAGCGTGCAGTCTGCATCTTCACAGCAATAGACGGATACGCTTTCTATAGGGACATCTTGCATAGAAAGACTGGAACTTCCCTTCCCGATTAAATCGGTAATCGGAATTTTTATTTTATGTAATTTTTCCAAAGAGACTTGATCGAGATTATGGTGAGGGTTTTGAGGGCTCAAAAGGTAGGAAGCTAAAATTGTATCAAAGGTGATGTAGGGTAAAGGCAGATCTTCATTGGCTAGTACATGAAGATCGTATTTTACATTATGTCCATAAAAACCAGCATTGGGATTCATAAACAAAGTCTTTAGTTTTTCAAAGATAGTTTTTTTTGGTAGATCTCCATTCATTGGAATGTACCAAGCTTCAAAGGGACGTATTGCAAATCCTATGCCCACTAATTTTGCTTCCATTGGCTTAAGCGTGGTTGTTTCTGTGTCAAAGCAAATGGAGGGAGCCTGTGAAAGAGCGCTCATCATTTGCTCTAAACTTTCAGGGCTATTTACAAGCGTGTAGGTAACAGGTTCTTCTTCTTTTTTAGGAGGATGCGAGGTGTCTAATTCTTTAAGGAGAGAAAGAAAGTTCATCTCTTGATAGAAGAGTTTCAGTTTTTCCATGCTAGGTTCTTTGAGGTGAAAAAACGTATCCTCTTTAGGGAAGTCAACATTTGGGTCAATTGTTGCAAGCTTTCTGCTCAGCAGGGCAATTTCTCGGCTATTGCGCAACGTGGTTTGTTTTTTTTCGCCAGGAACCACCTCGGGATGATCTAAAAGGTAATCCAAAGTTTCAAACTTTTTTAGCAATTCGGCGGCTGTTTTTGGTCCAAACCCCTCAATCCCTGGAATATTATCGGATGCATCTCCTGTAATTGCCAGGTAGTCGACCATCTGTTCAGCCTTGATACCAAATAACTCTTCCACCCCTTTTTATCGATGATTGCATTTTCCTTATGAGGGTGAACAAGAAAAATTTTATCACTGACAAGTTGGCATAGATCTTTATCGCTGCTGCAGATGAATGTTTTAATTCCCTGTTTTTCTGCCCACAGGGCAATGCTGCCCAGGGTATCGTCTGCTTCTACTCCAGGAATAGAAAGGGCTGGAATCCCTGCAAGCTCACACCATTCGATAGAACGCATTAGTTGAGGAACAAGATCTTCCGGCATCGCTTTACGGTGTTTTTTGTAATCTGCATATAGCTCAGTACGCGCTTTTTTATTATCAGGGCCATCGAAGACAGCCACCACATAATCAGGAGAAAAATCTTCAATGATCTTGTATATCGAACGGATAAATCCAAAAAGAGCATTGGTAGATACTCCCTGAGGATTGGTCATGTTTCTAATAGCATAATACGATCGAAAAAGAAAATTGACCGCATCAACGAGATATAATGTTTTCATACCCTGACGGGGTGTAAAGATACAGTAACTTTCCTGCTAATTCGGGGCTAAGTTGGTAAGGAAGATCGAAGGAATGAACGATTTTCCCCTGCTTAAATATCGATTGAGTGAGCCCAGATAGAAAGGGTTGGGGGAAGAGAGCTGAACAACTTGGTAGGGTTGCTCTCCGTCGATTCCAGCGGCGTGTGTAAGATCCATAAGACTCATATTATAATCACTGTTTGCATGGTCAATATATCCATAGGTTTCTGCGGTTTGCGCAATGAATATATTGGCTCCATATTCTCCCACTAACTTCTCTTTGGTAAGTTTTGGTCTTGCTTTAGACACGATGCCTATGAACTGATCATACATAGCTAATATAACAGTTTGTATAGAGGCTCCCTCGCTTGGTCCCCAAGGGCGAAAAGGATTAAGTTCATCTTTATCTTTGCCAGCGGTAAGAGTAAGGGCGGAGACACCTATTTTTGTCATTGCATCAGCAAAGTTAAAATTAGGGCCTAATCGAACTCCCACTGAACCAATGATGCTAGAAGGTGTAGCATAAATTTTATCACTGGCACAAGCAATATACACTCCTCCAGAGGCACAAATTCCATCTACGTACGTATAAATAGGCACCTTGTACTTGTCTTTGTAGTTCACAAGAGCTTTATAAATGCTGTCTGCTTCAGAAGCAACGCCTCCTGGAGAGTTTATCCTTAGGAGAATGCCTTTTACGCGATTTCCTTTGAGCATATCTTCTTGCGAGTCAAGAAGGACATCTTGGATTTTTTCAGCTGTTAAATCTCCTACCCCAATCACGCCTGAAAAATCGATGCGTAATATAACGGGTGCATTAGCAGGTAGAATTGCTCTGTTTCCATGTGCATCAGGCATCACTGTCAACTCTGATTTAGGAGGAAGGTAGTTGTTTCCACCCACCATTGTGATGCCCATAAAGACGACAAGAAGGCCTAAAGAGAGTCCCACTATCAGAGCAAACGATGAGCAAAAAGAACGAACCGCTCCCACAAAAACAGACTCGCGTGTGAAATGCATATGAGACTCCCTTGTAACTCACCTTGCCCAAAAAGGAAGGTGAGTCTGTAAACATCTTATGCAAGAAATAGATTTTGCTCCAAGCGTTATCTTGCAAACCATCTTTACTTACATTAAATTAGAGGAAAATGGGGTGTCTATGGGTTCATGGAGTGAGCTATGGTGGGTGGAGATCTTAATAGGGCTACTTTTGTTAACAATTGTCCAGTTAGGAACAAGAAAAATTATCTGTGTTATAAGAAAAAAACAGATGAAATCTCCTTTGAACTGGCGTTACCGGATTGGTAGCATCATTCAACCTCCTATGACACTTGTGTTGTGGGTGGTTGGGGTGGTATACGCCATAGAAATTATCGGGCAAAGGTTTGGTTTTGTTATTTCTGTAACCTATATGCACTCCTTTAGAAATGCTCTTATTGTAGGGGCTGTTTCGTGGCTTATATTGAGATGGGCCAATGATTGTCAGAAGTCTCTTTTGTTAGAAGGGTCTAGAAAGGTCGATATAACAACAATTCAAATGATTGGAAAGCTTGTAACGATTTGTATCATTTTTGTGTCGGGTCTCACGGTCATGCAAATTTTTGGACTCAGTATCGCGCCCCTTCTTGCTATTGGAACAATTGGAGGTGTTTCTTTAGGTTTTGGCGGTAAAGATATTATTGCAAACTTTTGCTCAGGGATTATCTTTCAAATGACGCGACCATTTGTTATTGGAGATCTCATTTATTTGCCCGAAAAAGCCCTCGAAGGGGTCGTAGAAGATATAGGATGGTTTCGCTTGCTTATTCGTGACAAGGAAAAAAGAGAAGTATCTCTTCCAAATAATTTCTGCTCTACTTTGTTGGTTATCAATATTTCAAGAATGACTCATCGGAGGATTAGACAGGTATTAAAACTGCCTTTGGGAAAGATAAAGCATGTTGTGGAAGTAACAGAAAAAATCAAGAAAATGCTCATGTCTCATTCGGCCTTAGATGCATTATTATCTATACAAGTGCATGTGCATGAAATTGGGGATTATTCCTGTAATGTAGAGATCGAAGCGTTTTCTAAAGAAGTAGACCTTGATAAATTCAACGAAGTGCAACAAGAGATTCTCCTAAACGTGCAAAATATTTTAAAAGCGGAAGATCTACAGATGGCGGTGCAGCCAATTCAGCTCATCGATTCAAAGCAGGATGTTGTTTGATATGGAAGAGCTCTCTAAGAGCTAGGGCTCCAAATAATACAAACAGGAAGTAGGTGTACCAAGGAAGGTGGATCTGTAAGGTGTGGGCAATAAGTACAAAAAATTGTAGGGCTGTTGAAATCTTCCCCCATTTAATAGCACGAAATTGATAGCTTTGCCAGTACCCGGAAAATACCAAGTAAATTCCAAAAGCACATAGAGCGATGTCTCTAGATACCATGCTTCCGGCTTGCCAAAAGGAAAGTTTTTGTTCTAACACAAAGACAATCAGAGCAAAAAAGACAAAAAATTTATCCATTGCTGGGTCAAGAATAGCGCCGAAACGGGTGGTTCCTTGATACTTACGCGCAAAATATCCATCAACACTATCAGTGATCATAGCTAAAATGATCGCTGTTACGCGGACAGCTACATTATCTATCAGGAATAGAAATGCCAAGGGCGCGCGCATTAGAGAAAGGCTGTTGGATAGACTAAATATTTTTGAATTGAGCGACTTCACAGGCAATTTTTAGATATTTCTGTAGTTTTTTTTCTACTGTTCAAAGGAAACAATTTCATATTTCAGCTGCATCAAAGCGCCGAATGTAAAATCATTTCCTGCGAACGGCATTGTACCAAATAAAGGCAATTAACGTCACACCTAAAGAGATGAATATTAGAAAATGAAAGTTTTTTAAGTATGCATAGAGCGTCTCGTGGTTTTCTCCAATTTTATAGAAGAGGTAAAAACAGGAGGAGCTCCAAATAGAGACGGCAACTAGATCCCATAGAAGAAATCTTATGAAGGAGAAAGAACTGATCCCAATAGACATAAACATGCAATTGCGGACCCCAAAAGGAATGAACCTCCCTATGATAAGGGTGATAAGCCCCCGTTTATGGTAAAACTTCTGGATTTTTTCCAGGCGCTCGGGAGGTAAAAGCTTGGCAAACCAGGAAAAGGTCAGCAGTTTTTTACCTCCGAGGCGTCCGACCCAATAAGCGATGGCTGCGGAACAAAAGCTTCCCAATGATATTGCAAGAAACAGGTGAATGGTGTGCTCTGGGACAACCGTAGCTGCAAGAAGGCCCGATGTCATGATCAAGAGGTCGATACTAATGGGAATGCTAAGCCCTGCAATTAATGCTCCTCCGAAGATTAACCAATGAGCGTAGCCGCTGTGCTGTGTGATCCACTCTATCAATGTCGTCATATCCTATCAATGATACTAATAGGATCCTTTAAATGGAAGGACCTGTCCTGATAATAAGTTTTTGTTAATTTTTCGTTTTACCAGAGTTATGCAGAGGTCTGTACACAGTGGATATTGCCCCTTGCAAAAGAGTCCAAAATAATCGCAAAAATCGACAGAAACTTATTATTAGGACAGGTTCAAAATGTGTTTTTTAGTTTTCATGTTTTTTGTTAATTAGTTTTATTTACTTGAAATATAATTCTTATTATTATAATTTGTAATTAAAGCGCGGAGGCTATTATGAAGTCAAAAAATTTATCAATTGAGGCTAATTTAGCAGGTGCTAAGGCAGCTGCCAGGAAGATGATGGCAGAGTGGGCTCGCTGGAAATCTACCCATGATGCCGCGGAAAAGCAGGAGTGTTTAGCTAAGTATGCCGCTGCTGTGACTAGTTGCAAGGTTTTCATCGAAAACTATCTCAAAAGACTCTATCCCAATGAATTGCTACCAGCAAAAGTCAGTAAAGATATTCAGAATATTGTGTCAGATATTGAACAAATTGAGAGTATCAGTGAGAAACAGTTTCAAAAAATTTTTAAAGATATTGATCAATTATCTAAGGACGCTGCTTGAGGTAGTTTCAAGTGGGGTCGGCTCTGGGGCTTTTTCTTCATCTGGAATGTTAAGTACTTGTTGTTCAGCGGTGAGCTGGTGAAATTTCTTGCCAAGAGCTTTCGCAGAGAAGATCCAAGCAAATATAGCTAAAAGCAGTAACCCTGCGACGATAGGGGTGCTGCCCATAATGGATCCAAAGCACATCAAGAGCACTTGGTAGACCAAGGCTCCTCCTGATTTCCCAAGTCTAGATCCAACGCCGTCAATCGCGGCCTTTCCTTTTGACTTGCATTCTTGGCTCAAAGGTACAAAGGCAAGCTCTTTTGTAGCGTCAACTAAGCTATATTTGGTTCCTCTAAGGAGGCAGTTTTGGAGAGATCCCAAAAAGACGGCAACGCCTAGGGGGGTTGATCCAACTGTAGCGCAAACACCTAAAAGAGAGTCTTTGGGGATGAGTAAGCAGGCAAAAAACAGGACGCCCGTGATCAATGTAACAATAGGGGAAATGAGCGCGCTAGCTGTCCATCCAAACGACCTGATCATATTGCCTGATACAAATAAGGAAATGCTGGCCGCTACGATGCTGCTCCAAAAGACAACAGTTCCAGTATAAGCATTAAAGTCGGCGGGATTCGGATACAGCTGATTGACTTGGTCTTTCCAGAACGACTTCGACTAAATTCATGACGATATTGAATGTAACAACCAATACAGCAATAAGAATAAGGTAACGGGATTTTGCTAGGTAAGAAAAATTTTTGCGGATCCCCATCTTAATGGGAACTCCTTATGAGCACTTTCGATTTCCTGGGTATATCCTAGCCCCCTTGCGTTTAACCACCAATAAATACCGATACACAAGAGGCCGGTGCCTATTACAATAAGGTTTAAAAAGGCAACCGATTGATCCCATCCGTTAGATCCAAAAGGCAACGAAGGGTTAAAATTATGGGTGGAAAGAGCAGGAGAAATAAGCCCCTGCTGCGATGCCTGATAAGTTAGTCCCTATGGCAAAAAGGCCATAAAAACGCTTTGCATCTTTGACAGAGGTCACATCATTGGCAAAACCCCAGAATAAGACGGTCATGATCATGGTGCTCCACATCTCGGCCATGACATAAAAAGTTGTAAAGGTCCAGTTTCTAAAGAGAGCAACAAGCCCCTTCATCCCTGCGGGAAGATAGGTTTGCAAAGTGTCGGCAAGCGCATGGGGATGGAGGGAGTCTCTATTAGGGTAGAGAAAGATCGTAAATATCGCAAAATAAGCAATATAGAAAGACATCATGGCATAGAAAACATTCCGCTTCGAAAGATAATTTGAAAACCTGGTGAAAATGAGAGTCATCAAGAGGGCCATGGGTAGAACAGCCCAAACTTTCAGAAAAGGTAGGGTTTCAGCACCCGACTGGGGGCTGTGACGACAAAGGTATCTTTTACAATTCGAAGGATATAATAATTAAAGCAGATGAGAAAAATCATTAGAAGCATCGGGATGAACTTTCGGTGTTCACTCCGATGTACAGGCCACAAGAATGCCCGTATAGTACTAAAACCTTTAATACTCATGCACCCCTAATTTTTGAGAATCTAATCATCTCAATAAATCAAACACGAATCCCCTCTTATTATACAAAATTGCTTTTAAAGAGCAACTCTTATCCTTCTGAGGCAGTTGCAAAACTCAGGGTTCGTCGAATTTCGGGATTGTTTTGACCAATTTTTGCAACTGCCTATTCTATTTATTTTTTGTCGGAAAGGGCATCTATTCCAGGCAGATGTCCAAATTCTAAATATTCGAAAGCCGCTCCTCCTCCTGTAGAAATATGGGAAAATGCGCTCGCAAGGCCTAAGGAGTTGATGGCAGCGACAGAATCTCCTCCTCCTACAACGGTTGTAGCTTTTAGGGAGGCAATCGCTTTAGCAATCTCTTGCGTCCCTCGCGCAAAGAGAGGAAATTCAAAAACGCCCAGAGGTCCATTCCAAAATACGGTGGCAGCATCCTGGAGTGCTTTTGTCCATATTTGAACGGTTTGAGGCCCGATGTCAACACCTTGCCATCCTTTAGGGATCCCCTCTTCAACACGGATCGTTTTATACGTCGCATCTTTACGAAAAGCGTCGGCAATAACGAGGTCTACGGGGAAATAGATTTTTGTTTTAGAGGATGCCTCTAACAAAGAGAGGGCCTGTTGTAAGGAGGTTTCGTCATAGATGGAATCGCCGATTTCAATCCCTTGAGCTTTTAAGAATGTGAAGGCCATGCCTCCTCCAATAAAAAGAGCGTCCACTTTGGAAAGAATAGATTTTAAAACACCCAATTTTGTAGAAATTTTTGCTCCTCCAATCACTGCAAAGAAGGGGTGGGAAGGATTCTTAAAAAGAGGGTTTAGAAAGGCAAGTTCTTTCTGTATTAATAATCCCATTGCTGATTTGTTGGGCAGTAAGCTGGGCACAATAACAGTTGAGGTGTGGGCTCTGTGAGCTGTCCCAAAGGCATCGTTGACATAAAAATCTGCAAGGGTAGCGAGTTGTTTTCCAAAGGTGGAGTCTAGGGAAGGTTTTTCTTCTGCTGGGTAGAAACGTAAATTTTCTAGAACCAGTACTTGTCCACCTTTTAGTTCTTGAATAGCTTTTTCTGTTTCTTTACCCACACAATCCGTTGTAAAGAAAACAGGAGCAGCGATCAGTTGAGAGAGTCGTTTAGCGCATATCCCTAGAGAATACTGTATATCCCGTTTTGACTGAGGTTTCCCCAGGTGGCTGATCAAGATAACACTGCCGCCTTGATTGAGGATATATTGAATGGTAGGTAGAGCTTCGCGAATTCTTGTATCATCAGAAATGGTTCCATCTTTATTTAATGGAACATTGAAATCGACTCTGACTAAGACTTTTGACCCTTTGAGAAGAAGGTCTTCAACGCGTAGTTTATTGACCAAGTTTATCTATCCCCTAAGGAAGCTACACATAACTGGAGATTAATGATAAAGTCAAAAAACAGCCAACTAAATTGTTACAAATTTGAAAAGGGATTGGAGGCTGTGTTAAATCCCGGCCCTTTTTTTCGTTTTTGGAGCTCTGTACGGATGGAGAAAATAAGGTCTTGATCAAAATCTCCACGGGAGGCCCATTGGAGATATTCTATGGGGATTTCATTGAAAGGTCTTCCTTTGTACTTTCCTAGCGGCATTGCTTTGAGCAGGATGGGTTTTTTTAGCCGTTCAAAGAGTTGTTCTGTTGTTTTAAAGGAAGTTGCTAAATGTTTGAAGACTTCAATGTTAACAATCACATCACTCATAGCTCTATGTGCGCCTTCAGATTGGATGTTGAAATGCTGTCGCAGTTTCTCTAAAGAGTTTGTCGGGCTTTCTCCATATAATCTAGCCATGCGGAGCGTGTCGATAGTTTGATTGGCTTCTAACTTACAAGGAATCTGATTGCGCTTTGCAGATTCACAGAGAAACAATAAATCTAGCTTAATCCCATGTCCTACAATGATATGGTTCCCCAAGGAGGCTAAAATAGCGGGGAGAACTTGTTGGATTTTTGGCTTATCTTTCACCATGAGATCCGTGATATGGTGGATTTCTATTGAGGGGGGCTGATTTTACAATCGGGGTTAATGAGTGTTTCATAATTTTCTATGATTTCAGAGAATGTGAATTTAACAAATGCGATTTCGATAATGCGGTCATTTCTTCCATCTAAACCTGTTGTTTCACAGTCCAAGCAACAGAAGATGTCTTTGTCAATTAGTCCCATAGATCCTTTTATTGATGTTGCTGGCCAGATTTTTTTTTGAGATGGAATCTTTAATAGAGTAATGTAGGGCGCTATGTTGTTTTAATTCTTTCAGAGCAAGCTGCGCTTGTTTCTCCCTTTCATGAGGCGTGAGTGTGTCTGACTTTGTAAATATGATTAAAATAGGTTTTTGATAATGCTCTGCCCATAGTATGAGCGTTAATTCTTCTTCAGCAGGAAGGCGTCTACTATCAATCAGAAGGAGCAAAAGTTTGAGACAGGGGCGATTTTTTAGATAGAGATCGATCCCCGTTGCCCATTCTTCTTGGAGAGTTTTTGATCTTTTGGCAAATCCATATCCGGGTAAATCGGCTAAAATCAGTTTATCATCGACATTAAAAAAATTGATCGTTTGTGTTTTGCCAGGTAAAGAAGAAACCCGGGCCAAGTTTTTGTGGTTTAGTAAATGGTTGATGAGGGAAGATTTTCCTACATTTGATCTGCCTGCAATTGCAATTTCCGGAAGAATTTCTCCGTGCTTGCTGCGGAATTCTGGGAAAGAAGTTAGGAAAGAGCCTAAGAAGGTGCCATGGACAAAGTTGCACTTTTTCATCTGATTACCTCAATTGTTCGAGAGGTGTCACCTGCATGAGAAAGGACAACTTTAATGGTAGATGGGGGTAGAAGAGCCGCTATTTTTTCAGACCACTCGATACAACAAATGCCGCCTGCTGTGAAAAATTCATGAAATCCCAAAGCTACAAAGTCGGTGCCATTATTTAGTCTGTATAAATCGAAATGGTACACAGAAATATCTCCAGGGTAAATATGCAAATATGTGAATGTAGGACTATGGACCTCGTCAGGAGAGATGTTTTGTAGGGTCGCAATAAGACTTTTTAAAAAGGTCGTTTTCCCAGAGCCCAGATCTCCAAAAAAAGCCACAATATCCCCTTGTGTTAAGGTAGCAGCAAATCTTTTTGCAAAAAGATCTGTTTCTTCAAGAGACGAAACCGTTAGTTTAAGATTCCTCATCAGTTGCACTTTCAAGCCATTGATTGAGATAAGGCGCAAACTCCTTTATCTCAGAGACGGCTTCAACAAAGGCTGAAATTTTGCTGTCATCTAATTGAGTTTGGATGAAGAGTAGAAAATTCTCTTCGATTTGGTAACGATTCTGGTTGGGGACTTCAACAAGCTCAAGAGTTTTTAACTGATTTTTGATGAAATCTTCAATGACCGCACTTTTGCTGTTAAAGAGTTTTCCTGTAACTGCCGAAGAAAAAACGATTTTTTTCATGGGCTCTTTACGCTTAACAATATAATTTTTGATCACTTCTGGATCTTCAGACACAAAAAAGCGCTTGACGCGCAACCCGTTGAGTCTTTCTGTGTTTTCAGGGCATTTCGATACCCAGTCATAAATAGCATCTTGAGGATTCGGATGAGTGTTGTCTCCAAAAACCTTCCCTGTGTGAGGGCAGATATAAATTTTTTTAGTTTGATCGTTGACGCTTTGTTGCCCAAACTGAATTTTAATCTCTGTTTCTCTCCAGAGTTTTCCTTGCTCTTCTAGCCTGCGAACGAGGTCTTCTTGACTCTGATAGATGGTTTTTTCGCGCGCAAAAAGAACAGGTTTAATGTGGTGCTTTTTTTCAAGAAAATATAGATAAGTGGTGATCAGATCAGCCTTCTTGTTTTTTCTTAAGAAAGACAAGACCACTTCTTTTAAATTATCAGTAACAACAATCGTAGACATTATGCCTCAATTTTTATAACAGTCCAGGCTATCTTAAATCCCCTTAATCTTCAACTAAAAGATTGCAGTAGCGGGATATAATATTTTTTTAAGAAAGTTCAACTAAGGTATGTATAGGCCTGTGATCAGAGACAGACGTTGGATCTAGTCTATGGGGGTTGTAGGAAACTTCTATAACATGAGTGTTTCCGAATCCTGCTCCAACTCCAACCTTTGTAAAATCTAGACGTACAGGGGCCGATGCAACCTCACTGTAGCATTTATCGCCCATCCACGTTGGTTGATTCTCGATATCTGGATTTTTATCGGTGGTAAATAGGTTTTTCTCTTTCCAAAAGGTGTGTTCATAATAGTGCCCCTCTTCCGGGCCCAAATTGAGGTCTCCTGTGAGAATCACCCGTTTTCCTAGATCAGTTACTCGATTTGCAAGCAGGGTCATGGCCCGTGTTCTTGCATTTAGTTCTACCTCTGTTGGTTCGTCCGGTTTGTGTGAACTGGATAAGTGGGTCCCTATTACGGTTACTGTTCTTCCGCCTCCTAAGTCTACCTTTGCCTCATACCAACCTTGTCCCGCTGGTCTTGCGCGTGGTGTTTTTGCCTCTGGAGGAAAAGGGGTAAACGTGAATTCTTGAATAGGGAATTTGCTAGCAAAGAATAGGCCTGATCCAGGTGCCATAGGCTTTCTGCCCATGCTATGACAGGTATGATATCCTTTTTTGCCTAATTCTTCAGAAAAGCTAGTAGCCACGCTTGTATGAAAGACTTCAGAGAGGCAAATAAGATCTGTAGGATTTGTTTTGAGAACACTTACCACGTCGTCGAAACGAGTAGATATTTGATCTTCTGCATTCCTTCTCATAAACCAATCAGGAAGTACGCCTGTGTCGGAGATGAGGTGTCCTGACCGTATCATCCCTATATTGAATGTCAAACATGAAAAAGAGGGCAGATTGCCATTAGAAATGAGCTGGTGGGGAGCTGTAAAGCGGACAAATGGGTGGGCTTCTAGGCGGGTGGCAAGCCAGCGCAAGGGAATGGCAGGCAGAGCAAGGGGAGCTA
This sequence comes from Rhabdochlamydiaceae bacterium, assembly GCA_047459655.1. Lineage (GTDB taxonomy): Bacteria > Chlamydiota > Chlamydiia > Chlamydiales > Rhabdochlamydiaceae > CANJJB01. Next base: position 215,968 of record JAJREF010000005.1, read on the forward strand.
GAGCCCCCCATAAAACCATTCGCATTATATATAAGGCCCGGTTTGCTAGAGGAGCTTCTGGATGGAGATGATGAGCTACTTGTTGCAACCGGAAGTATAGGTGCACGCAACAGGCTGGTACTGTTCCGAGGGCAGCAACTCGGAAAAGCCTCTGAGCAGCAGCGTCTTGGTGAGGAACAGTCGCTTTGGCCAATCTTTGTGCTCCATTCAGAATGTAAGCAAAGGGGGCGTGTGCAAGGCGTAATGCTATATCCATAAAAAAACTCCTTATTGCAAGATGTAAACAAAAATGTTACGCACGCTGTTTATTAATTACAATTGTTTTTAGTGATATTAAAAAATTTAATACCCTTTTTAGGGAGCCTCTGGACAGGTGCTTTGTCGGAGATGGCTGATTAATTTTTCGAAGACGACGATTTTGGAAAACGCAGCTAACATGCAGAATGTTAGCGATTTTGAAAAATCTAGTATTCGCAAAAATTGGCAGCAAGATTCGGCAAATGACTTGTCCAGAGATTCCTTAAGCGAGGGCGTTGTTGATTTGTTCTCGTTAAATTGGTAGAATGCTTTTTTTTACACGAAGGAGCTTCAACCATGCCTAAGTTAGTCGAAGAAACGCTTGTATTGGAAGAGATACCAGTAGATGGATATAAGAAAGTTTTTAAAGTAACGGATGAGAGGGTGGGCTTAAAGGCCATTATTTGTATACATGATGATACTCTGGGACCTGCTTTGGGCGGTACGCGTATTTATCCCTATCCAACTTTTGAAGCAGCTTTGACAGACGTAAAACGGCTTGCTAGGGGCATGACATATAAATCAGCTGTTGCGGGTGCAGGGCTTGGGGGTGGAAAAAGTGTGATTATCAGCGATCAGAAAGGCAAGACAAAGGAGATGATCATCTCTTTTGCTCAAGCTCTTGAAAAGCTAGGAGGCCTTTATACGGCTGCTGAAGATGTTGGATGTTCATTAGAAGATGTAACTCTTATGAGTCAGTATACGCGCTATGTTGTAGGGATTAGTCATAAGAAGAGCAGCGGAAATCCAGCTCCTTTTACTGGGTGGGGAACCTACCGCGGTATTCAGGCGACGCTTAAAAAAATATATGGCACAGACTCTGTTAAAGGGAGAACGATTGCAATTCAAGGACTCGGTAGCGTGGGTGGATGGTTGGCAGAGACTTTATTTTGGCACGGGGCAAAACTTATTGTTTGCGATGTTGATTGGGAAAAAACGCTAGCTGTTGCTGCTAAGTTTCATGCAAAAGCCTGCCCTGCAGATGATATCTTAATGCAGGAGTGCGACATTTTAGCTCCTTGTGCAATGGGAGGTATAATTAATCCACAGACTATTCCTCAACTTCAATGTGCTGGTATTGCGGGGTGTGCTAATAACCAGCTGCTGTCTGATGTGGATGGGCAGGAACTCATGAAGAGAAGCATTGTGTATGCCCCTGATTTTGTAATCAATGCAGGTGGCTTAATCAATGTTACAGAAGAGGTTGCAAAAGATGGTTACAATCCTCATGTTTCAAGAGAAAAAATCGATCATATTTATGACCAATTGATTAGTATTTTTGATTTAGCAGAAATACAGCATATATCAACAAACGAGGCTGCTTTAAGTTTGGCAGAGTCCCATATTAAAAATGGAAAGGGAAAGCGTATTGGTCCACTCTCTTACCACCACCACCATGAAAAATCTTAATGATATTTTAGAAGATGGAATTAAGGAAGCGCTCAAGATCGCTTTCCAAAGAGGTGATCTTCAACCTGAGATCACCCAAAGCACGCAAGCGCAGTTTGGAGATTATCAGTGCAATAATGCACTCAAGCTCGCCAAAGACCTCAAATTAAATCCTAGGCAAGTTGCGCAGAAAATTATCGATGCGCTCACGCAAGAGAGTTCTGATGCGGTAGATCTTTTTTCTAAAATAGAGATTGCAGGCCCTGGCTTTATCAACTTTACATTCAAGCCTTTTTTTCTATCAGAACAAATTAATCAGATGCTATTAGATACCCATTGTGGGATCGATAGACCCAAGCGCCCTAAGAGAGTCATCGTAGAATTTTCTTCTCCTAATACAGCAAAAGAGCTGCATGTAGGGCATCTACGCTCGACGATTATCGGAGATTGCCTAGCCCGCGTTTTTGAATTTTTAGGGGAGACGGTTATCCGTCTCAATCATATCGGCGATTGGGGAACGCAGTTTGGGATGCTCATTGCCTACATGCGTGAAAATGTTCCCGAGGTACTCACGGGTGATAAGAAGACAGATCTCCCTTCTTTAATGCAATGGTATAAAAACTCTAAAAAGCAATTCGATGAAGATCCCGAATTTAAAAAACGCGCGCAATTAGAGGTTGTTAAATTACAAGGAGGGGATGAAGCGACTCTTGCGGCTTGGAAAATCATCTGTGATATCTCACGTAAGTCTTATGGAGAGATTTATGATTTACTCGACGTTAAACTCACGGAAAGGGGGAGTCTTTTTATAATCCTTATTTAGCTGGTGTTGTGGAAGATTTAGAAAAAAGAGGCCTTGTGACGGTTTCAGAGGGTGCTAAGTGTGTTTATCTCGAAGGCTTTGAAGGAAGAGATGGAGCTCCTTTTCCGATCATCGTGCAGAAGTCAGATGGAGGGTATAACTATGACACCACCGACATTGCAGCGATCCGTCACCGCATTGAAGAGGAAAAAGCAGAACGGATCGTCTACGTGACAGATGCAGGACAAAGTCTTCATTTTCAGATGCTTTTTAAAGCCGCAGAAAAAGCTTCCTATCTCGATCCACAAAAAGTCAGGGTTGATCATGTGCCTTTTGGAGTTGTCCTAGGCCCTGATGGGAAAAAATTTAAAACTAGATCAGGTAGTACGGAGAAATTGATCGATCTTTTATATGAAGCAATCAAACAGGCAAAAACCACTCTCCAGGATAGAATGCCCGATCTTTCCCCCGAAGAATTAGAAAAAAATGCTGAAATTCTTGGCATCAATGCTGTCAAGTATGCCGATCTTTCGGGTCACCGTGTTAAGGATTATGTCTTTAGTTATGAGCGGATGCTCAAGTTTGAGGGGAATACTGCAACATTTCTTCTATATGCCTACGTGCGTATTCAAAGCATCAAGCGAAAAGTGGGAAAGGAGATGGCAGATGTGATCAAAAGATCTCTTATTTCTCTTGAGCATCCTTCTGAAATTGCCCTTGCATTGCATGTCTTGCAGTTTGGTGAGGCTCTCCGCATGGTCACAGAAGAGCTGCTTCCCAATCGACTTGCTGACTACTTATATTCTCTTGCTGAAAAGTTTCACGCCTTCTTCAGAGATTGCCATGTTGAAGGTTCTCCCGAAGAAGAAAGTCGCCTCCTGCTCTGTGAAGTCACAGGGAAGATCTTTAAGCAAGGCCTTGAACTTCTGGGGCTCAAAACCCTAGATAAGATGTAATCGATTTTTTGCTCATCTCGCCTGGCACTTCTTTCACGTATTTGGGAACGGCATATCCAGGTAGCTTTGCTGTAAGTGAAGCTAGCAATTCCTTTCCTTTATTTTCACTAACAGCGAAGTGGGCAGCGCCTTTCACCTGATCTAGCTGATGGAGGTAGTAGGGAAGAATGCCGTTGTTGGTCAATTTTTCAAACAATTCATGCAGGATTTCAAGAGAGTCGTTGACCTCTGATAAAAGCACGCATTGGTTAAGAACGGGAATTCCTAGCTTTTGGATTTTTTTCAAAGCGGCTAAGACATCATCATCGAGCTCTACCGAATGGTTGCAATGGATAATGAAAATGGTTTGCATGCGAATAGAAGACAATAGGGATAGAAATGCCTCATCAATTCTTTCAGGAATGCCAATTGGGAAGCGGGTGTGAAAGCGTAACTTTTTTAGATGAGGGATGGCATCTAAGTCTTTGATTAAATGCTCGAGCGTTGAGGGGCTTAGGGAAAGAGGATCTCCTCCACTTAAGATAATTTCAGAGATAGAGGGGTCTTTTTGGAGTAGATCAAGTTCGTGGATAAAAGAAGTTTGCTCAGGGATTTATCGTAGTTAAAGTTTTGTCTAAAACAAAACCTGCAGTGCATTGCGCATACACTCGTACACAAAAGGAGAGCTCTCCCTTCGTATTTATGGAGTAGCTTTGAGCTTTTACGAAAGGTAGCATCTTGTACAGGATCTAGCTGGTAGCCAGAGGTCTGTTGCAGCTCTTTTGTTATAGGAACAAATTGCTTTAAGATGGGGTCATTCAAAGTTTTTTTAGCAATTTTGTGTGCAAGTCGCAAGGGTAAGTTTAAAGGAAAATTGGGTCGTGGCAAAATCTCCTTTAGCTGTCTGGTGTCTAGTTGGAGGAACTCAGCGAGCTTGTGCCACTCTTTAAAATTTTGTTTTTGTATCTCTCTCCAAGCGCTCATAGGGGTATAATCATACACGCTATGAAGCTTTTTCTAAACTAGAATCCCCTGAGGTTTTTTGGAGGGGGCTTTTTCCCTTGAGATATTAGCTCCTAGGCTGCTTAGTTTTTCAACGAGATTTTCATATCCCCTATCCAGAAAGTGAGCCCCAGAGATAACGCTTGTGTCAGAGGCAATGAGCGCTGCCATCACATAGGCAAACCCTGCTCTTAAATCAGGTATAGTGATTTCTTTGGCAACAAGGGGGGTAGCTCCTTTAACAACTAAGCTATGGTGGTAGTTCTGCGCATGGAACCGGCATGCTCCACTGCCTAAACAATCGGTGAAAAGCTGGATGTCAGCTCCCATCATGTTGAGGGTTTCTGTATACCCAAAGCGATTTTCGTATACAGTTTCATGTACAATCGAGTGGCCTACAGCTTGCGTTAGCAGAACAACAAAAGGTTGTTGCCAGTCTGTAAGAAATCCTGGGTGCACCCCTGTTTCAACAAGAAGGCCTCCTTTCAAGGGCCCTTTGTAAAAGAAGTCAATTCCATTGTTTTTTACTTCAAATCCAGCACCTGCTTCTCTTAATTTATTCAGAAAAGTGATCATGTATTGGTGCTGAGCGCCTTCAATGAACACGCGCCCTTTTGTGCTGATAGCAGCCATTCCAATAGAAGCTACTTCGATTCTATCTGTAATCACTGTGTGTTCGACATCATAAAAATCTTGTGTGGGTTGAATCCGGATCGTACGATCAACATCGACAACAATTGCTATGCCGAGTTTTTGGAGGAAAAGAACGAGGTCGATAATTTCTGGTTCGATTGCTGCATTTTTAATGACTGTTGTTCCTTTTGCTCTGCAAGCGGCAAGGATGGTATTTTCAGTGGCACCCACAGAAGGAAAAGGAAGTTGGATAATGGCTCCTTGCAAGCCTTGATGAGCTCTTGCGAAATAGGCTCCTCTTTTTTCATCTGTCTGTATTCAATTGTGGCACCTAATTTCTCTAGAGCAGAGACATGAAAGTCGATGGGACGTTTTCCTATCTTGCAACCACCAGCTGTTGGGACGATGATGTCTTCATCTGTTCTTCCGAGTAGAGCTCCGATCATTAAAATAGGGATTCTATTCGACCCAGAAAAGCGTTGAGGAACATAGGTGCTTTTCAGCTCTTTAGTGACAATCTCAATAACGCCTTCTTTTTTATCCCAGTGTACATCGCTTCCAATCTCTTTACAGAGATCAACGGTTATTTCTACATCTGCAATATTGGGGACATTGAAAAAGACACATCGCTTATCAGAAAGAAGAGAGGCAACGAGTAATTTTGTAACTGCATTTTTAGCCCCAGCCGCTTTCACATTTCCGCTCAGTGGGACGCCGCCTTTAATTTTCAGTATGTCCATTGTGGTTTATCTCTTGAGTAATAAGCATGTCGAAAATCTGAGCACATCACCATTTGGCTTAGAGACTACGTAGGGAAGAAGATTTTCTCGTTTGCTGTTTTTCCCATAGCTTACAGTAATGCGTTGTTTTGGAAAATAGCGCTTTTGCATTTCCACACAAAACCATCCCATTGTTTTGCGCGCATTGATCTCAACAATTGGGTGAAGGACATCGTGATTATAGAGCATAGCATCAATGCCTACATTTCCAAAGAAACCCATTTTTCCCATTTTTTGCAAAAGGGGCTGTGCAATTTCTAGGTGTTTTTCTACATGGACTCTACTTTTTCCGAAAAGCATATCGAGATCGCCCGCTTGATTGCCTCTATATTGTCCTTTTTCATCACTGATGCAAATGGTGGTGCCTAGCAATTCAATCCTGTCTGCAGAATGAATTATCCATTGCGTACTAAAATCTAAGGAGCGTTGAACCCACGGTTCTGCAATGACAGGCAATCCTTTACTAAATTCCTTTCTTAGAAACGCCTCAAGTTTGGTGATATCCTGTGGAAGCCTTAAGTGGCCTTTTCCCGATACACCAAAGCAACTCTTAAAGACTTTTCTCCTTCAAAAGAGGCAAGCCATAGCTGAGCTTCTTTTTCAGTCCAAAGCAGAGCAGAGTGAGAAAGTTGAGGGCTGTGTGTGAAGGAAAAAGCTTTTGAATTAACCTCTTTGACGATATCCCAAGCAGGCATCTGATATCCAATGCCTCGCTTTTTTGCCCATCTAGCAATCATCTGAGAGTAGCCCCACGATTCGATGTGGGTGTAAGGCAGGGGCTGAGGATCGGAAAGCAAGTGGAGTGGCCACTTACTAGTAGAAGAAAGCATTGACACGCCGACCCCATCTCCTTCCCGCGCATAGAGGCAAGGCAAAAACTGCAACTGCAAGGGAATAGGAGCGCTTCCAAAGGATTGTTCCAGGTCAAACGCAACCCTGCCTTCTAGCTCTTTTTCAAAGTGGGTGTTTGCAATGTGAAGTGTAGCCATTTTGGTTGATAAAAGACTCTTTAGCATGATATTATGCGCGCAGCGAGTGTAGCACAATGTATAAAACTAGAACAGGTCTTGGACAAGATAGTCATCGATTTTTGCCGGAAGATTCAACAAAACCGTGCATCATTGGAGGGTGCATTTTTGAGGATGTGCCTGGTCTTTCTGCCGATTCAGATGGAGATGTTGTTTTTCATGCGATTTGCAATGCCATCACATCGGTAACACACGTTTCTATTCTGGGAGATATTGCTATCGAGCTTTGCCATAAAGATGGAATTACCGATAGTCAGGTGTACCTTGAAAAGGCTATGGAAACTTTAGGTAAACAAAAGATAGAGCATATTGCTCTTGCCCTAGAAGCTAAAAGGCCTCGCTTGCAAAAGAGGATCCCCGAAATCCGAAAAAAAGTTGCAAAAATCATGGGATTAGACATTACGCAAGTGGGTGTCACAGCGACGTCGGGTGACGGGTTGACTGATTTTGGCCTTGGAGAAGGGATTCAGTGTCTGTGTATTTTGACAACTACAGAAATCTAATAAACATCTACGAGAAGGCGCTTTTCAGCTCTCAGATGTTTGAGATATTTTCTTGCTTCATGCTCAGAGAAATTGCCATAGCGTTCTGTGATAGTTACAAGCGCTGCTTCAACATCTTTAGCCATCGGGTCTGCATCTCCGCAGATATAAAAAAAGGCTCCCTCTTGTAACCATTGCCAGATTTCTTGCCCTTGTTCTAAGAGTTTATGTTGGACGTAGATTTTTTTTTCTTGATCACGTGAAAAGACGGCATCGAGCTGGAGTTTTTTTTGCGCCACAAGTGATTGCCAAAAATCTTCATAGAAAAAATCTGAGTGGCGGTTACGTTCGCCAAAGAAAAGCCAATTTTTTCCTGGAGAGTCTAAGGCAAGTCTCTCTTGCAAGAACCCTCTGAAAGGGGCAACACCTGTCCCTGGTCCCACCATGATAATAGGAGCTTTTGGATCTTTTGGCAGTGTAAAGTGCGGCGTTGCTTGAATATAAGAGGGAATAGGAGTTGTTTGTTCTTGCGCAAGATGGCAAAGAAAATGGCTGGCTACGCCATGTCTGATCACACCTCTATGCTCATAGGATGTAAGACCAACTGTTAGATGGATTTCTTCTGGATTGTGCTTAGGGGAAGAGGCAATGGAATAAAAACGAGGCAGCAAAGGAGAAAATTGCTCGCAGAGTTCTTGAAGAGGAAGTTTTGTCGTTCTAAATTCTGTTAGCAAATCAATCGTATCATGGGAGTGGCAGTATTCTAGAAGAGAGGTTTTATCGGCTAAGAGCTCCTTTAATTTGGTGTTGTAGGGTAGGGCTTGAGCTATTACTTTGATGAATCCAGAGGTTAAACGTGGGAGATTGACTTTTTCAGAGAGAAAAACTTTTAAGGAAAGAGTTTCTTTTGTGCGAGGGTGGATGACAGGTGTGAGTGGATCTTCTTCCAGCAGTTGGAGCATTTCTTGAACTAGGAGAGGGTCGTTATGAGGGTAGATTCCAACTGCATCTCCTACTTTGAATGAGAGGTGAGCGTCTTTTAAATCTAAAATAACATGAAAAGTTGTTTTAGAAGATCCTGGCTTTGTCAGGGGAAACGCTCTTTAATCTTAGCAGGAAAAGGATGTAGGCGATCGATAATCATAGACATTAGGTAAAAAAAGTTGTAAAAGACATCATTATATGAGCCACTTATATATTTGCGTTCTGCTTGTTATCTTTATCATAGCTACAGGTTGCGAAAACAAAGGCTACAACCATCACTACATCATTTCCCATCAAGAGAAAGAGATTGTTGAGGCTGAACCTGAGAAGCCTAACTAAACACCAGTTCTTTACAAGTGCGTCTAGCCCACGCCTTTGTAAGAAGATCCATTTTTTTATTAGAAATTCCTCCTAAAAAATCGATGGAATTTAATAGTCTTGCACGGCAGCGATCTTTTCCTAAAAGCTCAAAAGAGTCATAAAGTGGAGGGCCTTGATGCTTGCCCATGATGGCTGCATATAAAATAGGAATGATCGATTTTTTGTGATTCACATCGAAGGCTTCTGCAACAGTTTTAGAAGCTTGTTCTATACCACTTTTCCCCCAATTTTCTAGCTCATCTAAATTCCATAGGATGCACTGCAGAAGGAATGAGGCCTTTTCTTTGGTTAGACTACCTGCAGTGAAGAGCGAATCTGTATACGCCAGGTGATTGATAAAGAAAAAGTTGCACAGTTCCATGAACTCGCCGAACGTTTTAATGCGTGTATGACATAGAGGCATCAACTGCTTCATAAATGCGTCGTTGAAACTCCACTCGCGGATTTTGTTCCATAGCTCGTTTTCTGGGACCATTTTGATCAAATACTGCTGGTTCATCCAGTCAAGTTTGTGGATGTCAAAAAAAGCACCTGACACACCAATGCGTTTAGGGTCAAATTCTTGCACGATTTCTTCAAGCGCATACACTTCTCGATCGCCTGGCATGCTATACCCCATGAGGGTTAAAAAGTTCACAAAGGCTTCTGGAAGATACCCACTATCTCGGTAGTAGAAAATAGAGGTGGGGTTACGTCTTTTGGAGAGTTTTTTCCATCTTTGCCGAGTAAAAGAGGCATGTGCATGAATGTAGGAGGTGTCCATCCAAAGCTTTCATAAAGAAAGATATGTTTAGGAGTAGAGCTCATCCACTCATCTCCACGGATCACGTGAGAGATTTGCATGAGGTGATCATCGACCACGTTTGCCATATGGTAGGTGGGAAATCCATCTGATTTTATCAAAATTTGATCGTCAATATCGGCCCAAGGACTCGTGATGCGACCTTTGATTCCATCTTCATACACGCAGTCGCCTGATAGAGGTATTTTAAGGCGGATCACATAGGGCTGTCCTGCTTTTTCTCTTTCTGCAATTTCTGCTGCGCTTAAGTTTCTGTATCTACGGTCATAGCCAACTCTAGAGCCCATTTTAGCACTCATTTCCCGCATTTCTGTCAGCTCTTCGGCAGTCGCAAAACACTTGTAGGCCTTCCCTGTATCAAGAAGTTTTTGAGCATATTCTTGATAAATCGCTGTTCTCTCCGATTGCCTATAAGGGCCATAAGGGCCGCCGATATCAGGACCCTCATCCCACGTAATCCCTGACCATTTGAGCGCTTTAAAAATATTTTCTTCATACTCCGGGCGAGACCTGCTTCTATCGGTATCTTCAATACGGAGGATAAATTTTCCCTGGAATCGACGTGCAAAAATAAGGTTGAAAAGGGCCATATAGGCAGTCCCAACATGAGGGTCGCCTGTAGGAGATGGAGCAATGCGCACACGTACTGTCATAAACAGACCTCTTTTTAAGAGACGATTCTGACAGGTCTTTGCATAGATTTCAAGCAAAGAGGTCTGCTATAAAAAATTTTAGGTTCTTCGAGGTGAACGATATAAATTCTTCAAAAGAGTGCAAGCTCGATCAAAAAACCTTCTAAGACAAGTTGGGTCTTTGTCTCGCCTTTTCAAAACTGTGAGGTATGCAAAGCCATATATCTCCTCCCGCTCTACATGTATATCTATGGTTTCACCATGTACAAGTCTATATGTAGAAAAAGGTAGAGACGAGGGCTCGCCTTCTAAAAAATGACTGTTTTCTGGTAACAAGAGATCCTCGTTGTTTTCCATAAGGGCAAGTTGTAAAGCAATCGTTGAGGGTGAGCCCGCAAAAGGTTGTCCACTAACAAGGGAAGTGATTATAACCGCACAGCCACAAGAGGGATCCAATAAAGCTTCAGTGTCATAAGAAGAGTGGTCGTCTGTATCAGGCCAAAAAATCAAATAGGTGCTCCCCGGGGGTTTCCGATGGGGAGGGACTTCATTCAAATCCCTGTACTCAGGGAGCATGGCTGCACCAGGGTGTACCTCTGGATCTACACAAACTACTTTGTATCCTTCTTCGTGTAGTCGTTCCTCAAAGAATCCTGGCCCCGATCCAATAGAAATAACGGGCTGATCTTTTGGGATATGCTGGGTTACAATAGAGAACATCCTGTCTTCTTTTATAACAGCGAGATAGCTGCCTAACATAGGATAGTGTCTTCCTTCAAAGCTTGGCTGTATTACTTCAGGGTAGGCAATTTGACGTATGCGTCGAATGATCTCCACTAAAGAGGTACTTAATGGATAACTACTTGGACGATGCGGATGTTCAGATAATTGCACCCAATTTTTCTTCTCTGGATCTAGAGAAAGGGTTACTACTGTTCTATCTTTCTTGTGTAAAGCTTCGGCGATGTCCAGCAAATCGGTAGAGGAACATGTTATAAGGCACCCTGCCAGAGGTGTCCTTAAGACATCTCCGACTATTCCAGTAATCAGAGTAGATTGTGGGAGCAACTGGTTATATTCTGTCATGCTACACAAAATTCTTAAAACTATCGCTGTGAGATCACATGGAGGGTCGTGGGGGAGTTCACGTACCCGTTGTACATTGTCTGCTATCAATAAGATAGGTCGTAAAGAAGTAGGTGCTAGTTGACTTGCCATGATCTCCAAAAGTTGCAGATGTCTAATGGAACTATTTTATCAGATCGGAAGGTATTTTGCAGGCTGAGTTTTGTAACTACCTCAAAAACTTAAAACTTTTGATCGCGGCCTTTTAGGATGCACAAGAGGTCTTGCATAAGTTTAATAGCTTCATGTAGTTGCAAATCTCCCTGACCGAATTCTTCCATGGTGTCTACATAGAAATTTTGTTTTTTAATTTCGGTAATAAAATTTTGATAGTTTTTGCTGGCTTGGATGCGTATTGCGGCATTTGCTTTGAGCTTGGGAAGAAGGGGCTGATACGTGGTTAAAACAGGTTGAAGGTTAAATTTATAGAGGCGTGCGACCTGTCGGCGGTGGATTTCAGGGATGTCATTTAGATCGTCATTGAAACTAGGTTCTATTGCATCGGTTTCGAGTGGAAACTTCACATATTTTTCTCCAAATTCCGCTTCAGAATAGATGCCTGGGACTAAAACATCCGCTGTAACACCGACGAGTTGGGGGCTTTTTCCAGAGACGGTGTAGTACCTTCCCCGTGTGACTTTATACTCCCCTTTAGGATTGACTTTTCCATGGTGAGATGTTTCTAGGGTGAAGGTTTGGAAGGTTCCTTTTCCATAGGTTTCAGCATCGCCTACAACGATGGCTCTACCATATTCTTGCAGTGTTTGCGCGACAATTTCTGAAGCGGAGGCAGAAGCTCTGCTTGTAAGAATGATGAGAGGTCCATCCCAAGCTACGTTTGATTCTATGTTGCGTAATTTCTGCACATTGCCTTTATTGTCTTTGACAGATACTACAACCCCTTTTGACATGAATAACCCAGCAACAGAGACAGCTTGAGGGAGTAATCCTCCTGCATTTGTGCGTAGATCTAAAATGATGCCTTTGAGATTGTATTCTTGTTTGAGAGAGTTGATTGCCTCTAGGAGATCTGTAGCAGAGGAGTATTTAGGATCTTGATAAAGAAAATAATCGCAAGACGCCAATCACCCCATCACCGAAAGGATGGATGATTTTATCTAATCTTGCTTCTTTAAAGACAATTTCTCCACGTTTAAGCGTTACTTCAAATTTCTCATAGTTATTTTCATTTTCATGCATTTTACGCAGCAGCGTTAATGCCACGGGTGTTCCTTCGGGGCCTCGGATGAGCTCGACTGCTTCTGAAGTATCGAGACCAATGATAGGTTCTTTATTCACGGCAATGATGCGATCGCCTATTTTTAAAGACTTCTCCTCGCTTGCAGGGCTCCCTTCTAGAATACGCATGATGGTAAGGCCATTGAGATCATCGCGCAGTTGGGCGCCAATGCCAAATAGCCGCTGTTGCATTTGAGTCATGAATTGGGAAGCTTCTGTGGGGGTAAAATACGTTGTTTGAGAGTCTAAAGAGGAGCTAACGGCTTTTAAGACATAGGAAAGAATAAGGCGTTTTCTATTTTCTGGAGAATCAGAAGTTAACTCCATTTCTCGATTCATTCTCCTTCTTTCAATCCTCTGAGTAAAAGAATTTTTGTCATCGGGATCTAATTTATCTGCTGTTGCAATTTGCAAGCCTTTGATCATTGCAATTCTCTCTGTGAGCGCTTCTATGGAAGACGTCCATGTAAGATTTTTGAGTTCTAGAGGGTCTCCTTGTTGGGGTTGGACAGACTGAAGTGTTTTTTCAATGTCACCCCTTCTTGGAAGCGCCTTTAACATCACTTGATACATCTGTTCAAATTCAGTGAATTTTTCGTGTTGGAAGTCTTCAAGGGCGTTATTGAGAAGTTCCTCGGAAGGGGCTGTCCACCTAACAATCTCATCTTCAAGAAGATATGTTTTTATAGGATCTAGAGACTCCAAGAAGTTTTGGAAGGACCTCTTCATAAGCTCTTGATTAAGAGTGTGATATGTAGCATGCGCGCGCAGGATTTCTTCAATTTTAATTCGTGTATCACGGGGGGTTAAGTCAGGAGGCCTTCCTCCTAATAGACAGGAGAAGGCTAAAGAAAGGGTTAAGAGCCATGACATTCTAAACCGCATAGATAAACGCCTCAATTTCTGGATCTTAAGTTAAGAAGGTGTTTTGATGCTATTAAAATTATTTATTTACATAGGTGTCAAAAGAAAAAACTTTTCAAAAAAGGTTGAATTCAATCCTTTTGTATGTCATAATTAATAATCTACTAGAGCGTTATTATTTAATAACAAAAAACATAAGTAGAAAAGCACCTGCGAAAAACAGTTGCTAAATTAACAAAACATCTATTTTTAATTAGGAGGATGTAAAGATGAATAACGGCGCCCACCACCAAATTTCAGAAGAGAATTCTGATAAAAGGGTCGTATCAATTACGGAAGCTGCTAAGATTAATAACGTAACACGTCAAGCTATTTATGTTGCAATTAAGCAAAAAAAGCTAAAAGCATGTAAAGATGCTACACGTTGGACAATTGATCTGAAAGACTTAGAAGAATATCGTAAGCAAAAATATTCAAGAACCAAATCTGTATTTAATGGAGAGTTGTTGTTTGATAATAGCAAAGGATTCCACTCTGTTAACCAAACAGCTAAGATATTGAATATCCCAGCTCAGAAAGTATATTATGCTACACGTGTTGGTTTAATGAAAGCAACGCGCAAAGGCGCTGCTTGGGTTATCCACTCTAGCGAAATTAAGTCTTATCAGGAAAATTACCTGAATAAGAAAAGCACAGATTCTCAAGTTATGTAATTTGAGATTTTTGTACCTCTCAGCTTTAGAGAGGCAATCTCTGTACGTTCATGACGTACGCGAGATTGCCTCTTTTTTTATCATCCTAAACACTAGCCTTACGAAACCTTACCATTAGACTTTCGATTCTATAATGCGAAGGCTTTTTACATAAGCCTCATTACTTTTGCCAAATATAATGTGAAAAGTTTGATTTTCGCTTAAGATGCTTTTTACTAATTGAATCCCTTTTTTTCTTATATTCTCATCTAACTTATCTGGTCGGCTTTCAAGGATATATCCAGTAATCACTTCTTTGTCATCATCACTGATCAGTTGTGAATAATTGTATCGGAGGCAACATGTGAATATACTGGCAAGTTTACTCAAAACTGATATTGGGCGTTGTGAAATAGTAATAACCCTTGCAGTTTCAAGGATTTCACCCTCTAACTCATAATTCTGCAGTGTTTTCACTTTTATTTTTACATCAAATTTGTCTGCTGAAAAATTCTTCCGAATAGCTTTTATTATCCTACTATCATCTTGGGTTGATTGTAACATTTCAGAAAGAGTCAAAAAGGAATTAGGTCCAACTTGCATAATATTCTCCTTATTAGGGTTCATACAGATATCACTTGGATGAGTGATAATGACTCAGAACTGTATGTTTTTTTTACAAAAAAAGCAAGAAGATCTTTTATAAAATCTGGAAGTCTTTGATGTGGAGTTGGATACTTGATTTATTGAGAAAGTTATTCACGTGGGGTGTAAAGGCAATACGGAGAGAGAGATTTTTTCTGAGGAGGGACTGTTTGCGATCTGCCATGCCAAAAGCAATGCCTTCGAGGAGACGATCGTTTTGATCGAGGTAGAGTTTAAGGTGAGATTTTCCAATCACTTTAGGAGACCAGACTTGCTTCACATCACAGTAGAAAATAGGGGCCGGATTTTCATTGCCAAAGGGTTCTAGGAGATTTAAAGACTCCATGAAATCAAACGTTAAATCGGAGAAATTGATTTTTGCATCTAGTCGAAGTTTAGGTAAGACGTCTTGCTCTTGCAATCTTGCATTAGCATTTTGGATGAATTGCCGTTTAAATTCTTCGATGTGATTTTCTTTGATGGTAAGGCCTGCTGCATAATCGTGTCCGCCAAAATTGAGGAGTATTTCAGCATTTTCTTTTAAGATAGGCAGCAGAGGGAATTCAGAAATAGTGCGTAGGGAGCCCTTCCCAATGCCATCTTCAATAGCAATGATGATGGTGGGTCTGTTGTATTGTTTGGCAATGCGCGCTGTAATGATGGGAATGATTCCTGGGTGCAACGTGTTAGAGTGCAAAACGATGGCTTTTTCCTTAAGAATTTGTGGGTGTTTCAAGATAAAGGATTCGATGTCATCGGTATCTTTACGTTCAATTTTCTGTCGCTCGATATTATTGAGATCGAGTTCTTTGGCTAAATTTTCTGCTGCAATGGGATCTCGAATTAGAAGGAGCTCAACGCCTTTATTAGGATCTGCAATTCTTCCTAAGCTATTAAACCT
Organism: Rhabdochlamydiaceae bacterium; assembly: GCA_047459655.1. Classification (GTDB taxonomy): domain Bacteria; phylum Chlamydiota; class Chlamydiia; order Chlamydiales; family Rhabdochlamydiaceae; genus CANJJB01. Next base: position 231,580 of record JAJREF010000005.1, read on the forward strand.
GGGAGCTACTTTAGATGCGATATCAATGGGGTTGATCTCATTAACTTTGACATCACACACCTCGCAGAGTGTCGAGAGTCCAATTCGTTTTGTCTTGCGCATTTGTCTGAGCCCGTAGCGGACAAGAATTCTATTCTCTCTGAGAAGAGATCCCATATCAGCAATTGTTCCAAGAGCTACAAGATCTAGATATTTTTTGAGATCGATTTTATTATTGGGGATTTCATCCTGCTCAATCAATTCATTGGTGATAGCGTGTGCTAGCTTAAATGCTACGCCGACGCCTGTTAAATCTCGGTTGGGGTAGGTGCTGTTGAGAAGCTTCGGATTTAATGTGGCAACGCAGTGGGGCAGTTTTGCAGTGGGTTCGTGGTGATCTGTTACGATAATATCGATGTTTCTTCTGGCTGCTTCTGCGATTTCATGGGCAGCGGATATCCCGCAATCAACCGTGATCAGTAAAGTGCATCCATTATTGCCTGCATAGTTGAGGGCATCAATAACAAGGCTTTTATCTAAAGCAGTTCTATTGGGAATGTAGTAGAGTACTTGCGCGTTGATAGATTCAAAAAACTCGGTGAGAAGGACTGTAGATGTGATCCCATCAACATCGTTATCACCGTAGATAAGGATTTTTTCTTTTTTTAAGGGCATTTAAGATGCGATCAACAGCTTTATCCATGTCTGGAAAAAGATCTGGGTCATATAGGTCAGGCAACTTTGCGTATAAAAACCCATGGATCTCTTCAAGGGTTTTAAAAGGGCGAGAAGCGAGAACCTCAGCTGTGACGGGGTGGATGTTAAATTCTTCAGTGATCTCTTTTTTCCAGCCCGGGTCACATTCTGGGTAAACCCAAAGAGAATGGTGTTGAGGCAGCTTAATGGTCATTTAACACTAGCTTCTCATGCTTATGTATTTCTCGGCGATGAAAATATTGCATGAGGGGGCTGCGACAAATAAAGAAGATAGTGTTCCAAACACAACTCCAATGGCCATTACTAGAGCAAATCCAAAAATGGTACTTCCTCCCATTGCAATCAGTGGAATCAAGACAAGCAGGGTAATACCTGAGGTCATGAGTGTACGACTTAAGGTGGTGTTGAGTGCATGGTTAATAACAATACTCAGTGTAGAGTGACGCATATGCTTTACATCTTCTCTGATTCTATCAAAAATAATGATAGTGTCATTGAGAGAGTACCCAACGATTGTCATCAAGGCTGCAACGGTATGCAGATCGATTTGAATAGGGACTCCTAACTTGTAGAGAATAGCGATCATTCCCACGCAGAAAATAAGATCGTGTATAAGGCATAGAGTAGCAGAAATGGCATATTTAAACTCAAAGCGTATGGTGATGTATATAAGAATACAAGCTAAGGCGGCCAATATTCCCAAGACGGCGTTTGTTCTCATACTATCAGACATTTGCCCAGAAATAGCAGACCAATTCTTACCTAGATCTTCTAACACATCAGCGGAGAGCTGAATATTGGCTTTTGCTAAGGCTTCTACAACCCAAGTGATCCGGGGGTTGTTTTCGTAAGCATAAGCAATTCCCTTCAAATCCGTCTGTAGGGGGAGTCCAAAGAAAGGTCTTCCTGATTGTTCTAAACTATGACTTAAGAAAATACGTAAATGGTTAGCGGGGTTTAACTCACGGACCTGGAATTCTTGAGAGGTTGTTCCTTGGGTTATTAACGCTTTTTCAACCTCTTGCCGGTAGAGCCCATTAGATTGAAGAGGAACTTCCACAGAAAGTGCATAGCCGCCGGTAAAATCCATGCCTAAGATGTTTTGTTTTTCTGTCATGAGGAAGTAGGAGCCAATTAAAATAAAGACAGCAGAAATGAGGATCGTCGGTTTCGTGTATTTCAAAAAATCAAAAGATGCTGATTTGATCAAGTGCGCCATTTTTAGTTCTTTGTGCGCGGGGTTTTGAACCCATCCTGCAAAGAAAAAGCGCGTCATAAATAAGGCTGAAAAAAGGGAAGAGACAATACCGATGATCAACGTAAGGGCAAAGCCGCGGATAGGACCTGCGTCAAAATGGAGAAGGATTAAAGCTGCAATGATGGTTGTCACGTTAGAGTCAATGATGGCTGAAAATGCTTTGCGATAGCCTGCATGGACGGCTGAAGCGATTCTTTTTGTCACAGCAAACTCTTCACGGATTCTTTCAAAGACAAGGACGTTAGCATCGACTGCCATAGCAACCGTGAGAATGATCCCTGCGATGCCAGCTAGCGTGAGTGTTGCCCCGATATTTTGCAAGGCAGCCCACATGATCAATAGGTTAAAAAGCACAGCAATGGAAGCTACAAGGCCACCAAAGCGGTAGTAAGCAATCATCGTAACAATGACTAATATAAGGGCACAGAACATGGCAATGATACCGTGAAGACGCTCTTGCGCGCCTAGTTCGGGGCTAACATTTTTTTCAGACAGGATGCGAGGTGTGAAGCTGAGGGATCCTGCTTGGAGGTCAGCTTCGAGTTGATTGATTTCTCTTTGAGTGAAGCTACCTGTGATTGAGGCGTTATCACGCACTGCTACTTTTAGGGTAGGGCTTGTAACTACAGCACCATTGAGGATAACGGCCATTCTCCATCCCTCTCCTTGGGAGAATGCATCAAGCGGTGTCCCGGCTATTTTATCCTTAGCAAAATGACTTGACCAGGCTTCAACATCATCTCTGGGGTTAAATTTTGATCCATCTTTTGCCGTTTGCGATCCTTTCACTTTGAACTGGAGAAAATTCCCTTCAGAAGGCGCATAAGAGGCTCTTACATCTTCTAGGTTAGAGCCTTCGAGGGCATAGTTATTAAATACAATGAGAAGAGGATTAGTTCTCCCTTGCCACGATTTGAGGTCATCCCCTTTTAGTCGAGTGATGGTCGAATAGGTTTCATCAAAGAGAGAGGAAGATTGAACATTTTGAGGGTTGGGCAAACGGAGCCCTTGGTCATAGAGGATTTTAGCAGCTGCGCTTCTTGGTTGGACGGTTGCTGGGTCAACTGAATTTCCATAGAGATGGCGCCAGGCTATTTGGTTGATATCTTCGATATCCTTACGGCTTGTAACAACAGCTTCATTCCAAATTTCTTGTAAAAAACGGTTGGTTGCTTCCTGTAGGTTAGGATTTCTCATGAATTTTTCATTGACAATATGAAAATACATAGAGGAGGCTTTAACAAGTTCTGCTGCTGATAAAGATTGAGATCCTGGAAAATCTAAAGCAATCGTATCGCCCTCTTGGCGGATGCTCACTTCGGAGACTCCCATCTTATTTACGCGGCTATAGAGTTCATTGATTGCTTGTTTTATATCGGCTTCGTGCGAGACGATGTGGTTGCTTTTGTCTCTTAGCTCAATTTGTACTGTCTTTCCGCCCGACATGTCTAGTCCCCAATGGAGAACTTTTCTTTCATCTCCACGGAAATATTTGACAAAACTCAATTTGAAATTATTCCAGAGGGCATTTTTTGTAGGGGAGGGGATGCGGTACTTAGGAATTCCGCGAACGCCGACTTGAGCTGCTGCATAATCATCGCGCCATTTAAGTAGGTCTTCGTGGATTTCATTGCCGATTTTGTTTTCAGTTAAAATTCTTTGTTCGACGTTGGTGAATTCTAAAATGGCGTACCTTTTTGTCCCATGCACAGCAAAGTTTTCGCGTGTGGCTTTTAAAGTGGTTTGATAGTAGTTTTCACCTTCAAAGATGGTATCGTTTGTAAACTCTTCTCCAATGGCATGTGATTCACCTGAATAGCCAAATAGGCTATTATTTTGCATGAGCTCATGTAAGCTACGAAGATCTTGGAAAAATTGTTTGGCGCTTTCCGTTTCAGGTTGCGCTTCGACCCTTTGAGAAATTTTATCTAGTCCTTTAGCAATCACATAGATTGAATTCATTTTGAGCCCTTTAGGGGGCATCTTGTTGTACATTGAAGGAGCAAAAATAACTAGGCCCAGCTTTTTCTGATTTTCTGGTAAAGCTTGGTAAGTGTCGTAATCCCATATAGGAAATGCATCGCGCTTCAAATCAGGATGTGTCGGATTCCAGTTCAAGTTGAGAGATTGAACGAGTTTTTGTACTTCGGCTTGCGCAACAGTAAATAAACGAAGAGCGAGAAAGCTTTGACTGTCTTGTAGTCCAGATAAAGCGATTTCGAACTGCTCTTGGAATGGTTTGACAATTTCCCCTGATTGGCTAGAAAGTCTTGCGATTTCGTTATATAGTAACTGATCGATCTGATCTTTTAGCAAACCGTTTTCAACGGAGCGGGATTTTTGAAAATCGGGGTAAAGTTTCAGTAAAAATTTGTCATTAGACCAGTCAATTATCACTTCTTCTATGAATGGGTTATGTTGCCCAAGAGAGATTTTTTGCACCCCCCTGCAGATGAGCTTGCTTGCATAGCAAGGGCTACGGATGTGTAGTTCCAGGGTGTTTGTCCTTGAGCAAAGTCAGCTTTATGGCGTTTGACAAGTTCTATTGCTTGGACGAGCGTCTTATCTTGCATCTGGAGCATATCTAAACGTTGTTCTTTAACAACATCTAGAACCCGACCCTCTTTTTTTCTTGAGAAATTGCAGCTTTTTCTGAGCGAAGATTGGTTTTTAACGTTTCGAGAGCTCCAATAAAGTTATCTACAAAGCCCACTTTATTGGTTTCTTCGATTTGTGTGAGGGTGCCAAAGTATCTTTTTGCTATTGAAGAGTTCTCATCAAAGATTTTTACAAAATTAACAAAATTATGAGCGACCGTCATGAGGAGATCTTGCGTTTCTTGCTTATCTGGGTGGCGGATAGAGGCTTCAGCGTAGAGGCCATTTTCACTTGTTCCACCTAGAATTGTTCCGAGCTGGATCAAGCGGTCTTGGATCAATCCCCGGTAGAGGGCTGTGAGCTGTCCCTTGTCATCTTTTTTAGTCCCAAATTGGAAATCATGCTCAATTTTATCTGTGTTGAAATGGATGGGAATCCTTCTTTGGACGGTGACGACTTTGGAGTGGGTTTCGGTACTGTAAAGATTTAATTGGGACGGGAAAAATTCAATAGAAGCACCGGCGGAGGGAAGGAATTTACGGAATCTCTCGGCATCTTCCAAGGTTTTGAAGTTTACATGGATGAGCTGAAAATTGTCCTTGTCTAAAGATGTGTCTAGGGGTTTAATTTGTAGAAGGTGGCAAAAAGATTCCACCCATGCAACAGCATCTTTTTCTGAGGGAATTGACCCTTGTTCCTATCGATTGAGCAACATGGACAGCTCTTTTTTCATCTATAGGATTTTTTAGAGGATGTGCATAGTAAAAAATAGTAGGTAAGATGTTGTAAACTGTTAAAACAATCGCTATAACAATGAGAAAAAAATGCCAACGTTTCCGCTTTTCCACTCAGTCCATCCTTCAATAAAATATGTCAAAGGATAGCCCAGCCCAATCGATTCTGTCTACGAGAAAATCTACCTTCAATCCCAATTCCTTTACGTACAAAAGTTGAATAAACTAAGATTTAAGAGGAAAATTTTGGCAAAGCTGTAGTTAGGCGCAAGGGACGCGGGGCGCTTTGGCGCCCGACGTCTGATATGTTTTCTCTTAAATCTTAGTTAATCATCCTAAAAAATAATGATGTATTTTAGGCGAGCTTTTTCAGGATGAGATCGATGATTTCCCCTTCGCTGACAAAGAGCGGGAGGGTTAAAGCTTCCTGAGGGGTGAGCCATTTGTATTCGGTATGTTCGTGGTTTAGTTGAATGTTAATAGGAGGTGCGTCAAATTTTGAATGGAAGAGATGGAAGAGGTAAAGTTTTTCTGTGTCTCTAAAGAATGTTCTTTTGAAAAACTCTAACTTGTAAGAAGCAACTTCTATACCTGTTTCCTCGAATAGTTCTCGCTTTGCCGCCTCGAGAACTGATTCTCCTGGCTCTACTTTTCCTGCAGGTAGACCCCAAGTTTCCCTCCTTTTTTTTCAGGAGCGCGTTTGAGTAAAAGAATTTTGTTGTCATATTCGATGAAAGATCCTGCAGCTTCTATGTCAGGCTTCGTGTCGGGGGGTGGATTGTCGTAAATAAACATGGTGGGTACTCCTTATTTCTTCTTTACCGTTTACCCCATTTTCTAGGAAACAACTTCACATCACAGCTGATAATTTTTTGCAGATGATGCCATAATAAGTTTCTATTGATTTTCAGCTGCGCAAGCGGATATTACCCCTCGCAAAAGAATTCAAAATTGACTAAAATACTTCCAAAAATCGCCAAAACCTTATGATCGAGATAGGTTCAAATTGCTTTTTTGGATATACTCCGTTTCCTCAATTTTAAAAGGATAATATGTACGAGCTTGTGGCTGAGCAAAAAAATAGAATTAGATTTGGCTCGTATTCCCAAGCATGTGGCTATTATCATGGATGGAAATAGGCGATGGGCAAAGAATCAGGGGTTATCGCCGATGGTAGGGCATTGGAAGGGGGCGGAAGTGCTGCGCTTGATTTCAGAGTCAGCTGCTAATATAGGTATAAAGGTTCTGACGGTGTACGCTTTTTCTACAGAAAACTGGAGTAGAGGTGCGGAAGAGGTGCACTCCTTGATGAAGCTTTTTGAAATGTATCTGCGCTCTCAAAAAGATCATATGGTAGCCTCAGGCGTGAAGTTAGATGTTATTGGGGATATTGACAGGCTTCCGTTGTCCGTTAAAGAGACGGTGCGTGATGTTAAAGCAGCAACGGCTAATGGCTCTAGAATAGAGCTTGTGCTGGCGTTAAACTATGGTGCTAGAGATGATATTAAGCGAGCAGTTGTGTCTATTCTAGAAGATGTCGAAAAAGGTGTGCTTTCTAAGAAAGATGTGTCAGAGAAGCTAATTGCCAGTTATCTTGATACGGCAAAATGGGAAGACCCAGAACTTCTTATACGGACCAGTGGAGAAAAAAGGCTCAGTAATTTTTTGCTTTGGCAAATTTCCTATGCCGAGGTACATTATGTAGATGTGCTATGGCCTGATTTTAATGAAGAGGCGTTGCTTGATGCGATTCTTGAGTTTCAAAAAAGAGACCGGCGTACGGGAGGATAGATGGGTAAGTTGAGTAAGAAAATGGTTGATCTAAATCAACGACTTTTAGTGTCTGCCATAGCAATTCTAGTGGTGGCTTTTCTTATTTTCTTTTCACATAATTGGTTTGTAAACTGGCTTTTAGTGCTCACGATCGGATCTCTTGCTGGTGTAGGTGTATGGGAGTATGCTCAGCTAGCCAAAGCTAAAGGTCTTGCGCCGGCCGCAAGATTAATGATTGTGGTAGCGGTCTCTGAAGTGCTCGCTTTTTATGTTTCTATGGCTTATCCCGTCCTTTCGAAGCTTGCTCTTCTCACCATGGTTCTGGGTGTTATTGCATTTTTTATCGCCCACTTTCGTCGTATTAATAACTCTCTTTCGAATATCGCCGTTGAGTTATTTGGGGTTTGTTATCTCGCTATTCCTCTAAGCTTTATGCTTGCTATTTTGTATCCTTTTTACCATGGATCAGTTGTTCAAGATGGGCGGTGGTGGCTTGTGTATCTAGTAGTTGTTACAAAGATCACGGATGTGGGGGGTATTTTATTGGAAAACTATTTGGCAAACATCTTCTTGCACCGCAATTAAGTCCTAAGAAAACCGTTGAAGGAGCAATTGGGGGTTTTGTTTTTTCTGTGGGAGTCAGCGTTTTTATCGCTTATCTGGCACAAATGTTTTCTGTGACTTCCTTTCATTTGGCAATGCCGAATGCGATATGGATGGGAATGATCATTGGTATTTTGGCGCAAATTGGAGATCTTGCAGAATCCCTTCTTAAGAGGGATGCTTTTGTCAAAGATAGTAACTCTTTGCCGGGTCTTGGAGGGGTTTTAGATATGTTGGATTCTCTCCTTTTTACATCTCCTGTTGTTTATTTTTTTATACGTTCTTAAATGGACTTAAGTCATGCCTATTATCACAATTGATGGTTCAGCCGGGACAGGAAAGTCTACAGTTGCCAAGACGGTAGCTGGGCGCATGGGCCTCCCTTATTTTGATACAGGTGCAATGTACCGGGCTGTTGCTTTTCTTATTTTACAAAAAAAGATTAGTCTTTTTGAAAAGGAAAAAATTGCTGATTTGCTTAAAACATTCCGATTTCAAATTCGAACAGATGGAGATCAAAAAAATATTTTGCAAATGGGCAAGATGTTACTCAAGAGATTCGCTCTCAATCGGTGAATTATATTGTTTCTCCCGTGGCGGCCCTTCCTGTTGTTAGAGAAGCCCTTAGTAAGATTACACTCAATTTTGCTAGAAAAAATGGAGGCGTTTTTGAAGGGAGGGATATGGGAACAGTATTGTTTCCAAAAGCCAAGATCAAGATTTTTCTCAAGGCGCGGCCTGAGGTGTGCGCTAAAAGACGTCTAGAAGAAATCATGCGTAAAAGACCGGAAGAAGCACATAATCTTGACCAAGAAAAAATGTTGCAGGAATTGCAAAGGCGCGATGCAATTGATTCTTCTAGAGAGGTTGCCCCTCTGAAGTGTCCTCCAGATGCATACGTGATTGATACATCGGACATCTCCATAGAAGAGGTCGTAGAGAGGATTTTAGAATGTCATAGGGAAAAAAATCTTAAGCCTATTTGGCTTCAGTGGAAATGCATCAGCTTTCTATACCGACTTGTGCTTTTTGGTTCTTGGATTCTTGCTAAGGTCTTTTTTCGTCTGAAGACCTATGGGCTAGAGCATTTTTACCCGCGCGGAGCTATTATCGCTGCCAATCATACCTCTTTTTTAGACCCTCCTCTCCTAGCTGTATCTTGGCCTGGAGAGGTTCATTTCCTTGCGCGGGAAACCCTTTTTCGCAACCCCTTTTTCGGATGGTTTATTAAGTCACTGAATACTCATCCTGTCAGTGGAGATATAGGCGATGTAAAAGTTTTTAAAACCGTTTGTTCTCTTCTTTCACAGGGCAAGAAAATTGTGCTTTTCCCTGAGGGAAAAAGATCTCTGACAGGTGAGCTAGGAGAGATCAAGCCGGGCATTGTCATGCTCGTTGCAAAAACAGAATCAGCCATCATTCCTGCCTATTTGGATGGAGTCTTTGAGATTTGGAATAGAAGGCAAAAATTCCCCAAACTTTTTAAAAAAACTGCCTGCGTATTCGGTACGCCCATTTGTTGGGATGACTTTAAACATCTTGAGCCAAGGCAAGCACGGGAAGAGATGGCGCGGAAACTATCTGAAGCGATTCTTAATCTGAAAAAGTGGTTTGAAAACGGCGCTCACGGAATTCCTCCATAAGATTCATCGAGTGCTATGTTAAGAAGTAGCACGTTGATTCTTGCTTCTCCCAAAAAACCCCATGTTGGCCGTTCTATATGCTCTATAACAAGAGCATGAAGTTTTTCTTCAGAGATATTTCTTGCTTTTGCTACGCGAGGAAGTTGTAGCATGACATTTGCAATGCTAATGTGAGGATCAAGACCGCTTGCAGAGGATGTCGCAGCATCGACAGGTAGTTGAGTTGTGGAAGGAAGATTGTTTGTTTGTCTGTAGGCGCTAGTGCGCGCATGCAAGGCGCTATTGAGCTTGTGCGATGTAGGCCCAAAATTAGAGGCGCCTGAGTGTATCGCATCGTATCCTTCGGGCCCTGCAAATGAGGGTCTTGGATGAAAATAATGGGTCGCTTGAAAATTTTCCCCAATTAAAACAGATCCAATGATGGTGGGATCTCCTTTGCGGGTTATAAGACTGCCATTGGCTTTATGGGGGAAAAGCAGTTGTCCCATAGCAAAAACAGCAAGAGGATAGATAATACACAGAACAGCTGTGAAGAGGAGAGTCGATATGACGGAGATTTTAATCAGTTCGATTGTTTTTTTCATGTCAGGTTTAGTGATACCAAAAGCAAGTCGATTAATTTAATAGCAGCAAATGGGAAAAGTACGCCTCCCAGTCCATATATAGCGAGGTTTTTATTTAAAATATAGGTCATGCTTTTAGACATCAGCTTCACCCCTTTAAATGCAAGAGGTAGAAGGCATATGAGAATCAAAGCATTGAATATCACAGCACTTAATACAGCACTTCTAGGAGTTGCTAGATGCATAATATTCAGATTTTCAAAAAAAGCAAAATAGGGAATAAGCATCGCAGGGATGATGGCAAAATATTTGGCTAAGTCATTGAGGACGCTAAAAGTTGTTAAAGCTCCTCTTGTCATGAGCATTTGTTTCCCAATTTCAATGATTTCAAAAAGTTTAGTGGGGTTAGAGTCAAGATCAACCATGTTTGCTGCTTCTTTGGCTGCTTGCGTGCCTGCATGCATAGCAACGCCAATATTAGCTTGAGCAAGGGCTGGAGCGTCGTTGACTCCGTCGCCTGTCATGGCTACCATTTCCCCTTGCTCTTGGCGAGAGATGAGATATTTTAGCTTGTCTTCGGGAGAGACATTGGCCAAGAACTCATCTACTCCAACTTCTTTTGCAATTGCTGCTGCTGTCACCGCATTATCGCCTGTCATCATGATGGTTTTAATCCCCATAGCTCGAAATTTGTCAAACTGTTCTACGAGCCCTGATTTGATGGTGTCTTTTAAAAAAATGATCCCGAGAATTTCTTTATCAGTAGATACAGCTAAAGGGGTTCCTCCTTCTTCTGAAATTGTTTGCACAGCTTTTTTAAGATCATCGGGAAGCTGTTTATTGACCAGGCGTTCAATCGCATCTTTAGATCCCTTCCGATAAAGTGTGCTTCCGACATCTGCGCCGCTCATCCGCGTCCCAGCGCTAAAGGGAATGAATTTGATCTCTTTAGGAGGTGGCTGAATTAGAGAAGGGTGGTGCGTTTTAAGGAAGTCAATGATACTGCGTCCTTCTGTTGTCTCATCGAGAACGGAGGAGAGAAAGCAAGCCTTTAAAAATTCTTGTTCAGAAGAGCTAATTGCGTGAACCAATTGATGCGCATGGCGATTGCCTGATGTAATAGTGCCTGTTTTATCGATTAAGATGGTATCGATGTCTCCAGCTGCTTCAACAGCTTGACCGCTTGTTGCCATGACATTTCTTTGCATGAGACGGTTAATCCCAGCAATCCCGATAGCGCTTAAAAGACCACCAATGGTTGTTGGAATTAGGCAAATCAGCAAAGCCACTTGCATCACAATCGAAAGCTCTAGGTCATAGAAATATCCAAATATTTCCAGAGAAACAACCATAAAGAGAAAGATGAGAGTTAACCCAGATAAAAGGATGTTAAGGGCAATTTCATTCGGTGTTTTCTTTCTTTGGCCCCTTCGATGAGGTTGATCATGCGATCTAGAAAAGTTTCTCCTGGATTAGAGGTAATTTTCACTTGGATTTCATCTGATACAACTTTTGTTCCTGCAGTCACTGTGTTTTGATCTGTTCCGGAAGCTCTAATGACGGGCTCAGATTCCCCTGTGATTGCTGATTCGTCAACGGATGCCAGTCCTCGGATAATTTCTCCATCCCCTGGAATGATTTCTCCTGTACGCACAATGACTATATCTCCTTTAAGTAAATCTTTTGCATTCATGACTTGAATATTGCCCTGAGCATCTAATTTGTTCCCGATTGCCTCTACTTTTGCTGCTTTTAAAGCATCGGCCTGAGATTTATTTCTCTTTTCTGCAATAGCCTCTGCAAAATTACCCAGTAAAACTGTGATCCATAGCCATATGGAAACATGAAGAGTAAAGGCATGTAGTTGGTTAAACCGAAAAAAAGCTTCTACAGTTGTCATGAGCGCTCCAATTTCTGTGATAAACATCACAGGATTGTGCCAAAGCTTGATGGGGTTTAGTTTAATGAAAGCTTCTAAAAGCGCAGAAAAAAACATGGAAGGCGTAAAAGAGGTTGTTACTGTTTTCATTTAAATAATTTCCCCGAAATCATAAAAAATTGTTCAAGAAAAGGCCCCATAATCAGTGCCGGAAGAAAACTGAGCGCTCCCACTAGTATCATCACAGCAATCACAAGAGCTGTAAAAGTGAATCCCGACACAGGGAATGATACCGTATCTGTTGCAGGTCTTTTCTTTTTAACCAAAGATCCTGCAAGCATTAGCACAAAAGTGATCAGCGCAAGTCTTCCTATTAACATGACGCAGCCAAGAGTAATGTTCCACCAAGGGGTGTTCGTAATAAGACCATCAAAAGAACTTCCATTATTGCCTGAAGCAGAGCTGTAGGCATAGAGGATTTCGCTGAACCCATGAGGCCCCTTATTCCATATGGCTGCTCGCCCCCACTCACTTGTACATGCCCATGCTGTGAAACCTAAAACAAGGAAGACAAAAATAAGCACGCCCAAAATAGCGGATTGAATATCGAGGGCTTCAATTTTTTTCCCTAAATACTCGGGCGTTCTTCCAATGATTAACCCTGCTGTGAAAATAGCTATGATAACAAATAAAAGAATGCTGTATAGACCGGCACCCACGCCTCCCCAGATGGTTCCACCCAGCTGGATGTTGAGCATAGGGATAAGGCCCCCGATAGGAGTAAAAGAGTCATGGGAGGCGTTTAATGCACCTGTCGAAGTAGATGTTGTGACCGTTCCAAAAAGAGTTGAGCCAAAAATTCCAAAACGTTGCTCTTTCCCTTCCATATTTCCAGATGAAGCGGCGATTCCTACATCTTTAAAATAAGGAGTTTCTTTAGCTTCAAAAGTGGAACAGATAATTACCCCCACTATGAAGATAAGGGTCATTGCAATGTATAAACTCCAGCCATGTTTCTGGTTTTTGATTTCTCTTCCTAGATAATACGTTTGCCCCGCAGGAATGATTAACATGCAGAGCAATTGAACAAAATTGGAAAGAGGTGAGGGGTTTTCATAAGGGTGTGCAGAGTTAGCGTTGGTAGGACCACCTCCATTGGTTCCTATCAATTTAATTGCTTGTTGCGATGCAAAAGGTCCTTGTACAATCATTTGTTCCGTCCCTGATTCAAGCGTTGCAACTTTGGCGTAAGGATTAAAGTTTTGAGGGACGCCCTGTGAAACAAAAAACACAGCCGTAATAAACGCTAGAGGAAGTAAGATGTAATACGTGATACGTGTGATATCGACCCAAAAGTTTCCTAAAACTGTCGAGGAGTGCCTACCTATTCCACGCACTAATCCGGCGGCTACAGAAAGTCCTATTGCAGGAGATAGAAAGTTTTGCAGCGAAAGTGGCACTATTTGAGAAAAATAAGAGAGTGTTTTTTCCCCTACATAGTTTTGCCAGTCGGTGTTTGTCTGGAAGCCTGCAGCAATGTTGAACCTAAGATCAGCAGCGACTGCTCCCAATTTAGCAGGATTTAAAAAAAGGTACTGCTGACATCCCAGTAGTACATAGGTAAATAAGACAGAAAAACCACTAAACACAAGCACGCAAAAAAGATATTCTTTCCACGACTGCTCTTTTTTTGCATCGATACGGCAGAGGCGGTAGGTGAGTTTTTCGAGCGGCTTGAATAGTTTATCAAGGAAAGTTTTTTCATCGGGGTTGAGCACTTTGTGAATATAAATGCCCAAGGGTTTGGTAATCAGAGTAATAATCAGCAAAAGAAAAGAGAGTTGAATCCAATCAAGGTCTTTCACAGAGCCTCACAATTTTTCTGGCCACAGGAGCGTGATCATAAGATAGGCAAACACAAGAAATGACACACTGCCTGCAATCCAATTAAGTATCATTGAGCCCTTATTTGCTCCTGTATGTAGCTAAAAAAATTTGAAAAGTCAATTTAAAAATTTGCTTAATAAAAAGAAGCCTGCTGCAACAAACTCTCATTTTGTGTTAAAATTATACCTGCAAAATTGAAAGGTTTTAATGGCGCATCTAGTGTCTTCAGAAGTGGTTAGTAATCTGAGTTCTCTGTATACGGCCTCCACCCAAATCAGTAGGTGGTTAGGGCGTCAGGTATCATGCCTTAGTAAGGAAGGGGGGCTTCCAACTATTTTTTACAATGTTGCCATTGTTGGAGCCTCTGCTTGGATTCTTTACCATTCTATTTCTAGACTTTTTAGCTGGATCATTGCCTTTGCTCATGAAAGAAATCAATATGCGAATGCGTGGTGGTACCGGCGTAACGGTGCACTTAATATGGTTGTTGTGCCCTCTGATGGCAACTGTTTGTTCCATGCATTTGGGTTAGTGTTAGCGATGAAGTTGAAAATTGATATCGTTGGTCATGGGCAGCTACGTTTGCATACCGCTGATTGGATTGAAAGGGAATATTTGCAAGCACAGCAGAATGGAGAACAAGAGCAGGGTCCTGACTGTCCAAATCCAAAGATTTTAGATTATTTACGTGATTCCATGGAAGCGTATCAGACAGTACGCAAAAATAGCTTAAATGGAGAGTTGGATTCTATAGCTGCTATAGAAGAGATTGAAGGAGATAATCACCAAATTGCAGAGAGACGCAGGGAGATTGAAGCTGACCTTGCAGCGCTGTCTAATTTCACAAGAGAGCAGTATGTTGAAGAATGCAGGAAGGATCGATTTCATGGAAGCTCTGTTGAACTCTTTGCGCTTAGTGAGATGTGTTGTGTTAGGATTAAGATTCAAAGAATGGTTGGTCAGCGAATACTTGAAGGCTTTAGTCAGACCTACGGAAAGAGTTTTAAGAGCGAAATTGTCCTTGTGCATGTGGACGGTAATCATTACAATTCTGCTTTTCCCACTTAGAGAGTGTTGGCAAATGCTTGAAGCCTGGGGCTCGAAAGAGCTTTACGTGAATCTTGTTTTCTCCCATACTGATGAACAGAATTAATATTAGAGGTAGTTGCGAAATTCGACTGAACTTGAATTTCGCAACTACCTCATTAACTTTTTAGGGGAATTATGAGCGGTCAGATTAAAAAATTAACGGAAGATGGTTTTGAAAAAGAGATTGCAAAAGGTGTTTTTTTAGTCGATTTCTACGCTGATTGGTGCGGTCCTTGTCGCATGCTAGCGCCTGTTTTAGAAAAAGTAGCAGGTGAAGTAGAGGGGCAGGCAACTGTAGCTAAATTAGACATCGATCATGCGCAGCGCATCGCCTCTTCTTTTCAAGTGACATCTGTTCCTACCATGATTTTATTTAAAGATGGCAAAGAAGCAGGACGCCTGGTAGGGCTCCGCGATTTTGAAACCGTCAAAGATTTTGTGATGTCATCTGCTAAAGCGTAGATTGTAACTAAGGGTTTCATGTGGGATCATAGATATTTACGGTTCATTGATTTTCGAACTGTGCCCCTTCTTTTCCTTTTAATGTGGATTAGCGTGCTGGTGATTTCTGCAACAACGGGGGAAGAGGGAGCAGAGACCTTTTTTACAGCAACATCTAACAGCCAGATTCAGTGGTTTGTAATCGGATGGGCTATCTATTTTTTATTCGCGGGCATGAACTACCACAGCCTGCGATCTTTCACCTGGCTTTTGTATCTTATCGTGATTTTGATGTTAATTGGGCTTTTTTTTACAAGCCCGATTCAAAATGTCCATCGATGGTATAAGCTCCCGCTTTTAGGAAGGGCTTTTCAGCCGTCAGAATATGCTAAACTTGTGGTTGTGATGACCCTTAGTTGGTTTCTAGAGTACAAAGCAGCGGTTATTAAAAGGGCTTCCACGGCTTTCCAAGCAATTTTAATTGTGCTCATTCCTTTTATTCTTATTTTAAAACAACCTGATTTAGGTACAGCATTGGTTCTTTATCCCATTGCCCTTGTCATGTTTTATTTTGGTGGAATTAATCGCAAAGTCGTGGTTAGTATGGCAATTATGGGGATCATGGGGCTTGTCTTCGTGGTTTTGATGTTTACGGGCGTTATTTCTCACGAGGAGATGAGGCCGTATGCAACAAAAGTGTTAAAAGAGTACCAGTATGAGAGGCTGAACCCTAACACCTACCATCAAAAAGCAGCGCAGACAGCAATTGCTTTAGGAGGAGTGAGTGGGAGTGGATGGCATAAAAGTGAGTTTACAGGAAGAGCGTGGCTGCCAGCTGCTCATACAGACTCTGTGTTCCCGGCTTTTAGTGAAGAGTTTGGCTTAATAGGAGTTTTTTTACTGCTGCTATTTTTTGCAGGGTTGATTTATTGTAGCTTTCAGGTGATAGCTGTAGCTAGAGACCCCTTTGGCAGGCTCCTATCGGCTGGAATAACGGTTTATTTAGCGATGCATATCATTGTGAATATGGGGATGATGTGTGGATTTTTACCCATTACCGGTGTGCCGCTTGTGCTGATCACATACGGCGGGTCGTCGGTGTTGTCGACGATGATAGCCTTGGGCGTTTTACAGAGTATTTATAGTAGAAGGTATACATTCTAATGGCAGACAATCAAACCAATCATGCATTTATTTTAAACCCAAGCTCATGGCTTGGTGAAGGAAAAATCCAGCTTAATATGGTTGAAGAGGAGCTCTCTTTTTTTACCAAGTGGAATGTCGCTAAAAAAGATGAGATGGGAAAAATCGAGTGTGTACAAGAGATTCAGGTGAAAGGACTCTCTGACATCATGCAAAACCAATTTTTATTTTATGATTTAAGCCCAGGAGCTTTTATCATTGAGCTAGAAAATGTTGCTCTGGGGAAAATTACGGGATCAGGGATCATCAGTGATAAGGTAATTGCCTGGGAATTCAGGGTCAATGAGATAGGCTTTGAAGGGTTTGAGTTTTATGAGAAGCAAGAAGATGCTTCCTACCTCATGCGTGCAGAATATGCAACTGCCGACCAGTTTCGTACGATTATTACAGGAAAAGTCTGGCAGCAACAAGAGGAAAAAAAATGAAAGTAACAGTGTCTATCCTTTCACTTCTATTGCTGTGTGGTTGTTTCACGCGGTCTCAAGTGATCTCCCGTGGGAGCTTTGATGATGTTCAAATGGGCTCTCCAATCGCAGACTTTGAAAAACAAGTAGGATCTCCTTATAGAATACAGAAGCGTTCTGATGGGTCTTTAAGCTATGAGTACATCGAAAGAATTTTTATGGGAGAAGAGGTGATAGAAGAAAATCATTACTACTTGCTCGTTAAGAATGGACGTATTGTGGCTAAGAGGATGAACCAAGAAATCCCACCAGCCTACGATCTTATCTACGAAGCTGATCCTAATAACACTGATTTGCAGTAGCCTTTTTTCGAAATAGATCTAGTAATAGATGTGCAACCTATAGGAAGAGAAGTTGCACATCTAATAGTTATGCTTTGATTTTGATGTCGATACCGGCAGCGACGGGGAGTGCTTTGAGCTTGTCGATGGTTTCTGGGGTAGGGTAGATGTCGAGCAATCTTTTATGTGTGCGCATTCCGAACTGTTCACGCGCTGCTTTATCAACGTGGGGAGAGCTAAGAACGGTAAAGATCTCTTCTTCTGTAGGAAGAGGGATCGGGCCTGCGATTCTAGCGCCTGTTCTTTTAGCAGTCTCTACGATATCCGTTGTTGCACGGTCTAGGACGCGCTGATCGTATCCTTTGAGTCGGATGCGAATTTTTTGTTTTGATTGCTGCTTTGCCATAAATATTCCTTAAGTAGTTTTATCTTTTTGTAATCTCTTCTTGGATTTTCGTTGGAACACGCTCGAAGTGGCTTGGTTCCATTGTATAGGTCGCTCTGCCAGAGCTAATCGATCTTAACTGTGTCGAGTATCCAAACATTTCACTCAAAGGAACTTCTGCTTCTACTTCTACAGTGCCCTTGTTTGTTGTTTGGTTCATAATTCTTCCACGTCTGCGGTTGATATCTCCAATCACATCTCCCATGAATTGTTCAGGAGTTGTAACAACGACTTTCATGATTGGTTCTAGAAGAATCGGCTGGCACTTCTTAGCAGCGTCTTTGATCGCCATAGAGCCGCAAATCTTAAAGGCCATCTCACTTGAGTCAACTTCGTGGTAAGATCCGTAGGTAATTGCGACTTTTACATCGACGAGGTTATAGCCAGCAAGAACGCCTGTTGCAAGGCCTTCTTCAATCCCTTTAATTGTTGGGTTAATATACTCTTTTGGAATAACGCCCCCGACAACTTTACTGACGACTTCGTTGCCTTTTCCTTTTTCATTGGGTTCAATCTCTATGCACACGTGAGCATATTGTCCTCTACCACCTGATTGCTTGACGTATTTTGTTTCGCTTTTTCCAGGTTTAGTGATTGTTTCTTTATAAGAAACTTCTGGCTTACCGACGTTCGCGTCGACAGCAAATTCTCGGAACATGCGGTCTTTGAGAATTTCTAAGTGAAGCTCACCCATTCCTGAGATGATTGTTTGTCCTGTTTCTTCGTTAGTTGTAACGCGGAAGGTAGGATCTTCTTCTGAAAGGGAAGAGAGTGCAGTTGCGAGTTTTTCACGATCTCCCTTGGACTTAGGTTCGATTGCCATAGAAATAACAGGTTCTGGGAACTCCATCTTTTCTAGTAGCAGTTCATTATCTTCTGAGCAGAGAGTATCACCTGTAGAGGTGTATTTTAGGCCGATGCAAGCTGCGATATCACCTGTAAAGAAGGCGTCTTTTTCATTTCTTTGGTTTGCGTGCATTTCAAGGAGGCGAGAGATGCGCTCTCTTTTATCTTTAGTGGTGTTTACAATTGATTCTCCTTTAGAGAGAGTTCCTGAATAAACTCTAACAAAGGTAAGTCTGCCAACATACGGATCAGATAGAATTTTAAAAGCAAGAGCAGCAAGAGGAGTGTTGTCATCGGGAGATAGTTCAATGGGCTCCCCTGTTTTAATGCTGATTCCCTTAATCATTCCTCGATCTAGAGGGGAAGGCATCCAACGGACAATTGCATCTAAAAGTGGTTGTACCCCTTTATTTTTGAAGGCAGTTCCACACACAACAGGATTGATTTTATTAGAGATCACTCCTTTACGGATCACGGCATGGATTTCATCTTCTGTTAAAGAAGCTGGATTCTCTAGTACTTTTGTCATGAAGGCTTCATCGTTTTCATCAACGGTAGCTAGCTCTTCAAGCAATTCTTGTCTCATTTTTTTGCACTGATCTAAAAGATCTGCTGGGACTTCGGTTGTCTCGTAATTAGCGCCGAGTGTTTCATCTAAGAAGAGGTAGGCTTTCATGGAAACGAGGTCGACCATTCCTTTGAATTCGCCTTCCGATCCAATAGGACATTGTACAGGGATAGCATTTGCGCCTAGTTTGTCACGCATTGAGTTAACAGCCATAAAATAATCGGCTCCAACGCGGTCCATTTTATTGATGAACGCAATCCGTGGGACGCCGTAACGTGTAGCTTGACGCCATACTGTTTCTGATTGAGGTTGAACTCCTGCAACGGCATCAAAGACAGCGACAGCTCCGTCAAGAACACGTAGAGATCTTTCAACTTCTACGGTAAAGTCAACGTGTCCAGGGGTGTCAATAATGTTGATTTTGCAGTCACCCCAATAAACGGTGGTAGCAGCAGACATGATGGTAATGCCTCTTTCCCGCTCCTGTTCCATGAAGTCCATTGTGGCTGCCCCTTCATGCACTTCACCTAATTTATGTACGCGACCAGAATAAAAAAGAATTCTTTCAGTCGTGGTGGTCTTGCCGGCATCGATGTGGGCCATGATACCGATATTACGTACGCGGGTTAACTTGTCTTTCTCAGGCCGTTTATAATTGCTCATAATAATTCTCTATTACCATTTATAGTGGGCAAAAGCCTTGTTAGCTTCAGCCATTTTGTGAGTATCATCTTTTTTCTTGATGGTTGAACCTTGATTGTTGAAGCAATCAGTGAGTTCTTGCGCTAATCCTTCTACCATAGATTTCCCTGCTTTCTCAGAAGCGTACTGGATAATCCATTTCATCCCCATGGAGATCCGTCTATCAGAAGGGATTTCAACAGGTACTTGGTAGGTGGCGCCTCCAATACGGCGAGACTTAACCTCGAGCATTGGCTTGGCATTTTCTAAAGCTTGTTCGAAAGCAGCGAGAGGATCATCTGCTTTAACACGTTTTGCAAATTGTTCTAATGCATTGTATACGATTTTTCGAGCTGTTGACTTTTTGCCGCTTTGCATGACTTTATTCACGAACTTGGAGAGCACATAACTGTTATAAATCGGATCTGCAACCATCGGCCGTTTAACGGCTTTACGTCTTCTTGACATAATATCTTCCTTTTAAATTAAAAAATTCTTCACTTGGCCAGTGCTTTGGCCGACTTGGAGATCTTTTTATATCTGCAAGCCAGAGTAACTATGAGAAGTTACCCTAAATTACTTTATTACTTACTTGGGCCTCTTAGCGCCGTATTTCGATCTGCTTTGTTTTCGATCTTTTACAGCAGCGCAATCGAGCGCTCCCCTTACAATGTGGTAGCGTACGCCGGGCAAGTCTTTTACACGACCCCCACGCACGAGCACAATGCTATGTTCTTGTAAATTATGCCCTTCTCCTCCAATGTAGGCGATCACTTCTTGGCCATTGGAAAGGCGGACCCAGGCAACTTTTCGAAGAGCCGAGTTAGGTTTCTTCGGAGTTTTGGTTTTCACTTGTAAGCAAACACCCCGTTTCTGAGGGCATTGTTGCAACGCAGGAGATTTTTTTCTTCTCACCCTGCTTTTTCGGCCTGATCGAATTAATTGGCTGATTGTCGGCATCTATTCTCCTTAGGGATAGCTAAAACAATAAGGGAGACTATATCTCAAATTCAGAATTATACTCAAGAGGTAATTGCAAGCTTGAGGAACCTTGAGTTTTGGAATTACCTCTCAAGGGGTGCTTTTCTAAGAGCCTATTTTTAGAAAAATGCGTCGATTGGTAAAATTTTAGATGAAAATAATTTTGTTCGAGGTATTTTAGTGTAATGCCGTTTTCGGGGAATAGCTTCATATTTCAGCTTTCATGCAGCTCAAATATGAAGTTATTCCCCGGAAATGGTATAAATGGTAAAGATAGCTGAAATAGGGCCTTAATGAAAAAAAGACTGATTTTTTTATTCACACTGATTTTTGCACAACTGGTTGCGTCAAGCGCCCACCTTAAAAAGAGTGACATCCGTAATAATTTAGAGGAGATGTTTACTTATCATGTGGAGTATAAGGAACTTACGCCTCTTCTTGTCAAAAGATCTTTTAAGTCCTATCTCGATCATTTTGATTCTCAGAGGGTATATTTCTTGCAGAGCGAGGTTGATAAATATTTTGAATTAACGAGCACAGACATTGAAAGAATTATCGACAACTACTCTATGGATTGCTTTACCGATTATGAACTCTTAAATGAAAAGATTGGTGTCGCTATAGAGCGTGCTAGAGCATACAGGCAAGAGCTCATGAAAGAGCTAATCACAGCTTCTATCACTCCTGCGCTATCTACAGATTCTTTTGCCTATGCAGAGTCTGTTGATCAAATTAAAAAAAAGATTAAGAATCAAATGATTCGATTCCTTCAAGCTGAGAAAAAAGCAGATGCCCCTGCTTACTGGACTGTCGAGCGAAGGGGTAAATATTAGCCCTCTTTGATAAAAGGGTGCGCCGTTTTGAAGATGCTTACCTGGCTGAAGAAAAAAAGGGGAGCACTATTTTACGATCCATCTTTTAAAGGCAATGGCAAAAAGCTTAGATGCACATACAGCTTTTTTTACCCCTGGGGAGGCTTTTGAGATGAGAGCCTCTTTAGAAAAGCAATTTGAAGGGGTAGGCGTGATACTTAAGGAAAGTGTAGATGGTGTAGAAATTACAGATCTCGTTAAGGGAAGCCCTGCAGAGCGTAGCGAAAAGATTAGGCCGGGTGATTTACTGGTTGAAATTGATGGGCGTGAAGTAAGTTCTGCCTCGTATGAAGAGATTCTTGACTTTTTGAAGGGGGGCGATAAAAAAGAAATTTCCTTTGGGCTCAAGAGATATTTACCAGATGGGACAGAAGATATTATTCACGTCGATTTGAAAAGAGAAAAAATTCTTATGCAGGAAGAAAGGGTGCATTGGACAGCAGAGCCTTTCGGAGATGGGATTATTGGAAAATTGGTCCTTCCTTCTTTCTATGAGAGTGCAAACGCAGCTTCTTGTGAAACCGATATTAGAGAAGCTCTGAAGGAATTAAAAAAGCGAGGGAACCTTTTAGGGCTTGTTTTAGATTTACGAGAAAATTTGGGGGGGTTTTTAACACAGGCAGTCAAAGTCACAGGGTTGTTTATTACCTCTGGAGTTGTGGTGATTTCAAAATATGCCAAGAGCGAAATTCAGTACATGCGCAGCCTTGATCCCCGTGTTTATTACAGTGGACCTCTGGTTGTGCTCTCTT
Source organism: Rhabdochlamydiaceae bacterium (assembly GCA_047459655.1). GTDB lineage: Bacteria > Chlamydiota > Chlamydiia > Chlamydiales > Rhabdochlamydiaceae > CANJJB01. Next base: position 253,837 of record JAJREF010000005.1, read on the forward strand.
CAAAGCTGTCAGCTTCAGCTGCAGAGATTGTGGCCCAGGCACTCCAAGACTATGGTGTTGCTGTTATTGTGGGAGATGAAAGAACATATGGAAAAGGAACCATTCAATATCAAACAGTGACCGATAAATCGGCTGCTTCTTTTTTTAAGGTCACAGTGGGTAGGTATTATACCGTTTCAGGACGCTCAACGCAGATTGCAGGCGTCAAAGCCGATATCATTGTTCCAACAGCGTTTGCTCCTTATAATATTGGAGAGCGTTATTTCAGAATATCCCCTCCATAATGATCAAGTCTCTTCTGCCTATGTTGATCTGATGGCAGATGTCGATCAGCATGGCAAGGTATGGCTGCAAAAGAATTATCTTCCCTGATCTTCAGCAGAAGGAATCTATCTGGCACCAGATGATTCCTGCACTTAAAGTTAATAATGCACGGCGTTTAGAGCAAGATCCCAATTACAAGGCTTTCCTGCAGCAAGATGGAACTGAAAAAAATTATGGTGTAGAAGATCTTCCAATGGAAAAAGCAGTTGAGATCGTTAAAGATATGCATATGATGAAGGCTTCTTAAGTGGGATGTATCATTCTTGGTGTCGATCCTGGGACAGTAACGACTGGATATGCGGTGATTGATGGTGAGACAATTCTCGATTTTGGATGCATCCGTCCTCCTACTAAGCTAACACTACCAGAGCGATACCTTGTCATTTTTAATGCAATCGAGCACTTGATACGAAAATTTCAGCCAGAGGCTGTTTCTGTTGAAACGCAGTTCATGTCTAAAAATGCTCAGAGTACAATGAAGTTGAGTATGGCCAGAGGAACTGTTATGCTAGCTGCTGCTAAAAATAATGTTTCTGTGTATGAATATAGCCCAAGAAAAGCTAAACAGGCGATTGTAGGTAACGGCGGGGCAAGTAAAGAGCAGGTGCAAAGGATGCTCCAAATTTTGCTCAAGCTGCCCTCTCTACCAGAGCCGGCAGATGCGGCAGATGCTCTTGCGCTTGCTATGTGCCATGCTCATACGTTAAAACTCACCTTATGCAAAAAGAAAAGGTCTACTTAATGTATGAATTTATACGCGGTAAATTAGCTTCCTCGTCTCCTTTGAAAGCGATTGTCGATGTGAACGGAATAGGATATAGCATTTCTGTTGGACTTAACACCTACTCTAATCTTCCTCATGTTGGGGAATCAGTGGTTTTTTATATCTCTTTTGTCGTGCGAGAAGATGCGCATACTCTGTATGGATTTTTAACACTGGCAGAAAGAGAGTTTTTGAAAAGCTCACAAATGTCAGCGGGATTGGTCCCAAGACAGCCATTGCTCTTTTAGGACATATTGATCTAGTCGATCTTCAAATGGCCATTCTCCATGGTAATGTGGCTCTTATTTCGAAGTCTCCTGGGATTGGTAAAAAAACGGCGGAACGCCTTGTGGTTGAAATGCGTGATAAGGTTAAGCAAGATAAAACAGTTCCTACAAATCCTCTAGAAGTTGGGCAGAAGAGGGGTGTGATTGGAGATGCGATCTCAGCGCTCATTCATTTGGGGTACCACCCTGCGGAAGCCCAAAAAGCGGTTCAAAAAGTTTCTATAGATTTTCCCAAGGATCCCGACCTTGGCAAGCTGATCACGGCTGCTTTAAAAGCATTGTAAAGTAGGCTTTTTTTTAGTATCATTGCTCCCATGCATTTTATCCATAAACCATATCAAAAAGAAGATACGATTGCAGCTGTTGCAACTCCTCCAGGCGAAGGGGGCATTGCCGTCATCCGCATTTCTGGGAAAGAGGCTCTCGGCATAGCTGAAAAAATTTATACAGGACCACTTAGGTCTTATAAAAGTCACACAGCTCATTGCGGCAGCATTCTGGGCAAAGAGGGCAATGTCGTGGATGACGTTCTTATTCTTCCGATGTTAGCTCCCCGCTCTTACACAGGAGAGGATACAGTTGAAATCCATTGCCATGGGGGAGTCTTATTACACGGCGTGTGCTCGATGTTGTTTTGGCGGCAGGGGCTAGAGCAGCCCTTCCTGGAGAGTTCACTTTTAGAGCCTATATGCATGGGAAACTCGACCTAGTTCAAGCAGAAGCTGTTCAAAGTTTGATCGGAGCAAAAAATGAGATGGCTCTTCAAGAAGCGCACCAACAACTGCAAGGCGCTCTATCCAAAAAAATTACTACTTTTCAAAAGGAGCTAATTGATATTGCAGCAATACTTGATGCATGGGTCGATTTTCCTGAAGAGGGGTTGGAGTTTGCTAGTTTAGAGGAAATTTTGGATTCTTTAGACAGAGTAGATCATCTCATGGAGCAGCTGAGTCATACTTTCTATGAAGGAAAAATTTTAAACGAGGGTTTGCGTCTCTGCTTGGTGGGAACACCGAATGTGGGTAAATCTTCTCTCATGAATGCGCTTTTAGGAATAGAGCGCGCTATTGTGACGGATGTTCCGGGAACAACAAGAGATGTGCTAGAAGGAGATCTTCGTTTAGGAGGTCTTCACTTTAACCTTCTTGATACGGCAGGTATAAGGGAAACAGAGGAGAGAGTGGAGCAAGAAGGGATTCGCAGGTCAAAACAAGCCTTAGAAAGTGCCGACCTTGTTTTACTTGTTCTGGATGCAAGTCGTGGTCTCATGCCAGAAGATAAAGCGTTGATGGATGCTGCCAACCACGAGAAAACAATTATAGTGTGGAATAAAACTGACCTTCCTTCTGTGTTTCTTCCTCCTGCTGGATCGATTGCGATTTCTGCAAAAGAAGGGAAAGGACTGACAGATTTACGTGATGCAATCGATCAGATGATCTGGAAAAAAGGACCTCCTTCTAAAGAAGAAGTGCTCATTACAAACGCGCGCCATAAGCAAGCACTAGATAACGCAAGACTCTCTTTAAAAAGAGTGATAGAAGGGCTTAAAACAGAAGTATCTCCTGAGTTTTTAACAGCTGATCTTCGCCAAGCGCTAACGGAACTGGGGATCATTATCGGCATTGATATTACAGAAGATATCTTAACTGCTATATTTTCAAAATTTTGTGTGGGGAAATGAACAAGAGAAAAAAAGCGGAAGAAATTCAGAAAATCTTAGAAGAGCACTTTCCCCATCCAGATATTCCTCTGAAACACAAAGATCCCTATACGCTATTAATAGCTGTTGTTTTATCGGCTCGTAACACCGATGCTAAAGTCAACCAAATCACCCCTCATTTGTTTGCTAAGGCGGACACTCCGCAAAAGATGATCGAGCTCTCAATCGATGAGATCCGGCAGATCATTAAACCTTGTGGTCTTTCTCCAACAAAGGCAAAAGCGATTTGGCACCTCTCAAAAATTTTACTCGAAAAATATCAGGGTCAAGTTCCTAAAAGCTTTAAAGCGCTCGAAGAACTTCCTGGTGTGGGACATAAGACGGCCTCTGTTGTGATGGCACAAGCTTTTCAGTACCCTGCTTTTCCTATTGATACACACATTCAGCGCTCTGCTAAAAGATGGGGCCTCAGTCGCGGTAAAACAGTCAAGCAGACAGAAAGCGATTTGAAAAAGCTTTTCAAAAGAAAAGATTGGATCAAGCTTCATCTTCAAATCATTTATTTTGCGCGCAAGTTTTGTCCAGCCAGAGGGCATAAACCTAGCTGTCCTATTTGCTTAAAACAGAGTTCCTAGAGATTGGCCGAGTCTGCCTAACACCTCGATTTTGCGTGAAGAGGCGTTCAGGAGATCTTTATCGAATTGAATTTTTCCAGGTTCGAATAAGAGAATGAGGCAGGAGCCTCCAAATGAGAAGTACCCTTTTTCTTCCCCTTTTGCGTGTTGTTTTCCTGGCTGAAATGTTTGGTGGATAGAGCCGACGTTGGTTGCTCCTACTTCGATATAGGTAACATCTCCAAAATTGTCTGAATGAAGCGTTGTTAACATGCGCTTGTTGCGGGTTAAGATATCGATGTCTTTTTTAAGCGCAGTAGGATTGACAGAATAAAGTTTCCCGGGGATTGAAAGAGGTGTTTCTGAGGTGCAGCTGATCGGAAAGTGAAACCGGTGGTAATCAACCGGAGCGAGCCTTGCAATCACCATAGATCCTGCAGCATATTTTTTTGCTAGCGCTTGACTTAAGAGAAGCTCTTCTAGCGAGAACTTGTGCCCTTTCACCCAAAAGCCATCTATGGAGGCGATGTTGCTGTAAACAAGGTACCGGGCATCGGCAGGTAGAATGGCTCTTTTGACATCTGGGTTGATCGGACGTGCAGAGGGTTTTAAATGGCGGATAAAAAAGTCATTGAAGCATCGGAAGGAGTCTACCGAATCTCTAAACTCTGAAGAATCGACATGAAAAGCTTTAATAAAGGGTTTAATTTTAAACTGGCTGAATCTGCTTTTTTGAAAGGCACACCATAAGAAAGAGATTAGATTAGAGCGTGATAAAAGGGGGAGAAAAAGGAAGGAGAGAATTTTAGATAAGGAAGAAGATCCATACAATGCTTCAATCAGAGCCTTTCCATATACTTTTTCTATGTGCTCTTTGCCTGACGCTCTGTCGATATAAGTGATATCATTCATGGTTTTGTAGGAGATTTTTTGTTGGCGATTTTAGCAAATAGTCTTAACTCTTCCATGTAAGGAGAGGGAAATAGGTCAGCGTAGTGGTTGTCTTCAATGAGTTTTAAGATTTGGAGTGCAGTCTCTGTCATCAGTGAGACATGGGTTTTTGATTCATTTCCTGCTAAAAAAGTTTTTTCTTGATCATTGAGTGCAACCATCAACTCTTTGAGCTGTTTTTGGAAGGAGAGCTGTCTGTCTGTTCTTTCTAAAAGCTCAGTGATCACAGCGATCTCATCGCCTTCTTTTGTGAAGCTAAAACAAAAACAAGAAAGAATGATCAAAAGTCGTAATTTCATACACGTGGAATATACCGAAAAGGAGAGAAAATTAAAAGAGATCTATTTGCTGGAATACCATTTGCAAAAAATAAAGACATATTTCAGCTGCGTGAAAGCTGCCTTAATTCAACGATCGTAAGTTGGGTAGTATTAAGCAAATACAACCCAACTTATGATCGTTGAATTAAGGCGCTTTGACGCGCTCAAATGTGTCTTTATTTTTCGCGAATGGTATAAGGGACCGCTTCTTTTGTCCTCACAGGTTTTTTTTGAGAAATAGCTTTTTTAATCATGATGACAATTAGGCTTAGAGACATATGATTCTCCTATGAAGAGACGTCCTTATTTTTGGCAAGTCAGGGGTTCTACCTGTATTTGTAAATAAAATTCTAACCGTTGTCGAGATATTTTTTGTGAATTGACTGTTTCAAAGAGATAATTTATATCAAAATCAGATGGAAGAACACATATTTTTAATTCAACTGGTTTTGATTTTATTTTCGGCCCGAGTATTTGGTGAGGTTGCGGCGTATTTTAAAGTCCCTTCCGTTATTGGAGAGCTTGTTGCTGGCATCATCATAGGCCCAAGCTTGCTGGGATTTGTTGCCATGAGCAATCCTATTCAGCTACTGGCCCATATTGGGATCATATTGCTGCTTTTTGAAGTTGGCATTGAAACGGATATGGGGAAGCTGTCTGCGGCAGGGATAAAAGCGCTTGTTGTGGCATTAGGAGGCGTAATCTTGCCTTTTGCGCTCGGCTTTTGGACGACCTACTACTTTTTTAACTTTTCTCTTTTAGTTTGCTTGTTCATTGCAAGCACTCTGACAGCAACAAGTATTGGCATTACTTTGCGTGTTTTGCGAGATTTAAAAAAGCAAAAGAGTCATGAAGCCCAAATCGTGATGGGATCGGCCGTGATCGATGATATTATTGGAATTATTTTACTTGCAGTGCTCTATGAATTTTCTGTGAGCGGCGATGTCAATTTATGGAATGCAGGTAAAGTGCTCCTGCTAATCACGCTATTTTTTTTCCTATCGCCTTTCCTTGCCAAGGTCATTACGAAAATCATTAAAAAGTGGAATGAGAAAAGCGATATTCCGGGGCTATTACCTACAACCATTATTTCACTGATTTTGCTTTGTGCATGGGCAGCACATATGCTTGGAGCTCCCGCGCTGCTAGGTGGATTTGCTGCGGGCCTTGCGTTGTCTAGGCAGTTTTCTTTCCCCTTTTTACTTGGGTCAAAAGAATTTAGTACCCGTGTAGAAGAGCAGATGAAGCCAATTGTCCATCTATTCACGCCGATATTTTTTGTGGCTATCGGGTTATCTTTGGATCTTAGCGCGATAGCCTGGGGATCGCCCTTTATTTGGACGCTCAGTGGGTCTTTGCTTTTCGTTGCTATCCTGGGCAAGCTACTGTCTTCCTTTTTCTCAAGGGAGAAACTCTCAGGATGAAACTCATCATAGGAACAGCGATGATTCCCCGTGGAGAAGTTGGTCTTATTTTTGCAAATATTGGACTGATTGCCGGTGTCTTTCAAGATGACATTTATGCAGCTGTTATACTCGTGATTACAATCACGACTCTGGTTGCTCCTTTTGCCTTACGGTGCCTCTATAACCCCTCGCAAAAAAGTTCAAAATAATAGACATGCCATAATTGCGCATTGAAAGGGGCGCTCCTCAAGGAAGCTCTGGACAAGTGTTTTTTCAAAGATTGCTGATCATTTTTTCGAAGGCAAAAATTTTGGAGAACGCAGCTAACATTTAGAATGTTAGAGAGTTAGAAAATCTAGTATTAGGCTTCTTGCGTATTAAGGATTCGTCGATTTTCCATTCCAATGGCAAGGGTAATATAGAGTGAAACCGTTGCATAAGGAACCTCTGGACAAGTCATTTGCCGAATCTTGCTGTCAATTTTTGCGAACACTGAGATTTTCCGTAACTTGCTAACATTCTGCATGTTAGCTGCGCTTTCCAAAATCGTCGTCTTCGAAAAACTGATCAGCAATCTCCGACAACGCACTTGTCCAGAGGTCCCATAAGTGATCATGTTTGTAAAAATGCACATTTCGCAATCTTTCGATTTTAGCTCGCCCCTATTGGGCGTCCTGCATATGAGGGCTTGCTCAATACAAAATCTCATCAAAATGTGTTACTTTTTCAAAACAGGCTGACTTATGCAACGGTCTGAGAGTTTGTTATCTGAGAAAGTGTAGGAAAAGACCACTAAGGCTTTTTATTGTATTTGAAAGAATTTTTGTTGCTTTTTAGCCTAATGCTATGATAGGATAATTATCCTTTGAGTTTTTAATTTTGTTTTTTTTGAAATGGTATTACAAAGCTAACAAAGCTAACAAAGCAGGGAGAGAAGCTTCTTTCATAATTCTTTGAAAAGCTCATTCTCTATTTTAGTTTTGCAGAAATTATGGGGAGGGAGGGTATGAATGTTGTTGGTAGTTGGGGTCTTAAACTCAGAGACGCTTTTACAGGAAATTTTTCAGTTGAAAAGTTTCTGGCTGAGCTTGTCTATAGACTAGCACTGGTTTTAATAAGCAAAATTTCAATGCAGTTTGTTGAAAGAGATTTTAGCTTTGGTAAAAACCGTTCGATAATTGCTAAATGTTGTTTAGCTGTTGCTTCATTGACTCTTTTAATTTTTTTAAAAAATGTGGGATCTAGAGCTAGAAACTCAGAAGTTCCTGTTAGAGTTAATCGTGATGTATTAGCTATCGCCTTGGAAAAGGGGAAGCTGGAAATGTCTGATAAGTGCTTTAATCTTATTCTAAATTACGCTCTAAAATATCAAAATCCTATCACGGTTGGTTGTGAGTTGATTAGAAGGCTTTGTAATCTAGATTCAACTCGAAGAACGGAAGAAGCTGTTCACAGGGAGTTTTTTAAATTAAATAGCACAGAGCGTCCTTTTGGTGTTAAATATAGAGGATGTTTAGAGTTTTCAACTGCTTTTTTTTCAAAAAATTTAATAGGCAGAGAAAAGGAATTCGCAGAATTGTCGGAACGGATAAAGCAAGGGTCTTGTGTTCTTGTTGGCCCTAGTCGTAGTGGAAGAAAGAAGATTGCTGAAAGCTGGATTTTTCACCAAATGCAGGGGAAACAATTTTCAGTTGTTTCTTTTGCTGGTGGTTCATTCGTAGGAGAAGCAGAGCTAAGGGCAGCAATCGATCACTGCGTAAAACAAGATTTAACTTTGTATGTTCCTGGGGGATTGAGAGAAGATTTTCTTCTTATTGTTGCAGAACATTTAAGAGACATTAAATGCATAATGGTTCTCACTCCAAAACAAATGAGCTCAATAAGTTCAAAATGTGGACTTGGTTTACATAGGATAAACGTTTCGGAATTGACTGAAGAAGAAGATCTATCGGCGCTTCAAGAGGCTTCAGGTTATCCAAAAGAATTATGTGCAACTGCTTTGGGTATTTTTAGAGATTATCCCAATACTTTCCTACATGTACGTGCTGTTTTGTCAGAAGAAGTGGATGGTCGAAGAGTGAATGATGAGGAGTCTCTTTTTGTAGCCGCAGCTCAATATAGCGGTCTTCCAGTGGCTTTTTTTAAAGCAAACGCTAATCAAAAAGCAGAGATGGTTGTTGCTCGTTTGAAAAACAGTATCGCTGGGCAGAGAGATGTTTTTGATGTTGTTAAGGACCGTTTAATGCTCAATTTTGGAAATCTTAGGGAAGAAGGGGGTGTAGCTGCCATTTTTTTCTGTGCGGGGCCTACTGGTGTGGGAAAAACATATTTTGGAAAAGAACTAGGCTCTGCGATGTTTGGGAAGTTTTGTGAAACTGTATTTTTCCCTATGAGTAATTGCACTGAACCGCATTCTGTCTCTAAACTTATAGGAGCTCCTCCTGGCTATCTCAGGTCATGGTGGAGAAGGTTATTTATTAAGAGTACTTGCAGGGCATGTAGATAAGGGATCTCCCTGTGTTGTAATTTTTGATGAAATCGAAAAAGCTCATCCGGATATTTTTAAGTATTTACTTCAAGTCTTGGAAGAGGGATTCTGGACAGACGCAAGTGGTAAGATTGTCGATTGTCGTAATATGGTCTTTTGTTTTACTTCTAATTTAGGATCTGATCTTGAACGAGATTATTCCCCTGAGGAATTCAAAAAATGTTAGTGCAGCAATCTCAACACATTTTTCTCCAGAAATGTTGAACCGATTCAGGAGATCCCATTATTTTTCAACCTTTTAGAGAGATAGAAGGATTAAAAGAAATTTTGGGAGCACTTGTTTTACAAATGCAAAGAGAAAGAAAAGCAATGAAAGATTTTAAGTTTACTCTTGCCAAACCCTTCGAAGATCACATTTTTGAACATGTTTTTCAATTAAAAAACGGAGCAAGAGGTCTTAAAAGGGAACTTTTGAAGTTAATCGCTACTCCTTTCCTTAGTGTAAAAGATAAATACCCAGGGCTTCGAAAATTTGAAATCAATTTTCTGGATGGACAAGTGGTCCTAAATCCTTTAGGATGGTTGGCTGGTTAATCAACACTTTTTTCATCCAAGGCAGCTCAATTTGTAATTTCATGATATGATGGGTGAAAAATTAAAAGTAGTAGGGAAAATTCGATGTTTGGGTTAATTAAAAAAATATTTGGCACTCACCAATCTAGACTTATAAAGAAATATAAAAAAATTGTTGAAAAGATCAATACAGAGGAAGTTAAATATCAGCTTCTTTCTGATGCAGAAGTGCAAGCTAAGACAGCAGAATTTCGTGATAGGATAAAGCAAGGAGAGAGCGTAGATGCTTTGCTCGTAGAGGCGTATGCCGTTGTGAAAAATGCTTGCAGAAGGCTCTGTGGAACAGATATCCATGTCTCCGGTTACGACCAGAAATGGGATATGGTTCCTTATGATGTCCAGCTGATAGGGGGCATAGCGCTCCATTTTGGCGCCATTGCAGAGATGCAAACGGGAGAAGGGAAAACACTCACAGCTGCTTTACCTCTTTACTTGAATGCTTTGACAGGCCTATCTGTTCACCTGGTGACTGTGAATGATTATTTAGCAGCTAGGGACTGCCAGTGGATGGGTCCTCTATTTGAATGGCTCGGAATGCGTGCTACGGCACTCGTCAATACTGTCCCTTCTCACTTAAGAAAAAACATCTATGCTACGGATATTGTATATGGAACAGCTTCTGAATTTGGGTTTGACTATTTACGAGACAATTCAATGGTGCAAAGTGCCAGTGAGCAATGTCAACGGGGACATTATTTTGCAATTGTCGATGAGGTTGATTCAATTTTGGTCGATGAGGCCAGAACACCTTTAATTATTTCAGGCCCTACATCCAACTCTCGTCAGATGTACGATCTGTTGAAAGGTCCGGTAGCTCAGATTGTCAAAATGCAAAGGGATTTATGCAGTAAGCTAGCCACAGAAGGGAAGAGAGCTTTAGAGAATTTGGGAAGGCTAGGTGAGGAAGAAAGCCAAAAAAAACTCTCCAAAGAAGAAGAGGTAATAGAAAAGGAAGCGTTCCGCAAGCTATGGCTGGTAGGAAAGGGGATGCCCAATAACAATTTACTAAAGCGGATCAGAGAAAATCCTTACCTTCGTGCAGAGATTGAAAAGTGGGATACCTACTTTTATTCTGAACCCAATAAAGAAGAGCGCGCAAAGGCACTTGCAGACCTTTACCTTATTGTAGATGAAAGAGCCCATGAGTATGAGTTAACAGATAAAGGGGGTCTTCTGTGGTCTGAGAAGGGCAATTCTGCAGATGATTTTGTGATGCTTGATTTGGGACATGAGTATGCTAAGATTGATCAAGATAAACAATTAGACGAGCAGGGGAGATTAGAAAAAAAGTTGCTCTGCGAGAAGAAGATGGAAAGAGAAAAGAGAGATCTCACAATCTGAGGCAGCTCTTAAGAGCACATTTGCTCATGGAAAAAGACATCGATTACATTATTGCGGAAGGGAAGGTTGTCATTATCGATGAAAACACAGGTCGTCCACAACCTGGGAGACGCTTTTCTGATGGATTGCACCAGGCGATAGAGGCTAAAGAAGATGTTTCTATCCAGGGAGAAACGCAGACATACGCGACGATCACGCTCCAAAACTATTTCCGCATGTATCAAAAACTTGCTGGGATGACAGGGACTGCGATGACAGAGGCCAATGAATTCAAGGAGATCTACAAACTAGAGGTTTTAGCAATCCCTACCAATAAGAAGTGCTCTCGTCACGATGCCAACGATGAAATCTATATGTCAGAGCGAGAAAAATACCAGGCTCTCTTGAAAGAAATACAAGAGATCCATGCTAAAGGAAGGCCCATCCTGATTGGTACGGAGTCGGTTGAAATTTCTGAAAAGCTATCCCGTATTTTAAAGCAAAATCATCTTGAGCACACGGTTTTGAATGCTAAAAATCATGCAAAAGAAGCTGAGATCATTGCCATGGCAGGCCAAAAAAGGGGCCATCACTGTAGCAACGAACATGGCAGGTCGAGGAACAGACATTAAACTCCAAGCAGAAGTAGCGGGGTTGGGTGGGTTACATGTGATTGGAACAACGCGTCACCAATCTAGACGTATCGATAGACAGCTACGAGGAAGATGTGCAAGGCAAGGGGATCCAGGTTCTTCAAAATTTTATGTTTCCTTCGAAGACTCATTGATGCGCCTTTTTACTTCCCCTCGTATCACCAAGTTTTTACAAAGGTTCCGCCCTCCTGAAGGAGAGCCGATCACTGCACCTGTGTTGAATAAGTCAATTGAGACAGCGCAAAAAAGGGTAGAACAGCGTAATTACCAGATGCGTAAGCATACTCTTGAGTATGACGATGTTATGAATAAACAGCGTGGAGAGGTCTACGCTTTTCGCAATGACATTTTGCACCATGCTGATCCTATCGTCATTGCAAAAGATGTCCTAAAAAATGTCTGTGTCCAGATGAGTCAGAAGTTTTTTATCAACCGGAATATAGAAAATGGGTGGAACCCCGAAGGGTATAGACAAGCGCTCATAAGACAATTTCCTGTGACATTTACGAGCAAAGAGTTTGACGATGACTATCTACAGGCCGCTGACATAGAAGACCGAGCTATCGTGAAGGTTGTGTCTGCATTTGAGCACAAACTCATCCATACAGCCGAGATCATCGAACATATCCAAAGGGAAATGCCTGAAAACATGGCAAAACTACAGCCAGAGGATATGTTAAGAGACATCGTTCGTAATATCTTAGTGCGTACTGTTGACCGTCTTTGGCAAGAGCATCTTCTTCGGATTGATCACCTAAGAGCCGAGATGCATCTACGTGCTGTTGGTCAAAAAGATCCACTTGTTGAGTTCAAACATGAGGCATTTGCGCTTTTTGATGCTTTAACGGTTGAGATAGAAGATGAGATTGCCCATGCGCTTTTCAGATTTCAAATGGTGATGCCCGGGAATAAACCGCCGCATATAGGGAAAGAAACAGGAAAACATAAGCTTGATTTTCGCACTAGCCTTGCTTCTATTCCCCATTTGACAACTTCTCAGACTTCGGGATGAAAAATTTGTAGGTTGGATTTTTTTTGAGGCCTTTTCTTTTTTTAGCTCCTAAGTGGATGAGATACCCGGCATTTGTCTTCTCGTTGCAGTTGTAGTTAGCCCAGCACTTATAGGTACGTATGCACTTTTTCTCCATGTTGGGTAGATAGATCGTAAAAGAAAATTCTTTTTTTTAGCATTTTCTTTCTTTTGAGGTAATTTTGCACACTCCTTGCGCAGGTCGGATTCGATCTGGATGAGCTGCCCCTCCCATACGCGGTCTTCTTCAAGAGAGATAATGAGCTCTAATTCTTTTTTAGTTCCCGAAAAGGTCGATAGATCAAAAAACCTGCAAGTAGTGAAACAATAGCAATAGCAACAAGTATTTCCAAAAGAATAAAAGTTTGTTTTTGACGATATAGGCGCATGGCTATATCATAGGGTATTGAAATATAGAAATCTAGGTTGAGGTTATGGAATTACAGAGAAAAGCTTTTTATAATCTTTTGCGCATGAATGCTAGAGATGATAAAAACATCCAAGCAGAAAATTGGCAGGTAGAGGATTTAAGAGAGTTAGAAACACATCAGCTATTTACTAGACTCCAGTTGATCGGTGTTGCTCTAGATGAAGAGTCTTTTTTACTCTACGCTGATAATTACTCAACGCCAGAGGATCTAGCCGCCTCTTTATCAGAAGTAGAGGAAAACAAAGATAAGATTTTTCTTTTGATTTTTGAGCTATGGCGCAGAAGTTGTCCAGATAAGCAATCAGTATCTATATTTTGTGATGAATTGGATTTCCGCATCTCTCTTTACGAAGAAGATCCAGCTACCTATAATCACATGATCCAAAGCAGCCTTATCCGCCTGGAAGAGATTTTGGAAGCCAGCATAGATGAAGGAACGGATCCAAAAACATGTTTTGATGTGCTCGATCCTTTCTGCGCACATGACGTAGAAACCTTTTTGTACGGGTATATTTCTACCCAGATAGATGTGGATAATTATTCTTATGCAGCAGAGTTGCTAGATATATTTTACCCCTTTGTCATGGACGAGCTGTGGTTTGATCTACTGCAGGTACGTCTTTTAGTTGGAGCCGATCCCCACGCAGCTAATGTGATGATTAAAAACATTTTAGCAGAACTTTCATCAGAATCTGATCTTGAGCTTGTGATGGAGGTCGCTGACTTTCTGGTGGCGCATGGAGATCCCCAGTCTTTTCAGCAAGCTGTGAAGCAAGCGCTTGAGCTCATCAAGGTAGAAGATGATTTTCAGGAGCTCATAGCGATTGTTTCTGATTACTATCAGTGTCTAGATAAAGATAAAGAAGATCAACACCTCCAGTCGCTTCTAGAAAAAAGAGCGCACATTGACCTTGTAGCTCCCATTAAAAAAAATGATGAAGATGTCCTTGCTTTTCAGAACTCTTTACCTCAATTAGTCAGGTCTCTTCTTATGGAAGAGAAGCGATCAGGATAGGCTTGAAATCAAGGTAGTCGCACGCAGTTAGGATGTATTTAATCCCCCTTATCTCTCCAAACAGTTTCTGATCTTGCTTGATATTGTGCAGATGTCCAAAAACACAAATATCGACTTTAAATTCTTCTAAAATAGCGGAGGCTTTTGAAGGCTTTAAATTAGCTGAAATCGGGATAGTGAACCATCGCTATGCGTAGAGATGCAGACGGAGAGAGTTGTCTTAAGCTAAGTTTTAATCGTTCAAGTTCTCGATTGAAAATCTTTTCATCCTCGCCTGGAATGGCCGGCGCCTGAGGCTTTTTTCTGGGATTATCCTGGAAGTGGATGTATTCACGAAAAGAGTACTCATCTGAATCCCATAGCCTTGTTCCACCAATAGAGACATCGTGCCAATTATACACTGAATTGTGAATGAAATGAACAGAAGGGGGCATGATCTTTGCCATTTTGGCACCTGATGACCACCAGAAGTCGTGATTTCCTTTAAGAATAACTTTTGTGCCGGGAAGGGCATCTATCCAACTTAGATCGGCAGCGACTTGCTCTAGATAGAGAGCCCAGGAGATATCTCCAGCAATTAAGACAAGGTCTTCAGGTGCAATGAGAGAGGTCCAAGCAGCTTTTATTTTATCCATGTAGTCATCCCAAAGGGTCCCGAAAACATTCATGTTTTTTTCAGGGACTCCACATGCAAGATGAAGATCAGCAATCGCCCAAATTTTTTTCATAAGACCTCTTTTGAGCCTAAGGGTTCTATATTTCAAAGTTATCGGGAAGGTCTGTTCCCGCAGAAACGATGATAATGCCATCACGGATATAAATACCATTGCCATCAAATTGCTGTAGTTTTTTTTTGTTGGTCAATTCGACGTTATTTCCTATACGCACCTGCTCATCCACAATTGTATCTTTAATCACACAGTTTTTCCCTATGGAGAATTGTTGAGTAAGGGGATAAGCAGAATTTTCCATGAGAATAGAGTTATAGATTTTTGTGCCTTTTTGGATCACTGAGCGTAGTCCGATGACGCTATTTTCGATCTCACTTGCCTCAATAATAGAGCCCTCACCAATCAGTGAGGTTTTAATAAGGGTATTTTTAATGAAAGGGCTGGGCAGTTTTTGAAACCGGGTATAAATAGGATTTCTTTCATCGTACATATTGAGGCAGCACGAGCCACTTACAAGGTCAAGGTTAGCTTGATGGAAAGAGCCGATTGTCCCGATATCTACCCAATATCCTTCATATATATAGGCAAATGTTTTCCCTTTTTTAATTTGGAGAGGGATGAGATGGAGCCCAAAATCATCCCCCTTTTCCTTTAAAAGAGCAATGAGAGCTTCTCTTTTGAAGATATAAATTCCCATAGATCCTAGAAAGTGGGGTTTCCCTTTTTGGGGCAAGGCAAAATTAGCAAGTGTATCCGGATCTTGGGGCTTTTCAAAAAATCGAGAATCTTGTGTGTTTTATCCACTTTTAAAACACCCATCCTTTTTGCCTCTTTTTCTTCGACCATAATGGAAGCAATCATGAGGTCAGCATCTGTTTTTTTTGCATCTCGCAGGATGCTCTGAAAATCTATGTTATATACTTGATCTCCACATAGAATCATAAAGTAAGAGCAAGGGGTTTTGAGGATTTCTTCTAAGTTCTTCCTTACCGCATCTCCTGATCCTTCAAAACATGCCCGTGAAGTAGAAAGTGTCTCAGGAGCAAGTATCTTGATTTGGCTATTGCGGAAAACATCAAAGTAGTAGGAAGATCTTAAGTGATCTTGTAGATGGGGAACAAAATATTGAGAGATGACAAAAAGCTTGTTAATTCCTGCATTTAATGCATTAGAGACAGGGATATCGATGAGTTTAAATTTACCCCCAAACCCGACAGCAGGCTTACAGTGCGTTTGTGTAAGAGGAAACAGCCGGGTCCCTCGCCCACCAGCCAAAATGATACCGACCACTTCTTCTGGATTGCTTTGCATTAGCTCTACCTGAAATTACCATTACTTCTAAACTTAATGTTTATGTAATAAACTTTTTTTTATATGTAAATAGCAATTCCAGGTTCTTCAGGAGGTAGTTACAAAATTCAGGGAAATCACTTCTCCAGCATTGTAGCTAGAGCGGACAAAAGGACCGCAATACATCTGAGGGACTCCTATAGAGAGACCATACTCTTCATAAGCTTTGAATTGTTCTGGGGCTATAAAGGCTTTGACGGGAATACGCTGCCGGCTGGCCTGCAGGTAATGACCGATCGTAATGATGCTGCATCCGGCTTGATGAAGATCTCGGATGGTTTCTTCAACTTGTTCTTTTGTTTCTCCTGAATCCCACCATGATCCCTGACTTAATAAACGTAATTTTCTTAGAAGCTGTCACGTATTGGAGAAGGGATAAGGTACGATCATAGGTTGCTTTATGGCGAATACGGGGGAAAGGGCTCGCACGGTTTCGATGTTATGGTTGAAGACTTCTGGGTGTTCATCTAACACGAGATCAAGAGCTCCAAAGTTGCCATGGAAGTCTGAGGTCAATACTTCAATTGTACAATTAGGATTTTCTTGCCTTGTTTTTCGGATAATCTGTGCAAGGTGGGTAGCTCCTCCGTCGGGAAGATCATCTCTTGCCACCATGGTGATCACCACGTGGGAAAGGCCGAGTTCTTTGACGGTGTAGGCAATCCGTTCTGGCTCATCGACTTCTGGCGCTTTTGGTTGTTTAGAAAAGTCGATATCGCAAAAGCTACAGCTCCGCGTGCACTCTTTCCCTAGAGCTAGAAAAGTAGCTGTTTTTTTCGAATAACACTCAAAACGATTCGGGCATTTCGATTCTTCACACACAGTGTTAAGGCGGTATTTTTTTAAAATTGAGTTGGTCTTAAAAAAGCCCCCTTTTGGTAGCTTCCTGTGGAGCCACGAAGGAAATCTTCCTTGGGCTGTGCTATCGTTTAAAGGGATGTTTTCAGGGTTAGGTGGCAGGTTGTTGAGAATTTTTAACTTCACCTTAGGCCTTGCATCGAACACATCTTCTTTATACATCTTAGGTCCTTTTGATTTTAGGAGGGAAGTGGATAGGGGTCTCATTCGAGATGAGAGCTGCTTCTAGCCAAGCTTCAGCCAGCGTTGGGTGTGCATGGATTGTATCTGTTACACACTCTAACGTGAGTTCATTGCTAATCGCAAGGGCCATTTCAGCAATGAGGACAGAGGCTTCAGAGCCGATTACCTGTGCACCTAAAATCTGGTGGGTTTTTTTATCGATGATAACTTGTGCAAACCCTCCTGTCTCTATGGAGGCAATAGATTTGCCCAGCGCCTGGAAAGGAAATTTTCCTACGGAAGCATTATACCCAGCCTCTAGTGCTTGTTCAAGCGTTAGTCCTACAGTAGCTATTTCAGGGTTTGTAAAAATAACTGCAGGAACCGCATTATAATGCATGCTTGCTTCTTCACCACAAGCATTGGCAGCTGCTACAAGCCCTTGGTGGGAGGCAACGTGTGCAAGCATTGCTTTCCCTGTCACATCGCCGATGGCATAAATGCCAGGAACGTTGGTTTCCATCCGCTCATTCACCAGGATCGGACCTTTATCAGAGACAAGCACCCCTGCTTTTTCTAGACCTAAGTTTTTTGAGACAATCTTGCGGCCTACAGAAACAAGCACGGCATCACAAGCAACCGCTGTGCCATCTTTGAGGAGTACAGAAACGGTAGAGGAAGAAGTGTCAACACTCTCAACAAAAACATTTGTGCGAATCTCGATTCCTTGTTTTTTGAAAGCAGCCGTCAAATGATCAGAAATTGCTTTTCCCTGGAGTGCTACAATCGATGGAAGAGCTTCTAAGATGATTACTTTAACGCCGAGCTCTGCATACAAAGACGCAAATTCACAGCCGATGTACCCTCCACCGATGATTACAAGTGTTTTAGGAAGCGTTGTTAGCTCAAGGATCGAAGTCGAGTTGAGCACTTTTTTGTGATCACAGGGAAAAGTGGGAACGTCGAGGGGCTCAGAGCCGGTAGCGATGATGATTTTTTCTGCTTGGATGATACAATTATGCTCCCCTTTTACTTTCAGTTCTTTAGGAGAGGTGAATTCAGCAGCGCCTCTAAAAATAGTAATTCCATTCGATTGGATCAGGCCCTCTAAACTTTTACGGATCGATTGAAGTACATTATCTTTGCGCGTTTTCATATGCGCAAAATCAAAAGAAACAGGCCCTGTTGTGATTCCAAAGTCTGCAGCATGTTTTACTTTATTCAGCACGAGCGCATTCGAAAGCAGCGTTTTTGTGGGTATGCATCCAACATTTAGGCATGTTCCTCCCAAGGGACCTTTATCGATTAAGGCTACTTTTTTCCCTTGCTGTGCAGCTTTAATCGCTGCTACATAACCGCCTGGGCCGGCACCGATGATCGCAGTATCGAAAGTTTCTTGTGTTGTCATGCGTGTAAAAATCCTTTTTAAAACTATTTACTACAAATTGTATCAAAGATAAGGAAAAAAAACAGGATAAGTTTTATGATCGGCTTGAAAAAGGGGTTTATATGAAAGCTGTAGATCGTCAAAGAGGGTGTCCTAACTGTAGTGGGAAAATTCCTGCAGATATTGGACAGTGTCCACATTGCTTTGCTCAAGTCCCGTTAGAGGCTCTTGCTGCCAAGACCCCTCTTCTCTACAGGAGAGTTTTAATTCTCGGTACGCTCCTCCCTATCAACCAAAAAGTAGTTTGACATCCAATTTTTTAGTTAACGAAGAGAAAAAGTTTTTTGGAGCAGCTACTGAAAAAAGTGATGAATTGCCACACAGAGAACAAGCCTCTTCTAAAGAGGATGAGCAAGAAAAAGAGTTAAACAAGAGCTTTTGGCCTATTTTTGCCCTCAGTGTTGCTGGTAATCTGTTTGTTTTGGGAGTTTTACAATTTTTTTTCTCAGACAGCGGTGTTGTGAAACTCGAAATGAATGCAGAATATTGGTTTCTTTTTCTTCTTGTTTCAGCTCCTCTTTTTTACTTTGGCATCAAAAAATTGCAAGATATCTAAACAATCTCTTGCCATTTCCATGCACAGGTCAGCAGATGGTTACAAGATGGTGCATTCGTAGTTTCTCGTGTGGGGAATAGGACTTTCTTTCTCAATAATAAAGGTGTCAAGAAGATCAAAAAAATAGGTCGAAACAGCTATATTTTGTAGGCCAAGGGCCTCTCCTTGTGGCATTTGCGCAGTCCGTATTCTTTCCACAGCTCTCGTGCTTGTTGTTTCTCCTGGAGTTGTTAACAAAACGCGTTTTATTAGTGCAAGATCGTCCCTTGATTTGATCACAAGTGGGGATGTTCTCAAAAAATGTGTAGCGCTTTAGCGCCTTCCAAAGTGAGGTCATAGGTATCACGAACTCTACCAAACAGGATAGCTGGATCGGGCAGGTCTCTTTGAAGCTTTTGCCAATAATTATCCACTACTTTTTGTGTTTCTTCCCCTAGCATTTGTAAGATTAAGCTTTTTTCTTCTGCGGTGGTTAATAAGGGATGTTCTTTAACATAAAGAGCTACCCAAATAGCAGCATGTCTTAGTACATCTGGAGCTTTTCCAGATGTAGAATGGGTTACAGATCCAAAATGAGCTCTATGAACAGGTTCTGCCATAATAGTTCTCCATATTTTTTGCGAATGGTATAAGTTTTTCTGCGACAGCAAGATGCTCGGGTAGGTCGATTCCCAATACTTCGTATTTAGTCTCATGAACTCTGATCTTCAGGCCATGGTACAGAAAGGAGAGCTGCTCTAGCATTTCTGCTTGTTCCAGATGAGATGAGGGGAGGGTGTGAAGCTTTTCTAGAGCATCTCCTGTGAAGGCGTAGATGCCGACATGTTTGAAATAGACTTGCTGATTTTTTACCAGCACATCTCGATGAAAAGGGATGGGGCTTCTAGAAAAGTAGAGCGCAAAACCTTCATGATCACAGACAATTTTTGCGATATGAGGGGAGAGGATTTCTTCCTCATTTACACACCTTTTTTTTAATGTCCATATGCCGGCGCTGTCTTGCTGAGCAGATTGCAGGAGATCCTGGATCATTGTCTTGTGGATGAAAGGTTCATCTCCTTGCCAGTTCACAAAGATATCTCCATCGATTAAGCCTTTTGTTTTAAGTTCGACAAGGCGCGCTGTTCCTGAAATGCAATCAGGAGATGTCATGAGGGCCTCTCCTCCAAAAGAGCGAACGATATCTGCTGTTTCTTTAGCATCAACGGCAATGACTACAGAATCAAAGAGAGAAACTTCTCGGGCTGCTTCCCACACTCTTTGGATTAGAGGTTTTCCTCCAAGCATTGCCAAGATCTTTCTCGGGAAACGGGAGGAGTGCAATCTTGCAGGAATCACACAAACAATTTTTTTTGTCATAGGGTTTCCAAGAGTGAGTGTCTGATCAATGTACCAGGCAACTGTTTTACGTAGCCCTTCGGAGCAAGAGTGAGTTTGTGTCCAGCCAAGTTCTTTTTTAATTTTGTCACAGTTAATCGCATAGCGAAAATCATGTCCTGCCCTGTCTGTTACAAATGTGATCAGAGAAGAAAAAGTAGAGAGAGGCTCTCTTGTAAGATCTGCAACATGTGCGATGATTTCATGTAGAAGATCGATATTTCTTTTTTCACATTCCCCGCCGATATCATAAGTTTCTCCAGAGAATCCTTTATCTAAAATCATCCATACCGCTTCTGCATGGTCATCTACATATATCCAATCTCTTACGTTTGTACCCTTCCCATAAACAGGGAGGGGTTTTCTGTCGAGGCAGTTTAAAATCATACGGGGAATAAATTTTTCGTCGTATTGATGCGGCCCATAATTATTTGTGCAGTGCGATATTGTAATAGAAAGCCCAAAAGTGTGCGCCCATGCTCTGACCAAGTGATCGCTGGCCGCTTTAGAGGCTGCGTAAGGAGAATTAGGCCTATATAGAGAGTTTTCGTTAAACGCGCCCGCGCTTAGTGATCCATACACTTCATCTGTTGAGATATGGTGGAAATGGATATGAGGCAATTTTTTTACCACTTCTAAAAGGGAGAATGTTCCATAGATATTGGTATCTAAAAATGTCTGGGGTGATTCAATGCTCCGATCGACATGGCTCTCTGCTGCACAGTGGATGATGGCGTCAATTTGGTGCTCCTTGCACAATCTTTCCACAAGTGAGGTATTACGAATATCTCCATGTACGAAGATGTATCTTGGGTCGTTTGCAATAGAAGAAAGGTTGTTGAGGTTGGCTGCGTAGGTTAGAGCGTCGAGGTTCACTATTTTGACGAGGTCTTGCAATTCTGTAAGTCCATAGCGGATTAATGCCGACCCAATAAATCCAGCACCACCGGTGACAATTAGATTTTTATAGCGCATAAATATTCCTCTAAAGCGTTTGTCCATTTTCTTGGGAAACACCCAATATCAACTCTATTTTTTTTGTATCGAGGACAGAGTAGGAAGGTCGTTTTGCAGGTGTTGGGAAAGTGTCAGATAATACAGGAACAATCTCTCTGCAAGCAAGAGGGATGTGTAATCCAAGCGCTTTTTCATGGATCTCCTGCGCGATTTCAAAACGAGAAGCCTCCCCTGCATTGGCAAAGTGGTAGATGCCTGAATGGTTCAGTAGCTCGAGTATAGTGGTTGCAAGATCTTCGACAAAGGTGGGTCTACCCCTCTGGTCAGAAATCACTTTTACCAGAACGGCTTCTTGCATTTTTTGAAAGATAGAAGAGATGAAATTTTTCCCTCCTTTTCCAAAAACCCACGAGGAGCGAAGAATACAGGCTGAAGGGTAAACCTCTAAAAGATTGTTTTCCCCTTCATATTTTGCCCGTGCGTAAGACATTGTCAATAGGGCTACAGGCATCTAATTCTGTGTAAGGTCTTTGGAGGCTCCCATCAAAAACGTAATCGGTAGAAAGGTGGATAATCTTTACTTGGAGCTCTTGTGCAATGATCCCTACATTTTTGGGGCCTGTTGCATTGATTAAAAAAGCTGCTGTAGGATTTTTTTCTGCCTGGTCTACATCGGTAAAGGCAGCGCAGTTAATGATGTGCGTTACGCCTTGGCACGCAAGGGAGCGGGAGAATGTCCTGAGGTGTTCAAAATCTGCAATATCGGCTTCTTCCCTTTTTTGTGCCTACGAAGTCGATTCCTTTTTTTTTGCAGATTATGCACAGAGTTGACCCAAGAAATCCCTTGGCTCCAATGATCCAGAGTTTCATATGCAAGCTCCTGCAGCAAATAAGGGAGCATTTTGATCACGGAGTGAAAGGATAGGAGTTTTTGTAGGCCACTTGATTGCAAAAGCAGGATCATCGAAACGGAAAGTTTTTTCCGTGGTTGGATTGTAAAGAGAGCTGACCTTGTAATGGACAAGTGCATCTTCGATGACATAAAATCCATGGGCAAATCCTGAAGGGATGAAAAATTGTTCATGGCTGTTTGCATCTAAATAAACCCCTTCCCACTTTCCAAATGTCGGAGAGTTTGTGCGGATATCTACTGCGACATCAAAAATTTTCCCTTGGATGACAGAGACTAATTTTGCTTGACCAGGGAAGCTTTGAAAGTGCATCCCTCTCAAGACTCCTTGTTTAGAAAAAGAAAAATTATCTTGGGGAAACAAATCACCGATCCCATTTCCTTTGTAGAGGTCTTGTCGATAAAATTCTTTAAAAAACCCTCGCTCATCTTGGATGGGTTTGAGTCTAATTAGTTTTAAATCAGGAATTGAAAGATTAATAATTTCCATTGCCATCCATTTGTGTTATTGCACCATAATAATTCAAACTTGCCTTTTTTTGAAGAATTCGTTTATGTTTGCCTCTATTGTTTGAAAAAAAGCATTTTTGCTAAAGAGGCTGTCTAATAATATTTTGAGCTTTTTTGCTAGGGGTAATATCCACTAGATATGTAATCCTCGCAAAAAAGCCCAAAATGGGCCAAAACAATCACAAAAATCGACGAAACCTTATCATCTGGATAGGTTCAAGGAAAGAATAGGCATGCATATCATAAGAAATTTTGGTCATGTTGTAGGCGGCTCTTTATTGATCGCTGCGACAACTATTGGGGTTGGGATGCTCGCTCTTCCTCTAGCGACAGGAGGTGGGGGCTTTTTGCCTGCTACGTTGATTTATCTACTGACCTGGTTTTTTATGTTATGCACAGGGCTCCTTTTACTAGAAGTCTGCACATGGATGCCGAAAGATGCCAATTTGATCACGATGACCCATCGTCTTCTAGGTCCTATAGGGCAATCGATTTGCTGGGTTGTCTACTTATTTCTTTTTTTAACAGCCATGATCGCCCACGTATCCGGGGCGGAGAAACCATCACCTCCATCATCGGAGGAGGGATTCCTAGCTGGGCTGCTATGATCATCTACGTGCTTATTTTTTCACCGGTTGTTTATTTAGGCACACGTTCTGTCGATCGTTTTAATCTAATTTTAATGATAGGCGTTCTTGTTTCTTATGGTCTTTTTATTTTCACTTCAGCAAAAAGTGTCCAAGGTAGTTTGCTAACTTATATAGACTGGAAAAGGGCTTGGCCTGCTCTTCCTGTTCTTTTCACGGCATTTACCTATCAGCTGATCATTCCAACACTCATGACTTACATGGATAGAAACGTGAAAAAAGTTCGTCTTTCCATTATATATGGGACTGTTATTCCACTTGTTGTGTATGTGGTTTGGGAGCTCCTCATTCTAGGAACTGTTCCTGTTGATCGGTTAATCTTAGGGGAGGCAAGGGGGAGATAGCTACCGTTCCTCTCAGGGAGATTCTTGATAACCCAATTGTTTTTAAAATCGGTAGTTGGTTTGCATTTTTTGTTTTAACGACATCTTATATCGCCCTTGCTCTTGCTTTCGTTGATTTTTTAGCAGATGGGCTTAAAATTAAGAAAGAGGGCTTCAAAAATTTGGCCTTTGCTTAATTGTGTTTGTTCCTGCAACCATCACAGCGCTTGTTTATCCAGGATTGTTTATCACAGCTCTCCGTTATGCGGGAGGGATTAGCTGCGCTCTCTTATTTGGGTTATTGCCACCTTTGATGGTGTGGGTTGGTAGATATGTTAAAAAATATCAAAAAGAACATCATCAACTGCCAGGAGGAAAGATTGTTCTTGCGATGATCATCCTGTTTGTAGTTATTGAAATGGTATTCCAGGTTGTGCTCTAAAAAACTATGGCAAAAAAAGAGTTCTAGTCACAGGAGGAGCTGGATTTTTAGGCTCCCATCTGTGTGGAAGGTTGCTCAGGCAGGAGTGTGAAGTCCTTTGCATTGACAATTTTTTCACGGGGTCTAAAAATAATCTCCTTCCCTTTCTTGATAATCCCTTTTTGAGCTTATTCGCCATGATGTCTGTCAACCTCTGCATGTTGAGGTTGACGAAATTTATAACCTTGCTTGCCCTGCTTCCCCCATTCACTACCAGTTTGATCCCGTGCAGACAACTAAAACGAGCATCCACGGCGCCATCAACATGCTCACACTTGCAAAAGAACTTAAAGACGTGAAAATTTTTCAGGCTTCCACAAGTGAAGTCTACGGAGATCCTGAGCAGCATCCACAAAAAGAGAGCTACTGGGGGAATGTCAATCCCACTGGCCTTAGGTCATGTTATGACGAGAGTAAGCGTTGCGCAGAAACTCTCTTTTTTGATTACAAAAGGCAGTATGGAATTCCGATCAAAGTGGCTCGTATCTTTAATACTTACGGCCCCAACATGCACCCTAGTGATGGAAGGGTTGTCTCTAACTTTATTGTGCAAGCCCTCCAAGGAGAGCCGATCACTATTTATGGAGATGGATCTCAGACAAGATCTTTTTGCTATGTAGACGACTTGATCGATGCCTTTCTTCTTCTCATGGGAACTGACTCATCTGTGACAGGCCCTATGAATTTAGGTAATCCTGTAGAATTCCGTATGCTTGAGCTTGCAGAGCTTGTTTTAAAACTCACAGGATCTTCTTCTCAGCTTATCTTCAAACCTCTACCAAGTGATGATCCTAAACAAAGGCGCCCTGACATTACACTTGCTCAAACCACTCTCAACTGGCAGCCTAAAATTTCTCTAGAAGAAGGACTTTCTAGAACGATTCAGTATTTTATACCATTCGCGAAAAACAAAGACACATTTGAGCGCGTCAAAAGTTCTTAAGGATCGTAATACCATTTTACAAGTTTTCAAACAGCACGTTCACATATCCCCGACGAAAGCGGGGGTATGTGAAGTTAGACCTCTTGCGTATTAAGGGTTATTCAGATTCATTGTTGTATTTATTGCCATTGTATGCAGTCTTAAAACCTTCATCATAGCCTTCTTTATGACCTTTTTTATACCCATCATTATAGGCCATATTTTCTGTTATTTCTCGAGCTATATTTGCTGCTGCAACCCCTTTTGTATATGCTGAATCTTTTCCTTCTTTAAAGCCTTTCTGGTATCCATTTTTTTCTGCAAAACTGCACGTTGCTTGTAAAAAGGAAATGATATCCGGGTAATTTTTAGCTAATAATTTTTCCCCGCCAATTAAGCTTGTAATCACGCGATCGCAATGAAGAAGATCGTTTCCGTTTGCTGCATTAGATTGGAAGAAATTTAAATTACCGCTTTTCCAATCGACAACAACTCTTTCGCCAACACTCCAATTCTTCGGCGAACTTTGCCATGTACTTGGAACTAGTTCAACGCCATTCCACCACTCAGCTATATTTCTTGTTCTTGGCTTAACTGCATATACGTGCCAATATGTCCAATATGTGGGATTATTCGTATCTGTTAAAACCATAAGACCTTCTTCCCCTGGACCAAATATATTGGCTACGACATAGGTGTCGGGTGTAGATGTAGCGTTTACGTTAACATTACAAAAAGCAAACACAAAAAGTGCTGCAATCAACCATTTCTTCATTTTAAGCTCCTGTTGTTTAATTTTTTCCAGATATTGATCATGTCTTTAATAATACATGTTTTGCGATCTTTCGATTTTCGCTCGCCCTTTTATATGGGGCGTCCTGCATATGCGGGCTCGCTCAATTCAAAATCTCATCAAAATGTGCTACTTTTTCAAAACACATTGACTTATGCAACGGTCTTAACATCTGCAAAAAGTGAAATTGTAGAATTTTTTAAAACATAATAGCTAGTAAAATTTTATTCTTCACCAGAGTTGTGCAGAGGTCTCAGTAAATAAATTCACATCTGAGCTCGTCAGGTTGTATCTCTTTTTTGTGTCTTGCCTGAATCTCTCGCCATTTTTTGATGATTTGTGTTGCCATAGGGCCACCTTCTCTACCAGCTTTCCCATATTTGGAAAGGACTATAACTACAAGTTCGGGATCTTCAAAAGGATGAGCCGAAAGCATTTTGTTTTTTGGGTACGCAATTGTTGCAAACCAAATGTGTGTGCGCATGTGGGCGGGTATTTCACTTTCAATAGTAGGCTTTGAAAGAATCTGCGCTGTGCCTGTTTTTGGTAGAAGCTCGTTGTGTAGTTCATAATAATCTCCGACAGCTGTTGGATGAAAATAAGAAGTGCGCATAATGCTAGGTCTTGAACCTCCTCTTGCCCCTTTTACAGAGCGTTGCATCCCTTGTGAAAGCACTTTAAAAACTTCAGGTGGAAATGGAATTGTTCGTTCAATTTCTACAGGTGTATAATGGATAGATGTCTCTTGTAGGTCAGTTATTGCAGCTGTAAAAAGCGGGAAGTTAATTCCCACAAGGGAAAGGGCGTCCTTAAAAGGGAATCGTTCGTAAGAAAAAAGGGGGTTTTCATTTTTGATTGACTCTTTTCCAGATAGAATTTTTACAACTTTTGGTTTAACGATTTTTCCTTGGTTTGCAATTGCGCTAATCATCACAGCTGTTTGTAAAGGAGAGACGGTAAACGCATGTTGACCAATAGCAAAAGAGTATAAGCCAGAGAGATTATGATCTAGATCGCTAGGCACTTTTCCCATTACTTCCCAGGAAGATCTATACCTGTTTTTTGTCCAAACCCAAGAGCATAGGCAGCTTTAGCTAGATTAGAAGGCGCTTCTAGCTGTTCACTTGCTAAAATAGAGAAGTAGATGTTACTCGATTGTTCGATGGCTCCATAAATGTCGAGTTTCCCCATACCACTATAAGCACTTCTGGGAAGGAGCCCTCCTTTGTGCCTTCTGAGAATGGGAGCTCCTTGCTCTGTATAACCAAGTACCTGAGACAATGAAGTTGAGGTTTTATCTCCTTTTAGATCATCGATTAACGTTAAAGGGTTGAGATCTCCCTTCATGGGGCGCTTTGATCTTTCTAACAGCGCTTGATACGCTGTAGCAAGTTTAAAAACCGATCCAAGAGCATGCTCTTGTCTATAGGCTTGAGATCTTCCGTATCCATAACCTGTCATAGGATAGAAGGCGGCTGCTAAATGTTTCTCTAGCTGCTCCTCTTTGTTTTTTCTGACCCTGTTATAAAAGCCCTTTAAAGGGAAGGTTAGTTCCTCAAAAGAACGCATTGTTTTCAGATAGGCAAGGCCCTTTTCTGGAGGAATAGGTAGCAAGAGTTGCTCGAGCTGCTTGAGATCATGATCTGTGTGGGATGTGTGCAGGTGTTTAAGGGTGGCAAAGTAGGGTTGCAGTGCTGAGTGATGGGCAACATCAACCGGAGATTTTCCTGTGATAGCCGTATACAAAAAAACGTGGTGGTAGGCATTCCAAAAAGCTTGAAAGAGCTTTTTTTGAGCAATATCGAGGTAATCTGTATAGGGTTTTGGATACTTGTTACCCTGTTTTTCTTCTTTCCTTTTTCTTGCAAGAAAACCTTTAAAATGGGTTTTGCGCCATTTAATAAAATCGTGATCGTGATGGAGCTCTTCCATCGATGATTTTATCTTGGCTTGAAGGCGCAACGCTGCTTGCCTAAAGAGGTGATAGTTAGCTAGTGTCTGTGTTTCAAATAGCGTGCCACTTTCAAAAAGTTCACTTTTTACGCCCAGCGAGCAAAGGTCTAATACAAGGAGGCGATCTGTCTCAGAAGGAATCGTTCTCAGAAGAGAGTGGGTTAATCCTTCCTTTTGAACCTCTAAAGCTGTTTTGATATCAATCACTTGATTCATGACATTCCTTGCTCTGCTTTTAGGAGCAAGAAGAGTGTTGAGAAAAAGATCCCATGAAAGATAAATGTGATCTTCCTCATATTTATTTCTTAAAAACGAAAAAGACTCTCTTTCTAGAGGGCGTATGCCATCCCAAATTTGCCCAATGTACGCTTCATTTTCAAGCCACTTATTCACCGATAGCTCTTTTGTTTTTTTATCCTGTGAATTTTTTGAGGGGATAAAATCATTAGGATTAAACCGGGGGTAAGAGGCAAGGGCTACGACTTCGCCGGTTTTAGGATCCATGGCAACAATTGCTCCACCCTTCATCCATTCTTCATCTAGCGCATGAGGGTTATTTTTGAGTCCCTCATTAGCAGATAAAAGCTCTTCTGCAACGTTTTGGAGTTCTGCTGAAATTGAAAGGATCAGGCTTCGCCCTGAAGTAGGCTTACGTGTCCCTGGCAACTCTCTTAAAAAAGATCCTTGAGCTCCCACTTCATAGACTTTTTTTCCGTAGGTGCCCCTTAATTCTTCCTCGTAGAAAGCCTCAAGCCCTGCTTTCCCTACAAGATCGTGGATTGTATAAGATTTTTCTTGAAGTTCTGTGAGCCTCTCTCTTACCTGTAGAGGGTCATAAAAACCAGGGGGAAGGAAGGGCTTCTCATTTTTTTCTCGCGCTCTGAGGTAGGCTTGCAGGGTGTTCATTTCATCGGCAATTTGTTGGTATTGCTGCTGGCTAATGCTCCCCAAGTAGCCCACAATATCACAGGCTGTCTTCCCTTGCGGATAGAACCGTTTAGCAACCCTCTGAACCTGTATCCCTACCCAATCTTTTTCGAGCATCCGAAGTTTATAGTACTGCTCTTCGCTAATATTTTCTTTAATCACAAAGGGTGTATGGGGAAAACAAGAGGCTTTCCCATGGATGATATCCTCAATGCTCAAGGCATCGATGTCTAGCTCTTTACTTAACATATGGGCGAGAGATTCAATATGCTGGAGGCGCGCTTGAACCCTAATGGCCTTCCCGTCCTGAGATTTTTTCCATATCACAGAAGGAATATGTCGAATGTCGGCATAGCAAACAGCTGCGTTATATTGCATTTTATTGATAGCAAGGGGAACGTGAAAGCGGTCTTGAATGGTGGCTCTTGGAGCAGGTTCGATAACAGTTCTACGGTGAGGTCTATACGATTGTTCAAGTTGCTCGTCGTGCTGTATAACGGCTAAGTACCATACTCTAACTAAAATTAAAATTAAGCAGAGTAAAATAACATTTAACACGCGCCCAGTTTTAGTCGAAATATCGAGATCCATACTGTCCATTTTATAAGGGAATTTACCCCTCTTAAGACAGTATATCTATTTTTCTATTGGAAAAAAGAGGTTTTTCAGATAAATTGTTTTCCATTCGCGCCTGTAGTTCAATGGTAGAACCGTAGCCTTCCAAGCTACTTGTGTCAGTTCGATTCTGATCAGGCGCTTATTAAAAACCAAAACCAAGACCGAAATCTACCTAATTAAGGGTGGATGCCGTGTCAAAAACAACAAGAGGGACAAGGCTTGGCAACACAAAAAGAAGAATTGAATTTAACAGTTAAAGAATTACTCGAATCTGGGGCGCATTTTGGTCACCAAAAGCACCGCTGGAATCCAAAGATGAAAAGATACATCTTTGAAGAGCGCAATGGTATTTATATCATTGATCTTGCAAAAACAATGCAACAAATCCGCAATGCAGTAGCAGTCGTTAGAGAGACCGTCGCACGCCGTCAATCAATCATGTTTGTTGGTACAAAAAAACAAGCAAAACCAGTCATCAGAGAAGCTGCAGAAACAGCAGGGGAATTCTATGTCTGTGAACGTTGGTTGGGCGGGATGTTAACGAACCTCACAACAATTAGACAATCGGTAAAAACTCTCGAAAGAATTGAGAAGAAAATTGCTACAGGCGGAGATACTTTCACAAAAAAAGAATTGTCTGTCCTAAGTAAAGACCGCATCAAGCTCGATCGTAACCTCTCCGGTATTCGCGCCATGAGAAAGCCTCCAGGCCTTTTGATTGTCGTTGATCCAAGCATGGAACATATCGCAGTTGCAGAAGCAAATAAACTCGGTATTCCTGTGATGGCACTCGTAGACACAAATTGCGATCCAGATCCTATTGACTACGTGATTGCCTGTAACGATGATGCATTAAAAAGCATCAAACTTATCCTTCAAACTTTGATGCAAGCTATCGTTGATAAGAAAAACGATATGAACATCGGTTTTGCAAAGGGAGATGAGTCTAATGAGTCGCAAGCTACAGAAGACCTGTTCGACAAAGAAGAAAAAGATGAGGAAGAAGAGGGCAGCAAATGATGGCCACAAAAATCACCCCTGAAATGGTTAAAGAGCTCCGTGAGCGCACAGGAGTTGGAATGGGTAAATGTAAAGAAGCCCTTGATCACTCCCAAGGAGATATGGAAAAAGCAATCGATTTTCTAAGAAAATCGGGTATGGCCTCTGCTGTGAAAAAAGAGGGCAGAGAGACAAAAGAAGGAGTCATTGGAACCCACGAAAGTCAAGATGCAATAGCTCTTGTCGAAGTCAACTCTGAGACAGACTTTGTCGCGCAAAATGAGAAGTTCAAACAATTCGTTAAGGATGTCACTTTAGAAGTTGCCGAGACAAAACCCACTTCTCTTGAAGCCTTTGTTGCACAAAAATACCGGAAAGATCCTTCTATTACTATTGACCAATATAGATCTTTAGTAATCCAAAGCCTAGGGGAAAACATCCAGATCAAGCGCCTCCAAGTTCTTCCTAAAACTGCAGACACTTCCATTGGCCTTTACTCCCATATGGGTGGTAAAATTGTGACATTTGTTGAGATCGAAGGTGGTAGTGGAATGGAGACCCTTGCGCGTGATATTGCAATGCACATTGCTGCTGAGTCGCCTGATTACTTAAAACCAGAAGAAGTTCCTGCAGATGTAAGAGCTAGAGAAGCAGATATTGCTAAGTCTCAAGTCAAAGGGAAGCCTGAAAACATCGTCGATAAGATCGTCGAAGGTAAACTCAAAGCCTTCTATGATCAAGTCTGTCTTCTTGGCCAAAAGTTTGTCAAAGACAACACGCTTACGATTGCAGATCTCGTGGTAAAAGAAGGGAAGCGTGTAGGCAAACCTCTTGCTGTTCGCCGGTTTTTAAGGTGGCGCATAGGATAAAGATGGTCGCTCAAAAATCCAAACCTGCTTATAAAAGAATTCTATTAAAGCTCTCTGGTGAGGCTTTGGGAGGAGAGCAGAGATTTGGATTTGAGAAAGAGTCATGTCATAAGATTGCCTCTTTGATCAGGGACATCCATGCAATGGGTGTCCAAATAGGTATCGTCATTGGCGGAGGAAACATCTTTCGCGGGTGCCAAGCTGAAGAATTTCAATTTCTAAGGACGCCCGCTGACCATATCGGGATGTTAGCAACTACCATCAATGGGCTTATTCTCCAACAATCCCTTGCTACTCTAGGATGTGAAGCGCATGTTATGAGCGCTCTTAATACCGATTCCATTGTAGAAAGATATTCCTGGCAGGGTGCCATGTATTACCTGCAAACGGGTGGCATTGTGATCTTCGTAGGAGGCACGGGGAACCCGTACTTTACAACAGATACTGCAGCTGCCTTGCGCGCCAGTGAAATCAATGCTGAAGTCCTACTTAAAGCCACAAAAGTCGATGGGATTTACGATAAAGACCCCAAACGCCATCCCCATGCGAAAAAATTCACAAAAATCTCTTATGCGCAAGCGCTAGAGCAAAACTTAAATGTGATGGACGGAGCTGCAATAGCCCTTTGTTGGTCAAACAGCATTCCCATCCATGTTTTTGACCTTTTTGAAGATGGCGCCTTATTAAAAGCTGTCTGTGAAAAAAAAGGTGGATCACTCATTGAAGGGAGTTAAAATATGAATGTACCAAAAGAAACAAAAGAAAAAATGCAAGCCACGATCGACCATTTCAAAGGCGATTTAAAAAATTTACGCACTAACCGTGCAAATCCGGCAATGGTGGAAGGTGTGACAGTCGAAGTCTATGGGGCTCCTATGCGGCTTAAAGAGCTGGCAAATATTACAACGCCTGAAGCAAGACAAATTTTAATCACTCCTTTTGACCCACAAACAGCACAGGCAATTGCGAAGGGCATTGAAAAAGCCAACCTCAACCTTCAAGCGGTTGTTGAAGGATCTTCTATCCGGATCAATGTTCCTCCTATGGACCAGTCGATGCGCCAAGAAATTGTTAAACAAGGCAAGAAAAAAGCAGAAGATGCCAAAATTGCCATCCGAGATATTAGACGCAAGCAAAATGACCTCATCAAGAAACAAAAAAGTAGCGGCGAGATCCCAGAAGATGTTATGAAGAAGGGAGAGAAAGAAATTCAGGAACTAACCGACCAGTTTTGCAAGATGATCGACGAGCTCTTCTCTGCCAAAGAAAAAGAAATTATGGCCGTTTAATTGAATTTCTGATAGGCTATTCGTGTTTTTATGGCCCCATCGTCTAGCCCGGTCTAGGACACCAGATTTTCATTCTGATAACAGGGGTTCGAATCCCCTTGGGGTCATTGTTATTGAGACTTTAGCTCAGTTGGTAGAGCATCTCCCTTTTAAGGAGAGTGTCGATGGTTCGAGCCCATCAAGTCTCAATTTTTTAGACCTCTTGTGTAAAACTGTACGCAAGAGGTCTATTTTTCACTCCTGCAGCAATCTACTACCATGAAAAAACTTATAGAAGGCATCATTGCCTTTAGAAAGGGCTTAACGCAAGAGAAAGAGATCTCTTTGCCGAGCTTTCAATTAGACAAAAACCCGATGTTCTTTTTATCGGGTGCTCTGATAGCAGAGTTGTTCCCAATTTATTTGCTTCTACAGATCCCGGAGATCTATTCGTTATCCGTAATGTGGGCAACCTCATTCCTCCTGTTTCTGATTCTGAGCAGGATAACAGTGTTTTTGCAGCCATTGAATTTTCTGTTATGTCTCTACAAGTAGCTGACATTGTTGTCTGTGGGCACTCAGAATGCGGCGCGATGCAAGCGCTAACACGAGGGATAGATCATTGCCCCTGTCTCCATGTGAGATCTTGGCTTAAACATGGAACAAAGTCTCTCAGCAAGTTTAGACAAGGTTTGACCCTCAACCCCTCCTTATCAGAACACAACCAGATTTCCCAATTGAATGTCTTAGAGCAAATCGAGCACCTTAAAACCTATCCAATCATTCGAGAGTATCTGGAAAAAAGCAAAATCCGGATACACGGCTGGTGGTTTGATATTGGAAGAGCAGATGTCTATTGTTATGAACAATCCGTTCATCAATTCGTATTGATGGATGAAGAGGAGTCTAAACTGATCTTGCAGCGACTAATATAAGATCGAGTTCTGTGGTGATTTTCATGTTTCTCTCATCTCCCAAAACAATAGCAACAGGCTGGCCCATTTCTAAAACAAGAGAGCAATCATCAGAGGCATTTGTTTGTGTTGTTTCTTCATGCGCTCTTATGATCAATGAATACGCAAAGCTCTGCGGCGTTTGTCCCTGAAAATACTCCTTCCTTAAAGGAATTTGATCAATCATGCGCCCATTTCTAGAATGCACAATCGTATCCGTAGCAGGAATACACGTGTCAACAGCTCTTCCTATTTGAACCTGTTCCACATTTCTTTCTAAAATATCTTGGGAGACAAAAGGACGGAGAGCATCATGAATGACCACATACTCTGTATCATGAGGGCAAGCAAGCAGTCCCAAATAGGACGAGTGCTGCCGCGTTACTCCTCCTGCTGTGACTACTACTGAATATCCTGCAGTCTCTTCTTTTACAGCCTCGAGCCAGTCAGGGTGGCAGACAAGCACCACGCTTTCAAAAAGCTTCGACTGAATAAATATATCTAAGGTGTGCAAATAAATTTTCTTCCCATCAAGCAGATGAAACTGCTTCGGAAGTTCACTCCCAAAGCGAATCCCTGTCCCCCCATTAGAATAATACCAACAATCTTTTCCATAGACTTCAGATCACTATACTACAGATAAGAATTCAATGTTTCCAAAAAAATCCCTTGTCTAGTAGGATACTTTCTTTTTTTGAACAATCCATGGAGAGAGGAAAATGAGGGTAGTAGATTATATTGTATCTGTGTTCTTGTTGATTCCAGTTTTTATTTGTGCGGAGCCAGAAACAGGAGCCTTTGAGTTTAAAGGAATGCATTTTATGGCGGAGTATTTCGACTGTGATTTTAAATCCATCACGGATACAGATACACTACTTTGTGTAATGAATGAAGCCGTTAAAGAATCGGGTGCAACTGTTTTAAATACAATTTACCATGTTTTCCCAAACGGCTCTGGCCTTACCATGTTAATTATGCTTTCTGAGAGCCATGCCAGTATCCACACATATCCAGAGCATGCCAGTTGTTACGTCGATTTATTCACGTGTGGAGATCACTGTTCTTATAAAGGATTCGATAGAGTTCTTAGAGCTTACCTGAAGCCAGGAAATGTAGAGGCAAGAGTAGCTCCTAGACCCGCCCCTCAAGAAGCCTCTCTTTTATGTCAAGATAGCGCCCTCTAAAGCTTTGTGGACAAAAGCTGCACGTTTGAGATTGAGGTTATTATTGTCGGTCATGCTCTCATTGAGGGTATGCGCTAAATGCGCTCTTCTACAATGAAAGATAGTATGATCAATTTTTTTAGCTTCAACACCTTTAATCCAGTCGAGCTCGATTCCCAACTTAATTAGACTCAGCGCGTTGAGCGCTTCTTTTGTATGTAGCTGATAGGAGTGCACCAAAAGGCCATACGCTCTTCCCACGAGATCTTTAATGGTAGGATTTCCTTCTTCTTTTAAATGTTTACGCATTGCCTTTTCTGAAGAGATTAACTTTAAAGCCGTTGTCTGTAGCTCATGTAGAATCGTCTCTTCACTAAGGCCTAACGTATACTGGTTTTTTAACAAAATGATGTCACCCACCAGCTCATCCAAAGAACCCTCGAGCCCCATTGCAACTAAATCTTCATCTTTTTGTTTCAAGAGTGCCTCTTTCAGTTGATCGGAGTGAATGAGAGCCGGAAGGTGTAGGTAGAGCGCAATACGAAGAGCTGTGCCACACTCTTCCTTGTCAGCTGTTAAATATCCGAATTTTGGGGAAAAGGCAAACGCCAGTTCTTTCCCAAATGTCGTTTCAATTTTAGATAAAAGACACCATGCTTTACTCAAATCTGAGGAAAAATCAACGAAGTGTAGTTGAAGATGATTTTTTAGATTAAGAAGAGCTAAGAATTGACCAGAATTATCTAGCAAAAACCCTTGGTTGCTCAGAGCATTTTGAAAACTGTCTGCGCATAAAAAGTGCTCAAACAGAAATTCCTTTTCAAAAGAACCTAATTGTTCAGCCGGTAAAAAAACAGCCCCTTTTATTTCAGCAGATTTTTCTAAAAAGGCTTTATTCATATTTAAAACGGTTTTCATTTCCAAAGGAGATAGCTTAGATGGAAATTTATACCGCGCTAGATTTCTCTGCAGTGTAAGGGATGACGATACCCATATCCTGTTGGGGTCGCCTTCGAAAGGAGGGTGATCAGAAATATGGGGAGGTAGCTTAAGTTGGTTTGTCATTTTTATCCGTTAAAGCTTTGATTTGATCACGGAGCCAGGCTGCTTGCTCATAATTTTCTCGTTTCAGTGCCTCGTTCAATGCCTCATTTAGAGAAGATAGTTTGGTAGATAATGTAATGTTTTGTTCATTGTCAGGAGATTTACCAATGTGGATTGCTTGGGGTCTTTCATGGAGACCTTTTTTTCAAAGAAGGAGGAATGGCATCTGACTCCAGTAGCTCTGAGATAAGAATATCTCCAAATACCGCGTAACATTCGCTACAACCGAGAGGCTCTCCCTTTTGATTGATTCGACAGACGTCCCACAGTTACCACAACAAAGAGAGCTCTCTTTTTCAGTCAGTTTTCCTGTGGAAGATTCTCCGTGTAGTTTCGCAGAAAGGATGGGACAGCCTGTGCACATCTCTGTACAGGTGGTGAGATCCCCTACAATTTCCTTGTAAAGGACAACAGTTGGTTTTTTACATTGACCACATTCGACAGGCCTATCTCCCATAACAACCCTTATCCTAAAATTTTCTATATAGCCGTTATTTCTCAAATCCGCCACTAAATTTTATTTAAAATACGCATATTTGTTGTGAGTGGTATTAATAGACAAAAATAAGCAAAATATCTATATTTACCTCCATGTTATGTGTCAGTAAAATATGCCATCTCTATCATAGAGCTGGTTTATTGGGATTTAAACTATCAGCCAATTACAATAGATTGGCGTAATTAAGAGGAAGTATGAAAAAGATGTATGTTCTAACGCTCGCTCTCACAGCCATGACTATGGGATTTGTTCAAGCTAATGAAGTTGTAGCACAAGAGCCGCTCGCTCTTTCTCATGAAGAGCAAGCTTTTGCTGAACAACTCAGTGAAACACACCGCGTTCTTTTTTCTGCTATGACAGCAGAGCAAAAGAAAGCTGCGATGGCAGCTGCTACTGAGGCAGATGCAGCCATTGAAGCGGTGATCCAAGAGCTTCCTGCAGAATCTGTAAGATAAGTCACCCGTATCAAGCCATAGTTAAATACTATGGCTTGATCATCTAATTTTTTTATCGCATTTTATTACAAGACCATGGTACAAGAACCTATCCCGATAATAAGGTTTTGTCGATTTTTGGGATTGTTTTGGACTCTTTTGTAAGGGGTTTACGCAGTGGATATTGCCCCTCGCAAAAGAGTCCAAAAATCGACAGAAACTTATTATCGGTATAGGATTCAACCAATCCTTTAAAACGGAGTTCGCGTTCCTATGAGAAAAATGGTTATAGCCCTACTTTTCCTCCTTCCCAGTTTGATACAAGCTAATGATGCAGAGACACACACCTTTAGAATCCATCAAAAAGATTACCGTTTTTCAACAGTCTTTGAAATGGATGGTATGGGGACCTCTCATGGCGCTGTAGTTAAGAGTAGTATTCGAGTACGAAGCAACTACGATGTCTACAGCGAGCGTGGCCAGTGGCAGGCAACAGGGATCGCACGTCTTTTTTGCTTAGGTTTTTTTCGGCCTTGGGGTGCTGAGATCGATGTCTATAATCCAAAAGGAGAGATCATCGGGCTCATTGATGGGCAAGTTGGCACTTTTCAAGCTGCCAAATACAGTGATTTACAACGCTCTTGGAGAGCGTGTTGGGATTGCTTTCTTGGATTTGACAAAAGCTGGTTTTACGATTTTAGATCCTGAAAATGAGACCCGTGTAATTGCGCGATTAACAAGAAATTTTGTTCAAGAGCAGGTCGATTCTTGGGATGTGGTCGTATATGATGTCCATGCCATCAACCCAGCTCTCATCAAGGTGTTTGCGGCATTTGCTGTCGACAAACAAAAGTACTTTAAAGAAGATAACTAAAGAGGTAGTTGGAAGGACCCATGACTCCAGCTTACAATCTTAATCAATTATATGTTTAATTTTTTAACTAACAAGTTTCATTTTGCCTTGCAATAAAAAATAGTGTCATATTGAGAATTGATTCTCAAAACTGCTATAATGGTTGGTTGTTTGATAAAAATAATTTTAGGAGATCTTAGATCGTAGGCCTAAAGATTCTGTTTTCGCCTATGTAGCTAAGCAATTGGGTAGTAAAAAAATTCAAGAAGGTCAGCGAAAGGTTGAGTTACATTTCTTAGATACTGATCAAGTCAAAGAGTTTGTAAGAGGGTTTTTGGAAGCCTTTAATCCGAAGACTTCAGCAAGTTCTTAACCCTTTTAAGGGGCCTTTGCGTCTACTACAGTCCATCAATTTTGATAAAAAAATATTTTGGCAATGTAATGCTTCAGTTTGGGGTTTGGTTAATCTGACAATTTATTTTTTTATGCACTCTAAAAAAGATTATGACGATCTTCGAAAGCGTAAGATTTCTTCAAAATTCCCCCATTCTGCCCTTTTTGGATACATAATCTTTTTTTGCCTGTAGTTTCTTGCTCGTAATAAAATGTAGTATTATGTTAAAATCTGTTCCGAAAATAGTGTGAAAGTTAAAATAGCTAATAATTTTTAGCGCAAATTAAAAAATTTAATAATAGGAGTTCATTGTGGACAGAATAACAACACTTTTCCCATCTTTCCCCGTTGGTTCCCAAGATATTGCAACTCGATTTCGGTCTAATCTTGGGCCTCAATGTATTAAAGTCGCTAACTGCGCAAGTAAGTTATTTGCTTCTGCAAGAGCATCTCAATTGGGCCGCACTTTATCTTCTTTTTATAGCAATAAGTGGGCTCCTGTTGTTTTAATAGCAGGTTTGCTTCTTGTTATTATGAAATTATTTAGAGATTTAACTAAAGCAAATGAGGCAGTAAAGGCTTCAAATGCTGCACTCTCCACACAAGCGTTAAAAACGTTAGTTGCAGTTGGGCAAGCAGAAAAGGATGTGAAAGAAATATCTACACAATTAGCGTCTTTAGCTATTTCAAGAGACGAAGCAACTGCTCAATTAGCGACTTTAACTGTTGAGCACGACGCAGCAACTGCTCAATTAGCGACTTTAACTGGTGAGCGCGACGCAGCAACTGCTCAATTAGCGACTTTAACTGGTGAGCGCGACGCAGCAACTGCTCAATTAGCGACTTTAAAAGGTCAGCACAAAGAAGCAACTGCTAAATTAACGACTTTAACTCGTGACCACGATAAAGCACTTGCTAAATTAGCGAAAGCGAATGAAGCAAAGGAGAAAGCGATTAAAGAAGTTTCTGAAGTAAGAGAGGAGATTAGAAAAGAAGTAAGCAAAGCTGGACAATTAGAAGAATTACTTAAAGATTTATCGAAATTGAAAAAACTGATGCCCAAATCAGCTACTAATTTTCTAGACTCGCACGCTAAAACAATCAAATTTAATGAATCTAAGCAATTCCAGGAATTTATTGCGCTTTTTAAGAAAATTACTCAATATCTAAATTGATTTTTTACTAAATGTAGGAGATCTTTTTTCAAGAATGCCACTTGCCTATCCATTGGATGGGAAGTGGCATTTTTTTTATGCAGTATTTGTAGTCGATTAAACTTTAAATAACGGAATTGGTCTTTCCCAAATCGATCTTCCTTCTTGCTTTGATGCAGTTTGAAATCATAAACTTCTTTCCGATCCCTTAGATGGAGATAGATAAACCGAGGGCTAGGTGTAAGAAGGTGAGGGCAAAGTTGCAGAAGATAGAGCTTTCTATTGCTTGTGTATATTGATAGAGAGAGCCGTAGATAAGTCCTGCGAGAAAGATAAATCCTAGAGGCTCTAGTCCTGCGATCCAATAGACATTACATAAGGTAAAAGCAACGGAGGAGATGAGAACAGCTCCGATGTGGCCTTTCACTGAGTTCCCAATCCACTTAAATGATTCCCTTCTGGATAAAGCCTCTAAAGAAGGCTTCTTGTGGGATGATGATAAAAAATAGGGTTGTAATGAGCCTGAGGGAAAGGTGCGGGGGCCAATTAAATTCCCATCTTATGAGTCCTACATAATCTCCGAGAAACAGGAGGAGCGCAATTGCAAGACCTGTAAGAGGGATCACTTTGAAGGAGAGGGTGAAAGCTTCGTTGGTCGAACGGATGAGGGGGAGCTGGAGCGCTAGGATGAAGAGGCCGATAAAGGGGGTATCGAAATTAATCCAAAAGTGCCCTGTTTCATCCCAGTAATTGGAGAAGCCGGGAATCCAGTGAAAGAGAAGAGCAATAGAGATCAGAATAGCTGATATGATGAGAATCCATTTGGAGCTTGTGGGGAGGTTGCGCCTTAGCATGAGATGGATGAGGAGGAGTGTTCCTACAGGGACAAGGGAAAAAGGCTTGGCAACGCCTGACTGAAGCGCTAAGATGTAGGCAATCACTAAAAAAGAGAGCCATAGCCACGGCGATTTGTGAATCCAAAGGCTTACGAACGTCATCAAAAGGGCAAAAAAAGCTAAAAATTGTAAATCGATCGCCATAGGGTTATACTATATGTTAAGAAAAAAAGTGGAAGTATTGAATGGTTGGAGTTTGAGCAGCTGCAAGCATTTCCTCAAGTAAAACATGGTGTTTTTTTAAAACAGGGGGAGCTGATGCTCTACGATCGTAAGGGGGATGTAGATCAGTTGCATGCTAACTGTGAAGGTGTACGAAAGATCATCGGGTGTGACCGATTGATCAAAGCGAGGGCATGTCACGGTGCAGATGTTTTAGAGGTGTCTTCTAGTAATTCTAAGTTGGATAAGTTACATGATGGATTGATCACGCAAGATCTGCATCTGGGGCTTTTAATTGATCATGCTGACTGTCAGGCAGCTATTTTTTACGATCCTTTAAAGGGGGCAATTGGGAATGTGCATTCAGGTTGGAAAGGGAATGTGCAGAACATTTATAAGAACGCAATCAAGGCAATGAAGGATACGTTCGGGACAGATCCAGCCGATCTTTTGGTGTGTATTTCACCGAGTCTAGGTCCCTGTTGTGGGGAATTTAAGAATTACCAAACAGAGCTTCCTGAGAGTTTTTGGAGGCATCAAGAAAGTCCCACGTATTTTAATCTGTGGGAGATTTCAAGAGGGCAGCTATTAGAATATGGAGTTCTTGCTGCACATATTGAAATCGCTGGCATCTGTACGATGTGCCAGCCTGATGATTTTTACTCCTACAGGAGAGACAAGACAACGTGCCGCAATGGCACGGTTGTGGCTCTTCAGATGTAGACGTTCAAGGCCAAAATAAAGTTAATGAACTGGGCCGTATTTCTTCCTGCAATGGTAAACCAGGATCCCCCAATAAGACCAATGGTGTCGGAGAAGTTGTATTCTATTGCGGGTGCTAAGCTGTAGTTAGCCGAAGAGGGTGATGTCATAGGAGCTCCTCCATCATATCCAGAAAAGCGGTTCTTTGCTTGGTAGTTATAGAGGATGTCTAAGGCCAAGGTCCAAGGTTGAGAGATGCTATATTCAAGGCCAAGGTTGGCTGTAAATCCAGCTCCTGGGTAGATAGTTCCACGCGTTTTTGTGGTTCCGCCGTAGATATTTGAGCCACGTACAGAGGCTCCTACAGGTATGTTGTAGTTAAAAAAATAGCGTAGGGCAAGAAAATGGGATCCAGAGAGGTGGAAGAGATTGCCGAAGACGAGGCCGACACCGGGGTACCAAGATCCTATTCCTGATTGGTCAGTGCCTTGTTTGGAGGGTTTTAAATGGTCAAATTTTCCTGTTGGAGCATTGGCTCCAAACCGTAGCTTAATAGCGGGAGGCCATGGCTTGCCTGGTTTATCATTGAGTAGTTGAAATGATAATGCAAGAGGCAAATCTGCAAATTGGAGGGAAGATTGCCCTTGTGAGTAGCTGTAATAAGCCTGGGGAGAGATGTCAAATTCTGTATAGGGTAGAATCCCAAACTGAAGAGGGACGCTGAGGGTATAAACAGTGAAATGATGTTGTGCAGCAAACTTCCAATTGTTATCGTAAATGCCTCGGTATTGTGTCCAGTAGAGGTAGGGTTCAATGTTGACGTGTCCATAGGGTACGTTATGGGAAGAGGGGGCTAAGAGAGGACCTGTTAACCAAGGATACATCTCTAAGGAAGGCTCTTTAGAAAAAAGGGAAGGGCCTCCACCGGTTGTTTTAGCTTCTGCGATAGAAAACCCGAGAATGAGAAGAGAGGCAATAATATATTTTTTCATAGGTTATGCAAAGGGTTTGACTTCACTTTCCACGAACGTAACATATCTATTTTGTTTTTGTCTAATCCAATTCGAATATTTTTTTAAATCTTCTAATGGTTCTCTTTCAAATGAAACAATTGCTGCATCGATGAGTGGTAAAAGGTCAAGGGCTTCTGTGCTTTTAAGTGGTGAGCGATTGATGAGAAAGACAAAATCGTAGTGCTTTTTTAAATCTTTGATGAGAGAAGCAAACCTTCCTTGGGTGAAAATCTCTGGGGAGAAATGGGTGCAACCGCCGGGGATATAGTCAAAGGTGGGATAAGTGCGGAGGGGAAGGGATTCTATAAGGGAAGATAGATAGTGCCAAAGTCCAGGAATATCTTCATTTAGGGGAATGCGGTTGAAATCACAATCAAGGATGAGATTTTTTTTGCCGCGAGAGTGGAGGATATGGGCAATGTTATGGGAGTAATCGCTATTGGTTCCTAAGAATAATCCAACGGCAGTTCCTTTATTCACGTTTATGGTTTCTAAGAAGGAGGCAAGAGAGCGTAATGTTTCATGATCTGTATCTTTAATTTCTGCGAATGTTGCGCTT
The DNA here is from genome assembly GCA_047459655.1 of Rhabdochlamydiaceae bacterium. Taxonomy (GTDB): domain Bacteria; phylum Chlamydiota; class Chlamydiia; order Chlamydiales; family Rhabdochlamydiaceae; genus CANJJB01. Next base: position 296,215 of record JAJREF010000005.1, read on the forward strand.
GAATGGGAGGAGAGGGAGCCGGCAACGGGTTCATCCAGAGATTGGAGTGTTTCGGCAGATACGGGAAACCCTTGGAGGAGAGCTTTCAAGTAATAATAGAGATAAGTGATGAGGGCAGCGAGAAAAAAATGATAAGGGAGGATAAGAGAAGGAGTGGGTGATTGGGATAAAAGGGGGAAAGGCTCTATCCAAGGGTCTTGCATCGGCTTGATAAAGCTGAGAGGCTAGCTGTTTGGATTCAGTGACTTGGACAAGGCCTTGCATGACTTCTCTGGTCAGATTGTTGTTGAATTTGAACTTGTTTTCAAAACACCATTTGGTTGGCAGGTCATGCATTTGATGGCGGAGGTTGGAGAGTTTCTCATGGAGTAATTTTTTTTCTGTTTTTAAGAGGCTCACGATGACTTGTTGAAGGGAGTGCATTTTTTCTTTGGTGAGAGTGAGCTGTATTTTTTTTAGTTCTTGCACTTGCTCGATATGGGAAGATAGGAATTTTTTTTGTGTTTTGAGGGCATCTTTGAGGCGTTCATGTTCTTTATAGCTGTGGGTTATGGCGTCTTTGAGTTGGAGTTCTAGCTCGCTTGCCTTTTGGATCATGTTATTGCTGACTTCATCGGAGAGGACATTCCCTATCGAGCTTAGATTGAAATTTTCACTGTTGAGATGTTCAGATAGATATGCTAGCTGCGTGAGCTCTGTTTGTAGAGAGTCGAGCTGATGGTTGTAGTTGATGTAGAGGTTTTTGGCATAAGGAAGATCGATGCTCTGAAAGTTAGAGACAAAGCTGTCAGAAGCAATCTCTTCTAGTGTTTGCTTCCTTACTATCAGTGAGGAGACCAGGTCTTTGAGATAGGTTTCTAGTTTTGCTTTTGCAAAAGCAAGTTCTGTTTTATAGCTTTCTTCCTTTGTCGACTCAAAGAGCGCTTTTGTTTTTTCCACATTGGCAATTAGGAAAGCAAGGGTGTCTTGTTTGGCAGGCGGATTGAGATCTTGTTTGAGGAGGTCAAGGGCTAGAGTTGCTTCTTTAAGTTGTGAAGAGACATTTTCTAGCTGCTGAGTAGGTTTTGTATCTTGGCGCGCTAGAGTAATGGAAGGGGTGTCAAAATGAGCCAGCTCAAATTCAACATCGAACAGTTTAGAGAGGTAATGTTCTTTAGGGCGCGCGAGCATCTCAATTTCTTGGGACAGGCTGATAAATCCTTGCTCTCCGAGATTTTTTTCAGATAAGAGGCGTGCTGTTCCATCTCTTGATCAAATTTGCTGCTGAGTTCTTTATGTTTTTTTGCAAGATAAGCAATTTGCACATCTGCCATGCGCTGGTTCTCTTCTTTGAGCACGTCTTGATAAGTTTGCATGAGGGTGTTGAGAAAAAGCGCTCCCATTGCTCTATCAGAATGAGTGAATTTAAGAGAGAGGGTGTTAGGGTCTTTCTTAGCTGGTGTAATGGTTAGAAGGGGTTTAAAGGCTTTTAAAATGTTTTCTAGGGGATGGATGTGGAGGGGATATAATTTTTCTAGTGAAACAGTGGAGGGAAATTTTTCTAGGGTTAAATCGATCCCTTCAAAAGAAAGGACCTGGTGTAATTTTCCTGAGCAGAGAGGTTGTTTTTTAAGGTTTAAAATTTCATAGGTATTGTGAGATAAAACATGAATATAAAAAGACTCTTTTTTTCGCCGGAGTAAGAGATGTTTTTAAACTTGAAAGATGATTCCTCTTGCAGGGGAAGTCGTAGTTCAGAACATAAGACTTGATAGGGTTTTTTTATGAATGTGATCAGATCTTTAGAAATAGTTGCTTGCAACCCGAGCTGCTGAATCGATCTTCCAAGAACGTTCCGTGATAGCAAGACTAAAGAAGCTGAAGCATCTTTTTCTGGGATTATGAGATCCATAGTTTGTGCAAGATTGGAAAAAGGTAATCTTTGCTCTGGCTTTCCCTTGCCTAACTTGAAATAAGCATGGGAGGTGAATTGAGCTCCTTGAAAAAAAATAAAGGCAGCTGTTAAGACGGCTGCGCCCCAGGCCATTTTGTACATCTGGAGTTTAGCTCGCTTGTATAAGCGTCTTAGGTCAGAAAGAGAAATCCAGGTGGGGTCTTTCATGGAATATTGACCCCTATGTTATTAACCCCTTTGGTTATAAGATCTATCCCCATGAGAGTGGGCAGTAACTGGGTTACAAATCGATTCCATTCGGTGATAGGACTTGTAGCAACATATACGATATCTCCTGGCATGAGCAGAAGGCTGTCACTTGGCAAGCGGATGATGTGATTCCATGTGAGCGTGTAGACTTTTGGATTTGTGATGCTTCCTCTGATGACTTGAATGTACGATTTATTCCCTGTATAAGGAATTCCACCTGCTGCTGCAAGCGCATGTCGGATCGACATAAATCCATTGGGAAGATCAACCACACCCTCTTTTCCTACTTCTCCCAGTACCATTAAAGAAGAGGCAGAGGGTTCTGCAATATAAATTTTATCGCCCCCCTGCATGACAATGTTGTGATGCATGTCACCTTCTTTGATGAGTTTATAGAGATCGACAGGAAGCATCTGGTTCTGCCGGATGACATAGCTTTTAAAAAGGTTCGCGTTAGGTGGGGTTTTAGCAAGAGATAGGACTTCAAAGAGCCTGATTTTTCCATTCACAGGAACGCTAGGTGTTTGAACAAGTCCCATGAGTTCCACCTTTTTCTCTAGACGGTCTTTGTAGGATATAAAGACTTGAATGTCTTTGATTTGGTGGTTGTAGGCGGTTTGTATTTTGACTCGCGCTTCTTCAAGCGTTAGATGTTCAACGTAGATAGGTTCAAGATCAGGTAGTGTAATTCTTCCTTCTCTTACTGGGAATCCTAGGCGGTTGCCAATGGAGTGGATGGCAGAGCTGAGGTCTGCACGCATCGGATGGTAAATAGAAATTTCAAGGACATCCCCTTCTTGTATAGAATCTTTGTATTCATCTAAAAGCTCTAAAGAGAGGTCTTCGGAGTGTTTCCCTTCAAGCTGTAAAATAGAAAATTTACCTTCACGTATTTTATAGGAGTCCATGACAAATGCATCAGCTCCTAGAACATCCTGGCCTCTATAGGGAGCATTCCCACAGCCTGATAGGAAAATACATGCAATGCCTGCAAGAATTGTGTAAAAATTCATCTTTTCCCAGAAATTAATCAAGCCTTACCTTATACTTGAGAGGGTGATTCGGAACCATTTAACTGGAAAGGATTTTTTTAGGCAATGCGCATTTTCATTACAGGGATTGCTGGGTTTATTGGATACCATTTAGCTATGGCTCTTTCTGAAAGGGGAGAAACAGTGGTTGGGTGTGATAATTTTAATTCTTATTACGACCCGAAACTCAAAAGAGCAAGAGCTAAGCATTTGGCTCAATTGGGTATTCAAGTTTTTGAAGGAGATATCACAGATGCTGTTTTTTTAGAAAAGCAGGTGGTGGACCTTGATATTACCCATGTTGTTAATTTAGCCGCACAAGCAGGTGTGCGGTATTCGATGGTAAATCCCAAAAGTTATGTGCACAGTAATTTAGATGGTTTTGTCAGTGTTTTGGAAGTGGTACGCCGCTATCCTCACATCAAAGTTATCTATGCTTCCTCTTCTTCTGTCTATGGGTTAAATCAAAAAATTCCTTTTTCAGAAATAGATTCTACCGATCATCCGGCTAATTTGTATGCGGCAACGAAAAAAGCAGATGAGCTTATGGCCTTTGCTTACCATCAGGTTTATGGCATTTCTGTAACCGGGCTACGCTACTTTACTGTTTATGGCCCTTGGGGCCGACCTGATATGGCATACTTTTCTTTTACAAAAGCTATATGGGAAGGTACTCCTTTGGAAATCTACAACCAAGGCAACATGGAGCGCGATTTTACATATATCGATGATGTGGTCCGGGGGACTATTGCAGCTATTGAGTTAGGGTCTGCCTGCGAGATTTTTAACTTAGGAAATAATCATCCAGAAAGTGTCTTAACGCTGATTTCTCTCATCGAAAAATACACAGGTAAAAAGGCTATCCGAAAGCTTCTTCCGCTCCAGCTAGGAGAAGTTCCTATCACGTATGCAGATATTTCTAAGAGCAACAAAGAGCTTAATTTTTGGCCAACCATGTCTCTTGAAGAAGGGATGGAGAAATTTGTTGAGTGGTATCTAAAAAATAGGTAGTTGCAACTACTTCAATAGCTTCTGAAAGGCATGCGGGAGGTAATCAAGGATATCGGATGCAATCAGGCAATAAGAGGTTTTACTTTTAGCTCCAAATTCCCCGGCAAGCGCATGTAAATACACTCCTAGTTTAGCAGCTTTGAGTGGTTCTATTTTTTGGGCTAGGATAGCAGCGATGATCCCCGTCAAGACATCTCCAGAACCTGCAGTTGCCATACCGGGATTTCCGCGGGTAATAAATGTTGGTTTCATATGAGGGTAGAACACGATTGTGGGCATGCCCTTAAGGACAAGCGTCACATTCTTATGATCGACAAAGGCTTGGCATGCAGTAAGGGTACATGCTTTCCCTTGCAAAAGGCGCTCCATCTCTTTTTTGTGGGGTGTAAGAATCGAATAAAACGGCAATTTTGTGTCGGGGTTTTCTGCGAGAAAAAAAGAGCGTCTGCATCGAGGACTACAGGTTGCAAAATTTGAGGAAGTAACTTGCGTAGTAAGCGTTTGATTTTCCAGTTTCTTCCAAGGCCAGGCCCTATGAACAGAGAAGAGGCTCTTGTGCATTCTTCGAGAATGCGTTTTATGTTGTAGGGCTCCCGGATAACTTCTGGAGGAAGCATAGAAACACCCATACCCTTTTCATAAAAAAGACGTACGATGCCGGCTCCTCCTCTCAAGGCTGCTAGAGAAGAAAGAGCGGCCGCCCCTCCCATTTCCTTAGATCCTGCAAGGCCTAAAACATAGCCTCTTTCATACTTATGTTGTGAGGGTGTGATGGGGGAAGAGATAACTTGTTTTCATCAAGAAGATGCCCCTCTGGAACTGCTTCTTGCAATAGTGGCTCGGGAAGTCCAAAATCGGCTTTTACAAGAGTTCCTGTATGATTGACTCCTTCTTTTAAAAAGAAGCCTAATTTGGGAAGCTCTAGGTAGAGTGTCTGTGTTGCACAAACAGCAATAGAGGATACTTCTCCCGTAGTTCCATTGAGTCCAGAAGGGATGTCAATTGCAAGAATCGGCAATCTTTTTTTATTCACCTGAAGGATGACATCTGCAAGGAGCCCTTCAATTTTTCCTTGGAACCCTGTGCCTAAAAGCCCATCGATGATGATCCCTTTTTCAGCAAAAGTAAGGGGCTCGTTTTGCTGCAGAAACACAACTTTTCCCCCTTGTTTTTTGAATGCTTCTAATTTAATTTGGCAAAGAGGAGAGCAAACTGTTTTAGGAAAAAGTTGAAAAGCAATGACGTTGAAATGGCGCGCAATTAGCTCTATTCCTGCTGCGTAGGCATCCCCTGCGTTATTTCCCTTTCCAGCCAGAATATAAATAAACTTGCCAAGGTTGTGGTCGTGGATAAAAGCTTCTGCTAAAGCTGCAACTCTTGCTCCAGCTTGGTCCATGAATTGCCCCTCATCATGTCCTTGCGCGCACGCAAGCGCCTCTATTCTGCGCATTTCCTGGGAGGTCACAATTTTTTTTCCTTCGAACATGGTGCCCATATTTTCAATATAATATTTTCCTTGCAAAAGAAGCTATTGTAAAAAGTAAGAGTGATGTGGTACCCTGGGCCGCTATGAAAATAGGTTATTTAGGCGCAGGAACGTGGGGTTTTTGCTTAGCTTCTTTGCTGGCTTCTAAAGGCCATGAAGTGGTTTTGTGGGCGCAGCGAGAGGATTTTGCGCGTCACCTTTCTAAAAGAGGGAACACCCTAAACTTGCCAATTATACAGCAGAAGAGAATCTCAAGTTTACAAGTAACTTGGAAGAGGCGCTGGTTGGAATTGATTTCCTAGTGGAGTCTGTTAGTTCTTCAGGGGTTCGCCCTGTGCTTGAGCAGGTCTTGGCAGCCGGTGGCGTTAAATGTCCTATTATCATCACTTCCAAGGGTATTGAGCAGAATAGTTGCTTGCTTTTGCCAGAAGTTGTCTTAGAAGTTTTTGGAATTGGGTATCGTAAGCTGGTCGGGTGTTTAAGTGGGCCTAGCCATGCTGAAGAGGTGATTCAAAAATTGCCTACCTCAATTGTGTGTTCTGCATACGAGTCTACGCTTGCTCTCCAAATACAAGAGCTTTTTTCTACTCCCTTTTTCCGCCTTTATCCTAATCTCGATGTCAATGGCGTTGCCTTTGGTGGGGCGATGAAAAACATCATTGCGATTGCCTGCGGCATTTCTGATGGGCTGGGATTTGGGGATAATACAAAAGCAGCTTTGATGACGAGAGGACTACATGAGATACGCAAGCTCTCTGTCACAAAAGGAGCCAATCCAGAGACTGTTAATGGCCTTTCAGGGCTTGGGGATTTATGTGTTACATGCCTATCTAAGCACAGCCGTAACTATGCCTTTGGCAAGTTGATTGCAGAGGGCCTCGATATCGGGAGCGCTAAAGAAAAGATTGGTATGGTTGTAGAGGGGGCCTATACAGCTATTTCAGCTCTCCAGCTAGCTCAGCAGTTCCATATCGAAGTGCCTATTACGCAGGCTGTCTACGCTATTCTGTATGAGGGACTTAATCCTAGAGAAGCGGTCAGAGGGCTTTTGCAACGCTCGATCAAAGAAGAGCACCTTTAGGAGCCCCTGAGCAACTCTGTGAAATCGCTAAAAAAATCTTTGATTTTTTCGTTTTATCAGATGCCAGAGTTGTGCAGAGGTCTCTTTGATATTCAAATTATAATTTTAATAACTCTTCTTTCAATATAACCTTTTGGTCGGTATACTATCTCACATAATTATGAAAAAAATAAAATTAGCATTAGTAGGACGTCCTAACGTTGGGAAGTCGGCTCTTTTCAACTGTATCTGTGGAAAGCGGATTGCAATTGTCGATGAAGAGGAGGGGACAACGCGGGATCGCATTTACGGAACAACAGATTTTTTTGGAAAGCCTTTAACCATTATTGATACAGGAGGAATCGACACGCGCAGTGGCGTTCCTTTTGGCGAAGAGATTAAGCGGCAAGCAGAGACAGCAATTGAAGAGGCTGATGCGCTTGTCATGGTTGTGGATGGAAAAGCAGGACTTACACCGCTTGATAAGGATATTGCGCGGTTTTTACTGAGACAGAAAAAGCCTATTTGCTTGGCTGTCAATAAAGTCGATGATCTATCAAAACTGCTTTACGTCCATGAATTTCACTCTCTTGGCATTCAAACGATGGTTCCTGTTTCTGCCACGCAAGGTTTTCAAATTGCTGAGCTTTTAGAAGCTTCTTTACACAAATCTCTTTTTGAAAATGTGAGAGATGAAGAAGAAAAAGATACAATCCGAGTTGCAATTGTTGGTAAGCCAAATGTTGGTAAATCAACACTGCTCAATCGCCTTTTAAACGAAAATAGATCGGTTGTAAGTCCTATCCCTGGAACAACGCGGGATTCTATCGATGCTGAACTCATTGTCGATGGAACTTCTTTTACGTTTATCGATACAGCGGGCGTGCGCAAAAAAAAATCAGAGCATTTTGCTGTTGATAAATTTGCCGCTGTTAGAACAGAGCGTGCGATAGAAAGAGCTGATATTTGCCTTTTAATGTTGGATGCAAAAGAAGGGATTACAGCCCACGAAAAAAGAATTGCCAGCATGATCGAAGAGCAAGGAAAGGGGTGCATTCTTTGGTGAACAAATGGGATCTTGTAGAAGGGCAGCGGATGGAGCATTGTGAAATTGCCATCCGTGATGAGGCTTCTTTTTTAAACTATGTTCCTAAATTATTTATTTCTGCTGAGAAACAAAGAAATATTCCTAAACTATTTCCCCTGATCAAAGAGGTTAGAGAAGGACAAAAATTACGTATTGGAACAGGTCAGCTCAACCGCTTCCTTGAAAAAGCAATTGCTGCTTACCATCCTCCGATGATCCAAGGCAAACGTCTCCGTATCTATTACATGGCACACGTTGAAATGCAACCACCAACGTTTGTTCTTTTTGTTAACTACACAAAACTCATGCAAGAGACTTACAAGCGGTATCTTATTCACCAGTTTAGAGAATCTTACGGTTTTTCTGGTAATCCTCTTGTATTCATTCTTAAAGCAAGAGAGCGCGCTGCGTTCTTCGGTGAAAAAGGTGATGCATAATCTAGGAGGGCTCTATGGAAATAGGAAGCATTTCAAGTGCTTTAATGACCAGTGTAACTGTAGCTAGAAATGCTTCTCGAGAAAATTCCCCATGGCAACAGCGGGTGAAAGTAGTTGTAGGTACACCCTGTTTTCTTCTGGTTGCTTCAGTTGCCGTTGTAGAAACAGTAGTCTATGCAATTTTTGCTCAAATGGCTCTGCCCTTCTGCCCATTAACAAAAAAGCCCTTTCTTTTTTGGTGAGCGTCTCAAAAGTAGCTCCTTTACGGCTCTATGGGCATTAGCTGTTGCCTGCATTTTCAACCGACGTTCCATTCGTCTACCAGTTGATGAAAGGACGGCCCCTTTTTACGCGCAAGGTATTAATCGCACAACGATTCCCGTAGCCAATCCAAGATTGCTTATCCAATTTATCTTGCATGGCATGCCGGAATTTGAAGAAGATGATTATAGTGATCCTGCATTCATGTCTCGTTTATTTGAAGCGATTATATTTAGATGCTTATTTGCGCAGGGAGAATCTAGATTTCTTTTAAAATTTCTCCAAAAAGGAACTCAAGACAAGCTTACTGAGTTACAAGACAAAACTTATCCTCCAAATGTCATTGAAGCCTTAAGAAAAAAATCTTCACTAAGGAAGAAGTTTCTACAGAGGAAGATCAACAGTTAAAAGAATTATGGAAAGAAGTTGTCGGCATTGCATCAAAAGAAAGCCAAGGGAGTCCGTTAAATCAATGGTTAGGAGAAGTACTCCATATGAACCCGAGAAGTTCAGAAATTTCCTTTATGAAAGAAATACTCCCGAACCTTGCTCATGTGTTTTTTACCTCTTTACAATTTTTCCAGCTGCAATCTGCTGCAGGGAAAGGTGCGTTCTATGACAAAGCATCAGGTTACATGGAAGCGGGATATCCGTATGTGCGGATCTTACTATCTTTCGTAATTTTGAAGTCTATTCCTCAACACGAAGTAGGTCGTAGAATTCCTTTCTTTCTAGCGGATATTTTGCTGCTAGGCGATGCATTTGCAAAAGTTGCTGGGCAATTTACAATCAGGAAGTTATCACCTCTTCCACCCGCTCCAATAGGGATGGCGTTTAGAGTGGCTCACGTTAGGGCCCTCTTCTTTAATTTGAATATCTTTATGGGAGCAGACAATCTGTTCTCTAAAACAGCTTCCATTTTCTCAGTGTTTGCCTCCGGGGATGTATTTTGTATGGAGACGTGCAAGTCGTTTCATCTGTGTTGCGCGGGCTATCGCCGGAATTGCTAGATTATATGAATTGGTACTTAAGAAGTCGCCTTGAGGCTTAGGAACTGGGCAAGTCATTTGCCGAATCTGCTGCTAATTTTTGCGAGATTGTAACATGATTGAATACGCTGACTTGAACTAAGGAAAGTCGGTTTTCCAGCGCTGTCCGTCAATGTAGGCTGTCTTATAAACCCATGGGTCATCGTTTTCTCGGAGGAGGCGATCACACCCCATGATATACCCTTTGAAAAAGCCATATTTGGTCATGGCTTCAAACATATAGGAGGAACTGCTTGGGCTTAAAGTGGCTGCGTGGTCCATCAACGGGTGAAATAACGGTTTGGTGGAAGTGGATAATTTGACGCATAATACGGGTTGGAATGGAGGGCTCAGATTCTTTCGTGCGTTGGGGGGGTATATTTAGATCGGCATCTTTTCCCCAGGGCTCGAAGAAGCCTGGTGAGGCAAGGAGCTGGAGAGGTAAGAAAAGTAGGAGTAATTTAAAACGCATGGCGGAGCATCAGTATAGGGAAAAGTTTTTTTTCGTTCATCATCGGAGTTGTAACGCGTTCATAGACTCTTTCATTGTAAAATTTAGTTTCAAGACCAGCGCCGTAGATGCCTCCAAAGTACCAGCCTGCTTCGAAGCTGGTGGTGATGAGGCCTGCTGCTAGGTTCCCTCTTTCAAAAAAGTAAACAGAAGCCCATATAAAAAGTCCGTTGAGGAGAAGGGCTGTGCAGCCTGACTGTTTTTGTCCTATGTAGAAGTAGCCAGCACCTGGAAGAATGGCGTTGAGAGTTTGGGCCTTGCCGATCGATTTTTTTTGCATTTGGTAGGCATTTAAGAGTTTCTGCACGTCGGGGTTAGAGGGTGCTATTGTTTGGAGCGTGGCAATATCTCCTTGGATGAGGTTGCCTGAAAGGGAAATCTTATCGGCAAGGGGGGTGTCTGTTTGACGCATGATCTGGTGGACTTTTTCTGCTTTTTCTATTTCATCGTTGTTGAGATAGCAGTCGTACAAGATGATCAAAAGGTCTTTATAGGCGGGAAATTCTGGGGTAACTGTTGTAAGATTGCCTTTTTCAAAGACATAGATTGCCTCAGAATATTTTTTTCCTAAGTAGTAGCAGAGGAGAACTTCATACTCGATTTCTATTTTTCTAGATAGGTGTTCAGGAGGTAATAAAAACTCTGCGCGTTTAAAGGCGGTCATTGCTTGATAGAGATCGAGTTCTTTAGCAAAGCCAAGGGCAACGAGGTATTCCCGTCCCCAGTCTTCATGTCGCTCAGGGGGTGAGAGCGCGGGAAAGGGAGAGGGAAGATTCTTGAGATATTTATCTTGCACCACGTGACTGAGTTTAGGCTTTTTATCTTCTTGGACATGGTGGCAGGAAGAAAAAAATAGCAGGCATAGAATGACTAGGATATGCCTATTCATTTTCTGGGTACTTGATGAGGTCAATGGCTTCATCGAACTCTTCTTTTAAGATTCTGATTTTTGCTTGATCTTTATAGATGTCTTCTTGAGTAGAGGTGACTTTCTTATAATCTTCGTAAGTATTGATGATGTGGGGGCGGACAAAGATGATCACGTTATTTTTTTGATCGAGGCGGTCATTTTCTGAGAAGAGAGCGCCGATGACAGGAAGAGCACCTAGACAAGGGATAGAAGTCTTGAATCTCGTTTTCGATTCTTGGATCATCCCACTTAAAACAACAAAATGTTTGTCAGGTACATGGACGCGGGTATTCATGTTGGTATGGCTTGTCAAAATGCCCGTTGGCTGCTGGTTGGTGTTGTTAGAGTTAGTCCCTTGGTTAGGGCTGCCAATCACTTCACTGATGTCATTTGAGATGTCGAGGGTAACAATGTCACTATTACCGATGGTGGGTGTGATGCTGAGGTTAAAGCCGATATCTCGGTATTCAATGTTCTGATTGGTTTGAACAAAAGAGCTTTGCGAGGCGACAAGTGATCCCACAAAAGGGACGTTTTGACCTACGAAAATAGTAGAGTTTCTGTTGTCTTGTGTGATGATCTTCGGGTTCATGACAACGGTGCTATCTGTGTCTAGTTGTAAAGCATTCACTAAGCTTCCTAGAGAGATAAAGGATTGCCCTTTATGCATGATAATATCCCCAATAATTCCTAGGTCAAACCCTGTAAAGAAGGGAATCATCGAGGTGGCATTTGGGGTGTTGGTTGCGCTTACGCTACCTAAGGAGGCAGGAAAAGGATCCGTAACGGGGAAGTTAGTGTTGACGTTGCTGGTATTTGCTCCTTGGAGAGGGAAATTTCCTGTTCCTGCGCCAAAGCGGTTCAGATATTGCATTTTACCACCCCACTGGAGTCCGAAGTTTTGAGAGTTGGTCATGTTGGTTTCAATGACAAGCACTTCAATGAAAACTTGGCGTAGTGGAATATCTAAATTCTGAATGAGTGTTTTTACCTTTATCAAGGTTGCTGGATCACCAGATGCAATTAAGGAGTTTGTCACATTGATCCATTGGAGCGAGTTGATCGCTTTCAGTAGATTTTGTGTTTGGGCAGGCTCTGATTGAGAGATTTGGGGGGCCATTTTTTTCAAAGCCGTCAGAATCTCATCGCCTTGGTGGTACTGTATTTTGTAGATGAGAAAATTCAGAATTTTCTGCGATAGAAGGCGCGGCGACTCCATCTCCTTTATAGGTCGATGTGGTGTCAAATCTGGTCAGGAGCTCTTCTATCTGTCTCGTTGCGGCTGCATGTCCGGAAATTAGAAGGGAGGAGGTGCGCGGGATCCATTTTAATTGGTCGATAGAGGCAAACAGATCGGGGTCTGAGATTCCTGAAGTTTGAAGACTGCTTTTAAAATCTTTGAGAGCCTTGATGAGCTCAGGGCCTGGAACGCTTTTGGGTGTGTAGACGATAAAGCTAAGGGGCTCTGAAGGTTTAGCAGATCTGGCTGTGGGAGTGTCGAACTGCATAAGAAGCTGCTGGACCATTTGGAGCGTTTCTTTAGATCCTGTTACTAAAACAGAATGTGTCTCTTCAATCCATTTCAGTGTTTGTAGTGATTCGAACAACTTGTTCGTTGATGATGCCGCGGTTTTTGAGATCGGAAATAGCCGTACGGATTGCTGCAATGAGATTGTCATGAGAGATATGTTCAACTCGGTAGACTAAGAAGGTGGTTTGATTGAGTTCTGCAAGTTCTTCGCCAGCGGGTGTCATGACATCAACTTTTATAAGTAATTCTTTAACTTTATCAAGCGTAGGAGGGGTCCCTGTAAAAACAAGGGAGTTGGAAGAGGTTACAAAGCGCATGGTTTGGAGTGTGATCAAAAGATCGGGATCTAGCAAGCCGGAGGATTCTAAGTTTTTAGAGACTTCCTTAAGAGAACGCTCCAGCTCATTTCCTGTTTGGTGTAGGGGTCTGTAGATGTAAAAAGCAGTCTTTTCCCCTCTGCTTTGCATTTCATATGAGACGCCCAAGATATCAAACTCTTGGATGAGTTGCTTGACTTGTTCAATTGCGCTTGGAGAACCTGTAATAAGGATAGAGTTGTTGTCTTTAACCCACTTAGAGTGCTCGATGGCTTCAATCAAGGCTGGGTTGGGAATTTTAGAGTCTTTTAAATCTTTGGCGACCTGTTTTAAATTTTTCAATTAATACATCCCCTTCACAGTGTTTGAGTTTATAAAGGGAAAAGGTCATAACGCCTTGGCCCGAACCATTTTCGGCAGAATCAAAGGTCAATAAAAACTCTTTAATACGGTTCAAAGTCAGAGAGTCTGCTTTAAAGACAAATGACTGAGAATTCAGAAATCCATTTCATATCTTCAATGGCTTTATGTAAGTTGACATCAAATGGGTTCTTCAAATCAAGGTCTGAAGCTAGGATGTCTAAGTCTTTTTCTAGCCTTTCTTTAGAGACAAACTTTAGTTTGTAGAGAAAAAGTTCCCCATCTTGATGTAGTTCTTGGGAGCTATCTAAGGAAATCAGCAGTTCTTGGATTTGTTTTAAAGAAGCTTCATCACCCGTAAATACAAGAGAGTGGGTCGCAGGAATCCACTTCATGTGTTCAATGGTTTGAAGGAAAGCGACATTTGCAAGGCCTGATATTTTTAGATTACTGCCAATGTCTTTTAGTGCTTTTTCTAATTCTTCCCCCTTCCGGAACTTAGGAGAGTGGACATAAAACTGGTAAGGGATCACATTTCTGATCTGTCCATCGGCAAGGTAGGGAACATCAAACGAGGGCAGCATCCCCTTTAATCGCTCCAATGCATGATCACTGCCGGTGAATATAAGAGAGTGGGTAGCTCCTTAATGTACCGCATGTTTTTAACAACCTGAATCAATCCGATAATCAGGGATAGGAGATTTTTTCTAAATCTTCGGTTAACTGGTATAAGGACTTTTCCAAATCTTTTTTGCTAGCGTGTTGTAGTCGATAGATGAAGAAATTGCTTGATGTTGCACTTGTGGCATCCAGCGCGGGTAGTATTTCTGTGAGTTTTGGAGCGCTGCTTGATTGCCTGTAAAGACAAAAGAATTTGTTTCTTTGATATAATTCATGCTCAAGATCGATTCGATGAGCATTTTATCGGGTATGGGGGCTTTTTCTAAGTTTTCACATAATTTATCGAGGGCTGCTTCAAATTGTTTTTCGTTTGCATTTTGTAGTTTATAGACAAAGAAATTGCTTTTAAGGGCTTGGCCCGTAATTTTGATATCTATCAAAGGTACTAACTCTTTGATCTGTGCAATGGCATTTTCATCTCCTACAAAGAGCATAGAGTAGGATTCTTTGATCCATTTTGCATTTTCTAAAGTGTTTGTCAGCTTGGGGGCTGCCTTATTGGATTTTAGCTCTTCTACAAGGTCTTCTAAGGCATTCACAAACTCAGCATAAGAGAGATTGTGCAGTTGATAGAGGAAAATATTATTTTAAAGAGTCTTTTCCGATCGGGTAGGTGGCTAAGATATCAAGAATCTTCAAAAACATTCATCACCTTCTCATTTAGATAAGCAGTAGATACGAGAAAGATTTTATTTGTTCCTGGTTGAGGGACAAGAATAAGAGGGTTGCCTTCTTTAAAGGGTTCAACGAGCTGCGTCCCCAGTTGAATAAGGTCGAGTGGGTTTGCGTGTTTTACTTCGTAACTCTCAATTTCAATAGGAGAATGAGGGGCGTCGATGCTCGCTAAGAGAGAGGAGATCTTATCTACATTCGTTGTCACATCTGTAACGATCATCTGGTTGGTTTCTGGAAGACTTCTAGGGTAGAAGACGCCGATAACATCGATTTTACGATTGTGGCAACCGTTGACAATTTTGCATTGTTGATTCTGAAAACGCGGGTGACAATCGGAACAGGCCCATTCAGGCCCTTCTGGAAGGTCATTGGAGACAATCGTAGCAATTTGATTGACCGTTTTAGAAGGTGTAATGAGAAGGTTATTATCTTCTTCTAAAATTGATAAATCATGAACGCGCAGTAACTGAATCAGCGTTGACATGATGTTACGTGGAGTCACAGGATCTTTTGAGATAATGGTGACGGTAAAAGGTAGATCTTGCTCATTAAAAATGAAATTCAATCCAGTGATTTTGCTGACAAAGCGGATGTATTCAACAAATGAAATGTTATTGAAATTGATCGTGTAGTCATTTTGGTTGATAGCCGTATCATCTACGCTAGGCTTGTTGTGTTCGATGACATGATCAGGTAATTGATCTAAAATTTTCTCATCGCGGCTCCATATGTAGGAAATTTCTCCTGGCTCTGCATTTTCTGCACGCAAAAAAGGAGCGTGAAGGAGAACAACTCCCAGCGCGGCTTCTAATACGAAAGATCTTCTTAACCTAAACAAAAATTCCTGCATATATCAACGAGTGTGACTCGCAATCCTAGAATAAGTGGTTGTTTATTGTAAACCTGAGTTTTGATTTTGGAAAAGATTTCTTGTTTGGAACAAGATGCATTTAGAATTTTTGACTGGGCGAAATTGAAAATGATTGATAGGCTGATATCTTTATCATAAGCGGAAAAGTCAGATGCAGTTCTATATAGCAACATCACTCTCAAGGGCAAAAGCTCATCAAAGGGTCAGAGACGCTCTCAAAGCATTTGGTCATGCAATTTCATATGATTGGACTTTGCACGGCGGCGTGAAGTCTGTTAGTAAAGAGCGTCTAAGAGAGGTAGCTGCACTTGAACTAGACGGTGTTTCGAAAGCTGACTTTGTTGTTATTCTACTCCCCAGGCGGGGGAGGGACGCACATTGAACTGGGTTTTGCATTGGCAACGGGGAAAAGATCTTTCTTCATTCCGAAGACCCGCTAGCATTTGAGCTTGGGCCTCAGACAAACGCATTCTACCACCACCCTGCCATTACCCAGCTTCTCTGCCCTCTTGCTGATGTTGGTGGAACGGTGAATTCCTTACTTACAGATCCAGTTATGCTTCCACACTAAGGGGTGGTGAAATCGTTCATTTTATTGTTTCACAATCCCTAATACCATTTCCCAACATATGCGATTAGACCTCTTTTGAATTTAAGGTCCTGTCGATTTTTAGGTTCTTTTAAGCAGATTTTCGGTTTAATAACCATTCGTAATAAATAACGTCATATTTCAGCTGCGTAAAAGCCTTAATTCAATGATTGTAAGCTGGTTATTATTAAGCAAATACAACCAAATTTGCGATCATTGAATTAAGGCGCTTTGACGCGCTCAAATATGTCTTTATTTTTCGGAAATGGCTCGTTTTTTAATCTGTTGACTATGTATCACTAAAATGGTACGCTTGCATTTTTAGATTTAAGGTGGCTGAATGAAGGAATACATCGCTTACAAAGGAAGTGAGTTCACCATTGAGTGGTACCACGATGTGAATGGGAAATCTCCAGCTCTGGACCACTTCAAAAACCAAAGAGAAGATAAACAACGCCAGTTACTTAAGCTTCTTCGATTAATGGGTGAACATGGAAAGATTTTTGATGAGACAAAATTTCGGAATGAAGGTGATAAAATATACGCGTTTAAGCCTCAACCTGACCGATATCTTTGCTTCTTCTTTAAAGGAAAGAAAATTATCTTAACAAACGCATTTACTAAGAAAGCACAGAAGCTCCCGCGAGGAGAAAAAGAGCTAGCTCTTAAAGCTTATCAAAGCTATGAAAAAGAATTAAGGAGGGAACCTATTATGAAAAAAAAATCTAAATCTACCTATGAAAAATTCATAAAAAATAAAAAACAAAAACGGCTTCTTGATAGCGAATATAGAGAACTTTTAATTTCAGAATTACTACTTGCTACTATGGAAGAGGATCATATTTCAGTAAGGAAATTAGCAGCAGAAGCTAGTGTGTCTCCTACAATTGTTCAAAGCTTAAAAACAGGGAAAAAAACAAACATCACCATTGATACCTTATCGAGAATCTTGGATGTCGTCGGCTACCAAATCATCCTAGCACCTAAAAGTGGATCTGGCAAGCAGCTCAAAATGGCGTGAGGCGAAATCTTAATTAGACCTCTTTTGAAATTCTAATGCTCTTGGATTTGAGTTCTTTTTTCGCTGGTTGGAAGATCGATTTGTGGGTCTATTGAGATTTTCTGTGAATTTATCCGACGCGTTGGATGGTGATAAGGACTTTGGGGTTTTTCTGATGGGAGAAAGAGGGATGGGCGGATGTTTTTTTTAAAATAGCTTCTGCTTGTCCTTGCGCAGAAAGAAGCACGTTTTCAGACAGAGCTTCAAATAGGAGGGTATCTAAAGAGGTGTCGAGGGAGTGAAGGGTTAAGGTATCTCCCACTTCCCAATTATCGCGGGTTTCAAAAAATTCTCGGTTCGCTTCTTTTCCTAAGAAAGGGTTAAGGTTGGAGAGTTTTTTGGATGCTCACTGCCTTGGGATGCCCGAATAAGACCTCCGAGGCCACAAGCAATGAAGAAAAGCTCATCGTTGAAGGGGTTAAGCATCAAAAAGGCAAGCCCGAATTGGCGTGCAATCGGATCTTCTCTTAAGAGGCGGTTGAGGGAGGCAGCAATGTTAGAGGGTCTTGAAAGAGTGTCTTTTTTTCTGCTAGTAAAGTTCTGATCATGCCTCGAAAAATGCCAATGAAAATGCTGTTATCGATCGTGGTCTCTGTTGTTTCTGCGATAAAAATCCCAAAAGAGTTATTGGAAAATCTAAAAAAATCAAAATAAGCGCCGACTTGTCCAGGCGCTTTGTATTTAGCAATGCCTAGCTCTATCTGGGGCCATGAAGGGAGTATCGAAGGAGAAAGAGAGAGGCTTGTGAGTTGAATTCTTTCTAGAAACTCTTTGAGCTGATCTGTTCCTGGGCGGTCTTTTTCTAGCCCTCCCGATTTTAGATACTGAGAGAGATCGGTGATGAAACTTAAGATATCGGGATAGCGCGCTGTCAAAGAGACGGCAAGAGCTTTTTCAATGATCGCACGTAGACCTTTAGGCACAAGGGAAAGGTGGATGACTCCAAAACTGAGTTTGCCCATGGCTAATTCGTAGGCGATCACGCCCAGAGAATAGATGTCAGAGGCAAAGTTCATTTTTGTAGGCCCTTCTTTTTGCTCAGGGCTCATATAGCTAGGTGTGCCGGCGATTTTTGCATTTTTAGTAGATGTTTTTTTGAGTTCTTCTTTTAACCGAGCAATCCCAAAATCGATGACTTTTACTTCTCCATCTTCGGTGATGAGAATATTTTCTGGTTTTAAATCCCCATGGATGACTCCGTGAGAGTGGAGATGATAAAGTGCGTAGGCAACCTGCAGAATGATGTCGATGGAGCGCTTCAGAGAGAGGGAGTGTTGCGAGATAAACTGTCTGAGGGAGACCCCTCTAATAAATTCCATGGCAATGTACAGCCCACCTTCCCATTGTCCTTGGCCGTAGAGTTTTACAATGTTAGGATGGTTGGTCAGCGCGATGATCTTAGCTTCTTTTAAAAACCTTTCAATCATCTCAGAATTTTTAACATGCTTGGGGGAAAGGACTTTGATAACAAGTGTTTCTTTTGTATCAGGGTGGAATCCCAAATACAAAATGCTCATTCCTCCTTTGTTCAGTAGGCTTTCAATTCTATAAGGGCCAATGTAAGGGGGCAGCTCTACCCCTTTTTCTTTGGGAAGGGGAATGTCTGTGAGGGTGTCTTGTTTATAAAAAAATTTATCCATGTATGTGGGAGATTCTTACTCCAATTGTATCTCCTAATTTCATCAGCTCTCCTTTTCCAACTTGCTCATTTTTTAGGATGATATTCACGCCGAGTTCAGGTTTAACAATAACATCCAGGAGATGTTCAGGTTTGAGCGCTAAGATGTTTTCTAGAGGCATACGGATGTGTTCTGCTTCGATGTCGATTTTGAAAGGAGATTGATCGCTCACTTCTTCTTGGGAAGGAAGGGGATTTTCACTATCTTCAGAATAAAAAATATAGTCTAGGATCTTAATGCCATCTGGCTTGATGCGTGCTTGGAGGATCGGTGTTCCTTCTAAATACATAAGGATAGAGCCTTTTTTTTCCTCAGGATCATAGGAGCACTTATCTAAGATCATATAATCACCGGGAGAGATGTTTTTCCACTCCTCTTGATCTAATGAAATAGAGCCCGTTTCCAATCTTAGGGTAAACTCTAAATGTTGGACGGCTTGTCTTTTGGAAAGAGGTGGTTTTTCAAAAGGTTGATGCGTTTTAAAGAGGTTTAAAAAAGAGTGGGGGATGACCATTCTTCCATAGATGGTTTTAGGATAAAAAGAGATCGCAACATCGATGCAGAGGCATTCTTCTTGTGGAAGGGTTGGAGAGAAAGTCATCTTCGGAAGTAAATCTTTGAATATATTGAGGCCGTTAACCATTTCTAAGACTTCGAGCATGATAAATTGGTAATAACCTTCTTGTAACCTGGGGTCGAAGAATTTCTCTTTTTGTTGATCAGAGGTAAGGCATGCACTGGTTACATCACTGACGGCTTCGTGCGGGATCACCCAAAAAACAGATTGCTCTAAAGGGGATAGTTCGATGCCGATCACCAAGGGATGGCTCCCAATGCCCGATAGGCACTCTTCTGCAGGGCGCCATTCAGAAGATTGGGCAGTGAGTTTGAGATCTTTAAAACCAAGGGAAGATGAGATTTTACTCGCCGCTTCCTCCCAGGGAAAGGGAAACTATCTTCTACAACTGGCAACTTATTTGCTTTGGTTAATATCTGTTCAATTTTTTGCATCCATTGATCGTAGCTAGCTTTGTCAGGCATCTTGTCCTTCATCTTTTTCTTTTTTATCTTTAGTGCTCTCTTTTCTGTGGAAGTGGGGGCGCTCTGTTTTGAGTAAGCTTGCGTCTATACGGTTGACTTGAAAAGCATATTCTCCATGTTTAAAGGCAGCTACAAGCCCTGCCATACTGTTACTAAACAAGGCGACTGTTTCAGCGTTGCCGAGAAATTCAATGTTGAAGCTCTTGGGAGCTGTGCTATGTTCTCTGATCACGATTTTTGCTCCTGCAAATGTAGAAAATTCAGCAGCATTTAGCTCGATGGTGGTTTCTGAAATCCCTGATGTGTTCATTACAGACATAGAGCCTAGGAGTCTTTCAAAAAGGGCAAACATTTCCGGTTTTAAAGAGGCGTATGCAGGGGCAATTCCACTAGAAGAAGCAAGTAGGTTCGGTGTGTTCACAGGTGTTGAAGGCAAAGGCATTTGTACGGTTACCGGTTTTGGTTGTTGTTTTTTTGGAGTGTTTTTCGGTGTTGTTTGCTTAATTTCAAGTTCTCTTTCAGATTCTTCAATATCAAGAAGCTCATCGACAGGAACTGGTTCAGGAGGAGGAGACTTTTTAGAAGAGATAGCGTTATCTTGTTTATTGTTTTCTAAGGAAGAATCAAATGGTTTTTCTACTTTGGAAGGTTGGGAAATTGTCGTTGAGTCTGCTTCTATTTCTTCTGCTGTTTTCTTTTGTTGCTTTGGTTGCCTTTTTTCAGACTCTCCAGCTTTTTCGATTTTCTGTGTTTTTTTGGCAAAGCTGTCAAGCGATCCTGGTGGCGCTCTATGGATTTTTGATCCTTGGGATAAAGTGGTATCTGTTTTTTTCTTTTCTGCAGCTTCCGCACGTTGCTGTCTTTTCTTTCTTTGGTCAGGGTCTGTTTCATTGATTTTCATGAGATCGCCGAAGTTTTTTTCGGAGTTGCTTTCATGCCATCGTCACTAGAAGGGTCTGGAGAGCCACCTGCGCCAGGAACTTTTGTCACATTGACCATATTTATTTTTTCTTAGGTTTTTTTTTGAGCACATGCATAGCACTGCCAAGCTCATCTGTTTCTATTCCAGCTTGCCTGTTCAATTCATGCCCCACTTCTTTTTTCCATTCTTCATGATGTATATTTAGCTTTTCAACATCTTTTTGTTTTTTAAAGAGGTTCTCTCTTGCAATGTCGACTTGTTTTTCAGCTAGCTCTACTTGTTTCTTTTGCTCTTTAACTTTTTCTTCTTCTGTTTTTAACTTTTCGTTGACGGTCTTCAGATATTCTCGCATAGCTTGAATTTTATCGGAAGTTGTTCCTTCGTCTAATTTTTCTCTTAGCTGTGTTAATTTAGCCATTTTATGTTCTTTCACTTCATCTCTTTTTTGCTCAAGTTGTACTAGTTTTTCCTCTTCTTTAGCTAAAAGTTGTTTTTTTTCTTTTAAAACCTTCTCAGCCTCGTCGAGTCGCCGTTTTTTAATGGAGGTAAGTTGAGATAAAGGGTATTTAGAATTTTCTTTCATCTAAATAGCGCGCGTAATTGTTGGAGACTTTCTTCGAAAGAACATTTCTCATCGACGCCTTGTTTTAGAAATCGGTTCACTTTATCGATATATTTAATAGCAAAGTCTGCATTCTTGTCTGACCCTGGCTTATATTCTCCAATACGGATTAGGAGCTCATTTTTTTTATAGTTAGAGAGAACCTCTCTAACTTTTCCTATGAGTTGAACATGCTCAGGAGTATCAATGTTATTCAAAACCCTGCTGATAGAATCACTGACATCAATCGCTGGGTAGTGATACTGGCGGACAAGTTCAGAGGATAGAACAATATGACCGTCGAGAATAGATCGCACCTCATCTGCAACTGGCTCATTCATGTCATCGCCAGCAACGAGAACCGTATAAAATGCCGTGATCGATCCTTTATCAGAATTTCCTGAGCGTTCTAAAAGACGAGGAAGCATTGCAAACACAGAAGGTGTGTAACCAGCTCTTGCAGGAGGCTCTCCTGCTGCAAGACCAATTTCTCTCAGAGCTCGTGCAAAACGGGTCACTGAATCCATCATGAGAATAACGGTTTTGCCTTGATCGCGGAAGTACTCTGCAATGGCCGTTCCCACGTAGGCTGCATTCAATCTTTTTGAGCAGCTTGATCAGAGGTAGAGACGATGATAACGGATCGTTTCAGCCCTTCTTCACCTAAATCATTTTCTATAAATTCTCTGACCTCTCTTCCCCTCTCACCGACAAGTGTAATAACGTTGACATCTGCAACGGCATACTTTGCGATCATTCCTAGAAGTGTTGACTTTCCAACGCCTGCCGCTGCAAATATACCTACACGTTGTCCTTTTCCCACAGACAGTACGCCATCGATGCAGCGAATACCCGTTGAAAGGGGCTCATTGATGATCGCTCTTGTTAAAGGATCAGGTGGAGAGTTGATAACAGGATAGGATTCATCTAAAACAAGAGGCCCTTTTGTATCTTCATCTAAGGGATTACCAAGGCCATCTAAGATACGTCCTAGTAGCTGCGGTCCCACTTTGATCCGCATAGGGATCCGCATGGGAATCACTTCTGAAGAGGGGCCAATTCCCGACATCTCTCCTAGAGGAGAAAGCAATACCTCATCTTTTGTGAAGCCAACAACCTCTGCCATGAGGGGATCTCCCTCTCTTTTAATTAAGCAAACCTCACCCATCTTGACTTGGGGAACGATGGCGCGGATGAGCATTCCTACAACTTCCGTAATCCTGCCATGAATCGTCGATAGCTCGAGATCTTCGAGTTGACTCATCAGTTTATCAAGTTGATTTTTAGGTTCCATGAGAGTTCTAAGCTTTAATTATTAGACAAGGTGTAATAATGTAAAGATTATCCGAGACGGATATAGGACGCAAGAATAAAATAGCGAAAATTCTTTTACAAGAGAAGCTGCTGCCCAGACTTAAAGAACCTATCTCCAAAATAATCCCAAAAATTGACGAAACCCTATTATTGAGATAGGTTCTTCCGAGTATATATTGCCCTTGCGATTTTAATGAAAAATTGGCTCAAAAGAAACATACAATCGACAGAAACTTAATTACGCAAGATATTTCCTGTATAAGACCTCTGCACAACTCTGGCAAATCGCTAAAATCGCGCTTTTTCTGCAGATTTTATTTTTCATAATCGAGTTAGGTGGGGCCTTACGGCCCCGACCTACGTGCGACCGGTATGTCGCTAAACTAGAGGGTGAAAGTCCCTTACGGGCTCTTGTAAGGAGAACCGTTAGAGAAGGCAAGGGTGTCCACCGCGAGGTGGAATCTGAAGAAAGCCGTATACAAAATGCTGACCTGACGAACAGGAAGCGCATATGAGGCAGTGACTCTTGGATGAGAATGCGTAGAAATTCAAAGTCCAATACTTACATAGAAGGGTCCATGTAGATGCGACAGGCTAGCAGGAAAGTGTTGTGAATTACCCGGTGAGATCTGCATTCATGCCCGACTATTACCCGACACAAGAGGGGAACGACGGAGCTAGCGGAGTCTCTGAGAGATGCCGTGAAAGGTGCAGAAGTCAGCAGACGGCATAGTAATTCGTCGAAAGACGATGAAGGCCTGAACATGAAAACGAAGGGAAGAATCTAACCCTCTATGGGAACAAGGGTCACAGAAACGAAAAGGCCAAAACAAAGGACTCAGGACGGAATCCTGTACCCCCTCTGTATGGTGTGATGGTTGACTGGACGGGAAAGAAATTCGAACCTACCTGGCTGGGAAGGATACTGTTGATGCGATGCATACAACAACAGGACGATCGGCTAGGTCATAGTGATCATGAACCGCCGTATACGGTCCCGTACGTACGGTGGTGTGCGAGGACGGGAGCCTAATGGCTCCCTCCTACGCGATTCGATTTTTTGTTTTTCCACCGTTGTGCAGAGGCTTCTTTAAGAAGGAACGGCGGTATTTCAACAATCACGCTCCTAAGCGGGATAGCTTAATCGCTTCACCAAATATAGCGACATGGCTGCCTTACACCATGCTCTTGCGCAGGCTTTTACCCACCGAAATCTTTGCGGCCTTTATTCAGTTGGAAAGATAATCAATTATGTTGACACCGTTGCATAAGGAACCTTTGGACAATTCATTTGCCGAATCTTGCTGACAATTTTTGCGAATACTATATTTTTCTAACTCAGAAACATTCTAAATGTTAGCTGCGTTCTTCAAAATCGTCGTATTCGAAAAAACTGATCAGAAGTCTCCGAAAAAGCACTTGTCCGGAGGCTCCACAATTGATCATGTTGGTAAAAACACACATTTTGAGATCTTTCTATTTTTAATCGCTCCCTATGGGGCGTTCCCCATATGTGGGCTCGCTCAATTCACAATTTCATCAAAATGCGCTATTTTTCAAAACACACTGACTTATGTAACGGTCTCATGTTGTTTTTCAAAAATTAATTATCGACTTGGCCATTAAAATTATTGTTTTGACCTTCCATTCAAAAATTAGCCTAATACAATTAATTTTCGTATATGGTAAGATCCAGGCTTTTACGCATCTGTAGGCGTGGTTTAAATGGAATAAGCCTTGGATACATGTGAAAATAATCTTTGATTGATAACCGTTGGTTTAAGCTTTGCTAAATTTTTTTTATAGATAAAGGTTGTATATGGACAGTTTGTTTAGGTTTGGGCATGTGGATGGAGCAGCTGCCGGGGTAGGCGCATTTTTTAGAAGATTAGCTTTACCACTATCAATATCTAAAGTTCACTTGTTTTTGCAGGGGCGTAAGCAATTGTTTTTTGGAGCAGGTTGTTTTGCATTAGGATTTGTTGTGGCTAGTTTGTTCAACCGAGTCCAGCTGTTGGGTCGGTTAAATACTCAAGCTGCCCAAGTTAATCAAGCTGCCCAAGTTAATCAAGTTGCTCAAGTTAATTCACAACAAAAAGAAGTTTGGAATGACCCTTTTGAGGCTAAGAGAGAGGAAATTAGGGGATTTATTAATAAGGTGCTTGGTTTGGGTCGAATATTCTCAGAATTGCAATCTAAGTACCAATCAATTACAGCAAAATGCTTGAGGAATGACAGGACGTGGTCGATGTACATTGCTCTATTAAGGGCTTTATCACCTGTGCTTACTCAAGATCAGATAAATAAAAATAAGCGAAGCGACCTTGTTACGGGGTTTTATTTGTTGATTAGCGACCCTTATTCTAAATTAGCTAATCGGGCTGTTCTTGAATTGAGTGGTGTGCCTTATTCTCGACACCGAAGCGGACAAATTGTGTGGAATTTTTCAAATGCATTCAATATATTGAAAGGACCAATAACAGAAGTAATACGACCTTTTTTACAAACAGCTGAGATTTCTAGGGCCGATATAGATGGTTTGCAAACACAATTACTTGAAAAATTCCCATCAGAGGATGGTGCTTTCCTAGAAAGGTGTATGCTTGAACTTCTTTCTACAGAAGTTTCGTGTTCAGATGATGATAACTCAAGAAACTTGAAGGAAAAGATAGGCTCTTATGTAACCGCTTTGAGGGAGTCTAAGGTAAGTTCTGTTTCTGAGGATAATTTTAATAAGGCAGTAGATGCTTTATTAGAGAAATTAAATTTAAATGCATTTCATCGACCTCTCCTTATAGACTGTATTACACAAGTTGTAAGAGGAGTTTCCCTTGAAAAAGTGCATATAAAATCCTTCAATTCCGATCATTTGCGTCGAGGTGAAGCGTTTTGTTTCCCAATATATGCAGATGATCGTAATTTGATGGTTAATAAATGTATGGGAGAATTGCAAGAAGAGAAAAAGCTAACAATAGATGGGATAATAGAAGGTTTAAAAGATAGCCATCCTCCATTTTTATCTTTGTCACAAACAGATATAGAAAATAGGTGTCCTTTAGTGAGCCATCTTGGAGTAGTAAGAACCTTGAAGGAAATCCATAAAAAATTTGGATTGTCACAATTAGATGATGAGCTTCCCTGGATGGATTTTATAAATGAATTTTTCAGGTTGCAACATGAGCTAATGTATTTGCGAGGAAGGCTTTTGGATATCTATTCATGGTGTGAGAAGGAAACTAATTCTCCTGAACATAAGCAAGATGGTCGGATAAGGGCTTCATATACTGAAACAGAAAAACTTTTCTCATTTTTAAGAGGGCCACTCGATTATTATATTGGAGAAATTAATCTTTTAATTCCTGAGAGATAAAATTTTATATCTGTCAGCGATAAAATTGAAAGAACCTTCTGTTTTTAAGTAAGATCTTCAACTATGAAAATTCCTGCTGGCACATGAATCTTGATAATAAGATTTCGTCGATTTTTGGACTCTTTTGCGAGGGGTAATACCCACTGCGTGTATAAACTCTCGCGAAAGAGTCCAAAATTGGCTCAAAAGAACCCAAAAATCGACGAAACTTATTATCGGAATAGGTTCATATAAGAGCCGCCGCTATAGCTGTACGTTGAATAGCATTTTCATATCTTCGACAGCCTTAGAAAGCATGATAGAGGCGTATTCAATCTCTTGCTGAGCATGACCTAGTTTTAACTGAATGGCTAGAAAGTCAGCAGGATTTAAAGAGTCCCCTTTTTCTTTCATCCCTACTAACTTTTTTTGAATGGCACTGATATGGCTCTGTCCTTCATTCACAAAGTCAAGGAATTTACCAATGATCCCGCCGCTTGAAGGGGTTGCAGGTGCAGCAGGAAGCTCGCCACCTGCTTTGAGATTTGCTGCCTTTAACATTGAGTTCGCATCACCTAGTTTATTGCGAAGAAGGTAGCGCTGTGATTGTTTCAGCTTGAGATTTTTGGTGTTGAGCTGAGTGCTAATATCTCCTAAGGTTACGTGAGCCGATTTGGCTTGTGTAAGCAAGGTGTCGATGTTAGCGCCCTGGGTTAGCGGGGTTGCTCCATGTGCCAGATCAAAAGGAGAGATAGTAGGAGGTTTTTGGGTGGGGGTGTTCTGCTGCGCAGCCTTGTCCATATAAGTCTGGAAAGACTGATTGGGTGCTTCTTTTAAAGGCTGGTCATCTCCAAGGCGTTTAATTGGCTGAGCCCCGGAGATGTCTTCTGGCTTCATGGTCATGATTTGCCTTTTTTCTTTTTCTTGTTATCAACAGCTGGCGCTCCTAATGCGGGGGAGGGGGATTTCTTTACAAATTTTTCAATAAATTCAATAGCCGTTGATGCCATGCTTTTCACGGACTTATCATCGGAATTTTTCAACGCTTCTAGTAACAATTTTTCCCCTTTGTCGACTTCTTTGATAGTAAGAGCTTGGCTAAGACCTAGCATTGCTCTACACATCTCATTAGAAGGATCTTTTTTCAAGATATCTTCGAACGTATGGCATGCTTGTTTGAGTTCTAACTTTAAAAGATGGATATACCCAAATCCAATCTTTGGAAGGGTGTTTTCTGGTTTTAATAGCTGGGATGCTTTGAATAGCTTGAGAGCAGAGTCCTCATCAGCGTGGCTAGCAGCGATAAAACCACCCTCGAGTAGTAACGTAAAATCATCTTTATATTTTTGTAGTTGTCCCATAAACGTATCCTTGTTTTTTTAATAAACGTAAAAGCTTTAAAATTATCCACCTTTTTGGTTTCTGACAGAGACGTTAATCATCGACTGTACTTGTGAAATCAAGTTAGAGATGGAATCTCCAATCTGAGTCACCTGACTCATTTGGAATTGTAACAGCAAAAATCTTCCAGGTGTGGCAATAGATGGACGGCTAGCTAGTTCTTTAACTTGTTGCGTTAACTGACTTTGCACGCGCCCGTAAGACTGAATCAGGTCTCCGAAAGATAGTGAACACCAATTAGAAATCATGACTTTAAATCCTTATTTTTTTGTGCAAATTTGTTTAAAATTTTTAGCATAGCTGAGTAGCCATGTAGTAAAGTTCCTAAGTTGTCAAAGTCAGCGCCTTTTGAGCCTTCCCTTAGGAGGCTTTTGATTTCCTGTATTTTTCCTTCAACAGTTTTGATCATTGTGCGTGCCTTAGCGGGATCCTTCTTTAAATCTTTTTCGAGATCCATCTCGAAGTTTACCTTGGGGTTTTTCTCAAGACCGTACATAAAAGTTACCTCTTATAATTGTAAAGAAATTGGATCTCCTGGAGGCTCATCAATTTCTCATGTTGTTATTGCAGATTGTAGTTAATCTTAAATTTTAAGCCATCTTTTTCGAGCAAGATCATGTTTGTTTGAATGGCAGCTACTAACATTCCATCGAGTTGGTCGCCTACAGATAAAATTTTACCATTCACAACAACATAATGATTTTCTCCATCTTTTTTAGAAAAACCCATTACTTTATATTTATTCGAAAGGTCAACTAAAGAGCTATCTTCATTTGTGTAAACAACGTAATTTTTCAGCGCTCTAATCCCTCGGAATCCTTTTACTTCTGTAACAAGATGCTCGAATGTTTTTGAATCTTTCCCATCAACTCTTCCAGATAGAACTAAATCGCCATCTGTGAGTTGATAGGCCACATTGTTAAAGCCTTTTTCCGTTAAAAGGCTGTCAATTTGAGTCAGCAAGTTATTTTCTACAACGACCTCATTTTCTAACCGATCAAGATAGGGAAAGTTGATGTTGAGATAGTCTGTAAGTGATTGAATTTGTTCAGGTGTTTGGAGGTAGCCTCGGACGACAAAATAGCCGGGCTTAGAAGAGTAGATAGAAATCCCTTGGAAATCAGAGTTGGTTGACAAAAGAGCGTTCATGTTCTGCCATACGCACTCATCGATAACAACATTGTTTTCAATCTCTTTTAAAAAAGGCAATCCCCTTATTTGGTAGAGCAATTCTTGTTGCTCAATAGCTGTTATCACGTGCCCCGTTAAAAATATCTTCCCACTTCCCTGGTTATAGAAGAACTGGACACCTGGATAGGAAGTAACAATTTCTTCCACAAAACGTTGCTCATGCTTTTCAGGGGGTGCCATCGTTTCACTGCGAAACAAAGAGAGCATGCCAGCTAAAGACAAAAGGATGACCAATCCAAAAAAGGAGGCGACTGCTAAATGTTTTTTAGAGATGACCATCTCTCTGATGTTAATAGGTTTTCTAACTGCTTCTTCCATTTTTTCAGGCGTTGGCTTTTTAGCAAAAGGGGATTCGGTAGGCGTTGAAATGATCGTGTCAAAGGTCTGGGAGTGGTCAATGACAAGAAAAGAGGTTGTGCCTAGAGAAACTAAATCTTGTGAGGAGAGTTTTTGTTTCCCTTCCGCTAGTTTTCCATTAACAAGAGTCCCGTTACGGCTTCCCAGGTCTTCAATGAATACAGACTCTTCATCATCGACAAAAATTTTCGAGTGTTGTTTAGAGACACTTAAGTCTTGAAAAACAATATCGCACAGGGAAGGGTCTTTTCCGAGGGTGTAGCTCGATCCCCTTTGCATGTGGAATTCTGCTCCTGCATTTGGACCCGATACAACTTTTAGCATCCATCTTGTTTCTGGAAGAGATGTCACATTCAAAGTAGAAAGGTCTCCAGTATCTGCAAGTGTTGGAGGATTTTCCTGCACAGCAGGATTTATTTCAGTGAACCGGAAAAATGTATTCCCAATTTGAATGATATCGCCTTCTTGTAGCAAGACAGGTTCTGCAATGATTTTCCCGTTTTGTGTAGCGGGATTGACAGTGCTTAAGTTTTCAAGAAGGTATCCCTCAGGAGTGAATCGACAAATCACATGGCGACGAGAAACCATGGGATCTTCCAATACGAAAGAAGACTCATCTAGGTCTCTTCCTAAAGTCCATTCGCTGCCCCCTTCTAATGTGATCAACAGTCCCGTTAAAGGGCCTTCTTCTGCAACAAAATATCCCGCCATTTCAACCCTGTTTAGACGTGAGCTTCGCTTTCCAATATTCAAGAAAGTTCACGAAATCCTCTAAAGCTTCTTTAAATTCTTTATAATTCATGTCATAAGGCAAACCTAAAGAGAGAGTCAAGAAACTTTCATCTTCTGTAAGGCCTATAGTGCTTCCACCCGTTCCTTGGCCTAGAAAATTGGCCTTCATGAGAAGGGTTAAGACATCTTCTTTTTTATGTTCAGGAAGAAGTTGTGTGATCTTCGAGTAGAAATAAACACCTGGATCGAGATATTTTAAAGAAACCTCAATGTTATTCAATCTCAGAGAAAACAAACCACGTTCATCTAAGGGCGTTAATGGATCAAGTCTAAAATCTGCAATCAACTGCCCAAGATACTTTTCTAACATCTTCCGTACCTATCCTAATGTTTTAGTGACAACCGAATATAAAAGCAAGCGAAAAAAATCTCGCGCGCATGCGAGCAACCAATATAAGAAAATGACCGATTAATATTTAAAAGAAGAAATTAAGAGGAAAAATATAGACGTCGGGCGCAAAGTGCCCCGCGTCTCTTGCGACTGTCGGCTGCTTTTCCATTCTTCCCCGCAAAGGAGTTGCGGAGTCCCTTCCACGTTACTGCGCAATTATGGCATGTCTATTCATCAGATGAAATATTTCTAAGAGTTGTAAATCGTTTTGTTGCGTGAGGCGATAAGGGGCCTGTCCGAGCAGCTCATGCAAGGGGGCTCGGGCATACCCCCGGCATCATAAAACCTTTTCTGATTCTTATGAGATCTCTTAAATCGTGTTGCCAAAAAAGTTTCTGGCGTCATATAGTCTATCTCCTGTGCGGGCGTAGCTCAGTGGTAGAGCATCACGTTGCCAACGTGAGGGTCGTGAGTTCGAGCCTCATCGCCCGCTATAAAGTAGTTATTTAGTAGGGGATTATGACAGACAAAAAAGTAGTAGAAGCTTCAGAGGCATCCGTTGTCGAAAGTTCAGAGCCAGCTCTTGAGAGAGCAAACGATGCAGTACGTGTTTTTGTCTACTACAAGCCTGCTTGTCGTGTCGAATTTAAAGTTGAAGCATCCTCGTCTCTCGTTAAAAAGCGCAGGAGCATGCCGTCAAGCTTATTGGGAAAGAAGTGGTGCTTCCTGGATTTCGTAAAGGAAAGGCTCCTGAAGAATTTGTGTTAAGTAAATATTCAAAAGAAGTCGATGAGCAGTGGAAGAAGTCTGTTGCAGATTTGGCTTTTAAAGAGAGCGCGCAGTTAACACAGGTCCCTATCCTCCAGCCAGAACCTAAAATTTCTTTTGACGTAAAGCAATGTTCTTTAAAAGGTGCCGAACTTGTCCTCTCTTTTGAGACGGAACCAACAGTGCCGGCGATTAACCCCCAAGATGTCGTATTAAAAAGCGTTGAGCGGCCTGTAGTCAATCCCGATAAGGTGAACGAGACCATCCGACAAGTTCAATTATTTTTTGCCGAGTGGAAAAAACTTGAAGAAGAACCCGTCCAAGAGGGGCATTTCGTTCTCTTAGATGTTGATGTGATAGAGACAGAGCCTCCTGTAAGACTATTTTCCGGAGTCCGCTTTGAAGTGAAAGATCGTTCGATGGCAAAATGGATGAAAGATTTAATCTTGGGTCATAAGGCAGGAGAGGTTTTAGAAGGGATTAGCATTCCTGATGAAGATGCTTCACCTAGAGAAAAAGAGGAGCTAACAGAGAAGAAGGTTCGGATCACCATTAAAGATGTTCAAGAGGCTAAGGTTCCTGAGTTAACAGATGCCTTTGCAAAAAGCGTAGGTTCTTTTTCTGTGGAAGAGATGTACAAGTCAGTGGAGAAACTCCTAACTAAAAAAGCAGATGACCATGTTAAAGAAAAAATGCGTGAACAGGTCAGTGAAGTGTTAATGACTAAATACGCTTTTGAAATTCCTTTTAGCCTTATAGATAGAGAGACCCGTTTCCGCGTTAACCAATTACTCCAAGATACAGAGTTCCAAAACTATTGGAAAAGCATGACCCCCGAATTTCAAAAAAGGACAGTCCAATCCATTGCAGAGCAGTCGGGTAAAGCAGTCCGTATGTTTTATCTTTGCAGAAAAATCCTTGCGGATGCAAATATTTCCCTTTCACCAGCAGATGCAGAACAAGCCCAGGATACTTTTTTAGACCTTTTGGTTGCGAAAAGTCAAAATGAGAACCCACAACAAGCAAATGAAATGCATCAGGCAGAAGCTTTTTCTCGGTTGCTTCTAGATAAAGCAGAGGATTTTGTTATCTCTCATGCAAAAATCGAAAACTAGGATTTGTTTTTCGAGTTCTTGTTGCAAAATAAATCTAGATCGGCAACCTTTTCTTAAAGGGTCGTATTGCAATAGTTTGATTGTCGTATGCCCCAAAGCTTACAAATAGACAAGGAGTATACTCTATGATGGTTCCTTATGTGATTGAAATGACCAGCCATGGCGAGCGAGCAATGGACATCTTTTCAAGACTTCTCAAAGACCGCATTATTTTTATTGGCACTGAAATCACCGATGTTATGGCAAATACAGTCATCGCACAACTACTTTTCTTAAGGGCAGAAGATCCTAAAAAAGACGTCTATCTCTATATCAATTCTCCTGGAGGATATATTTCTGCAGGGCTTGCAATCTATGACACGATGAAGTTCATGGGTTATGATATCAATACCTATTGTCTAGGACAAGCAGCTTCGATGGGAGCTCTTCTTTTGGGAGCAGGAACAAAGGGCAAGCGTTTTGCTCTTCCTAATAGCAGAATCATGGTGCACCAACCGTCAGGTGGCGTAGGTGGAACAACTTCCGATATCGAGCTGCAAGCAGAAGAAATTTTGAAATTAAAGACAATGTGTGCTACCATCCTGAGCGAAACAACCGGACAGTCAATTGAGAAGATCTTAGAAGATTCAGAAAGAGACTTCTTTATGAATCCAGAAGAAGCGCTGAAGTATGGGTTGATTGATAAAATTGCAACACAACCTGCTAAGCTACCAGGTTCGCCAGCACCGGTACTTGCAGGGGTAGGATAAAGAATGACAAAGAAGGAAAAGGACCCAGCGAATTGTTCTTTTTGTGGGCGCCCTGAAGAGGCAGTTGAAAAATTGATCTCAGGGCCTGAGGCTTTTATCTGTGATAAGTGTGCGCGTCTGTGCATTGACATCATCGAAAAAAAACCCGTACATCATGAGTTGAAGCTATTAAAACCAAAAGAGATCAAAGCTAGGCTAGATGAGTATGTGATTGGTCAAGAAAAAGCTAAGAGAACCATCTCTGTAGCCGTTTATAACCACTACAAGAGAATCCGCTCTTTAAATGCTACCAATGATGTTGAGTACAGCAAATCGAACGTTCTTTTGCTAGGGCCGACAGGATCTGGTAAAACATTGATGGCGCGTACATTAGCTAAAATCTTAGACGTCCCTTTTGCGATTGCCGATGCTACCACCCTTACAGAAGCTGGATACGTGGGAGAAGATGTCGAGAACATCATCCTCCGTCTTGTGCAAGCAGCCGATTATGACATAGCCAGAGCTGAGATGGGAATTATTTATGTCGATGAGATCGACAAGATCCGAAAAACGACTTCTAACGTTTCTATCACGCGCGATGTCTCAGGAGAAGGTGTTCAGCAAGCTCTTTTAAAAATTGTCGAAGGGACTGTTGCCAATGTTCCTCCCAAAGGAGGGAGAAAGCACCCTCAACAAGAGTATATCAAAGTCAATACAGAGAATATCCTATTCATTGTAGGCGGAGCTTTTGTCCACCTCGATAAGATCATTGCAAAACGCCTCGGTAAAAGCACCATCGGGTTTGATGCTGCAGCAACCTCCACATTTGACATCCATGAAACCAATTATCTACTTTCCAAAGTAGAGCCAGAAGATCTCATCCAATTTGGGCTTATTCCCGAATTTATTGGCAGATTTAACAGTATTGTCAATTGCAATGAATTAACAATTGAAGATCTTGTGAAGATCCTATCAGAGCCTAAAAATGCAATCACTAAACAATACGAAAGACTTTTTCAAGAAGAAAATATTGTTCTTAAATTCACAGAAGATGCCCTTCGAGCCATGGCAGAGAAAGCCAAAGAAGCGGGAACAGGCGCGCGGGCTCTGCGCATGATTGTCGAAGGCATCTTATTAAATATCATGTTTGAAGCGCCTTCAGACCCTACGATCAAAGAAGTGATCGTCGATAAAGAATGTGTGATCGATAAGGCTCCTCCTTGCGTCAAGCGCTCTGCATAGCCCTGCAGTCTTTAAAAAAAAATCTTTATTTGCTTTTATCCTGCATTCTGATACTGTCTCCCCATAATTTTAAACAAAGTAGGGAACTATGCAAGGATCAAGTCATTTATCACATGAGTTAGTAAGGCTTGTCGTTACCCACAACTTCCAAGCAAATTTTTTAAACACATACTGCACCTAACTTCCTTCCGATCTCAACTCCTCGACATAGATCTCGCAGCTTAACCCAGCCTTCCCAGATTTTTTGCCACCCAGGACCTCCATCTGATTTTCTTCCCATAAAACCAACAAGCATCCCAACTCTTCTCCAGTATTCTTTTACGGTCCAGGGCATCTTCAAGTTGTAAATACTCTGTAAAACAAGGATTGAGTCTTTGTCTACATATTTATCAGCTAGATCATCGGGGTTCATTCGTGAAAGGGTTTTGAGCTGCAGGAGCTGCGTAGCAATAACACCTAGCAAGCCAAAAAGCGTCAGTATGCGATCTGAGGTTTTGAGTTGAGCCTCTTCAATCTTGCATCCGGTTTTTAAACATTTGTGATATTCTTCGATTAGCCATCGATATTTATATATCGTCACGATTTCTAAGGCTTCTTCGAAGGAAGTTATCGTGGGGCGAGTAAATAAAATCCACTCCAGATCTGGATCTTCTTCAGACCAAGCACGCACATAACAGCCTCTAATAGGCTTTTTGTTTTTTCTGCTGCCGGAGGCAGCACATCAACCTCATGCCAGCTGATCTGCAGCGTGACTTCTCGAGAAGGGCCTTTTCTTGCTCGTAGAGAATGAATTGTTGTGCCCATGGAAGGGAGCCCTCGAATATATTTCCTCAAGTTCTGTTCCTCATCATTGACTAAAATTTTACGGTCATGTTTTGAGCGAACAACAAAGTCCCATCCAGGAGGAAGTGATTCCACAAATGAGAAAATATCAGCTCCCCGATCTCCCACAGTTGTCCATTTGCAATTCATAGGCACGGAGCCTATGAGGTCTATCATTTCTTTCCATACTTTAGATTCACGTGCTTCTTGCGCCTTACGATTGGCTTTTTCTTTTTGTGCCTTCTAATCCAAGCTTTTTGCCCGGTAAGTCCAATGACTTGAGGTTGATTGTCAACAATTTTAACAGCAAGGCAGGTATGGAACATAATCCCATTACCGTTTGCATCAGCGGTAGGTCCTAGCTCTGTCCACTTGAGATTATTATAAATTAGCTCACTTCCATCCTGGATAAAAAGAACTCTTCCCGGTGCTGAAGCTGCTTCTGCAAGGACATTTTTGTAGTGTTCGCCTTGTAACATTTGATGATTGACTGCCTTGTTATTGAGAAAACGATAACAACCTTTGATTTCTTTTTGAACCTCAAATCGCTTCGGAATAGAAGCTGAAGGAAGTCTCAACATCGCTAACGCGATGTTGAGCACTCTTTTTGATGCCTTTGATCAAAAAACAGATATGAAGGCCATTGTTTTAAAACCCAGTTTTGATGATTTAACATATTGATCTCCTATTGTTTAGGAGAAAAATTATACAATATTCGATGTATATAATAAACTATTTACTTGTCATTTTTATTAAATTTTTTTCTTGGTATTTGTGGGTAGTGACAAGGTTAGTAAGGACTGGGGTCGTAGATGGCTCTTATGTAAATCATAATAATACCCCTATTGCTGATAACACTGTCGGAAAATATCTTCGGTATGCAACGCACGCCATTCCTGTACTGGGAGCGCTTGTACCTAAAGTGGGTCTTCCTTGGCGTTTTATCACGGATATCTCAGAGTTTCTATATCTACGACAAACGGATAAAGGACAATTCTGTGAATCTTTATTCAGGTCTGTTTGTTCAGGTCTTTCGGCTTACTATATTTTCTTTGATCCTAAACGCAGTTACAGAGTAGAGGTTCTACGCTCATTAGTGATGCATGCAAAAGATCTATATCAACAAAAGGGTAAAATTCAGCCAGCCCTTCATGTGGCAATTGACCTCTTTAATCTTATCGGAAGTCAGAGATTAGAAGTTCAATGTGTTTCTTACTTTGCTCAATGCATAGTAGGAGTGTTAGATGCTAAAGGCGAATATGCGAAAGGTTCCTACCTTGGGACGGCAGTTTATGCAGCGCGCAGCGCCTTGTGCCTTTTTAGCCTGGGGGCAACAGTTTCCGCTTTGCAAGCAGGTCGTCTTAGTCAAGCTCCTGCCTCTTCCCCCAGCATCCCTGAAGCTGCGGTTCTTTATCATCCTGGAACCGGTGCAGCTGAGTTAGAAAAATTACAGGTACTGCAGTACCTGGGACGAGATGGCCTTACTAGCGACTGTTTCTTAGTCCAAGATGAAGATGGAACAATCAAAGTTTTAAAAAGATTTTTGACAGGAGCTGAAAAGGTAGAAAAAAGTGGTGTGCACGCATTTATGTATATCATTTTGTTCCCATTTTCTTTTTTTGGGATTGCGTCAATCAAGTAGCCGCTGAAGTAAAAAAATCTTTTAGGCTTTCTGCTCTTAATGATCCTAGTCTTCTCCATGTTTTTAAAAAAATTGAAAATACCTATCCAAAAACATCTATAGAGAAGGGGCAACCAGTTACCCAGCCATTCACAGATACATATCTGTTAATGGAGCGTTTTCAGGGAAGCTCTTTAGCGGAGTGGAAGGGGAGGCTGCCTATTGAGATGGTGCAAAAAATTGCAACGACTTTGTCAAATGTCGCTAATAATACAAAGTATGTTTATAGAGGTGCTGCTCTAGGTGATATTGCAGTTGCAGGAGATGCCTTGAAATTTACATCGTTTAATAATTTTAGATATAGCAGAAGCTGGCAATCTGCTCTCGACAGCTATAATGATCTGTATAATTTCTTTATCAAGCTGGTTAATTTGATGCCTAAAAAAGAGAAGTGGATCGAGAAGTTAAACCTTATTTTTAGTTTCCGTGATCTTGCCGCTACATATTGGAAAGCGGACAGCAATACACGCAAGTCATTAGAAGAAAGTCATAAAGACATTTTCAATATAGAGCTTTTACAAAGAACACTTGCTCAAGTGCAAGCGCTGTTTTCTTCTGCTAAAGGTGGTTGATTAACCCTAGTCAGCAATACCAATTTGTGCAAGCAGGCTTGCACTAAGCGGACGCTTTCTTAGGTCGTTCACAGCAGTGAGGATATTTTTCAGAGGAAGGGAATAGAGGCAGTCGCTCCTCTTACTTCCTCCACATCCATCCATATAACAAGGTCTGCAGGAAATTGTTTTTGAGACAACTCTGCTACGAGGGTGCATCCACGGTCCCCAATTACGCTCGCAAGAAGGTCCAAATAAAACCACAAGCGGGGTTTTTACGGCTGAGGCGATATGTAGAGGAACTGAGTCGACGCAGATGGTGCATTCACTCCGCTTAATCAGCGCTCCAAGCCCTTTCAGGGAAACTTTTCCTCCGAGATTCATCGTCGACCCAGGAGGGGTAAGCTTGATGATTTCCTCCAACATTTCCATCTCTATAGGATCAGGACCAGAGGTGAGCACCACTGTTTTCTTTTCCGCATGTAAATGCTTGATGAGATCAGCGATCAGATTGGGAGGGCAGCATTTGAAGCGCCATCTAGATACCGGGTGAATCAGAATATAATCTTCAGGAAGTGAAAAAATGTCTAGTTGCTTGAATGTTTCAGGTGAAATATGAAAGGTCAAATCCCGCTCTTCTTCTTTGGGAAATAACCCTATTTTGCGGATAGCGTCGAGGTTTTTTTCTACCGTATGTCGAGGGGTTTTACAGTTTTTTACAAGATGAGTGTAGATGAGTTTTTTTCCTAAAAATCCATTCTTTTTCAGGATCTATCCCTACGCGCAGTTTAGCTCCTGAAAAAAGGGCGGCAAGAGCGCCCCGATCCCCCTCTGTGAGGTTGATCACTAGATCGTAATTATTTTTTCTAATCTTTCTGAAAAGGGCAAGCTCTTCTTTTAGTTTGCCAAAGAAAGAAAGTTTCTTCCAGGCGCGGTCATATAAAAAGAAGTCGGAAATTGCTTCGTGCCCCTCTAGCATAGGGAGTGTATCTTTATAGATAAAAGCATCGACCTGCGCCTCAGGAAGAGATTTTTTTAAATTGGTAAAAACGGGCGATGACAGCAAGACATCGCCATGATGGCGTAGCTTGATGACAAGAATCTTTTTAACACTTGTTAGATCTGGGTAATTTCCGTAGGTAGTCATGTATCCATCGACAAAAAATCTAGAAGGGCATTATACTGGCTTTCACCAAAAATAGGAATGAGATTATGGCAAAACAAAAAACACTATCGATCATTAAACCAGATGCCGTTAAAAATAAGCATATTGGAGAAATTTTAGCCCGCTTTGAAAAAGCCGGTCTTAGAGTTATAGCTGCCCGTATGGCGCACCTTACAAAAGAAGAAGCCCAAGCTTTTTATGCTGTGCATGCTAAAAGACCTTT
Organism: Rhabdochlamydiaceae bacterium; assembly: GCA_047459655.1. Classification (GTDB taxonomy): domain Bacteria; phylum Chlamydiota; class Chlamydiia; order Chlamydiales; family Rhabdochlamydiaceae; genus CANJJB01. The sequence goes on from JAJREF010000005.1 coordinate 334,537, forward strand.
TTACAACGATCTCGTGACTTTCATGACAGAAGGTCCCGTTCTCATCACGGTTCTTGAAGGTGAAGGTGCTGTTGCAAAAAACAGAGAAATCATGGGGGCTACCAATCCTAAAGATGCAGCCATAGGCACGATCCGTAAGGATTTAGCAGAGAGTCTCGAGCGCAACGCCGTTCATGGCTCTGACAGCGAAGAGAATGCTAAGATTGAAGTTTCTTTTTTCTTTAAACCACAAGAAATCTTCTCTAAATCTTGCTCATCTTGCAGCTGCTCTCACTAAAACATCGCACACACTTTCCAGCTGCTTTTGAAGAGGCTTTGGAAAGTGTTTCCCAAAAGTCGCAAAATAAATTTTCAATCTTTCCATTTCTTGTATATAGCCGGGGATATCAACACGCGTGAGCTCGGGCGGGTTGAAAAGTCCTTCCTCAGGAAGGTACCCAATCGGGGATGTTTCTGCTTTAGCCTTATGAGCTGTGCGCTCAAAAATCCATTTTAAGACATGTGTATTTTCCCCAAATCCCGGCCATAAATAGTGTCCATCTGCTCCCTTACGAAACCAGTTCACAGAAAAAATAAGAGGTAGTTTCTCAGGAGAAGATTTTTTTCTATCTCAAGCCAATGGGCAAAATAATCTCCCATGTTGTAGCCACAGAAGGGAAGCATGCCGAAAGGATCATGACGCAGCTTCCCTAGTCCTCCTTCTGCAGCAGCTGTTGTTTCAGAGCACATGCTAGCTCCAAAGAAGACACCATGCTCCCAACTAAAAGATTGGACTACAAGCGGCGCAAGCGATGACCTTCTTCCACCGAAAATAATAGCAGAAATGGGCACACCTTGGGGATCTTCCCAGTTAGGATCTATAATGGGACATTGGGAAGCAGGGGCTGTAAAACGGGCATTTGGTTGAGAAGCAGGCGTTTTAGATCCTATAGACCAAGGATGCCCCTGCCAATCAAGCACAGTGCGCCCTTTTAGCTCTTTTATATCCAATCCTTCCCACCACACTTCTTTATGGTCAACGAGTGCTGTGTTGACAAAGAGGGTGTTTTTTTCAATTGTCTTCATTGCATTCGGATTGGATTGTAAGGAGGTTCCCGGAGCTACTCCAAAAAAGCCAGCTTCAGGGTTAATTGCATACAATTTCCCATCGGGGCCTGGATGTAGCCAAGCCAAGTCATCTCCCACGCATTCTATTTTCCATCCAGGTAAAGTGGAACTTAACATTGCAAGGTTTGTTTTTCCACAGGCGCTTGGAAAAGAGGCTGCAAAATACCGCTTTTCCCCTTCAGGATTTGTAATGCCTAAAATGAGCATGTGTTCTGCGAGCCACCCTTCTTTTCTTCCTAATGTAGATGCAATACGGAGACCTACACACTTTTACTGAGCAGGGCATTGCCTCCATAGCCACTTCCAAAAGACCATACACTTGGATCTTCGGTAAAGTGCACGATATATTTTTGAGGATTAGAGGGCCATGAGGTGTCAACTTTACCTTTTTTCAACGGGGCTCCTACAGAGTGAAGACAAGGGATAAAGTCTTTACTCTCTAGAATCTTAAGCACATCTTTTCCCATCCGGGTCATGATTTTCATGCTACAGGCAACGTAGGCGGAGTCGGTTAGTTGTACTCCAAAACGGGCATAAGGAGAGGCAAGTGGTCCCAAACAAAAAGGGATGACATACATCACTCTTCCTTCCATGCATCCTCTAAAAAGCTCCACAAGAAGAGCCTTCATCTCTTTTGGGTCTTTCCAATTGTTTGTAGGGCCTGCATCTTCTTCCCTTTCTGAACAAATAAAGGTTGATCCCTCAAGACGTGCAACATCATCAGGTGTCGAATGGCACCAAAAACTGTTTGGGCGATCTAAAGGAACAAAAGTGCCTTTTTTGACAAGCTCTTGCGCAAGAGAATGATATTCCTCCTCCGATCCATCACAGATGTGTATAGAAAGGGGGTTACATAGCTTAACTGCCATGTTGATAAAATCTGTGATTTTAGAAGGCACATCCATACATCACAATGTGCCATTCAATTGGTAAAAATTCAACTACCTAATAAGGCTAAGCAGGCTGTCCCTCTGTTCCTTTAGGTGGAATCAATCCTTGCTGTATTGCATAGGGCTCGATAATCTCTATCCACATGTAATCACGGCCTTCTTCTGTATATTTTCTTTGAATCTGATCTAAAATTTCTTGTATTTCCTTTGGGGTTAGAAAGGTTTGGATAATATGAATGCACGTCATCTCATTTATTGAGAGTTCATCTCGTACAACTCTTTCCAAGCCTGCTTTAATAGGCGCCTGTTCTTCTTTCGTTGTAAAATTGGGATAACACCCTCCTAGTTCCTTTAATAACTTTTGTAAGAATGGTTTGTCAAATGCTTTGGTGCAAAAATCAATTGCTTTTTTCCAATCCGTACCAGTCAATTTATGAGCTAGAAAAAGTGCAGATGCTCCTGTTATATCGGCGCGATCACTAGTTTCATGTCTACCTTCAGCGCGCCGATGAAAATAAGCGTGTTCTTCCAAAGCTTTTTGTGGGTTATGATCATATGCCATATTTGTAAAACTTAAGGTAGTAATAGGGCTTTCTTCTTTATTCGCCAAAGCGTGCACAGTTCTCAAACGATTATTTTGTGAAAATCTTTCATCAGAACACGCTTTTTGAAAAACTACCGGTTGTTTATGATGGAAGGCGCTTAACGCCAATCTTAAAAGGTCATCAGGATGAGTAGCTGTTCTCAAAACTATATAGGCAGATTCATCTGTCACCAAAGGCGTCAAAGCTAAAACTTGCTCCGTATCAGGCATCAAATTACTGAGCAATGGCAGTATTTGCCGCTCCTAGACTTTCTGAATTGTTGCTTGTCTGCCTTCTTGTATAAAGTGTCGTTCGAGAACGCAATTCCTCCAAGATCTGAAGGTAATAGGGGTAGGCTGCTGCTCTGAATAAGTCAAAAAAAGGAAGATTTGGTGGTAACCAATTATCGGGAGCTAAAGGAAAGGTATTGGCGCCTAAATGGGCTATTGCTCTCTGTTGGTATCTAGTAGCAGTGCCAAGATGGTTCTCTACCATTAAACGAAGCTTTCGGCATGTAGAGCCGAGGGAAGCAAGTGTTGCTGCATTTTTTTTTCCTTCTATTCTAAATCTTTCTGGATCAGCATGCAGATTAGTGCTAATTATTCGTTTTATAATTTCCAATAAAACTTCATTGGGTAATTTGTCTAATGTAAGGGGGTGTAAAATAAGGGGGCGTGTTGAGATAGATGCAATTTCCATAAAAAATCCTAAGGTTGTTTTTTTTAATGTAAAAGTTATATTTTTATAATTAACTATAAAAGAGTGGATTTTTAATTAAAACAAGAAAGTAATTTTATACATATATTAATAATTATTTATTAATAATAATTTATTTTTTTGTATTATAAATTTAAGCCATCTCGATAATAAATTTCTGTCGATTTGTGGATTCTTTTGAACTTTTCACGAATGGTATTACTCACTCATGTCATGTGTTTTTAGGTTGCTGAAGATGGGGCTAAAATAGAATTCTAGGGCCAGTATAAGAGGGGGCTTGAGTTGCTTTTCTAAGATCTGAAATTACCAAATCTGGTAATTCAGATGCTCTTAGATCAAATGTACAACACGGGGGAAAGGATTGAATGTTGAATGTTAAGGAGGGGCAACGGATTATTACAACACTTTTTAATGACGTTAGTGCCTCTCTATTATTGGGAAATTCTGTCAGAGATGGGCAATTCCATACTGTTAACACTCTTAATCTGCCTGAAGTTACGAGATTTTAGGAATTGCAGTGAGATGATAACAATCGCCTATGGAAAGCTCGGTTAAGCTTAGTGGTATTGCAGGCAAGACAGATATAGGTAGGCCTTGAAGAGATAATGTGGTTAATCTTAGCTGACCTAAACCTGGGGAAAGAGAGGCTAACCGACATTTTTTAGAGCTTCTGGTTCTATGTTCTCTATACTAAGAGATGTTAGGTTCTGGAGTTGTTGTATAGCGTCTGGAAGGATAGTTAAAGATGGACAATTTCTTAGGACAAGAGTTTCTAGGGATTGTAGTTGATCCATATTCTGTGGAAAGATACAGAAAGATTTGCAATCTGTTATTGTTATACTTGACAGACTTCCTGACATGCCCAATCTTTCTGGAAGAACTTTTAATTTTGGACAGTTTCCTATGATAAGGGTTTTTAATTTTTTTAGACCTTCTCTAAATGAAATCATTCTTAGATTAGGGCAATCTCTTATCCACAGACTTTCTAAATCATTAAAATCTTTACCGGCGCAAAGTAGCCCTTCCCCTGCAAAATCCCTTACCGTGAAAGTGTCGAGCTTACTGTCTAATGGCGGTGGCATCGCAGGCAAGTCTTCCATGCCCATTGCCTGTTGCTGAAGATTTTTTTGAAGAACTGCATATGGGTCATATGTTTGTTGACGTTCTCCTGAGGGAATACCTGAATGAGAAGATGATCTTCTCCGAGGGGGATATTGGAGAAAGTCTTTTGAAAACTTGAGAAGAAGGGGGCTTTGGAGAGCGAGAGGTAGCCTCTGCTTTGTGTTGAAGAGAAGGAACAGAAGGACTTAGAGGTTCCATAGTAAACTCCGCTACTGAATAGACTTCTTGCGTAATTCAGGTTCTACAAACCCTTAAGAATCTCTGGACAATTCATTTGCCGAATCTTGCTGTCAATTTTTGCGAATACTGGATTTTTCGAACTCGCTAACATTCTGCATGTTAGCTGCGTTCTCCAAAATCGTCGTCTTCGAAAAATTGATCAGCAATCTCCGACAAAGCACTTGTCCAGAGGCTCCTTAATACGCAAGAGGCCTAATGGAAAAATCAAAAGCTCCTGGCTTGGATTGTAGGGATAATCGGCTAAACTAGCGAGCTTTTTTTCTTGAACTTGTCAAGATACTCGAGGGCTTTCCCTGTCCCAAGGCATACAGCCAATAATGGGTGGGGTGCGATGATGACAGAAAGGCCTGTTTCTTTAATGAGCGCCTTATCTAGCCCTTTGATGAGAGCCCCACCACCTGCTAGTACCATGCCGCGGTCGACAAGGTCAGCTGCAAGTTCTGGAGGGCATTTTTCGAGGGTTAGTTTGATGCTTTCAATGATTTGCTGAATGGGTTCGGCAAGACATTCTCTAATTTCAACGGAGTTAATTCTTTTTGTAATGGGAAGGCCTGCTACTTGGTCGCGGCCTCTTACTTCCATTTCTAGCTCATGGTCTCCAAGAGGGTAGGCTGAGCCGATGGTCATTTTAATGTCTTCAGCTGTTCTTGGGCCGATCATGAGGTTATAAGTTCTTCTCATGTAGTTGATGATGCACTCATCAAACTCATCTCCAGCAATACGGAGAGATCTTGATTCTACGATACCACCGAGAGAATAATGGCAATTTCTGTTGTTCCGCCTCCAATATCGATGATCATACTAGCTGCAGCTTCGTGTACAGGGAGGTCGACCCCGATGGCTGCAGCCATGGGTTCTTCGATGAGAATGACTTCTTGGGCACCAGCTCTGAGGGCTGAGTCTTCAACGGCTTCTTTCTAACACCTGTGATCCCAGAGGGAACAGCAATTAAAATTTTGGGACGGAAGATGCTCCGAGAGGGTGTTGCTCTTTTGATGAGGACTTTAATCATTCCTTCTGCAATTTCAAAGTCGGCAATGACGCCATCTTTCATGGGACGGACGGCATGGATTTTGCGGGGAGTTTTTCCAAGCATTGCTTTTGCTTTGTGTCCAACTGCTAATACTTCATTGGTTTGGGAATCTACAGCTACAACAGAGGGTTCTGCAAGAACGATCCCTTTTCCTCTGACATAGACAAGGGTGTTAGCAGTTCCTAAGTCAATTCCAATATCACTGGAGAAAAATCCGGAAAGCTTTCCGAACTTTCTTAAAAATGAGCGACCACCGTCAGTAAATGACTTTAAAGAGTTTTTTTTGTTCATAGGTTAAGTTCGAAGAAGTTCAAGGACGTCTTCCCAGGTTAGTTTTGCAATGGCTTCATCATCGCAACTTACGACTTTCTTGACCAATCCTTTTTTCCGTTTTTGCATTTCTGCGATTTTTTCTTCAATGGTTCCTAGAGTAATCAGCTTGTAGGCTGAGACGTTTTTCTTTTGACCGAGGCGATGCACGCGGTCTGTTGCTTGGTTTTCAACGGCAGGGTTCCACCACATGTCATAGTGAATCACGGTATCTGCACCTACGAGATTAAGGCCTGTACCACCTGCTTTGAGGGGACTAAGAAGACGGGAATAGAGGCATCTTCATTAAATTTTTTGACAATTTCTAAGCGATTTTTAGATGATCCGTCGAGGTAAGCAAACCGGATGTTGCGGTGCTCAAAGTCATCGCGCATGATTTGGAGCATGCGGGTGTACTGGCTGAAGATAACGGTTTTATGTCCACCTTCAATGAGGGTTTGGAGGAGCTCGACAAGCATGTCGTACTTGGAGGAGTCTCCCATTTCTGCTTTTTCTTTGGCAAAGATGGCGGGATGGCAGCAGATTTGTTTGAGTCTTGTGAGTGTGGCAAGGACGTGGATCTGGACTCTATCAAATCCATCACGTTCGACGAGTTTAACGAGTTCATCACGCGCCGATTGTGCGTAAGATCTGTAGAGTTCTTGTTGAATGTCGCTGAGCTGGCAGTGGTACACGATCTCTGAAACAGGGGGAAGGTCTTTGAGAACATCGGACTTCATGCGGCGCAGGATAAAGGGGAAACTTTTTTACGAAGATACTCGAGATTTTTAGTGAGCTCTGCACCTGATACGCGGATATATTTTTCTAAGAACCTGTCGTAAGAGCTTAGGAAGCCCGGCATTAAGAAGTCAAAGAGGCTCCACAGTTCATCGAGGGAGTTTTCTATCGGAGTACCGGAGAGGATCAAGCGGTGATCTGCTTGAACCATCTTGACTGATTTAGCGTTGCGTGTGCCACGATTTTTAATATGTTGAGCTTCGTCGAGGATGACGTAGCCAAAGCGGGTTTGTTTGTAACTTTCGACGTCTTTTTGGAGGAGTGTATAAGAAGTTACAATGACGTCGTATTTGGCGATGTTTTCAATGAGGCGTTTACGTGCAGAGGGGATGCCGTCGACGACCAATACAGTTAGTTCGGGGTTAAATTTAGAGAACTCTTCTTTCCAGTTATAGAGGAGAGATGTAGGGCAGACAATGAGAGAAAGAGCGGCATGATTTCTGCGGTATTGGGTAATTGCAACAATCGCTTGGAGGGTTTTTCCAAGACCCATATCATCGGCTAGAATCCCATTGAGATACATCATGCGGAGTCTTTCAACCCAATTAACCCCTTCTTTTTGATAGCTGCGTAGGGTTGCTTGGATCTCTTCAGGAATGGGTGAAAGGAAAGTTGCTCTTCGCCAATCATTTGTTTGCGGATGTCGACTAGTTTGTTGGCAATTTTATACTCAACAGGTAGTCCTGCAAAATGGGAAGCATCGATATTTGCAAGGCTCCACAATGGTCTTTCTAATTTATGGTTGTCGAGGACGGTAATTCCTAGTTCATCAAACAATTGGAAAATGGTGGCTGTTTTTTCAAGGTCAAGGACCAGAATTTTAGGCATTTTATTGCCTTCACCTGGTTTTTTTGTTTTGCTACGCGTAGATTCGATTTCGATAAAGGCGCGTTTAGAAGCAATGCATTCCCAGAGTAGGTCCATTTTTACGCCCTTCATAGCACCCTTCACGGTCAGTTCTATTTCATAGACATCTATGCGTGATGTTTCATTCAGCTGCAGGAAGAATTGTGTTTGATCGTAGATGAATTGATCGAGTAGGTTTTGTGGGCAGTTGAACTTGACTCTATCTTGGTTGCGCGGAATGATATCTGTCATAAATTCCACGATTTTCTTTTCAGACTTGGCCACATAAATGCCATCATCTGCATTGAAGATAAAGTCTTGGAAGAGATCTTCAATGATTTTTCTTTCTTCAACAAGGTTTCGCGCTAAAATTCCTTGGGGTGAGACGAAAGAATCGACATCTTCGTAAGAGAGCTTGCTTGGAGCCCCTGGAATATTTTGCCCTTCATAGTGGAAGAAGAGAGAGGCTTCTAGTTCTCCGTCTAGATAGACGATATCGCATGTTGCTTTCACAGGTGTAACAAAGGGGAGGGTAACAAAAGACTCGATGGCTTCACTATTTTCGATCTGCGCAAAAAGAGTAAGTTCCGGCATCGCATTTTCCACAAAAGATCCGAAGAGAGGCTCTGGGATGGTCATATCTCTGATTGGTCTTAGATTTTTTAAATGGGTGCGCGTGATCTGAGGCCCGAAGTTGTAGTATGTATTTAGCGATAACATGCCTGGTTTGACGCACTCAAGCAGCTTGGCTTCTTCAACGGTGATAGCTTTTTGATCTAACATGATCATTGGATTGAGCAAAATCTTAGATACGGGAGGTTTCATATACTCAATGACAAATTTCAAAGTGGCTGGTTGGAAAGAGAAGCGGAGGGGGTTTTCTAGACTGCCCTCATATAAACCAGGGAGGAGAGGGAGCTCATCTTCTTGAGAAAAATTTCTTTCTGATAGAGTGGAATACGCTTGTGCAAAGACTTCAGCGAGAATGATTCCAAAGAGTTCGACATCGATCTGTCCAATGCGATACCCTTTTTCTGAGTTGGGTTGTTCTTGGAAACGCGCTTGGTCAAGGAGCATTTTGATGATTTCTTTTTGTCCAGGCTGGAAAGAGTCAAGAGAGAAGCAGTACCGTTTACTGCCGATAAAAATAGGCTCACTATATCGAATGGCTTCCAGGAATTTTTTTAGGTAGGGGATGTGTAGTGGTTTTGATCGGGAAGGGAGTCTGAGAGCTATTTGAACTTCAACAATTGCATTACCAGTGAGAGCGGGGGGGCGCAAAAATAAAGGCAGCCTCTGCTTTATCAATTTCATGCTTGTTAGCAGGCTTGAAAAATGGAGAGGTCGCAAGTAGTTCTGAAGAGGCGATGTATTCTTGTAGCACTTGTTTCTGGTATAACTCTTCTTCTTTCTGTGTTTGTTTGGTCGCTGCTTCTTTAAATTTTTCGATGAGAGCTTGTTTCTGCTCTTGATTTAGGTCGTTCTTATGGGCAAGGTCATCGAAATTTGTTTCTTTGGAATAGTTTACCATAATTTCGTCTAACTTTTCTTCTAGAAAAAAAGTAGAGCGGCTAAATGTTGACAATCATGGTTATACGGACAGTCACAATCAGAGTCGATGGTTTCACAATCGATTCTATCAATCTCAATGTTGCTCTCATAATGGTTTTCATACTGTCCCTGTACCCTTCCACAAATTCTTAAAATGCGATTATCTAAGTGAAGAATTTTAGCAGAGACAACTTTTTGTTTATCAAACAAATCTTTTCCATCTTTCACGACGTTGGAAGAGAAATCCTGTTTAAGCTTTCGAAAGTTTAGCATGATGATTCCTACTATCTAAATGGCTAGCCTCTGTGACGAGATTTTACCTCACTGAAAACAGTAAAAACTTTTGATCCAGAGTGCTTGTGTTTTTATGCTTTTACTGTATTTTCAAAACTCGTGCAACACAAATTATTTGGTAATTTTTTTAGATGTTAAAATTTTGTTAAAATTCCACCAAAATTTTCGAGTAAGAGGTGGGATTGATTCTCAATGGCTCTAAAGTTTTTTTAGAGCCATTAAAGCCGATCCATACTGCTTGGATTGCAATATCTTATTTCTGCTAAGCTATTCGTTGCTTTTCAGCTTCGAGTTGTTCTAAGATCTGACGAGGAGTTTCAGCCATCAATTGTACACACTCTGCTTTTGTTGGGAGTGTACTCATAGTTTCACCATACTGCTTGTGTGCTTCAGTTATGGCAAGTACTGCTTCATGGCTAATTTTCCCTAAAGACAGCCAACCTAATCCTGATGCTTTTATAGCATTTGTAAATGCTGTTTCCATACCTGCCTCGGCTAAAACTGCTCCATCTTGAAGATGTTCAATATTAGCTAACTCCCGACAATGGGATTCAACATTCTGCCAGAATAGCCGGACGTCCATAAATATTGTTGTTATTCTTCCCATTGACTTTCTTGCTACCTCTAGAGCTCGAACAGCTACACCTAATTGGTCTGTTTCAATATTGGTGGTAGCTAAGAGAGCAACAGATCGCGCTAAAGAAGCATTTGTATCTCTCAATTCTGCTTCGCGATCGGCTCGTCTACTTGCAATTTGAGTTTCTCTTTCTTGTAGCATTCGTTGTTCTTCAGCGTTATCTGGGGTAGGGAAAGAACCCGCGGGCAATGCGGCGTATAGCGGTGCAACAATGGGGCTCATAAGCATTGAAATAATTTTTATTATGGAGCCTATCGTTCTTGTCCTTGCCGAATCTTTTCCTGCCTCTAGTTCTCTTGTTCTTTCTCCTTCTACCTCTTTTTCTAAAGAGGTCTTACGCCCTTTCTGATAAGCTTCTTCTGCTACCAGTTCTCCTATTATTTCTCCAATTCTATCTTGATCTTGTTTGGTGTTTGTATGATTGGTTTGAATCTCTTTAAGAGCTAGATCCGCTTTTAAGGAGAGAGCCTGAGACTCGACAACTAATTGTCCTGATTTTTCAGCCATCGTTTTTGCTAACTCAGCAGTTGACATGAGTTTTTGCATTGCTTTATTAACAGCATCGTCTATATGTTTTTCCATAAACATTAAAGCCATCTGATGTTCCCTAAGTGCGCGTAATGAGCTCATCCGAAACTCTTGGCTCGTGGTTAGAGAGTCGGCCACCAAATGTTGATAAGTAGTCATAATATCTACAACTGTTGACGAGCAACCAAATCCTTGCGTTCCGGCAAAGGCCAATCTTAATAAGCTTCCCGTTTGATTAAGCTTGAACATCACCTCTGCAATGTTGACCGTATGATAAAGCTCCGTAATTCTTGCGACGGTTGTTTGAATATCAGGGCTGGCAGCAACAGCTGCCTGAATCGCGCTATGATCTACAAACTCAACATTGGACGGATAAGGTAAGGTTACCATTGCCATACAAAACTCCTTTTATTTATTTTTGCTGAATGAACTTGCCTTCTAATGTGCAAGTCTTCATCAGTTGGGAAGCATTCTTTAAAATATTTCTATTTGTGTCAATTAAAAAGTTCACGTTGATTCTGCCCTTCTCGATTAAAACACAATCAATCGAAGATATTCTCCACTCCAAACTTTCAAGTTGAGCTTAACGTCTGGTATGCAATATCTGCGTCATTTATCATGCTTTGTATTGCACTGGTAAGGTCTGAGGGGGAGTTTGTCTCTTTTTGTTGTTAAATTCTTCACGAGTGCTTCATAGCGTTGGTAAACCGTTTCTCTATTAAGCGCTTCTTCTGCAGATAGCCCTAACATTATAACTGCATTTTCTCTTACAGTTGGATCTAGTCTTCCTGGTCTTGAATCAGATATGCTAGATTTTTGTCTTTGAAGAGACTTGGTATATGCATTCAAAAATTCAGAAACAGTATCTAGGCCCATAGCTATCAAACGACCTTCTGGAAGAAACAAGACACATAATGCAACGGCGTGACATGCAACTGTTTGATATTCTTTTCGTTGAAAAGCTTCTACAGAATTCCAAGCGCAAATAGGAATATTTACTCCAAATGTTGTTCGTGTACCTATTCGTGCAAGCTTCAAAAGTTGCATTTACGGCTATGCATATAGCATTTATAATAGTCTGACGATTCGGCCATCTGGGGTTGTTGGGTGGGTTTCTATCATCTGGATGGGATTTGCGTGGAACAACTGCGTTAGCCATATTCTCTCCTTACATTTTTTTAATATCATTCAATAGAGCTTCACTGGTCTTTTCCTCTGATGATTGTCTGATACGCAATGCTAGCATCTTCAATCTATTGATCCCAATTCATTTGCAAGCAATTTTGGGACCCGTTCTTTTCTTTTTGTAAGCATAGCAATAATGCGAGCATGCGCATCAGTGATAAGAGAAGGATTTTCTACATCTTCCAATGAAAGATTTAAAATTGTTAAAGCATTTCTGTATATGAGAGGATTTAAACGGTTACACAGTATTGGTTTCGGTTCATCCATAGAGCGAATATTTCTAGCCAAATTAGCTACCTGGATGGCCAGGTTAGTGATCCTGCTCCACCATTTGTTTTTTTCTACAGGGGGTGGCTCAGGAGCTTGAGAACTAGCAGATTCTATAATATCCATATTTTACTCCTTTATTTAACTGAGTACAGTTGTAAGTCTTCCCAAGGGTTCAATCGAATTATCCTAGCTAGAGCTTGGCAACTTTCTCTTATATTGCATAGTAGCGTTATGCATATCGATAATGTTTCATTAACTTCTCTTTAGCGTTATTGACTTTTTTTTGTAATTCTCCGAGTTGCTGTACATTATATGCTCCAAACTCAGCCACTTTATCTGGGTGTATTAGGCGTGAAACATCACGGTAGGCTCTTTCTATCTCTGCTTGCGTAGCTGGAGTTGCTTCATCGTAATGAAGTCCCAAGAATATATGGGTTTCCGCGACTGTTGGATTGAAGACTACGCCAGCCTTGCTCTCGTACACATCATGGACTAACATAATTCCATCTACTCCAAAAGAAACGAGTGTACCTATTCCAGGAAAAAAACCAGCAGCTACCCCAGATCCTACTTCAGCGAGTCCTTTTACAGCCTCAACTGGATTACCCTCTTTGTATCCTTTATATATTCTGTAACTACCAAGAGCTAACCCAAAGAAAAAAACTTATAATAGGAAGTTTTTTGAGCATCTCCTTTATTGTGTTGGAACCGGCTTTAAGTGATGTTTGAACAATGAATGGTACAAGTTTCACAACTGCTTTAATGGAAGTTCCTCCTAGTTTTAAAGATCGATCTGGTCTAACACAGGATGCTACTTGTTCAAACCGAATTCTCTGAATTTGCAATATTTCTCGTTGTCTGTTCAATTCTTCTCCTTGCCTTTGCGCATTCGCATCTCCTTCGCGATCTCTTTGTATGCGCCTACTAGCTCTTTGCATATCAGCATGTGTAGTTAGGTAGAGTCTAGGGTCAAAGTTGGTTGAGCCTATTCGATGATCTCCTCCTGGACACACATCACCGGCTCGGGGAACCCAATGTCTAACAAATTTTTCTTCAAGAAAATGACCTCTTTCACATTGGATAGGGAGGTCAATAGGTGCTTCAGAAAACAAACTATCTACATAAGTAAATTCTACATCTGCTTTTGGAAGAGAAGCAAGGCATACGGCTCTGCCATTAATGACAAGGTGCGGATTTTGCGTCACCTGTTCTTCTAAAGCTTCAGGAGGATTTCGAGGAAAAAGGGGAAGTAAATGGGCATTGTCTCTCAACAACATATCAATAGCAGCCGCTGCTCTCCTGGCATCGTCTGGTAACAAACTACCTAGTTGATATCGATGGACAGTTATTGTGCCTACCATTCTTGGTTCTTCAGTTCTTGCGTATCCAGATCCATCCAAGCTTACAAGATTAACCATATTTTCCCTCCTCCATGAAGATTTCGAAAAGTCATTTTCTGATAATGAATAATTTATTAGCAAGGGCTATTTTTTTGAATAGCAAAAAAACGTAAGTTAGATTGGACAGAAAAAACCTTATCAATTTGGAGTAGAGGATCAAAATATTTTTATGAAAAAAATAGCAACTATCGATAAATGGCTACGTTGTTATTATGCCGATTCTTTTTCTGTTTTGAGGGCGGAGGCGTAGCGCATGAAATGGACTGTTGCAAGGAGCCCAAGAAGGGAGCCTGCGATCATCACCATGACTGAATTAGTTAAGGTGTAGAGAAGAGTGCCGAGGGGTGGGATAAGGCAGCCCTTAATGCCGGTTGCAAGAACGTTGGTGCTACTATAGATGGTGCTATCTTTTTCCTTGGAAAAATGGGGCCTGACATGTGCCAGGAGAATTCGCTGCCAGCTTGCATCGTGCCGTAAAGGGCATAGGCGCAGTAGAGAAAAACAATATGCCACTGAGCGCCTAAGGAGTAGGAAGGGGAAAACAGCAATGAGAATGGTTACAAAACCACAGAAACGGTAGATATTAATTGTACGAAAAAGTCTGACCCAGAAGGGTGTTGTGACGATATATCCGAGGCTTTTGAACACGGCAATTGCCATCAGCATCTTGGTATAAGAGAGTTGCAAGATGTCAACAAAGATCATGGGAATCGCGGGCTGCATGATCATCAACCCTGCACCGCCTAGCATAAATCCCATCTGAAAATTTGAGAAATTAATATCTTTTTTTATGAGTTCCCATGATTTTTTCCACGGTGCTAAAAGATCAGTTTGAGAAGGAGGTGTAGTAGGGATTTGACTGGCACATGGTGGAATGCGATACAGTAGTAGGTAGAGATAAGTCCTAAAAATGCTGTCAGTGGAAAGAGAAGGCGCCAGGATTCTGGATCTCTATCCAGTAGGGGGCCTAAGGCAAATGTAAGAAGGGCGGTGAGTCCATAATCAAGGGCGGAGCTAAAGCCCATCAAGCGTTCACGAGATGGAGGGGGCATCTTGGTTTTAATAGTCTCTATCCATACGGTAAATCCTGCTCGATAAAACATCATATAAAGGCCGAAAGAGAGGATGACAATCCAAGCAGAATCTATCCAGGGAACAAATAAAAAGGGAGATAACGAAGGCTGTTGCCCCATGCGAGGTTGGATAGAGCTCTATCAGGGCGCTCATGAATACGGTGGCTCCAGTAAGGCGCAAAAAGGGCTGACATGGGCTTGATAATGATGAGCAGTGTGATCTGTAAAGGGGTGATGTGCATCGTCTTATAAAGGAGGACTGAGAGTAAGCTGATCATACTCCAAAAGGGCACACTGGCTAGGCGTATGCCTATGAAAGCAAAGCGTGTTCTTTTAGCAATCTGATCTGAAGAATATTCCATATTTCTTTACGAGCCCTAAAGTTTAAAGTCTTCTCCAAAATAGAAGCGTCTTGCGTCTTTATTTGCAAGGAGTTCATCGACTGTTCCGGAGATGAGGATTTTGCCTTCTCTCATGAGATAACTCCGATCAACAATGGAGAAAATCTCTCTGGCGTTGTGGTCGGTGATTAAAATGCTAATGCCTTTATTTTTGAGAAGGCGGATCATGTTTTTAACGTCGGTGACGCTGATAGGATCGATATTGGCAAAGGGTTCATCTAAGAGAAGGAGCGAGGGTTGTGTTACAAGGGCTCTTGTGATCTCCAGTCGCCTTCTTTCTCCTCCTGAGAGATGGCTTGCTTTTTTCTTGGCTAACTTTTCTAAGTGGAGCTCGTGAAGGAGTTCTTGGAGGCGTTTTTTTCTTTCATTCTTAGAAATTGGGAGGGTTTCTAATATGGCTAAGATATTTTTCCTCGACGGTGAGGGAGCGGAAGACAGAGGGCTCTTGGGCAAGGTACCCCATTCCTAGTTTAGCTCTTGCATGGATAGGAAGATAAGTAGCCTCTTGTCCGTTGAAGAAGACGTGTCCATCATCGGGGCGAATGAGCCCAATGGTCATATAGAAGGCGGTTGTTTTTCCGGCTCCATTGGGGCCAAGAAGGCCAACTACTTCTCCTTTACCAACTTCAAAGGAGAGGTTATTCACGATGGACTTGCCGTTGTATCCTTTAGCGAGATTTTTTGCTTTTAAAATTGTTTTCATGGAATATTTTTCGATAGTTTTAGTATTTTTTGCATCAGGGCTTCTTCTTCAGAGGATAGGGTTAACTGAACGCTTCCGATTCCTTTAACACTTTGTTTTTTTGTGGATGGATCTTCTGTGATATGTACTTCATGCGCGCTCAAACGGAGGTTTTCTTCCTCGTTGATAAAAATCACTTTTTTTCCAGGATCTGCACTCAAGATAAATGTTCTAGTTGTGGGAGAATAAGTTAGTCGGTCGGTAACGCCGTAGGCGCGTGATTTTGCAGCATCGTGGGAAAAGAGGTAGACATTGCCTTTAAGAGAAATTGATATAGGCTGAAAGGTGTTATTTATAACCGTGTATTCAATGTTGCCGACATCACCAAAGACGGTGACTTGTTCTTCCTGGTAGGAGAGTTGTAGATGTTGGGGGGTGACTCCATCTATCACAGGACTTAAGATAGCGGCTTGAAGTTTTTTTTGGTTAATATCAATGGTTCCAAAGCAGGTGAGCTTGTGCGCGTTCAAATAGTTAACAGTTGTTTTGCCATGTGTTTTGATCGAAGAGAGTTGTTTGTCTGTTTGCACGATTTGAATTTCATCTTCGGAAAGCACCTCACCCAGAGAGGGATCTTGTAAATGGACGTGCCCTTTGAGGTGAAGGGTATTATTGAGATGATTCCAAAGGAGTGTGTCTGAAGAGAATAGGGCCTTCCCGGGCAAAAGATGGTTAAGAAGAGAGTTCAGAGTTCCTTGGGGGCGTACCATAGAGAGTTCTGAGATAGCCAGATCTGCATCCATTTTTTCTGCTTCAATTTGATTGTTGTCATAGATACATTTACAGAGGGCTCCTTCTGCATGCCTTCTTGCAGAGACGTGATTTTGCATTTTACGATAAAGAGCTGTATCTGCATGCAGGGTATATTTTTGATCGTATGCAAACTCTACGGCATCTTGGGCAAGAATGGAGGCAACATCGTAGTGGGGTTTTTGTTCATCTAATTCTTGTTTGGAGAGGTCGAGGTCAGCGCGTTTACTGGTGAGGCAGAAAAGAGTCCTCCCTCCTTTTTTTCTTTTGATAGAGTCGGTGTAGCACAGGCGCTTATCTCCTGTGATGTGTCCTTTTAGACTGACAAAATCAAGATCTGCACTATCACAAGAAAGAGTAGCGTCGTGGCTGAGTGATAAAAGAACGTCTTTACGTAGATGGATGAAAGAAAAAGGGAACTCTTTTCCTATCTCTTGCCTTTCTAGGATAGCTTCTTCTGCTTTCATTTTTCCAAGGCCGTGATCAAGGATGACCTGCCCTTTTAAGATGAGAGCGTTCCCATCATAAGAGGCGGCTGCAGAAGAAACAGCTGTTGAGTCAGCGATAGGGCCTGCTACTGCAAGAAGAGTTGATAGTACTAAGGATATCATGATTCCTTCCTGGTGTTTATTTCTTCAGGTTGAGTCGAAAGAGTGGCTTGAAAACGTTTGGCTTGAAACTGAGGGATTTTCCCTGATACAGAAAAGGAAACATCCTGTGCTATGCCCTTGAGGAACGCGTTATTGATATCTAGTGAAATAGGAAGAGCATGGCCTGGCAATCTAAATAAGGAAAGAGCTACGGATTTAGCTAAAAATTCTTGTGTTGTGTATTGATAGGTGCCTTCTCCAGCTTCAAAAAACGCATCTGTTGCATGGGCGTCTTTCCATTCACGTAGAGGCGTTCTTGGATCCACCCTTGAATCCCCTCTAAATTTTCTAGGATGTCTAATTTTGTATCGTTGGGTATTAGGGTAAGTGTTGAAGCCGTGCTGTCAATGCGGTAATGGAGGCGGGTGTGATTTTCTTGGGAGAGCCACATATCTTTTCTGAGGCCCTTTCTTTTTTGGTGGGTAGCTTTATAATCTTTTGTCGAAGCGATATTTTGAACGCTTTCTATAAACTGCGCATAAGCGGCAATATCTTTTTCTCTGACAAACGCCATGTTGAAGACCCAGAGAAGAGTAAAGATTCCCACGACCAAAATGCTTAAGAGGGTTATTTTAGAGTACATGTGGGTTGAACCGCCTCAAAGATGCGTTTAACTTCTTTTAAAAGAGTTTCCATTTCAGCAAAAGGATAAACTGAGTCTTTATCACTTTTAGCTTGTGATGGGTTGGGGTGTGATTCGATAAACAGGCAATCACATCCTGCAGCCACGGCTGCTTTGGCAAGCGTGGGGATGAATTCCCTTTCTCCACCACTGCTGCTCCCATTGCCTCCTGGCAACTGGACAGCATGGGAAGCATCGAAACAAACCGGGTATCCAAACTTTTTCAAGATGGCAATCCCCCGCATATCGCAGACAAGGTTATTATAGCCAAAGCTTGTTCCTCGGTCGGTTAGGATAATATTTGAGTTTCCCATCTCTTCAATTTTTTCTATGACATTTTTCATGTCCCAAGGAGCCATGAATTGCCCTTTTTTGACATTGATCATTGCACCTGTGCTCGCAGCTGCGCTAATGAGGTCTGTTTGGCGGCAAAGGAAAGCCGGAATTTGAATGACGTCGCATATTTGCCCAGCAATTACCGCTTCTTGTGGTGAATGGATATCGGTAAGGATAGGAAGATCAAAAGTTGTTTTGACTTTTTCTAGAATTCTCAGTCCTTCTTTGATGCCAGGGCCGCGGAAAGAATGGATGGAGGATCTGTTGGCCTTGTCATAACTCGATTTGTAAATGAAGTTGATCTCAAGGGCAGCGCAGAGATCCTTGAGAAATTCTGCAGCAAATAAAGCGCTCTCTTCACTTTCAATCACACAGGGGCCTGAAATCAATGTGAGAGGCTGTCCTGGCTCAAAAAAATCTTTAACAAGCGACATGTGACACATCCTTCATGGTATATAATCCAGGGTTTTGATGAATAATAAATTGCGCGGCTTTGAGAGCGCCTATTGCAAAGGCCTCTCTAGAGTGGATCTGATGTTTGACCTCGATTTTTTCCCCTTCGCAGGAGAAGGTAACAGTATGATCTCCCATGATTTCTCCCTCTCGAATAGAGTGAATAGGGGGAGGGTTTTTTTTGTCTATCGCTTGAGATAAGGCAAGAGCGGTGCCGCTTGGGGTATCTTTTTTATGCATGTGGTGGGTTTCTGTGATTTCAATTGTGCACAAACCCTTGAGTTGCTCAGCAAAAAGAGAAACTGCTTCTAGGCACACCGTCATTCCTAAGCTAAAATTAGGTGCAAAAAGAAGAGGGATAGATTGAGTTGCTTGCTGGATGAGGGCAAGGTTTTCTTGTGTGTGGCCGGTTGTTCCGATAATGAGAGGTTTGTGTAAAGTCAGAGCCTTACTAATGTTATTTTCACAGGCAGAAGGGGAAGAGGCATCAATGATAACATCAGCTTCTTCTAGAGTGGCCATGAGAAAGTCTATATTTTTTTGCGCCATGTTTACAATATGGGTTCCCAAACGTCCTGTAGATCCAATCACAATAATTTTAAGAACCATTTTTTCCTTGCTTATCGAGAGGATTTTAGCACTTTTATCTTCTCCCAGCAATGTTTTACGTTGAATTTTGTCTTTTTTCTTTATAATATAGCGGCCCAGTACTAGTTTGGATTGATAGCTCAGTGGATAGAGCACCCGCCTTCTAAGCGGGTGGTCGCAGGTTCGAATCCTGCTCAATCCGATTTTTAAGGTGAGTTAAGAAGAGAGTAAATGGCATTAATTGGCGAATCTTTTTTTCGAAGAAAAGTTTAAAGATGTTGAAAAATCTTTAAAAGAATGTCGCTCTCCTGCTTTTCAAGCACTGCCCGAACAAGTTAAGTATGAGCGTGTGAGCCGCCTGCTCTGCGATTTTATCCAACAGACAGAGAGTGAAGACTTTCTTTTGCCCGCCGTTGTCGATTACATAGATCGCATTAATCAAGGAAATGTTTTAGAGAATTACTTTTTAACACATTTTGAACTTTGGCTGAATCAATTTTCAGGACTTTCATTTGAAGAAAATCTTGCTATCCGAGGCAAGATTGTAGGAAGAAGGATCCCACGCGAGGATTATCAGGGACTTTTTCCTGTGGCCATGGGAAAGGTGTATCCGGGAAGTCACATCGTTACAGCGCATGGATCGCCTGATTTGGATACGACGATTGCCTCTTTTGGGGGTGGGTGGATGCTTTTGGAGCGCGGGTTAGTGAAGGGCTACATCTATGGAATGTTCCTGGAGGAGTTCCTGAGTCCCAGGTAGAGATCGATCTTATTTTTTATTCTGTGTTTGGTTCTAATGTATTTTCTTATCTGACGAAAACGCGGACTAGTTTGACGGTTTTAGGATCTGATTTGGTGACACAAGCAGGGCTTTTGAAGAAAGAATCGAGCGCGCTCACGCTGGGTATCGATCTTGAAAAAGAGCGTAATGCGGTGATCATCGTCGATGCTGAGGGTTATTATGTGGGAGAGTGGAGAAACATTGATGCAGAGCGGGTGCGTTTTGTCATCGATCTCTTAAATCAGTGCCTTAGATGGTATGAAAACTATTTGAATGTTAAGCTGGTGGCTCTTTTTGTTAAGCCGGTGCTGACGCGCCGAGAACTTGTCGAACTTGTAGAATCTACGTTCAATATGAAGATCAAAGAGTGCCTTCCGGCGCAAGAGCTCACACATCAACAACATCAACTGCTACAGGATTATATTACGAAAGTGCTTAGAGCTCCCAAAGGGCTTGAGAGTTCTTTTGCAGAATTTGCTAAAGCAATGGAACAACACTCTATTTTGAACCTCCAAGAGTTTATCTCTCTTTTGAAAAATTCGAGAATCTTCCTCTTTTTGATAAGACAGGAAAGCTTGTTGAAGATAGATCACAAATCTTCAACTTTCTTGTGAAAGCAATCGAAGGTCTTGATCAAGCAATTTACAGCATTCGAGTCTACGTAGAAAGGCTCGATGTCGCCCACAGTGTGAAGACAGCTGTTCTTGGGATTATGCCACAGTATGTGAGCTATACCGCAGATGTAGAAGAGATCCGCAGCAAGCTCAGTGGATTGCCTTATTTGACAGTGATTTCCTCTTCTAAAGAAGGGAGATTTTCCCCTCTGGGTGTTGTTCATGCATCAGAGGTGCAAAAGGCGATTTTAGGCACTGTTTCTCTCAGAGATTTTAGTAATAGAGAAGAAACCAAAATTCCTAGTTATTTAGAAATCATCAGCGTGATTGACCATCATAAAAGTTCTCTTTCAAATACGACGCCTTCTGTGATCACAGTTGCAGATGTGCAATCTTGCAATGTGCTTGTTGCTGAAAAAAGCTTTGAGATTAATGATAAACACAGTTTAGGTGGGATGACGCTTGAGCATATCGAAAAACAAATTCAAAGTGTGCAGAAAGAGGGTAAAACGCCTTCCCATCGAAGAATTCTCAAGCGTCTTTTGCAACGCTACCTCGTCGCTACCAATTCTTCTGATTACTCAGTATCTCCCAAAAGAGAGCAACTAGAGTATCTCCATCTTCTCTATGCTATTTTAGATGATACAGATCTTCTTTCGAAAGTATCCCCCAGAGATGTCGAGTGTGTTGCCTCTCTTTTAAACCGGCTTAAATCGTTTAATGAGGGTTATGAGGTAGAAATTATTTCTTTTGATGATCTACCAAGAGATAAACAATTCATCAAAGCTGCTGTTGCAAGAATTCTGACCAATAATGACATGTATTCACTCTATAAAAAAGTTTATGTCGCCAAAGAGGCAGCTGTAGAAAGTAATCTTCTTCTCTGCAGCCAAGGAAAACCCTCTACCATTTTTAATGATACAAAGGAGCAAAATGGGTGTTGCCGTGTGGGGCAAACAAAGATGTTTGCAAAAAATTGGCCCGCTTATCAAAAACATGCAAGCAACATTCGCAAGATGTGGTTAAAAGAAGCGCAAGATATTTGCCTCAGAAAAAAAGAGGTCGATCTTCATATACATATGCTCAGTACGATTACAGGAGCTGAAGAGATCTATAAAAGCAATGGTGGCACATACAAACACAAAGACGAACTTTGGATCTGGATCCCAGGCACAGAGCCTTCTGTAGAACATTTGAAGAGTTTCTTAAACTCCTTTAAAGCGTCCCCTCAAGTGGTAGGTGGAGATTTTGAAGTTGAACTGCTGGGAGATAATGCCAAAATATTTAGACGTGTTTTCGCAGAGAGCTTCTTACCTGTTCCCATCAAAGAAAATCCCCAAGACCTTCCTCTAGCCATCCTTCGCTTCCGCGCAGGCGTGCTAAACTCGCGCAAGGCCATGGTCTCTCCTGCCTTCCCAACTTGGTATATGCCCAAACAACATAAAGAATTAGAGAATTGTACAACATACACAGCCTGCTGATTTCTTAGAATTCGCATCTGCGAGTTGTTGTATTATAATTCTGTGCTGCTCTGCTAATTGCACGTTCATTTCTAATATTTTTTGAATATCTGGAGCATCTTGTCTTTTCCAACCACTTTCTTGTACAAACAACGGGTTCTCTGCTATTTGAACAAATATTTTCTCCTAAGTAAGATGGCAAAGCAAAAGCGAAAAATCATCTCCTATCTGAATATTCTGATCCTGTTGATGTCTCAATCTTAAAGCCTCAGCACCTTCGAAGCTTTTTTGGGCAACTCTTTCAAGAAAACAGGCTGGTGCTGCAGAAGGTGGAATATCTTTAAATATCTTTTCCGGGTCGTGGATAGTGCGACTCCGATAATTAAGACCATTAGGATAGCTTTTTTCCTCTTCAACAAAGGGGAGAGTATCATGGACACCATCTGACATCAGAAAAAGCAAGGTGTCTTTCGGAACCACTGTATCTATAATCTGGATTTCAAAGGAGCGATAAGATCCAGGAATAAGAGCTGTCCCCGCTTCTGTCAAATTAGAAGAAAGGAGGGGTATTACGGTTTGTAAAGATGGGTTCCAACCTATGAGAAGGTTATCTCCAATGTTAAAGCCAATCAGACGATATCCAGAAGCGTCTGGGAAAACACGGCATCCAAGAAGAGTTGTCCCCTCCCCTGCACCTTTTTCTTGTACTTTTTTATCAACAGCTTTGATAACTAGTTGCAAGTTTTTCACAAGTTCTTCAGGATCATGGTAGGCAGATAATAACTGAACAGCGGACTTGGTTGCCACATGAGCTGCTTTAGCAATATGTTCATCTTGCAAATGATCTCCAAAGTGGCCTCCAGCACCATCTCCCAGTCCCAAAGCAAAGCCTGTGCATGCATTCTTTCCATCAAAACAAACACATCTACTCGTAGCATCTAGGAGAATGTGCCCTTCAGAGTCTATTCTTTCTGGTTTGTTCGTAGCAAAAGTGCTCCCAAAGGCAGAGGAAAAGTTTTTATCGTGAGAAAAAACGATTCTCTCACTCATATTTATAGGAAAAGCAAGAGAGTTAGCGTAGCGAAGAAAAACAGAATGGCAAGCAACTTGTTCTTGGGGACGTATTTGTAAAAGAGCTTCTTTCCACTTGGGAAAAGAAGCTTTAGCACAAAAGGCTTTTTTAAGGGCGCTAAATTGTTCAACTGTTATGGTTTTTTGCAAAAACTCAGCTCTCAAAGCTTGAATAAATGCCCATCTTGTAAGAGGATTTGTATCAAGAGAACTTAAAATCTCTTGTGCAATAGCAGGCTCTTTCTTTTTACCAAAAGAAAAAAAGCCCACTGGTTTATGCAGTTGGGCCTTCATGAACTCGATAGCATCAGATACGGTACTGATCATGCATGTCTCCACGTTTGTTGCTGTTTTAAAAACGGTCCCTAACTAAAAAGCCCATAGACCAAGACCTTCCGCCACAAAAAGATCAAAAGACTTAGCTCTTTTCTAACTTCTCTAGTTTTTCTCTTTCTGCACCTTCCCAAGTGTTCAAAGGATCAAGCTCCTAAAAGAACTTCCTCGCGACACCCACACCGTTGATGACGTAGTCGACGCCGAACATGCCGTCGTAGGTGACGGTAACACCGTCAGGGGCGAAGCCCCCAATGGCCAAGGGCCGTTGAGAAGATCCGGATTTAACCTGTTCCACACATCGGGTCCACGTCCACGGGCTATCTGTGTAAAATCTGCGCCCTGTTTGTACGTATTCGGTCAGTAAACAGGTGGCGGCATCAATACCTGAGAGGAGCTCATACCCTTGCCCTTTGAATGTGGCGGCTAAGGTTTGTTGATCTTTCCAGGTTTTATATCGGCTGTCTGGAATAACGTCGTTTGTCATGAGGACCCAGTGGGCTTTTCCAGAAGAGGTTTTGGCATGTTGCTCCCAAGTAGTGTCATCCTTTTGCTCCCACCAAGTAGTGACATCCTTGCACCTAAATCCTATCTTGTTCCCCTCTTTGGGATTTTGAGTGAGGCTCTCTAATTGTTCGAGGCTCATACCTTCAGGGATCAAGGTTAAAAAGTGGGTCTCTGCTACTTTTTTACCAGGGAAAATGGGACAGGGGCCTTGAAGGATTTCTCTAATGTCAGGAGGAAGATAAGGCGCTACAAGTTCTACTCCAAAATATCTCTGCCATTTATTAATGCCAAAATATAAACGCTCAATTTTTTCTAAGACATGTTCTTGGTATTTTATCGAATGTCTGGATGATTTTAAGTTCTCACAAATTCCTTTCAAACGATCTAATGCTATATCGCACTGTCTCTCGTTAACTGGAGAGTAAGCCTCAATCTGCGTCAGTTGGTGCATATAAAAGTGGTAAACGTTTTCAAAGTCTAGAGGTTCTCTGCAGATGTTTTCTAAAGGATTGATTTTAAGATCGGTACAGGGAGATTTTTTAAGATCAATAAGGGGGAAACTCTGCACGTCTAATGTGAGGTTTGAGAGGCTTGTTGTATTTTGGGCAGAGAGAGATCTTAGCCGTGGGGCTTGGATCCTGAGGCTAATTAAGTTAGAACAATTTCTTATAGATAGTTCTTCCAAGCTTTGAAAAAGCCCCATATCAATATTTTTAAGCTGATCACAACCTTCAAGATGAAGTCTTTTAAGGCGGGGACACCTTTTTCGGATTTGAGAGATATCGAAAGGGTGAATATTCGGGCTATAACTGATGTCTAAATGCTCGATTGTATCTTGTAAAAAGGGCTGCAAGCTATAGTAATCAAGCACAGCGCAAGATCTAAGCACAATGGAGGTGTGTTGCTTTTTTTTAGCCAAAAACTGAAGAGCTTTAAGAACAAAGGTTTGGCGTACTGTGTCGGGCCCTCCATGAGTTACAAGACAGGTAAAATCTCCTCTTAAAGAGAGGTGGTTTTCTCTATCTTGCATAACTCCGATCTGGGGGTTTTGGAGAAGGGAGTGGAGGAGCTCTTCTCGGGCTTTTTCAGGAGAAAAAACTTTCTTCTTATGAACTTCTTCGGTGGAGGGGATTTTTTTAAAAGTCTTTTCTAGGAACTGAGCCGAGGTTAGGGACGCCTCTTGGTGTCTTCCAACGGCTTTTGCTAATCTTTTTCCTAAAGTATCTGCGGGTTGGCTGTAGGCTTTGGCAACGATAGGTCCTACAGAGCTTTGGACAGTGTCTTGTAAGTTGATGAGCTGCTTGAGTAGATCTTGAGGTGTGATAGGCGCTCCACGCTCGAGTTGCTGCTGAAGATAAGCTTGGAGTTGACCAAACTGCACATCGAGGGTAACAAGGGTCCCTTCTTTGAATAAAATGGTAGGGATGAAGCGATTGTTGGGGTCTTCTGACCAGAGACGCTCTGTCTCTTCTGGGGTGAATAAGGAGATATACTGCTTTTCTCTTGCAATGACATCTTCGATCCATCCATCGAGTAGGGCTGTTCTATCTAGATGAATAAACTGATTAAATACTTCAGAGCTCAGAGGTTGTTCGGGTAAACAAAAGAGAGCAGAACAAAAGTTGATCTCTTTAGAAAAGCGGTACTGAGTTACTGGCTCAACAAAAGAGAGATCATTATCGATACAGAAAAGGAGATTATCTTTGACGACGTAATTAGATAATCTGCCATCGCCAGGTCTTGTTAGGAGTGAGCCTAAAAGAAACCATGTGAGGCGGGTGATATCAAGTGTTTGAAGGGAGGGGTCTCTCTCTAGGGTTTTCAGGGTAGGGCCGGGGATTCCTTGTGAGATAAGAACGGGGTAAGAGAGTGTTTTTCCTGTGAGTTGTATGTCAAAGCGGACAAGCTCAGAGGGTGGTGTGAGAGACCCTGCTAAACGGGAGAAGAGATTATGGATGGCAAACTCCATTAAAGGATGTGTAGGCTTTTGTTTGAAGTAGAGGCCTTGCGCAAAGGCTACACAGTGCGCGCTACCTGGATGCTGCTGTTGGATGTTGCCATCTGGGGTGGTGATTGTAGCGATAATATCTTCTTTTAGGTAAGACTCAAAAACGCTTAGTTTACCTTCTAGCCTAACGGTTCTTATGATCTTGACTTGGGTGGGGGTTCTACTTGTGATCTTTTTAATGGAGGCATCAAGCTCTTCTTGATGTCTAACATAAGAGATGCGTAGTCCTGCTGGATTGGGAATGTGCAAGAGATGTTCTAGAAAGCTTTGAGGGCATTTGCCTTGGAGGGTGTCGAGAAAGGCTACACGGAGAGGTTCATTCGAGGGGTTCTGGGATAATTGTTCAAAGTAACGGGTTAACTCTTGTTTATCTTGTGCAGTGAGGTGTAAGATGGCTTGCTCTATACTTGGAATGAGTTGTTCTTTTCTGGAGGATGTGGAGGCCTCTTCAAAAAGCACGTCGATTAAATTTAGGTTGTGAAAAACTGTTTCA